>CAWIRK010000005.1:0-568184 GCA_963838555.1 uncultured Acidobacteriaceae bacterium | reverse complement strand
GGCAATGCACTCATCGAGCGTGTTTGCCGGCGATTGGATCGATCCTGATAGACGCCCATCGCGCAAATTATCGTTCGCGGTCCTCGGGACATGAACGGGGCGGGAATCCCGATTTTCGGGACTCCTGAGAGAATGTCCGCAAGCTCGCGCTTTCACGGGGCCACGTATCCTAACCCGCGCAGCACTTTCCCCGGCAGCGCGCCGGTCATTTTGCCCTCCGCAATGACCGGCACACCGTTCACCAGAACGTATTCCATACCTTGGGAAAGCTGGTTGGGCTGCTCAAAGGTTGCCAGATCCCGGATGGTCGCCGGATCGAAGACAACCACATCCGCCCACATGCCCTGCTTCAGAACGCCACGATCGGTCGAACCGCATCCGCTGAGCCGGTAATGCGGTGAACTTGCGTATGGCGTCCTCCAGCGTGAGTGCGTGCTCCTCGCGTACGTATTTGCGCAGGATACGGGGAAAGGTGCCATAGGCGCGGGGATGTGGATGTTCCTGGCCAAGAAGGCCATCGGGCGAAGTGCCCTGCGAATCATTGTCGATTGAGACCCAGGGCTGCTTGAGAGCCAAGACGACGTCTGGCTCACTCATGGCGAAGACGGCGACCTGGGTGAAAGCCTCGTCTTTAATGAGCAAGTCGCACAGCGCGTCGATGGCGTCTTCGTGCCAGATCGCCGCCACATCCGAGAGCCTCTTGCCCTGCAGGGGTCGAAGGTCGGGATTCTGGACAACCGCAATCTGGATTGCTTCCGGCCCGGGAATCTCTTGCCATTCGTTGTCCCAGTCGCCGTTGGGATTGAGCATGTCTTTGCGTATCCGCGCGCGGGCAGCCGGATCTTTAAGCCGCTCGATGAGTTTGGCGTCGCCGCCGTCGTGCGCCCAGGGAGGAATGAATGCGGAGAAGGTGTTGAACCAGGCGGTGTAGGCATAGGTGTTGGCGGAGATGTCCACGCCGGAGGCGCGGGCCGCATTAATCTGGGTAACGATCTGCGGCATGTGACCCCAGTTGGATTTGCCGGCTGCTTTCAGATGCCAGATTTCGACCGGGATGTGCGCCTCAAGGCCGATTCGCACCGCTTCGTCAATCGCCTTAGGCTCGGTGTCGCCCTCGCTGCGCATGTGCGTGGCGTAGATGCCGCCAGACTTCGCTGCCTCGCTGGCCAGAGCGATCAGCTCTTCGGTTTTGGCGTAGGGTGCGGGCGTATACTGCAGGGCGCTGGACAGCCCCACCGCTCCATCCTGCATGGCCCGCCGTACCAGCGCCTGCATCTCGGTTAGTTGCATCGCGGTCGGCTGCACGTCGGCGTCGCCCAGCACCATCCGACGCACGCTGGTGGCTCCCACATAGCTGGCCAGATTGATGCCCATACCCTGACCCTCCAGTCGCGCGAAATATTCGCGGAGGGTGCTCCAGTTGGGCGTGATCTTCAGGTGTTCGTAGCCGGCGCGGTCGGCGGCGATCATGACTTGATTGACAGGAGCAGCGGAATTTCCTTCTCCCGTAATCTCGGTGGTGATTCCCTGGTAGATTTTCGATGGCAGACGCGGATCGATCAGGATCGTCATCTCCGACTGGCCGAGCATGTCGATGAAGCCCGGTGCGACCACCATGCCCTTGGCGTTGATGGTCTTTGTGCGCGGCGCTGCAGACAAATTGCCGATGCCCTCGATGCGCCCGCCGCGAATCCCTACGTCGCCCGAGTACCACGGCGAGCCAGTGCCATCGATGATGTGTCCATTCACAATCACGACGTCGTACGGCTCGGCGTCAACGTCTGAGGCGGCCCAAGCCGGGCTCGCAGCGAAGAGCATGAAAGTGGAGGAGAGCATCAGCAGGCAAATGGCCACAGCACGCATACGATTCCTTATCCACGAAGATCGAGAGCCACCGGATGGTAAGTGGCGTCCCCGCATCGTATCAACCAGACTTTTCGCGAATCGTTTCCAATGTACTTCATCGTTGGTGTAGGCGGCAGAAGATCGTGGATTTCTCATGCGTAGATGAGCGCATTGGCGATTTAGCGCTCATTGAGTAAGGCCGTAACGATCCAATTGACAGCAATCACCTGTCCGAGAAGCCGGTTATACAGCAACTTGCCGAAGACACAGATCGATCTGAATAGGTCAATGAGCGCGTTGCCCTGCTTTCGTTAGTCGAAGCCGCCTGCTTCGCGCGCGGATGGCGCAAGCAGAGATTTATTTCGGCTTGGCGATCTGTGCAAGCCAGAAATTCCAAAGGCATTTACTTTCGATCAAGTGTCAGTGGGTATATATCTTCGCTTCCAACGTAGCGAAGGAAGAGCGGAGCGTCGGTCGGGTCAAGCCCCATCCACAGGCCAATCCATCCAGCGTTTTGGAACCCTTTAAGGTCAGCAACCCTTTCAATTTTGCCAGTTTGTATGGAGACCCGAATCACACCGTGCTCTTTTAATGAGCGCAAGAAGTAAATCGAGCGGCTGTCCTTCGACCAGGTAGGCCAATCAACTGGGCCGACCAGCAGTTCCGCCCATTGTTTAGTCTCGAAGTCATAGACTCTCGGGTTATGCGAGCCGAGACGCGACTGCACGGCAATAAATCGGCCGTCGGGAGACCACCGCGGGGATATCATGCCCTCTGAACCGGGGAGTGTGGTGACCTGATGGCTGGCGAGGTCGAGGATGCGTATGTGAAACTCGAATCAGCAGTGCCGTCAACACAGTTGCAGTTTGAGAAGACAATTTTGCGTCCGTCAGGCGACCAGTTTGCGTCCATCATCGGCTCCTTCGCTTCGGGAAGCAGTCGCTGCGGTTTACCGCCCTCCGAAGGGACAACGTAGGTCTCCGGGATGCTTTCCCTGGCCGGCTGGTCGAAGAACACAATCTGGGTGCCGTCCGGCGACCACCGGATGTTTTTAGGATAGAGGGGAGGATCGGTCAGTTGCACCGGGTTGCTTCCGTCCAGGTTGGCCTTCCAAAGGATGCCCTCGGGATAGGAAACGTACGCCACTGATTTGCCGTCGTTCGAGAACGAGACAAACTCGGCGGAAATGCCCCCAAGGAAGGGCCGGAACTCCCTGGACTGCGAGTCAAAACGTTCGAGTTCGCCTCGGATCGTGACACCTCTGGCAAATATCTTCTTTCCGTCTTTTGATGGAATGGGCGCACCCCAACGGGTTGGACCGGAGGTCAACTGGACCGGTTGGGCAGGTAGCCGTCGCAATAACCCGCTGCGTTCATCGAGAGCCCATAGCTGGGCTCCCGGCCACAACAAGGCCCTCCTCAAAAGCGAGTCGCCGGACAAGAAAAGAGAGAATGCGCCATCCGGAGTCCAGCGACCGCAGCACAGGTAGGCGGAGGGGTTCCAGTCGGGGAGCAGTTTGCGAGGATTTGATCCGTGCGAAGACATCTCCCAAAGCTGGTAACCCCTGGTAAACCGAAGGGTCTCACCATCCGGTGCCCAAGCCAGGAAAAGGGCCGGCTTATCGTGGCCTGCGGCAGAGGTCAACTTCTGCACTTCAGACCAGTCGCTCCGCGCTCGATAGATTTCCCCGTTCCAGGTGGAGTACGCCACCGACTTCCCATCGGGCGACCACACCGCGTTGTCGATTGGGACGTGTGTCAGATAACGGGGCGAATTGCCCAAAACTCCGACACTCCAAAGGTTGTCGTCGTTAGCGTCGACGTTAAACGAGCGAACAAGAAGAGTCGAGCCATCCGGTGAGATGTCCAACAAGAACGGAAGATTCACCGGCACCGAGATTGGCGCGATCTGTCCGCCCGCAACGGGGACCTGAGAAATGGTCTGTGGCTCCATCTGATTCAAGTACAGCCTGTTCCCATCCGTTCCAACAATCAACTTCGGCTGGCTGTCGTGGGTAAGGCGCACGTACTCGGAGATGTGCGGAGGAGGCTGCGGCAGGCGCACGTGCCAGAACGCAAGCGCAAGACACGCGACGACAACCGCCCCGGGTAACAACCAGTAAAGGAGCCGCCCCCGCCTCTCCTTCTCCCCCGTCCCATTCTTCGTCTCGCCCCCGGGCCCGCGGTCGATCTCCACCGGAGGCTCCGCTGCGCTGTCTTTCGACGCTGTTTGTACAGATTCTTCCCCGGCCTGATCATTCGATTCTCCCAAGGTTCCAGAAGCGTCTTCGGCAACCTCAACCTTGCACACGAACCGGTATCCGACTGTGGCCACTGTTTCTATGTACCGCGGGTTGCGGATGTCATCTTCCAGGACACTGCGTAGCAGCCAAATGCAGCGCGTAAGGGAACCGTCGGTGACGGCGGCACCTCCCCACACAGAACTGAGCAGTTCTTCCTTCGCGATCAGCTTTTGAGGGTTGTGCAACAGGAACAGTAGGGCGCGAAACGCCTTCGGCTCGAGTGTCAAGACCCTCCCTGCCTTGACCAGCGTAAACTCCCGCTCGCGAACCTCTATGTCGTCGAAGCGGAAAACGAAGGACTTACCCGCCATCATAAGCTCCTAATCCGCCCTAAGAAAATCATGATCCGTGCCGGGAAATTGATGACCAGCTCATCAAGACCAAGTAGAGCCACGCGCCCAGAGTCGCCTCAGCCAACTCGGCTGAGGAGCTCTCGCAATGACAAATCTCAAGTGGTTCGCCTCTCTGGTTCTTTCGGCAACTGTCGTCTCCACCGTTTCAGCAGAGACCCGCTGTCCGGGGAATGTCGCAAGTATAACGCCGCGAATTGTTCAGGGCGCCCTAATCGTCATTCCCGTAAAGGTCAACGAGGCTGGCCCGTTCGACTTCATGGTCGATACAGGCAGCCAGACCGTGGTGATCGACCCATCACTGGCTTCAGAACTCCATCTCAAGCCACAAGGCACGGTCGGCCTTGTTTCCGTTGCCAGTTATGCGCAAGCCTCCGCTGCCGTTCTCGACACACTTGAGGCAGGTTCCCGCGTAGTCGAAAAGCCGCTCGTGGTGGTGCAGGACCTCCGACAGATTCAAGCCGCCGATCCTCGCATTCGGGAGGTACTCGGCCAGAGCTTCCTCACACACTTCGACATTCTCATCGACAATGAGCACAAATTGCTCTGTATCGACGACACGCATGCGATGCGTGAAAGAATTCGCGGCGAGCACATTCAACTCGTGAAACCGCAACACCCTGAGAGTGAATTACCGTTCACGGAACGCCTGGTGATTGCTGTTCGTCTCTCCGGAGTCGCAAATCGGCAGATTCTTTTACAACTGGATTCCGGCAGTGATGGGCCAATTCTGTACCCAAGTGTCGATGGAGCCGAACGCCGAATACTGGACCAGGCCACCAAGCGGACAGGTAATTTGAGCGAAGCACAGCGAAGTTTTGCCGGCTTGCCACCACAGGATATGCGAATCGGCGCCCGTACCGTGAGTCAAGTCCACTTCGTGACACCAGTGAGCGTTGGCCTGAATTTCCCAACCCGCGATGAAGCTGGTCTGCTGCCAACCGTTCTTTTCAAACGCGTCTACATCAACCATTCTGATCACTTTGTCGTCCTTGAGCCGTGGCAGGAATTGCGCCGACGCTCCTGTATCGTGCAGCAGCACAACATCGGACTCCCCGTGGGTACGCATAATGCCAAGTGGTCTTGCCGTCGGGAGAATCGGCCTCGGAAAGGTCTTAATCAAGTTGGATTGTTGACACTGTTATTTCTGTTCCAGTGTGAGGGCATAGATATCGTCCGTTCCCACGTCGCGAAGCAACATCGGCGTGTCTGTCGGATCAAGGCCCATCCAAAGGGTGAACGCCCCGGTGTGACGGAATCCCGTCAGATCGACAACCCGCTCCGCATCGCCACCCGATACGCGGACTCGAAACACGCCCGGATCATGCCGCGGGCGCAGGAAGTAAATGAATTGGCTATCCGACGACCACGTGGGAAAATCGGTCTCGCCCGTTCGTTGCACTACCGACCATCGCTGCGTCTCAAAGTCGAAGATTTTCATGCCTCCTGTGAGGCCGGTGTAAAACCCGACGATGAAGCGGCCGTTGGGTGACCATCGAGGCGACCACATGCCTTCCGACCCGGGGAGCGTCGTGATCTGGTGGCTGGCAAGGTCGAGAACCCGTAAGACGGAGTTGAAAGCACCTATTGCTTCCAGCGTAGAAAAAACAATCTTGTGTCCGTCAGGAGACCAACTCGGATCGCTCTGTCCCTCGTTGTCTTCCGGGAGAAGGGGCCGCGGAGCACCGCCTTGGGAGGAAGTGACGTAAGCTTTCACGTGCCCCTCCGAGTCCTTGGTGCAGAACAGTATCTGAGAGCCGTCCGGCGACCAGCGGGGGTTCAAGGGATACAAGGGAGCATCGGTCAGTTGTACGGGGTGGCTTCCATCCCGGTTCGCCCTCCACAGAATGCCTTCAGGGAACGTAACGTACGCCACGAACTGACCGTCTGGGGAAAAAATAACAAATTCGGCCGAAATGCCTCCGAGCCAGGGTTGGAGCCGACTGGAGTGCGCGTCATAGCGGACCAATTCGCCTCGCAAGATGACACCATGGGCAAATATCTTTGTCCCGTCCTTGCTGGGAATCGGGGTATTCCAGCGGATTGGGCCTGAAGTCAATTGAACCGGCTCGGTGGGCGCCCGCCGGAACAGCCCCCGACGCTCATCAAGAACCCATAGCTGGCTTGCGGGGACGGCAGGGCCGTAAGAGTTATAGAAAGCGCCTCGTGACAGGAATACGAAGAATTTCCCATCGGGAGTCCAACGGCCGCAGCACTGCGAGGACGAGGGGCGCCAGCCCGGCAGTAACGGGTGGAGTCCCGATCCGTCGGACGACATCTCCCAAAGCCGATTATCCCTGGAAAACCGAATCTTACTGCCATCTGGCGACCAACTGAGTGCACCTGGCAAGCCGCCCACAGCGGCCAGTTTGCGAGTTCCTGTTCCATCGCTGCGGATGACATCGAGGTCTCCGTTGCCCGAGCTGTAGACCACGGACTTCCCGTCAGGGGACCAGGCTGCGGAATTGACCCAAGCGCCTGTCAATAGACGTCGGAGCGAGCCTGCTGGAACCTGGACAGCCCATAGGCTCCCTTGGCCGCCATCGTACGAGGTAACGAGAAGAGTGGACCCGTCCGGCGAAACATCCCTGATCAAGGGAAGCGGCAATGCCACTGGCATCAGTGCGATCTCTCCCCCGGATATCGCAACCTGAGCAGTCGGTTGCGGGTCGAGATCTCTATTTAGATAAAGCCTGCTTCCGTCGGTACCGGCAAGTTCTTTATGGCGACCGTCGTGGGTGATCTGGGTATATTCGGTGACGCGCAACGGAGGCAGCGGACGGCGCAGGTACCAGATTGCAGTGGCAAGACCGACGATGAGAAGGACGGTCCCGGCCAGCAGCCAACTTCGGAACCTGCTTCTTTCCCTGTCGTCAGCTGGCTTATCGATCTGCGTCAGAGGATTCGCGGCAATCTCCCGATTCGCAGGTGTCTCGACAAGATCACCCTCGCTCAGACCAATCGCATTGGCGGTCGCCTGCAGATCTCCCGAACCGTCTTCAGAAATCTCAACCTTGCAAACAAGCCGGTATCCGACCGTGGCCACGGTTTCGATGAAACGCGGCTCGTTGATGTCGTCGCCAAGCTGACGCCGCAGCAGCCAGATGCAGCGCGTAAGCGAACCCTCGGTAACGGCGGTATCGCCCCATACAGCGTTCAGCAGTTCTTCCTTCGAGATCAACTTTTGCGGGTTGCGCAGCAAGAGTAAGAGGACACGAAACGCCTTCGGCTCGACCGCCAACACCTTGCCCGCCTTGAGGAGCGAGAACTCGTGCTCGCGAACCTCAATGTCGGAGAAGCGGAAAACAAAGGACTTATTCTCCATCATAAATTCCTAATCCGACCTAAGAAATTCTTGATCCGGATCGAGAAACTGATAAGTAGCCCATCAAGACCAAGGAGAATCATGCGCCCAGAGTGTCTTCAGCCAGCCCGGCTGAGGAGCTCTCATAATGTCAACCTTCAAGTGGTTCGCTTCCTTCGTTCTTGCCGCAATCTTCGTCCCGGCACTTCCCGCAGAACGGCATTGCCCTGGAAATGTCGCAAGTGTACCCCTCCGTGTCACAAACAGCCACCAGGTGATCGTGGCGGTATCCGTCAACCATTCCGGCCCCTACAACTTTCTCTTGGATACCGGTACCCAGATGACGATGGTCGATCCCTCTCTGGCCGGTGAGCTCCATCTGCATTCGGAGGGTTCGGCCGCCGTAGCAGGAGTCGGAGTTCATGCAGCCGCTTCCTTCACCCAACTCGACCTGCTAGAAGTTGGCTCCCATGCGGTCGCCAACCAAAAGGCGCTCGTGTTTGACATCAAGAATCCCCAGTCCATCGATCTCCACTTTCGCGGTGTCCTCGGCGAAGATTTTCTGGGCCAATTCGACATGCTGATCGACAATGCTCACAACCTGCTCTGTCTCGACGACTCATCTGTCATGGCCGCGGACGTAAAAGGACCGCATATTCCACTGGTGACGGCGGATGAGACGTCAAGTGGTGAATTGTTGCTCAGGTCGCTGACCATCTCGGCTCGACTGTCCGGCGGGATGCGACCCGTTCTCCTGAAGCTCGACTCCGGCACGAACGCCTCTTTCCTGTTCAACACATCTGGATACCTGCCGCTGAAATTTCTACGAAGCACCTCATTGTTTGGCGCCGGTTTGGATGGAGCACAACATCGGTATGCGGCCATACCGCTGCTGGACTTACAGATCGGGCAACTAGAAATCCCCAGAATCTCCTTCTTCACATTCGTAGGTGCCAAGGAACATTCCAGCCCAACAAAATTTGATGGGATGCTGTCTATGGGACTCTTCCAAAGCGTCTTCATATGCCATACCCATCACTTTGTTGTTCTTGTTTCGCGGTAGGACGAAGCACTCGATGGGCAATGGGCAATGCACGTATTGAGCGCTGAACAGATAGCCGTGGCGTTTTCTGAGCGGATGGTCGGCCAACCGGAACCTATCCACTTGGACGAGTAGTCGTCTTCTCGGACACTTGCAACCGGCACTGCAATCCGGGAACAAGTTCTCCGAGTTGCCGGTTTTACGTCAAGTGGGCTGGATTTGTAAATACTAGCCAACTTCACGTTACCAACCTAGGTTCAATGGACGCATCGGCGAAAAGCACCTACCAGATGCGATTCAGCCGTTCCTCCGCACCTTCCACCAGGGAGTGCAAAAGTTCCTGGATTCTCGGACAATGTGCCAGATTGGCACTCTGTCCGGCCCAGAGTGCGAGCAGGTCAGATCTGCCAGCCTTTTGTGCGGGGAGCGCCAAGCTACGCATAAGGACCCTCTGCAATGGATATGGCAGTATCGCAGTGCCGGGCTTATTCAACATTTGAAGTAGTTCATTGTTCATGCCTCGCGCGAGTCTGCCTGTAAAACCTTGAGTCAGTGCGGTTTGTCCGGCACTGCCGCTGAGAATGGCCTCGCGATGCAGCGGGTGCGCGCCAGATTCCTCGCAGGCGAGAAAGACCGTGCCCATCTGTACGCCTTCCGCTCCAAGCGCGAAGGATGCGGCAATGCCGCGAGCGTCGGCTATTCCGCCAGCGGCCACGACCGGAACCTTTACCGCGTCAACCGTCTGCGGCACAAGGGAGAAGGTTCCTGTCAGCGAGTCTTCTGCCGGTTTTAGAAATGACCCGCGATGACCGCCTGCCTCAAAGCCCGATGCGACCACCACGTCGACTCCAGCCTGATCCAGAGCGATGGCTTCGTCCGGTGTGGTAGCCGTTCCGAGCGTAACGATCCCTTTCTTCCTTGCCTCGTCCAATATCTCTTTTGGTGGAATACCGTAGATGAACGAGAACGCCGGGACGTTAGCATCGAGAAGCACGCGCGCCTGATCCTCAAACCGGATCGTCTTATACGGCGCAAATACCGGCTGTGTGCCGCCGAGCGCTTCGATGTGTGGGGAGAGATGCGACAAAGCACGGCGGAATACTGAAGCGTCGACTGTGCGGGCTCCCGCATCTTCCATCGAAACCCACAAGTTCATCGCAAATGGCTTCGCCGTCAGCGAACGAATCTCGGCGATCACATCTTCAATCGCGTTTGGTTCAAGACCGTGCGCGCCGAATGATCCGAGTCCTCCGAAGTTCGATACAGCGGCGGTAAGTCTCTGCGATGAAAGACCGCCGAGCGGGCCCTGGATGATCGGGTACTGGATCCCCAGGACCTCTGAAACGCGGGTTTGATTCCATGCTTTCGCTATCATGGCAACCTCGTACAGGAAAGAAGGGCGAGTGTCTCTCGCCCCCTTAGGCTTCAATAGTCGTTCATATCGGCAGCTCGGCCGCTATTCGATGGGAGTGCCGTGTGTCAGCAAGAGATAAATGAGAGCTAGCACCATCACTATGAGAGCATCGACAAAGAACCAGCCATATCCCAACACGAAAATGTGACTGAGAATTACGGCAGTCATCCACACAACAGTCAATCCCGCTCCCAATCTGGCTGTCTTCGGGATTAGGAGCAGAACCGCCACTACCGTCTCGAACACCCCTGACCCTAGCCGGAATACCAGCTGAGTTACCAACCCGTGGACCGTTCGCGACATCTGTGTGAAAAGAGCCACCGAATCTGGCAGCCCAGCAAACTTGAGAAAAATAGCGGCATACAGAAGGTTCACAGACACAAACAAGCGAATTGCCAGTAGTGCGAGTCTTTTACTCATACAATCTTGCCTCCTTGACGACCTCGAGCCGGCCAATGCTTCGCGAGTGGTAGTACTCATTTCTGGGTCTTTATGAACCGGGATCATTGGCTCCCGGGTTTCGCTGCAGCTTGCTCGATTAAGTCTGCGACTGCTTTCGGCTGAGAAAGCATTGGCACGTGACTGGAGGCAACAGTGATCGATGTAGCCTTCATAGCCGCCGCTTCGGCCTTCTCAAGCTCCGAAGAAACAGCGCGATCGTTGCTGGCAATCACGCACCAAGATGGCTTGGACCTCCACGCGGCGGTCGTGATCGTAGCCGCAAAAACTGCTGCTGCTGTGGGACCCTGTGTCGCCGTCAACAGCTGCTTCTCCTTGTCTGGCAGATCCTGGGCGAAGTCTTCAGCGATTCCCTTTGCGGTCACCGTCAGAAAACCTTCAGTATCCGCCCGAACTTCGCTGCCTAGCGGAGCCGGCGGAAACGGTTTGGTGACCGAAGCAACGGACTCACCATCCGATGGCGCGAGCGCAGCCACATAAACCAACCCGACTACCTTTGGATCGTTTCCGGCCTCGGTGATAACCACTCCACCATAGGAATGGCCCACAAGCAGTACCGGGCCATCCTGCAATGCGATGGCGCGCTTGGTGGCGGCAACGTCGTCAGCCAGCGAGGTCAATGGGTTCTGCACGGCGACCACATGCAATCCCTTGGCTTGAAGCAGTGGAATCACTTTGGACCAGCTTGATCCATCGGCCCACGCACCGTGAACAATGCCAATGTTTCTAACCCCTTGAGGGGAGTTCGTCTGAGCAACCGCTCGCGTGTGAAACATCGGTGTCAGTAAGAATCCTGCAATTGCAATCACAGCAGTTCGGTATGTTTGCGAGAGTGTCATATTTTTCTCCTTGGTTTCATCAAGATTGAAGTCATAATTCGTCACGCTCTTGGCGCAATCACAGCCCGCGAGAGCCGACGCAATCCTTGTAAAACGGTCTGCTACAGATCCGGCTTACACCACGTTGAGCGTGACGTCGATGTTGCCTCGTGTAGCGTTGGAATATGCACATGTCTCGCCGTGCGTAGCGTCCACAATGGCCTGGGCGACTTCGCGCTCCAAGCCCGGCAGGCTGACGTTAAGCCGTGCTCGGAGGAAGTAAACGTCGCCAGAATTGCACAGGTCTATTTCGGCATCGACGGCTACCTCAGCCGGGAGTTTGACCTTCATCTTGTTGGCCACAATCCCCATCGCACTGATGAAACAGGCTGACCAACCAGCGGCAAACAACTGCTCCGAATTCGTACCAGTTCCCGGGACTATGGGAGCCGAGAACTTAACATCTAAGCGGCCATCATCACTGCGGGAGACGCCGCCGCGGCGACCGCCCGAAGTATGGGTCTTGGCGGTGTACTGCACCTTCATGACTTCCTGGGTTGAACCAGCTACTGTGTTGGTTTCTTGATAAGTGGTCATCGTTGTTTCTCTCCGTGCGCCGGTTAAAACCGGCAGGGTGCAATGAATGAAAGTTTCATATGTTGAAGGAAAGAGGGGCGAGTGCTCCCGCCCCCTTAGGTTTCAACTTCGAAGAGGACCTCCAACACGACTGGCACGCCGAGTGGAAGGCTCGCAACGCCGAGAACCATACGGACCGGCAGCTTGTCTTCTCCGAAGACATCGCGCAACAGCTCCGACGCATCGTCAGCCACTTTAGGCTGCGCGAAGAAGTCTCCTTCGGTTGCGATGTACGCCACCAGCCTGACGACCTTGGTCACCTTATCGAGCGTGCCCAGGTGGTTTCTTGCGGCCGAGAGTACGTTCAGAACCGCGATGCGCGCGGCTTCGCGTCCCTGTTCGACGTTGTACTCTCTGCCCAGCCGGCCTACGAACTTCGGTTCATGCCCGATGGCCGGGAGAATGCCGCTGAGATAAAGCAGGTTGCCCGTTTGGACACTTTCAACATAAGCGCCGAAGGGAGTGGGCGCGGGCGTCAGCTCAATGCGGAGCTCCGCAAGCCGGCGCTCCGCGCTCGCCGGCTTCGGGCTCTTTGGGCTCACCATTTGCCTGAGTGTGCACCACCGTCCACGTGCAGCACCTCCCCCGTTACCTGACGGGCCTCTGTGAGATAGACAACTGCGTCCACGATGTCGTTCACGTCTGAGATCGTACCCATTGGCGAGAGCGACTTCAGAAAGTCTTTGGGATTGTCCTTGTGAAGGGGAGTGTCCACGACACCAGGAGCGACGGTGTTGAAACGGATGTGCTGCTTCGCGAACTCGCTCGCCAGACTCCGAGTGACTGCTTCAAGACCGCCCTTAGTGATCATCGGCACGGAAACGGAGACGCCGGCGATTGGGTTCACGACAAGTGAGCTGGTGATGCCGACCACACTGCCACCCGAGTTTTGCGCAAGCATCTGCTTTACGGCCCCCTGCGTTACGTAGAGGAAACCTTCAAGGTTTGTGGTTGAAAGTGCCTTGAAATCCTCGGCCGTATAGTCGGTGAAGGCTTTGGCGAAGAAGATGCCTGCGTTGTTCACCAGCGCGTCAATCGATCCAAACTTGCTGATCGCTGTTTCTACGACCTTGGCGGCTACGGCGCTTTCACCGATATTGCCGTCCACCAGAACGAGCTGGCCGGCCTCGGTAAATGCACCGGACTTCGTGATGTTACGTGAGTTGGCTACGACGTTGTAGCCGCGATTGAGGAAGGCCTGCACCACACCTGCCCCAATGCCTTGCGATGCCCCTGTTACGATGACTGTTTTCTGTTTGGTTCCCATTGTCAGCCTCCTTATAGCTGTGACTACACCATAAGAGATTCACGATGAGTGATAGAGATTCGTCGTATATTCCAATCATTTGATAGGAATTTCCTATTTTTCTAAATAGCGTGTCTTCTGCCGGATGATTGGCAATTCTTCGTCGAGCAGCTCGAGGAACGTTTTAAGGGCGATTGAAGGTTCCTTCTTGCGCCATGTGGCGACAAAGTCGATGCGGACGTCGTCAGGCTGCAGGCGGTAGAAGGAGACATTGTCCGCGCGCAGGTTGCTGGCCGATGCGGAAACAATGGCCACCCCTTCCTCGGCTTCGACAGTGGAAAGCACCGAGTGCATATTGTTCAGCTCATTGTGCATGCGCGGCGAGAAGCCGTTGTCATTACAGGCGCGGATAATCGTGTCGTAGACCTCCGGGGAGCTTGCACGTTGAAAGGTGACGATTCGCTCACCTGCGAGATCCGCAATGCGAATGCGCTTTGCTTTGACCTTGCGGGTCTTGGGAAGCGCTACGACTAGCGGTTCGCGGAAGAGGAGGCGCGACTCATAGGACGAACTGCGATCAGCGGAAGGTGGACGCGTGAAGCCGATGTCGATCTCGCCGCGATCGAATGCAAGATCTTGCCCGCTAGGCACATTCTCTTCAAGACGCAGCGCGACCCCCGGATGACGCGCCTTGTATTTGCGGAGCAAGTCGGATAGAAACGGGTAGGTAGCAAATCCTATGAAGCCGATTCCAAGTCTGCCTATTTCTCCCTTCCCAGCACGCTGCGCAGTTGCAATGGATCGCTCTGCCTGCGCGAGCGTCTTGATTGCTTCCTCATAGAAGACCTGCCCTTCAGGAGTAAGCCGAGCCACGCGGCCGTCTCGCGAGAAAAGCTTGATGCCAAGCTCAGTCTCAAGATCGGATACGGCCTCGCTGATCGAAGGCTGAGTAATATACAGGTGCCGTGAAGCCTCCCGATACCCCTTCCACTGGACAACCGCTGTGAAATAACGAAGGTGTCTCAATTCCATATGATAGGCACTCCCTATCAATGGATTAGACCATAGCACCTAATCGGCTAAGCCCGACCAGGCGGTAGGGCTGATACCGGGGGAGACACGCTACCTGAAGTGCCTATCCTCGAGTTCACGTCGGCCATTTCTTCGCGAATTTAGTCCTCATAAACGCGCTAGTGTTTACTGATTTCCAGTGGGTGACTTTCCACTTGATTTCATAACACTGTCTCCTCCATTGAGGGCCGGTTAGAATCGTTCACTCTGCCGCACTCTGCTCAATCACGCTCCTCCAGCCGAGACTTCTTCCGCCGCACAACCCATCACGCTAGGGAAATGTCCGCGGTGCCATGGACGCATGCATCTCGTCGAACGGCTCTCGGTGACACAACTCTTCTTCGCTCAACGAAAGGAGGCATACCTGCTTGACTCTTCCTAGCAGCCTGTTCCAAGCGGCGCTCATCGCGTGCTGCACAGCACACTCACTGCACGTGTGCCTCAGGCCCGAAAACAGTCCTTTCCGTCCGTCCGACGCTGTGTTCCGCACCATCTTCGGCATCCCTCACCACTGGCCGCATAGAGGATCTCCGCTCACTCTGCACGCCTGCTCTTGCTGCGTCCGACCAGCTCAGAGGATGAAAACCCCATAGCCAACATCCTTCCCCGATCGCACCAACGCCTTCCTTCAAACCGCTCTATCCGACCTGCTCCGCTTTATCTCCATCCACCGCGCACACCTGATCCCGCGGAGCAGCTCCGATAGAGTCCTGACGTTATACGGCAACTTGCCAGAGGCATAGCCGAATCCGATCGGGTGACTGAGTGCATTGTCCTGTTATCAATAGCCAAGAATCTCTAGGGGGTAGTGAAGTGGTTGACCGAGCTTTTCACCCCATCGCTCTTGCCGGTAGCCTCCATCGAGTCAACTTTGTAGTAGTAGGTCGTCTGCGGCTTGAGGTTATCGAGGCGTACGCGGAAAACTGTCGATGAGTGATCCGGGTTCAACCTAATCGGAGATTTTGCAATCTCGATAAGGCTATGCGGATCTGTACCATAGTGCACGATTCCGAAGTGCACAGGGGAACCACCGGGATTGTTCGTCGTCCAGTTGATAATCGTCAAGTGCTCCTTCGCCAACTCGATCTTAGGCCCCTGGATGATCCGCACCTGCGCAGCTCTTGACGTCGTTGGACTTTCCTGGGCGGCCAGACTGCCGCTCAAGATCGAGATTGTCAATATCACAAGGGCTCTGTTCATGTTCATATTTGCACTACGGAATAGGCTGTTTGGGGACAGGCGTGACGCCGCAGATCGCCGACGCGCACGGCGGTAGAGGCGGAGTGGGGATCAGCAACTCGTTACCCTGGGTGGCTGCCGAACCACCCCTCAAACAAGAACCCGTAAATGTATCGCTGTTGCGGTAAGGCCTCGTGAATCCGTCCGATAGCGTTTGCAGAAACACAACGATGTCATTCTCCTCCTTATCGGTAAGGCCAAGATTCCCGCTGGTCATATCGATATTGTTCCGAACTTCCGGCATGGGCCAACAGTCAACTTTTTCGGTCGTTCCTTGCGGGCAATGTCCGGAAGTGACCGGATACGCATACTTATCGCGCGTATTGTAGAAATGCACGAGCTGCTTCAGGCTCTTAATGTAGCCGTTGTGAAAGTACGCCTTCTGAAAGTATGGGCCGGGGGCTTCTGTGCTAGGACATTGTGGTGGCGTCATGGCTACATCGCGCACCGAAGTTACCTGCATTTGGCCGTCGGCAGCAGGTGCGTATTGCTTCCAACTCACGTTCGGGTTGGGACCGGAACCAAACCCGCTTCTAAGGAAGGACCCAAGCCCCAAATCTCTGTAGCCAAAACCATAAGGATTGGCCGTGAATCCGTAAGCATCCGGCTTGTTCTCGTAATAGAAAGAATTTCGCGGATTGAGAGGCAGGCCCTCATTGGCCGAGCCGAAGCACGTGAACAGAGGGTTCACCATGGCGGCCGCGCTGGTGTCGGTCTGATTTGGCTTGAGAGTGGTTCCTCTTCCGTCGAGGTGGCATGAATTGCAGTTGGCCTTGCCGTCGAAGAGCTTGAACCCCGCCATCTCCTCTGGTGTGAGCTTGTACTTGCCAGCCAGGAACGCGTCGAATTTCGAGGAGAAGGCGCTGACTTGCGCGGACTGCTCGTATGCGTCAATTGACTGCGCCCAACGGTCGTAGATCGTGTTGGCGCGGGTTCGGTCGGCAGCACTTAGAGGAATCGGCGTGGTGCTCCCACCAAACACCGCAGCCCCTCCAGGGGTCGTACAGATCTGCTCGGTCTCGCGCGCAAAGTTGATATCGAACGAGCCCTTGCCCCATACCTCCTCAAAGAGAGGTCGGTACAGAGCATGCGAAAGCCGGAATGCGATGCAGGCAGTGTCGGGAAGGCCCATTTCCTGCGTATCGACGGGAGGGCCCTGTGCCTGTTCGGCGTCGGGGACCCTCAGCAAATATCCGGTCGCGCGTGAATCGAAGAAGTTTCCACCAAAGAATTGGCCCTGCACCTGGTTGTATTGAAGTACGGGGAAGAATGGGGAATACGGGTGTCGCTGCGGTGTCCTCTTGCCGGCCCGAGTGTGAACCGATCCGGGAAACGCGCTTATTGTCAGGTTGACCGAGGGGATCGGGCCGCCGAAACCGACGTAAGGCATGTGGCAAGACGCGCACGCCAGATTTCTGTTGGTTGAGATGTTCTTGTCGAACATCATGAGCTCGCCAAGTGTCTCTGTTGCTTCAGTTCCGACACTCATGAGCACGGGCGGCTGACCTGTCAGGATCGGGGGCTGTAACGCGTGCCAGCGTGCAAGCGCTCGGTCTTCGATGACGTCCACCTCTCGTTGAACACGATCTATCTCGGAATTCAAATCAGGCGGAAGGATGCCAGGCGGGTATGGGTTGTAGACCCGTGCAGACGCTACTGCTGCTCTTTCATTGTGACTGCGCACGATGTGAGCGGAGATCGAAATGGCGATCACGATCATCACAAAGGCCGCAGCGAACCCGACGGATCGTGTCTGTCTCACGAAGCCCCCTTAGGTTGTTAGGGTTTCCTTCACAATTGGCAATTCCCTCTCTGTCTCATTGTGCAACGGAATGGCGATTTCGGTCAGTTCGCAATTCCAGTCGTTCAGTTGGCGCAGAATCGCCGAGTCACTTATCGAGACTGGATCGCTAATGGTAGTTGATCTTTCGCATTCGGCTAGGTTCCGTATACTTGGTGTCTCGAAAGGTAGCCGATGCAGGCAATCATCTATCGCCGCTACGGTCCACCCGATGTTCTCGAATACGAGGAATTAGACAGACCTATTCCTGCCCCAGGAGAGGTCCTGATTCAGGTTCGCGCCGCGTCGGTCAACCCATACGACTGGCATTTTCTGCGCGGGACGCCGTCTTTCATTCGTCTGTTTACCGGACTGCGACGTCCAAAATCGCCGTACCTAGGAGCGGATGTGGCGGGTGTGACCGTAGCAGTTGGCCCAGGAGTCACGCGTTTCAAGCCTGGCGATGCGGTGTTC
Source organism: uncultured Acidobacteriaceae bacterium (assembly GCA_963838555.1). Taxonomy (GTDB): domain Bacteria; phylum Acidobacteriota; class Terriglobia; order Terriglobales; family Acidobacteriaceae; genus Edaphobacter. The sequence goes on along the minus strand of CAWIRK010000005.1, from coordinate 550,204 downwards.
GGCGTTTGCAAGGGAGCATTTGCTGAGTTCGCTTGCGGCAAGGAAACCGAGTTGGCTCCCAAGCCGGAGCGGCTGAGCTTTGAACAAGCGGCTTCGGCTCCGATCGCGGGTATCACGGCTCTGCAGGGGCTTCGGGACTGTGGCCGTGTGCAGCCCGGACAACGCGTGCTCATCGTTGGGGCAGCGGGTGGCGTCGGCACGTTTGCCGTGCAGATTGGTAAATGGCTCGGCGCACATCTCACTGGCGTCTGCAGCACGCGTAACGTGGCATTTGTGCAGTCCATCGGCGCGGATCGCGCCATCGATTACACCCTTCAGGATTTCACGCGCAGCGACGACCAGTACGACGTGATCTTCGATCTCGTTGGCAACCATCCACTGAAAGCAATACGGCGCGTTCTGCGCTCGAAAGGAACATTTGTGGGATGCGGGGGAGGCGGACCCGACAAGTCGACCAGTCAGCTTCTGTCCATGATGGTGGGGCGTCTCGTGACGTCGCCATTTACGAGCCAGAAACTCACCGGAGTGTTCGCCAAAGTCAACGCGGCCGACCTGAATCTTCTCGGCGACCTTATGCAATTCGGAAAGATCGAACCAGCGCTCGATCGGAGCTACCCCCTAAGCGGTGTCGCGGAGGCTCTCCACTATGTGGAATCCTGCCACGCGCGAGGCAAGGTAACAATCGCGGTCGCGTAGAGTCAAGTGTTCCTATTTGTCGGCCAGGAGGTCGCCAACGATCGCTTCAATGAGTTCTATAAAAAGGGATGTCAAGAAAAAAGTTCCCCCTCGACCGGACGCGGAGAAGATTTTCGTCTCGAGATCCAGCCCACTGCCTGTGAGCGTGCCCCTCGATTCGCTTGAGAGGCTCGTTGTGGCTTGTTTTCCATTTCCGTGGCTTTCATCTTCTGGTGACGACGACGCCAATCGAGTCTTAGGACTTGGCAAGCGGACCTGGTATTTGAATGTCAACCATGGTTCTATTAGAGGCTCGTGGCCTATCGCTATTTCTGGTTATCCGAGGAGGCATAGCGTGCATTAGTGACTCGGTGCCGAAGCACACAGGGCCGAACTCATTGACTGATACTCACCTCGAACCGAGCGTCTCGAGAACCCGACCGACCACCACCAGAGAGAATGGCCGGAGATGGAAAGGCCTCTTCATCAGAGACGCTCAAGCTTCTTGCCGACGCAATTGTGTGGCGTCGAAATTCACTCCTTTCTTCCAAATCGTTAAAGTGATGCTGGCAATCTTTCGTGCCAGGGTGAGACGCGCCATCGTCGGTCGCATCCCTTTCTCAAGAAGAGCAACATAGAAATCGTACAGGGGTCCAGGGTGAGTGCTAGCGGAGATCGCAGCCCCTTTGAAGAGATTTAGGAACGTCTTTATGTTTTTCCTTTTTCAGGCTGCCACTCGCGGGTTGGCGATAGTCTCTGCTCTGGTTCCTATGGCCCAGATAAACCCCAACAGTTCACGGGCAACTGCAGTGGTGATCTTCCTCTTGTCCTTGCCAGCGGCGGCCAGCCTCATGTATCGCTTGTGCAGCCGGTGTTGTGCCTTCCACGCAATCTCTTTGACTTCTTCCGAAATACTCTCCTGTCGTCTGCGCAATCCGTACCAGATACAGGGTGGACGGTGATAGCTCCATGCTGCCTCGACGACGATTCGTCGTAAGTGCGCGTTGCCCGTTTTGGTGATGCTCCCGCGTCTTATTCGCTTGCCACTGGAGTCCTCGCTGGGCACAGCACCGCAGTAACCCATCAGTTGCCGAGCGCTTTCAAAGCGCGAAACCTGGCCCAACTCGGCCGCGATAGTGACAGCCGAGATATCTGCGATCCCGCGCAGTGCCTGGAGATCGTTGATGACTTGTCGCAATGCGGGTGAGGCCAACTTCACCGCATTGGTAATAGCTTGTTCGAGCCGTGCTACTCGTTCACACATGTGCTCGACTTCATGCAGATAATCCAGCCGCGTCGCCTCCTGAGCCATCTGTGTGAAGCGTAGCTGCGCAATCCAGATCAGGTAAGGACGCGTCCATGGTTTTATTCCGGACGGTTGACGCTGGCCTGAGCGCAGCAGAAACTTGCTCAACCGATGTCGCGCTCGCATCTGATCCTGTTTGGCTGCTTCACGGGCACGCACCAGATCGCGCAAGGCCTCGGAACCTTCATCCGGAACCCATACCGCCGTTAGATCTCCGGATCGATAGCAACGTGCCAGCTTCTCCGCATCTCGCCGATCAGTTTTTACTCGATCACCGGCCTTAACCGGTACCAGTGTTGGCGCTACAACCTCGCACTGAATTCCCAACTCCGCCAACTGCCAGTACACGACGTAGCCCGTCGGTCCTGCCTCGTAACAGGCTCTCAACTTCTCTGCTGGACCAAGCTTCTTGATCATCTTGCGGATCGACTCGACGCGGTTCGGAATCGTTCCCAGGCTCCGCACCTCACCATCCGACTCGGCAATCGCTACGGAGATCGTCTCCGCATGGACATCCAAACCTAAAAATCGTAACTTCTCCTGCATCCGGCTCCCTTCCGCTTGTGGCTCTGAGCTGCGCGTCCTTCTGAACTCACAGCCTAATCCACGATCAGCGCATCGGTGCCGGTCACTCCATACTGACTGTTATCGTCAACCGACACTCGAGCTCCGGATTGCCTGCGGCTCGGCTACTCACGGCCACTTCACCGTGAGCGCGTAAATTTCCTGCGTGCCGGTGTTGCGGGTGAATACCGCTGAGCCGTCCGGGGCGACGCTGAGTCCGGGCCCCCCGCCCGGGCCGACCGCACGAGACAGGTCCTTCAGGCTGGTGATCGTCTCTACCTTGTGATCGGCCAGTCGAACGCGCATGGCCATCGGTTCTGCGCCACCAGTGGCGTAGTACACGGACTTGTAATCCGGCGAGTGGGTCCAGTTGACGACATAGCCCGGCACCGTTGACGAGACCAGATCGGACCATCTATGCGTCTTGAAGTCGAAGACCACCAGCTTTTTGTGGTCTTGCGTAGCTGCGACCAAGGCATCTTCAGCTGCCCACATCACACCGATCAGGCTTTCGGTTCCTGGGACATGAGAACGCTTTCCGGTGCGGAGATCGAAGAACTGGATTCCGGTAAGAAGTGGATTGCTTCGATCGTTGAAGATCAAAGTGTTCCCGTCAGGAGACCAACTTGGGCCGGACGAGTCTCTCTCCGCGATGGTCTGCGGGGTCCCTCCGTCCATACTGATCAGACGAATCGCACCCGCCGTTGTCCGATACATCACCTGCTTCCCATCCGGCGAGATGGATGCGGCAAAGATCTGTCCGGGAGGATAGGTGAGCTGTAACGTTTCCGTTCCGTCGCTACGACTGCGCCACAAGGTGTGATCCGGGTAGACGGTGTAGGCGACCCACTTGCCGTCTCTCGAATAGGTTGGATCGAAAGCCGCAACGCCGGGAAGCATAGGAAGGAATTGCTTCGAGTTTACGTCGTAGCGGACAAGTTCACCCCGCGCCTTGATGCCGATAGCAAAGATGTGTTTCCCATCGCGACCCGGAGCCGGAGCGTTGTAGGACAACGGGCCGTTGGTCAACTGAATAGGCGGCTGCCCGCGCCGCAGAAATCCGGCTTTCATCGGCACCACCCAAATGTCCCGCCGCCCTTCGAAGCGATTGCGATACACAAGGTATCGGCCATCGGATGTCCATCGAGCACAGCACACTTCTCCCGTATCGCTGGTGCTGACGATGGGGTGGAGACCTGATCCGTCCGCCTTGGCCTCGTCGATCGAAATCGAACGTTTTGTTTGTGAATAGATGGTGAAGACCAGCCTCTCTCCGTCTGGGGAAACGCTGGGGTCTCCAATCTCCCCGCCGGTAAGACCGCTGACGCTCAGAAGCTTGCGCGGGTTGGAGCCGTCCTTCTCGGCTACGTAGAGGTCGTTTCCTGTGCAGAAGAGAATGCGTCCATCCGGGAAAAGATCTGCGTCATAAGCCTCGAGCGATCCGAGGCGGCGCGGTTCTCCGGCAGGCAATGGTATCGTCCACAAAGGAAGCACGAAGTCGTTGCCCGCCGCGCCCAGCAGATAGGCCCCGTCCTGACTCACTGCGGTGAATTGGAAGTTGGGCAATCGAGTGGGGATGATGGCTGTGGGGCCGCCGGTAGCCGCGACCTGCATAATTCTGTAACTCCCCACCGTGCCTTCGCCGAAATAAATTCGCGAGCCGTCGGTTACCAGCCTGCCCGAGTTCGCTTTGATCTCGCCATCCTCGGTAAGTTGGGTTACGGCTTCGACGATGGGAATTGACGGTGGTCGGCTCCGCCAGATGAAGAGCGCGCAGATTGAAAAAGCGAGTGCGGCGGCTGCGATCCAGATTCGTTTCTTGCCTGAAACAGGGCGGCTGAGGGCAGGGATCGCTGTGCTGCCTGAATCGGAGAGGGTTTCGAGCGCGAATCCCAGGTCGGACGCATGCTGAAAGCGTTTCTCCGGATTCTTCTCCAGACAACGGCTGACGATTCTTTGCAGCGGTGGAGGAAAAGTTTCCGCAGCCGGGGAAACCGGTGGTGGGTCTTCGTTGAGGATCGCGCTCATGGTTTCGGCCGTGGTGGCCTTTTGGAAGGCACGCTTTCCGGTGAGCATTTCGTAGAGAACTACACCGAAGGCAAAGATGTCGCAGCGCGCGTCGACAGCGCCTCCCCGGATCTGCTCTGGCGCCATGTATCCAACTGTTCCTACCACATGCCCGGGGTCGGTCTGATGCTGGATCGTGGCGGTCGTGGCGTCGCAGTTTGCGCCTTGGGCCTGCGTCAGTTTGGCTAATCCGAAGTCCAGGATCTTGAGACGTCCGTCCTTCGTAAGGAACAGGTTTTCCGGTTTCAGGTCACGATGAACAACTCCGGCGTCGTGAGCGGCAGCCAATCCACCCGCCATATCCATTGCGAAATCGCAGGTCTCCCGCAGACGCATGGGGCCACGGCGAAGGCGATCACGCAAGGTTTCGCCCTGCAGCAGCTCCGTAACGATGTATGGCGATCCTTTGTACTCGCCCACATGGAAGATCGAAACAATATTGGGATGGTTTAGAGCGGCAGTGGCCTGCGCCTCTAGTTCAAAGCGACGAAGACGATCAGGGTCCCGCGACCAGGAGTCGCGGACAACCTTGACCGCCACGTCTCGTTTCAGCGAAGTGTCGCGTGCGCGATAAACTTCGCCCATTCCACCGGCGCCCAACGGCTCGACAATCTCATAGGAATTCAGGCGAGAACCTGCTACCAGTAGCATAGTGGGCTGGATTATACCCTGAGCCAAGATGCTTCCTATGAGCACCCTAGCTAATTTAGGTGGTGCTGAGTGTACTGTTGGCTAACCAGAATGTGAGCAGGTATTGCCAGTTGGTGATAAATCGCCAATGCGCTCATCGAGAATGGAACGCAGAGCGCTTGGCCGAATAGTCGCCAAATCGTACAGTTGGGAGCCATAAACTACGTCACAAGCACTTCAACGGATAGCCGGTTACTCGGCCACTTACCAGACCACCCAAACGTGAATGTCTGCAAATTCTTGTAGAAGAAACGCATGCGGGTTAGGACGACAGCGATGAGAGCACAGAGCGTCGCGCAAAGGGTTGTTCCTGGCTTATGCATTCACGTTCGTCTAGCCAGCGGTCAAGTTAAATCCAGAGGATCTAGCATTTAACCGGGGCTTGCTTGTCTTCTGGCGCCAGAGTGCCCCCTTCGGCGAGCTTTTTCATGTTGCGGAGCATCTTTTCAAACAGCAGACGGTAGTTCTCCACCTGCTTTTGCCGCGACGCCTCGTCTGGCTGGGTGGAGCTATCCCACACCAGGGTGTAATAGAGAGTAGTGCGATCCGGTCCGAGTGCGCGCCCCTCGATCGTTCCGTGATACATCGGATAGAGACCGGTGGCACGCAACGGCTGGGTATAGGTGTAGCTGTACTCCGTTTGTCCGACGATAACCGAATGGCCGATGGTGCGGACGGCGCCAAGCTCGCCCTCTTTGCCAGAGATCAGATCGCAACTCTGGAAGGCCCATTCTCCGATGTCGCAGTACTTGCCGACGCGTGCCCACACCTTCTCGACCGGAGCGTTGACGACGATTGACATCGGGAGGCTGACATAATGCGGATCGGAATTTAGAAACGGCGTCCGAATTGGTGGCCTCAGGCTTCCAGCCGGCTTCGGAGGCAGCTTGCCTCCCTCCGCCATCACCTTCATGTTCTTCAACCACTCTGTTAGACGCGCGTGCCGCGCAGCGATATCTTTTTGCCGCGGCCGTGTCATCAGCAAGCATCGAATCATCCCGGACGATGGTGTAACTCAGGCGTGTCGTGGTCGGGCTCAGAACTTCTGCCGCCAAGGTGCCGTGCGGCAGCGGATATGGCGTGTCTTTGCGCGGCGCCTGCGCGTAGGTATAGCTGTACTGCATCTGGCCGACAAGCACCTCACTCGCGATCGATCGCACACTCGCGAGCCCGCCATTCCCCTGTAGGTATTTGCAACCCTCCCATTCCGGGGAGTTCATCCACTCCGTGATATCGCAGAAGCCGCCAACCCGCGCCCACACCTTATCGACGGGCGCATCGACAACTATCAACTCAGTGATAGCAACGTAGTGAGGATTCGGAATCTGGAGCGGAGTTTCCGCGGCAGGCTGCTCTGCCCCGCACGCGGCCGCCAGCAGGGCAATCGAGATTACCAGGCCGATGCTGCGAACTCTCATTGCACTATGCTTCTTCATTTACGAATGGTAGCGTTCGGTCCCGTTGGGCGCAGATCTTTATCTCACGCCGTTGTAGTCTTTGTCGCTAACAGGCTCTAACCAGATTGTTTTTCCCTTTTGCGTCGGTGTGACCGCGATATAAGCGAAGCTACTTTTCGGGGTTGCACCATGCCAGTGCTCCACGCCAGGAGCGCACTTGATCACATCTCCCTTGTGAACGATTTGCACTGGCTTTCCCCTTTCCTGATAATAGCCAGTGCCTTCGGAGATGAGGAGAACCTGACCACCCGGATGAATGTGCCAATCCAGCTTTGCGCCGGGACCATAGGTTGCTACGGCAATACTGGAATCGAACGTACTGTCTCCTACATTCAACTCTTTGAGCCAGATATCTCCCGTGTGATTTTTAGTGGTGGACAATTCGCCTTTTGGGAAAATTGCGTCTCCGGTCTGTGCGCGCGCCTGGAAGATGAATAGAAGACTCGCCGCGAATGCGACGATTTTAAGTTTTGTTCTCATGTTTTATTTCTCCTATTAGCGATTGACCAGGGTCTGATAGCTGGCAGGATATCGATCCCCCTGCACATCGATGGCCGAGACAGCATCGTGGATCGCCTTCAGATCGTCCGGCGTAAGCGCCACGCTTGCGCCGCCAAGATTCTCTTCAAGCCGATGCAGCTTTGTCGTTCCCGGAATTGGCACGATCCACGGCTTCTGCGCGAGCAGCCACGCCAGCGCGATCTGCGCCTTGGTCGCTTTCTTCTCTTCCGCAATCTGCCCCAAAGCATCGACCACCGCCTGGTTCGCTTTTCTGGCTTCCGCGGAGAAGCGTGGAACGATGTTGCGGAAGTCAGTCTGCGCGAACTCGGTCTTGTCAGAGATGGCTCCGGTCAAAAATCCCTTGCCGAGCGGGCTAAACGGGACGAACCCAATACCGAGTTCCTGCAGTGTTGGAAGAATCTCTTTCTCCGGCTCGCGCCACCACAGCGAATATTCGCTCTGGAGTGCGGTGACCGGCTGCACGGCGTGAGCGCGGCGAATGGTCGCGGCGCCAGCCTCCGACATCCCGAAATGTTTGACCTTCCCCTCCGCGATGAGGTCTTGGACCGTACCCGCAACTTCTTCGATCGGCACATTCGCGTCGACGCGATGCTGGTAGAACAGGTCGATCGCGTCGGTGTTCAGCCGCCTCAGCGACGCTTCCGCGACCGCCCGGATTCGCTCCGGATTGCTGTCGGTCCCCTGCGGCGGAATTCCGTTCTTGAAACCGAACTTCGTCGCAATGACGACTTTGTCCCGAACCGGCGCCAGGGCTTCGCCAACAAGCTCTTCATTCGTGAACGGACCGTAAGCTTCGGCAGTATCGAAGAAGGTGACGCCGCCGTCATAAGCAGCACGGATTACCTTGATTGCCTCATTCTTTTCGGTCGCGGGGCCCAAGCCGAAGCTCAATCCCATGCAGCCAAAGCCGAGGGCCGAGACCTCCAACCCGGAGTTTCCTAGTTTTCGCTTCTGCATCATTTCCTCACTCCCTGAAGTTTATGGAGAAGCGACCGCAGACCGTTATCCCGATTCTGCCGATCTTTTGCCTATTTCTCTTGATCGCTAGTATTTGGCTTGGCGCCCTTGGAGGATCAGCGGCTATTCTTGTATTGGAAGAGGCAAACGGAATGAACATAAATGTCTGGCCTTCTATTGCTCCGACAGCGACCTCGTCGATACAAGAATTAAGATCTGAGCTGGCGCAGAAAATTGCCTGGTTCATCGGCACTTCAGAGAGACGGATTACTGAGGTGCCAGGCCTAATGCTTGTGCGCCGGACTGCACCCACCGGCCCTTGCTCTGGAACCTATACGCCGAGCGTAATCGTGGTTGCCCAGGGCAGCAAGCGCGTCGACCTTGGCCGGACGAGCTTTACCTATGACCAGTCGCGATTCCTGCTGACCTCGATCGACTTGCCTATTGTCAGCCAGGTAGTGGAAGCGAGCGGTACCAAGCCTCTTCTCGCTGTGGCGCTCAAGCTGGAAATGCCATTGATCCGCGAGCTTCTCCGCGATGAAGTCCCCATACGCGAGGGATCGGCCGATACGCCCGCTATGATTACCGGCGCGGTGACGGCAGAATTGCTCAGCGCCTGTTGCCGTTTGGTAGACCTGCTGGCGAATCCGCAAGATATTCCGTTTCTGGGTGGTCTGATCCAGCGCGAAATCATTTACCGGATACTCTCCGGACCGGAGGGGGCGCGCCTTCGAGCCATAGCGACAGCAGGAGATCAGAGCAATCGCACCGCAAGAGCGATCTCCTGGATCAGGGACAACTATACGAAACCTGTACGCGTGAACGATCTCGCCCAGATCGCAGGCATGGGCATATCGACTCTGCATCATCATTTTCGGATGCTGACCCATATGAGCCCTCTTCAATATCAGAAGCAGTTACGGTTGCAGTCAGCGCGAGGGCGAATGCTTGTGGATGGCTTAGACGCTTCAACTGTGGCGTTCGAGGTGGGATACGAAAGCGTCAGTCAGTTCAATCGAGAATACAGCCGATTCTATGGCCAGCCGCCACTGCGCGACATCAAGAAGCTGAGAGATGAGAAAGTTGTTGAGATCGGCGCGGCTTGATGACGGCTGGCCAATCATCAATCTGGTTGCATCGTGTGAATCGTCATCTGAAACCTGGGTCGTCACTTGGCCGAATAGTCGGCATGTCGGACAAGTGGTTCCTGTCTCGAACGCGGGCCTTCGCGATGACTGTGATTTGATTCCCACGGCCTCGACCGCTTGCGTATTTCGAAGTGCAACAGCGAAGAGAGACCTGAATTCAAGGCCTTTAGACCTCAGAGGTGCGGCTTCGAGCCCGACGTCCCCCTTAGACTTTCCCTAAGTTCCGACAACCTAGGACTCGCGATTGAGCACGTCTAGGTATTTTCCGTAGACAAACAGACGTCCTCGGCGCTTCCCGCTGGCCTCCTGCAGGATACCGGCTTCGGTCATGCGCATGACTGCCGCCGAGGCGGTCGGAAAGCTTACCTTCATCTCCCGTGCGGCGGATCTAATCGAGAACAGCGGGTTGGCCTGAGCGTACCGGTAGATCGATAAAGCCGAGGCCGCTCCACGGCCAAAAAGTTCGAGCTTTTCCTTATCCGTCCGAAAGAGCTTGTCGATACTGCTGGCCGTTCGCGCCGCTTGATTTGCCGTATCCCGCACACCCTGCAGGAAGAAGTCTAGCCAATCCGTCCAACCTTCCTCTCCCCGCGTTCCGTTGAGCCGCTCGTAGTACAGGGGTCGGTGTTTTTTGAGAAACAAGCTGAGGTAGAGAACCGGTTCGCGCAATACCTCTTCCGCACAAAGCATGAAGGTGATGAGCAGTCTGCCGACCCTGCCGTTGCCGTCTAGAAACGGGTGAATCGATTCGAACTGTGCGTGGACGAGACCAGCCCTCACCAGAAGAGGAAGGGACGGTGCATCCTGGTGAATGAAGGTCTCCAACTGCCCCATGCAATCCATCACGTATTCGGGTGGAGGAGGGACGTACGCCGCGTTCCCGGGCCGCGTGCCGCCTATCCAGTTCTGGCTCGTCCGGAACTGTCCTGGCTGCGCATGACTTCCCCGCCCTTTCGACAGGAGAACTTCGTGGATCTCCCGTATGAGCCGAAGGGAGAGCGGAAAGCCGCCACGCATTCTTTTGAGGCCATGATTCAGAGCTGCCACGTAGTTCGACACCTCCTGCACGTCGTCCAGCGGAACGCCCGGGGTCTCCGCGTTCTCGTAGAGCAATAGGTCCGAGAGTGAGGACTGGGTTCCCTCGATCTGCGAGGAAAGCACGGCCTCCTTCCGCACATAGGAGTACAGAAAGAGTTTGAGGTCGGGGAGAGCCGACGTCATGCCGTCCAATCGGCCGACGGCCTGATTCGCCTCGGCGAGAATGGCCTGAAGCGAGGTCAAATCAAGCGCAGCCGGGCCGGGGGGCAGAGGCGGTGGAACGAAGGCCCGGACCCTTTCGCCGGAGACGGTTGAGGTCACGTAGTGGCTTTGGCTGCCGACTTTTTCGTTCTTAGGCATGCTTGAATTAGCTCAACCGTTATTAAAGCATACCGCCATTTCCTTTCATAGCGGCTTACGCTATTTAAGGATAATTCGGTGCGGTGAGGTGCCATTTGGGTGGAGATCCCAAAGTTCAAAACAGACTCCCAATAGACTCCCAATAGGGTGTCCAGAGGGTACTTTTCCGTCCTTCCGGGCTGCCATCTGTGCCGTAAAATCAGCAACATACGTGAGCGCCCGGCCACTCATAACCCAAAGGTCGTAGGTTCAAATCCTACCCCCGCAACCAAAGAATCAAAAAAGTTAGAGGAATCGGGTGCTACCGACCGACTCCTAATATCTCCCAATAAGAATTTGACGTTTCAGGCGCTCGCCAAAACCGGCTTGAGCACCATCTCCACAACCTTCCCATTCGCTTCACTTTCCGATGACAACATAGCCTGTCCATAGATGTTCATCGTCGCCTCAGTCGACCCCTTAGCATCCTTTCCATCCTCTTCGTCGCGTTCGTAGGGTATTACCATCAACGTCATCATTCGCGATGGCCGCCCACTGGTGCTGCGCAATTTTGAGCGCCTGCCGGACAGCGTCGAAACCGCCACCAAGGCCCATGCCGCCTTGATGGCAGTCCTTTCAGCGTTCGATAACAGCGTCATACTCGTCTCCAACTTGAACCCCGTCATGATTCCTTCGATTGAGTCAAGTGACCGATGGAGGACCTTGCTTCGGTCTTTCGTGCTCATTGATCTGCATTCGACGCCTCGCCAGAGGATCGGCGAGGACGAAGCCGACTACCAGCAGCGGATTTCCTCCGTGTCCTATTTTCACTGGCTTTTCGATGGTCTGCCGAAGCCTGAGAAGCTGGTCATGATTCAACTGGCGCAAGAAAGTGTCGTCAACCCGAACGGTAGCCACACTGTTTACGGACTGATGGAGCAGGGGCTGATAGAGCGCAGGCGGGGGTTGTTAACCATAACTGACGTAGGGTTTGCGAAATTCTTGCCTGATGCCCTTCCTCGTCAAACCATAAAACTTTGGGAGAAGGAACTGGCCGGCACACAAACATTCTCTCTGCAGACTTCCTTGATGATCCTCGGTGTCGGAGTCATTGGTTTCCTGGTTTATACCCAGGGCGATGTCTTTAATACTTGGGTCACCTACGCCAGTGGAGCCGCGGCTGCTGTACCTAAGGTCTTTCAGTTCTTCGACAATTTATGGGGCAAGACTACAGCAAAAGCCTCTCTCGGCTTCGCAATCTTGCGATTACCCGGCTTTCATCTCGGAGAAAAGGACGGCTACCTCATTAACAAGATCGGCTTCGCGCCTACGGGACCCCATTCGCAGTCGCTGCCAAGCAACATCTCGCCTACACAGAAGTTTTTGTGGCGGGATTCCACGACTACGGAGGCCGACCGGGAAGAAATTCAAGTACACGGTCACGCCCGTGCGCGGTACTGGTCCGGTTGGACATCAACCTTCATGATGAAGCCACGGCCAAGCCCGTTGAAGCACCGGTTCCCACCGTCGATCGCGACAAGATCTCGACAGAGTTCAACCGCAACGTAGTGAGCTCACAGTCATTCTCGAGAAAGTTTCCGATCCCGTCTCTAGCCACCGCTTCCAAATCAACACCTCAGATGGCACCCGGGAGGGATAGCCTGAAAACTTGTCATGCCTGTCAGTTAGACAATCTCCTGTGGCCCCCCAAAGCCCTCCAAGCGGCGTGGTATCGCGATAAAGGGCAGCAAATGTGGTCCATTCGGTGAGCTCCACTTAATAGCCCGATCGATCAACGAGTGATATAACGCGAGTATGAGTGTCCCGCTTCCCCAATCGGCCGTTACTCGCCGCCGTTTTCTTCGCGAGAGTTTTGCTTTCAGTGCGCTTGCGGCGCTGGGATCGCTTTCGCGCGCCGCTGGCGGTCTGCCCACAGGCCCGGCCACCGTGGACATTCTCATGATCGGCGACTGGGGCTATACAAACGCGACCGCACAAACTGCGGTTGCGAAGGCTCTGCGCGAGTACGCACAACGCCATGCCCTTCGCATCCAGGCACTCCTGTTGCTCGGCGACAATTGGTATGGAGCGCTCGACGGCGGAGTCCACTCGCACCGCTGGCAGACGCAGTTCGAGCAGATGTATCCGGTCAGCGCTTTCGATTGTCCAGCCTATGCCATTCTCGGCAACCACGACTACCAGCTGTATCCGGAAAGCAAGGTGGACGCGGAGCTGGAATATGCGCGCAGCACCCATACTCGCTGGACAATGCCCGCCCGCTGGTACAGCTTCGAGCTTCCGGCCAAGCAGCCTCTGATTACCTTTCTGGCGCTCGACAGCAATGTTCCGCACGACAATCGCAAGATATTCCGCGGGCGCGACTTCACCCTGACCGAACAGCAGCACGCCGAGCAGCTTGCCTGGCTGGAGACCGAGCTCACGCGTCCGCGAACCACACCCTACCTGGTGGCTATGGCGCATCATCCCGTGTATTCCGACGGCCCGCACGGCGACCACGCCAGGCTGATTCGCGATTGGGACCCGCTCTTCCGGAAATACAACGTCAACCTGTATCTGGCAGGGCACGACCATGACATGCAGCACCTGGAGTTCGAGGGGCATCACACGAGCTTCTTCCTATCCGGTGGCGGTGGTGCGGACCTGTACAACCTGACCATCGATCCCTCGAAGCGTGGACCCTACGCGCAGAAGATCTACGGTTTCAGCCATCTCTCGGTAAACGCCGAGCTGATGACGCTGCGCCACCTCGACACCGAGGGTCGCCTGCTGCATGCGTTTACGAAGACGCCCGGCGGTCAGGTCACGATCGCGACTTGACCCTTTGGGCGCCTGACGTCCGGAGTTTCGGCCATGAGGTTTGCGCCAGGCCAAGAGCAGCCGTCCGCCGATTCACTACGATCCGAGTAGCATTCAAAGATATCCAGTGTACCGAAGTCTGCCAACCTGGCAACGATACATTGCTGGGTCGCCAGCTCTCCGACTCGCTCACACATGCAACAGGAACTCCGGATTGTCCGGTAGATCGCTTGCGAACGGAAGGGGTTTGAAATCCGGCCCGAATTTGAAGATCTTATTTTCCGTGCGGCTTGCAATGTAAAGATTGCCCGAACTGGAGAGCGCCATGCCGCCTCCATTTTTCACGTGCAGCCCGGGAACTGCTGTCAGCTGCAGATTGCCAGCATCGCGTGTAAGCTCCGCCTGCAGGATTTCGTTTGCGCCGCTCACGAGGAGTTTGTTGCCAGCGGCAACCAGGTGAACCGGAGTTTCAACCTGGTTGCTCTGGCCGAGATATCTGCCGTCCCGGTCGTAGACCTTGATCCTGCCCGCTGGCTGGTCGGCGACGTACAGCGCTCCGTTGGTCCACAGAATTCCGCGCACCGAGTGTTTCTTTGCCCCTTCATCGGAGTACTCCAGACCGGCCGGCGCCGCAACCGCCGTCTTAGCCGTTGGACTGAGCGAGCTTCTGCTGGAAGCGATGAACGTTCCGGCAGAGAACTTGCCGCGTCCCTCCAGCGCTGCAGGAAGCGGCGCAGGCTTCCCCACCCTGCCTTCCTCCGTCAGCTTCAGCCGTGTGACAACGTTGGTATCCTGGCTCGACAAGTAGCAGTAGCCTCCTGCGTCATCGAAGGTCAGATCGAACGGATGCAGTATGCCGTCGGTTGTCTCCTGCGAGGCGAATTTGCTGACGAAGCGATGGCTCGTCTCTGAGCCTTCATAGCACAGGACGCTGTTATGCGTCTTGTTGGCAACGACGACATAGAGATATTTTCCGTGACGATGAATCCCGCGCAGCTCATCCAGAATCAACTCACCGCTGTCCTCGAGAATCGCATGGGAAAGCAGTTTCCCATCCTTGTCGAAGGCATGGACATTGTTCCTGTGCGGGTGCTTGCCTGGCTTGCCTCCGTGAAAGGTAACAAACAACATCGCAACCTCCTCTAAACCGAACCCCTGAACCGAAACCCTGAGCAGCAACTCTGGCTCCGTGCGCCACCAGCCCGTGGCTGCGGATCGAAGCCACAACTCTAATGGTGCAGATAATACTGCGAAACGTTACGCAAGGAATACTCACCATCCATTCACATCGTCCGGAGCACGGACAGGTGGGGTTGTTAGCGGCTCAAACTTGACAGGACGAGCCCGCGAAGAGTACCGTCCGGCGATCAGCCAGTAATGAGCATCCATGCCGCACTCTTCGCGCGCGAATAAGGAGGAGTAACATGACTTCCAGTCTCTCTGCCGCCGTACAGGCGGTCTACAGGCGCCTTTTCCCAGGTCCAAGCCTCCGAGGCACGTCCGCTCGCTGCAGGTTTGCTGTGTCCCATCTGTCGATCACTCGCCGGCGAGCGGTCCTGTCTGCGTTGCTGCTTGCCGCCTTCGGGAGCACTCTCGTGGCGCAGACGCCGGATACCGAGTCTGGCAATCAAAAACCCGAAAAGGGCTTTCACACGGCGAAGGACCGGCTCAATGCCATGCACACAGCAACTCTCTTCGTCCCCGGCAAGGTAAGCGAAGCCGACATCGCTGCGGGCCCTCCCCAGCAAGAGCATCTGTTTCAGATCCACGACGGCGACAAGCTTATCTGCGACTTCAAAACTCCGGGCAACAAGATGGGGGGCAAGACACCCAAGTTCGGCTGTCAGATCACCAGTGTCGAGTCTGCCAACGGAAAGACGCAGACCCTGACCTCCGATATCCAGGAGGATGGCCCGATCAAGGTCAAGTTCGGCGCGACCGACAACGAGGTGTTTGCGGAGATCGTGTCTACGCGCCTGATGTGGGCCATTGGGTATTACGCCGATGCATGGTATCCCGTCCAGGTCGAGTGTCATGGCTGCCCGGAAGATCCCATCTCCGGATCAGGTGCAACCGCGACGCGCACCTATGCCGTCGCAAACATTGTTCGTAAGCAGCCCTGGAAAAAAATGACCGAGATCGGCAAAGACGAGCAGGGCTGGAGTTGGACTGAGCTGGACACTGCCAATAGCCGTCCTGTCTACGAACGCGACGGGCTGAAGCTCATGGCAGCCTTCATCCAGCATAGTGACAACAAGCCGCCCCAGCAGCGTCTGACCTGCCACATAGTGAATGTCGATGGAAAAACGCAGCCGCCCACAACTACCTGTGACCAGTCCATCATGCTCGTCCAGGATGTTGGTGCCACCTTCGGAGATGGAGGCTTGTTCACCAGCAACGACTCCGCGAAGATGAACATCGAGCACTGGTCCGGCAAGAAGCTCTGGAAAAACGCCGGCACGGTTTCCGCGCCGCACGCCTGTCAGGCGAATCTGCGGAAGAGCCTCACCGCGAAGGATGGCCTGAGCGATCCCGCCATCAGCGAAGACGGACGTCGTTTCGATGCAGGCCTGATGTGCCAGCTCTCCGATCAGCAGATCGAGGCGCTGTTTCGGGCGGCACGGGTCGCTGCGATGCCGAAATATCACAATCAGGACGGAAGCTTCAAGTCCGGAGTCGACGAAGCATCCGTCGTGCATCAGTGGGTCGAGGCCTTCAAAAAGAAACGGGAAGATCTGGCAAGCGCCCGCTGCGAATGGAAGGACAAACCTGCTGACCTGGCGGTGATCGATAACCCCATGGGCCTCGCCGAGGTCGCGAACTTCTGTTCCTCGAAGCCTTTTTAAAAACCCGTATCCCGGCTTATGAATCGTCCCAGGGATGGAGGCTCCGCCCTGCGCACATTCGCGTTCACAGTTCTTCCGCTCGCTCTCGCGTTGTCCAGCGGCCCCCGCGCAGAACAGCGGCTGCAACGTTCCTGAAAACATGACCAGGATCAGACGCTGCATTGTCTGACGGTTAGCGCGGTCGCGGTCGACCAGCCCACGCTAACCGCCGCACAGTTTCAGAACGGGCCGGACTTCGATGCCGCGGACTCATCGAAAGCGTTCTGGTGAACTCTCGGCAGCGGTGGTCATCTGACGTAGATCCGTTCCAGCTCAAGGCTGAGTCCTTCAATTTGGCCTTCGATTATCTTCCACTCCTTCCATAGAAGATCGATCAGGTTCCGCATTTGCGTTGTCAGGTCAAGGTCGGCGTTCTCAAGAACGTCAGGCAACGCGGCCCGCAGCCTGGCTGGAGTCTTTGCGAAAACCAGTCCTCGCTCGAGCAGGAACGCACGCAGTTGGTTGATGATGGCAGTAGGTCGAGAGATCAGGCGATCACGAACTCGATGAATGGCCTGCAGATCGAGCTGGTCATCGGTCTTGATGGGGACGAAGCGCATGTTCTTGCGTTCCACGGCTTCGGCGATCGCCTCTGCATCCACGAAGTCGTTCTTGTTGGACTTTACGAACGGCTTCACAAACTGGGCTGCAATCAACCGCACATCATGGCATTGCTTCCTCAGGTTATCGACTTGTTCGCGGTGCTGAATGCTGTTCGTGCATCCATCGCAGCAAAAGAGTTGGGGGACTTCTAAGAAGGCATTCGCAGATATTTCACTTACGCATCTCAGCGTCTGTAGGCGCACGAAACCTAGATGGTGGCCGATCACCTTAGCAAGCTGAAAGCTGTTCCAAAGCATCTGGCTGTAGTACCGTCATGAGGACTCCCTTGATCGAGATCAGATTGTCTTGACGGAAGCGGGCCAACGTACGAGTGACCGTTTCGCGTGAAGTGGATGTCATCGAAGCCATTTCCTCATGAGTCAAGGGCAAGGCCACACCCCTCGTGCTCTGCGAGTGTGATTTTTCTGCAGTCCAATCGAGCAGCAGGCGAGCAACCCGCCCGGCTGGGGAACCAGGGAGGGCAATCCGGCGAACTTCGTTGAACCCGCTACAGCATTCGAGCGCGAGTGCTCTTGCTGCGCCTACACTTGCTTCCCGATATTTCTCGAGCATCTCAAAAAAGGGGCGCCGGTTGATGACTTTGACCTGGCAAGGCTCCAGCGCTTCCACCGTTACTTCGTGAACTCCTTCAGACAAGATCGCGCTCAGACCCAGCACATAGCCGGCATCGGCAATGCGCAGGATCATCGTACGGCCTTCTCTTGAGGTCGTCGAGAGTTTCACGCGGCCAGAGCAAAGGACGTACACTGCATCGCACCGATCCCCTTGGCGAAAGAACGTAGCGCCGCGCGGACACTCAGCCGAGATTGAGACTAATTCCATAAATGCCATCGCCTCTTCCCCGAGATGGCAAAATGCATGTTGACTTCGCTGCGGGCAGTTCAGACAATTTTTCATGTTCGTAATCTCCATCGGGCGGTTGCGATGTTCTGCTCAGTGCATTTCTGCCGCCAAAACCTTAAAGGTTAACATTGGGCATATTTTTCAATAGCTTAGCGTGATCTTCAATGTGAGCAGGATCACGCCCCTGAGCGAAAAGACTCACTCACTGCGCCATATGGCGCAGTGATCGGTGACGGCTGTAACATGGGGCATTCCCCAGGTCAGGGCCTATGACAAACCTAGTGCAGCTAGTGGTGATAGATGACAATGCGCGAAGTCTCGAGTTGCTTTCCGCTGCATTGGGACGAGAGGGAATTCGTGTCCATACTGCAGGCGATCCGGAAGCCGGCTTGGAGCTCATTCGTGAGCTTCGTCCCCGGCTCGTGATCACCGATCTCGTGATGCCTCGTCTCAGCGGGTTGCAGGTATTGGATCAGGCGATGAAGATTGATCCTTCAATCGACGTCATCCTAATGACTGCGCACTACACAACTGAGACGGCGGTTCAAGCCATCCGCAATGGGGCAGCCGATTATCTCGAAAAACCGGTAAAACTTGCGCTCCTGCGTCAGCGCGTGAATACCCTGTTGGAAGCAGCGCAGCGTCGTCAGCGCGCGGTCGCCTCTGACTCCCCGAACTCGGACGCTGTCCGGTTTGAAGGCCTGATTGCCCGCAGCGCACAAATGTGGGAGGTCTTTGTAAAGATGCAAAGAATCGCCCCCCACTACCGTTCGGTCCTCATCAACGGCCCAACCGGTACCGGCAAAGATCTACTAGCCCAGGCTCTACACCGCCTCAGCGGCGTGACCGGAAAGTATGTTGTGTTGAACTGCTCTGCGGTCGTCGAGACCCTCTTCGAGAGCGAGTTGTTCGGTCATGTGCGCGGCGCGTTCACCGGGGCCGATAGGGACAAAGCCGGCCTCTTCGAACTGGCTGATCAAGGTACGCTATTTCTGGACGAGATTGGCGACATGCCCTTGTCTACCCAAGCCAAACTTCTGCGCGCTGTGCAGAGCCAAGAGATTACTCGAGTTGGATCACTGGCTGGACGTCGGGTAAACGTGCGTATCATCGCAGCCACCCACAAGAATCTGCCACGAGCGATCCGGGACGGACTGTTCCGTGAAGATCTGTTCTACCGACTCTCGATGGTGGAGATTGTTGCACCCAGTCTGCGGGATAGGCCCGAAGATCTACCACTTCTCGTCCGCCATTTCACTCAGCGCTTTTCTGAAGAGTATGGCAAGAGCATTGATGGCGTGACCGCCCGAGCAATGATCTCGTTGGAGCGCTATTCGTGGCCTGGCAATGTGCGTGAGCTTGAACATGCCATTGGGCATGCCTGCATGATGACAACGGGCAAAATGATCGATGTGCCGGACTTGCCAGAGCGAATCCTAAACACAGTACCTGATCCAGGGATGATGCCACGCCACGATGAAGCTACCGGAACGACGCACTATCCTTCGACCAAGACAAACACGGGTGCAGACGAAAATCCTTCTGGTTTGGCTACACAAGAGCGAGAACTTGTCAGCCGCGCCCTCGTGGAAACCGCTGGAAACCAGTCTCACGCGGCAAAACGCTTAGGAATCGGTCGGGACGCACTTCGCTACAAGATGAAGAAGCACGGCCTGAGCCATACTCCTCGCACCAATATTTCAGGTGACTGATCTGGCATGCAATAAGGAAGCCTACTGCATCACGAAGTCTCGCCGGCCCGATCGGTTTGACAAGACATGCGTCAAACCCAGAACCAATAATCCGGTCCTGCTCATCAAGTGATGCGCTCGCCGTGAGAGCCATGATTGGCAAAGCTCGAAAATCTGGGTCTCTTCGCAATTCTCTTATCACGCCAAAGCCGTCCTTTTTCGGCATGTGGATGTCTAGAATGATCAGATGTGGACTGGCCACCGATGCCATCAGAATGGCCTCGTCTCCGTCAGCTGCTTCTACAACGGCATAGCTGGCATGCTCCAGGATCGCACGCAGGAGTTCACGATTGCCCTGCTTATCATCGGCAATCAATATCAGTTGCTTGGACCCGGGATTTTCAACCGATTGCATCATAAGTAACTCTCGACATTTCGGCTACCGAGTTCGAGTGTTACAGATAACTTGCAATTCCTGGGTGATTCCCATCACACTGCTTTTGGGATAGTGAAATGGAAACGGCTTCCGTTGCCCGGTTCGCTCTCGATCCAAATCGAACCACCATGCATTTCAATCAGGCGCTTGGAGATGGCCAGTCCGAGGCCAGTGCCTTCCCTGACACCGCTCGTGGCGAAACCCACTTGATAGAATTTTTCAAAGATCTGCTCCAGTTGATCCGGCTGGAATACCAATCCCTGAGTCAGCGACCGTAATACGAACAAATCGGCCGATCTCCTGTGTTTCCAATGTGATTTTGCCGCCTTCCGGTGTAAATTTCACGGCATTGCCCAATAAGTTATAGAACACCTCTTTCAGACGCATCGGGTCAACCGCGATCAATTCCGCATATGTGCTGTGGTTTTCCAACGTGAGAGATTTCATAGCCGCACGAGGACGGATTGCATTTACGGCATCTGAGATCGCATTCGCAAGAGAAACGTGTTCGATACGGAGCGACATTGCCCCCGCCTCAATTTTGCTTAGATCCAGCACATCGTTGATTAAACCGAGAAGGTGCTCGGAATCCTCCTGAATGTGCTGAAGAAAACGCATTTGCTTATCGTTCAGCGGTCCTTCAGTTCCTTCGGCCAGCAATTCCGCAAAGCCGATAATAGTGTGAAGCGGGGTTCTAAGCTCATGACTCATGCTTGCCAGGAACTCGCTCTTCAAGCGGTTCAATCGTTCGGCCTCTTTTTGGCGCGCCTCGAGTTCCGCCATGTAATTTTGCTGAAGAGAACGCATCTGACTCTCTGATTGTCTGCGTTCGCTGACATCTCGAACGACTGCTGTGACGTTGATACCATCGTCCCGATGCGAGGGGCTAAGACTGATTTCAACCGGGATTTCCAATCCGTCTTTTCGCATGGCAGATAGTTCTATGCCGCGGCCCATTGGACGCACTTGCGGAGACTTCGCAAAGGAGTCTCTGTGCTGCATATGGCGGCCTCGCACCATCGCCGGAACAAGGATGTCAACATTTTCCCCGAGTAGTTCTTCACGTGTATATCCGAACATGAGCTCTGCCGTCCGATTGGCAATTAGGATTTTTCCGCTTGAGTCGACCTGAAGAATCGCATCCGGAGCATTTTCGATCAGCTCTCGAAATCTATCTTCTGCAAGAAGCAGTGCCCTGGTCTGTTCTTCCTTTTCCAACGCTAGCCTTCCGTTCGGTGATATCAAAGCTCGTTTCCAATATTTCCCAGCCGGCTATCCCCTTTTGCTTTTTCCAACGACTTAGCATTGTTCGACGATGGCCATCGCGCCTTACGTTGACGAGTTCGCCCTCCCAGTTTCCCTTAGTGTCCAATACCTCGGAAATGAGGGATTCCGGTTCAACGAACTCTCTCTTAAGGAGTTCGCGGCTGAGCTTTCCAATAGCTTCATCCGAAGTCCACCCAAAAGCGCGCTCCGCGCCCTTGTTCCAGTACACGACCCGATCATCTAGCGTCCGAACCATGATTGGCTCGTAAACTTGGTCTAATAAATGAGCTTGCCGTGAGAGAGTTTCGTCGGCGGCTTTTCGAGTCGAAATATCACGGGAGATTTTCGAGATACCGATTACCTTCCCCTCTGAATCGAGGATGCCGGAGAGGGTTAGCGAGACGAATATCTGCCCGCCATTTTTGTGCCGTCTTACCGTCTGGTAGTGGTCGACACGTTCCCCACGACGAATTGCTTCAACGAGTCGAGGCATGTCTTCTACATTTCCGGGCCACGCCAGTAAAGAGATCGGCTTGCCAAGAATCTCCGAAGCGTCATAGCCGAAGATTCTTTCCGCACTTTTGTTCCAACTCGTCACTATTCCTTCGAGGGATTGACCAATAATGGCGTCGTCGGAGGATTGAACAATTGCGGCAAGCCACTGCTGCGCATCCCCTTTGTAAGATTGGGCCTCTGCGGGCGACGACAGATTGACTTGCGGGATTACTCGTTTTTCCGGGACCATTTTCGCAGTGAGCACTTCATCGTTCTGCATTCTACGTTAGTCGTTCCTTCTCCACACATTGTGGTCGACCCCGTTATCTCGAAACCTCCGCAGCGTGCACTCCTTCGGCGGCAGCAATTGAACGGCACCGGACGGCCAATCAGAATTGCCTAATCGATCCTGTAGGTCATCACCGGAACATCTGTGTTCCGGATGACATTTGCAGCAACGTTGTCAGAAGTAACTGACGAGAGATGCCCTCGAGTCTCCAAGGGCATCAAAATTAAAGAACTGTGCAATTCTTGGCTCCGGGAGAGAATAGCTGCCTCGGGGTCTCCAAATAGCAGCGATCCCGCCACTGTAACGCCCTCCTGCCGAAGATAAGTCGCGATTTCCTCGCAGGTGTACTGCATATCTTGAAATGCGTGTGGCATCGAACGCGCCTGTTTCATATCAACCACATGCAAAATCTCCAATTTTGCCCTGAAGAGTTTTGCGACGCTGACGGCAAAGACCAAATACCGCGGATCGCAAGGCAATTCGATGGGAACAAGAATGGACATGGGCTCCCCATCCTGAAATAGCGACCTCGTCATCTTCGGCCCATGGGTTAAGATGGGACACCGCACCGAGCGTAGTAGCAATTCCGCCGTCCGTCCAAGAGTGGTGCGATCCTTTGGACCATCCCCGTAGGCGCCCAGCAGGAGCAGATCGGCTCCTTCCTCCTGCACAATTTCATTGAGCAGCTCTGCCACATTGCCGAATCGGATAATCTTCCTGCACGGAAGACCGGCTAACGCGACTCGTCGCATCAAGTTCTCGATTGCGACACGGGATGGGCTTTCCCCCCCATGAGGACCTTGAATCTCAAAAAAACCGGAGTCTGGGGTTTCGATATGGGTGATCAGGATTTCCGCTCTAAATTGATCCGATAGAGCCATGGCATCGATCAGTGCGCGATCTGCCGCAACAGAAAAATCGTGGCCTACCACAATCTTGCGGAACCCAGCCAATCGTCTGGTCTCATCAGATACCCGGGATAGCACTTGAGTTGGCATTGTTTCTTCTCCATCCGTGAATTGGTCAAGGAACGAGACTCCATAATCCCATTTCCTAAACGTAAAGATCATAAGCTGCTTGCTATTGGAATTTCTGTGATTGCCGTCACTCAAGGAGTGAGAAGAGGGCGGAACTGGACTGACGTGTGTCCCATTTCTATATTCCCTCTGCGGCTTTAGGTTGTAAGTGCAAAGAATTTAATAGCCTCACGTTCAGCGAAGAGCATTCGCGCAGACAAGATAAAGAGGTTGAAGCCGAATATTCCAAGGTAGCCATAGATCAGCCACGCTAGTTCTCGTGGGCTTAAGTCTCTGCCGAACGACGGGAGAGCGATCGCGGAAACCGCGGCTATGATCGCAGAAGCATAGCACCACTTTGACCCATGATGTATCGAGGTTCCTCTTGCAACAGCGAACTCGGTCACTGCCAACCCGGCCGCCTGAATGGCAGCGAGATAGAGAAACCAACGAAGATCGACGTGGTCATACACGACCGCAAACAATAAGATACCGATGATGGCTCCGCTTATCCCCTGTATTCTCAGTGCCAGCCTGCCGGGCTTTTGTCTGGGGATCATGAAACTAGTTGTGAAAATGATTGCACTGTCAATTACCCCGTAGGCCGCTAAGCAGAGGATAGAAATCGCGATTGCGAACGGAAGGAGGAGAATTGTCGAGGCCATCTCCGGTATGAATAAGATCCCCGTGCTTATTATGATCGCGATGAAACCCCGAATCATTGTAGCTCCCCAATACTCCGAATAGGCTTTCATGGCTTCCTCCCGATTGCTCCCTCCATAATGGCCCAGCCACTGTTCTAACGATGTGACGCCCGTCACAGACGCAGGAGGACCGGATCACTTTTAATGGAATGTATTGCTGCTGGTTTGCTGAGATTGTGCATGGAATTATGCTCCGCATTCAACGAGGTGTCATATGCCTGTTATCGAAGAACGTATCTCGGTTTCCGTTAGAAAGATCCTGCTTGCCACAGACTTCTCCTCTGTTTCGGATAAGGCTGGTTCCTATGCAAGAGCTTTGGCTCGGCGCTTCTCCTCCACTATCGAGATCGCACATGTGTTTGATCCATCTGTCGTCACATCGTACCCTGAGGCAATCATGGGTCTCCCTGTCAAAGAAAGACAGCAAATCAACAATGAGAATCTCGAACAGCTGCGAAACGAATTCTCCGATTCCGGAATCGACGTGAAAACCATATCGACTGAAGGGCATCGGCCCTACGCGGCCCTGCTCAAAGTGGCAAAGGAGGATGAGATCGATCTGATCGTGGCCGGAACGCAGTCTAAATCGTCAATGGAGAGACTGGTGCTAGGCTCAACGGCAGAAGAACTGATTCGAAATGCAACGTGCCCAGTGCTTACCGTTGGCCCCAAGGCCAAACTTCCCGGAGAAGGCCCGTTGGTTTTTCGGACAATTATCTACGCAACCGACTTCTCGGTTGAGGCCACGAAGGCAGCAATCTATGCTCTCTCGTTCGCTGAAGACAGCGGTGCTCATCTCTATTTCTGTTATGTCCGAAGCTCTCAGAAGGGGTCGCCTGCGAAGAGCGAAATCCTGGATGGAGCATTTCAACGAACTATGAAAAAGATGGTTCCTGAAAGCTCCTACGATTGGTGCAGCCCCGAGTTTGTCGTTGAGCACGGTGAAGCCCCTAAGGCCATCCTCAGACTGGCCGCAAAAGTTCAAGCGGACCTTATCGTACTAGGAGCCCGTGGTGCATCTTTCTGGTTGACGAATATCAACCCTGGCTTGACTTCCAACGTATTGGCGCAGGCAACATGCCCGGTATTGACGGTCCGCTAGACACTTATTCTTGAAGGGCACTTCTTTGATATGCCTCATCTTTCCACAACTCGGCCACAGCGCGATTGCCGCACATGTGAACTTCGCACGCTGCGAATGTTCTGCAATCTCGACACTGCGGCCTTGGCCGACTTCGAGTCGATCGGCGTTCAGGCAACGCTTCCCAAGGGCGCGAAGGTCTTTCAGGAGGATGAGTCGAGCAACGGAGTCTTTGTGATCTGCACCGGTCAGGTGAAACTTTTCTGCACCTCCAGAGACGGCAGGACCTTAATCCTCAAGATTGCAATGCCTGGGGACGTCCTCGGACTGGGAGCGGTCATCTCCGGTTCGCGATATGAAGTGACAGCAGAGACGATAGAGCCGACTGAGATCAAAAGTATTCGCCGGGACGCCTTCCTTTCGTTTATCCAAAAGCACGGAGAAGCAAGCTTGCATGCAGCCAAAGCGCTCTCCGAGGAGTATAAGGCGGCCTTCTTCGATGCCCGTCGTCTGGCGCTCTCCGGTTCGGCCGCAGGCCGGCTTGCAAGTGTACTGCTCGACTGGGGCAAGACAGCGTCATGCGGAAAGCCTGAAATGCGATTCACAATGGCGCTTACACATGAGGAATTGGCTAACCTGGTAGGCAGCTCTCGAGAGACCGTTACTCGCATGTTGGGCCGTTTCAAAAAAGAGAAGCTGATCCAGATGCGCGGCACCTCCCTTCTGATCCTCGCTCCGGATCGACTCGAACAACTCTCTGACTAGCCATCGCCTCCTTCTAACCGACTCCAGTTGCGACCCACACCGCAAGGTGATCGCCGTCACAGCTTTGTTTCGGGGCAACATCATAAAGTTGGTTGCAGAGGTGGCGAATGATCAATCGATGTGTCAATCCTGATTGTGGTACGGAGTTAAAGGTTTTCAACATCGGAACTCTCTATGCCCTGGAGAGACGATCTGTGAACACCGAGTTTTTCTGGCTCTGCCCAGCGTGTGAACCAACGGTTGCCCTTTGCCTCGACTCGAAGGGGTCTGTGGTCGTGAAATCGCGATCTGGCAATGAACACCATCAGCCCCCTCATCCGGAGAACCGTCTGCGGCTCATCTCTCGTGTCGCAGAGCGTAGACCGTGGCTTGAGGCCAGCCGTGCCAGGGGTTTTACACTCCCGGGGAGAGCTCCGGAGAAAGCCGCCTTCGTCGTCGTCTGAGGCGGCTTGATCCACACAGTATTAGGCATACGTGTCAGAAAGAGGCTCAAGTTATGCAAACATCAATAAGCGGATCCACATTGTCCTTCGGCAAAGTTTTGCTTGCGACAGATTTTTCTGCCGCATCGCGAACAGCATTCCACGTCGCTGTCCGTATTTGTGTCGAACTTGAAGCAAGCCTCTCGATTCTGCATGTCTTTGAGGAGCCCTGTATCCTCTCCTCTGAGCCTGGAGGGCAGTTTCCCGAATTGGACAGAATCTATCACTCTAACAAGTGTTCTCTCGATAGCCTTCGCGAAGCCGCTCAACAAGCAGGTGTGCCCTGTCAAACCATCATGGTGAATGGCAGCGCTCCTCTGGCGATCATGGACTCGATCTCAGTACAAAATATCGACTTGGTCGTCTTGGGGACGAATGCGCTCCATGGCTTTGAGCGGCTTGTTTTTGGCTCAACCGCCGAAGCGATTCTCCGCGAGGCGCCCTGCCCGGTACTGACGGTAGGCCCTCAGGTCGCGGAATCAGCCATGGCAGGTGATCGGGAAAGGCCCATTGTCTTCGCTACAGACTTTCACCGCACGACAACCCATGCCATTCGCTATGCTGAACCTTTCTGCGCGGCGTCGAAATCGCCGCTGCATTGCCTGCATGTACTTCCGCGAGCTCTCGAATCTGGTTCCCCAAATGAGTTCGTTCCAACGATCATGACCGAGGCGTTGCACCATGTGGCGACCGAGAGCGGCACAACCATCAATTCTCCGATCTGTGCCGTTACGTATGGTAGCGAGATCTCAAACGCCGTAGTTGAGTATGCCAGGCAGCACAAGGCGAAGCTGATTGTCCTCGGTGTGCGTCGAGCGTCAATGCTCGCTTCGCACGTTCCAGCTCACATTACTTACCGCATTATCACCGAAGCGCCCTGCCCGGTTCTGACAGTCTCTTTTGCGTCCGAACGGGAATCGACCCAGACAGCCGATTCCATTCCAAGAAAATATGAACACTCCATCTCGCAGACACCCCAATGAGCCCGCACTAGTTTTGGTTGGCGGCGGGATCGCCTCGGTTGCGAAGAATGAGGATATTGCCCGGTAACCAGCCTTGAGGAAGCGACGCTCTGTGTTCGCCAACCTTAAGGAGCCATTTCTACTGTAAAATCAGCAATATACGCAAAGGTATGGGAGTAGATTCCGCAAACCCCACCACTACGTGGGCTCTTGTTTTGATAGCTAAAAATGTCACAGACCGCGGCAGGAATTGGCATACTGTTTTCACTTCATCTGTGCGTTGCCCTATGTTCCGGTTGGTTTTGCACCTCGATTCCGCTGCCAACGTCACAAGACAACTCTGACTCCGGCGAGCGAGCCACAATAAAATTTCCGATTTGCAAATATGCCTTTTGCGACTACTCTGTTACGGACGTGAGGGGTGCCCCGTGGCGGGATCTTCCGTGGATCGTCGAGTCAACGCATTCGGCAGTACCTTGCGTAGAGACGCATGGTGGGTTGAAATTCTGCCTGTTGTCATCATCCTCAGCCTCTTCGGAATCTACGCCACGTTTCGCGCGTTCGAAGGAAAGTTCTATGCCTGGGGACCCTATCTCTCGCCGTTTTATTCTCCTCTGATTGACCCTGACCACCATTGGTGGCGATTCTCCCCGGCATTGTTGATCCTCGCCGGCCCGCTCGGGTTCCGCGCAACCTGCTACTACTATCGAAAAGCGTACTACCGCGCGTTCTTCCTGCATCCGCCTGCATGCGCGGTGAGCGAAGGAGGGAGAGGAACCTATCGAGGCGAGACTCGCTTTCCCTTCATTCTGCAAAATCTCCACCGCTGGTTCCTCTACCTCGCCCTGGTGTTTCTGTGTTTTCTCTGGTGGGACGCCATTCGCGCTTTCTTCTTCGCGGATGGGTTTGGAATCGGCGTGGGTTCACTCGTCCTGCTGGCGAATATTCTGCTGCTCACGTCGTACACCTTCTCCTGTCATTCCCTGCGACACCTGGCGGGAGGAAAGCTTGATTGCTTCTCCTGCACGAAGTTTGGTCCCCCACGTCACACCGCTTGGGGATGGCTCAGCCGCTTGAACGAACGTCACATGCTCTTTGCGTGGCTCAGTCTCTTTTCTGTGGGTCTCGCCGATCTCTACGTGCGCATGGTCTCTGCAGGTCTCGTCAAGGACATTCGCCTTCTGTGAACTCCAAGTATGAAGTCCACGAACACGATGTGCTCATCGTAGGCGCTGGCGGTGCGGGCCTGCGCGCCGCGATCGAGGCCTTGGCGCAAGGCGTGCGTGTCGGCGTCGTGTGCAAGTCTCTTCTCGGCAAAGCCCACACCGTAATGGCAGAAGGCGGCATCGCCGCTGCCATGGCCAATGTAGATACGTCCGACGATTGGCGTACGCACTTTCGCGACACCATGCGCGGCGGTAAATTTCTGAACAACTGGCGTATGGCACAGCTCCATGCACAGGAAGCCCCCGAACGCGTGCGCGAGTTGGAACAATGGGGCGCCCTGTTCGATCGCACCGAGAACGGCGACATCCTGCAACGGGCCTTCGGCGGTCACACCTTTAAGCGACTATGCCATGTCGGGGACCGCACGGGCCTCGAGATGATTCGCACGCTCCAGGACCGCGGCGTGCACCTGGGCATCGACGTCTACATGGAATGCACGATCACACGCCTGCTCAAAGACGGTGATCGCATCGCCGGAGCGTTCGGCTATTGGCGTGAGCAGGGCCGCTTCGTTGTGTTCAGGGCCAAGTCCGTCATCATCTGTACCGGTGGCATCGGCAAGGCCTGGAAGATCACGTCGAACTCCTGGGAATACACCGGCGACGGTATGGCGCTAGCCTATGACGCAGGCGCCGACCTAATGGACATGGAGTTCGTGCAGTTTCATCCCACCGGGATGGTATGGCCGCCGGGCGTGCAAGGCATTCTGGTGACCGAAGCCGTACGCGGCGAAGGCGGCGTCCTCCGCAACAAGAGTGGCGAACGGTTCATGGAGCGCTACGACCCCAAGAAACTGGAGCTCTCCACCCGCGACGTGGTTGCCCGCTCCATCTACACCGAAGTGCGTGAAGGCCGCGGCACCGAGCACGGCGGTGCCTTCCTCGACATCTCTCACAAACCCGCCGAGTACGTAAAGCGCAAGCTGCCCAGCATGTATCACCAGTTTCTGGAACTCGCGGACGTAGATATCACCAAGGGACCCATGGAGGTCGGCCCGACCTGTCACTACATGATGGGAGGCATCCGTGTAGACGCTGAGACAGCGCAGACCTCAATCCCAGGACTCTTCGCTGCGGGAGAAGCGGCCGTGGGGCTTCACGGAGCCAACCGCCTGGGCGGCAATTCCCTTTCAGACCTGCTGGTCTTCGGCCGCCGAGCCGGACTGGCCGCTGCAGCACACGCCAAGAGAAACGAGTTGCCACCGACCGATTCCTCGCAAATCGAGGAAGCCGCCCAGCAGATGCTAGCGCCGTTCGAACGACCGGAAGGCGATAGCCCCTATGTCATTCACGATGATGTACAAAGCATCATGCAGAATCTCGTCGGCATCTTTCGCGACGAGCAAGATCTGCGGCGGGCCTTGTCGGAGCTCGATGAGCTGAAAGCCCGCACCACCCGTGTCCGCGTTGAAGGCTCCCGGCTCTTCAACCCCGGCTGGCACCTCGCCTGGGATTTGCACAGCATGTTGACCGTCGCCGAAGCGGTGACCCGCAGCGCCCTTGCACGTCGCGAGAGCCGTGGTGCGCACAGCCGTATCGACTACCCGGGCCTGGACGATGCCTGGGGAAAGAAGCATAATGTCGTGGTCAAGAAGGACGGCACAATGACCCTCGTCGAAAAGCCTGTCCTTGAGATGCCGGATGAGTTGAAGCAACTGCTGACAGAAGAGAGTGGAACAAAGTAGCGGAGGCTGGCCATGGCTGAAGGCTCGTTCGCAGAAGCAACGTTGAGGGTCTTCCGGGGCGACAAGGAGGGTGGAGCGCCCACCGACTATCGTGTGCCGCTTGTCCCGGGAATGGTGGTGCTCGACGCATTGCACTCGATCCAGTCGCATCAGGCGCCCGATCTGGCCGTGCGCTGGAACTGCAAGGCGGGGAAATGTGGCTCATGCTCCGCCGAGGTCAATGGCCGGCCACGGCTCACCTGCAAAACGCGCATGGATGCTCTTCCTCTCGATCAGCCCGTCACCATCTTCCCGATGAAGGCCTTCCCTGTGATCAAAGACCTTGTCACCGACGTGTCCTGGAATTTCCGAGTGAATCAGAAGATCCCACCGTTCCAGCCACGACCCGGCACCGACTGGAAGATGGACCAGAGAGACGTGGATCGGGTGCAGGAATTTCACAAGTGCATCGAGTGTTTCCTCTGCCAGAACGTCTGCCACGTCCTGCGCGATCACGCTAAACAGGACCAATTTGGAGGACCACGGTTCTTCGTACGCACCGCTTCGCTTGAGATGCATCCGCTCGACGGCGCCTCCCGCGCAAGACTGTTGAAGGACGAGCTTGGCATCGGCCTGTGTAATATCACCAAGTGCTGCACCGAAGTCTGCCCCGAAGACATCCACATCACCGACAACGCCATCATTCCGCTGAAGGAGCGAGTAGTCGATGAGTTCTACGATCCGCTGCTTATGCTTGTCCGAAAAATCCGCAGCGCGAAGCAAGCCTAGATCTGGAGGAGACGGCCATGGAATACAAACTCAAACGCATTTCGACAGCAGGAATTCCCGAAGCACTCGCGAAGGCCGGACTCTACCGTTCCCTCAACGAACCGGAGGAAGCAGAGTCAATCTGTCGCGATATTCTGGCCGTCGATCCGCAGCATCAACTTGCGCTGCGCCTGCTCGGCCTCGCGCTCACCGATCAGTTCACGGGCGACGCGTCCGATCGCGTCCGGGAAACCGAAGAGATCTTCCATCGGCTCAGCGACCCCTATGAACGGCTCTACTACGGGGGGATCGTGCACGAACGACGCGCAAAGGCGCAGTTCAACGCCGGACAACCACCTCATGTACTGCTACCGCTCTTCGAACAAGCGCTGCAAACCTTCGCAGAAGCGGAAAAAATCAGCCCACCGGGAAACGACGATGCCATCCTTCGGTGGAACCGGTGCGTGCGCCTGCTCCACAATCAAAGCTACGTCTGGGATGTATGGGAACAGGATCGGGCTCCGCTTGACATTGAAGACGCGCCACCAACGTAGACGATAGTGCCGAACGAATGGCAGCGTCTCGATCATCCAACAGGCTCCTGACCAATGCAACACTCAGGAGCCTGTCGAAAGAGACCACCTCACTTTGCTGAGAAACCTCTTCGCTTCACCAGAGAAACTTGACCCCGAACTGTGTATCTCTGGCAGGAAAGGCGTTGCCAATCGTGCCGAATGCTGCACCCGATCCCGAATACTGATTCGGAGCGTAGAAGTTTGCCCGATTGAACGCGTTGCACATCTCGGCCCGGAATTGCAGTCGAGCAATATCTCCGAAACCCCAATAGTTCTGAATCGAGAGGTCTCAGTTCTGGTACCCAGGTGCGCGGAGGGTTGCAGTATACCGTGGGGCGTTACCGAAGGAGAATGGATCCGTAGGTCCTGAAAAGCAGATGTGTTGAACCATTTATTGATCGTGGGGTTGGGGACATGGATATTACCGACGATGTCAGGCCGCCGATTTCCGCCGTATTGACCGAGACTGTTATTCGCCGGCGCGATGGATAGAGGGTAATGCCCGACTGCTTGGTCACAGACGACCTTGCGATACCTCGCTCGGCGCTGGAAAGGGTGATCTTTGCCAACCGGCGACAATCGCATCGACAGGCTTACGTCAGGTATGGAGCCAACCGGCTTGCCCTTTCCAATCGGGAGCTCGTAGATGTAACTGATGACGAGACTTTGAGGAATGTTCATCGCGCCACTCGACGGATTTTTCGCGGCGAGGTTGTAGTAGTTGCGGATGCTGGTTGGTCCGGAGTTGGCCCAGCCATTGTTGCCTTCCACGTCGTCAATGAACTTCGAAACGACCTTAGAAAGCCAGCATGCTGAAGACCCCGCATGGAAAACGATGTGTTGTGACGTAATTTGAAGAGCGTCCATAGTATGAGTCGCCAACCGGCGCCTGCCTGATCGCCAACGCTGCAATAGTGCGTGGGTAGGGCCGAAGCAGCTGCTGACGAGGAAACGTAGCATTGTGCAGTTGGCAGCCGCTGCGACGTGATCTACATCATGGTCGAGGTGCTGTTCGTAGAACACAAATATCCTGAAGCGGAGCCTTACTGAAGGCGGGACTCACAACAAGAGCCGAATTGGTGCCCCGCATTCACGCGCTCCTAGGTCAGGTCTGCGCCAGCCAGGGAGACACACAGCGTGCCATCGAGGAATACAAGTTAGGCTTGCCAAGCGACGATGACGGATCCATGCATTATCAACTCGGCAGGCTCTACCAAAAGACCGGAGAAGCCACACTCGCCGCCCGGGCATTCGCAGACTCGAAGGCCCTGAACCTACGAAAGCAGACAGCTACACGAGATATCTTTGGTCTCCAGCAGGAACTCCCGGATCACCCGAATTGACGTTGAAGAATCGACCAGCAGACCTAATCTCCAGGTTGCCCCAACCCAGTCGTGACCATTGAGCGGTGATAGCGAATCATGTTGTTCAGAGTCACGGAATCTACCCAGTGCGGCCCACGCACGGTAATAGTGCCATCTTCGCCCCTCGTTGCCGTGATGTTGGGCGATTGCCCCTTGGACGGAACCAACAACGAAATGAACTCAGCATCTTTGCCTTTGCGCCGCACGATCACAAATGGCACCTTCACGGTAGGATGTGGCCCCGGAGCCATTCCCCGAAACACCTCCGTAGGGACACCACCCAGCACGTCAAGCGACATAGTAGTGCCGTCGTTATCGAAGCGCGTCACCATGTTCTCGCTGGTCTCGCCTCGTTGCACCTGCTCCAGATGTATATAGCCATTCGCTTCTGGAAATCCGCTGTAGGGAGTTGTCTTCAGCTGCATCGTCTGCTTGCCATAGTTGTGATAATTCATGTCAAAGTCGTGAGGCTTGCCGTCAGTAGTGTGGGCGCGGTCCACTTGCAAGACATAATCGTCTGTTACCAAAATGCTTCGAGTAAGTTCGGCGAACTTGTACGCAGGGCCGGCACTGGCAGTCACGGCAACATAGTTGTCCCCGTCCTTCCATGCAACTAACTTGCCTGTGGCCTGATCCTGCCGCAACTCGTCCGCCGTTATCGTGTTGTGGGCAACGGACATCTGGTCCCATTCCTTATGCAAGGCCATTCCGTAGAGCTGCGTGCCCGGATCGACAGCCTGAGTGCGGCCCTCCGCATAGACGATCTCCCCGAGCTTGTCATAGTGTCCGTGGCCCCCACCGTGCGGTCCATACTTCAGGATGACGCTCAGGTCGGTATTCTTCGCCCGCAGCATCGCGTAGCCTGCGTCCGGAAAGACGGCGCTTTTGAGCAACGACCCCTTCTCCTCCGGCAACGCTCCAACCCCGAAGAGTAGCGCCTCCTTGCTGTTGCGAGGAGCATTGTCGAGAACGGCAAGCAACTTGGAATCGTGCGTGTTTTCGTAGGCCAGCTCATAAAGCGGGGCGTTGCTGAATAAGCGCACCTCTTCAGAGTCATTGAAGGCCGGCAGTTTTCCGTCGGGCATCATTACTCTAAGCGGCGAGTAGAACATGCTCGTCAACGCGGGTTCCTGCTGCCAAAGATCTATCCCATGACGCTTCGCCATTTCGGCTGTCGCCGTCAGCGGGCGCATTGCATAGAACTGGTATCCCCACGCCCCCTCGATCCAAAAACCATCGTGCACGTAGTTTTTCATCTGGTACCGAAACCCCAGCGGTCCGTCGATCGCCTCATCAATAAGCGCTTTCTCGCCTAATTCAAACCCGACAGACGCCTGCGCCCCGTTGATCCAGCTCTGAATATTATTCGTCGGCTCCTTATGCCCTCGTACGACGGTTGCCGCGCTAGGCAGGAGCAGGTCTTTCTCAATATGCGCGCGATCGCTTGCAGTGAGTTCACCTGATCCGCGCACCAGATCGTAGGCGAACGTCATGTCGATCAACCAGATCGACTCGTTCAACGTCTGCGAATAAACACGTGCACCCCAATTGGATTGTTTCCCATAGTTATCAACGATCGGATAATCCTTGTACTTGTCCGCATAGAGCTTCAAAATCTCCGCTGCGTGCTGCGCATAGATTCCCTTCCCTGTCATGCGATATGCAATACCTAGGACCATTGCGTCATGGCTCAGCATGTCGTGCATGTAGTGATAGTGCACATCGCTGATCGGCCAATCCTGATAATCCTTCCCTGTGTCCGGGCAGATATTGTGGTTCGGCGGGTGAAACTCAAGATGAGTACCGGTCTCGGGGCAAACGTACCAATGCGCCCACTGAGCAGTCTTTTCCGGTGCATCGACTTTGGTGAGGCCAAATCTGTTGAGATAGTCCTGGGGATACCCGTCAGCTTCCTTGAGAATGGCTGCCAATGCAGCCTTGGCCCATGGTTCGCGTTGCGCTATGGTCTTGCGCGCGTCAAAATCTCGCAATGTCAGGAAGAGATGCGGAGCAAGCGAGGGGTCGGAGGCAATCGCCGTTTGTGCGCCGAGGGCACGTAGAGATAATTCCATCAAGAGTGCGATCTGAAGAATTCGATTAATTTTCATTTGCCCGGAGGTAGTCCGCCCAGATAGTACACACTCAGACTGGGAGCGGCTTGAATCATCTGCTCCAGCGCTGAATTTGGAAAGCGCGCTATATAAGGAGGCGCCCAGCCAATCTGGTCTCCGGTTACCGTCTTTGGCACCTCCTGCTGCACGCCAGTGGCTTTGACGAATGGCGCTGGATCATGCAGACCAGCTACCGAGAAGTTAACCAGCCGGTGAATCGACCCGTCAGCGTGGGCATAAAGATCAAGATGATTTGCTTCGCCAAACTCCGCAAGCAGTACCAGAGGTGCAAGGGCATAGAGATGATAGTGCAAGGCTCGGGCGCCTCGGGCCATCTCTAGTGGCAGAGCTCCGTCTTGCTGTATCTGTTCGACTCCGTTGTCGTAAGTCGCCATCGCCCAATTAAAAATCCTTGCGATCATCTGCCGCCACCCCAATCGCGGCAAGCTCAACTCCGGCCCAGTAGAGATGGTTATTCTGACTGTCTCCGTGTGCCGCCCTTTTGTGCGAGTCGTAATAGCCCTTCGTCTGCTCCCCAACGCTTTGCATCCAATCTGCGATGGTCCGCGTTTCGGGTGGCGTCGCGATTCCCGTTTCGCGAACCTTAAGATAAGCGATTGCAACCGCACCAACAACCCATCCCTGAACGTAGTAGGCCTGGTTGGAAGACATCTTCCCCGCGAGCGAATGGTCCCGTGCTAAGGTTAGAATTTGAGTCATCGCGCATTGCGCAGCATCGCGAGAGCCAGTGGTTCGGTACTCGTCTGCCGCTCTGACAACTGCCATCCCGACAGCTTTCACGCCGTCACTAGATTTGCGATAGGCCCCTTGTCGCACCGGGTCAATGATCGAGTGGGTCGGATCATCAAGCCGGTAGAAGCCGTCGGTCACCAGATCGGCAGCGATATGGGCGATGGCTGGGCATGAGTAAGCCGCCTTAGTTATCGTGACGGGCCTTCCATCCCAGGGAGAGCGAAGAGGTTGTGCCGCTGCAGCAGCTACGGCCGGAGCAGCGGCGGCAAGAATGGCCAGGGAACAAGCGCACTTGATAGCTTTAGAGAAAACGCGAAGTCGAACCGTTCGATTCATTCTTATATCCTTCGTCTCATGTTTTTAAAACAGCAAGAATGGCGCTCTTGTGAAGCTAGCAGTCTCCTTTAAATGCTGAGGAGAGTGGCCGGCTGTCGTGGTCTTCTTGGAAAAGAAGGCCACCCTGCGGATGACCTTCTCACATAGCGCATAGCGAAAGGTTAGAAGAAAAAGCGCGCAGATATCTGCATCTGGCGATTAGGTTGCGTTCCGGTAATCTTCCCAAAGCCAGATGAAGTGGCGAAGGTTGCCTTGGTCGGACTATTTGTGTCGGCGGTAACACTCAGAGCACCACTCGGCGCCTGGAAGTTTGTATGGTTGATGACATTGAAAGCGTCCACACGGAACTGAAAGTTCAGGGCTTCATGTATCTTGAAGTCCTTCGAAACCGACGCATCGAAATCCACTTCGCCAGGTGCGCGGTTCGAGTCGCGCGAAACGTTACCGAAGCCTGTAGCGACAATTCGCGTTCGCACTCCGTTGATCGTGTTGTAAACCGGACCGGATGCGGTCAGCGGGAAGTTTGGATCGGCTGCAGAATCGTAATACTGTAACGCCGCCCCATTGAGAGTTGGGTTCGCCAGCTTCAGAAGCCGCGGATCTCCGTTAGGGCGCTGCGACGAGCCAGGAATCTCATTGGTCTGCGTGATATTGATCGGCAGCCCGGTGTGGCCGACGAAAACTGGCGAAATATGCCAGTTCCGCAACCACCACGGCCCGGGAGTCGTATAGACCATCGCGATGTTCAGCACGTGTTGAGAGTCGATGTTGCTGGGGCAACATCCTTAACGCGATTCGGACCATCGACAGGATATTGCGAATTTGCCGTCCCATTCGGAGCCGAGAAGTTGTAGATGGTGCTGCCATCATCCATCGTCTTCGAGTAAGCATAGTTCGACAGCACAGCGATACGGGTGTTGAACTGACGGCGGACCGATACCTGCAATCCGTTGTAGTTGGAGGTTCCGATGTTGCTGTTCACGGTGAACGATTTGAGATTCGGGAACTGCTGCGCGTTTTGCGTCGCGACGCTGCTGTTGGCGAGTGTTACCGCATCCACTGACGAGAGCGGCACCTGATTCTCCCCCGCGTTATAGGAGAGGTGAAGCGCATGGTTTCCGATGTAGTTGACCTCGAGCGTAAGCAGGAGCGGCAACTGACGCTGGAAGCCAAGATTCCACTGCTGCACCATCGGCATGCGACTCTGGTTGTTGAACGAAATAGCAACGCTGTATGGGTTAGCAGCCGAAGAACCCACCAAAGCCGCGAAAGGATTCTTCAGATTTGGAGGAGGCGCAAGCGGGAGACCCTGCGAAAGTGCAAACGGCTGAGCCACTGCCGTCCCCAGATTGTTGGTGGTGATGTTGTTGTCAAATCCCGGGTAGGCGAGTTGACCACCGAGATTCTGGAAGATGGTCCCGTAAAAAGTGCCGAACGCCGCGCGAATCACTGTTTTATTGTCAATGCTGTAAGCCAGGCCAATCCGTGGCGAAACATTGCCCTTCGGCGTATTGATGTTGAGCGAACGAGAGACGCCATTGAGACCCGCCGCCAACAAGACTCCGGTGGCAGGATCAATACGGCTGTAGATGTTGGTGGCGACCGTCATCGGCGACTCGTACTCGTAACGTATGCCGAGGTTGAGTGTCAGCTTAGGCGTAACCTTCCAGTCATCCTGGGCGAAAATGCCGAGATTGTAGTTGCGCCTGCCGGTAGGTGGCTGGGCCTGCTCGTAGCTCGTCGTCTTGATCTTGCCAAGCAGGAAATCCGCGATCTGCGTGTTTGGATTTCCGGCGGCCCCATGATTCGTGATGGAGCCGTCGAACACGAATTGACCCTGGGGACTCGTGGCAGGGTTGAACGAGTTGAACTCGTTCTTGCGAAGTGAAGCGCCTGCCTTGAAGGTGTGTGGGCCATACGTCTTCGTAATGGTGCCGAAGGGAGTGTAGGTGTTGGTGATATTGACTTGATTGGTATTGGTGTCCGCGCCGATGTTGCTAAAGCCAAAATTATTGCTGCCACTATTTTGAGCGGTAGCACTGGCTGAAATCTGCGGTGTCTGGTCCAGGGGCAGCGAAGCAATTCCGAGCGCGGCTGCGGCATTCTGGCCGGTCCCCGGCGGATTGCGAAGCACGACGTTGCGGAAGAAGCCCATGTTCAGGTCCATGACGAGAGTCGGAGTCCACACGCGCGTGTAATCGACAGAAGGCAGCCATGCGTTCGAGCAGGAACAATCCCAAGTCGTGTTGAGCAACGGGCTGTTATAGGTAACCGCATTCGGCGATGTATTGGTGTATCGATAGACATTGAAACTCAGCCTGTCTTTTGGGGTTACCACCTCATCGACGCGCACGACGATCTTCTGAACATGCCCTGTCAGGTTTTGCAGTGAGGTCCAGTTGCCGGTGTAACGGTTGTTCACGGGATCGAAGGTGCCGATTGTGTTCGGGAGAGGCAGAAGGGCGAGGATCTTCGCGGCCGCGGGATCGATGGGACCGACCTTATTGCCCGTAAACGCCGCCGAGCTCTGTCCCGTAGGCTGATAGATCGTTTGCGCCGGGTTCGATGATGTACGGGCAGCGCCGTTGAGGAGGGGACCCGAAGCATTCGAGAGGTCACCCGCACGTTGCGCAGCAGTAGGGACAGTGTCTGTCACAAGCGTCGAATTGGGGGTAGCCGTACGGTCGTAGTTGACGAAGAAAAACGTCTTGTCGCGTCCATTGTAGAGATGAGGAATCCGGACCGGGCCACCGAAAGAGCCGCCTTCCTGAAAGAAGCGATCCCGGTTGCGTGGAGTAACCGCCCCGGTTGTCGTGTTGATGGTGACCTTATGGAAGTACTGGTTCGCGTCGAGCGCCTCATTCCGCAGCAGGAAATAAAGATTGCCGTGATAGGTGTTGGTGCCGGAGATCGTATTCACCGAGATCACAGCGCCCGAGGTACGGCCATACTCTGCCGGCGCATTGGTAGTAAGGACGCGGAATTGATCGACACCGTCCGGCGAAGGTAGCGTGGCCGGCGTTCCCGTCGAGGCGACGATCGTCGAAACGCCATTGAGCAGCACTTCCGTGTTCAGGGTGCGGCTGCCATTGATCGAGAGCTGCGAGGTCGAGGGCTGATCGCCGGCGCCGCCATGCACCACGCCAGGAATGAACGCCAGCAGGTTTTCTGTTGCACGCTGCTGCAATGGAATGTTCTGAACCTCCTGCGGCGCAATCAGTGTCGAGACCTCTGATGTGCTGCGGTCCAGCTGCTCGCCTCTGGCTTGAACTGTGACTACCTCAGTCGCCACGCCAACTTGCATATTGATATCCACCGAGGACACCTGCGCGACGGTCGCCACAAGGTTGTCGATGACCGCATCCTTCAGACCTGGTGAGCTAACCGTTATTTTGTAGGTTCCGGGAATTACTTGAGGCGCGACGAATGCTCCGGCAGAATCGGTCTTCCCGTTGAAAACTGTGACGCCGGTGTTCTTGTTGAGGATTACGACCTGGGCGTCCGAAACCAGAGCGCCGGTAGAGTCCAATACCTGTCCGCGAATGGTCGCGTTGGTGTTTTGCGCGTACGCCACACCTGCGCCTGGAACAATAGAAGGCAACATACAGCATGTGGTAAGGCTCAGTACGGTCGCCGCCACTGGTTTCCGGAGAATACTGCCGGCTCGATTACGAAGATTGCTGATTACCTGGGTGAAATTCACGAGAGCCCTCACAAACGGTGGTGTGCGACTTTTTAGTAAGACCCGCAACGCTGTTGTTATCTGCGATGTAGGCGTGTCGAATAGGATGTATATTCTCGAAAGTATGTCGATCAGTTCCGCATGAGACAAACGGTTGTCTTAATAAGTTTGTAGATAAAACAATTGCGGACACAATGAGAAAACATGAAGAGAACCTTTGTCAACCCCCACACACAAGTAGCCGGAAAGGAATGCCAATCATTCTGAAAACCTTCCATCTTTGATTGCAGCTTTCCGTACGATCAGCTGCGAAGATTTTGGTGAAGCCCGATCGGTTGGGCCGCTTGCGCAAAAAAAGGGAGGGCAGATATTAGGAAGTGCGTTCGGACAGCGGCCGCTTCCCGCCGTCGTCTTCGTCGGTCGGATCTACCTCTATATCCCATGGAAGCAGTAAATCGGGCGCCGACATTCCATGCTGAAGCGCGCCGCAAGCGGGACAAGCTTCAGCCCTCAACGTGATCTTTGCTCCACAGCATTCACAAAAGGCAGCCACAGCGTTTCACTCTCCACAATCGCTATAGTGCCTTAGATGAAGCTATGGACTGCATCGATTCGATACAAGTCAGCAGATATTCACTTTCGCTCCCAACGTTTCAAGCCTCCAACTCGAGTTCGTCAAATCGACGCCACTTGTATATCCAGATGGAGACACACCAGCACAGCGCGAAGAGCGCAACGATGCAATATCCCAGCGTCCCGAAGTTTTTGTTGAGTTTAGCGACAACATCCCAGAACATTCCTTGACGATGGAAGTGGCCAGCCAGCAGCCCAAGCGCCTCGATTCCACCCACCACCACTGCGACTAGCGCGGAGACCAGAGTAATGGTCATGTTGTAGTAGAGCTTCCGAATCGGTTTGACGAATGCCCACCCGTACGCCCCCAGCATAAGAATGTTATCCGTCGTGTCTACCAGCGAC
This sequence comes from uncultured Acidobacteriaceae bacterium, assembly GCA_963838555.1. Lineage (GTDB taxonomy): Bacteria > Acidobacteriota > Terriglobia > Terriglobales > Acidobacteriaceae > Edaphobacter. The sequence goes on along the minus strand of CAWIRK010000005.1, from coordinate 509,628 downwards.
ATACCCGCAGCAAACAGCGTCGGAAACACTAGAATGGACCAGAGCGACAACCCTTTCGAAGCTTCAGCAGCCGAGATTCCCAGAAGTCCGATCTCCGTTGCCGTATCGAACCCAAGGCCGAACAGCAAACCAAGTGGATACATGTGCCAACTTCGGCTGATGACCGCAAACATCGGCCGAAAGAGTCGTGAAAGAAACCCGCGACTGCCAAGCAGCAGATCAAAATCCTCCTCGACGTACCGTTCGCCGCGGCGAACTCGCCGGAAGGCGAGATAGACGGAACGCAGTACAACCAGATTCACAATCGCAATTGCAAACAGAAATAAGGTTGAAGCTAATGTGCCGATCAGGCCGCCAATATGTCTCACCGCGTCCATCCGATGTTGAAGCGAAAGCGCCGTGGCAGCAATAGCCGCAGAGCCCAGGACAACAACGGTCGAGTGGCCAAGCGAGAACAGGAAGCCCACCGCCACCGGGCGCTTCCCTTCCTGCATCAGCTTCCGGGTCACATTATCGATCGCCGCAATATGGTCTGCATCCACCGCATGCCGAAGCCCGAGGCTGTACGCAAGAAAGGCAGTTCCCACCAGAGTGGGATAGTGACGGAACGCAACGAACGCCCACACCCATGCCGACAGATTGAAGACAAGCAACACCGAGTAGATTCCAGCAATCCTCCTGCGGGTGTCGCCAGCAATGTCGCTGAACAGCGCTTGAATAGTGCCTCGCATGCCTCAATCCTGAGAAAACCTAAACAAAACCCGCAAACTAGATCAGATGCCGTTCCCTCGGTTGCAGAAGCCTGAAAGTAAGCACGATGGCCGGCACAAGAAAGACCAGCGAACCGATCACCCACATCACAACCGCGCCCGCTCTCTGGTCGGAGAGAGGCGAGATATGGAACGCGTTTGGCTCTCTAAGATAGTAGCCGTAAACCGGCCGGTCGCAGAAGGCGAGAAACGCAGAAAGCACCGTATTCACAATATCCGCCATCACCAGGTACAGCAGCAGAAGCCATCCAGCGAAGTTCTGGCGCGTAGGCCACGGACGAATCACCGGCCACCAGAACAGAATCGACGTCCCCAGAAAACACAGATGCTCAATCTCATGCCATCGTTCGTGCTCGAGCGCGAAATCATAAGCCGCAGGCACATGCCAGCCCAGGAACACCAGATTCATCGCCAGCCACGCCACCAGTGGCGTAATGAGCAAGTAGCCCAGATCGCGAAGCCTCTTGATACGGATCAGCGGACCGAGAACATGAATCCTGACTCCGCGGGGAAGCCCGCGCAACAGCGGAACCACAGGATAGCCCAGAAGCAGCAGCGGCGGGGCGAACGACATCAGCAGAAGATGCTCCACCATATGGGCACTCAGCAGCGCATCGGCAAATCCATCGAGCGGTGAAGCGATCGCAACCCAGATCACAGCGAGCCCGAGAAGAAAAGCTCCAAGCCGCCACAGTGGGAATTGAACCGGACGAGTCTTGCGAATTGCGAACCACCCTCGCACATAGATGACGCCGCACAGAATCAAGAGTACCCGTCAGAACAATCGGCGGAGACCACTCGTCAAAGATGGCTCGATACGCAGGGGGCATGGGATCAGAGTGAAACGTTCTGCTAACGCTCCCTGGCTGGCGCGGCGGGCTGTCTCGCTCGAAAGAACCAGCCGTCTTCGACGAATCAATCGCGGGAGGCAAATCCTTGCCGCGCAACGTGGTAAGAAAGCGCACCAGTGCAGTCGTCTCCGAAGGATTCAGCGCATTACCGTACGCCGGCATATTGCCGCCGCCCTGCAGCACCTGGCGAATCATCTGGTCCTCTGTCATGCGAGCCGCGATGGCATCGAGCGCCGGCCCGCGAAGCCCTCCCGCTCCGCCAATGGAATGGCAGTTCCGGCACTGTTTGTTCTGCAGAACGATCGCGCCCTGCCGCTCCAGCGGTGTGCGATCGTGCAGGTAAGGCACCGGAATCGGATCGCTCGTCCATGCATCCATGATCGGACTCCACGGCGTATACGTGCCAAGCCGCGTGAAGACGCCAAGCGTAACCGCAATGACCGCAAGCATCAGAACCGCAACCGGACGGCGAGACCAATGCTTCTCTCCCTCCCCACCGACCAGCGGCAAAAGCAGCATCGCTCCGATAACCAGCACCGGAGCGATAAACATCACCGGGGTTTCAAGGCTTGGAGGAAGATAGGCGAGAACGGCGTAGATCCAGAGAAACGCGAAGTCCGGTTTCGGCGCCGTCTGGATAATCGTCGGATCCGGCTGCCCCGTAGGACCGAAGGGCCCAAAGAGCAGAGCGCATGCAATAACCGACAGCATGATCGCCGCCGCGAAGATCGCGTCCTTCCACGCAGCATCCGGGACAAAAGGAATCCCACGTCTGCTTTGTGAGTTCGTGATACTCGCGAACATAGGTGCTCTTCCGCACGATCCGTCCCGGCATCGGCCAGTCGTTAATGCCGAGCCGCAGAACCATCCAAAGATGCAAGCCCACGCATGACAGAAGAATCCCCGGAATAACGAACACGTGCAACGCAAAAAAACGAGTGAGCGTAGGCCCGGCGATGATCGGCCCACCCAGCATCATGTCCACCAGCCAGCCGCCAATCAGCGGCACACGGCTCGCGATAGAGGCCCCAATGCCAAGCCCCCAGTACGCATCCTGATCGAACCGCAGAACCTGCCCGGTAAACGCCATGCCCAGCGTCATCAGAAGCAGAAATACCCCGATGATCCACGTCAGCTCACGCGGAAACTTATAGGCCCCGAACATAAAGACCTGCGCCATGTGAATCAGCACGACGGCGACCATGAAATCCGAGCCCCAGCCATGCATTGCGCGCAGGAACCATCCCAGCGTCACGTTGTGATCGAGAAACTGAAGGCTGTTCCACGCATGGCTGGCCGACGGCGTCGTAGACCAGCGCGAGAAGAATCCCCGTCATCACCTGCAGTACCAGAAGCACCGTCGCCGCGCTTCCGAAGACGTACCACCAGCTCGAGGTGTTCTCTGGCACCTCATGCTCCGCCATCTCGATGACCGGCTGTCCCCAACCCAAGCCGCTGCTCGAACCAGTCGTATAGGTCGATCGCTCGTTGTCTCAGCCCTGGCATGATCCGCACCTCGGTTTCGGCTGCTCCAACGCCGAAAGCCGCTTCGCAGAATCGGCCCCCACAATCTGCGTTAGCGGAGGCCTAACGCTCGCCTCATTCGCCAGCGTCGGCATCTTGCCTGCGCTGATCATCAGCGTGTCCCCATCCACCTTATGTTCGTACTCAAACAATCCGCGTTCCGGCGGCCCCGAGGCGCGCGAACCATCGGCATAATAAGCCCCGCCATGGCACGGACAGAGAAAGAGCTTCGACTGCGCAAACCAGCGCACCGGACACCCCAGATGCGCACAGTTAATCGCGAAGACCTGAAATGTCGTACCGGAAACCCGCCGCACCCAGCACGGTACATCCCCCGTCTGCCCATCCCACAGCGTCGTCACAGGATTGCGATAGTTCACCAGCCGTGTCTCGCCCTCAGGAAAATCGCTCAACGTTCCAAGCGTGATCCAGGAGTTATAGCTCGAGCCCTTCTTCATCGCAGGCCCCAGAAGATAACCGATGATCGGCACCGCTATCACCGCCCCAACTGCTCCGTTCACCAGCAGCGAGAGCTTGAACAAGAAAGCTCGCCGCGAGTGTTTCGCGCTTCGCACACTCTCCGGTTCACTCCTCACAGGCTGCGCATCGTGCGTGCTTTGTTCGATCGTGTCCATCGCGTTTACTCCTGCGATCTTTCGGCGTTGTAAATCAAATGGTTTTCATTGGCCCGTCGGATACGGTTGGCCCGGAGTACTCGTCCGCTTCGACGCCAGCCACGCAACGATGTCGGTGATCTGCTGATCCGTCATCGGCTGCGCACCGTCAGAGCGCCAATCCGGCATGCCCTCATCCTGCCGCCCCGCAATCGTAATGCTGCGCAGACCTTGATCGCTGATCAGCGCAAGATAAGACCCATCGACGATGGAACCGATCTTTCCCGTCTTCGCATCGCCAGCGGATCCTTCCCCCGCACTTCCATGGCATCGCGCACAGAACGTGCCGAAGGCCTGCTGCCCACGAGCGGCATCACCTGCCAGCGTAGACCGGTATTGCGGAATACTAAGCCCAGCAAGAAGGTCCTGTCTGCCCCACTGCTGCATGATCCCATGCGCAATCACATCAACCTGCTGATCCGTCAACATGCCGCCTGCACTCCTGGCGAAGGGTGGCATCAGCTTGCCGGAAACTCCGTTCGCTGCAATGTGCCGCAGATTGTCTTCTCCAGCAATCGCGAGGTAAACCGGGTTCGCCAGCGAAATCGCCGCTCCGTCTCTGCCGTTCTCTCCATGGCATGCCGCGCAGTTCGCTTTGTACAAGGTCGAAAAATCAAGCACGTTCTCAGGCCGCGGCACCTCAGGTCCAGGTCCCGGCTTCCCGGGAATGCGGTTGCAGCCCGCCAACCCAAGCATTGCCGCCACCAGCGCAAAAGCGTAGAACGTGGCCAACGATAGCAATCCCGATCTCATGGAGCCTTATCCTTGTCCTCTTCCTTGTCCTCTTCGAGGATGTGAATTCCGGCACGAACCGTGAATGGCAGCGATCGAAACTGAGGCGTCCGTACCTTGACCTGAAGATTGACCACAAATCCCGCGACCAGGCCAAAGGCAATCTGCGACACAACAAACCACCGCCAGTCGATCCGCTGATCCAGAATCGGGCTAATGATCCCAAGCGCCGAATGGAGAATGCCCGTCCACAAAAACGGCGCGATAAAGCCAAAAGTCAGAATCGGTTTCTTCGGCAACATCGGCAGCATCGCACCGTAGAGCAGACCGATCAGCACCGACGTAAGCCCATGGATCGCCAACGCGGCCAATAACCCCTCCAGATGAAACTGTGCCAGAAACTCGGTGCTCTGCCCCGCCCAACGAACAAAGCCGCCGGCAGCGAGCAGATTCGCCGCATACCACACGCTGTGATAGCGGATCAGACCATACAGCGCCGCCGGCACAATCATCGCCGCCCCGCCCGCAATGCCGCCCTTCACTCCCGACATCACGCTGAATGTTTCGATTGGCAGCAGCTTGCGATGACGATCATCGAGCGGCAGCCGTGCGAGCGTCTCGCGTGTGCTCGTGATCTCGACGACATCTGCATGCACGGGGACATACACGTGATGCTCCTCCGGCAGCACCGCGAAGAACCACCCCACAATCGCCGGCAGCGCCATCACCAACCCCAGCAGACTGATCACCCAATGCGTCACCATCCCGGCAAGCATCAGCGAAATCCCCAGAGCCAACACCATCGGCCACGCCGTCGGTGCAGGAAGCTGGACGGCGCCTGTCGGCTGCGAGTGATCATCCATCGGCCCTTGCTGCGTGTGTAGCGTGAATCTCTTCCATCCAACTCCTCCTCCCTAGGCCGTCACAGCTTCAGCACAGCTGCCCGGAACCTATCTGCCCAGAACATAGACAACCAGAAACACCACGACCCAAACGCCATCCACAAAGTGCCAATAAAGCGACAACACCTCCAGCCGCTCCGCATGTTTCTCCTTCACACGTCCACTCAGCGAGCAGGGCAAGCGCAATCGTCAGCATGATCAGCCCGATCACGACGTGGGTCGCATGCAGGCCCACCAGAGAATAAAACGTCGTGCCAAAAAGATTCGTGCGAATCGTCAACCCAAAATCATAGATCAGGTGATACCACTCCCGCGCCGTCGTCATCAGAAAGAACGCTCCAAGCAGAACCGTCCCTGCCAGCCAGAGCGTGCAACCGCGGATATTGTTTTTGCGCAGTCCGCTCACAGCGCAGTGAACCGTGACGCTGCTCGAAAGCAGACAGATCGTGCTCAGAATCGGCAGCTCCAGCACCTGTGCGGGCGTCGGTCCGCTCAGGCTCTTGCCGATGTAATAGATGTAGGCGACCACAAAGATAAGAAAGATCGCCGACTCCGCCACAATCAGGCACGCCATCCCGACAATGCCGCGATGCGGCAGCTCCCACGGCTGCTCAACCTGCGCACTAATTGGAATCGTACTGGTCGTCTGCATCATTCGTAGTCCTCGTCCGGATCTTCCGGATGCTTGAGATCCCACAACGGACGGCGGCTGCGGACAGTTGGCTCAACGGCGAAGTTATAGACCGGAGGCGGAGACGGCGTCGCCCACTCCAGCGTCCAGGCGTCCCACGGATCATGCCCGGCCTTCTCGCCGTGATAGTACGACCGCACCATGTTGTAGACGAAGATGAGAGTGCCGACCGTCTGAAAAATCGCTCCAATCCCGACGATCAGGTTCCACCCCTCCCAACCTCGCCCCGCCTCATACGTATAAATTCTTCGCGGCATTCCCAGCAGCCCCGGAACATGCATGAAGTCGAAGGTCAGATGGAATCCGATGATGAAGAGCCAGAAGTGCCACTTCCCGAGCGTCTCGCTCATCAAGCGGCCCGTCACCTTTGGATACCAGTAATAGAAGGCGCCAAAAAGCGCAGTAACGAATTGCACCCACCAGAACATAGTGAAAGTGAGCAATTACAAAGTACGAGGCGCTCAACTGCCAGTTGAACGGAGCCGCCGAAAGCATGATGCCAGTGAGTCCGGCAACGAGAAACTGGAACAGAAAGGCGAGGCAGAACATCATCGGAACTTTGAAAATAATCTTTCCGCCCCACAGCGTCCCCAGCCAATTGAAAATCTTGATCCCCGTAGGCACCGAGATCACCATCGTCGAAAAAACGAAGAAGGTATTCCCCGCCGGCCCCATCCCAACCGTAAACATATGGTGCGCCCACACGCTCAGGCTGATAAAGCCAATTCCAACCGAAGCCGCCACCATCGCCGGATAGCCGAAGATTGCCTTGCGCGAGAAGACCGGAATGAATCTCGCTGATGAAAGCCGAATGCAGGCAGCACAAGAATGTAGACCTCGGGATGGCCGAATATCCAGAAGAAGTGCATCCACAGCACAGCCGAGCCACCCGCCTGCGTGTCAAAGAAATGTGCGCCCAGGTAGCGATCGAGCGTCAGCATAATCTGCGCGGCCGTCAGCGGACTCACCGCGACAAACACCATGCAGCTCGTCACCAGCATCAGCCAGACAAACAGCGGCATGCGCGTCAGCTTCATGCCTTTGCAGCGCATGCAGATCGTGGTGGTCACAATGTTCAAGGCCGTGCCTGTAGTTCCAATGCCGCTCAGCAGAATCGAGAGCGTCCAGTAATCCGTGCTATGCCCCGGCGAAAAAACCTTCGCAGTCAGCGGAGCATAAGCAAACCAGCCGACATCCGGCGCCGATCCCATGCCATAAAGTCCATCGCCGCCCAGATAACTGAAGTAAAGCAGCAGTCCACCAAAGGCCGATATCCAGAAGCTAAACGCATTCAGCCGCGGAAACGCCATGTCTCGCGCGCCGATCATCAGCGGAACAAGATAATTGCGCGAAGCCAAACAGGATCGGCATCCCCACGAAAAACACCATGGTCGTGCCATGCATCGTGAACAACCGATTGAAGACCTGCGGAGAAACGAAATGATTATTCGGAACCGCCAGCTGAATCCGCATCAGCACCGCTTCGAATCCGGCGATCACGAGAAAGATCAGCGCGTACGCGATATACATCAGGCCGATCCTCTTGTGATCGACCGTAGTCACCCACTCGTACGCCACATCGAACGGTGGGCGCCGCTTTGTCTCGAGCGTCTGATCGATGGCTTCAAGTACAGGAGTCGCGTTCGCCATGCTGCACTTCTTTCCCTTAGAGCAGTTCGTGAAACTCAGCCCGGTTAGTGAAGCGTTGTCAGATAGGCAGTAATCACATCCAGATCATGATCGTTCAAATGCATCGACGGCATCAACACGCCCGGCTTCATCGAATTCGGATCCGCAATCCACTTCTTCAAATTCTCCGGCGTGTTCTGAATCGGCCCCGACGCAATCGTGTCCCGGCTGGCCAGATGAGTCAGATCCGGTCCAAAGCGTCCCGTCGCCACCGTCCCGGCGATCGTATGACAATTAATGCAGGCGTTGGTCATAAAAACGTCCGCCCCTCGGCCGCTGCAGAGTTCCCCGAAAGGTCCGGCTCCGCAGGCCTCTGCTGCTGCTTGATCCACGCGGCAAAATCCTCCGGCGACTGTGCGTACACTCGCAAGCAGCATCTTGGCATGTTGCGTCCCGCAGTACTGCGCACACTGCCCAAGGTAAAGCCCCGGCTCCTGCGGATCGATCCACATCGTATTAAGCCGGTTAGGAATCAAATCCGTCTTGCCCGCCAGACGCGGCACCCAGAAGCTGTGATCTGTATCCGCCGACGACAGCGCCAGGTACGTCGGCATAGGTTTCCTCGGATCGCTGACAGGCACGTGCAGCTCATTCGCGGTGACAATCCCCAGCTTCGGATAGCGATACTCCCACCAGAACTGGTGCCCGATCACGGTAACATCCAACGCACTCGATGGCTTCGGTGCCGCCTGTGTCTCCAGAATCACCCGCGTCGTCGTAAGGAACAGCATCACCACGATCAGGATCGGTATCACCGTCCACGAAAGCTCGATCTGGTTGCTCCCATAGATCTGGGCCGGTTCCCTTTCAGAATCCGAAGGGCGCTGTCGGAAGCGAATCACAGCATAAAGCAGCAAACCTCCCACAACAAGAAAGATCCCCAGGGTGACCGAGAGCACCAGCCTCGAAAGTTCAAATGTCCAACGCGCAGGGGTTCCAGCCGGATCGAAGATGTTCGTAGGAGACAACGCAGACCAGCTTCCCGCAACGCGGGACAAGTTCGCTACCGCAAGCAAAGTAAGGTCTGAAATACGGTCACCTCAATGAGGTCAGCGGCTGCAGGTCAAATTACCAGAATCTTATCGCTAAATCGTGCCCTTTGCTTTTTATGATGCCAGTCCATCATGATCGGCTACATCAAAATGAAGCAACTAAAGAATGCTTCTACTGCCCTAGTGAAACGAACATGGAACCACCGTCTGACGCTGCTCGCCCAGCCCCGCCACCCCAAGCCGAATGACGTTTCCCGGCCTTAGATACACAGGAGGCTTCTGCCCCAGGCCAACCCCGGGAGGCGTCCCTGTCGAGATAATATCTCCCGGCTGCAGACTCATAAACCGGCTCAGATAACTAACCAGGTGAGCCACCCCGAATACCATCGTCGCGGTCGAACCGTTCTGATACCTGTGGCCATCCACCTCCAGCCAAAGATTAAGCGCCTGGGGATCTGGCACCTCCTCCGCCGTCACCAGCCAGGGTCCAATCGGCCCAAACGTATCGGCGCTCTTCCCCTTCACCCATTGGCCAGTGCCTTCCAACTGAAAGGCGCGCTCCGACACATCATTCATCACACAATAACCCGCGACATGCGAGAGTGCATCCTGCTCCGTCGACATACCGCACCTCCTTGCCGATGACCACACCGAGTTCCACCTCCCAGTCCGTCTTCTCGCTCCCCCGCGGAATCATCACGTCATCATATGGGCCGCAGATCGCAGACGTCGCCTTCATAAACACCACCGGCTCCGCAGGAACTGCCATGCCCGACTCAGCCGCATGATCCGAATAGTTCAACCCAATGCAGATAAACTTCCCAACGTCGCCGACACACGCCCCAATGCGCGGCGTACCCGAAACCAGCGGCAACTCTTTTGGCTTAATCTTCCGCAACTCCGCCAGCAATTCCGGCACCAGAGTCGCTCCCGTAATGTCCTTGATAACGCCGGTAAGATCGCGCAGTTTCCCCTCGGCATCCACCATCGCAGGCCGTTCTTCTCCGACGTTTCCAACGCGCAACAGCTTCATGCAGTCCCCTTTTCGATATTTTCTTTTTTGACGCGGTTTCTTCCCATGAGATACTTCGGTGCTGCCTTTTGTCTATTGACGAACCCATTCAGCTATTCCGCAAAATCTGCCGTCGAAACTCATCCCGAACCAGGGACAGATCGCGGCACTGGAAAAATCTGTTTCAAACCTTTGTTTCAAAAATTCGGGATTTCGAACTCAGCCAGAATTGTACACAGAGAAGAGTTCCCGCAAAAAAAACACCGTTTCGCCTTCGATTTTCAAGGCCAACATCGCCGAGGACAGAGACAAATGACAGGAATTTCCACGAGAGTAGCGGCGGCACGCAGCGTTTCATTGTTCGCGCTGCTCCTCACAGTAGTGGCCCCGCTATTTGCCCAGAGCGGCATCACTCCAGCGCCCAACCGCACTCCCAAAGACGGTGGCGGTCCTTACGACCGCCTCGTGATTCGCGGTATCACTGTAATCGACGGAACAGGAGCCGCCCCCGAAGGCCCCGTGGACGTCGTCGTTGAGCACGATCGCATCGTCGATGTAATCTCCGTCGGCGTGCCTCACGTCCCCATCAAAGAAAAGGGGCGGCCGGCCAAAGGCACTCGCGAGATCGATGGCACCGGCATGTATCTCATGCCCGGCTTTGTCGACACCCACATTCACTACGGTGACGCGAAGAAGGCGCCCGACGCGGAGTACGTCAACAAACTATGGCTCGCCAGCGGCGTCACCACAGTCCGGGGCGTACCTGCGGGCCCGTTAGACTGGGCGCTCCACGAGCGCGAACGCAGCGCGAAGAATGAAATCACCGCGCCCCACATCTACGTCTACCAGCCCACCTTCACAGGAGACGGCTGGAAGTCTCAGCCCGTCCTGACACCCGAACTTGGCCGCCAGTGGGTGCAGTTCGTCGCCGGCAAGGGCGTCGACGGAGTCAAGTTCTTCGGCGGCGATCCTGACGTAGTCGCCGCCATTCTTGACGAAGCAAAGAAATACAAACTCGGCTCGCTCGCCCACCTGGGACAGGAGAGCGAGCCTCGACTCACTGCCAGAGACGCAACTCGCCTCGGCCTGCGAACCGTCACCCACAGCTACGGCCTCTTCGAGTCATTGCTCAACGACACCACCCTTCAGGACTATCCCGCAGACCAGAACTACAGCGACGAGCAGATGCGCTTCGGCCAGGTCGCGAGAAACTGGAACAAGATCTATCCCCGCGGCAGCGAGCCGTGGAACGCACTCATCGCCGAATGGGTCAAGGTCGGCACCGTCCTCAACCCCACCATGGGCATCTACTCCGCCGGCCGCGATCTCGAACGCGCCTACACAGCGGAGTGGCACGACAAATACACGCTGCCATCGCTCATGCAGTACTACCAACCCAACCGCGAAAATCACGGCTCCTTCTACTACAACTGGACCTCAGAAGACGAATACGCCTACAAAAGGTACTACCGCGTATGGGAGGACTTCCTCGAAGACTTCAAAAACGCCGGCGGCCACGTCACCACCGGAACTGACGCAGGCTTCATCTATCAAACCTACGGCTTCGCCTACATTCAGGAGCTCGAGCTCCTCCGCGAAGCCGGGTTCACACCCCTCGAAGTCATCCGTTCCGCCACCCTCTACGGCGCCGAAGAGCTGCAAAGCCCCAAACAAGCCGACGTCGACTTCGGCATCATCCGCCCAGGCAAGCGCGCCGACATGGTCATCGTCGACCAGAACCCCCTGGCAAACCTGAAGGTGCTCTACCCGACCGGATGGATGCGACTCAACGACCAGACCGGCAAAGTGGAACGCGTCGGCGGAATCAAATACACCATTAAAGACGGCATCGTCTTCGACAACAAACAGCTCCTGGCCGACGTAGCCGCGATGGTTGCCAAACAAAAAGAGGCGATCAAAGGACCAGTGACCCTCCAGGGCATCTCCACCACCTACGAGAAATAACGTCCACTCACCGCACACCTCAGCCACGAGGCCCCAAATCCATCGTCGCCGCATCTACGTTATGCTGTAAGCGCATAGCAAGGACCGAATGCCCAATAAAAAAGCGAAGCCCGCAGCAGCTGAGAACAAGGCCACGGAACGCATGGACATCCGCACCATCGCCCGTGCAGCCAACGTGTCCATTGCAACCGTCTCCCGCACCATCAACCATGTCCCCACCGTCAACCCCAAAATCGCCAAGCGCGTTTGGGAGGTGATCGATGAACTCGACTACTTCCCCAACACGCAGGCCCGCGCTCTGGTCTCCGGCCGCAGCAAGATCTTCGGCCTCATCGTCTCTGAGATCACCAATCCATTCTTCCCCGAGTTGATCCAGGGATTTGAAGATATCGCCGTCGAACACGGCTACGAGATCCTCGTCAGCTCCACCAACTACGATCCAAAACGAATGTCCCACTGCATTCGCCGCATGCTGGAGCGCAAGGTCGAAGGCGTAGCCATCATGACCTTCGGCATCGAAGAGCCATTGCTCGATCAACTCGCCAAACGCAATGTGCCCCTGGTCTTTATCGACGTAGGTCCGAAGCGCCCCGGCATCAGCCTCCTCAAAGTGGACTACCACCATGGCATCCGCCAGGGCGTGCAGCATCTCGCCGTGCTGGGACACAGAAACATCGCCTTCATCAGCGGTCCGGCAACGCTGCACTCCGCTCAATCCCGTCTCACCGCATTTTCCACTTCCCTGAAGGAGTGCGGCATTACGCCCAACCCCGCATGGATCGTCGAAGGAAACCACACAATGGAGGGCGGAATAGCCGCAATGGAGCGCCTTCTCGCCGCAAGCGCCAAGAAGATGCCGACCGCCGTCATGTGCTCCAACGACATGACTGCCATCGGCGTCCTGCACAAGCTCTATCGCGCAGGCCTGCGCGTGCCCGACGATCTTTCGGTCATCGGCTTCGACGACATCCATATCGCCGAAGTCACCATTCCGCCGCTCACGACAGTTCAAATGTCGCGTTTCGAACTGGCCCGCGCGGCCGTGGCAGCGCTGCGCGCCCAGGTAGAAGGCACGGCCGACTCCACACCCAAACGCGACTACAAGATCCAGACCGACCTGATCGTGCGCGAATCGACCGGCCTTCCCCGAGGGGCTGCGGCTCGTTTGCGTGATCCCAGGTCAAAAACCACCAGCCCGACAGTCTCCCCAATCACTCTGAGCTGATCGGTCCCAGTCCGGAGAATCCCTCACAGACAACTTCTCTTTCGCCTCCCGCTACAATCGGCAGCAGAGGGACAAATGTCGAACTCCCGTAGAGAATTCCTGACCCAAAGCACGCTCACCTTGCTCGGAGCAGCTGCAGCAACATCCTCCACTCTCGCTCAAAACCCCGCCACCCCACTCACTCCCGGCGCACCTCCCGCCTTCGGCACCGCTCCCGCCGTCGGCCCCGAAGTGACCCCCACCACCTTCGCCGAAGCCGAAAAACTCGTCCAATTCCCTCTCACCGAAAAAGACCGCGCTCAGGCCGCCGGCAACTGGCGCTCTGCAATGGCCCCGCTCTACGAGCGCCGCATCGGCCCCCGCAAAGTCGCCATACCCGAAACCACGGCACCCTACTCCCGTTGGGACTGCACGCTCCCCGGCATGCATCCCGGCCCCGCCAACAACGAGTTCATCCGCACCAAATTCGACGCCCCACTCCCAACAACCGACGAAGCCATCGCCTTCGCCCCCGTGCATCAGCTCTCCCGCTGGATCGAAACCCGCAAACTCACCAGCGAGCGCCTCACCAACATCTACCTGTCACGCATCGAGCGCCTCAACCCCAAGATCAACTGCATCATCACCCTCACCCGCGACCACGCCCTCGCCCAAGCCAAAGCCGCCGACGCCGAGATCGCCGCCGGCCACTACCGCGGCCCTCTCCACGGCATTCCCTGGGGCGCAAAAGATCTCCTCGACACCGCCAACATCCCCACCACCTACGGCGCCGAACCCTTCCAGCACCGCATCCCCACCACCGACGCCACCGTCACCGCCCGCCTCAACGCCGCCGGAGCCGTACTCATCGCAAAACTCTCCCTCGGTGCCCTCGCCCTCAACGACATCTGGTTCGGCGGCCAGACCATGAACCCCTGGCTCCTCGAAGAAGGCTCGTCCGGCTCGAGCGCCGGCCCCGGAGCCGCCACCGCCGCAGGCCTCGTAGCCTTCGCCATCGGCTCCGAAACCGGAGGCAGCATCGTCTCCCCCTCCATGCGTTGCGGCGTCACCGGCCTCCGCCCCACCTACGGCCGAGTCCCCCGCACCGGTGCCATGACCCTCTGCTGGTCCCTCGACAAACTCGGCCCCATGGCCCGCAGCGTCGAAGACACCATGCTCGTCCTCAACGCCATCACCGGCCCCGACAACAAAGACGTCTCCGCGGTCCCCAGCAAACTGGCCTTCGACGCCACCGCCCCAATCACCGGCCTGAAGGTCGGCTACTTCCCCGCCTGGATGAAAGAAGCCCCCGCCACCGACGTCGATCGCGCCGCCCTCGCCGCCATCCCCAAACTCGGCATGACCCCGGTCGAAGTCTCCCTCCCCGACTGGCCCTACGACAACCTCGACCTCATCCTCTTCGCCGAAGCCGCTGCAGCCTTCGAAGAAATCACCCTCAACCACGCCGTCGACACCCTCAAAGCCCAGGTCCCCGACGCCTGGCCCAACACCTTCCGCCAGTCCCGCTTTCTCTCCGCCGTCGACTTCGTCCAGGCCGACCGTCTCCGCCGCATGGTCGCCCTCGAGATGGCCCGCATCATGAACGAAGTCGACCTCCTCCTCGTCCCCTCCCTCCGCGACGAGATCCTCACCATCACCAACTTCACCGGCCACCCATCCCTCACCCTCCGCGCCGGCTTCGTCGAAGTCTCCGAGGCCCGCAGCGACTGGGCCCCCGATCCCAACAAGCCCCTGCCAAAATTCTCACCACCCCGCCGCGTCCCCCACGGCGTCACCCTCATCGGCCGCCTCTTCGACGAAGGCACCATCGCCCGCGCCGGCCTCGCCCTCGAACATCACTTCAACGTAGCCGCAGAAAACTCCACCCGGCTTCTAACTCTGGTCAACGTCTCGTGTTTCTGCGAATCCTCAGCGTCTTCCCATGCTTCTCTACCGCATCGGCAAGCGCCTCGTAGTCAGGCTTGCCTTTCGCATAAGCTCGTATCTCCCCAGCATACGAATCATGATCAGTCCCCCCGCCCTCGTAGTAGTCCTGAACATCTTTCTCTACTGCTGCCTTTGCGTCCTTAAGAATTTTAGGGATCTTCTTATCGGCATTCTTCGGCGTCACCGTATTCTTCTCAAGGCTCGCCTTCACAATGCCCATCCCTGTACTCTTGGTCCGGCCGAAATCGTCCTTGCCATGAAAAATCTCATGCCGTTCCGTCAGATCCCGGGAGTAGTACTCTTTGCGCGGAGACTTGTAAGGCGGGTCCTTCGCCGGCGTAAGATCCTTCTTGATATCCGGCCATTTCTCCGCAGTCACCACCGGCGAGCTCCCCGACGGCACATCTTCGCGATCTCGGCTGTGCGCTCCCCACTGACAAGTAACATCCAGCGTGCCGGAAATCGTGCACACCTTCTTCGCAAAACTATGGCCGACTCCATTGAACTCCGCATCGTACGTCTCATGTCCGAACTCATCCGGATCAACCTTAGCGTTGTCGGGCTGGCTTAACGAGCCAAGCGTCACCCCCGAAGCAACCGTGTCTTTTTTCCGACCCCCGACCCCGCCCGGAGCCGCACCCCCGAAACCCGAGACATCGTCCGCCTTCTTCTGCTTCAGACTAAGCCCGACGTTACTCGCCACCTTTAGCTCTTCCCCTTCGTGAACCTCTTCCCTGTGTCCCAGCCCATCCCCACGGCCTGCAGGTGTCTCCACCTCATCCCCTTCTTCCAGCGCCGTCGCCTGAACCCTCACCGGTTCCTTGATCTTCTTCGTCTGCACGCCCTTAGAATCAATCGGCTGGTCATGCGCGCGCTTCGGCGCATCCACTGAAATCCGTGCGAAACTGAAGTCGAAAGCTAAAGGCTTCCCTGCCGCGGAGTCCGGCTTCCAATCCGCCTTCTGCGGCGCCTTCCACAAACCAGACACCGCCGATCTTGCCGGAAGCACTCGCTCTTTAGGCCTGTCCGCAAAGGTCTGCATATGCCAACTCCGCCAATCAGCAAAACCAACAGAGCTTCTCGCAGCACGTCGCAAGAAGCCCAGCCGCATTCCATTGAGTTGTTGTACTTCCCTATTCCCTACCTCACCGTACGATCTTCGGCGAATCCGGCGAAATTCCTTTGCAATCTGCCCCCTGATAAACACCTTCGAAGGTCATATCCATCACAATCGGCTGTGTCTGTCGCGCCGACGTAATCTCCATATGGACCTTCCCGTTGACCTTTTCCTGGCTCACGAACGTGGCCTCCATATGCCCCTTCGAACTACCCTCCGCTGACGTGCACACCATATCGCCCGACATCGCCGTCGCGCTCTGGTGCACATTCGAGAGCTGGCAGTTTTGCTTCTGTTGCATGTCCGTGAACGACTTCTGCCACTTGTCCGGCGTCATGCACGACTGGGTTACGATCGTCCTCGGCGCCGCCCCCGGCACCGGTCTGCCCATCGCTTGCATCTTCGCCACCACCTCCGGCGGAAGCTGCAGCCCCGTCATCGTATTCGTCGCCGTGTTCTGCCATAGCCCCATCTTTATCGGCGGAGGCGTAATCACATCTTGCGTCAGTGCCGTAGCCGAACCAGCCAATACAGCCATCACCAAACAAAGTTCTCTCTTCATGCTCCCTCTCCCATCATCTTTCAAAAGTTAGGGGCCCGGTAATTCCGCCAGTATCCTCGCAATCCGCTCCAAATGGAAGAACAAATCTCACCGCCACTGGCCATTGGTCGTCCCAACCTACTGCATCTGGACCTCGCCAATCCAGCTCGCAAACGGCGGCAGCGTAATCGAAGTCGTAGTCGCCCCCTGCAGCGACGGCTCATCCGTCAGCAACGTCTTAACCGCAGTCTGCTGAATCCCTGCCTCCTTCAAATCCAGCGCAGATCTTCTGAGGCTGTGCCGTCATATTCAACGCCACCACTATATTGTGGTGGCCCGGAGGAGCCGTCCGCACATACGACAACACGCTCGGGTTCGTCCCATCCAGCATCACCATACCGCCATCCCGCAGCGCGTCTCGCTTCCTCCTCATCTCAATCAGCGTCTTGTGCCAGTTCAGCAGCGAGTTCGGATCCGCCAGCTCCGTCTGCACATTCACCGTCTTATAGTTCGAAGCCACCGGAAGCCACGTCGTAGGACTCGTGCTGAACCCGGCCTGGGGCGGCGTCGGATCCCACTGCATCGGCGTCCGTTCTCCATCGCGCCCCTTCTCCTTCGGCCATCCCGTCCTGCCGATCGGGTCCTTCACGTCCTCCACTCGCACCGGAGTCGACGTCACCATCCCCAACTCCTCGCCGTAGTACATCAGCGCCGTAGCCCGCGTCGTAAACAGCATCGTCGCCAATATCTTCGCGATCGCTACGTTATGAACACCATCCCCATACCGCTCCCAGCTCCGAATATTGTCATGATTATCGAAGACCAGCAGAGGCTGCGACCCATGCACCTGCGTCTCCACCTCCGAGAGTCGTGCCCGAAACATATTCGCATCCAGCTTGTTCGAAAACCCGACGATCATATCCATCGGCAGCTGCAGCTCATCCTTCTTCGCCCCGCCATACCACTTGTCCAGCTCCGCCGTATTCGGCAGATACGTCTCCCCAATCAGCACCCGGTCCCCCGGATACTTGGCCACCATCGCTCGCATCCGCCGCATCACGTCATGCACCGCCGGCAGATTGTCCGTATAGATATGGTTCAAATTCGGATCGCCCTGCGCATTCGTGCCACTCAGCTACCGGCTCATCCCGCAACTGCGTATCCTCAAACAGCGTCGGAATCGCATCCAGCCGATACCCCGCCACGCCACGATCCAGCCAGAACTGCATCGTCCCGAACATCGCCTTCTCCACCGCAGGATTGCTCCAGTTCAAATCCGGCTGCTGCTTATAAAACTTGTGATAGTAAAACGACTTCGTCTGCGGCATATACTCCCACGCCGACCCGCCAAACAAACTCTCCCAGTTATTCGGCGGACACGGCTTACCATTCGGCCCCGGCTTCCCGTCATTCCACACATACCAGTCCCGCTTCGCATTCTTCCGCGAACTCGCCGACTCGATAAACCACTTATGCTTGTCCGAAGTATGGTTCAGCACCATATCCAGAATCACGCGAATATTCCGCTTCTTCGCCTCCTCCACCAGCCGGTCGAAGTCCTTCAGCGTCCCATACTGCGGATCCACATTCTCGTAGTCCGAAATGTCATACCCAAAATCCACCTGCGGCGACGGATACATCGGCGAGATCCAGATCGCATCCACCCCCAGCGCCTGCAGATAATCCAGCCGCTGCGTAATCCCGTTCAGATCCCCAATCCCATCCCCATTCGAATCCTGAAAACTCCGCGGATAAATCTCATAGATCACCGCATGCTTCCACCAGGTGTTATCAATCGTCGGAACCGAACCCGACGCAACAACTGTCGTCTGCGCGGCAAGCCCCGTCGCCGCCAAACAAACAGCAAGCACTAACGTTCGCAATCTGATCCACCCCATATACTTCGTCCTCCCTTGTCCGTGTCGCCCAAACTCAAACCCGACAGCGACTTCATATCGTTCGTTCGAACTCACCGTGTCGAATCGAACACAATACACCGCCCGCCGCGACTTCTTCAACTCAGCGAAGCCGAAATAGTTCTTCCCTTGAAACATTCTCCCAAATGAACTACCGTGGCTCCGTCGCTATAATCTGCGTCGATATAATTTCACCTTCCATGAAACCAACCATCCACACCGTCCTCACCAGCCTTCTCGCCCTCGCCACCCTACCCGCTCTCTGCCAGACAACGGCGACCGCACGCCCCCACACCTTCACCATCGAAGGCGACCACTTCGCCCTCGACGGCAAGCCCTTCAAAATCCTCTCCGGCGAACTCCACTACGCCCGCATCCCCCGCGAGTACTGGCACGCCCGCCTCAAGATGGCCCGCGCCATGGGCCTCAACACCATCGCCACCTACGTCTTCTGGAACGTCCACGAGCCCACCCCCGGCCACTACGACTTCTCCGGCAACAACGACGTAGCCGCCTTCATCAAAGCCGCGCAGGAAGAAGGCCTCCACGTCATCCTCCGCGCCGGCCCCTACTCCTGCGCCGAGTGGGAGTTCGGCGGCTTCCCCGCCTGGCTCCTCAAAGACCCCCGCATGTCCACCGCCCTCCGCACCAACGATCCCGCCTTCATGGTCCCCGCCGAGCGCTGGATCAAACGCCTCGCCCAGGAGACCGCCCCCCTGCAAATCGGCCGCGGCGGCCCCATCATCATCACCCAGGTTGAAAACGAATACGGCAGCTTCGCCAAACAAGATACCGCGCCACCCGATCCCACCCACGCCTACATGACCCACATGCGCGACATCTTCGTCCGCGCCGGCTTCACCGACTCCCTCCTCGACACCGTCGACGGCGGCGACGAACTCCCCTACGGCGGCATCCCCGGCGTCTTCACCGGCGTCAACTTCGGCATCGGCCAGCACCAGGCCGAAATGGACAAGCTCGCTGCCTTCCAACCCGGCAAGCCTCTCGTCGTCACCGAGTACTGGCCCGGCTGGTTCGACTACTGGGGCCACCCCCACCAGACCCGTCGCCTCGAAACCCAACTCGAAGACCTCGACTACATCCTCAACCGCGGCTCCGGAATCAACCTCTACATGTTCCACGGCGGCACCAGCTTCGGCTTCATGTCCGGAGCCAACTGGAACGACAACACCTACTTCTCCGACGTCACCAGCTACGACTACGGCGCACCCCTCGACGAAGCCGGACACCCCACCCCAAAATTTCTAGCCTTCCGAAAGATCTTCGCCAAGTACGCCTGCCAAAGCAAAGACGGCCGCATCCTGAACAAAGGCATTAGCGCGCAGTCAGCAGGACCGTCAAACACTTCACCAGAGCTAACCGTCAACACGGACTGTCTCCCTGACGTCCCCGCCCCACCTCCCGTCATCACCATCCCCCAGTCACCCTCACCGAATCCACTCCTCTCTGGGCCAACCTTCCCACGCCAATCCACTCCGATACTCCGAAACCAATGGAGCAGTTCGACCAGGCCTACGGCTACATCCTCTACCGTCACCAACTCCCCGCCGCCATCTCCGGCAACCTAGTCCTCGACGAACTCCACGACTACGCCCGCATCTACCTCGACGGAAAACTAGCCGGTACCCTCGACCGCCGCGACAAGCAATCCACCCTCGCCATCACCACCACCGGCCCCGCCCGCTCGACATCCTCGTAGAAAACTCCGCCCGCATCAACTTCTCGCCAGCCATGCGCGGCGAAGCCAAGGGCATCACAAAATCCGTCACCCTCGCCGGCCAACCCCTCACCGACTGGCAGATCTATCCCGCTGCCCATGACCACCCTCCCCAGCCTCTACGTCGGACCTCGCCTGACTCCCGCAGTCAAAGGACAGAGAGGCGACTACACCGGGAGCGGCCAACCCGTACCCCGCGGCTCCAAAGCATCCATGTCCACCGACTCCCCCTCCTTCTACCGTGGCCACTTCACCCTCACCAGCCACCGGCGACACCTTCCTCGACGTCCGCAAACTCGGCAAAGGAGCCCTCTGGATCAACGGCCACCCCATCGGCCGCTTCTGGAACATCGGCCCCCAGGACACCCTCTTCGTCCCCGGTCCCTGGCTCCGCAAAGGCGACAATGAAATCGTAGTCTTCGACCTCGCCCCTCATCCGCCCCACCCACCGTCTCCGGTCTCGCCACACCAATCCTCGACGGCCCCGTCATAGACACAAGCGTCGCCACAAAGCAGGAGTAATCCACAACCATGCCCCCCTTTTCCCCAAGATTTCCACAGGCCATCTTCCTAGTCGCAGCCATGTTCACTGGTCGCTGGCAACATCATTCCTATCTGCACAATCCTCAATAGAATCCCTGAAGTCCAGCTTTAAGAATCCCCCGCCCGAAGCAAAGCCCATGGTCCGCTGGTGGTGGTTCGGCGCCGCTGTGGAAAAACCCGAGATCCTCCGCGAACTCCAGCAGATGAAAACCGACGGCATTGGCGGAGCCGAACTAGCCTTCGTCTACCCCGAAGTCCTCGACGACCCCGCCAAAGGCCTCAAGAACCTCCCCTTCCTCTCCCCCGCCATGCTCGACGCCGTCCACTACGCCCAGGCCGAAGGCCGCAGACTCGGCCTCCGCATCGACGTCACCCTCTGCAGCGGCTGGCCCTACGGCGGCCCCAGCCACCACCCTCGCCGAAGCCGCCGGCCGCCTCCGCACCGTCGAAGTCCCCGTCCCCGCCAACGCCACCTCAGCCATGCCTCCCGCCCTCGAGGAAGGTGAATCCATCATCTCCGCCGCCATCGTCGATGCTGAATCTCCTCCGATGACGCCTCATGCCCGAACCTCATCGCCACAACGCCAGCGATCCGATCCCAGCCAGTCACTTGGGACGCAGCCACCGCCAAACCCCTCCCCATCACCGGCGGCTCCATCGCCCCCTCCGACCAACCCCGCACCGCCCTCTTCTTCATCGCCAGCCACACCAAGCAGCAAGTCAAGCGCGCCGCCGTAGGAGCCGAAGGCTACGTCCTCGATCCCTTCAGCCATCAAGCCGTAGTCCCACCCACCTCCAAAAAGTAGGCGAGCCCCTCGTCAAAGCCTTCGGCGCCACCCCACCCTACGCCATCTTCTCCGACTCCCTCGAAGCCTACGGAGCCGACTGGACCCCCACCCTCCCCGCCGAATTCCAGAAGCGCCGCGGCTACGATCTCCTCCCCCACCTCCCCGAGCTAGTAGCCGGAGGCACCCCCGCCGCCGAGAAGGTAAGGCACGACTGGGGCCAGACCCTCACCGAATTGGTCAACGAAAACTACCTGACCCAAATCAATAACTGGGCCATCGCCCATCACACAAAGTTTCGCTCGCAAACCTATGGAGAACCAGCAGTTACCTTCTCAAGCCAACACCTCGTCGCACTCCCCGAAGGCGAGGGTCCACAGTGGCGAGCGTTTTCCACACTCCGCTGGGCCACCTCCGCCAACCACGTCTTCAACAACAACGTCACCTCCGGCGAGACCTTCACCTGGCTCCACTCCCCCGTCTTCCGCGCCACCCCGCTCGACATGAAAGCCGAAGCCGACATCGACTTCATCATGGGCGAAAACCAGCTCATCTTCCACGGCTGGCCCTACTCCCCGCCCGCCCGGCAAAGTCCCCGAACCCGGCTGGAGCCTCTACGCCGCCGCCGTCTTCAACGACCACAACCCCTGGCACCCCGTCATGCCCGACGTCACCCGCTACATCCAGCGCATCAGCTGGCTCCTCCGCCAGGGCCAACCCGCCAACCAGGTCGCCATCCTCCTCCCCACCGACGACGCCTGGGCCAGCTTCACCCCCGCCCACGTCACCGTCACCGGAGCCATGCAGAGCCTCATCTCCCCCGCGCTCATGTCCGCCATCCTCTCCGCCGGCTACAACGTCGACTTCATCGACGCCGACGCCATCAACTCCGTAGGCCTCGGCACCCACCAGATCCTCGTCCTCCCACCCACCGACCGCATCCCCGTCGAGACCCTCCGCAAGATCGACGCCTATCGCCGAAACACGGCGGCAAAGTCATCGCCGTCGGCCACCTCCCCATCGCTCGATCCCGAAGGCAAACCGCTCTCCGAGATCATCGACACTCTCCAAAGCCATCACGCTCGTCCCCGACACCAGCGAGCCTAGCCGAAAGCCCTCGACAACGCCGCCGCCACCCGACCTGAAACTCACCACCTACCGACGACCACACCAAAGAAGTCGTGGCTTCATCCGCCGCAAACTCCCCAACGCCGACATCTACTTCGTCGTCAATACCTCCAACCAGGCCATTCGACACGACCGCCACCTTCGCACACGCGCATCACAATTCGCGTGAGCAATGGGACCCCGAAACCGGCGACCGCATTCGTCGTCTCGGCCTAGCGAACCAAGCATCTCAACCTCGCCCCCTACGAATCCCGCATCTTCGTCTTCAGCGACACGCCCTCCAGTCCACAGAACCTCGACAGAGCACATCGCGAGTCTCTCGTCAACGGCACTCGAGACCTGCGGTCACACCACAGACTCGCCGACCTTAGCACCGACTGGAACGTCACCTTCACCTCCACCAACGAGACAGAGACCGAACCCACCCTCACCGACTGGACCGCCAACCCAGCCACCCTCCACTACTCCGGCGAAGCCGTCTACGCCCGCGACTTCACCCTCGACCACAACCCCCAAGACTCCCCTCTATCCTCGAAGATCGAAGGCGGCCAACCCCTCCCCGGAGCTCCCAACTCCCCACCCGAACACCCCGCCCTCGGCTCCAACGGCCTGCCCGACCCACGCATCACCCGCACCGGCCCCGGCATGCACGCCTACTACGACCCACCCATCCACGAAGCCGCCATCGTCTTCATCAACGGCCAGCGCGCCGGCTCCCTCTGGCACCCGCCCTACCGCCTCGACGTCTCCAAACTCCTCAAACCCGGCCAGAACCACATCGAAATCCACGTCTACAACACCGCCCTCAACGCCTGGTCCGCGCTCCCGCCCCACGACTACAAACCCCTCATAGAAAAATACGGCGACCGCTTCCAGATGCAGGACCTCGACAAAGTCCAACCCATCCCCTCCGGCATCCTCGGCACCATCCACCTCGTCACCCAGGAAAGCCAGGTGACAAATCTTGCTCAGGAAAAAACGTGTCATCCTGAGCGAAGACACGCGTCTCTGCGCGTCGAAGTCGAAGGACCTGCAGCTCTGCTAATTGCCGAACCGCAGCTAGTTCCCTTTCTTCCTGATCTCTCCCAACGGAGTATCGAGCGTGCCATCGTTGTTGATGCTGATCGGCATATCCAGATTCGACTGGCCCGGCTTGTGCAGAATGATCTTGTCGCCACTCATCCAACACTCCAGTACTTCCCCCTGACCACTCGGATCAGCCAACGTCGCCTTGCCCGAACGAAACACGATCGTCACGCTGCCCAGCCCTCCAGAGTTGGAGTACCTGCCCTCGATCTTCCCCGCACAACTCGTCATTCCCGGCTTCGGAGGAACACCTCCCTGCGCCGCGGCCGGAGCCGCAGCCGCCGCACCGGCATACTTCATGTTCTCGGGACCAGCCCACGTCTCGCGGTTCCCCGCCAGCTTGATCTGGTACTCCTGCCCCATCGTCGTAACGATCTCGCCGGTCTCCCAGTGACCATCGACATGGACCTGCACTTTGTCGTGGAGTTGATAGTGTCCATTGGCCCTGTCCTGCGCGCTCGGCGCTCCACCAGCTCCGCGCACCTCGGCGGGATAGTACTTCCAAACGTCCCCCGCTCCCGTATGGACGTAATATCTGTTTCCATCGACCTTCAGGATCTGGGCGGCGACCCAGCCAAAGCCGGTATTGACCTGGACCTTATCGCCGACCTTGTATCCGCCACCCTGAGACTGCCCCATCTCCGCGCCAGGCGGGGCCATCGCGCCGACTGCCACACTTGCTGGGAGACTAAGAAGAACTGCAAAAATTCCCGGGAAAACAAACTGGAGTGGCCCAAGTCGCATAAGGTATCCCTCCGTTTTTTATTGAAGGCCCTTATTCCATCAGTCTTGCGCGTTTTAGGCAAGCAAAATGTTTCTGTGGCGACTCTTTGGCTGTGCCGTCAACGCGGCCTTCTCGCGAATGAACCTCCACTTGCTATCGCCGGGTGCCCCATTCATGGCGCAGTCGCATCCCACATAAGTGGGCCATCGCGCAAAGCGCGATTCGTTCCAGTATCAAAAACGCCTTTGTCGCCCTGGGTACTGCACTCTTGTCCGACCCAAAAACGCACTCAACTTCCAATCCACAACCCCGCTCTTGACGCCCACGATAAACTTAACTCAGATACCAACCAGTCCGGCGAAAGCCGGACTGCATCGTTTAACGCACCATCTAACCTCAACCGAAGTCCAAACCTAAAGTCTCTCCTTCGAAGACTTTGCACACTTTTCCCCGGGAGGGGGAGGCACCATGACCGCCATCCACCAAACACACACGACAAAGCTCGCCCTAACCCTCCTCCTTGCCCTCATCCCCACCTTCGCACACGCCCAACAAAAAATATTTTTCGCCAACGACTACGGAGCCAAACCCGACGGCACCACCCTCAACACCGCTCGCCATCCAGAAAGCCATCGACGCCGCGCCGCAACCAACGGCACCGCTCACCTTCAAACCCGGCACCTACCTCACCGGCTCCCTCTTCCTCAAATCCGGCATGACCCTCGACGTCCCCGAAGGCGTCACCCTCATCGGCTCGCAGCAGCCTCGAAGACTACCCCGAACTCCCCACCCGCATCGCCGGCATCGAGATGACCTGGCCCGCCGCCCTCATCAACGTCCGCGACCAGCACGACGTCACCATCACCGGCAAAGGCACCATCGACGGCGACGGCCCCATCTGGTGGAAGTCCTACTGGGACCTCCGCGCCACCTACGAACCCAAAGGCCTCCGCTGGGCCTCCGACTACGACGCCCAACGCCCCCGCCTCATCCTCTTCCAAAACTCAGACAACATCCACCTCGGCGGAGGCATCACCCTCAAGCGCTCCGGCTTCTGGACCGTCCAGGTCCTCTACTCGCACAACATCACCATCGACGGCGTCATCATCCGCAACAACGAAGGCGGCAAAGGCCCCTCCACCGACGGCATCGACATCGACTCCTCCCGCGACGTCCTCGTCGCCCACGCCGACATCGACGTCAACGACGACGCCCTCTGCCTCAAAGCCGGCCGCGACTCCGACGGCCTCCGCGTCAACCGCCCCACAGAAAACGTGGTGCTCCGCGACAGCATCATCCGCCACGGAGCCGCGGCCGTAACCATCGGCAGCGAAACCTCCGGCGGCTTCCGCAACATCGAGGCCTACAACATCACCGCACTCGCCGGCGTCCCCTCCGGAGTCCTCTTCAAATCCGCCCACACCCGCGGAGGCTTCGCCCAGAACATCCGCATCCACGACCTCGACCTCCAGGGCGTAGCCATCCCCATCCACATCACCATGAACTGGAACCCCACCTACAGCTACGCCACCCTGCCCGCAGGCGTCGACCCCAAAACCGTACCGCCCTACTACATCACCCTCACCACTCCCGTCACCCCACCAGAAAAAGGCCTCCCCCACTTCAGCGACGTCCACATCTGGAACATCAAAGCCACCGGAGCCAAACAAGCCTTCAACGTAGCCGCCTACCCCAACGCCACGTTAGACAACTTCCGCATCGACCACCTCAACATCGAAGCCCAGACCGCCGGCACCATCGCCAACGCAAAAAACTGGACCATGACCGACAACACCATCAAGACCGCCGACAACAGCAAAGTCACCTTCACCGACTCCACCGGCGAAGCCAACCCCAAAGACGTCCCCTACGGCGAACCCAAATGAATCACGAACTCTCAACCCTGCAGGAAATCGGGTGTGCCGTAGCCTGCCCTGAGTTTGCCGAAGGGTCCCGAATCTGGGACATGGGTTTCAACGAGCCCACGTCGTCGCTCTATCCGTGTAATCCGTTCAATCCGTGGTTGGCCTTAACATCCATCTGCCCAGCCCCATGCGCAAAATCAATAAACGCATGCTGCGGATCGGTATGGACCAAGGTCACATCCACCGTGTCCCCAACATCCAACCCATTCGCCCCGCGCACAATCTTCCCCTCCACCGGAGGATCAAACACCCGCACAAAAGTCCCTCTATCGTTCGTCCCCGTAATCACGCCATGGAACGTCTTCCCGACACTCCCAGCCAGCGCCACCGCCGCAATCCGCTTCACCATCGCCCGCTCCACCTTCCGCGCCGCCGACTCGCGCTCATTGCAATGCGTCGCAATCGCCGCCAACTCCTCATCGCTATACGGCGGAGCCTCACCAGCCAACATCGCCTTCACCACTCGCTGTGTCACCAGGTCCGCAAACCGCCGGTTAGGAGCCGTCGAATGCGCATAATCCTGTGTCGCCAGCCCGAAGTGCCCCTGCAGCCTCGTCCTCATCGCCCTTCGCCAGCACATACTCCCCCGGCCCCATCAACTTAATAATCGCCAGCGACAGATCCGGATAGTGCACCGCATCCACCACCCGCTGCTTCTGCAAAAAAGCATTCAGCGCACCCGAATCAGGTGTCCGCCGGCAAAGTAGTCCCATAGCGCCCAACCAACTCCACAATCCTCGCCCAACGTTCCGGAGACCGCACCACCCTGCGAATGCAAGACCGCCTCGCCTCACGCAGCGTCTTCGCCATCGTCTCGTTCGAAGCAATCATCAGCTCTTCAATCAAATCGGTCGCACGATTATGAAACGCCGTCCCGATCGACTGCACCTTCCCATCCACCACCACCGGATCGGCCTCTGCCCTGCTGAACTCGAGCGCCCCCTGCCTCACCCGCTGGGCCCGCAACGCCACCGCCGCCTCATCCTGCAGCTTCAACTGCGCCTGCAACTCCGCGGAAGCCGCAACCTTCGGATCCGCCCCGCCCGTCCTCTCCAACCACGGCCCCACATGGCTATAGGCAAGCTGCGCCTTGTTCTTCACCACGGCCCTGTAGATACTCGTCCGCCCCACCACCCCCTGGGCATCCACCACAAACTCGACCACATGTGCCGCGCGATCTTCGTTCTCATTCAACGAAGTCATATCGGTCGACAACTCCGTCGGCAACATCGAAAAATTTCGCACCGCCGTATACACCGTCTGAGTCTGATCCGCCGCGTGCCGGTCAATCACTGTGCCCTTCAACACCGCAACCGAAACATCGGCAATCCCCACCCGTACACGAATGCCGCCATCCACCCGCTCCGCCACTTCAATCTGATCAAGATCCCGCGACGTATCGTTGTCGATCGACGACCACAACAGCGAACGCAAATCCTGCGCACCACCCTCGCCGTTCGAAGCACCCAATGACGCACGAATCTCCGCCACCTGCGCGTCAGTGCCCTCAGGAAAATCAGGATGGAACCCCTCACGAATCATCTCCGCCGAGGCAGAAGCAACCAGGTCAAATGTAGTGGTAGACATGCAAAGGAAGCCTATCACGCGCCCGTTACTTTCCTGCAGTCCGCTCCAACGCCGCAACAAACAACCCCGCCCATCGCGACACCTGCTCCGCATACGCCCCGTCACCGCATCGCGGCTGCCCTCCAGCACTGCCATCTGCACCGCAAAGTTCCCCACCGTCGAACTCTCTGCCGCCCCGCGAAACAACTCCAGCCCCGTCGCTTCCTTCGTCAATCGATTCAAATAATCATTCTGGCTCGCCCCACCCACAACAAACAGCCGCTTCAACCTCTTGCCGCTATGAAACGCCACCCGGTCCAGCACCTTCGCATACCGTGCCGCCAGACTATGAAAGATCAGGCTGGCAAACACCGGAGCGTTCTCCGGCCCTTCATCCAGAGCCTCAAATCCCTTACGCACCCGCTGCGCATTGATCCGTTGCGGCATCCGTCCCGCAAGCAGCAGGTCAGGATCGTCCACATCCAGCAGCCCATGCGGCTTCGCAATCTTCTCCGCCGCCGCCACCAGCTCCGGCACCGTCCACGTCCGTCCATCCGCCGCCCACTTTTCAATGCACTGCCGGATCAGCCACATCCCATTCACATTTTTGTGAAAGCATATCCGCCCGCCAACCGCGCCGAGATTCGTGAAGTTTTCCTCCGCTGCAGCCTCACCATTCCGCGGCTGCTCCAGCAGCGTCCCCACCAGCGACCACGTACCCGAGCTGATGTAGGCCCAGTCATTCCCCGTCGCCGGAATCCCCGCAATCGCCGAAGCCGTGTCGTGACACGCCGGCGCAATCAACACCGTATCGCGGAACGCCGGCAACTCCGCCAGCGTCCCACTCAGCTTGCCGACCTCCGTTCCCGGAGGCACCAGCTTCGCCGCACCCGCCAGGTCGAGATGCGCCGCGTTGAAGATCTCCCTGCACCACTGCCTCTGATACAACTCCACCATCTGCGTATGCGTCGCGTTCGTATGTTCGGCCACACGTGCCCCGCCCCACCGCGACAAAATATACTCCGGCAGATTCAACCACTGCCGCCCCTCCGGCAGCCCTTGCAACTGGTCCGCATAC
Organism: uncultured Acidobacteriaceae bacterium; assembly: GCA_963838555.1. GTDB lineage: Bacteria > Acidobacteriota > Terriglobia > Terriglobales > Acidobacteriaceae > Edaphobacter. The sequence continues at coordinate 480,528 of CAWIRK010000005.1, read as the reverse complement.
AGCTGATACAGCGTATTGATCCGAATCAGCTGAACTCCCGTCAACTCGCGCAATCGCTCCGGCGCCTATCTTGCGATGCAGCGCACGCTCCGCCTTGATCGTGCGTTCATCGCGATAGCAGAACGGATCAGCCAGCGCCTTCCCGTCCGCATCCACCCGCACATAATCCACCGCCCACCCATCCACCGCAATCGAGCGAACCCCCTCCTCGCAATCGCAGCGCACTGCCGAAGCCCATCCTCCAGCCCCGCCTCAATCATCTTCAGATCCCAATGCAGTCCGCCATCACTCTCACGAGGAGCGTTCGCAAACCGGTGCACCAGCGTGATCTCCGGCTTACCCCTCCTCCCATCGCAGCAGCGAAACCCGGCAGCTCTCCGCCCCCAGATCCACCGCAATCGAAGCCCGCTTATCCGCAGGCAGCAACGCCATGTCGGGCGTTCGCCTCTTCATCGCACGTCACTCATCGCAGATAGGCCTCAGTCAATCCGCCATCGACCGGAATCAGATGTCCCGTCGTGCAGCGTGCCAGCGGCCCGGCCAGAAACATGAATCGCCTGCGCGCAATCCTTCGGATCGATCGGCTGATGCGTCAACGTCCGTGTCGCATAGAACTTCGCCAACTCATTCCGCAGCTCATCGTCCGTCATCTTCTCTTCAAACGGCAGCTTGTACTTCTTCAGCGAAGCAATCACGCGGTCCCGCGGAAACATCGTCGATCCCTTCACCACCGTCGCCGGCGAAATCCCATTCACCCGCACCTTCGGCGACAGCGTAACCGCCAGCTCCCGCACCAGGTGACTCAACGCCGCCTTGCTCACGTCGTACGCCTCACTTCCGCGCTTGGCCACGACAGCATTCGCCGAACTCGTCAGCACCACGCTCGCATCAATTCCCTGCTCCGCAAATATCTTCGCCGCCTCATCCGTCAGCAGATAGTTCGCCGTCACGTTCACCTCCAGCGTCAACGCCCACTGCGCATCGCTGATCACGCCATCCGGCGAAGAAGGAAACAGCGCCGCCGTATTGATCAAAATATCGATCCCGCCAAACTGCTTGATCGTCGCATCCAGCGCAGCCTTGATCGCCTTCCGGTCGCGAATATCGATGCTCGTCCAGCCCACCGCTTCCTTACCGGCAATCGCCGCAGTCTCAGCGGCAACAGCCTCCGCGCCCTTCACATCGCGATCCGCAACCATCACATGGGCTCCACGCTCCGCCGCCAGCAGACGCAACCTCACGCCCAATCCCGCTGCCTCCGCCAACAATCAACGCAACCCGCCGGCTCAGCTCCTTCTCCGGAGGCTGCCGGCGAATCTTCGCCTCCTCCAGCTTCCAGTACTCAATCCGGAACGCCTCGCTCGGCGGCAGCGCCACATAGTTCGCATGCACCGTAAACTGATCCGCCGAAGCCGCCGGCCCCGCCTGCGGAATCTCCTTGCAGTCCACCCCAGCACCCAGCGCACCCGCACCCTGCATCACACCAATCGCATTGATGTAGAACTCGCCCGTAATCCGCGACTCCGTCTTGTTCTTGCCAAAGCTGAACATCCCCACACCCGGCACCAGCACCACCGTCGGGCTCGCATCGCGCACCGCCGGCGAATCCTTCACCGCATGCTTCTTGTAGTACTCCGCATACTCCGCGCGATAGGTCTCGAGCGCCGTCTCGATCAGCTCCTTCAACTCAGCAGGCTCACCAGCCGGATTCCACTTGATGAACATCGGTCGAATCTTCGTCCGAATAAAGTGGTCCGGACAACTCGTCCCCAGATGCGCCAGCTTCTCCGCCTGCGCCGAATTCACAAACTCCAGCACCTTCGCCGAATCCGAAAAACTCCCAATCCACCGCTGCTTCCGCGACACCGCACCGCGCAGATACGGCATGATCGCCAGCCGCAATCTCAGCGCGATCCTCCCGCGCCTTCACCTGCCCGCCGCCAAAGACCTTGTACCCCGCCGCAGCATGCCGCTCAATAAACTGCCCCAGCTGATCGATGATCGTAATCGTATTCAGATAGCTCTCGCGCTGCGTATTCCCCCACGTAAACAGTCCATGCCCACCCAGCACCACGCCATCGCACCCCGGCGTCTCCGCAACAATCTTCTTCAGCATCATGCCCAGTTCAAACCCCGGCCGCTGCCACGGCAGCCACGCCAGCTTGTGCCCAAACTCCTTGTTGAACTCCTCCATCTTGATCTTCCCGTTCGCCGAAGCCGCCAGCGCGATCCCCCAGTCCGGATGCAGATGGTCCACATGCGGAAACGGCAGAAACCCATGCAGCGGCGTATCGATCGAAGCCGCCACCGGATTATTCCCAAACGTGCACAGCGGATACATCTCCACCATCTCGTCTTCGAGATCAACCCCGCGATACGCCTTCTCCAGCGCCAGCAGCTTATCCAGATAGAGCGTCGCAAACCCCGCGCGCTTGATGCTCCCCAGGTCGCCCCCGCTCCCCTTCACCCACAGAATCTGCTTCGTCTTTCCATCCAGCGGATCAACCTGCTCCAGCTTCGAACTCGTATTCCCCCCGCCAAAGTTCGTAATCCGCAGGTCCGAACCCAGCAGATTCGACCGGTACCGCAGCAACTCCGGCGCATCCAGCTTCGCCGCAACCGCATCATCCCAACGATCTTCCAGAAACCGAAGCCCACTCTGTGCTGTCATGTGTCAACCTCTGTCGAAATCAAGCCCCGACCATCATTCCACACGAAACACCAATACGGCAACTATTTCCAATGAGAAAAACCGACATGCCCACGAACACCACAGACCGCCGACCTCGCCGCTACTCCAACGACTCCCGCGTCACCATCCGATGCGCCACATAGTTATACGGCGGCACCGTCTGCCCCTTCAGCAGCGGCAACCCCAGATGGATCAAACTCGGCCCATACGAACTCGTCTCATGCGAAACCGACCCGATCAGCGGCGACTTGTCCTTCCTCATCTCCTGAATCGCCTCGGCGATGCAATCCTGCCCCACAATCGCCACATGCCTCTCCCGCTTCTGCTCCCGCACCGCATCCACCGCGCCCAACCCGCTCGAATCCGTCGCCGCCGCAATCAAAATATGCTTGTCCTTCGGATGCCGCTGCAGAAAATCCGAGATCAGCTTCTTGCTCCGGTCCCGCATTCCGCGCCCGTCAATCCGCACAAACACCTCCACCGGCAGATCCGGATGCCCTGCCCTCACACCCTCAAACGCCCCCGTAATTCTGCTCTGCACCAACTGCCCAGCCTCCGGCAGATCCAGTCCGATCACCCAATCCACCTTGCCCTCCCAGTTCGCCGTCGCATGCGCCGCCAGCGCCTCGCCGGCCTCAATCCCCACCCGGTAGTTATCCACGCCAAAGTACGTCGCATGCGGATGCGGAATATCGATCGCGATCAGCGGAATCCCCGCCCCCGCAATCTTGTCCCCGATCATCGGCGCGACCTCCTGCTCCACCTGGAACTCGATCACCAGGTCCACCTTGCTGCGAACAAACTCCTCCGCATTCTTCAGCGCCGTCGCCGCGTCGTAGCGGTTGTCCAGAATCAGCAGGTCCACCCCCACCGAAGCCGCCGCATCCTTCAGGCTCTCCGTCACCTCGACCGAAAACGGCATGTCCGCACTCTGCCCGCCAAACCCGAACCGCAGCTTCTTCGGCCGCGTCACCTGCCGGTACAGCCCATCCGGCGACTGCGACAGATACCCCCGGTGCACAAACGTCTTCAGCACCCGGTACACCGTCGTCTTCGAGATCCGCGTCTGCCGGTGGATCGCCTCCAGCGTCAACGGCTGGTTCTCCGCCTGCAGCAGTTCAAGAATATCCAGCGCCTTCGACAGCACCGGAATCAGATAAAGTCTCTTCGTCGTTTTCCGAACCGCCATAATCTCCTATCCAGAAGCCCCATCCACGAACACTCACTCAACCGCTCCATTATGAAGCAATCCGCCAGAGTTTCGTTAATGAAATGAGGATTCTGTAAAGAACTGTCTCAGTCTTCCACAGTCAGAACTCTATTGATTGAAGATTTCATTCGGCCCTTCCAGGTCGGCGATCGCTGCCAAATGCCATTCCAGCCTAGAACAAATATTGCGTCGCGCTAGCACTTTTGCTAAATGTGTTGATGCGGCGGCGGACCTATTGTGACATCCATCGGAAGAGCGCCTCCAACTCACCGGTGACAGGTTCCCGGTGGTTTGAGTGCGCGGAACAACTAGGCTACCCCATCGGCCCCAAAACAAAACTACATTCAGGGAGAACTCGAATGAACGTTAGAGCAAGCATAAGGAAATGGACCCTCGGATCCGTAGCCGTTTCGAGCTTCTTGCTGGCGACTGGCGTAACCCAGGTTATGGCACAAAACCAGAAGCCCAACGTTGTCATCCTCATGACTGACGACACTGGCTGGAACGACTTCGGGGCCTATGGCGGAGGCGCGAACCTGGCCATCCGACCCCCAACATCGATCAGGTCGCCAAGGAAGGCGCCGTCTTCACCAGTTGGTACGGCCAGGCAAGTTGCACCGCGGGCCGGGCCTCGTTCATGACCGGACGCATTCCGATCCGCTCGGCGCTCTCGGTCGTGGTTGTGCCTGGCGACCCGAACGGCCTCACCAAGAGCACGCCGACAATCGCCGAGTTCTTCAACAAGAACGGCTATTCGACCTATTTCTCGGGCAAATGGCATCTGGGGGATCAACCCAAGTTCTATCCAATCGAACATGGCTTCGACGAAATGAAGGAGTTCGCCGCCTACTATCCGGGCGTCTATACCTATGACGACACGGATAGCTTCGCGCATCCCTGGTTCCCGAAATATAACCCTGCTTACTGGGCGGAATATCAAAAGATCGTCAACCTATTCGAATGGGAAGGCGTCGCAGGCAAACCCGCGACCAAGGTTGCTCGCATCGACTACGACTACCTGCACGAGTTCGACGTCCGTCAGGCTGCCTCAGCGGTCGAATACATTAAGACTCACGCCAAAGGGGGTAAGCCGTTCTTCATGGATGTCAATTTCATGAAGATGCACAACCCGAATATTCCCGCCAAAGCGTTCATTGGGAAATCGCATCTCGGCAATTATTCAGATGCCATGATGGAACTTGACTCCAACATCGGCCAAATCATGGATGCCATCCGTGCAGAGGCCCCCAACACCATCGTCGTCATCACCGCCGACAACGGCGCATGGCAGGACGCGTGGCCGGACGGTGGTACAGTGCCGTTCCGCGGGGAAAAGGGCTCGCCGTTTGAGGGCGGTTTCCGCGTGCCCGGCATCATGTGGTGGCCCGGGAAGATTCCGTCCGGCGCACGCTATGGCGAGATGATGTCGCACATTGACTGCTGGTCAACCCTGGCAACGATGGCCGGTATCACTCCGCCGCCTCACGGCGCGTGGAAGGACAATGACGGCAAGCCGATCTACTTCGACAGCATCGACAACAGCGCCTACATCCTGGGCAAAGAGAAGCATTCCGCTCGCAACGGATGGATCTATATCGACGGCGAAACCTACGCTGGTGCCCGTGCTGACATCGGCGGCGACCCCACGAACCCCGATATCAAAATCGCCTGGAAATATTTGTATACCTCCAAGGACACCTGGCTCGGTCCCCAGCAGAATCTCGGTGCCATTGGCTCGGCCTACAACCTCACGATGGACCCGTTCGAGAAATACGACATGACGTTCAACGGTGCGGTGAGTACGCGCACCGCGACCACCTCGCCGGGACGCTATGCCGGTTACGACAACGGTTGGGTTCTTTCGTTGATTTCGATCCCGGTCATGGAGTTTGACAAATCCATCGTTGATTATCCGAACATCAAGCGCTTCCCCGGCGGAGCATCGAACGATATGAATCCGGATCTGCAGCATCCGGACAACCCGTTGCCTTTGATGGATATCAAGAAGCTCGTGCAAGTCATAGGCACAGCAGATTGATGTCTCTAGACGATCATGAAGCATCCAACACCGCTTCCCGGCAGGTGCCTCGAACGAGCTGATATCGAGTGATACAGCCCTTCTGGGCGGTCCGCAAGGGCCGCCCAGAGAGTCGACACCCAATCGACTGATTCTATTCGCTTTGTAGCAGTCATCGTTTTTCTTTTGCCATTTTCTGCCCAAATATCGCATGTCAAGTCCCCGAACCACCTAACGCGTTACCCTACAACCAGATCCGCGTGGCATGTTAGTTACGTTCCATCCGCTATACTTAAAACAGTGGAAAGAAAAGCTCCGGTGATCTACCGGGGCTTTTCTATTTCCGCCGTAACCCCTTTGTTTGGACGATTTTAGCCGCAAGCCATTTAGGATGACGATTTTACACCGAACAAAATCGCCATATTGAAGACAATAAGCGACTTACCTCATCAATAGGGGGAGGGGGGTACCCGTTAGGAAAGGAGACGCAAGAGGAAATCGCAGCTAGGCGTAACTCGAAACACTACGAGCATTCTTACTCCCGCGCTCCTGGTAATCCTCTCCACATACCCACTCTCCGCCAGAGCCTTCAAAGGCTCCGCCGGCAGCCCGCGAGCCACCCGCCACTCCCGCACCACCGGCCGCACATCCTGCCAGAACGCACTCCGGAAGCACTCCTCCGCCTCCACCAGCCGGCACTCCTGCTGCAGCTCGGCAAGCTTCGCCTGATCGATCAGCGCAGCCTTCGCATACAGCTCCTGCGCCGTCACACCGTCTGCACCATCGCCTCCATCTTGCCCTTCAGGTTATGGCTCTGGTCGATCATGAACGCGACCCCCTCACGCTCCTCCTCCGCCACGCTCAAAATCTCATGGAAGATCCGGAACACCTGGTAAGGATCGATCGACCCCAGCGTCAGGTCGTCATCGGCATACTTCCGGTCGTTGAAATGAAATCCACCGAGCTCTCCCAGCCGCAGCAGCCACGCCACAATCTGCTCAATGTTGGTCCCCTGGTAATGATGCCCGGTATCCACCAGCACCTTCGCCTTCGGCCCCGCCCGCCGCGCCAGCTCCAGCGCCATTCCCCAGTCCGCAATGTCCGTGTGATAAAAAGCCGGCTCAAACGGCTTGTACTCCACCAGCATCCGCTGGTTCTCTCCCAGCGCCGCATGCGTCGCCGCCAGCACCTCTTCCATAAATCCAATCCGCTTGCGAATGCTCTGCGTCCCTGGATAGTTCGACCCATCCGCAATCCACAACGAAACGTCCTTCGACCCCAGTTCGCGCCCGATCTCCACCGAGTCCAGCAAGTGAGCCAGCGCATTCCCGCGTATCTCCGCGCTGGGATTCGCAATCGACCCATACTTGTACTCCGCATCCTGGAACAGGTTCGGATTGATCGATCCTGCCTTCACTCCATACTTCTTCTCCAACCCCTTAATCGCCGGAACATCCGCTTTGCCGCCTGGCAGATCCCACAACACATGCAACGCAACCGTAGGACTCGCACCCGTCAGAGCATTCACCTGCGCAGCGTCGCTGAACTTCTCCTCAATCGTCGTCGCCGCCCCGCCCTGCACAAACTTGCCGAACCGTGTCCCGGTATTGGCAAATCCCCACGACGGAACCTCGATCCGGAAACCATCCAGCGCATTCCAGACCCTCTGTGCCTCACGCTCAGCCGCACCTGCACCATTGATCGTCATCGCTCCACCCCTTCACTGGATCAAGTTCTACCAAACAGAAATATACTCTCTATTGAAACATTCAGCAGAATCTACCTTTCCAACGCAATTGTCAAAGGTATTTTCGGCGTCGCTTTACTCCAACCAAAATCACATCCAGAAATCGCGGCCCGTGCACTCCCTTAATCCGGGTCATCTCAATGTCCGCCGTGGCCGATGGCCCAGAAACAAACGTAGTCGCCAGCCCAGCCGTCGCCTGCAACCGCGCGATGGCCTCCGGCACGGTCTCCACCACATCCTCCACACGCACCACGCACAGGTGATAGTCCGGCACCAGCGTCACCGCCCGTCGTCCCTGCCCCGCGACATTCTGCAGCACAACAGTCCCGGTCTCCGCAATCGCCAGAGTCGCTCCCGTCATCACACCATCCACCGCATCCAACTCCGCAGCCGCCAACCCTTCATCGACAACAAACTCAACTCCGCCCGGCAACCACTCCGCCGCCAGCCCCGCCGGAACAACCATGCGCCGCACCTTGCGCTCCACCAACATTCGCGCCGCGCCCGCCGCAACCTCCGCGTGCCCGACCCGAACCACCCGCGCATCATAGTCCCGCAGCCGGTCCTCCAGCAGTTCCAGCACCGCCTCACGCGACCGTGTCGCCTCGCGCCGATACCGTCGCTCAATCGCGCTCCAACCAGCCCGCACCGCCTCAGCACTCGCAACCCCGCCCTTCGCCTCGCGAATCCGCCGCAGCACCTCCGCGCGAGCCGAATTTGTAACCAGTATCAGTTGCCATTCCTGCCCCTCTTCTCCCACCAGTCGCGGAACGTCTCCTTCGGCATCTCCTGCAGATCCCTGACCTGAGTCCACCCGCCCAGCATTCCCGGCAGCCACCCAATCCACCCATCCTTCCTCACCAGCGGAGACTCCGCCAGCCGCCCCAGCCGCTGCGCCGCACGAAACCTCCGCTCACTCCGAAAGATCATCGCCATCGCCTTCATCGCCCCCGCCTCAACATCGAAAAATCCCGCGACCCCAGCCGTATTCTGCTTCACCACCTTATTCCGCAGATGAATCAGCACCTCCGGAATATTGATCTTCACCGGACAAACCTCATAGCAAGCCCCACACAGCGACGAAGCATATGGCAACGATTGCGCATGATGCATCTCCTGCAACTGCGGCGTCAGAATCGCCCCAATCGGCCCCGCATACACCGACCCATACGCATGTCCACCCGTCTGCCGATACACCGGGCAAGCATTCTGACAAGCCGCGCAACGAATGCAGTTCAGCGTCTGCCGAGCCTCCTCATCCGCCAGAATCTCTGTCCGCGCATTATCCATCAGCACCACATGAAACACCCGCGGCCCGTCTCCGGCATTCACCCCAGTCCAAATCGAGTTATACGGATTCATCCGCTCCCCGGTGGCCGACCGCGGCAGCAACTGCAACAACACCTCCAGATCCTGATACCGCGGAATCACCTTATCGATTCCGGCCACGGTAATCAACGTCTCCGGCAGCGTCAGACACATGCGCCCATTGCCTTCACTCTCGACGATGCAAACCCCGCCCGTCTCCGCGATCAAAAAGTTCGCCCCGCTCACTCCGGTCTTCACCCGCAGAAACTTCTCCCGCAGAAACATCCGCGCCGCATCGGCCAAGATCATGCGGCTGATCCCCCAGCTCCGGCAGATTCATCTTCCGCCGAAAGATCTCGCGAATCTCATGCCGGTTCTTATGCAGCGCCGGAACCACAATATGCGAAGGCCGGTCCTCACCAAGTTGAATAATCAACTCCGCGAGATCCGTCTCGAACGGATGAATCCCCGCCGCCTCCAGCGCGGAGTTCAACTGAATCTCCTCCGTCGTCATCGACTTGATCTTGATGACCTCGTCCGAGCCCGAGGCCTTCGCCAGCTCAACAACAATCCGCCGAGCCTCCTCCGCATCCCGCGCCCAATGCACCACGCCACCCGCCCGCGTGCAGTTCGCCTCAAACTCCTCCAGATAAAAATCCAGATTCTCCATCGTGTGCTGGCGAATCTGCTTTCCCGCCTCACGCAACTCCTGCCAGTCCGGCATCTCGCCGACCACACGAGCCCGCTTCGCCTGAATCACATCGGTCGCATGACGAACATTCTTGCGCAGCTGCACATCACCGAGCGCAGTCTTCGCCGCCATCGGAAACGTCGGCGCCGTCCTCGGATCCAACCCCACCCCGCTCACCGCGCCACCTCTTCCTCTCCAGCCAGAATCTCCGCCAGATGCACCGTCCGCACGCCCGTCTTCTGCCGATGCAGCGCCCCCTGAATATGCATCAGGCAGCTGTTATCGCAAGCCGTACAAGCCTCAGCCCTGGTATTCAAAACCGCCGCCATCTTATCCGCCAGCATCGCGCCCGAAACATCCGCATTCTTCACCGCAAACGTCCCGCCAAACCCGCAGCACTGCTCCAGCCCCTGCAACTCCACCAGATCGATTCCCCGCACCGCCTTCAGCAACCGCATCGGCCCATCGCCAAGCCCAAGATTCCGCAACCCATGGCAACTCGCGTGATAGGTCACCCGATGCGGATAATAAGCCCCTACATCCTCAAGCCCCAACCGCTTCGTCAGAAACTCCGAAAACTCAAACACCTTCGGCAGCAGCGCCTCAACATCCGCAATCAGCCTCTCATCCTTCAACGAAGCAGCCATCTTCGGATAATGATCCCGCATCATCGCCACACACGAAGACGAAGGCACCACCACCGCCTCCGCCCCACGAAATTGCTCTACAAATCGAGAAAGCAAAGGCATCGCCTCCGCCTGATACCCGGTGTTCCAATGCATCTGCCCGCAGCATGTCTGCCCCGCAGGAAACTCCACCGTATGCCCCAGACGCTCCAGCACACGAACCACAGCCTTACCCGTCTCAGGAAACAACGTATCGTTATAGCAGGTGATAAACAGCGAGACTCGCAGACCATCCTCCAGCGAAAGAGCGTTCCAGAACTAAATTCAATAGAGAGTATATTTCCCCAACGCAACTCGCGTCAGGTACGATAGTAGCGCTTCAACAAAGAATCATTATCCTTTAACACAACGAGGCTTCGTGGGACCAAATCCGTTTCTCGGCGTCATCTTTCACTGGATTGGAGGTTTCGCCTCCGCCACCAACTTCATCCCCTTCCGCGGCATCAAGCGCTGGTCGTGGGAGATCTACTGGCTCATCCAGGGCTTCGCCGCATGGATCGTCGCGCCCATCGTCCTCGCGTGCATCTTCGTCCCCAACGTCTTCGGCATCCTCCACACCGCCTACGCGCAGGACCCCAGCAGCGTCTACTACCCCATCCTCTGGGGCATCCTCTGGGGAGCCGGCGGCCTCACCTTCGGCCTCGCCATCCGCTATCTCGGCATCGCCCTCGGATACGCCATCGCCCTCGGCCTCTGCGCCGCCTTCGGCACCATCGTCCCGCCCATCTTCCACGGGCAGTTCCTCACCATCATGCACCAGACCTCCGGCCAGATCATCCTCGCCGGCGTCCTCGTCTGCATCATCGGCGTCGCCATCAACGGAGCCGCAGGCGTCTCCAAAGAACACGAAATCACCCCCGAAGAAAAAGCCGAAGCCGGCGAAACCGACTACAACTTCGGCAAAGGCCTCGCCGTCGCCATCTTCGCAGGCGTTATGAGCAGCTTCTTCGCCTTCGGCCTCGACGCCGGCAAACCCATCGGCGCTCTCGCCAAAACGCAGTTGCTCGCCCATCACAAACTCGACCTCTGGCAGAATCTCCCCGTCCTCATCGTCGTCCTCTGGGGAGGCTTCCTCACCAACTTCATCTGGTCCGCCATCCTCATCCTGAAAAATCACTCCGTGAAACAGTTCGCCGGCGAACCCGGCCTCAACCCCATGCGCGCCACCCACGCCTCCGGCGACACCCTCGTCGACTTCGATCCCCTCGACCCCTCCACCTACGATCGCCTCGCCCCCAAGACCCTCGTCGCCAACTACATCTTCGCCGCCATGGCCGGCGTCATCTGGTACTTCCAGTTCTTCTTCTACTCCATGGGCCAGACCAAGATGGGCAAGTACGACTTCTCCAGCTGGACCCTCCACATGGCCAGCATCATCATCTTCGCCACCCTGTGGGGCCTCTTCCTGAAAGAGTGGCGAGGCACCAGCCGCCGCACCAAAATCCTCGTAGCCACCGGCCTCTTCCTTCTCGTCGGTTCAACCGTAATCGTCGGCTACGGCAACTACCTCAAAGCCAGCGAAACTCCCACCACCATCACCACGCAAACTGACAGCGCTCGACAGCGCATATTCCTGGCGTTAGTCTACTTATCGGCGTATCTTCGAAAGCAAACCTGCCCCAAGGGACGCAAGGACGTGAGACCGCGGGCTTGTTGTCCGTGGGATAAGACAGGATAGGGATTCAGCGAATCCCGTCGGAAAACCCCAGATCTTTCCGTTGCGCAGTCGTTCACGAAGACCATCTGCCATAAACCTGGCCGCTGCTATCCGGCGCACCGTAGCATCTGCATCACCCGGTTCAATGTAGAACGAATGCGCCGATCGGTCTGCGCTTCGTGTCTGCGAGCAGGCATCGACATATCCGTCTCACCGCAATGCGCAATCAGCGCAACGGTCGATAAGCACGAAGCAGACAACGTTTGTTACCGCAGCTGTTCCGTCATGACGGATCACTCGTGAAAGTCAGCACGTCGAAGACTCTCGCTTCGAACGAGTTATCAGATATCGATTCAATCTGGCATCGAAGAACTCTAACGGCATCATTCGTCTCTGCTAAACGCTTCCATCGATGACCTCTCATTCCCATTTTGGGCCCTAAACCTGAAACAATTGCTGCCGATTTCATCTAAAATAATTCACGCCAAACCTAAACTTGGGACACATCACAGCCGAGAGGTACCCGATGTTTTCCGACGGAAAGATCTGTCCTACCTGCCACACCGAATCGCTCCACCACTCCCACCGCCCGGTCAGCGATTGGTTCTTCCGTATCCTTCGGCCTCCGCTCCGTACGCTGCATCTGCTGCTATCAGCGCTTCCTCGTCTTTCGAGCCGCCTACCGCACCGACATCAGCCGTACTCGTCTAAACTAGAAGGGACATGATTCCGACCCTCGAATGGCTCCCCGCCGGCGTTAACTTCCTCGACCAGACCAAGCTCCCCCTCGAAGAGACCTACGTCCTCGCAACCGACTACAAGCAAGTCGCCACCGTCATCCGCGACATGATCGTCCGCGGAGCCCCCGCCATCGGCGTCTCCGCCGCCATGGGCATGGCCATCGGCATCGACCGCAGCACCGCAACCACCCTGCCCGCCCTCACCGACGAAGTCGCCGTCATCGCCAAGACCCTCGCCGAGACCCGCCCCACCGCCGTCAATCTCTTCTGGGGCATCGACGAGATCCGCAACCTCTACAACACCCTCGCCGCAAAAAACACCCCCATCCCCGAAATCAAATCCGCCGTAGTAGCCAAAGCCCGCCGCATGTACGACGAAGACATCGCCGCCTGCAAACAGATGGGCGCCCACGGCGCATCGCTCCTCCCGCAGGAAGGCACCGTCCTCACCCACTGCAACGCCGGAGCCCTCGCCACCTGCGGCTACGGCTCCGCCCTCGGCGTCATCCGCGCCGCCATCGAGCGCGGCCACAAGATCGACGTCTTCGCCGACGAGACCCGTCCCTTCCTCCAGGGCGCCCGCCTCACCGCGTGGGAGCTCATGAAGGACAACATCCCCACCACCGTCCTCTGCGACAACATGGCCGCCGCACCTCATGCGCCAAGGGCCGCATCCAGGCCGTCATCGTCGGCGCCGACCGCATCGCCGCCAACGGCGACGTCGCCAACAAGATCGGCACCTACGGCGTCGCCATCCTCGCCAAAGAACACAACATCCCCTTCTACGTCGCCGCCCCCTGGTCCACCCTCGACCTCGCCACCGCACACGGCGACCTCATCCCGATCGAACAACGCGCCGCCACCGAAGTCACCCACTCCAACGGCAAGCAGATGACCCCGCACGGCGTAGCCATCGAAAACCCCGCCTTCGACGTCACTCCCGCAAAGTACGTCACCGCCATCATCACCGAACGCGGCGTCCTCCGCGCCCCCTACGAGCAATCCATCCAGAACATGGCGCAGCAGCCCGATCGTCGAACCCGAGCTCGCAACAACCTAGCGCCACAGCCGCACGCAAAATACGCAAAATAAAAGCGACGACTTGGCCGCAGCCTCTTGTGTTCCACTAGGCACGTTCCAACTGGAGACACCATGCTGCGCTTGTTCAAGTGCCTTCTCGGCCCTGCCCTCACTGCCTTCGTCTTCGCCACACTGGCCGCCGCCCAAACTCCGCAACACCCGCCGCACAAACACTCGCCGCCGCCCCACAGCCATCCGCAATCCGGTGTCGCGACCCTCCGCGCCGGCACCCAGCTTGTAGTCGTCGACGTCGTCGTCACCGACAAGAACCAGAAGCCCGTCCACGGCCTCAAAGCGTCAGACTTCACCCTCACCGAAGAGAACGTTCCGCAGAGTCGTCAAGCACTTCGAAGAGCACACCGCGCTCACTCCAGCCGACGCCACGAAGTTCCCGCCCCTGCCGAAATTTCCTCCTGGCGTCTTCACCAACTACACGCCCGAGCCCGGTCAACGGAGCCGTCAACCTCCTGCTCCTCGACGCACTGAACACCCCTCTGCGGGACCAGTTTTACGTCCGCCAGCAGCTTCTCGCCTATCTCAACGCCACTCCGCCCGGAACCCGCATTGCCATCTTCGGCCTTACCAACCAGCTCACCATCCTGCAGGGCTTCACCAGCGACCCCGCCATACTCAAGGCGGTTATGTCCTCGAAGCTCGGAAAAAACTCCCCTCTGCTTCAGGACGCTGTCGGTGGAAGCGGGATCCAGAACACCATGGCAGACGACCTGGAAGACGCGGGAGCGGACGCAACCGTCGTCGCCAATATGCGCCAGTTCGACGCGCAACAGCAGTCCTTCCAACTCCAGCTTCGCGTCAAGTACACCCTCGATGCGATGAACCAGCTCGCCCGTTATCTCTCCAGCATTCCCGGACGCAAGAACCTCATCTGGTTCTCAGGCTCATTTCCCATCAGCGTTCTCCCCGACACCACCGGCAACCTTCCCGACCCCTTCGCCGTGGTCGCCGACTACGAAAAAGAGTTTCGCGATACCGTCAACCTGCTCGCCCGCAGCCAGGTTGCGGTCTATCCCATCGACGCTCGCGGACTCACCAACACTCCGATCTTCGATGCCTCTACCACCCGCAACTACACCGGCAACCGCGGTCCCGCCCGCATGTCGCAGGACCTGAACAAATTCTCCACCGACACCACCGATGAGCACTCCACCATGAGCCAGATGGCAGAAGCCACCGGCGGCCACGCCTTCTACAACACCAATGGCCTCACGCCAGGCCGTCGCCACTGCCATCAACGATGGCTCAAACTTCTACACCCTCACCTACACCCCCGCCAATCCCGCATCGCGACGGAAAGTTCCGCAAGATCAAGGTTCAGCTGGCGCAGCCGTTCGGAGTCAACCTCGCCTACCGCCACGGCTACTACGCCGACGACCCCGACAAGGGTCCGCCTCCCACCACCAACGGCCAGCCCCGGCAATCCAACGCTAGCCGACTCCGCCGTCACAGCCGGCGCCCCCAGCCCTCTTCAAACCATGCGCGTCGCCATGATGCGCGGCTCACCCACACCCACCGAAATCATCATGAAGGTAGGCGTACTTCCCGTCGGCCCTTCCACCCAGACCGAAGACACCCCCGCCCCCAACAACATCCTGTCCGACAAGATCCACGGCCCCTTTCGCCGCTACAGCGTCAGCTACGCCATCGAACCCTCCGACATCACGTTTCTCCGCGCCCCCGATGGCAAAATCCACGCCGCCTTTGAACTCGTCATCTTCGTCTTCAACCCCGCAGGCGTTCTCGTCAACCGGGTCAGCACTCCAACTCCACATAGCCTCCCCTCTCGACGAGCTCAGGAAAAACGTCGCCAGGGGATCCAATACCCTCAGGAGATCAGCGCTCCCGCCAAAGGCGAATACTTCCTTCGCATCGTGGTCCACGACCTCACCCACGACCGCCTCGGAGCCGTAGAAGTAGCCACCTCCGAAGTAAAAAACCTGCCGCCTCCAACCGCTCCGCCACCCCCATCAACTCCAACTGCCACCCCGGCAACAGAACCGGCAAGCACCCCAGCTGTCCCCCAATAAATCTGCCGACTCTCCGGGTGAATCCAAGGAGAATAGAATCGGTTAAGTTGATCAGGACCGTGTGCCCCCCAGTATCCTCAATCCGCGCAAGCGATCCCTCCTACGCGGCATCCTCCTTGTCCTGATCAGTCTCTTCGCAGCAATCCTCCTCTCCGGCTTCCCTCAAATCCACCCACCCCAATCCTCGTCCTACCCGCCCTCGCCGCCGCCGCCGGCACTGCGGACACCGTTCGTTGCATGCAACGGCGCTGGAGCTTCTACCACGGCGGCGTCCTCCTCCTCATCTACATGGATCTCATGGCCCTCTGCATGATCCTCTTCCTCCTCCTCTACCCCTACGCCCTCTGGATCTCCTCTTCGCAATAGTCTTGAGCCTGAAGTTATTGACATAGACGTGTCATCCCGACCGGACCCTGCGCGAATGCAACGAGTCGAGGGGGAGTGGAGGGATCTGCTGTTTGTAAAAGTCAGCAATCCCGCTATTCGTCGCGATTATGTCGCTAACTTCAGAGACAGACACTAAAATCACCTCATACATCCGGAGACAATCGACACCCATGCGCCCGCCCCGCTCTCTCTATGCCGCACTCCTGTTATCTCTTCGCTCGCCGCCACCGCGCAATCGCAACAGAAGCCAGACGCCGCCACCGCCGCATGGTGGGCCCAGACCGCAGCCCTCTCCAACGACTCCATGGAAGGCCGCGACACCGGCACCGAAGCCTACGAGCGCGCCGCAAAATACGTCGCCGACCAGTTCAAAGCCGCAGGCCTCAAACCCGCCGGCGACAACGGAACTTATTTCCAGCGAGTCCCCATGCATCAGATCGCCCTGGACAACGACAAATCCGCCGTAGAAATTCTCAACGCCGCAGGTAAGATCCGTCGCCCTCCACTTCCCCACCGACGTCACCACCGTCCCGCGCGAACAATCGTCGCTTGTCGAAGCCCCCATGATCTTCCTCGGCTACGGAATGCCCCGGGCACGATCTCGACCTCAAAGGCAAAATCGTAGTCTTCTTCAACAACACCCCCGCAGACCTTGCACCAGCCGAACGCGAAACCTACACCAGCCGCCGCCTTCGCGCCCTCACGCAAGCAGGGGTTGCCGCCATCCTCTCCATCGACAACCCAGCCGCCATCGAACCCTTCCACTGGCCCGCCGCCTACGCTCGCAGCGTCACGCATCGCCGGAACGCCCGCACCAAACGCCAACGCTCCCATCCTCATCCGCATCAACCCCGCCTCCCTCAACGCTCTCTTCGCCGCGTCCGGCCACACTCCCTCCGACATCGTCACCGCGGAGGCAAGGGAGCTCCACTCGCAACCTTCCCCCTCAATCTCACCGCCCGCATCCGCCTCACCTCCACCAGCAAAGACATCTCCTCCCCCAACATCCTCGCCATCCTCCCCGGTTCCGATCCCAAACTCGCCCCCGAATACGTCGCCCTCTCCGCCCACCTCGACGGCTACGGTTACGGCACTCCCGTTCTCGGCGACAACCTCTACAACGGCACCCTCGACGACGCCGCCTACGTCGCTCTCCTCATCGAACTCGCCAAAGACCTTCAGCACAAAGCCCCCGCCCGCTCCCTCCTCTTCTGCATCTTCACCGGCGAAGAAAAAGGCCTCCTCGGCTCCGCCTACTTCACGCAACACCTCACCGTCCCCAAAGAAAACATCGTCGCCAACCTGAATCTCGACCAGCTCCGCCCCATCTTCCCCCTCAACATCCTCACCATGGAGGGCCTCACCGACTCCACCCTCGGCGAAACCGTCCGCACCGTCGCCGCACCATTCAAAATCGAAATCCGCCCCGACCTCGAACCCGAACGCAACCTCTTCCGCCGCGCCGACAACTACAACTTCGTCCGCATCGGCGTCCCCATCGCCAGCTTCATCTTCGGCTACGACAAAGGCTCGCCCGAAGAAGTCATCTACCGCGACTGGTACGCCCGCCGCTACCACAAGCCGCAGGACGACATCAAAACCCCCATCGACTGGGACGCCGCCGCAAAATTCAACCGCTTCTACACCGCCCTCACTCTCGCCATCGCCAACGCCCCCACGCGCCCGCAATGGCTGCCCTCCAGCCCCTATTCGCCCCATCAAAGTCACCTCATCAAAGCCCGCGCAATAATCCAATCCCGCTGCGTTATACTCCCCCCACCGGAACAGGCAGTGATCACCACGTTCCCTGTAGACCGTTCCAGTACGCCTCATGCACGATCAAATCTTTTCGATATCTGAGGAGACTCACTCATGCTCAAGGGATTCCGCGACTTCATTCTGCGTGGCAACGTCATGGACCTCGCCGTCGCCGTCATCATCGGAGCGGCCTTTACCGGAATCGTCACTGCCCTCACGGAAAAGATCATCAACCCATTACTGGGAGCCGTCATCGGCAAGCCCAACTTCGGCTATCTCATCGGCCACATCAACGGAGGCGAGATCCGCTACGGCGACTTCTTCACCGCGGTCGTCAACTTCCTCTCCTCGCCGCCGTCGTCTACTTCTTCCTCGTCCTGCCAACGCAATACCTCCTCAAAAAGTTCCACCCCACTCCAGCAGCCCCGGTCACAAAACCCTGCCCCCAGTGCCTCAGCGACATCCCAGTCGAAGCGACGCGCTGCAAGTTCTGCACCCAGCCCGTCAACGCCTGATCACAAGCCATCGCAGCAAAACCCGGCCCGGCTATTGCATAGCCTTTATTTATTTGCGGCTATTGCCCCGTCTCGTTTTGTTTGTCATTCCGTAGCGCAGCGGAGGAATCTGCTTCTCCTAGCCACCCGTTCTCAGAGCATCCGTCCGTAAGTGCTCCGTGTCATCCGTGCCAATTCGTGTTAAGCCTTCCGCCACCCACACCACAACTCGCTCCAACTCCCTCTTTGCGATACCCTGACTCTACAAGTATTCAACCCACTGAGGCCCTTACTTGACCGTTCTCCGCACCCTGACCTGCCTTCTCCCCCTCGCACTCATCGCCACAGCCCAATCTCCCACCCCGCAGGTCTTCGGCTACCGCGACTTCACCCAGCAGGCCAAATGGGACTCAACCTTCCTGGCCGTCCCCGACGCCAAACTCGCCGGCGAGCACCTCAAGACCCTCACCTCCGCCCCCCACTGGGCCAGCTCCCCCGAAGACTACGCCACCGCCGTCTACGTCGCCGACAAGTTCAAAGCCGCCGGCCTCCAAACCGAGATCGTCCCCTACAAAGTCCTCCTCAACAAACCCATCAAAATCCTCATCGAAGCCTTCGACGCATCCGGCAGCAAACTCATGTCCGGCCCCACCCCCGAGCACGTCGATCCCACAAAAACGGCGGCGACCCCTTCCAGGACGATCCCCGCATCCTCCCCGCCTTCAACGGCTCCTCCCCCTCCGGCGACGTCACCGCCGAGGTCGTCTACGCCAACTACGGCACCCTCGCCGACTTCCAGCAACTCGCCCAGCTCGGCATCAGCGTCAAAGACAAGATCGTCATCGTCCGCTACGGCGAAAACTTCCGCGGCATCAAGACCTACATCGCCCAGCAGTACGGCGCCAAAGGCGTCCTCATCTACTCCGACCCCGCCGACGACGGCTACTTCCGCGGCGACGTCTACCCCAAGGGCCCCTGGCGCCCCGACTCCGCCGTCCAGCGCGGCTCCATCCAGTTCCTCCCCATCTACCCCGGCGACCCCACCACCCCCGGCATCGCCGCCACCCCCGACCTTCCCGCTTCCAAGCGCATCCCCGCCGACAAGCTCCAGGCCAACCAGCCCAGCATCCCCACCAACCCCCTCTCCTATAAAGACGCCGCCCCCATCCTGAAAGCCCTCGGCGGCGACGAGTCCCCCCGCGAGTGGCAGGGCGCACTCCCCTTCACCTACCACCTCGGCGCTGTCGGGCAACAAAACCGACGCCGGCACAAAGAACCCAGACCCAACCAAAGTCACCGTTCACATGCACCTCGAACAGGACATCGCCCTCCGCACCATCTGGGACGTCATCGGCACCATTCCCGGCACCAGCCCCTCGCAGAAAGACGACTGGATCGTAGCCGGCAACCATCGCGACGCCTGGGTCTACGGCGCCGTCGACCCCAACTCCGGCACCGCCGCCATGCTCGAAACCGTCCACGGCCTCGGCGATCTCCTCAAGCAAGGCTGGAAGCCCACAGCGCACCATCGTCATCGGCAGCTGGGACGCCGAAGAAGAAGGCCTCATGGGCTCAACCGAGTGGGCCGAGCAACACGAAAAAATCCTCGCCCACGCCGTCGCCTACTTCAACACCGACGTCGGCGTCTCCGGCCCCGACTTCAACGCCGCCGCCGTCCCCTCGCTCAAGCAGTTCGTCCGCGAGGTCACCAAAGAAGTCCCCAGCCCCAAAGGCGGCACCGTCTACGACCAGTGGAAGGCCGACCAGCAAGCCAACGCCAACCGCCGCCGCCAGCACCCCGGCGGAGTCGACGCCGACGTCCGCATCGGCACCCTCGGCTCCGGCTCCGACTACACCCCCTTCATCCAGCACCTCGGCGTGCCCTCCACCGACATCGGCTCCGACGGCCCCTACGGCGTCTACCACTCCACCTTCGACGACTACACCTGGTTCACCAAATTCGCCGACCCCACCTTCGTCTACGAGCAGCAGCAGGCCCGCGTCTTCGGCCTCGAAATCCTCCACATGGCCAACACCGACGTCCTCCCCTACGACTACCAGCTCTACGGCAAAGAGATCATCGGCTACCTCGAAGCCGCGCAAAAACGCGCCACCGAACAGAAGCTGACCCTCAACTTCACCGCCGCCCTCGCCGCCGCCAAACGCTTCGCCGCCGCCGGCGCCGCCATCCGCGCCACCCAGGCCGCCCCGCCCTCCGACCCCACCGCACTCAACCAATCCTTACGAGCCGCTGAAGAGGCCCTCCTCAACCCCGCCGGTCTGCCCCGCCGCTCCTGGTACAAGCACACCATCTACGCCCCCGGCGAGTTCACCGGCTACGCCGCCGTCGTCATTCCCGGCGTCAACGAAGGCATCGAAGCCGCCGACGGCCCCCGCGCCCAATCCCAGCTCGCCCCTCTCGCCGAAGCCCTCAACCGCTCCGCCGCCATCCTCGAGTCCGCCACAAAATAGCTACCCTGCCATCCGATCCAGCTGCCAGCTCCAACTCTCCGGAAGTTGAAGCACGTAGCCTTAGCTCTCAGATAAGCCATAGCCTTAGCGCTGCGGATAAGCGTGGCCTTAGCTTTGGATAAGCGCAGGGCTTTAGCTCTTTCGGATTAGCCTAGGCCCTTTGCTTCTTCGGATAAGCACCTGGCCTTTTAGCCCATGGGCAGCCTACTGATGCCCCCCCAATAGGGGCTTGCCCACAGGCCCTCTGTCTACCAGCTGAAACATCATGTTCGAACACTCCCGAATCTACAACTTTAGTTGTACCCCTCCACCTCGACGTGGGGATATCCCCTTTCCGTAACCCGGCACATGATTACTCAAAGACGGCCAAAGCCGCCAAAAAGGAGACTCCCCAATGGTCCACGATCTTGTTCTTGCATTGGTATTTCTCGCCATGATCATCGCTCCTGCACTTGCTCGCCATGCGCTCCGAAAAAGAAGAAAACGACACCCTTTAGTTTTGATCTCTGCGGCCGGCCGGGCGTACGTCAACCGGGCTCCGCAAAGGAAACTCGTAGCCTCCACTCCGAGTCAGCAGAAACAAAAGCCTCTGCTAAAAGACAGATGCCGCATCCGTCCACGAGTGCGGCATCGGTCTTTTCAGTCGAACCTTCGCCTTCGCATCCTCGTCAACGACGCCCGAGTCGAAGGCCCCGAGAAGCATGTTACCCTGGTCAACCCTCACCGACCACCGCAGCGCCATCTGCTCCGTAACAATCTGCGTCAAATCCGGCTTCACCAGCCCATGCTCCCGCGCGTTGAACTCATCCACCTTGCTCGACCAGTTCATGCTGCAGAACTTCGGCCCGCACATGCTGCAGAACGCCGCTTCCTTGTAGTAATCATCCGGCAGCGTCTCATCGTGCATCCCCCGAGCCGTATCCGGATCGAGCGACAAGCGCAAACTGCTTATCCCAGTCAAACGTGTACCGTGCATGCGAGATCGCATCATCGCGGTCCCGCGCCCCCGGCCGATGCCGCGCAACATCCGCCGCATGAGCCGCAATCTTGTACGCGATAATCCCGTCCTTCACATCCTTCTCATTCGGCAGCCCGAGATGCTCCTTCGGCGTCACATAGCAAAGCATCGCCGCGCCATGCCACCCGATCATCGCCGCGCCAATCGCACTCGTAATGTGGTCATACCCCGGAGCGATATCCGTCACCAGCGGCCCCAGCACATAGAACGGAGCCCCGTCGCACAGCTCGACCTCCTTATCCACCTGCAGCTTGATCTGGTCCATCGGAATATGCCCCGGCCCCTCGATCATCACCTGCACATCGCTCTTCCACGCCTGCCGCGTCAGCTCGCCCAGCGTCTTCAACTCCGCAAACTGAGCCTCATCGCTCGCATCCGCCACACAACCCGGCCGCAGCCCATCCCCCAGCGAGTAGCTCACGTCATACTTCGCCATCACCTTCGTGATGCGATCAAAATTCTCATACAGAAAGTTCTGCTTATGATTCGCCGTCATCCACTGCGCCAGAATCGCCCCGCCCCGGCTCACAATCCCGGTAATCCGCTTCGCCACCATCGGAATGTACTGAATCAACACGCCGGCATGGATCGTAAAGTAATCCACCCCCTGCTGCGCCTGCTCCTCGATCACCTCGAGGTACATATCGATATTCAGATCCTCAACCCGCTTCACCCGCGAAAGCGCCTCGTACAGCGGCACCGTCCCGATCGGCACCGGCGAATGCCGCAGAATCTGCTCCCGAATCATCGGAATATCCCCGCCCGTCGAAAGGTCCATCACGGTATCGGCGCCAAAGTGCACTGCCGTATGCAGCTTCCGCAACTCCTCATCCACATTCGACACCAGCGCCGAGTTGCCGATATTCGCATTGATCTTGCACAGCGACTCCACCCCGATCGCCATCGGCTCCAGCTCCGGATGATTGATGTTCGCCGGAATGATCATCGTCCCTTTGGCGACCTCGCTCCGCACCAGCTCCGCCGAAATCTTCTCCCGCTGAGCGACGTACGCCATCTCCTCGGTAATCATCCCCTTGCGCGCAAAGTGCATCTGCGACATATTCCAGTCGCCCGTCCGCTCCGCCTCAGCCTTGCGCTTGACGATCCACTCTGCCCGCCCCGTCGGCACCTTGTAGTCGTTGCCATGCCCCTGCGCAACCTTGCCGTTCGAAGCTGCGCCGTTTCCATTTCCGCTCATAAGGCCCCCTGCTCACACTGCCATCTTATGCAGTAAGTATACGACGCAAAGCGCTGCCCACCGTCCTACACCACGCCGTCAAATCCGTGTCATCCGTGCAAATCCGTGTTAGCAGTCGACTCTTACATCGGCTCCCAACATCAGCCAACCCCGCTCCATTCCCCGCATCCAACCCACCAGAACGAAGCACGACCGTGAGCACCCCGGCTTGAACGTTCGCCGCTCTCACCACATTTCATGCAAGTCCAAACGGCGCAACAGCGTCGGCGAGAAACCTCGCGAATTTTCCAAAGGAGAACCACCATGAAGCTATTTTCGGAAAACATCGAAGACCTTCGCACCCTCTACGTCACCAGCCTCAAGAAGGCGCTCGACATGGAGCAGAAGATCACCAAGGCCCTCCCCACCATGATCGAAAAATCCACCGACCCTCAACTCGCCACGGCCTTCCGCAACCACCTCACCGAGACGCAGGGCCACGTCGCCAAGGTCCAGACCCTCCTTCGCGACGCCACTGGCGACGACAGCACCAGCACCTGCAAAGCCATCTCCGCCCTCATCACCGAAGCCGAGGACAACATCAAAGATGCGGCCGAACCCAGCATCCGCGACATCACCCTCATCGCCTCCGCCCAGCAGGTCGAGCACCACGAGATCGCCGTCTACGGCACCCTCCGCACCTGGGCCGAACTCCTCGGCCAGGACGGAGCCGCCAACACCCTCGAATCCATCCTCGAAGAAGAGAAGAACGCCGACGAGCTCCTCAGCACCATCTCCGACAGCGTCAACACCACGGCCGAAACCAGAAGCGCCTACACCCGCTAACATCCTGATCTCTCGACTTACAATCACCCCGGCGAAGGCCTCCTCCCAATGGGCCTTCGCCGTTTCACTTTAAAATCCGAGCCTGCCTCATGAGCAGAAGTAATATGATCCGGACGAAACAGAAACACCCTTGACGACACACGAAAGGACAACATGACCACCCGCAACATGACCACCCAGGGTCCTCGGCTCTGTCATGCTCGCCTTTGCCTCTCGCTCCTCCTCCTCCTCAGCGCACCTTTCGCATACTCACAAGTCCCCGGCCAATCCATCCCCACACAGCCAACCGTCCTCGTCACCCAGTCCCCGCAAGGCTTCGACGCCACCATCGGCAAAGAAACCCTTCATCTCGTCGTCTGCTCCGAACAACATCCTCCACGTCATCACCCGCCCCAACGACACCGTAACCAATCACCCTCAACCCTGGCTCCTTCCCCCAGACCAGTCCTGCAAAGGCGCACCCTTTCAATTCACCAAAGACGAAAAAGCCGCCACCCTAAAGACCGCCAAACTCACCGTCTCCATCTCCCTCGCGCGCGGCAACCTCACCTACGCCACACCCGATAACAAACCCCTGCTCCGCGAAAGAGACAGCGTCCCCCGCACCTACGACCCCGTCACCCTCAACGGCGACGCCACCTACCACGTCGTAGACCGCTTCTGGCCCGACGCCACCGAAGCCTTCTACGGCCTCGGCCAGCACCAGAGCGGCATGTTCAACTATCGCGGCTCCACCGTCGAAATCGCCCAGAACAACACCGACGTCGCCATCCCATTCCTCCTCTCCACCAAAGGCTACGGCGTCATCTGGAACACCGCCAGCCTACACCTACGTCGACAACCGCTTCCCCCTCGAGCTCTCCTTCGACTCCATCGCCGGCGACGGCGTCGACTACTTCCTCCTCTACGGCCCCGAGATGGACGACATCATCCACCAGTACCGCAACCTCACCGGCCACGCCCCCATGCTTCCGCGCTGGTCCTACGGCTTCATCCAATCCAAAGACCGCTACACCTCCCTCGACGAGATCCTCTCCATCGCCAACCGCTACCGCACCGAACACATCCCCATGGACGTCATGGTGCAGGACTGGTTCTGGTGGAAGCGCGAAGGCGATCCCATCTTCAACGACAACTACCACGACGTCCCCGCCGACCTGAAAAAACTCCACGACCTCAACGTCCACACCATGATCTCCACCTGGGGCCTCATCGACCCAACCTCAGACACCTACAAAAAACTCGACAGCGAAAACCTCTTCGTCCCCAACGCCCGCGTCTACGACGCCACCAACCCCAAAGCCCGCGACATCTACTGGGACAGCCTCCCCGGCAAACTCTTCGCCCAGGGCTGGGACTCCTTCTGGCTCGACTCTGCCGAACCCGAAGAATACTGGCCCCACAGCGGCGACGCCATCCTCCGCGACAAGCAACTCGCCATCGGCAACGGAGCCCTCTACACCAACATCTACCCATTCCTCCACAACGAAGGCATTCAACAAAACTGGCGCAAAGACCACCGACCAGAAGCGCACCTTCCTCCTCACCCGCTCCGCCTTCCTGGGCCAGCAGCGCGTAGGCGCAACCGTCTGGTCCGGCGACGTCTACAGCAGCTTCTGGGCGCTCTCCCATCAGATCCCCGCCGGCCTCAACTTCGCCCTCTCCGGCATGCCCTACTGGACCACCGACATCGCCGGTTACCACGCCTCCTACAACAACCAGGCAACCGACCCCGCCTACGAGGATCTCTACCTCCGCTGGTTCCAGTTCGGCGTCTTCTGCCCCATCTTCCGCACCCACGGCCACCGCCCCAACAACGAGCTGTGGAGCTACCCCGGCATCAAAACCTCGCTCATCGCCTACGACAACCTCCGATACCGCATGATGCCCTACATCTACTCGCTCGCCTGGCGTGTCTCCAGCGACGACTACACCATCCAGCGCCCGCTCGTTATGGACTTCCGCGCCGATCCCCTCACCTGGAACATCGGTGACCAGTTCATGTTCGGCCCAGCGCTCCTCGTCAATCCCGTCACCGAACCCAAAGCCACCGACCGCCGCGTCTACCTCCCATCTGTTTCGAAAGATGCGACGCCCACCACCTGGTACGACTTCTGGAGCGGCCAAAAGATACAAGGCGGAGTCCACCTCCAGGCAGCAGCTCCCCTCGATCGAATCCCACTCTACGTGCGCGCCGGCTCCATCCTCCCTCTCGGCCCACCCGAGCAATACGCCGGCGAAAAACCAAACGGCCCCATCGAACTCCGCATCTATCCCGGCGCCAACGGCACCTTCACCCTCTATCAGGACGAAGGCGACAACTACAACTACGAAACCGGACACCACGCCACCATCCCCATCACCTGGTCGCAATCCGACAACACCCTGACCATCGGTGTACGCAACGGCACCTACACCGGCATGCCCGACGAAATCACCTTCAACATCGTATGGGTCAAACCCAATCACGGAACCGGCGGCGCAGTAGAACAACGAACCGACAAGACCGTCGTCTACCGCGGCGCAGAACTAAAAATCAAACCCCAATAAAAATCTCCTCACCGCGATCTGATTCCGCCACCAAGTTGCTACAGGCATTAGTGCCCTGTCTCTGAAGTTGCTTGTGACCATGATTTGTCATCCCGACCGGAGCGCAGTGGAGTGGAGGGATCTGCTGTTGTTCTTGCCTTTTTGTTGTCATCCTTCGCCGCAGGCGGAGG
Source organism: uncultured Acidobacteriaceae bacterium (assembly GCA_963838555.1). Taxonomy (GTDB): domain Bacteria; phylum Acidobacteriota; class Terriglobia; order Terriglobales; family Acidobacteriaceae; genus Edaphobacter. The sequence continues at coordinate 453,783 of CAWIRK010000005.1, read as the reverse complement.
ATCTGCTTTTGCCTTCGGCCTTGTCTTTCTCGTCGTCATCCCGGAAGGTCACGCCTACTTCAACTCCAACTCCCAAGTCTGCCCCACAAGATCCTTTCCAAAACTCCGGTGCGGCATCTCGCTAACCAGACGAAACCCCGCCCGTTCATAAATCCGATGCGCCCCAACCAGAATGCTCTGCGTCCAAAGAACCACCTTCTTATGCCCAGCCGTCCGCGCAAAGCGAACGCACTCCTTCACCAAAGCATCCCCTAGTCCCATACCCCGAGCACTCGGCTCAACAAACAACAACCGCAGCTTCGCCGTATCCGGCTCCTCGGGATGCTTCACCAGAAAGATATGCCCCACGTGCGCGCCATCAATTTCAGCAATCCAGCACCGCTCACTACGCGGATCGAAGTTCGTGATGAACTGATCGACAATCCGCGCAACCAGCGCCTCAAACGTCTCATCCCACCCATATTGCTCCGCATACCCGACACCCTCGCGATGCACGATCCAACCCATATCGCCAACCCGATGCGGACGCAGAACATAAGGCACCCGCCTTCGATCCGACTTTGTAAGAATTCCCTCCATCGTCCGCATGCAATCGATCAGCTGTAAGCGAGCCGAAGGCGCAAGACCTTCCAGAACACCCTGAGCCTGCTCCTCAGAAAGAGCATTGAGTCTTTTGAATGCCAACCGGCCGCGCCCCGTGAGAGTGAGTTCCGCATACCGCCCATCCTGCTCCGAAGCCTTTCGCTTCAACAACCCATCACGCTCGAACTTCCCCAGCAGCCGGCTCAGATACCCGGCATCCATCCCAAGCTCCTCCGCGATCTCCCGCGCCTTGGGCGAATTCCGCGTCGCCAACTCATAAAGCACGCGAGCCTCCGCCAGGCTATAAGGGCTGTTCAAAAGCCCTTCATTCAGTGTCCCAATGAACCGCGTATACATCCGGTTGAAACGCCGAAAGATCGAGACATCATTTGTCAGAACTGAGATCAGGTCGGCCATGATGCCATGGTCAACCAATATACTTGCCTTTGTCAACTAAATTACTGACCGCCATCTCCCATCACTCTCACCGCGTCAGCCAACGCCGGATCAAATCGAAAGGTCTCCTTCCTCTCCGCCGCGCACTGGTTATAGACAACCAGCAGACTCCTGGGATCCTCCATAACGCGCAGCACTGCGTCCCTTCCCCGCGCCTCTTCGATGACATAAAGAAGTTTCGCGCCCGTCGCGTGATAGCCCTCGCCGAAAAACTCCGACACCTTCGCCTGATACTCCAGGTCACTCATTCCTCCCGTCAGAGCCGTTTGCAGGATGTTCCCGGCCGCCGGAAGCAACTGCGGTAACCTCGCCAGATCGGCTTGAATATGCTGCTGCTTCTCCAACTCGGCCCAGCTACCGTGCCCATTAATCAGAAGCGTAGCGCTTCCTTCCATCATCACAGCCGTCAGAAAACTCCACGCCTGCGCCTCTCCCGCCGTCAGGTGGAGCTGCCCTCGCTCCCGATCAAGTAACCGCCCGTAGCCAACATGGTGCGTCTCATGCGCAAAGAACTCCACCATCTCATGCGGCGTCATCGACGCCTTGCTTGCTCTCGATCGCCACGCGTCCGCCAGCAGATCGACATAGATGCCCTCATCCGAGGCGGCCGCTCCTGCCCGTCCTCCCATCACCACATAAAGCTTTGGAGCCAGATCGATCTTCTCCGGCAGGTTCTTAAGAGCAAGCGGAACCACTTCGCCCAAACCCTCGTTCTGCTGAGCCGAAGCCAGCCGCTGTTGAAGCAACTCGATGTGGTCCCTCCCCCAGATCAGTGACGGACCGACATCTTCGGTCAAACCCTGCACACCTTTTTCCGCACGCGCTCCCGGTTCCGAAGGCGTGACCCGTGCAATATTGCCGCCACACGCGGATGCCAGGACCTCCCGGTACTGCGCAGGCGTAACTCTCCGCGAAACGTTCTGTTGTCCAATGATCAGTCGAGTGCCGGGCAGATCCATCACCTGATCAATCGTTGGCTGGGAAACTCTACCCGCATGACAAAGCTCCAATAACCGCAACATCCCCTCGGCCTGCGTAACATCAACAGAGTTCGCAGCACGGGCCATAAGCGACAACCCAGCGACCACGATCCCAAACGTCCCCCTCTTCAGTTTTCTTGTCATGCAAACCTATACGGCGTCTTGACAGCATTGTTCGGTCGCCACCTCGATGCTGAATTGAACCTCCCTTGCGTGACACGGCAAATCGTCCAATTCAGCTAAAATAGAAGCAGGGGAGACTTGACAAACAACGCCTTCAGAACAGACGTTCATGCCGATCTCCCCCAGCGAACGCGATAAAATTTGAAGCTTTTGAGAGCCATTTATGGTCAAAGTCCAAGCCTAAGTTCAATCTTTGTAAGACTTTGCGCAAAAAGAGCAGGGGTGGGGGGTACCCCACCCGCACATTACCCAGATCGCAGCAACGGACGTAAACTGAACCAGACGTAAACTGAAGTCGAAGGCGGAAAGTCACATGCCGAACGAAACCCGCAAGAGCCCGATCAAATTCATCGTCGCCACGGTGATCATCCTCGGCACCATCGCCTATCTTTCCTTCAGCGGCGGCCGCGACAACAAGAGCTACTACGTCACCATCGGCGAACTCCAGGGCATGGGCAACAAAGCCTACGTCCGTCATCTCCGAGTCGCCGGCAACGTAGCCCCAGGCAGCATCCATCGCGTCGGCACCAACGCCACCTTCGATCTGCTCGAGCAGGGCCGTAAACTCTCCGTCGTCTACCAGGGCTCCGAGCCACCGCCCGACACCTTCAAGGACGACGCCCAGGCCCTCGCCGTAGGCACCTACGGCCACGACGGCGTCTTCCACGCCACCGAACTCCAGGCCAAATGCGCCTCCAAGTACGCCCCCGCCACCCCCGCAACCCCCACCAACACCGCGACCGCGATACCCGCAGCTCACTAAACCGCCGCGCACAAAAATTCATGACGCAGACGGAAGCAACAACTCGCAGCAGTGCACCTCGACCGCTGCTCCATCAGACTGCGTCGCACTCGACTCCGTCTCGAAGATCTACGGCAGCTTCGCCGCCCTCCGTAACGTCTCGACAACCTTCGCCACCGGCTCTTGCACCGTCATCCTTGGCGAAAACGGCGCCGGCAAATCCACCCTTCTCCGCATCATCGCGGGACTAATCAATCCCACTCGAGGCAGCGTCACCGTCTACTCCGAATCTCCCCACAAGCAGCGCCACCGCGTCGCCTACATGAGCCACTCCGCCATGCTCTACGACGAGCTCACCGCGATGGAGAACCTCACCTACTTCGCCAGCCTCCACCGCAGCGGCGGTTGCGCCTGCGTCGGCAGCCCCGAGATGGCCCTCCGCGCCGTGGGCCTCGACCCAAAACTCAACCGTCCTCTCGGCCAATACTCCCAAGGCATGCGTCAGCGCACCTCTCTCGCCCGCGTCCTCCAGACCGACCCCGAACTCCTCCTCCTCGACGAACCCTTCTCCAACCTCGACGCTGCCTCCGCCAGCCACATGGTCGAACTCCTCGCCGACTTCCGCACCTGGCCCGTCCCCGGCGGCGGCACACGCACCATCCTCCTCACCACCCACCAGGCCGCACTCGCCAAACCCCTCGCCGACAACATCCTCACGATGCGCAACGGCCAGATCCTCGACCCACAGCACGAGGCCGCCGAGTGAAGACCGCGCCACCCGCCAAAACCAACGCCGCCCGCCTCCTCGACTCCCTCGGCATCCCCTACGAACTCCGCCCCTACGAGGTAGACCCCGACGACCTCACCGCCATCTCCGTCGCCCGCAAGATAGGCCTACCCCCCGAACAAGTCTTCAAGACCCTCCTCACCCACACCAACACCGGCGAACATCTCTTCGCCGTCATCCCCGGCGACGCCGAACTCGACCTGAAAAAACTAGCCCACGCCGCAAACGCCAAGAAGGTCGAACTAGCTTCCCTGAAAGAAGTCGAGCCGCTCACCGGATACATCCGCGGCGGAGTCACCGTCATGGGCGCAAAGAAGCCCTTCCCCGCCTACGCCGACGAGACCATCGAGCTCTTCGACCTCATCTCCGTCTCCGCCGGCCAGCGCGGCCTCCAACTCATCCTCTCTCCCGCTGACTACCTCCGCGCCGCCGACGCCACTCTCGCGACCTCGCCAAGCGACCTCACCAAAGGCCAGGCGTGAACTATCTCCACCACGTACTCGACCACCTCCGCAAGGACCTCCGCCTCGAATGGCGCTCCCGCGACTCCATCAACGGAATGCTCTTCTTCGCCCTCCTGGTCGTCGTTGTCTTCGGTCTCGCCTTCGATCCCACCAGCTATCCCACCACAACCCGCCAGATCTCCGGCGGCATCCTCTGGGTCGCACTACTCTTCGCCTCCATCACGGCCCTCAACCAGTCATGGGCCCGTGAACTGCGCAACCAGGTCCTCGAAGCCCAGCGCATGGCCCCATCCCCCGCCTCCGCCTTGTTCCTCGGCAAAGCCATCGCGAACATGCTCTTTGTCCTCGTCGTTGAAGCAGTTCTGGCCCCCATCTTCATCATCTTCTTCAACCTCCACGTCCTGGGCAACCTCTGGCTCCTTGCCCTCATCCTCCCGCTCGGCACATGGGCATTGGTCGTCAACGGAACTTTTTTTGCCGCCCTCGGCCTGCGCGCCCGTAACCGCGAACTACTCCTTCCGTTATTACTCCTCCCCATCTCGCTGCCCGCCCTTCTGGCCATGGTCCAGGCCACCACCGGCGTCCTCACGGCAGATCTCGACTCCATCCAGATCGCGACCTGGATCAAACAGTTGGCCGGGTACGACATCATCTTCACCACCATCTGCATCCTGCTTCTTCGAAACCGTGCTTAACGCCGAATAGCCGCTTTTCGCGATAAACTAACCACATGGAGCAGCGCAACCCCACTCTCCGCAGCGTCGCCTGGCTCTGGTTCGGGATCGCCGTCGCCGTTCTCATCGTCGGCTTCCGTCAGGCCATCTTCCTCACCCCGACCGATGCCGCGCAGGGTGACGTTGGACGGATCTTCTACTACCACGTCCCCATCGCGATGTGGAGCCTTCTCTTCCCTTACCTCAACTTCGCCGCCTCACTCGCATATCTGTACTGGCGACACCGCGATCCACTCAAAGCCCTCACCGCCGATGCCTTCGCCCTCGCCTCCGCGGAGGTCGCCGTCGTCTACGCCAGCATCACCCTCATCACCGGCTCCGTCTGGGGACGCGCAGCCTGGGGAATCTGGTGGGCATGGGATGCTCGACTTACCAGCATGCTACTCCTCTGGCTTCTCTATGTCAGCTATCTCATGCTGCGCCGCTTCTCCTCCACGGGTCAAAGCCAGACTCTCGCCGCAGTTCTCTCCGTCTTCGCTGCCGTCGATGTACCAATCGTCTACATGTCCATCCGTTGGTGGCGCACACAGCATCCCGCCCCGGTCTTTGGCGGCGGCCCTAACTCCGGCATGGATAAGTCCATGCTTCCCGCATTCTTCTGGAACCTCGCCGGTTGGGCCATCTGGGGCGTCTTCATCCTTCTCTTCCGCTTTGCTCTCGAACGCAAACGTCAACTCGCCGACCAGGAAGCCGCCCTGCAAGCAATCGAAGCTTCCCTGGAGATTCCACAATGACCTGGCATTCACTCTTTGATTTGAGCACCATGGAGCACAGGCATCTGCTCTTTGCCTACGCCGTCGTCCTGATCATTCAAGGCGGCTATGCCGGTTGGATCGCCTGGAACTGGTTCACGAAAGACGCGCGTCGTTAAAAAAATCAACGAAGCCACAGTAGAACCGCAGCTTCGTTGTCCGAGAATAAATTGCAAATGACGCGATAGATCCGAAGGTCATCTTTTCGCATCGATCACATAGACACGCTAACCGTCCCAAAAAGTTTCGCAGGAACCTCTAAATTCTCCGCGGACGTACCTTTCCCTTGCCCCCCGCACGCCGCCTCGATAGACTCCGAACAGTGCCAATCCCCCTCCGACTCTCCCTCTCCCGATCCATTACAGCAGTTGTCTGCGCGGCCCTCCTGGGGATCTCGGGCTGCCGTCGGAGCAGCTTCCCCGACGTGCCGGCCGGCTATCGGGAGTTCGCCTACATCAGCAACGGCAACTCCAACACCGTCACCGTACTCGACCTCGTCTACCTCCGCCAGGACCGCACCCTTCAGGTCGGCACGCAACCCCACAAATCTAGCCGCCAACCCGGTTCGCAACGAGATCTACGTCGTCAACACCCAGTCCGGCACAATCTCCGTAATCGACGCAGAAACCAACCGCATCGCCGCAACCATCCCCGTCCACCGCCTGCCCTCCTTCATTAGCGTCGATCCAACAGGCCATCGCGCTTATGTTGCCAACTCTGGCTCGAACACATTCAGCATTCTCGACCTTGACCGGCGGCGCCAGATCGCCGTAGCCGGAACTGGCGAACAACCTGACGTCGACCGCATCTCGCCCGATGGCCGTAGCCTGCGTCGTCACCAATCGCGGCAGCAATAGCGTCTCCATCTTCGATGTCCCGCCCTACAATCCGGCGCAAGCGCATGAACCTGCTCCGCACCTCCGCGCGGCCTTTCCCGGCTGTCCCGGAGCCTCCGACGCCGTGATCCTGCCGGACTCGTCTAAGGCTTTTATCGCCTGTTCCGCCGGCCATCAGGTGATGGCCGTCAGTCTTGCAGCAGCGCCGGGATCCTGGGCAGCCAGACAGAACCCCGCATCTGATGACCGACCACATGCTTGCGCTGCTCGATGTGGGCAAGACTCCTGTTCATCTCGCGATGAAGCCCGACGGCGGCGAAATCTTCGTTTCGAACTTCGGCTCCGACAGCATCTCGGAGATATCGACTGACAACCAACGAGGTGGGTGGGACTTACTCCATTGGCAACAGGCCTGTGCGCGGCATCGTCAGCCGTGACAATAGCACGTTGTGGATCGCGAACTTCGGTGCGGACTCGATTGCGCTGTACAGCATCGATGACGGGCGAGTGGAGCCTGTCGGCATTCATACCGGTTCGGCGCCCGACGCGCTTGCGTTCTCTGAGGATGAGCATCTTCTGCTTGCTGCAGACGCTCATTCCGGGGATGTTGCCGTCATTCGGACGGGGGGCACGGCATTGCCTACGCTCTTTACGATGCTTCCCGCCGGCAACTCGCCCAATGCGATTGCTGTGAAAGCTATTCGGAAAAAGCAGTAGTTTGCCCAGAAAAAAATCTGGCGGGTTGGTCGAGACTTTTTTGCGCATTTTGCTGGCGTTTTTGAGGGGTGTTTTGGGAAAAGTGGGTGTTTGGGTGTGGTTTTTGGATGGTAAATTCGTGGTGGAATGCGTGGTAAACGTGGTGAGTTGACGGCCTTAAATCGCCCTCGAAAAACATGCCACTTTTTTGAATTTTATTTTTAGTCTTTTTTTACTTTATTTTTCGATTTTTTCCTCAGACCTGGCGCGCGAGGACCAGGGTGATGTCGTCGGGTTGCTCTTCGGCGCCGATCCAGGCGTCGAGGGCCAGCATGACCTGGGTCGAGATCACGTGCAGCGGCTGGTCGCGGTAGCGGCTGACGACCTCCATCATGCGCTCTTCGCCGAACTCGCCGAAGTCGTTCTCCGGCTCCGTGACGCCGTCCGAGTAGGCGACGAGGATGTCGCCGGACTGCATGTGGAAGCTGTCTTCGTCGTAGTGCATGCCGTCCATCAGACCGACGACCGTTCCGCCCTGATCGAGCCTGCGAATGCTGCCATCCTGCCCCAGCACCAGCGGCGGCAGCTGCCCTGCGTTGGAGTAAGTCAGCCTTGCCGAGGCTGGCATCGTAGTGCGCCAGGAACAAGGTCGCGTACTTTTCGGGTTGCGTGCTGCGGTAGAGATGCCGGTTCAGCAACGAAAGAATACGGCCCGGCGACTGGAAGAGCTCATCGCAATCCCGGCCGATACTCTTCCCTGCTGGCGGTCAGCCCTGCCAGGCTGGATTCGCTGAAGATCAACTCCTCGCTGGCGAACCGGTAGGCGCGCACCGCCGAGTGGAGCGTCGCCATCAAGAGCGCCGCCGAGATTCCCTTTCCGCTGATATCGCCGATGGCGATGCCAACTCCGGTCTCCTTGCGGCTGGAGACGCCGTTGTGTGCCTCTTCGTGGAAGACGAGAAAGTCGTAGTAATCGCCGCTCACCGAACGCGCCGGCCGGCAGACTCCATGCAGTTCCAACCTCTCCAGACCCTGGGCACGCAGTGGGAACAGATTTGCCTGCACCTCCTGCGCGATGGAGATCTCGTTCTGCAGCCGCTCTTTCTCTTTTTGTTCTTCCAAGAGCCGTTGCAACGATCCTGTCATGGTGTTGAAGGAGCGGCTCAACTCGGCGAGCTGGTCGGTCCGGGTCGACGCCGATGCGATAGTCCAGATCGCCGCGATCGATGTGCTGGGTTGCACGGTAGAGATCGGCGACCGAAGCCGTAATCGTCCGGCTCAGCCGTATCGCCATCCACAGGGCCAGCAGTTCGATGATCGCGAAGACCAGGCAAAGCAGGAAGATTGCGATGCGCAGAACGCTGGTGACGATACCGCTCAACGAGGCGCCGAAGAGCTGGTTGTAGAGCAGAGACGGCCGCGATTCGACGGCGATGAGCACGTTGTCGCGCTGGCCCGTCTCCCAGTCCGTGATGGATTCGGTGGAGGTGAAGCGCACAGGCAAGTCGGCGACGTTGACGGGCGGAGGCTCCATGCCGCCGACGATCCACGATTTTGCAGTCCCCGCATCGAGCTTCGAACTCGGGGCTGCGGAGTTTGCCTGTCCAGAGGTTGGCGTTGCCGGGTTCGAAGTCCCGGAGCCGCCGCTTCCGGGTGAGGGCGAAGTCAGTCCACTGCCGGTGCCAGGCGTGCGCGCCCTCCCGTCATTCGCTGTGCTGCCGGCCCGCTGGGGCAATAGGCTGGCAACACCCAGACCGTCCGCAACGATATTGAGCGCTGCACCGTCGACCGGCAGACTCGACACGAGACTGAAGATTCGTCCGTCCTTCAGCTTTTGCTTGATGAACAGCGACAAGGAACAGATCGTTATAGTCGAGAACCAGTCCGGCGAAGTGCTCGCCCGGCAGTTCCGTCGCCCACGGCGGCAGGACAAATGGAGTTTTGCCGCGTGTGCCGCCATCGGCTGCGATCGGCATTCCATTCAGAAAGGCCTGCATCTCGCGGTGCAGCCTTCCCCGCGGCAGTTCGAGTGCTATCGATCGTTCGGTCTGCGCAATGATCTCCGAAAAAGGTTTCGGCGATCCAGGCGGCAGACGCTCCAACTCCTGCATGATTCGTTCGGCGCGATGTTCATTCTCAACGCCGATCTGGGTGAGTTCGCCCTGCAACCGCGTGTCGGCGAGATGGATGGCAAACTGTCCCGCAGCGATATACGCCATCACTGAGACCAGAGTCACGAACAGGACAACCGGCGCCAGGCCGATCAACAGATAGGTGAGCACAAGCTTGTTGCGAAGGCTCCACAGCATGTGCTTCCGCACCAATCGCCAGATCAGCGGAAGCGCAACGAAGACAAGGGCGATTCCGACAAATATCTGCAGAATCCCGAAGAAGGTCCCCAAGCCTCCGGGAATCTGCCGTGCGAGGAAGAGGAGGCAGAACCAGACGCCAAGCCAGAATGCCGCACCTGCAAGTCCTGTCGGCACCCGTCCCCAGAGCCCTGAGGGGGCTGGCGGCTCGGCCGGGAGCGGGAACTGGCTATTGGGACTTTCCATTACCTGCCGCCTCCTCCGTCTCTGCCTGCCGGGCCAAATTCAATGTGTAGCGTGAGGCCGAAAAATGAGCCCCGGCGAGCAACAGCAGACCGGAGAGAAACGCCCACATCATCAACCCTACCGAAATATAAAACGGCCCGTAGACTGACTGAAAGTCCAGCCATGGCAACGCCCGGATATAGAGGACCTTGGCCAGTTGCCACAACAATCCAATCACAACCGCAGTGGGCAGAACGGCTCGTGCCGGAACTTTTCTGTAGGGCAGCACCCAGTAGATCAGGAAGAACATGAGGATGCTCGCAAGACCGGCGCACAGCCGCAAAAAACCGTACGAGATAAAGTGGAAGAGCCAGTTGTCGGTGTGATCGAGGAACACCCACGCGAGAATGGTCTGCTGGCTTGCCGAAGACGCCACCGAAGCCATAGCCAGAACGCCAACTGCGAACGCGAGCCCAAGCGACACCGCCTGGTTATGCAGATAGCTGCGGTTCTGCCGGACGCCCCATACGCGGTTCAGGGCCACCTCCAGCGGCAAGAACACGCCTGTTGAAGTAATCAGCAACATAACCACGGAAAAGAACTGGGTCCCTTTGTGCGGATGCGCGAGTAGCTGCATGTTGCGCATGACGAACTCCTGCCCCACCGGCAGAAGGTTTTTCATCATGTCGCCGACGACCTGCTCCATCGATCGCGAGTGGAAGACGTTCCGGCTGAGCGTGAGCAGAAGCACGATGAAAGGAAAGAGCGAGAGGATCACATTGGCAGCGACGCTGAACGCGTAGGTGTGCACCTCGGTCCGCGCCATATAGCGTGCCAGCGCAACGATCTCAGCCCCCAGACCGTCGCGGACGACCGGGGCGACGTCCTCAATGGTGTTGGCGACAGTTCCGGCTGGTTGGACTCAGGCGTTTCGGTTTGATCGGGAGCGGTTGAAGACATAGTTGGAATCGATACGGCGCCACACGGCCCGCCGTAGCTTACTCCGATGCTAGCAGAGCGACCCGTGTCTTTCGGCTGGGCGGAGTACTGTGGCTGGTCCGGCCAATCTCGGCCTGATTGGTCCTGGCGTCGCATGAAACTCCGCCTTACTCGCCCACGTAGACAATGCGAGGAGCTTCAAAACACCTACAGCGCCCGGAGGTCCTGAATGCTCTGGTTCTATGAATCCTTCTTTCCCGTGGTGTGGATCGCTTTTGTTCTCTATTGGCGAATCAAGGCCGCCGATACCAAAACCACCCAGCGCCTCGAGCCCGCCGCTTCGCAAATCCTGCGGGCCCTCACCTTCCTGATCGTGATCGTCCTCCTCTCGACACCTCGCATCCCGCTGCCCTGGCTCTACCGTGAGCTCTGGCCGTCAGGCATCTGGCCTTTTTGGATTGGAGCTGCTGTTACCGTCGTCGGCCTTCTCTTTGCCGTCTGGGCTCGCCGGCACCTCGGCAGCAACTGGAGCCACGCCGTAACCGTTAAGCAGCGTCATGAGCTGATTACCACCGGCCCCTATGCCCTGGTTCGTCACCCGATCTACACCGGCATTCTGACTGGGTTTCTTGGTACCGCGATTGCGCTCTCCCAAGTGCGCGGGGTCATCGGTTTCGTCCTGATATTTCTCGTGTTGTGGACGAAGCTTCGGAAGGAGGAGGAGTGGATGCGTTCCCAATTTGGGGAGACGTATGCCACCTATGCCAATCAGACCGCCACCCTGGTGCCGTACCTTTTCTGATCGCGATGTCACGATCCACCCTTACGCGCCTTTCGTCGAGGCAGCCCAGGTCTTATCCGCGCGGGCCGCGGAGCACGACCCAGTTCCGATACGTAATGTGAGACGGCATGCGCGTCATGATTGATGGTTCCGGGCGGATAACGGACAATCCGGAAGTAATCCCGCAGTTCCCGCGAAGTCGGCTTTTCGGAAATTGATCAACTACCGTTTATTCGCTTGAGCGCCCACTCTGCGGCCTCGGCCAGCACTGGATCGTCAGCTGCGGTCCAAGCCTCGAGTTGAGCGGCAAAGCGTCGTTCGCCACTATTCCCCATCGCAATAGCGACGTTCCGCAGCAGCCGTTTGCGCCGGGTCCGCTCCACCGGCGATCCCTTGAACCATCGCTTGAACTCTGCCGCGTCCATTCCGGCGAGCCAGTCCAGCGCAGGGTTCACCATCTGCGTGCGCGCGAGCATGCCCTCGTTGACCGCGACCGGAGCGCGGCGATTCCACGGGCAGACGTCCTGACAGATATCGCATCCGAAGACCTGGCGGCCCATTGGCTCGCGCAGCTCCTCGGCGATCACGCCCTTCTTCTCGATCGTCAGGTAGGCGATGCAGCGCGACGCATCCATCTGGTACGGGGCCACGAGAGCATCGGTCGGACAGGCATCGATGCAGCGCGTGCAGCTTCCGCAGCGGTCGGCGGCGATTTGAAATCCGGCTCCAGCGGCCACCGGAATGGAGGTGACCACGACACCAAGCAACAACCACGAACCTAGCTCCTGGTTAATGACGCAGGTATTTTTTCCGATCCAGCCGACGCCTGCCTTCGCGGCCATAGCCCGCTCGACCAGAGGACCGGTGTCGACGTAGCAGCGCGTCTCGCAGGGGAAGCGCTCGCGCACGGCGGCTTCGACCTGACGCAGACGGCCGAGAAGCTGATCGTGATAGTCGGTGGGGATAAGCTCGTCTGTCGAGTTTGCACTGGCAGCGGCCTGCCCGCTCCATGCATAACGCGCAATCCAGCCAGTGTCCGGCGGCGCGCTATCGATCGAGAGCGGTCCAGCGGCGTTGTAGTTCAGGGCACAGACGATGACAGACCGCGCCCACGGCATCGCCACCTGCACTGCCGCTGCGGAGCAGCACACCCTGCTCGTCGCGCCGCTTCAGATACTCCATCTCACCGGCTCTGCCCGCGGCTACCCAGGCGGCAAAACGCTCCGCATCGAGTTGTGTCGTGCTATCACCGGAGTCCCCTGCCGCGTCGACCGACGCCACGCCTGCCGTGTCGAAGCCGGCGTCGGCGGCCCGCTCGCGCAGCCACTGCTCAAGCTCGGGTGTCCATTCGCCCGTTGCTGGAATCCGTTCGCCTCGCGGCGCCGAACCTGTCGAAGCTGTCTGAACTGTCGAGCCAGTCATTCTGTTATCAGGATAAATCGACAGAACCGCGTGCAGCCGCCAATGCAGCAAGTGGAAGTCCTGAGATAAAATAAAGAAGCGCGGAGAGTTGGCAGAGCCCGGTTGAATGCACCTGACTCGAAATCAGACATAGGCGCAAGTCTATCGGGGGTTCGAATCCCTCACTCTCCGCCATCAATTTGTTTCAGGACATCCACACACATATCATCGGCAACTATAAAAAGCTCGGCAGATGCTGAGATCTCGTGCGGAAGTCTCTGACGTTTCTGAGCTGGCTATTCAGTCATCATCCCAATCATCATGCCAGTCATTACCGTGCCTGGCACGGAGGTTGTTCTTGTAGATTGCTTTGCCGACAGCTTTGCCCAGGCGGGCTCCTGCATCCTGGTCAGTTCGAAAATGAATTCCGCCGTAGACGCGAGCGTCGGAGATGTCGTCGGTAATCTGCCTGAATGATCCGTAGTGCAACACGATGGTGGGTACTGCCGGGTTTGACAACGTGATCGCATGTCCGGCTTCGCCATAAAGACGTCTCATGACCTCGGCTCCCGCACCGGATAAGGTGCCGTGGGCTGAGGGATAGCCCGGGAAACATGGGGCCGGGATGAATGGAACCCAGTTCGGATCGGCGTCGGTCTTCCGGTTGCCGTCCGTGGCACCTGCATGGATCGCGGTTTCGGGACGCCAAAAGTTGTAGTGGTACTTGTTGAAGAATGTAGTGACCGCGCCGTCGTTGATCGCCATGTTGATCAGGGCAAAAGCCTGTGCGTTCTCGGACAGCGAATGCCACCCTTCTTGCGCGACGATCTGCCTTGCGGCCTGATTGAATACGAAGGTTGGCGAAGAGGCCGCGTAGAAGAGCACGACATTAGCCCGATCTTGTGGCCGCTCCGTGCTGTTCGCGCTGGCGCTCCCTACCGCCTTCACCTCGTTGTACGCTTTCGCGTATTGGTTGCTGTCAAGCGCTGGCGGCGGATCGAGGAGAAACTCACTCACGCTCGGGAGACCGAACGGGGTTACGTTCTGCCATTGGAAGAAGACTCCGACCCCGATTCCATTCATGATTGGACAACTCGGCGTCGCCTGCCATTCGCCTGGAACCGCAGGGCCCGGTTTCTTGAATTGCGCCGGCGACGACCCGTCGTTGGCACGAAGAGCGATCATGGCAAAAGCTGCGGCGTCGCCCGTTGCTATGCCGTCACTCTTCGATGGACCGTCCGGTATCAAAGCCAGCGAGTTCGCGCGTGCAGTGCCGAGCGTCGACGCGTTGGCCGGAAAATAAGTGATGAGCACCCGATAGGCAGCCTGGATGGCTGCTGCATCGGCTGAGGCGCCATGGGGCGCGACGATGCTGCCAAGATATGGTTGATAGTCGCGAGTGATGGAGTTGACTGCTTCAAAGACAGCCAGTTGCACAATCGCAACAAATCGCGCCTGGGCAAACGGGCCGCTTGGAATGGTTGTGTTGACCGCAATCAGGTTCCAGTCCAGAACCGCATCGGCCTTTGCGATAGCGGGCCCGGACAGTAGAGTCGCGATTAACATGCATAGGCCCAAAGTCCTCTTCCCTGCGCTACCATGGGTGATCTTCATTGTGGTTCCTCCTAATTCTCTGTGCGTTCGGTCAGTGCCGGGTCCCGAGATGAGAGGCATTGTTGCGGTGGAGGGCATCATAGTCCTTAACGAAGCGCCTGTCTGGGCGAACATCTGCGTCTCGGTATCCAGGAGAGGAGGCAGGCTTGAGTCGAATCTACGCCGGCAGAAGAACATGGATTTGATTGATCGATGCGATCCTCCCGGTGGCGGAATCGCAACCATTAAGCACTGAGTCGTCCCCGAAAGCATCATCAATTAGGGGAAGGGGCTTTAGTCTCATCCACATACTCCCCCCATCCCTCATAATGGATATCGGGGAGCATTCATGGGTTTATTCGGCAAGAAGATGAAGCAGGAACATAAGATCATGCTGCAGCATGACCGCGCCGCGGGCACGCTCCAGCCTGAGACGCACCGCGCCACCCCCGAGTGTCCGCAGCCACAAAACTGGAGCATGATTGACTCCATGACAGCCGAGCTCGAGGTACTCGAGTTCCTCGCCACCCTGGTCACCACCATCAAGCCCCGCCTCGTCGTCGAGACCGGCTCCTTCCTGGGCGTCTCCACCGAATGGATCGCCAAAGGCCTCGAGCGCAACGGCTTCGGCAAAGTCATCAGCTGCGAGTTTGATCCCGTCGTCTACGCGCGGGCCAAAGAACGCCTCGAAGCCTCACCCCTCAAGCCGTTCATCGAGCTTCGCAACCAGTCCAGCCTCGAGATGAAGATCGAAGGCACCATCGACCTCTTCTTCTCCGACTCCGACATGCCCATCCGCGAACAGGAGGTCAAACGCTTCCTCCCTCAGATCAACCCCAACGGCATCATTCTGATGCACGATGCCAGCTCGCACCACAAAGTCGTCCGCGATGCCGCCCGTTCCATGGAGAACGAGGGCCTGCTCTCCGTGGTCTTTCTGCCCACACCGCGCGGCCTCGTCGTCGCCCAACCCCGCGCTGGCCGCAGTTAGGTGCGACCTCAAGAGATGCCAGGCACGCAGACAAGACAAAATTCACCCTTCCGCGCGCCATGGATCATCTTCTGGGCGGGCTTTCTTCTCCGCGTACTCTACATCACTCTCGCCCACACCTACCGCATTCGTCTTGCGGAGGACCACCTTCAATTCGGCTGGGAGATGGGCCGCATCGCCCGCGCTCTCGTCACCGGCTACGGCTACGCAGACCCCTTCACCGGTCACTCCGGGCCGACCGCCTGGGTGCCGCCGCTCTATCCCCTGCTGCTCGCAGGAGTCTTCAAGATCTTCGGCGTCTACACTCCGGCATCCGCCTGGGTCATCCTCACCATCAACAGCGTCTTCTCCGCAGCCACAGCCCTTCTCATCTATGAGATCGCCGCCCGCTGCTTCCAACCCACCGGCCGCGCCCATAAGATCGCTCTCTGGTCGGCATGGCTCTGGGCCCTCTACCCCGCAGCCCTGCAATACGCGGTGCACTGGGTGTGGGACATGGCCCTGACGACATTCCTCTTCTCTGCAGTGATCGTTCTTGCCCTGCGGGTTCGCGGCATCGGCGATGAGATCCCCGAACCCAATCCCCAAACGGCTGTTCGCTGGTCGCTCTTCGGTCTCCTCTGGGGCATGATCGCCCTGTTGAACTCCACTATCCTTCTCTTCCTCCCCGTCTGCGGCATCTGGATGCTGCTGGGAGCCGCAAAGAAAGCATCCGCGCTCGGCCCGGCCATCGGCAAAGCTGTAATCGCCGGGCTCATCTTTCTCGCCTGCCTCGCGCCGTGGATGATTCGCAACTGGAACGTCTTCCACGCCTTCATCCCCATCCGCGGCAACCTCGGCGCGGAGCTGCACGACTCAGTCCTCGACTCCTACAACGGGTTCACCGTCGGTACTCGCGTTCCCGTATGCGACGTCTGCCCCGTTTACCTCGAATACAAACAGATGGGCGAATACGCCTTCGTCCAGCGCGAAGGAAAGCTGGCGCGCGAACAGATTCGCACACACAAGCTCCGCTTCTTCCAACTCGCTCTCAAACGCTTCTACTTCTACTGGGTCAGCGTCCCCAAACCACCGGAAAAAGGAGTTCTGAACGAAGCGTTCCGCGTTCTCAATTACAGCTTCATCAGCCTCGCCTCTCTTCTCGGCCTCGCGCTCGCTTTGAAGCAGCGCATACCCGGAGCCATACTCTTCGCCTGGGCTTTCGCGCTGCTTCCCCTCACCTACTACTTCGTCACGGTCCAGGCTCGCTTCCGCCACCCGCTCGAGCCCCTCATGACGATTCTCACAGTCTTTCTATTCCAATCCGCCACCCGGTCAAGAACCCGACCCACGAAGACAGAAACAGTCCAAGCGGGCAGCTAGTCCTTTCCGCCGCGTCCGATTCGCCAAGCCTTCGCATACTTCCAACTGATATACGCCGAATGATAGAGGTGCAGCAGCAGCCCCTCGCGCCCGTCGAGAAACCCCAGGCGAAAGATATAGTTCCACACAAACGTCAGCTTAGGAACCAGAGCCACATTCCACAGAAACGGCAGCAACGATCGGCTGACCTTTCCCTTCTCCGCAACTATCCGCCCCCCCAGCGTGCTGTAGCGGTTCATGTGTTCGAGATAAATCTCCAGGTTCGGATAGCCGTGATGAAGAAAATCCTTCGTCATCGTCTCCACCCGACCGGCGACGGTAACCGACTCATGCACCGGCCGATCCGTGAAGTGAGCAACACCCGAGCCGGTCACGCGGCGAAACAGCCTCAGCTTCATATCCGGGTAGTAGCCGCCATGGCGCATCCATCGCCCCAAAAAGACATGACGCAGCCGAAGCCGATAGCCATCCACCTGCGGCATCGTCTCCGCATCCGTCTCCAGCATCCCGCGAATCTCCGTCTGCAGTTCCTCCGTCAGCTCTTCATCCGCATCCAGCGACAGCACCCAGGTCCCCGTGCACTTATCAATCGCGGAGTTCTTCTGCAGCGCAAATCCCTTCCAATCTTCCGAAAAAACCTTCGCCCCGAACGACCTCGCGATCTCCACCGTGCGATCGGTTGAGCCCGAGTCCAGCACAACGATCTCATCGGCAAACCGCACGCTGATAAGTGTTCGCGCAAGGTTAGCTTCTTCGTTGAAAGTGATGATGGCTACAGAAAGTGTCGATCGCGGCATGCCCTGCCTATTCTATTTGCGTGTACCTTCCCCCCCTCAAAAAAGAATCCCGCGCAAGCGAAAACGGCCCCTTACCATCGAGTTTGCTACCACATAGGTGGTATTGGCCCGCACTTTTGCCAACCCTACAGTGACGTATGGCGAGGTATCTACCGGGCCCTCCCGCCTGATGCCACCGCATTGCTTTGCTGCAGTACGAGGCACCAATGACCGAATTGATCGAACGGTATAGACGCACGGGCTCGGGAATCGTAGCGACCGCGGCCACCCTTATTGCCCTGGTTGGCTGTATCGCCCTGTTTCTGCAATCTCGCCTGGGTTCGCGGAACTATCCCGGTCTGGTAGTAACCACAAACGTCACCTTCGAAAAAATTATCTGGGTTGCGTGGTTTGCCCTTGGCGTATCGCTGGCGCTGCTTGTCTATGAGTGCCGCAAAGATCTCTTTGTACGGTGGGTGGCCGGAGCTTTCCTTGTCTTCCACATCGCAGACCTTCTCGATCGCGAACTCGCACTCAGAACCTTCTCGAGTAACTACCCCTGGATCGTCCGGCTACTCGCCTGGGCCGGATCCCTTGCCGCGGCGGTCTTTGTTGCTGGTCTTCCCATCTCTGTCCGGCGCCTCACCCTCATCGTCCGGGACGCGACGCGCTCGCGGGACAACGAACTCCGTCTCATCACGGCCGCCGAATCGAGCGCCGACTCCGTCATCCTCTACGACAGCGTCCACGATGCCGCCGGCGAGATCTGCGACTTCAAATTCATCTTCCTCAATGGCAACGCAGAGCGAATGATCGGCATGGACCGCAGCCATGTCCTCGGAAACAGCCTCTACCAAGTCTTCCCCGCTATACGCACAACCGATCTCTTCGAGCGATACCAACGGGTTGCCGAAACCGGAGAGCCGGCACTCATCGAGGTCAAAAGTTCGACCTTCCAACCCGAAGCCGCGGCGGCTCGTTATCAAATTCAGATAGTCAAGCTGTCGAATGGCATAGCAACCACGATCACCGACGTCACCGCTCGTCATCAGCATAGAGAAGACCTGAAGAGCGCACTGAACTTCAATAAATCCATCATCGCCAGCTCCCCCTTCAGCATCATCGTCACTGACAAGGCGGGAATGATCACCTCGGTCAATCCTGCGGCTGAAAAAATGCTCTGGCATCAGGAGAGCGATCTTATCGGTCGCAACAGCATTGAACTCCACGACCAGGAGGAGTTACATCGGCGCGCTCTCGATCTCTCCACGCAGTTCGATACCGAAGTCACTCCCGATCATCACGTATTCCGATTCGCCCCGGAGAGGGGACTCATCGACGAGAGGGAGTGGACGTATATCCGGAAAGACGGGTCGCACGTTCCCGTCCAGCTTGTTGTCACCGCGCTTCGCGATAGCGAAGAATGCATCACCGGTTATGTCGGCATCTCGTACGACCTGACCGAGCGTAAGCGCGCCGACGAGTACATCTACCACATCGCGCATCACGATCCACTCACCGGGCTTCCCACTCGGACCCTGCTCCGCGACCGGCTCGAGGTTGCTATCGAACGGGGGCGGCGCTCCCAGGACACTCTCGCCGTCATGATGGTCGACCTCGACAACTTCAAACGGGTGAACGACTCTCTCGGACACCAGGCCGGAGACACTGTCCTCTGCGAGATCTCAAAACGCCTCCAGGCCTGTGTTCGCAAATCCGATACCGTCGGCCGCATGGGTGGAGACGAATTTGTTGTCCTTCTCCCCGACCTTCGTTCCGACAAAGATGCGGACGAAATCTCCCAGAAGCTTCTGGCCACTGTTGCTCAGCCGATCCGTATCGGAAAACACGAAATCATCGTCACCGCGAGCATCGGCATCAGCTTCTTTCCTGGCTTCGATGACGTTGACAGCCTCTTCAAGAACGCCGACTTCGCTATGTATCGCGTGAAGAACAGCGGACGGAACGGCTCTCAGGTCTACGCTCCGGGAATCGGCATGCAGGGCCTGCAGCAATTGCAGATGGAATCCGCCATGCGCAATGCCCTCGAAGCTCGGGAGTTTGAGATTCTTTATCAGCCGCAGATCTCCTTTGCCGATGGTCGAATTCTCGGGGTCGAGTCCCTCCTTCGCTGGAATAGCAACGAGTTCGGCCTGGTCGGTCCAAATACATTCATTCCCCTCGCCGAAGAGACGGGTCTTATCGTGCCCATCGGTGAATGGGTCCTTGTTCAGTCGTGCAAAGAGATCGCCGCCTTGCAGCGACGGCTCGGCGTAGAGTTTTCCGTGGCCGTCAACATCTCCCCCCGCCAGTTCCAGCAGAAAGACTTCCCTGCCACCGTCGAACGTGCTCTGCAGACCAGCGGACTGAAGCCGGAACAACTGGAACTGGAGATCACAGAACATCTGCTCATGGTCGACTCCGAAGAATCGCTCGAGATCATGCAGCGGGTCCGCAAGCTGGGTGTCCGTTTTGCCATCGACGACTTCGGCACCGGCTTCTCCAACATGGGGTACATCACGCGCTTCGCCGTCGACCGGATCAAGATCGACCGCTCTTTTGTCTCGCGCTGCGACGTCGACGAAAACAGCCGCGCCGTCACCTCTGCGATCATCGCGCTCGCCCACAGCCTTCAGATCGAAGTCATCGCGGAGGGCGTCGAGTCTGACGAACACGTCCAGATGCTTCGCCAGATGGCCTGCGATCAGGCGCAGGGCTACTTCTATTCGCGTCCTCTCAAACTCGTTGACATGCAGAACTTCTCTGTCCGAAATCTTCTCGAGCACCCGCACCGGCGTAACGCCATTCCTCCGCGACCTGAGTCGAACCGGCTCGCTCTGGCAGGTCTGAGTTCAATCGCTTAACCCGAACCACAACGCACGAAAAGGCAAGGACCTTCGCTCATGAGCGAACCCAACAAGAAGCAATGCATCGTGCTGCTCCCATCCGGTCCGCACTTCGAGCGCCTGTTCGATGAGGTACTGCAGCACTCCATCAATAAGGCCGGCCTGCTTCCCTCTCGCCTCTACTGGAACCCATCCTCTCCAACTCCAATTCACATCTTCATCGATCAAATCGAACAGGCCGAAGCTCTCGTCGCAGACATGTCGGAGCACACCAATGAGATATGGTTTGCCGTTGGCTGTGCCGTAGCACTCGGAAAGCCGCTCTGCCTCATCTCCTCAGCGGTGGGATCCGATCTGCCACTGGGAATCCAGCATCTGCCCTACATCTCCTACCCCGTCAACGCGTCTCTCAAGGACTACCTCGAACTGCAGCACGACATCTCCGCGCAGTTGTCAGCGGTGATGCCCCACGCCAACACAACCCAGTCCGAACTACGGCTACACTCCCCGCTTCCGCCGCCGCTCCCGACATCTGAATCCTCCGACGATCTGTCCTCCTACGAAGTCATCGCCATGACCATCCTCGACCTCAAGGCATCCAAAACCGGCGTCAGCCCCCGCGATCTGGGCCTGGAGATGCGGGCCTGCAACGCGGCCCCACTCACCAGCCACGCCATGAACGCCCTGAAACGCAGAAGATTCATCGAAACCAAACCCGTCCAGATCAGCGAAGGGAACGAGCTCTACTTCTCAGAGAACCTTTTCATTACGCGAGCGGGTCAGGATTGGCTAAGCCGCCACGGGAAAAGAGCCACGCCGCAACACACACCCATACGCTCGCGTGCACGATTTCTCAGCACCCGATAAAACTCGCGTCGTCTCGTTTTTTAGGAAACACCGGTCCAGCGCGGCTGCCCCAGCGACACATGCCGATATTCCGGTTCGAAACCAAGCTCGCGGGCATAGTTCAGTATCCGCTCGAAGTCCAGACTGATCGTCGCGCCCGCCTTCTGCGTTACCTCATCCTCAATCGGCAGATCGAAATCGTCCGCACCGTAGTTCAACCCCTCCAGCGCCTGCTGATTCTGCGTCAGCACCGAGGTGCGAATGCGCGGAATATTGTCAAAATAAATTCGGCATAGAGCAAGATGACGCAGATACTCCGCTGTCGAAATCTCAATCCCCCCAAGCTGCGTGAAATACGGCTTGAACGTCCAGCAGAGAAAACTCGACAACCCGCGCGTCTCATCCTGAAACTGCCGCGTGCGTTCCAGATGCTCCAGCCGCTCCTCAAGACTCTCGTCAAACCCGATCACCATGGTCGCCGTCGTCTTCAAACCTGCATCCGCAATCGCCCTTTGCGCCAGGAAGTACTCAGCAACTGTGTACTTGAACTTCGAGTGCCGGGACCGGAACTCCTCCGTAAGAATCTCCGAACCCCCACCGGTAATCCACCGCACCCCGGCATCCTTCAACCGCTCCACAGCCTCCGCGTAGCTCAACTTCGCATGGTCGGCAAGGTACATAAACTCCGCGATCGTCAGCGCATAAAACTCCAGCGCGTCCCCATACCGCGCCCGGATCGCCGCAAACAACTCACAGTAATAGCTAAGCGGCAGATGCGGATTGAACCCTCCATTGAAAGCCGTCAGATCCCCACCCAGCGCCAGCAGTTCGTCGAGCTTCGCGAAAACCTCATCGTGGCTCAACACATATCCGCCATCCTGTGTCGGCAATTTATAAAACGCGCAGTAGTCGCACTGGGCCACGCACACATTGGTGTAATTGATGATCCGCATCACCATGTAAGTGCACGATCCCGGCCGATGAAACCGCTCCCGCACCATAGCAGCCAGCGAGCGCATCTCTGCGTCGGTGGCGTTCGTCCAAAGCCACCGCGCCTCATCCCGCCCGATTCGCAAACCCTGCGAAATCTTGGCGGTAATGCCTGCAACCGACACGTCCATCGATGCGACCGAATGACCCATATCTCTAGTGTAGTGCGCCGCGCCTCCATATACGCGGACCGTTCTATTCCGTATAAGAAACTATTTCCCAATCGCATCCGTCACAGTGTATAAATCTCTCGCGCCCTGCCAGCCCTTCTCTCCGTTTCCGAGCCGGGCCACACAGCGACGAACATCAACTTCTGCCGCACAGCTTGGAGGAGAGCTCCCGCCATGTCTTCCGTCGTTCGCTCCACCGCGTCGTCCCTCGCGCTTCTCATCGCACTCGCTCCCATAGCCCGCGGTCCCCTTCTCCGAGCCGAAGACCCGCCCAAGACCTGGGTCGACAAGGACACCGGCCACCGCATCTGGCGACTAAGCGACGAAGCCAACTCCGGCGGCTTCTACTTCAACATCAACGCCTACACCCCCGACCACAAGTCGATGATCTACACCGCGCCCGACGGTATCCACGTCCTCGACATGGACACGCACAAGACCCGCCTGCTCGTCCCCAATCCCCCCGCCGCACCCGCCGCCACATCGGCCGATCCCGGCGCCGCTCGGGGAGCCGGAGCAACGCGCAATCCCCACGCTCTCGTCGCCGGCAACAAGACCAACAGCGTCTTCTACACCCAGCTCGATCCCGCCACTCACAAGGCCGCAGTCTACAAGGCCGACACCAACACCGGCGCTATCCGCAAGCTCACTGACCTGCCGCCAAAGATCAGCATCGTCAGCGTCAACGCCGACGAGACCCTAGCCGCCGGAACCTACATCGAAGGCGACGCCACCGGCAAAGAGTACGGCTCCAACGCCCCCGCGCCCCCCGCTGCAGACAACCGCACCGCCAGCGCCGCGCAGGGTCCGCACTACCAGCCCGAAAACAAGGGCCTGATGATGGAGCGCCGCCTCGCCGCCCGCCTTCCTCTCGTCCTCTTCACCATCCGTCTCGAGCCCGGCCCCAACGGCGAAAAGCCCGGCGACATGAAGACCCTCCTCCACTCCACCGACTGGGTCAACCATCTGCTCTTCTCCCCCACTGACCCCGAACTCCTGATGTACTGCCACGAAGGCCCATGGCAGAAGGTCGATCGCATCTGGATGATTCACACCGACGGCACCCACAACACCCTCATCCACAAACGCACCATGGCAATGGAGATCGCCGGCCACGAGTTCTGGGGCCTCGACGGCGAGACCATCTGGTACGACTGGCAGTACCCCAAGGGCGAAGACTTCTTCCTCGCCGGCTACAACCTGAAGACCGGCAAGCGCACTGCCTTCCACATGCAGCGCAACGAGTGGTCGATTCACTTCAACCTCACCAAAGATCTCGACCTCTTCACCGGCGACGGCGGCGATCCCGGCCAGGTCGCCAAAGCTCCCGACGGCGAATGGATCGAGCTCTTCCACCCGCACATGCTCCCCACCGACGGCGCACTCAATGAGCCCACCTTCTGGCAGCCCGGCGTCTTCCAATCCGAGCGTCTCGTCAACATGTCCCATCACTACTATCGCGAGGAGCCCAACGTCCGCTTCTCTCCCGACAAATCGCTGGTCCTCTTCACCAGCAACATGTTCGGCCCCAGCTACGTCTTCGGCGTCGAAGTCAAAAAAGCTGACAACCCACCCTCTGCTGACGTCGTATCCACTCCGGACCTCGCGCGCAAGTTCAACCCCAAAGACCCACCCAACAGCAAAGGACTCGTTGTCCCGCGCTCGTAACTATCCGGGTAGTCCAGAAAAACTGGTAAAGCCCATACGATGTGTCATCCCGACCGGACCCTGAGCGAGTAGAACGAGTCGAAGGGGAAGCCGCGAGTTCCGCAAGCACGAGACTAGAGTCCGCTTCAACACCACCGGTCGAATTCACAGGAGTCTCCAGCATGGCCCGCCTCACGTTCTCATCACTTGCTCTGCTAATCCTCGCTGCATCTCCTCCCGTCACGCACGCCCAGGCCAGCTTCACGAAGGAGCTTCCCCCAAAAACCTGGGTCGACAAGGAAACCGGCCACCGCGTCTGGCGCATCTCTGACGAACCCAACTCCGGCGCCTTCTACTTCAACGTCAACGCCTACACCCCCGACCACAAGCAGATGGTCTACAACTCGCCAGAGGGCATCCGCGTCCTCGATCTCGCCACCATGAAGACGAGCATGCTCGTCCCCAACCCACCGCCCGCCAACGCCGACGCCTCACCGATGGGCCGTTTCGGCCGCAGCGCCCGCGCCATCGTCGTCGGCCACAAAACCAACAGCATCTTCTTCACCCGCACCGATCCCGCTACTCACACCAACGCCATCTACAAAGCCAACACCAACACCGGCGAGATCCGCAAACTCGTCGATCTCCCCGGCCGCCTCAGTGTCTCCAGCATCAACGCCGATGAAACCCTCGGAGCCGGCACCTACAACGAAGCCGACGTACCCGGCGGCGATCCCAACGCACCAAACGCCTTCGTCAGCAATCCCCCACCTGCGCCGCCGCCCGCCAACGCGAACGCTGCCTCCAACCTCGGTGGAGCCCACATCCAGGCCGACGACAAGGGCCAGATGATGGAGCGCCGTCTCGCTGCGCGAATTCCCCTCGTCCTCTTCACCATCCGTCTCGAACCCGGCCCCAACGGCGAAAAGCCCGGCCTCATCAAGCCGCTGCTCCACTCCACCGACTGGGTCAACCATCTCCTCTTCTCCCCCACCGATCCCGAACTCCTCATGTACTGCCACGAAGGAATGTGGCAGAAGGTCGACCGCATCTGGCTCATCCACACCGACGGTACCCACAACACTCTCATCCACAAACGCACCATGGCGATGGAGATCGCCGGCCACGAGTTCTGGGGACTCGACGGCCAGACCATCTGGTACGACTGGCAGTACCCCAAAGGCGAAGATTTCTTCCTCGCCAGCTACAACCTTCAGACCGGCATGCGCACTGCGTACCACATGCAGCGCAACGAGTGGTCGATTCACTTCAACCTCACCCAGGACCTGGACCTCTTCACCGGGGACGGCGGTGACGCCGGCCAGGTAGCTCAGGCGCCCGATGGTGAATGGATCGAGCTCTTTTATCCAAAAATGATCGGCAACACCGAAGGCGCCCTCAACGAACCCACCTTCTGGCAGCCCGGCGTCTTCCAGTCCGAACACCTCGTCAACATGTCCCACCACAACTACCGCGCCGAACCCAACGTCCGCTTCAGCCCCGACAAAAAATACGTCTTCTTCACCAGCAATATGTTCGGCAGTAGTTACATATTCGGAGTCGAGGTCGCGAAGTCCGTCAATCCCCCAGCCGCCGACATCCAATCCACACCCGAACTCGCCCGCAAGTACAACCCGGTCGAACCCTCGCCCACCACCACCCCCAAATAACGCAGGCACCAGGGTGCATCGCAAGTTCCTCAGCGAAACGACTGCGCCGCCTGCGATCCGTTGCAGTTCTATTCAAGCAACGCAAAAGACCGGTTCCCCATTCTTTGCGGCCTCACCGCGAAGGGTGGGAAGTAGAATCAATTCAGTCATTTCTCAATGAACGCCATACGCCGCACGACACTCCTGCTGCTTCTGCTTCCCGCGCCCGTGCTCGCAACGGCGCAGTCCCACCTACGCCAGATCCAGCAGTTCACCACTAACTGGCGGTTCCTGCAATCCGACGCACCCGGAGCCGAGTCCCCCACCTTCGACGACTCCACCTGGAAACCCGTCACGCTCCCCCACGACTGGAGCATCGCCGGCCCCGTCGAAGAGAACGCCTCCAGCCGCGCTGCGGGAGGCTTCTTCCCCACCGGCATCGGCTGGTATCGCCATGACCTCACCATCGCAAAACTCGACGTCACCAAACGCACCTTCATCGCCTTCGACGGCATCATGGCCAACTCCGACGTCTACTGCAACGGCGAACTCCTCGGCCATCGACCCTACGGCTACGTCAGCTTCAACTACGACCTCACGCCGCATCTCCACGCCGGAAAAAACACCATCGCCGTCCGGGTCGACGACTCCCAACAACCCGCCTCCCGCTGGTACCCCGGCGCCGGAATCAACCGCCAGGTCCGCCTCATCACCACCAGCGACACCCACATCGTTCCCTGGGGAACTTTCGTCACCACGCCCGTGCCCACCGGCCCCGACGCTACCGTCAAAGTTCGCTCCACCGTCACCAACGACACTAACTCCAGCGCCGTTATCAGCCTCGACGTCGCCATCCAGACACCCGAAGGCAGCTATGTCAGGCACACCAAAAAACTCTTCGCCAAAATCGTAGCCGCCCACACCACCGCCGACATCGAAGACCTGATTCACGTCCCGAACCCCGATCTCTGGGACCTTGACCATCCCGTGCTGTACACCGCGGATGTTCTCGTTCTCCGGAACGGCAAACCCGTTGATAATGAACTTATCTCGTTCGGTATCCGCGAATTCCACTTCGACCCTAATCAAGGCTTCTTCCTCAACGGCCAGCATCATAAGATCTACGGCGTCGCCCTCCACACCGATGCGGGAGCCCTCGGCACCGCCGTCCCCCTCGCCGCCTGGGAGCGCCGCCTCACTGCCCTGCGCGCCCTAGGTGTAAACGCAATCCGCACAGCGCACAACCCGCCCGCACCGGAGTTCCTCGACCTCGCCGACCGCATGGGCTTCCTCGTGATGGATGAGATGTTCGACTGCTGGACCGTCGCCAAGAACCCCTACGACTACCACCTCTACTTCCGCGACTGGTCCGAACGCGACGAAGCCGCCACCATCCAGCGCGACCGCAACCACCCCTCCATCATCCTCTGGTCCGTAGGCAACGAGATCCACGACACACCGCACCCCGACATCGCGATTCCCATCCTCAAGCAGTTAGTCGCCACAGCCCACGCCAATGACCCAACCCGCCCCGTCACCCAAGCTCTCTTCCGCCCCAACGTCTCCCACGACTACGACAATGGCCTCGCCGACCTCCTCGATGTAGTCGGCCAGAACTATCGCGAAAACGAAATCCTGGCCGCCCACGCGCAAAAGCCGACCCGCAAAATCATCGGCACCGAAAACACCCACGACCGCAACCAATGGGTCGCGATGCGTGACCATCCCGAGTACTCCGGCCAATTCCTCTGGTCCGGCATCGACTATCTCGGCGAAGCCGGCCGCTGGCCCTCTATCGGAGCCGGCAGCGGCCTCCTTCTCACCACATCCTTTCCACGCGCCCGAGCCTTCGAGCGTCAATCCTGGTGGACCGATCCAACCACGCAACCCATGGTCCGCATCGCTCGCCGCGTGCAAGCCACCCGCCGAGCGCCCACCGATCCCGGCTACGCCTCACCCACCTCCAGTAACCAGGCCGCCACCACCGCCACCAACACACCACTCGACCCAACCACACGCTTCGGCCAGCCACTCCTCCTCGACTGGACTCCCAAGGACGAGTCCCAGCACACCGAAAACGTCGAAATCTACACCAACGCCCAAGAGGTTGAGCTCTTCCTCAACGACAAATCCCTCGGCACACAAAAGCTCCACGCCGACGCCACCCCCATCACCTTCCAGGTTCCCTTCGAACCCGGCACACTCAAAGCCGCAGCTCGCACTAACGGAAAAGTCATCGCCGAAGACGAACTCCGCACCGCCGGTAAACCCGCGCGCCTGCTCCTCTCCAGCGGCCTCGCAGCCGCTCAGCTCACCAGCCCGTCGCACACCCAACCGACACCCGCCCTCACACCTGACTGGAACGACATAATCTACATCACCGCCACACTCGTCGACGCCAACAACAACGTAATACCCGACAACAACACAATCATCCACTTCGCCACCACCGGCCCCGGAAAAATCATCGCCGTCGACAACGGCAATCTCCTCGATCACGACCCCTTCCAAGCAACCGACCGCAAGCTCTACGAAGGCCACGCCATCGCCATCCTCCGCGCCACCGCCGCCTCCGGCACCATCACCCTCACCGCCACCACCGAAGGCCTCCCGCCCGCAACCATCACGCTCCCCACCGCTCATTCGCACCCTTCCGCCACCGAGCGCAGCTTCTAAAATCCAAACTATGTGGAGTCGCCGCCGCTTCCTCGCATCCGCCGCCGCAACCCTTACTCCCCTTCCATCGCTAACCGCAACCATACCGCTCATCGACTCCCACGTTCACGTCTGGAAGCACGACCCCGCCTTCCCCTTCGCCGCCGGCGCGAACCCTCCCGCGGAAGACGCGTCCGTCGACCAGCTTCTCGAACTCATGCAATCCAACCAGGTTCTCCGCACCGTACTCATCCAGGTCATTCACTACCGCTGGGACAACCGGTACCTCACCAACGTGCTCAAGCGTCACCCACGTACCTTCAAAGGCGTTTGCCGCGTCAACCCGCAAGACCCGTCCGCGCCAGACCACCTCAGCCGCCTCACTGAAATCGACGGCTTCCACGGTGTCCGACTCAGCCCCGCAGCTACAGCCGAAGGCGATTGGATTCGCGGCCCGCTCATGCCGCCACTCTGGCGACGATGCTCTCAGCTCAAAGTGCCAATGACCATCCTCGCGCCAGTCACCCGCATGCCCGACCTAACGCCACTCATCGAGCAAAACCCTGACCTAAATGTCGTCATCGACCACATGGCAGACTGTCCGCTTGACCGCCCTGATCAACTCCAAATGTTGCTCGACCTCGCGAGCTACCCCAGGGTCTACGTCAAAATCTCCCACGTGTGGTCGCTCTCAAAGCAGCCCTACCCATACGCCGACTCGATCCCTCAGGTAAAGCATCTCTACGACACCTTCGGAGCGAAGCGCCTCATGTGGGGAACCGACTGGCCCATCTCTCTCAAGCAGCTCTCCTACGAAAGCGCAGTCGCGCTCTACCGCGACCACCTCGACTTCCTGCCCGCCAAAGACCGCGAGCAGATTCTTTCCAAGACCGTTCAACAGGTCTGGCCCTTCGGCCTGTAGCTCACTAGCCCGCGCCGCATCACCCCCGGCTAGGCTTGCTCCCCAGCAACTCCCGAGCAATCACCATCCGCTGAATCTCGCTCGTCCCTTCGCCAATCGGGCACAGACGCACATCGCGATAAAACTTCTCCGCCGGATAATCTTTGATGAACCCATACCCGCCATGAATCTGCAATCCCTCATCGCAGATCCTGCAAGCCGCCTCGCTCGCATACAGCTTCGCCATCGCCGACTCCATCGTCACTTTCTTGCCGTCGTCCTTCATCTGCGCCGCACGCATCGTCAATAACCACGCCGCATCGAGTTCGGTCGCCATATTCGCCAGCTTGAACTGAATCGCCTGAAACTCACTGATCGCCTTACCAAACTGCCGCCGCTCCTGCGCATACTTCATCGCCGCGTCGAGCGCCCCCCGCGCCATTCCCAGACTCAGTGCCGCAATCGAGATTCTCCCGCCATCAAGCACCCGCATCGCATCCTTGAATCCATCGCCCTCCTTGCCGACCATGTTCTCCGCCGGAATCTCGCAGTCCTCAAAGATCAGCTCCGACGTATCGCTCGCCCGCAGCCCAAGCTTGTTCTCTTTCCTGCCCGGCCGAAACCCTGGTGTCCCCTTCTCCACCACAAACCCCGAGATCCCGCCGCGAGTGCCCTTCTCCTTATCCGTCACCGCAAGTACAACCGCACAGTCCGCATATCCCCCATTCGTGATGAAAGTCTTCGAACCATTCAGAACCCAGCCATCGCCCTTGCGAACCGCGGTTGTCCGCGCTCCGCCTGCATCCGAACCAGAACCCGGCTCCGTCAATCCCCACGCACCAAGCCACTGTCCGCTAGCCAGCTTCGGAATCCACCGCTTCCTCTGCTCATCATTTCCTGCCAGCATAATGTGATTCGTGCACAGCGAATTATGCGCGGCCACGATGATCCCCACGCTGCCATCGACACGAGACAGTTCCTCGATCGCGAGCACATACTCCACATAACCCATCCCTGCGCCGCCCAGCGCTTCCGGAAAGATCACTCCCAGCAGCCCCATCTCACCCAGCTTCTTCACCACCACGTGGGGAAACTCGCTCTTCTCATCCCACTCGCTCACATGCGGCGCAATCTCCCCCTCGGCAAACGACCGCACCGCGCTTTGCAACTGCTTCTGTTCTTCCGTCAATCCAAACATTTTCTGACCCTCCGTTCACATAATCGACACTTATAGAAGTATCACATCCACGCATACTCTGGCATGTCCTGCCGGACGGGCCTCCTGCGCGGAGGGCGGGCGTTTGCACGCCTTTTTAACTGGTCTAGCCAACCCGACCAACAGAGGCCCTCCCGCTGGTCGGGAACATCACGCGCCGAGCAACGCGAGGCCCACAAAGGATCGTCCTTGCAGAGACCGGTACACACGCCACGAAGTGGCCGCGCGAACCGGGGTCCCCGCAAACAGGTCTTCGTTTGCGGGGTGGCCGAGCGCAGTGGGCCCGTCCGGCAGGACGCCCGCTCTTATATCTTTTCCAAAGCCTGCCCCAGATCCGCCACAATATCCTCCACATCCTCGATCCCCACCGACACCCGCATCAACCCATCCGTAATCCCAAGCCGCGCCCGACCCTCCGCCCCAACAGCCGCATGCGTCATCGTAGCCGGATGACAAATCAGCGTCTCCACCCCGCCCAGCGACTCCGCCAGATACCCCAGCCGCAGCGCACTCGCAAACTTATTCGCGTTCTCCAGCGACCCCAGCTCCATCGAGATCATCGACCCAAACCCATGTTGCTGCCGCTTCGCCAACTCATGGTGCGGATGCTCCACCAGCCCCGGATAAAACACCTGCTGCACCTTCGCATGGTTCTTCAAAAAGTCAGCAACCACCCGCCCATTCGCATCATGCTGTTTCATCCGAACCGCCAGCGTCTTCACCCCGCGCAGCAGCAGATAACTCTCAAACGGCGACAAAATCCCACCCGTACACTTCTGCACAAACCGAAACCGCTCCGCATGCTCCGGCTTGGTGCCGATCAACACACCACCCAAACCATCCGAGTGCCCATTCAAAAACTTCGTCGTCGAATGCATCACAATGTCAGCACCCAACGCGATCGGCTGCTGCAGATAAGGCGACAGAAACGTGTTGTCCACGCTCAATTCCACACCCTTCGCATGACATATCCGCGCCACCGCAGCAATATCCGTAACCGACATCATGGGGTTCGTCGGCGTCTCAATGTGCACCAGCTTCGTCGCCTGCGTAATCGCGCCAGCCACATTCTCCGCCACACTCGTGTCGACGTACGTAAACTTCAGCCCATAGTTCGTCAGCACCTGATCAAACAACCGCCCCGTCCCGCCGTACATATTGTCGGTGCACACCACATGGTCGCCCGACTTCATCATCGTGCACATCGCCGTAATCGCAGCCATCCCGCTGGCAAAAGCATGCGCGCTCGTCCCGCCTTCAAGCGAACGAAGATTCTCCTCCAGCGCATCCCGCGTAGGATTGGTCAGCCGCGCATACTCATGCCCCTTGTTCTTCCCGATCGCCTCCTGCTGATACGTCGACGTCAGGTAAATCGGCACATTCACCGCTCCGGTCAACTCATCCGGTTCCTGCCCATCATGAATCGCCCGCGTCGCAAATCCCATTTGCTTCTTCGCTTCCATCCAATCCCTCACTCTTCGATTCGATCTGCTACTTCTTTGCCTTCGGCTTTGCGGGAGCCGACCGCCTCGGCCTTTGCTTAGCCGAAACCGATTTGATAACCAGCTTGTACTGCGCCTTTTCGTCGAACGGCACCTTTGCCATCCTCATCGCTGTTGCCATCATAGCTTTCACATCGGCTCGATCCAGTGTCTTCTCATCTTCCAGCCGGATATGCCGTACCCGAGAACCTTCGCCTTGTAACAAACCATCAGGATCAGGAAGCATCGCACCCTGCAGAAAGAAAAAATTTACATGCTTCGGATATGCCGCGATGGAAAAGATGACGTCGGAGACTCGTTCGTTAGGCCCGAATCCACAAGCCAAAGCGTTGTAGTTGTCGTACACCATCTCCGTCGCGAACGGCAGGCGCTTGCGAAGTTTTGTCAGCGCCTTTCGCGCAATCTCCGCGACCGCCGGCAAATACGCATCCAGAAAGCCGTCGAGTTGTGCCCCTGCACTCTTCGTCCCTGCCTTCTTCATCGCTAGCGCTCCTATCCCGCCTTCTACTCCCACACCCTATTGCCTACACCCTCAATCCAGCAGCCCCTTCGACAAATACCGCTCCGCCGAATCCGGAATCACCGTCACGACCCTCTTCCCCGCGCCCAACTCCTTCGCCACATCCACCGCCGCGCACAACATCGCCCCCGCGCTCGATCCCGCAAAGACACCCTCCTCCGCAGCCAGTCGCCTCACCATCGCCATCGCCGGATCATCCATCACCATCATCACGCGGTCGCACACGCTGCGGTCAAACGTAGCAGGAATAAATGACACGCCAATTCCCTCCACACGATGCGGCCCCGGTTCTCCTCCCTCCAGCACGCTTCCCTGCGGCTCCACCGCGACTGTCAAAATACCCGGCCGCTTCTTCTTCAAAAACCGCGCGACCCCGCTAAACGTCCCCGCTGATCCAATCCCTGAAACCCAGGCATCCACGCGCCCTTGCATCTGTTGCCAGATCTCCACCGCCGTTGTCTCTTCATGAAAGTCCGGATTCGCCGGGTTCTCAAACTGCAGAGCAGCGAATGCCCCCGGCGTCTCCATCTCAAACTCAAGCGCGCGCTCGATCGCCGCTGCCATACCGCCAGCCTCAGGAGTCCGCACAACCGTCGCTCCCAGCCCGCGCATCAGCTTCACTTTCTCTTCGGCGAACTGCTCCGGCACATACAGCATCACCTTGTACCCGCGATTCACGCCGATCAGCGCCAACCCCACGCCCGTATTGCCAGCCGTCGCCTCAACAATCGTGCCTCCGGCACGCAGCACGCCGCGCCGCTCGGCATCGAGCACTAGTCCCAGCGCCGCACGATCCTTCACACTGCCGCCAGGATTCAGAAACTCCAGCTTCGCCCAAATCTCCGCGCCACTCGCCTGTTCCAGCCGCCGCAGACGCAACATCGGCGTCTGCCCAACCAGCTCCAATACGTTCTCCACAACCCTCATCGAACAAAACCTCACACACAGATTCAATCCTTCAGCCAAAGTTCTCGGCCGAAGGCTTCGGGCATACCCAGCTTTCTCACATCAATCAGAAGAGAACTGGCTTCGCAAAATCATTCACCCACAAATCGAAAGCCAGAATACCAACTTCCCACTTTGCATCAGGGATTCTTCTTCCCATTACTACCAAATCCAGCATCCCCGCCCTTCGTCGACGCCTGTGCAACCCGCGGATAGTACCCGCTCCGCGTCCGCACCGACAATCTTCCGAAGCTCTTCGCCTTCGCCTCCACGTGGACCTCACGATATCCGCCGAGCGTCGGCGACTTCGTCGAGTGATACGCAATCGTGTACTGCGTCCGGATATCCTGCGCCACCTCCGCAGCAACCGCGTCGACATCCCTCACCGACTTCGGAAAGTAAGCAGCCCCGCCTGTCTGTTCCGCCAGCGTCTCCAGCACCCGTTTTGCATGTCGAGACTCGCGCTTGTCCGTGTCCTCCCCAAACAACAACCCCACGCAATAGATCACCGGCCCATCCAGATCCTGAATCCTCCGGATCGTCTGCTCCAGTGTCGCAGTCGAAGCATTGTCCTCACCATCGGTAACCACCAGCAGCACCTGCTTCGGATGCTTCGCATTCTTGCTCAGATAATCCGCCGAAGCCACCAGAG
Source organism: uncultured Acidobacteriaceae bacterium (assembly GCA_963838555.1). Lineage (GTDB taxonomy): Bacteria > Acidobacteriota > Terriglobia > Terriglobales > Acidobacteriaceae > Edaphobacter. The sequence goes on along the minus strand of CAWIRK010000005.1, from coordinate 419,655 downwards.
CATCGTAAATAGCGGTCCCGCCGCTCGACTTGATATACCCCAAACCCTGCTGCAGCTTGTCGATGTTGTTCGTAAAGTCCTGATCGATGAACGCCTCCCACGAAAAGTCCACGAGAAACTCTTCATCGTCCGGATTCGACAACCTTACAAAGTCGAGTGCAGCCTTCTCCACCGCAGACCGCTTGTCGTACATCGAGCCCGAGCTATCGATCAGCAGCCCCAGCGACACCGGCAGATCCTCATGCCGGAACGAATCGATCGTCTGCTGCACTCCGTCCTCGTACACCGTGAACGCGTCCTTAGTCAGCGTCTGAACCGACCTGCCGCTGCCATCCAGCACCGTCGCATTCAACCGAACCTCATACGCATCCTGCCGCAGCGTATACTTCCCACCCTCGCGTTCAATCTTCCCCAATCCCACGCCCTGGGGTGTCCCCGTCTGCGCTTGAGCCGGCGGGTCAACATCAGGCGAGGGCGCAGGATCACGATCCACCGTCAACGAAGGCTGTTTCACAATCGGCGCTGGTTTCGCTGGAGCCGGAGCAGTCGCCGGCTGCTGAGCCCATCCACTCACCACGCCAGCCGTTATGACCAACCACCCAACAGCCGCCACACGCGGCCACATACTTTTACTGCGAAGGTGCATAGTACCCCTGGCGATTATGCACCGTCAGCGTCGGAAGTCCAGGCGGCGGCACGAGTCGTATCTTCAATTTACGCCAGTTTCCATCCTGCTTCACCTGGGACGGCCTGTACCCGATCACATATTCGTTCCGCAACTCTGCGCTGATGCGTGACGCAATGTCGCCCAGATCGTTGATATCCAAAACCCGGAACATTCGCCCCCCTGTCATATCGCAGATATCGTTCAACAAAATCGGCCCCATCTGCTCTTCCGTCGTCGGCGCATATTGATCGAATATCCCGATCGAGTAGATCTGCACGTCGCTCTCCCGCACCACACGCCGCAGTTCTCCCTCGGTGTACCGGCTCCGGTTATCCCCGCCGTCGGAGATAATCAGCAGCGCCTTCCGTTCATACTTCGCCTGCTTCAGCTTGTCCACGCCCAGATAAATCGCGTCGATCAGCGCCGTCCGGTTCTCCGGCTTCAACATCACCATTCGCGCCTCAACGTCGTCCACATCCGACGTGTAATCCACAATCACCGCCGGCCGGTCGTTGAACCCCACCACAAAAAACTCATCCAGCGGATTCGATGTCCGCAAAAACTCGCTCAACGCCTTTCGCGCCCGTTGAAACTTCGAGTTCATGCTCCCGCTCAAATCGAAGATCACTCCGATCGTCACCGGTGCATCTTCCGTCGAGAAGCTCTTGATCACCTGCCCAATATTGTTGTCGTAAATCTCAAAGTTCTCTTTTTCGAGCCCCGTCACCAACCGGTTCATCGGATCGGTCACCGTCGCCGGCACCAGCACCAGGTTCACATCCACCCGAATCCGTGCATCCCGTCTCGACGTTGCCAGCTTCGCGGCGTTATCCGCGCCTTCAATCACTGGTTTGGCATCCTCAGGACTCTTCGGCGGCGGCGGTGGCGCCGGGGTATGGACGTTATCCAGTGGATTCTCCTGCGCCCAGCAAACCGCGTCCCCTGCCGCACCCCAAACCACCGCGCCCACCAGCATTACTGCAAGGCCGAACACGACTTGCCGAATTCCCTTCAAACGTCCCTGTCTACCGCCTTTGCTTCGCATTTTGGCACCTATGCCATTCCGCGCCCGGCTGCCTCTACGGCCTCCGTGGCATCACTAACGGAAACCCTCCGCCATCCTCTATGGCTGGAGACCACGTAGGTTACAGCCATCTGGTACTTCCTTCAACCAAAAAATTCCTATACGTCCCTGAACAAAAATAATAGTCCTCGCCCCTCAGGTATTTGTCAGACTTTTATCTTCCAGCCACCCTTACTCTCCTTTGACGCCGTACCCGTACAATCGCTACATATCTAAGACGTCTGGAGAATCAAAAAAGCATGGCCCGCCTCTACCCCTTCCGCGCCCTCCGTTACGACCCCGCCCGCGTCAAAATGGAAGCTGTAGTCACCCAGCCCTACGACAAGATCACCCCGGCCATGCAGCAGCGCTACTATGAGGCCAGCCCCTACAACCTCATTCGCGTAATCCTAGGCAAACACGAGCCCGGCGACACCGAACCGCAGGAATTCCTGCCCCCTGGCGAAAAAGCCCACAACGTCTACACCCGCGCCGCCGAGTACCTTCACGACTGGCGCAAAAACCACATCCTCGCCGAAGAGGCCGAGCCCGCAATCTACGGCTACTCACAGACCTATACCGTCCCTGGAACCAGCGAAACCCGCGAGCGCCGCGGCTTCATCGCCCTCGGCCACCTCTACGACTACGCCGAAAAGGTCGTCTACCGCCACGAACAGACCTTCCCCAAGCACAAATCCGACCGCCTCGCCCTCTTCAAAGCCACCCGCGCCTACTGCGAGCAGATCTACATGCTCTACTCCGACCCCGCCTTCACCGCCGAAAAACTCATCTTCGAAGGCTCATTTCCGAACGGCTTCGACGACAACCCAGCCGACCTCGCCATTACCGACGAGTATGGCGTCGTCCACAAGCTGTGGAAGCTGACCGACCCCACCCTCATCAATCTCCTCCTCACCGCCATGGCCGACAAAAAGCTCATCATCGCCGACGGCCACCACCGCTACGAAACCTCCGTCGCCTACGCCAAGGAGCGCAGCGCTCAGCTAAAACTTCCCCTCAACCAGCCCCGCGACGAAGACGAAAAACTCAGCCCCGGCCACCTGCCCGCCCCAGCCTTCCCCGAGGCCGCCATGATGATGACCTTCGTCAACATGGACGCGCCCGGCATCACCATCCTGCCAACCCATCGCGTCGTCAATGGCATAGAAAACTTCTCCTCCCCCGACTTCATCACCAAAGCCAGCGCCTTCTATACCATCACCGAAATCGCCGACTTCTCCCTTCCGTCCGACCTCATCGATAGCCTCGACAAGGCCCCCGGCGACTCCTTCATCGCCGCAACCGGCGACGGCAACTACCTCCTCACTCCCAATCCGCAGGCTATCGCCCCACTCCTCGCAGGCCTGCCTCCCAAGCAGCGCCAGTTAGGTGTGGCCCAGCTTCACACCGTCGTCCTCGACCACCTCCTCGGTCTCACCGAAGACAAAGTCCGCGCCACCGGCAGCATCCAGTACCTCCGCGAAGCCGCCGAAGCCGTCGGCCTCGTCGAATCCGGCGAAGCCAACATCGCCTTCCTCATCAAGCCCATCACCCTCGATCAGCTCAAAGACGTCTCCCTCTCCGGCGAGGTGATGCCACAAAAATCCACCGACTTCTATCCCAAACTCCTAAGCGGCCTCGCCATCTACGCCCTCGACTAAGCCGACAATCCATTACGAGAGGCGCAGTCCAAGAACCTGCGGTTGCATGGAGCCAGCCAAGCCGGGTGCCCCATGTTCGCGACGGTCTCTTCGTCGCTAACGTGGGGGGAGTCACCACTCACCCCATCCGCCCGCAGACCTAGCCCCTCAAACCTCACAGCTAAAATACAATCAACCAGACAACCTTGACCCTCCGTCCCCAACAAATCGCCGCAACCCTCGCCATCCTGACGAGCCTGCTCCCCATCGCCACCTCAGCCCAGCAACCCGCCACCACCCCTGCCGCCCCGCGCACCCTCATCCTCCTGGACCCCGCCCACGGAGGTCCCGACACCGGCGCACACCTCCCCAACAACGTCATCGAAAAAGACGTCACCCTCGCCTTCGCTGCCCGCCTCCGTGCCCTTCTCACCACCAGCGGCTTCACCGTCATCTCCACCCACGAAATCGACCCCGTCGTTCCCTTCACCACCGACCAGCGCGCCGAGATCGGCAACCACGCCCATCCCACCGCCTGCCTCATCCTCCATGCCACCGCCAGCGGCACCGGCATTCACGTCGTCACCTCCGCCCTCGCAGCAGATACCTTCGAAAAGCCCCATGCCACCATCCCCTGGAACACCGCCCAGTCCGCTTCGATCCCCCAGAGCCTAAACCTCGCCAACGACATCGGCCTCGCCCTCGAGAACGCCAAACTCCCTGTGATTCTTAGCCGCGCCTCCCTCCGGCCCCTCGACAACCTCACCTGCCCCGCCGTCGCCATTGAAATCGCCCCCCTCACCCCCGGCGGCTCCGAAACAAGCCCCGTCACCGACGCCGCCTACCAGCAAAACGTCGCCAAAGCCATCGCAGCCGCGGTCGGCTCCTGGCGAAGCCGCGCCCTCCTCGCCGCCGGAGCCCAAACCGGAGCCCAAAAATGATCCCCCGCTACCAGCGCATTCTCTTTTGGAGCCTCGTCGGCGGCATCTTCCTCATGGCGGCCTTTCTCCTTCACGGCTGCCAGCAGGCACACAAACGCCTCGAAGCGCTCAACGACGCAACCCCCATCGCTGCCCCCACCACCGCCAGCACTGAAGACATCACCCTTTACATCGCGAACGACGCTGACGCCTCTATCACCCCCACCACCGAATCCCTCGCTCTTCCCCAGGAGCCCGCCCTTCGCGCCCGCGCTCTCCTCGAACACCTCCTCGCCGCCTACTCGCTTCCCAACTCCACCCATCCCATGCAAAGCGGCCCAGCCGTCGACGACGTCTTCTTCCTCGGCGACCCCCATCCCGAATCCGAATCCGGCTTCCACGCCCAGCCCGGCCAACTCGCCGTAGTCAACCTCCGCAGCAGTTTCATCAACAATCACCCCTCCGGCATCCAGGTCGAAGCCCTCACCGTCGCATCAATTATCGGAACCCTCCACGCCGCTCTCCCCCAGATCACCGCCATCCGCTTCCTCGTCGACGGCCAACCCCACGACACCCTCGCCGGCCACGCCGACCTCCTCCACACCTACCCTGCCACCAACACCGCAGCCAAACCCACGCCCCCCACAGAGCCAAACTGATAACGGACAACGGAGAACTGAGAACCGAATTCATCCAATGAACCCAACCACCACGATCGGCGTCTTCGACTCAGGCTTTGGCGGCCTCACCGTCCTCCGCGCCCTGCTACCCCTGATCCCCAACGCCGATTACATCTATCTGGGCGACACCGCCCGTCTCCCCTACGGCTCCAAGTCCCGCGAAACCATCGCCCGCTACGCCGTCTCCAGCGCAAAGTTCCTCCACGAACAGGGCGCCGACCTGCTAGTCATCGCCTGCAACACCGCCACCGCACTAGCCCTCGAAGACATCCAGCAGGCTATCCCCATCCCCGTCATCGGCGTAGTCGAACCCGGAGCCCGGGCCGCCCTGCAATCAAAACCACTCTTTCAACCATCGTCATCTTCAACGCACCCATTTCAAACATCGTCATTTCGACCGAACCCTGAGCGAGTGAAACGAGTCGAAGGGGAAGTGGAGAAATCTGCTTTTCTTCCCCAGCCAGCCGAGCCGCCACCGAACCATCACTCCCCGGTACCCGTTGTTCGCGGCAGTCTCATCGTCGCTAACGAGGGCGAAATCTCCCCCCAAAACCACGTCCTCGTCCTGGCCACCGCCGCCACCGTCCAGTCCCACGCCTACACCCACGCCCTCAACGCTCTCGGCCTCGAAGCCTACGAAAAAGCCTGCCCGCTCCTGGTACCAATGGTCGAAGAGGGTTGGATCAATCACCCCGTCACCGACGAAGTCCTCAAAATCTACCTCACCGAAGCCCTCACCGCCGCGCCCGCAACCCAAACCCTCCTCCTCGGCTGCACCCACTATCCCCTCCTCGAGCCTGCGATCCGACGCACCCTGGCCTCCATGGGCCAACCCCTCACCATCATCGACTCAGCTCAGGCCACCGCCTACGCCGTAGCCGCCCACCCCGCGCTGGCGTCCCACAACCCAGAACCCAAAACTCAACGCTGCCTCTTTTACGCCACCGACTCCGTCGAAAAATTCCAGCGCCTTGGCTCAGCCTTCCTCGGCCAACCAGTAACCGGAGTCCGTCACATCGACCTCGGAGGCTAAAAGATCCAGTCCCCAAAAGCGCGGTGCCGGAAACGAAACGTCATCCCGACCCGGAGCGCAGCGGAGTGGGGAGCCTGCCTTGAGCGAAGTCGAATGGGGATCTGCTGTCTGCCTATTTAGGCGCACACGCTACCGCCTCAACGACCTCGCCAAACTGCCTTCACAAAGCCATAGCCGAACTGAAATGACGGGGCATTAACAGACGAGATCAAGCCTTTTGTTTCCAGGACTTTACAAACCAAACCCACTGAAAGCAAAGACTTTAAACCAAAGCCAATCCGGAGGTACAATCGTAAGCCTATACGTTGGAATACTTTGCACCAATTCACCCGGGGAGCGTGGACCTCCCGGAAGGAGCCAACACGATGCCCTATCTGCTCAAAACTGAACCCACCACCTACTCTTTCGATGACCTCGTGCGCGACGGCGAAACCACCTGGGACGGCATCTCCAACCCCACCGCCCTCCTCAATCTCCGCAGCATGAAGCCCGGCGAAAAACTCATCATCTACCACTCCAACGTAGGCAAAGCCGCTGTCGGCACCGCCAAAGTCGTCTCCGTAGACGCCACCGACCCCAAAGATCCCAAGGTCCGTATCCAGCCCGGCAAACCCCTCAAGCAGGAAAAGACCCTCGACGACATGCGCGCCGCCCCCGTCTTCAAAGACTCGATCCTCTTCCGCCAGTTCCGCCTCTCCGTCGTCCCCCTCACCGAAGCCCAATACGACTGGCTCACCCGCGCATGACTTAAATCGCACACTTAACCACTAACGTTCTAGTAACATCAGATTCCTTCGCTTCTCGCAGCCGGGCCCATAGAATCGCCACATAGGAATGTAGCGAATGTCTTTTATTGCGTCAGTAGATATCGGCACTCTTCTCGGCTGTCAGATTGTTCTGACGCTGGTCTATGCCATTGTCTTCTGCTGTATGAAGATCATCTACCCCTACCTGCGCGGCGCCGGCTCCGTCGCCCTCGCATTCTTCCTTGCAACTATTGGCAACATCCTTCTACTGTTCTCCGGCTCCATTCCACTCTTTCTGTCTATCGTTGTCTCCCACTGTGTCCTGCTCTCCGCATTCGTCCTCTTCTACACCGGGGTGCTTCACTTCTTCAAAAGCCCACGCAGAATCCGCTACGCCTGGGCCCTGACCGCTGTCGCCTCCATCCTGACCATCTACCTCAATCTCTCGCACGACCGCACCACAGCGCTGACCTACGTCATTGCCCTCAGTTTCTTTCTCGTCCGCGGCGTTATCGCGCTCGAGATATTCCGCCAGGCAGCCGGTAGGGTCTTCCTGAAGATCTTCGCCTACTTGATGGCCGCCTACGCCGTCTTCGCACTGAACCGCGTCTATTTTCTGCTTGTACTTGGACACACGCCATCGGCGCACCAGCGCGAGCTTCTGCAAACCGTCTCCGTTCTGCTCAGCGTCTCCTTCGCCTTCCTCATCGGACTGTCCTTCCTGCTCATGCTCTGCAGCGACCTCCTCACCCTGGTCAAAGACGAGTCGGAACGAGACCTGCTCTGCGGCGTCCTCAACCGCCGCGGCATAGAGCAGAAGCTCGACACGGAACTCATGCGAGCCTCCCGCACTGGCCAGAATCTCGCTATCGCCCTCATCGACATCGACCACTTCAAAGCCATCAACGACCACGCCGGTCACGCAGCCGGTGACGCTGCCCTCCGCGACGTCGTCTCAGCCATCTCCGGACGTCTGCGTCCGCATGACCTTCTCGGCCGTTTCGGTGGCGACGAATTCCTGCTCATCCTTCCCCACACCTCCAGTTCAGAAGCCTTCACCATCGCCTCTCGGATCGAGCAGTCGGTGCGCGAGCTTTCGATACCCGGCGAGACGATTCCTCTTACCATCAGCATCGGCCTCACTCAAGCTGCTACCGGCGAAGTCACAGGCCCTCTCCTCGCCCGCTCCGACAAGGCCCTATACACCGCCAAGAACGCAGGGCGGAATTGCTGCCGCATCCTCCTTCATGAGGCCGACGTCGAAGAAGACCAGCCGCCGATCATTCTCCCCGCGAGCCAAGGCGATCTCCTGCAGCGATAGAAGTTGCCCCTCTCGGCTGCTATCCTCTAAGTCGCAATCCCGCACCTGAAAGGAACCTGTTCTACGATGATTGATCTCAAAGGCAAAGTCGCCGTCGTCTTCGGCCTCGCCAACAAACGCAGCATCGCCTGGGGTATCGCCCAGAAGCTGTCCGAAGCCGGCGCCACCCTCGCCATCTGCTACCAGAACGAGCGCCTGAAGAAGGAGGCCGACGCCCTCATTCCGGAGCTCAAGGACGCTAAAGCCTACCAGTGCGACGTCAGCGTCGACGCCGAGATCGACGCACTCTTCGCCACTCTCAAAGAAACTTACGGGACCTTGCATACGATTGTGCATGCCGTGGCTTATGCCCCCGCCGACGCCATCAAGAACGATTTCCTCCTCACGACCCGTGAAGACTTTCGCATCGCTCACGACGTCAGCGTCTACTCGCTTATCGCCGTTAGCCGAGCCGCCGTCCCGCTCATGACCGAAGGCGGTTCCATCCTCACTCTCACCTACTACGGCTCAACCAAAGTCTTTCCCAACTACAACGTCATGGGAGTAGCCAAAGCCGGTCTCGAAGCCACCGTCCGCTACCTCGCAGCGTCACTCGGCGCAAAAAACATCCGCGTCAACGCCATCTCTGCCGGCCCTATCAAGACCCTCGCAGCCCGCGGCATCGGCGACTTCTCAAAAATTCTCGACGCAGTAACCGAACGCGCCCCGCTCCACCGCAACGTCGACCAGCTAGAAGTAGGCGGCACCGCCCTCTTCCTCGCCAGCGACCTCGCCAGCGGCATCACCGGCGAAATCACCTACGTTGACTGCGGCTTCAATATCACCGGCCTGTAGCTCGCAGGTGATGAAAGATGGGTAATTCCTACTGACACCATGCTGTCAGTAGGGCTCGGTTAAGATCCATGCGGTGTTGGGCTCACACAGGCACGCAGAGCTTTAGTAACCAACGAAAGGAATCTTATGACCATCGCAGAAATTCTCCTCCAGGACTACGACACCGAGATGCAAGGCATTCGCACCACGCTCGAGCGGATCCCCGAAGCCAATCCTGAATTCAAGTGTCACGACAAATCCATGCCCATGGGGCGCCTCGCCGTCCACGTCTCCACCCTGCCCCGGTTCGGCATTAACATTCTCACCACGGACGAACTCGATCTCGCCACTCACACATGGCCCGACATGACCTTCGTGTCCCGCGAAAAGCTCCTCGCCGACTTCGATGGCCTCTCCGCCGAAGCACGCAAACACCTCGCTGGCTCCAGCGACGAGCATCTCCAGAAGAACTGGAAGATGTCGTGGGGCGACAAGGTCATCGCCGACGCCCCGCGCTCACTCCTCTACCGCACCATGTTCTTCAACCATGTCATCCACCACCGCGCCCAACTGGGCGTCTACCTCCGGCTCAACGGTCAGCCCGTCCCGCCGCTCTACGGCCCCAGCGCAGACGACCGGATGGGCTTTTGAAGACGGTGCAATACAAGTGATTGGTGGTTAGAAAGGGCTCCGATTCTAACCACTAATTACCGACAACGAATCACCGCTTGTAAACCACTCCGCCCTTCATCACAAACGCCACCTTCGTCGTCACCGAGATATCCTCCAGCGGATTCCCCGGAACCGCGATCACATCCGCAAAATATCCCGCCTTTAACTCCCCGACCTGCCCACCCCAGCCCAGCAGTTTCGCTCCATTCAACAGATCCGCCTGCAGCGCAGCCGCCGGCTTCATCCCATACTCCACCATCAACTCCAGCTCTCGCGCCTGTGTTCCGTGGGGAAAGGGTCCAACATCGCTCCCCATCGCCATCGGCACTCCAGCCGCAAGCTGTTTCTTGAACTCGGCTGCATGGTAAGCCTGCTCCGCCTTGCCGTGAGCCGCTCTCTCCGGCGTTGCCGCATGATCGGCAAAGTACTCCGCAATCGCGAACGTCGGCACGGCGTAAACCTGCTTCTCCTTCATCGCTTTCATCGTCGGCTCGCTCAACTGATACGCGTGATCGATTGAAGCCACTCCGGCTGCAACCGCATACCCCGTCCCCGGCTCCCCCGTGGCATGCACTGCCACCCCATGCCCCGAGCCCACGCCACCACCCGTCCTCTCCGCCTCCCTAACCGCCGCGGCGAGTTCTCCCTCGGTGTACTGATACGGCGTCTTGAAAATGCCGTCCCGATAAGAGTCTCTTCCCGTTTCATAAATCTTCGTAAAGTCTGCCCCTAACTTGCGTTGCTCCCGCATGACTTTTACGATCTCGTCTCCGGTATCGGCATAGTCCGCGTTTGAAAGCACCTTCTGCGCCGGGTTGTACCCGATCGCATCCTCATGCCCTCCGGTCAGGTCGATCGCATTGCAACTCATGCGCATGCGCGGCCCCGGTATCGCCCCCTTATTGATCGCGTTCCGCACCGCCACATCCGCGCACCCCGCGCCTTCGCTCCCCATGTCCCGCTCAGCAGTAAATCCCGCCATGAGATCAGCCTTCGCCGCCCCAGCAGCAATCAGCGTTCTCTCCGGCACACTCTCCTGCACCGTCTGCAGATCCTCCGCTCCCGGATGCAGAAATAGATGCACGTGTGCATCGATCAACCCCGGCATCAGCGTCGCATCTCCGAGATCAATCACTTCAGCCCCCGAAGGCCGCTCCACATGCACTCCAGCCGCAACAATCCTGTCACCCTCGACCAGCACCTCACCCGGCGCAAGTACTCTTCCCCCCGCAACATCCAGCATTCGAGCCGCATGCAGCACCACAATGTGCGACCGTACCGCTAACTGCGCCCCAACCGGCATCGCACACAATCCCACCATCACTCCAAACAAAAATATTTTCATATGCAAGGAGAATATCGCGAACCCCTCAGATCCGCAGCAAGATGCGCGAACAGATTCCAGAAGTCCACACTCTGCAACTTTATCCAGCCTTCTCGGTCAACTCCGCCCACCGAGCGTACAACCCATCAGCCTCCGCCTGCGCCGCATCCATCTCAGCCAGCGCCGCTGTTAGCCGAACCGCATCCACCGCCACCGCAGGATCCTCAATCGTGTGACGCGCGCTCTGCAACCGTTCCTCCGCTGCCTCCACCGCAGCCTCGATCCCAGCAAACTCACGCGCCTCCAGATAGGAAAGCTTCTTCTTCCCTCCGGCGTTCGACGGAGGCCCAGCCGAAACCGAAGCAACCGCCTTTCCCGTCGCCCCCGGAGCGATCGCCTCCTCTATCTTCACCCCGCGCCACTGCTCCCACTGCGAGTAATCCGCAAACATCTCCGCCGCGCCCCGCCCATCGAGCCCCAGCACCACCGTCGACACCCGATCCAACATGTAACGATCGTGCGTCACCAGCACCAGAGCGCCCGTGTACTCAAGCAGGCTCTCTTCCAGAATCTCGAGCGTCGCGATATCCAGATCATTCGTCGGCTCATCGAGCAGCAACAAATCCGCCGGCTCCAGCATCAGCTTAGCGATCAATACCCGAGCCCGTTCGCCTCCGCTCAACCTCTCCACTGGCTGGTTGAGTTGTTCACTCGTAAACAGAAACTTTGTCGCATAGCTCGCCACATGAACTACTCGTCCTTGATACACGACAGAATCAGAATCCGGAGCCAACGCCCGCCGCAGCGTCACACCCTCCTCGAGCTCGCGCGTCTGGCTGAAGTAAACGATCTTCAACGCAGCAGCCCGCTTGATCGTCCCCGCCGTGGGCTCCAGCTCTCCCGTCAATAACCGCAGTAGCGTCGTCTTCCCGCTTCCATTCGGCCCCACCAGCCCCACGCGCATCCCGGAGGTAATCAGAAAATTCAACCCCTCCACAATCTTCCGGTCGCCCAGCACAACCGAAACGTCATCCAACTCCACCAGCCGTTTCGTTTGCCGATCCGTCGCAGAAAAATCAATCCCAGCACTCGTGGTCTGCACCCGCGAGTTGACCGCCTTCAACTGCCCAATCAACTCCTGTGCATTGTCGATCCGCGCCTTCGCCTTCGTACTCCGCGCCTTCGGCCCCCGCCGCAGCCAGTCCACCTCAATCTTGACGCGATTCTTCAGCGCATCCTGCAGCTTCGACTGCGCCTCCATGTACGCCTGCTTGCCTTCAAGAAACTTCGAGTAGCTCCCCTTCACCCGCAGCAACCCGTCCGCATACACACGGTTCAGTTCCACTATCTCCGTCGCAACATTCTCAAGAAAATAACGATCATGGCTGACAAGCACACAAGCAAAACTACCCTCATTCAGCAACTCCTCCAGCCACACAATCCCCGCTAAATCCAGATGGTTCGTCGGCTCATCGAGCAGCAGCACATCCGGATGCGTCACCACTGCCTCCGCAATCGCCAGCCGCTTCCTCCACCCACCACTCAGCGTCGCCGCCTCCGCACTCAGATCCGGAAAGCCGGTCCGCCCCGAAGTCTCGCGCAGCCGCCCCTCATGCTCACCCTCGGCCACCTTCGCTCGCACCAGCGCAGCCTCCAGCACTGCGCGAACAGTCACTCCCGGCGCAAAGTTCGACTCCTGCTCGACATATCCCACGCGCGCCCGTTTCCGCACCGCAACGTCGCCGGAATCAGCGTCCTCATCCCCAGCTAGCACCTTCAGCAACGTGCTCTTCCCCGCCCCATTCGGCCCGATCAGCCCAATGCGGTCTCCTTCACTCACGGTAAAACTAATCTCTTGAAACAGCGGCAGAGCGCCAAAACGCTTTGTCACGCCCTGCGCATTTAAGATTGGTGGCATTCTTTCAGTTTACCGCTATACGCGTGCCTGGTCGGCCGGGTGATGCGCGAACCTTCCAGGTGATTTTGTGTATTTATTTTTCGCGTGGTGGATAGGCGTTTTTACAAGGGGTTTTTGAGAAAACGTGATGTTCAGCGTGGTTATTTTGTGGTGAGTTTGTGGTGAATGCGTGGTAAAAGCTGGTGGATTGACGGTCACTTTTCGAAGCCGAAAATTTTCCACTTTTTTCGGATTTATTTTGCTGGAGGCCGGAGGACCTAATCCAGATCAAAGTCCCGCAAGGGCCGATCCGTCAGAGGAGTCTCCTTCGCCTTCTTCACCGCCTCGGCAAACTTCTTCGCCATCACGTCGTCCTTATTCTTCTGCGCATCCACACTCTGCGCAAAGATCGAGTCCCGCCGCGCATCCGCCTCGCGCAGAGCCTTCGCCGCCTCGCCAAAGTCCTCAAACATCTTTTTCTTCGGAGCAGACGTATGCGCAATGATCGCCCGCGTCACCGGATCCACCTTCAACATTGCTCCACAATCCGGACACATCACTTCAAACGGCTGATCGCTCAATCCCATCGCACACCTCACCTATCCATTCTAAGACCCACCGCCCCCCACTCAAAGCTCACAGCCCCACCGCTCACAACCGCACAACCACGTGCCCAGGACACTGGTTCCCCGCCACACCCACCAGCCGTTCCACCAAGCCATCCCCATACTTGGCCATAAACCAAACCCCAGCCACCACGCGCTCCTGCGGATGCCCATCCGGAAACACATTCAGCGTAATCGCCTCGGCATGCTTCCGCAGGCTTGCTTCTTTCTGAAGTTCAAACGTAGCCGCCATCCTTCGCAGCCGGTTCATCTGGTACAACATCTTCGACCCCGACACCTCCGCCGACTTACCCAGCGAGACATCCATTCCACCCAGATACGCCGTCAACGCAGACAGCTCTGTCTCCACTGCATTCCCCACCGCAGCCAGCTTCCGCTTCGCTTCAATCGGCATCGCACGCGCGCCTAGCCGCTGCGCCAATTCCTCCGCCGTGGTCATGGCATCCGGCAACTGCACCTCATCCTTGTCCATCACCGCAGCAATCGCCGGCTCCAACAAAGTCGCGCTCAACCGCGGCAGCACTGGCGTAATCCGTCCCAGAATCGCTTCATACAGCACTGCACTCTGAGCAAAATAAGCAATCTCTGCCGGGCCGCCAATGTATGCCGCCGTGGGCAGCAACGTATCCTGAAAGACCGGCCGCAACAAAGCATTCGGGCTCAATCGTTCCGGCGCCGTCTGCAGAATCGCAATCAAGTCGCCAGAAGTATAGACCCGTCCACCCGCCTTCCACTGAGCATCCCCATTGCCCGAGCGCCGTAGAGCCACCCGCTCACCCGTCGCCTCATCCAGCAGAAACAACATCGACCCACCCTCGGCCACCAGCACCTGCGCATGGTACCCGGCCTTCACCAGTTCCTCGTTCCGGGCAATCAACGCCGCCTGCAATTCGGCCGCATGCTCGATCGCATACCGCAGAGCACGCGCCCCCAAGGCATGAAATCCACGCGAAGCCGCATCCATCACTACCAAACCCTGATCTGCAAATATCCGCGCGATCAACCGACCAAACGCCAGCGCCAGCCTAGGCCGCGCTCCGTCGGGGCCACCCAGATAACACTCCCGCAGCCAATCACTCACCGGCGCAAACTCGAGCAGTTCACTTGCCCGATCAAGTACGGCCTCCAACTCCGGCCCAGGTACCACTCCACCCACCGGTATCGGATGGGCCACCTTCAAACTCGCCCGCAGCGTCTCCACCGAAGTCTTCGTCAGAAACGAAACCTGATCGACCTCTTCCAGATCGTGATCTTCCGTAGCCAGCCAAAACACCGGAACATGTTCCACACCGGTAGCCCTGGTCGCGTCGTTGGCCCGCGCAATCGCCGTCGCCGCCTTCAAGAGAGTCAGCAGCGGCCCGCCAAACAGCACCACCTGCTGTCCGGTCACCACCGCCCGCGCCCCCGCCCGGAGCTTTGCAATATTCGCCTTCGCGGCCTCACTCGCGCCAAACTCCACGGCCTGGCTCTCCAGCAAATCCGCCAGTAGGCCGGCGTGATCCACCGAAGCCGCCGTCCCCACCCATCTCCCGGCAAAAGGCTCCGCCCCATACCACCGCCGCACCGGCGCGTCGCCAGGGCTATCCGCCATCGCAACATAGTCGCGATAGATCTGCGACACATGCGGCAACACGGTGATCGGGAAACACTCAGCACTCATTGCAGCTCATACCTCATTCTTCACCTCAGCGTCGCACATCCGCTCGCCGCAAGATCCAGTCCACGTTTTCCGCGCATCCCGTTGGATGCCCGCCACCTAAGTCTAGATGCAGGATGATACTTTAGCCCTATGGCTGCCCAAATAAAGTCACCCAGCGCCCCCCCATCCGTCACAAAGACCAAACGCACCGCAAAACCAAGGCTTCTCTCCTCCAAACTCGCCTACAAGGGAAAGGTCTTCTCGGTCTTCAGCGACAAAGTGGAAGAACCGGGCGGCAACATCAACATCCGCGATGTCATTCGTCACAACGGTTCCGTCGTTATGCTTGCGGTCGATGAGTCCAAGAACCCCAGTGACCCCGATATCGTGTTCGAGCGCCAGTACCGCCACGCCGCCGGCCAGTTCCTCATCGAACTTCCCGCCGGTCGCGTCGAGCCCAACGAAGCACCCCTCGCCGCGGCCAAGCGCGAACTGATCGAAGAGACCGGCTACCGGGCCAAACGCTGGACGCTGCTCACAAAGTACTTTGCCAGCCCCGGCTTCCTCGGCGAATGGATGCAGATCTATCTCGCCCGGGACATTCGCGAAGGTGCGGCCACTCCCGAACCCGACGAGAACATCGAAGTCTTCCGCCTCCCCCTGTCAGAGGCTCTCGCCCTCATCGCGGCCAACAAGATCCACGACGGCAAGACCCTCATCGCCCTCATGCTCTACGACACCGCCCGCCGCAAGCGTGACGGTTGTTAGCACCCGTCGAATCTCGAAATCCGCTGCTGGCGCCGTGGGACCGATTTGCACATTTCCACAAAATCGGTCACACAGTCAGGCACGTAAGTAACCAAAAGGCTGTTTCTTCCTAAAAAGACATTACTGCCTGCACTCTCCGGGAAACTCCCTCTCCCGCTTTTGCGTCACAGTCTCTTGAGAGTCGCGCTACCGTTGAAGTACTTTCACTTCCCGGCAACGATCGACTCAGACACGTAAATTAAGGGAGTGGCTCCGTTGGCACAGTACAAGGGCACCGTCAAATGGTTCAATAACGCTAAGGGTTACGGGTTCCTCGGCCGCGAGGGCGGGGCAGATGTCTTCGTTCACTACAGTTCCATCCAGCGCGAGGGCTACAAAAGTCTGAAAGAGGGCGACGAGGTTGAATTCGACATCATTCAGGGCAGCAAGGGGCCTCAGGCCGATCAAGTCTTTCGTCTCAAAGAAGTTAATCATCAAGCAAGTCAGTAATCTCGTAACTGGATCGGCGCGGAATCTCCCAGCCGCGCTGCCGCAGGCGACCCCCTGCCTTGAGTCCCTCTTTTGTCTGTTGCATACTGACTCAGTGACCGCACCCACCTGCGGAATCTGATTGCATCTCCATGGACAATATCTCGATCGCCCGCCTGCTCGACGAAACCGCTTCCCTGCTCGAGATTGACGCCGCTGACCCCTTCCGCATCCGCTCCTACCGCCGTGCTGCCGAGGCGGTCGAACAGCAGACTACCCAGCTCGTCACCCTGGTCGATGACCCCAAACAACTCCTCGCCATTCCCGGCATCGGCAAGAGCATGGCCGCCAATATCCAGGCCCTGCTCTCCACCGGCACCATTCCCCTACGCGAAGAGCTTCTGCAGAAATACAAACCCACCATGCTAGAACTACTGCGCCTCCCCGGCATGGGCCCCAAAACCGTGGCGCTCGTTTGGTCCTCCTGCCAGGTCTGCGACATCGACTCGCTCGAAGCCGCCGCCAAGGCCGGCCACCTCACCAAGCTTCCCCGCATGGGAGAAAAGTTTGTCACCAAGCTCCTCAAGGGCATCGAGGACCACCGGAAAAACTCCAGCCGCTTCCGAGTCGACAAAGCTCAATACCACGCTGACATCATCAGCAATCTCATCCGCGAATTCCCCGGCATCGATGAGATCACCCCCGCCGGCAGCCTCCGTCGCGGCCGCGAGACCGTAGGCGACCTCGACCTCCTCGTCACCGGCCCAGCCTGCGAACCCGACGTCGTCAGCGCTGCCGTGGAATACGTTGCCGCTCTCCCTCTCATCGACAAGCTCCTCGCTAAAGGCCAGAACAAAGTCAGCTTCACCCTCCGCAACAACCTCCAGGTCGATGTCCGTCTCCTCCCCCGCAGTGGCTACGGTGCAGCCCTTCAGTACTTCACCGGCTCGAAGATGCACAACGTCGCCCTGCGCCAACGCGCCATCAAACGCGGCCTCACCTTGAACGAGTACGCCCTCCTTCGCGTCGACGACAACACCATCATCGCCGCCGCATCGGAAGCCGACATCTACAACGCCCTCGATCTCGACTATGTCCCGCCCGAGCTCCGCGAAAACTCCGGCGAACTCGAAGCCGCCGCAAGTCGCACGCTCCCTCAACTCATCGAGCTCGAAGACATCCGCGGCGACCTCCACATGCACACCGACGCCACCGACGGCCGCGACACTATCCGCCAGATGGCTGATGCCGCCCTGGCCCGTGGCCTGAAGTACATCGCCATCACCGATCACAGCAAGAATCTAGCCATGACCAACGGTATGGATGACGCGCGCGCTCTTGCCCATATCAAGAACATCCGCAAAGTCGACGCCGAGATGAAGGGAAAGATTCGCGTCCTCCCCGGCATCGAGGTCGACATCCTCGCCGACGGCACCCTCGACCTCGAAGACACGACTCTCGCCCAGATGGACATCGTCGTCGCCAGCGTCCACTCGCATTTCAACCAGTCCATCGAAGAGATGACCACGCGCGTTCTCCGCGCCCTCGAAAACCCCTACGTCCGCATCCTCGGCCACCCCACCGGCCGAAAGGTTCTGGGCCGCGAAGGTTATGCGATCAACATAGACCTGATCCTGAAACGCGCAGCCGAACTAGGCGTAGCGGTGGAGCACAATGCCAACCCCGCTCGCTCTGACCTGAACGATTTAAATCTTCGCCTGGCCAAACAATACGGCTGCAAAATCGTTGTCGATACCGATGCTCACTCCACCGAAGAGCTCGACCAGATGCGCTACGGCATCACCCAACTCCGCCGCGCCTGGCTCACCCCGGCCGACATCCTCAACACGAAACCCACCGCCGAAACTTTTCTCCAAAACCTCCGCCCCAAACCATAGGGCGGCCAATACTCAAGGCAACTGAGGCGGCCCCAGCAACGGCGTCTTCACCGGACTAGCCAGCCCAACAAAAACCGTCACCGTATTCGCGCCGGTTGAGTTGGTTACCCAAAGATTCCCACTCTGATCAACAGAAATCGCGAACGGCGAGCCAAGCTGCGCGTCTGTTCCCAACCCCGCCTGCAGGCGATAACGGCGTTCCAGGTGCCGCGGAGTTAGAACCGGAAAACTCGCTCAGCGTGCCAGCATGAAAATTACCCACCCACAAGCGCCCGGCTCCATCGATCGCCACCGCCTGCGGATGATCCACGCCTCCGCCGGTCTGCCCATTCAGCAGCACGGCCCCAGTACTCGAGACCTCGCTGATGCTGCTGCCGAAGTAGTTCGCCACCCACACATTGCCGCCCTGATCCACTGCGACGCCACTGGCTCCATTACAACAACTGATCTGCGCTATCTTGGAGCCGTCAGCAGAGACACGCGTAATTGTACTGGCGCTCTGATTTGCCACCCACGCATTGTGACTCGCATCGACGGCGACCGCCACCGGTAGAGCCAGTTGTCCGGAACCCCACGCCGTAGCGCCCATTCACGGCCGACCCACTTGGTGACAGCAGTGAGATCATCGAATTGCCATAGTCCACCACCCACACATTGCCGGTCGTATCCGCCGCCAACCCTTGAGGAAAATAAACACCTCCCGCGCTGAATCCTGCCGCGCCGGAGAGTACCTGCCCCGCATTGCTGAACTTCACCACGTTCCCATTGCCGCCGTTGATGCTATTGCTGGTCTGCTCGTTCGCCACCCAGATGTTGTCGCTGCCGTCCACGGTCAGGCCATAACTTTCCATCAACACGCCGGAGGCCGAGGCTATCTGCTGCACCGAACCAGCGGTGCCCAGAGCCGGCAGTTCCGTCAGCACGCTGAAGTAGCTCGCCACCCAGGCGTTGCCAATCGAATCGAACGCCATCGCCGTAGGCAGATTCATCCCGCCTCCGCTCCAGATCGCCGCCAGCGTCCAGTCTGGTACGACGGTTGCGACCACCGGTGTAAAGGCCTGGCTCGTGGGCAACAAAGCGTACAGGGCTTTCACATTGTTGGCCGGATTGCGCAGAATGTTGTAGGCCGCATCCAGCGTATCGGTTGGAGTCGAGCCGCCGGAGGAAGCCGCGGTCAGCAGCGAAGTACACGCAGCGCCTCCACTTGTCGACGTGCAACTGTTCAGAATATCCGCCAAAGTATTGATCTTCGCGAAAGGAACGCTTATGCCTGCCGGCAGCGAAGTTCCCGGCGAGATCCCCGTTGTGATATTGACCAACTGCCTGGCTGTGCCAAAAGCGTTAGCCAAACCGGTAGAGTTGGTGATGCTTGCCCCCACATTTCCGCCACTCGCGTAGAACGCCGCCAGTGCAGCAACTGAGCCCACCGTCGTCACCTCATTCACCACCACCGCCGCGCCGGAGACGATACTCCCGCAACTACCGATAGCAGCCATCAATCCGAGCGAGGAGTTGTTCCCAGCGCCGCTCACTCCCGGATTACCGCCTCTGGCAATCAGATAAACCTGCGTCGAGGGACTCGGACACGTGTATCCCGCCGGAACCGTAAATCCCCCGCTACTGCTCGTCGTGAGCGCGCTCGTCAACAACGCCGTGCCCGCCGATCCATAGCCGGTACTGCCCGCCGCATAGAGCTGCACAGTCGCCCCGCTCACCGATTGCGAACCGGCCATCACTTTACCGCCGAAGCTCGCCCCACTCCCACCCACACTCCCACCACCTCCCGAATTCGTCGGAGCGCTGCTCGAACCACACCCGGACAAGGGCAACAAAAGCGCGCTGCTCAGCACAAGTAAAACGGAAGATGCGGTGGAGCAGAAAAAGCGAGTGCGATTCACAGGAGAAGTTTAGACGACGTCAGCTGCCGTGGAGCCCACGATCTCGAAGACACATTCCCGTTCGTGCCGATCGTATTGTTGCGACCCCGCCTTGAACATCTCCCGACCCACCGCCGGTACTAATTGGATACATATTCGATTATCCGGACGTAAATACCACTACCGTTGTAATCGCAACCGCCAAAATAATGGATAGACTGACCTTCAAGGTACTTCGCGGTGATGGTCAATGGCTCTTCGTTACCGGCAGACATTCGAACTTCGCGAAACGGCAAGGCTTAAAGATTATTTTCACGTTGCAAATTCGACTCTTGTACCTAGACCTTCCCAAAACGGAGACACACCAGTGAAGAAATCCACCCTTATGCTTACCGGCTTCGCTCTCCTACTCGCCGTCGCTCTCCCGCTCCATGCACAGGACGGCTGCACCAACTCCCCCGAAAATCCAACGGCAATTCTTGCTGTAGTCGGCTCCGCAGGAGCATTTTTCGCTTCGGCCCGCGCCAGAATCAAAGGTCGCCGCTCCTCAAAGTAATCGCCGCCCACATCCGCAGACAAACAAAACCCCGGTTCCCACCGGGGTCTGCCTTTTGTCTTGAAGATTGTGCCCGCGCAAAAATCCTACCCGCGCATTACTTCCCCTTCTTCATCCGCTTCACCACGCCTGCCAGCGAGTGTTCATTCATCGCCGCCACCGCGTCCCCCCGCACCTTCTTCATCCACCCGTTCACCGCCTTGTCGTCGAGGTTCAGCCAATCCCCCGCCGTAGCCTCGAACACATCTCCCAGCCCAATCTGTTTCGCCGGAAGCTTCAGCTTCGCTCCGCCATGCGGCCCCTTGCGCTGCACAATCAATCCCGCCTTATGCAACAGCAGAAACGTCCGCCGCACCATCACCGCGCTCTCCTTCAGCGCCTCCGCAATCGCCGACGACGTATGCATCGCATCCGGCTCACTTGCCAGCACCGCCAACACCCGCACGCTTAGTTGAAATCGCCCACTCTGTGCCATGCCAAAAAGCTAACACACCCACCCGGCGGGTGCTCCATCTTCGCGCAGTTTTATCGCGCTAAGGTGGGCGACGCTACACTCCCCACACCGTGTAAACTCTTCCAGTGAATATCCTCTTTGTCGGCGATGTCTTTGGCTCCGCCGGCCGCCACATCGTCCGCGAACATCTTCCTCACGTGCTTGAAACCAACGACGTCGACCTCCTCATCATCAACGGCGAAAACGCCGCCGGAGGCTTCGGCCTCACCCCCTCCATCGCCGAAGAGCTCTTCGACCTTGGCGCCCACGTCATCACCACCGGCAACCACGTCTGGGACAAAAAAGAGATCTTCGAATACATGACCGTCCCCGCCGGCTCCCACACCCGCGGCCGCCGCGTCCTTCGCCCCGCCAACTACGCCGTCGGCACTCCCGGCTTCGGCCTCTACCAGGGCACCCTCCCCACCGGCCAGCCCTACGCTGTGATGAACCTTCAGGGCCGCGTCTTCATGTCCAGTTGCGACGACCCCTTCCGCAAAGCCGACGACCTCCTCGCCCAGATCGAGCGCGAATCCGGAGCCAAAGTCATCTTCCTTGACCTCCACGGCGAAGCCACCAGCGAAAAAGTAGCCCTTGGCTGGTACCTCGACGGACGCATCACCGCCGTCATCGGCACCCACACCCATATCCCCACCGCCGACGAGCGCGTCCTTCCCAACGGCACTGCCTACCAGACCGACGTCGGCATGTCCGGCCCCTACGACTCCGTCATCGGCGTCGAAACCGAACTCGTCCTCAATCGCTTCCTCACCGGAATGCCCGGCAAGTTCGAACCCGCCAAGGGCAACCCAAAGATGTGCGCCGCTCTGATCTCCTGCGACGGAGCCACCGGCCGCGCCCACCGCATCCAGCGCATCATGCTCGGCGAATAGCCCAGGCTCGTAACAGCGCCTTTTCAGCCAAAGAACGCCGCCATCGCGGAGCTCATCAGGATCAACGCAACGAAGAGCACTCCAAGCCGTAGCAAGAACTCCCGCCTCTTGTCCATGGGAGAATCATCCTCCCCCACTAGTAACCAGCACACTCCCCCAAACGGGTCACGCCGCACCGGGTGCCCCATGTTCGCCGCGCCTTTGCGGCTAACGTGGGGATTCTCACTTTGCGCGCGAACCCGCAATCCAACCGCCTCCCCCTCAGGAACCCCTTCCATCGCACACCAGCCACTAAGCTAAAATTCGACCAACCATGACCCACCAAAAACTAAGCCGCCGCACCTTCCTCCAATCCGCCACCGCCGCGACCCTGGCCGCAAAATTAGCCCCGCTTCAGCCCAGCCCACCGCAAAAACCGAAATCCCCTACCCCGAAAACGGCACCCTCATCCCCGACGACGACTGGCGTCTCTGGATCGACGAGAAGGCCGAATGGAAGAACGACGAACTCTTCCTCCCCGAAGACATCTCCTGGCAGAACGGCGTCCTCTGCGGCAAATCCAAACCCCTCCCCGTCAACGAACCCACCGGCGGCTGGGGACTCCTCCGCGCCAACAATGGCATCAACGTCACCCTCCCCACCACCGTCGAGCAGCACCACTGGGGCAAATTCGGCCAGCGCCCCTACACCCCCGAAGAGTACCGCTACGCCGCCGACGACCCCATCCCCCAAAACGGCGCCTACCTCGGCGTCTCCTGGTGGGGCAAGCAGATCCACATCCCCGCCGACTGGAAGGGCAAGCGCATCTTCCTCCACATCCGCGGAGCCCGCCTCCGCGCCGAGGTCTT
This sequence comes from uncultured Acidobacteriaceae bacterium, assembly GCA_963838555.1. Lineage (GTDB taxonomy): Bacteria > Acidobacteriota > Terriglobia > Terriglobales > Acidobacteriaceae > Edaphobacter. Next base: position 396,813 of record CAWIRK010000005.1, on the reverse strand, counting down.
CCTCAACAAAAAACTCGTCGGCTACTCCATCATGGAGGAGCTCCCCTTCGAGTGCGACCTCACCCACGCCGCAGACCCCGGTGGCTTCAACCTCATCGCCATCCGCCTCACCAACCCCTTCGGCCGCTACGACTGGGTCGACGGCCTCAACGCCCAGTGGGGAGCCGTCAAACTCTACCGCTCCCACGGCTTCGCCGGCCTCGACCGCGGCATGACGATCAGCGCGCATCCGAAGGCGTTCGTATCAAAGATGCCTGGGTGCTCAACACCGCTTCGCAAAAAACCGTTAAGGCCATTGCGGTGATCGAAAGCACTGGAGATACCACTCACGAATTGTTGAATTGCGAGATTCTCGATCTAACGACCGGCAAGCGATTTAGCCAGGGAACTTCGTCGACACACGGTGAAATAACTATCACCGTCAACAACTCCGAGAACCCGATAGCTGGCACCGGCGGAATTGCAAGCGACACAACAGTGATACCGATCCAAGATTCAGAAAGAAGGACGCGAAATCACTTTTTCCGATGCCGAGTTATGGGATCTAAGCTCCCGACGCATCTACCACTTGAAAATCACCGCACAGACATCGGCAGGAACCGACACCCGCACCATCCCCTTCGGCTTCCGCTCCTTCGCCCCCACCGGCATCGGCACCAACGCCATCTTCCGCCTCAACAACCGCCGCATCAAGCTCTACAGCTCCATCTCCTGGGGCTTCTGGGGACTCAACGGCCTCTTCCCCACTCCCGAACTCGCCGAAAAAGAAGTCACCCAAGCCAAGAAATTAAAATCTCAACTGCCTCAACTTCCACCGCAACCTCGCCAAAGAAGAAGTCCTCCGCGCCCACGACCGTCTCGGCCTCCTCCGCTACATGGAGCCCGGCGCCGGCAAGATGGCCATCGGCAAACTCCCCGCCAACACCGCAGCCAGCGCCAACTCCATCGTCATGGAGAAGCCCACCGACGAAGCCGACAAATTCGCCCAGCGCTTCATGTTCGTCAAATGCGTCGAGATGGTGAAGGCCTACCGTTCCCATCCCAGCGTCATCATCTACTGCCTGCAAAACGAAATCGGCGCCGACCTAAAAAACCCCGACACCATCGCCATCCTCGCCGCCATGCGCGCCGAAGACCCCTCCCGCTGCATCGTCCTCAACGACGGCTTCGTCGCCCCGCCTCGCAAGGCCGCGCAGGCATGGTTCGAACCATGGAATGAAAAGCTCCACCGCAGCGACGAAGAAGAATGGGGCGACTGGTGGAATCAACACCAGGGCGCGGGCGACCAATGGTACGACGAGTTCTACAAATCCCCCACCGACTTCACCTACCAGGCCCCCTTCAAAAACGTCCTCACCGAGTTCGGCGAGATGGAAGGCTGCGCCACACCCGACAACCACGCCCTCATGGTCCACCAGATCACCGAGACCTACCTCATGTACGGCGGCAACAGCTACGACCTCACCGACCACAAAGAGATCCTCGCCGCCTACGACAACTTCCTCGACAAATGGAAGTTCCGCAGCGCCTTCCCCACCGCCGAGCATCTCTTCAACGCCCTCGGCAAAAAGTGCTACGACACCTGGGCTGAACTACCTCGAAAACGCCCGCATCTCCGACGAGCTCGACTTCGCCGTCATCTCCGGCTGGGAGACCACCGCCATCGAAAACCACTCCGGCATCGTCGACAACCTCCGCAACTTCAAATCCGATCCCACACCCATCAGCGGCACCCTCCAGCCCATCCGCCCCGTAGCCAAACAACGCAGCGCCTGCACCGCACGCGGCGAATCCGCCACCTTCGACCTCTTCCTCCTCAACGACACGCCGCAACCCGCCACCGGCACCCTCACCTTCACCGCCGTCACACCCATCCGGAAAACTCCTCAAGCTCGCTGGAATTCCCGCACCCAAACACGTCGAAGATCAGTTCAGCTACCTGCTCTTAAAGGGCTTCCAAACCCCACCCCTCACCGAAGAAGGCCTCTACCGCTTCAAGTTCTCCCTCTCCTCTGCACCGCTCTCCACACAGACCAAAGAAATCTGGGTCACCGAACCCCCTGCCTACAAGCGTGCCCGCGCACTCGCGATCGCAGTCTCAGGAATCACTCCCGCTCTCCACAAACAACTCACCGATCTCGCACCACGCCTTGGTCTCGCCATCGAAGACTTCGCCGCCGGAAAAAAATACGACGTCATCATCACCTCCGGCCTCACCGCTCACACCTCCGCGACACAAAACTCAGGCGACACCACCGGCCTCGAGAATCAACCCGGCCACGAGACCGGAGCCGTCCAAACGATAACGGAGGTCGGCCACATCGACCCCGCCATCCTGGAAGCCGTCCGCGCCGGCACGCCACTGCTCGCCATCCCCCAGGCCGACACCCTCTCGGAAGGAGTCGCCAAACAACTCGCCGCCCTGGGAGCCTTCACCTACAACGGCACCGTCGGCGACTACCGCGCCCCCTGGATGGGCAACTGGTACTTCGTCCGCCAGCACCCCATCTACGCCGGCCTCCCCGTCAACCAGGTCATGGGCATCCACTACCAGACCAAAGGCCGCCAGGCGAACGGCCTCCTAGTCGACGGCCCCAACGTCGAAATCATCGCCGCCTACTCCCGCGACCACGACCGCAACATCGGCGCCGGCACCTTCACCACAAAGTTAGGCACGACAAAAATCCTCTACCACCGCGTGCCCGATCTACACCCCGTCCTGCAGCAACGTTTCCTCGCCAACGCTCTCGCCTGTCTCACCAGCTAAACACTCTTAAAGCAGAAGAGGCAGCCCTCGCGAGCTGCCTCTTTCAGGAGTCAACTTCAGTTTATTTATGCGGCGCCGTGTGGTGCACCGGAGGCTTCGCCGTTGTCTTCTTCGGCAACACCACCGCCCCGTCACTCATGATGATCATGAGCGGCTTCGGCGTGTAGGAGTCGAACGTTCCGCTCAGCGTTACCTTCTGACCGACGGCAGTCGCTGCTGCAGTTTCATCCGCAAGCTTCTTGGCAGCAGCCGGAGGCAATTTCTCATCGGATGCCTTCAAGTTGAACGTGAAGTCAGGGGTCTTCGACTGAACCGCATCATCGGAAACCGCAACCTTCAGAACCGTGGGTGAAGATTCGATGACCAACGCATCGGGAATGGTGACCGATTTGCCCTTCATCGTGTTCCACACCTTATCGGCATCTTCAGGCTTGCCATTGGCCAGCACGAACTCTCTGTCGCTGATCGCCAGCTTCGGCAGATCCGCTTCTGGAGTTGTAGCAACCAGGTCGTGGGCCATGTCCTCGGGCTTCGGAGCCGGCTTGATGGCGAAGCTGGCCGGAGGATCAAGGCTCGTCTGCGCGGCTGCCAAAACCGCATCGAAGCCATCATCGGCGCCGTGGTACTTCTTGTAGCAATACTTTGCCAGCGGCAACATCTGGCTCTTATATGGCTCCGGCGCAAAAGCTGCAGCACGTGACGCGTACCATGTGCAGTTCACAAGGTCCGGTGGTGTCATTTGGTAGTACGCCTGGCCGAGCGTATAAGTGTCCTGCAGCAATGGTCCGGGCTTGGTCGTGTCAGCCTCAGGCACAGCGTGCAGCGCCAGCTTGAAGTTCGTCACTGCGGTCGCTGCATCCTTTTTGTTCAGCGCAGCAGTACCAATCGCCCTGTAAAAAACAGGCTTTGCCTGGTTTTGCAACGTGGTAAAGTCGGTCGCACTCATCTCCGCCGGCTTGGTAGCCGACAGCCCCTTCTGGGCATACTCGGCCGCCTTATCCAGTGCTGCCTGCTTGGCCGCCGGATCGGTAAGCGAGTCCGCCCCTGTCAAGCGGAAGTATGTCTCAAAGGTCAGGGCCCGCAGGTTGTTCGGGTCCACCTGCAACAGCCGGTCAGCCGCGTCCAGGGTCTTCGCCGGATCGAACGCACTGTATGCCAGCATCAGCTGTTCAAGCACCGCCGCCTTCACAGCTGACTGCGGATAGGCCGTCAGATAAGCCTCAAGCGCCGCCGCCTTCGCCTTTGGATCGGTCTGCGTAATCGCGCTGTTGTAGGCGTTGTACTCCGCAGGAGACATCTGCACGCCACCACCCGCAGGCTGTTGGGCACCAAGGTTGACCTGGGTTTGTGCTGCTACGGTACGTGCAGCACATGCCATACCGGCAACGGCCAGGAGAGACGCAACGACTACCTTCTTCATTCCACACTCCTCAATAAATCTTCTCTTTCAAATGTGTCACCGATGATTCCGGGGTCACTTGTACTGTGACGAAAGCTAAACCTGATCATAGAGCATCCGGTGTTAGTCCTCGCCATGCCCGCCCCTTCGGTCGAGCAATTGAAGTGTTCGTGGCATCTCGGGATGATGATGCGGATTATAGAAACGCTGTTGCTCAAAACGCAAGCTTACATCTAGTTTTACCGCAAGAAACGCCTTTCACCTTCGCACACCGACCAATTCGCCCTAATCAGACACCCTTCCAACCCGTGGAGTTGGCTCCACTATCTAAACCGTTTCCAATCGAACGACCGCACCTGCAGATGTGCTCTCATCCAAACATCACTCCACACTCATGCACAACCTCGAACACCTTGCGATTATCTTCTGTGGGTGCTCGGTCTCACCTTGAGACCTCGACAGCACTCTCGCAATCTTCCCCTGCCTTCGTTCGTTTGTCATCTATGAAAACTCTTAGCGAAGCGTCCTTCGTCAGCCGTCGCTACCCAAAACCCATTCCGCGTCCAGGCTCGGAGAGGTTCACAATGTATTACCATCTCGCTATTACCATTCGCTAAACTGCTTCGCTTACCTTCCCGCCTTGATCACTGAGTCAAATCGAGGCAGAAATCCACGAATTGCGCCCCCAACTTGCCATCCCCACCCATTAATGGTGTTATGGCCACCTTATCCACAACATGTGGTGTTGTCCCCGTTGATTCCGACCAGAAACGCAGCTAAAGTTATCCCAGTCATAATCAGATAGAGGCGAGGCCTCCCCAACCCTCCGCCCAAAGAGGTTGCACTTGCTCAAACTCAAGAAGGTCCAGATCCTCGGCTTCAAGTCCTTCTGTGATCGCACCGAGGTCCAGCTCTCCGGCGAAGGCATCGCTGCCATCGTCGGCCCCAACGGCTGCGGCAAGTCAAATATCTCTGACGCCATCACCTGGGTGCTCGGCGAGCAATCCGCCAAGTCCCTCCGCGGCATCAAGATGGAGGACGTCATCTTCGCCGGGACCCGCGACCGCAAGCCTACTGGTATGGCCGAGGTCTCCCTCACCCTCGTCGACCCTGAGGTATACGACGGAGCCAGCCTCGACGGCGAACCTGAGATCGTCATCGACGAAGCTAACGCTACCGACTGGGACGAAACCAGCCTCCGCCAGCAAAACGCCGCAGAGACCGAGGAAGCAGTCGCCGAAGCCCAACCCGGAACCGTCATCGAGACCGAAGGGAAAGGCCCGCGAATCGTCCCAGCCGCCACTGACTCAGACGCCGAACTATCAAATTCCGACAACAGCGCCGCCGCAAACAATGTTGTCCTGAAGATCCGCCGCCGCAAGTTCGGCCGCGCCCCGGTCCGCGCCGGCGAACTCACGATCACCCGCCGACTCTTCCGCTCCGGCGACAGCGAATATCTCCTCAACGGCAAGATCTGTCGCCTGCGCGACATTCAGGATATCTTCATGGGCACCGGCCTCGGTGGCGAATCCTACGCCATCATCGGCCAGGAGCGCATCGGCCAGCTCCTCAGCTCCAAGCCCCTCGACCGCCGCGCCATCCTCGAAGAAGCCGCCGGCATCACTCGCTTCAAGACTAAAAAACGCCTCGCCGAACTCCGTCTCGAAGCCGCCCGTCTCAATCTCTCCCGCGTCAACGACATCTTTGACGAAGTCACTCGCCAGATGACCAGCCTCAAGCGTCAGGCCTCGAAGGCCGAGCGCTACGGTGCCCTTCGCGACGAACTCCGCACCCGGCTCCGCGTCGTCCTTGCCAGTCGCATGTCCCAGTTCGACAGCGAGCAGACCGCCACCACCGAAAAGATCAACACACTCGCCGCCCAAATTGACGCGCAAGCCGCCACCGTCGAGACCATGGACACCGAGCACACCGAAGGCGTCCGCACCGGCTACAACCTCGACCAGCAGATCCGCGAAGCCGGAGCACAGGCCAACCAGTCCGCAGTCGAACTCGAACGCATCACCGCCCGTACCGCCGCCAACGCCGACCGAATTGCTGAGCTCACCAGCCGTCTTGCCACAGGCGCCGACGATCTCTCCCAGGCCCGCGAGCAACTGACCAGTCTCGCCGGCGAACTCGAACAGCACCGCAGCTTCCTCGAGAACGCCACCGCCGAATCTGCAGGCTCTCGCGAAGCCGCGCAAGCCCATCAGACTCAAGCACAGGAAGCCGTGCGCGCTGTAGCCGGAGCCGAGCAGCAAGCCGAACAAAACCGCCGCGCGTCCATGCAGCTCATGCAACGCCTCAGCCAGACCCGCAACGAAGAGGCGCAGGCCGCAGCCGCCCTTGCCGGCCTTGAGCGCGAAGCCGAACGCCTCGTCTCAGAGTCCGACATCGCCAAGCAGGAACTCGAAACTCTCGGCCTTCAGCGAGGCCAGGTCGCACTCTCCTTCGAGTCCGTCACCGAGCGCCTAAAGCGCCTCGAAGCCGAGATCGCCGAACTCCGCCTCCAGATCGAAGCCAGCCGCGCCGAAGAGTCGCAGTCCAAGCGTCGCGGCGACCAGCTCCGTGGCGAAGTCGCAACCCTCAACGGCCGCCGCAACTCCCTCGAAGCCCTCATCAAAGAACACAGCTACTCCACCGACACCGTCCGCAACATCTTCAAGACCGACACCTACAAGCAAAACACCAACGGCATGGCCGCCGTAGGCACCCTCGCCGACTTCCTCGAAGTCGACGGCAAATACGAGAGCGTAGTCGACGAGTTCCTCCGCGATGAACTCAACTACATCGTCGTCAAATCCTGGGACGCTGCCGACGCCGGCATGCATCTTCTCCAGACCGACGTAAGCGGCCGCGCCACCTTCCTCGTCCATCCCAACGACGCGCAGGCCAACTTCGCCTTCGCCGAAGGCATGCCCAGCGCCGCACAGACCAACATCGAAGGAATCGAAGGCGTGGTTCCCCTCAAAGAGTGCGTCCGCGTGCTCGACGGCTTCGGCAGGTCCCTCGAAGTCATCCTGCCCAAGCTCCGCGAAGGCTTCGTCGCGCCCGACTCCTACACCGCACGCTCCCTCGCGCTCTCGAATCCTCAAGCCTTCTTCCTCGCACCGTCCGGCGAGACCTTCCACAACGTCACCGTCACCGGTGGCCGCCCACGCGCACAAGGCCCATTGGCTCTCAAGCGCGAACTAGTCGAAGTTCAGCAAAAAGTAGAGAAGGCCGAACAGGAATTGGCCCAGACCGATCTCCGCACCGCCGACCTACAGCACCAGATCGCTACCCTCAACGCCACCATCGAAGGCAAGACCCACGAGCGCCGCGACGCCGAGCGCGAATCCGCCAACTCTGGCGCAGCTCTCCGCCAGATGGAGTCCGAGGTCGCCCGCATCGAACGCCGCCTGCAAGACTGGGCCCTCACCAGCGAGCGCAACCGCGACGCCCGCAACCAGAAGGCCGACCTAATCGCTCGCCGGCAACAGGAGGCCGCGGCCTTCGAGAACGAGCGCATCACCCTCGAGACCAACCTCACCGCGCTTCAGGAACAACTCGACCAGCTTCGCAGCCGCCGCGAAGAGCTTCAACAGGAAGCCGCCGCTGCCTCCGCTGCGCTTGCAGGCCTTGAAGAGCGCCGCCGCAACGCTGCCGCCAACTACGAGCAGACCAACCGCATCTACAGCGGCCAGAGCCAGCGCATTCATCAGCTAGAACAACAACTCGAAGCCTCTGCTGCAGAAAAACTCCGACGCGAGGAAGAGACCGCAGCCCTCGCCGTGCAACACACCGAGCTCTCCGAGCTTCGCGCCACCGCCATCGCGGAAGGCGCCCGCCTCACCGCCCAAGCAGCAGAGCTCCGCACCGCCATGGCCGAGCTCGATCAGCGCCTTCGCACCTTGCGCCACGAGACCGAAGCCCTCCGCGAACAGCGCGCCACCCTCACCGCCCGCGCCGCCGAAGCTCGCCTCCGACATCGAGCACATCGACGCCACCTGCCTCAACGACCTCGGCGCCGACGCCTCCGCCCTGCGTTCCGATCAGACCATCGCCCGCATCGAAGGCGACGCTCTCCACACCGAAGAAGAGGAGTCCCGCGCGCTCAAGCAGAAGCTCGAAGCCATGGGCCCGGTCAACATGATGGCCCTCGAGGAGTACAACGAGACCGTCACCCGCCACAGCTTCCTCGAGACCCAGCGCAAGGATCTCCTCGACTCCATCGAAAACACCCAGGCCTCCATCAAGGAGATCGACGACGTCTCCCGCATGAAGTTCGACGAGGCCTTCAAGGTGATCAACGAGAACTTCTCCGTCACTTTCAGCAAACTCTTCGGCGGCGGCCAGGCCTTCATGAAACTCACTGACGCCGAAAACACCAACGAGAGCGGCATCGACATCGTCGCCTCTCCCCCGGGCAAAAAGCTGCAGAACATCCTGCTTCTCTCCGGAGGAGAGAAGGCCCTTACCGCCCTCTCGCTGCTGGTTGGCATCTTCCAGTTCCAACCCGCGCCCTTCTGCATCCTCGACGAAGTCGACGCCCCGCTCGACGAAACCAACGTAGGCCGCTTCGCCAAACTCATCCATGACATGAGCGCGTCGACACAGTTCGTGGTGATCACTCACAGCAAACGCACCATGGCCCAGGCCGACGTCATCTACGGTGTCACCATGCAGGAGCCCGGCGTCTCGAAGATCGTCAGCGTCAACCTCAACCGTCGCGACTCCACAGACAACCGCCGCGCCGTTGCCTGACGTCATCGCCACGAATCATTCCTTTTGCGCAGCTGGAGCGATCAACATTCGCTCCAGCGTTTTTTTCCGAACCCCAAACCTATTTGATCCCGCGTCCCCACCCGTATCCTGTCGTCAGCTGCTCGTCGTTCCTCGAAAACGGTAACCAAAAAAAGGTATGTACATCCCCATCACAACCGCTGCGCTCGCCCTGCTGACGGCAGCGATGGTTCTTCTGCGAATCTTTTGGTCGCGCGTACCTCCGCGAGTGAGGTTCTTTCTCATCCGCGCATCCATCGCCATGATCATCCTTCATGGCCTCTTCGTCGTAACCAAATGGAACACCACCTCCGGCCGGCTGAACGTCTTCATCAACTGGATGGCCATCGCCGGCTACGAGCTCCTCGTGGTGCTCTTCTCCCGCCTGCCGCCACGCTGGCTCACGCTGCCCAGCACGATCATTCTGCTGATCCCCCTCTTTGCCGCCAGTGTCCTGGGTCCCCTTACTTACATCTTCGATCCGGCTTCCCGCCAAACCTTGCCCCTCGGAGATCATCTTTTCTACGAAATCGACCCGTGGACGAATGCCGGAGGCGGCAACCAGGGCGTCGACGTGGTCGTTTACTATCGTCCTCCCTTCCCTCCCTTCATCCATCACAAGCTCCAATCCATTCCGTTCAACGATCGGGAGTGCAACTCACGCGCAGTCTCTGCCATCGCTTTTCCGGCAAAGAAAATGGTCATCGCCCGCTGCCCAAACTGGCCCTCTCAGGCCACCGGAACCGTCGACAAGGTTCTCTCCCTTCGCTAAACACCATTCATCATTTTCAAGAGGTGGTACCGTCAACGTGATGCCTACAGCCCTTCTCCAAACCGACCTCGGCGATCTTCCCCTCACAGCCCGCGGCAAGGTCCGCGACATCTACGCGCTCTCCAGCGATCAACTCCTCTTCGTCGCCACAGACCGGATCTCCGCCTTCGACCATGTACTGGGAAGCGGGATCCCCGACAAAGGCAAGATCCTCACCCAGCTGTCCCTCTTCTGGTTCGACTTCCTCAAGTCCACCGTCCCAAACCATCTCATCACCGCAGAAGCCCAGCGATTTCCCCACGAACTGCAACCCTATCTCAGTCAGCTCGACGGCCGCAGCATGCTCGTCAAGCGAGCGAAGATGTTCCCCATAGAGTGCGTCGTGCGCGGCTATCTCTCCGGCTCCGGTTGGAAGGACTACCAGCAGACCGGCGCGATCTGCGGCATCAAGCTGCCTTCCGGCCTTCGCGAATCCGATCGCCTGCCCGAACCCATCTTCACCCCCGCCGCCAAAATCAACACCGGCGGCCACGACGAAAACATCTCCTATCAGACAGTGGAGCGAACCATAGGCTCAGCCCACGCCCAGGCGCTCCGGACCCTCACACTGGACATCTACGACAAAGCCACCAGACATGCAGCCAGCAAAGGCCTGATCCTGGCCGACACCAAGTTTGAGTTCGGTCTGCTGGGCGACACAATCATCCTCGCCGACGAAGTCCTCACCCCCGACTCCTCCCGCTACTGGCCCGCCGCAACCTACAACCCCGGCGGCCCTCAACCCTCCTTCGACAAGCAGTACGTCCGCGACTACCTCGAATCCATCCACTGGAACAAACAGGCCCCCGCACCCGCCCTTCCCGACGAAGTCGTCTCCCGTACCCGCGAGAAGTACCTTGAAGCCTTCCGACTGCTCACCGGGCGTGCCAATCTCGCTAATACCTAAACCCGCATGAACCTCTTCGACTGTTTCCTCATCGCGATGCTCGCCTTCTCCACCATCACGGCTTTCATGCGCGGCATCATCCTCGAACTCTTCTCCCTAGGCGGCCTCATCGTCGGAATCCTGCTCGCCAGCTGGAACTACAAGCACGTCGCGACAATCCTCGGCCGCCTCATCACCACGCCCGCAATCGCCGAGATCGTCGCCTTTCTTCTCATCATCATCGGGATTATGGTGCTCAGCACTCTCCTCGGCAAGGCCCTCAACCGCACCGCTCACGCCATCGGCTTGGGGATCTTCGATCGGTTCCTGGGAGCGCTGTTCGGTTTTGCGAGAGGATGCCTCTTTGGGGTCGCCGTCCTGATGGCTATCGCCGCCTTCCTGCCACATTCTGCCTGGATTGCTAATTCCAGGCTATCTTCCTATTTCCTTGCAGGGGCGCATGCGGTATCCTTCGTTGTACCTCACGACCTTCAGCAGCAGATTCTGAATGGCGCGCAGCAGCTCAAGCACAACGCGCCCGATTGGATCAAACCGCTCCGGTAGAGGCACAATGAGAGTGCGGTTCCACGAAGGAACTGCAGCGAGGAAAAACCTTGAAGCGCGAACTGGACGGCTTGATCACGCAGATGCACAGCGCCGGCATCCCTTACACGGAGGCCGTTCGTCAATTCAAAAAGCGCTACATCCTTGAAGTTCTGGCACAGCACAAGGGCAACCAGTGCAAAGCCGCCGAAGAACTCGGCATGCATCGCAACACTCTCAGTCGTACTCTGGCCGAGCTCGACATGGACACCGCGCAGATCCGCAACGGCATGCGCCGGCCGCCCAGCAGCGAGCGCCCGCGAATCCAGAACATCGCCAGCGCCAGATAGCCGCCAAGTCCGTCTAACCAGCAGTCGATGAGAAAAATCCGCCAGCCTCGAGCCTCCGCAATGAACCGATGTGCGTTCGCGCTCTGCGGCCTCTCTATCGCAACTTTGGCCCAGAGTCCTGTCCCAGCAGACAATGCCCCAGCCAGCAAGAAAACCGTAGAGGTCACGACGGGATCGCCCACCAGGCATCAAACCCAGGCCGCCGAAGACGCCTACTTAGCCGGAGCGCGCATGCTGGACCGCAACGATCTTGCCGGCGCGGAGATTCAATTCGACAAGGCCGTCAAGCTTAACCCCTCTAACAGCGACTACGCCATGGCGTATTCCATCACCCATCAGCGGCACGTTACCGAATTAGTGAAGGAGTCGGGCAAAGCCCGCCTGCTAGGCCAGAACGAAAAGGCCGAGACCCTCCTGGCCGAGGCCCGTCTCCTCGATCCGCAGAACAACATCGCCAGCCAGGGCGTGGATCCCGGCGCGCTCCCCAAGCAATTTCATTCAAAGATAGAACCATGGATACGCGAAGGCCCAGCCCTCGCGGGACCGGTCACTCTTCTCCCCAACCCCGGCCCCAGGAGCTTTCACCTCCACGCAGATGAGCAGGACGTTATCCGGCAGGTTCTTTCCGGCTACGGCATCACCACCACGTTTGACGAGTCCGTGCAACGGCAGAACATACGTTTCGATCTCGACGACTCACCTTACCAGCAGGCCGTACCCATCCTGCTCGGCATGACGCATCTCTTTGCCGTACCGCTTGACGTCAAAAGCGTACTCATCGCCAAAGATACCCCAGAGAATCGCCAGCGTCTCGAACGTCAGTTGCAGGAAACCATCTACATCCCTGGCATGACGAACGAGCAGATGGACGAGTTCGGCAACGTCGTCCGCAATGTCTTCGACGTCAAACAACTCACCGTCGACAAAAGCGCCGGCACCCTCGTCATTCGCGCCCCGCAGGAGACTTTGACTTACGTCAATCTCACCCTCGCCGACCTCATCGATGGCGGCAGCGAGGTGATGATCGACCTCAAGCTGTACTCGGTGAATAAAACCAATCAGCGCAACATAGGCGCCCAGCTTCCCCAGCAGATGGGCCTCTACAACGTCACCGCCGCGGCACAAAATCTGGTGAATGCCAACCAGAGCCTTGTCAATCAAGCCATCGCGCAGGGCCTCATTCCGGCGGGCTCAAGCAACATCACCATCGCCCTCGCACTCATCGCCTCCGGCCTCGTCCAAAACACCTTTCTCTCCAGCACCATCGGTTTCTTCGGCGGCGGCCTCACTGCGACCGGCATCACCATCAACCAGAATCCCACCTTCAATCTCGCCCTGACCGCCAGCGATACCCGCGCTTTGAACGATATTCAGATTCGTGTCTTCGACCGTCAGCCGGCCACCTTCCGCATAGGGGAACGCTACCCCATCACCACTGCGACCTACTCCACCGCTTCGCCCGCCCAAACCTCCGCGCTCGCTGGCGTCTCGATCAACGGCGTCAGCGCCGCCAGCCTCCTCAACGCAGCGGTCGGCTCTCCCATCACCATTCCGCAAATTCAATACGAGGACCTCGGTCTCACATTGAAGGCAACGCCTGTCGTGCAGCGCTCCGGCGCCATCAAAATGCACATCGACCTGAAGATTGAAGCGCTCGCCGGCGGCACGATCAACAGCATCCCAATTCTCAACAGCCAGCAGTTCGCCTCCGACATCACCGTCGATGACGGAGACACCGCGCTCATGGTCAGCAGTCTCACCAAAAGCGAGTCAGGTTCCATTAGCGGCTACCCGGGACTCGCCGATCTGCCCGGCTTTCAAACTGCCACTGCCGACAAAATCACCACAACGGATTCGAGCAACCTCGTCCTCCTGATCACCCCTCACGTAACCCGCCGCCGCGCCAACCTCACAGCTGGCCCGCGTATCGCAATCAATTTACCGGAGCCGTCAAGTTAGTACTGCCGCCCACCGGCAGCCACACGGTAAACACCGTCCCATGGTGCTTGTCACGCCGCGTTCTGGTCCTTATATAACCACCGTGTTTTTCGACGATTCCTTTGCTCACCCAAAGCCCGAGGCCCGTCCCGGTCATCTCCTTTGTCGTCTGGAATGGCTCAAACAGGTGAGCCCTCATCTCCGGCCGGATTCCCTCCCCCGTGTCCGCCACCGTCAACCGCACTCCCTTCGCTCCACTGTGCCAATTCCCCTGCGGGTGCAATCGCACCAGCAGCCGTCCTCCGCTGCTCATCGCGTCCAGCGCATTTCTCACCAAATTGTTCATTACCTGGCGAATCTCTCCTTCGAGCGACAGCACCCGCGGCGACGGAATCAGTTTCATATCCGCGTCGATGCCTCGAACCATAATTCGCCCCGTATACAGGGCCATCACCGTGCGCAGCAACTCCGCCATATCCACTTCGACCGGTTTGCTCTGCTGGCGGTTGAATCGCAGTGTCTGTAGCGTGATCTCGGTCACTCGCGCCAGCTCCCCCTGCGCCAGCGTCGTATAGTGCCGCACGTCCTCCATCGATTCAGATTGCCGGATCAGATACAACAGATTCGTAATCGACTCCAGCGGATTATTGATCTCATGCGCAATCGACGAAGCCAGTTGCCCCACAGCAGCCAGTTTCTCCGACCTCCGCAGCGCCTCGTCCTGTAGCCGCACCTGCGTCACATCCGAATTCACCGCCACGCCCCCCAGTATCTTTCCATTCAGAAAAATCGGAGCCGCAACACTGCGTATCCAGCGATCCGCCGTCTTCACCGTCTCCGTTGACCACTCCCCGGCCAGCGCCTTTTTCAGGGTCTTCAGCTCGGCTGGAAAATCGCCCCCACTCATCATCTGGGCCACGTGGTTCGACCTGATCTTGGCATCAGGCGTTGCAATGTACACCCCATGCGGCATGCTTTCGATCACCGCATCCAACTCCGCCGTCTTCCGTTCCGCCAGTTCATAGGCCTTGCGAAGATCCTCTTGTTGCTGCCGCACTTCCGTCACCTCGCGAAATGTGACCACGACGCCCACCACACAGCCCTCGACCGCCACAGGCTGTGCCGAGATCTCCGCCACAAAGGAGCTCCCATTCTTCCGGAACATCGTATCCGTCGTTTGGCGCAACGCCTTATTTTTGCGAACCACATCGTAGATCGGACATTCGTCTCCCGGAAACTGACGACCGTCCGGATAGTGGTGATGCACGAGCTCGTGCATGTTTCTACCCAGCAATTCCTGGCTCTCGAAACCAAAGGTATTCACCGCCATCCGATTGATGAAGGTACAGTTCCCTTCCAGATCCAGACCCCAAATCCCCTCGGCGGCTGAATCCAGCAGCGCTTGCCAATGCGGCATCTGCCCTTCGGTCTGTGATATCGGATTCGTCATTTAGTCCATTCCCACCTGCAATTCCGCTAAGTACCGGTCCATCACCAAATGAGATGCAAATTGTTCGCCTCTCGTGCTCGCTAAACTATGATGGCAATGCAGTAACGCCCAACGCCGCGTTGACCACACCCAACTTGGCCGCTATACTTGAACCTGTAAGAGCGGGAGTAGCTCAGTGGTAGAGTGCTTCCTTGCCAAGGAAGATGTCGCCGGTTCGACCCCGGTCTCCCGCTCCAAATAAATCCTGTCTGCGGTACACTTCTCCCACAATTTCAGCAGGGCAGAAGCAGACAAGCCCAGCCGAGGCGCGGTACCCAAGTGGTAAGGGAGAGGTCTGCAAAACCTTTATGCGTCGGTTCGATCCCGACCCGCGCCTCCAAATTTTTCAAAGACTTGAAAACATACTCAGGCGGCTTGATGCCTTTGAGGCGCAGATAGACTTCGAGTTGTCCTCGATGATGCGCGGCGTCGGTGAAGTCCGCCCATAGCCATTCGAGGCTTGTCGTCTTGCGGTTCGGGGCCGAGGACGGCGTCGAGTATTTCGGGGGTCATGCCGGCGACTGCCTGATTGCAGAAGTCGAAGGAATTGAAGAGGAACTGAATGATCGCGTCCTTGTCTGCCTCGCGCTTTCCGCTCTTCCTTCACCAAGGCGGGGGGAGCGCCCATCTAATCTAGAGAAATTATTTGCGAAAGCTAGGGCTTTTCCTAGTAGCGGAAATGTGTTCGACTCTCTAACCTAAGCGCAATGTAACGCCAGAATCTCGCTGCTGCGTTTCCAGAAAGACAGCAGCGCGGAAGCGGACTCGTTGTTGTTCCATTGCTAACTCCTGGAATAGGTTTTCCGGACTGGGGTCAAGGTCCATTGCTTTCGCAGGCGCGGCTTGTAACAGATTCACTTCCACGAAACCGGAGCAAGGACAGTTAGAATCAGCGCTGACCTGCTACTGGTACTCCCCTTCGCACGCTCGGACCCGTTGGACTCGTGATCAAACAAGGTTCGTGCGCGGCCGCCTCCTCAGGGTGAGAAGGCGCGGCCCCCTATGTAATTTGATTCGTCGCGATGATTCATTGTGAGCCGTCCGGCTGAAGTTGCGACAAAAATCATTTTCTTGAAACGCGAGGTGTTCCTTGAAGAAACTCTTATTAGTCGCAGTGCTTGCAGCTCTAGGTGCGCTGGTGGGATGCAGTGATGCGCAATTTCCGTATCTCACAGCGATCCAGGTAAACCCTGGGACTCCGTCCGTCGCAGCAGGACGTACCCAACAATTTACCGCCGTAGGAACCTTCAGCAATAGTCAAACGCGGGATATCACCAGTCTCGTGAAGTGGACTTCAGCGACGGCGCCCGTCAGCACGATCAACTCAGCGGGCCTCGCACAAAGCTACAGCCAGGGCTCTTCCGTAATTACGGCGAGCTTCACTAGTCCCGCAGCCGGTACCGTCACTGGTACCGCAACGTTCAATGTTGCGGCGCCTGCCCTGCTCTCCATTGGTGTAACCGGCTCCGTCTCTGTCATCGCGAGCCCCGGCTCCAAAGCAGCCACTATAGCCAAAGGCACTGGCCGCCAATTCCAGGCTTACGGTCTCTACAGCGACGGCGGAGTGCGCTTGCTATCAAACGTCACATGGGCTTCAGCTCCTGTGACGGTCGCAACGATTACCAACACGGGACTCGCTGCCAGCATTAATCCCGGAACGGCAACGATTACGGCAACCGATCCGGCCTCGGGTATTTCCGGCAACACTCAGCTGGTCGCAACCAACGCAACCATAACGAGCATCCTGGTCTATCCGCGCGCTGGTCAGACCATGGCTCCTCTTACCCGTCAGCCCTTCTTCGCTCTGGGGCAGTTCAGCGACAATACGACACAAGACATTACTGCAGATGCGAACACGAACTGGACCAGCACGAACGTCGCGGCAGCAACTGTTTCTAATACCAGTCCGAAAGGAGTTGCCACCGGCGTGGCTTTAGGCGCGACCGTGATACAGGCTTCCTTCGGCGGTACGACAGGACAGGCTGCGCTCGGCGTAACTGCAGCCTCGCTAACGGCCATCACGCTCACCCCGGGAACGACGCCCACTGGAGTTGCGATCGGCTCGACTCTTCTGATTAATGCGGTTGGCACGTTTAGCGATGGGTCAAAGCAGACCATCAATCTGGGCGCGGCGTGGAGCGTTACTCCATCCAACGGCTCCTTCGCAACCGTGGATCAGACCGGACTCGTGACAGGGGTTGCAGCCGGATCGGCCACGGTGACGGCGAAGTTCGGCACGATCACCACGAACGCAGTTATCAATGTCCAAGCGGTGAAGTCAATTGCGGCCGGACCAGCTATTCCCATAGTTAATCCATCTATTCTCAACATCGCACAAGCGACCGCGTCGCAGTTTGTCGCGGTTGCGACTCTCACGGATGGGACCACTCAGGACATCTCGAACTCTGCCACGTGGGTCGCGATCTCGCCGCCAGCGGTCTCGGGGACGGGGCCAGTCGCGACAATTTCCGATACGCTCGGCTCATCGGGATGGGCAACGGGGAACTCTCCAGGGACAGCCGTAATCGCAGCGGTATTCGGCGGCCAGTCCAATCTGTCAAGCGTAACCGTGACCAACGCAACCCTGAAGACACTTGCGATCACACCGACTGGCAATGTGCACGTTGCCATAGGTGGCACGCAGCAATACCAGGCCACTGGGACCTTCAGCGATTCGACAACGCAGAACCTCACTAATCAGGTGATTTGGAATTCTTCGGTGCCGGGGGTTGCCGTAATGAGTCTTACCGGTTTAGCAACCAACACAGGGCCAGGGACGACGAACGTGACTGCCACGAGCAATATCACCACCCCAGCCACGACCAGTCCGGCAGTGGTTTTCTCCAACCCATGAGGCAGCACGCTCTAGCGGGGAGACTCCTGGGAGTCTCCCCCCCGGGCATAGAGACCGAAGTATTCCGGGGCCTTTAGCTAGCCCGATCAGGTGATCGAGATTGCAGACTATTCAGAGTTACGGAGTTATGGAGGGATTGAATGAAACTCAGAACTGCACTTATCTTTGCTGTGGATGTCATGTTTGGCCTGTCAGCGTGGTCTCAGGAACATCCCAAATGGGAGATCCCAATCGACTACTCCTACGTGCACTATCAGGCCATCGACTTCGAAAGCCGCAACTATGAATTTGGGCAACACTTCAGTCTGGAGGGCGGCGGCGGCGGAGTCGTGTACAACTTCAGCCACAAGCTTGGAGTTAAGGCTGAATTTCAAGGGTACACCAGCAACACGAGAGTGGTGATAGTCCCGCCTGGCAATCCGTTTCTCCCAGCAGGTGGATCAGCCAATGTCTCGGGAAATCTATTTACCTACATGATCGGGCCCCAGTTCACTCTCTCCAGAGGTAAGCTCCGTCCATTCGCAGAAGTACTGGTTGGCGGCGCGCACAGCAACCTCTACAAAAATGCCATCAATAACCTTACTCTCACGGGAGTCAGTGGAGCCCCTTCCAATAACACATTCGCGGCGGCAGCCGGCCTGGGACTTGATCTTGCTGTGAGCCGAAAATTTTACATCCGCCCATTTGAGATGGATTACTTGTATACCGACTTCAACGGCGACCTGGGATTGACCAAGAACCAGAATAGCTGGCGCTATCTGGGCGGTGTGGTGATGACCTTCGGTGGGAAACCTCCAATCCCACCGAGTGCGAGCTGCTCTGCTTCTCCAACCGAGATATGGTCTGGCGCCCCAGTGACAGCTACGGTTAGCACGCAGAACTTCAATCCCAAGCACACGGTTACATATAGCTGGACTTCGAGCGGCGGCAAGGCCTCCGGAACCGGGGAAACAGGAAGTGTCGACACCACCGGTCTCGCCCCGGGCAGCTACAGCGTCTCGGCTACGGCCACCGATGCCAAGGAAAAGAAGAACAATACAGCCAGCTGTTCGGCACCCTTCACCGTAAAGCAGCCGCGTGCTCCAACGGCGACCTGCACAGCCAGCCCGCAGACGATCAAGCCGGGCGATTCGTTCACACTCTCGGTCGCCGCCGAGAGCCTGGATGACAGCACGTTGTCGTACTCCTATAGCAGCTCAGCGGGCAACATCACCGGTACGGGGAACAGCGCAACGGAAACGACCTCCTCTGCCAACGCGGGCTCCACGATAACGGCAACCGCGAATGTAGTGGATGGTCGTGGCTTGAGTACGACTTGTTCCGCAGCGATCACGGTTCAACCCTTCCCGGTTGTGACTACCGCTCCAGAAGTCATCTCGGCCGGAGAGTGCAAGTTCAATATGTCCAACAAACCGGGCCGTGTGGACAATGAGTGCAAGGCGGTTCTGGACGAGGTAGCTCTACAGGTCCAGCGCCAACCCAACGGCACCGTTGTTGTGGTTGGTTACACCGACGAACAGGAGACGGTCAAGATGACGCAACTGGCCGGTCAGCGTGCGGTGAATGTGAAGTACTACCTGACATCCGGAGAAGGAGGAGCGGGAATTGACGCTTCGCGTGTCCAGGTGAAGGCGGGAACAGTAAAGAGCAAGAGTGCAAAGATCTACATCGTTCCTGAAGGTGCAACTTTCGCCGAAGAATCAACCGTCGTCGATGAGACGAAGGTGAAGGGTCAGCCTCGAAATGCTCCTGCGAAGAAGAGCAAGAAAGGCAGCTCGAACTGATGAAGATGTGGGAATGGCCAATTGTTCTTACCTGCTCGCTCCGATATGGGTGTCGCACAGGTAGATGGTTGGCCTTCCAGAAACGGCGGCAACCAAGTGAGACGGCACTCGTGTGTCCAGCGGCCACGGTGATGCAATTACTGCGTAGTCGTTGGCACTGTAGCGAAAATTCTAGCGAGCGTCGGTTTAGACAGGCTTGTATGGGTTGGACGCAGAGCGTGGCAATTAATTGAGATTGCCAGCAGAACGGATCAGATACAAACACAGCAAATGGGCCTGAGAGGTCTGCAAAACCTTTATGCGTCCGTTCGATCCCGACCCGCGCCTCCAAATTCCTCAATACAACTCGCTGTGGCCGTCGAGGAGACTACGAAGGCCGCTTTCCAATGAAACCGCGGCCTTCAACGACGATAACGCTCATTCGCGAGTTCTCGCCCATCATAAACTCCCCTGCTCTTACCCGTCTCCGTCTTCAATGCAAATTCCCTCGATCTCAAGCAGTGACCTGCTCAGCGCGTTCCGCAGCTTTGCTGCGATGATCTTGCGTCGCGAAGATCCCAGCCCCATGCGGACTCTCGAACGACGCCGCTCGGCGGCAGAGCGTGAACGAATCTCTCGTGCAACATAGCCGCCGAATGTCTCAATTCTGTCAAAGTATTCAGAAAAATAACAGAAAAGACTCAGCGTCTCCAAAGGACGCCATCGCCATCCAGCGCTGTTAATAGGATCAGCGCGGCCCTCCCCACATCGTCCGAAAGGAACGCGCCTACGAATTCAATGTGAAACATCCCACGGAACTTTTATGGAAAAAGGAGCTCTAATGAAACGCAACATCGCAGCATTTGCCCTCTTTGCCGCAGGAACCATTGCCTTGGCCACATGTGCTTCCGCACAAGAGCAGCCATTCCAGGCCAACGTCCCCTTCGCCTTTACAGTTGGGAATCAACAACTCCCATTGGGCAGCTATCGGATCAAGACCTTCGGAAGCAGGCAAGTGCAGATCGAGAACATGAGCCAGGACATCTTCGCGTCCGCTCTCGCTAACCCAAGCAACATGTCCAGGAACGAAAACCAGAAACTCGTATTCGACAAGGTTGGTGATCAATACTTTCTGAAAAAGATTGTCTCGACGTCGACAGCGGTTGAATTCCCGAAGTCCGAATCAGAGAAGAGAGCCCTGACATTACAGCATCAATCCATCGATGAATACGCCAAGATCATCACCACGCAGTAAAACCCTCAGTGCGACAGACTTGAAAAGAGCTGCTCTCGCAAAGCGGCTCTTTTCCCGGTCGTTTCGCATTTGTACGATCAAAGCGACGTGTCGAAGATTCACTCCCCTACACAAACCCCAGATTCATCGTCGGGAAGCTCCCGATATTCGGGAAGATCGTTGCCATCTGCGACGGACTCACCCCAAACCAGTTCGCCAGCGTCGCGGCATATTGCACGCTGCCCGTAGTCGGTACCCATCGTCCATTCGTCCCCGAATCGTCCGGGCCATTCAAAGCAAGCGTCGGAAATGTCCCATACATCTGCCCGCCCTTCACCGCACCGCCAATCACGATGTGATGCGATCCCCACGCATGGTCACTTCCCGTATTCGAGTTCGGCTGAAATGTCCTTGAAAAATCTGACATCGTAAACGTAGTCACATTGCTTGCTACACCTAACTCCTGTGTCGCCTGATAAAACGCAGCCAGCGCCGGCGAGATCGCTGCCAGCAGCGCTCCCTGCTGCGCCACCTGGTCCGAATGTGTGTCGAAGTTCCCAATTCCCGCAAAGAAGATCTGCCGCGAAACTCCAAGCGCAGCCCGCGCCTGGATAATCTGCGCAATCTGCTTCAACTGCGACGCCAGCCCATTGCCCGCCGGAAACACCGTCTGCAATGTCGGCAGCGAAGACGTTGCCGCCGTCAGGACCTTCGCATAGTTATAAGCATTACTCGTAATCGTATTGTCCGCCTGCACCAGCGACAATCCCGAGTCGAACTGAAGTAGCGCCTGCGCCGTCGCCTGCTGTGCGGCACACTCCGTCGTCCCTTCACTGCATGAAGCGCCGCCCAGGTTCCCCGGGCTAACCGACACAGGTGTACTCGCCGCCCCGTTACAGAACAGAGTATCCCCTGCCACCGAGGTAATCATCGGCACCGTTCCTCCGGGGTTGTAACTCGAAGTCAAAGCGTCCGCAATTCGTCCCGCCCACCCCGTCTGTGTCGATCCGCTCTGCGAAGCATTCTGCCACTCCAGTTGTTGGTCAGGATGTGAGAACAGATTCGTCGGCACCGTCGCCCCATGCTGATACGCCGTCTTCGTCGTAGGAGCAATAAGCGTGCCTACGTTCGTCACCAACGCCGCCGCCTTACTGTCAAACAGCTTCGCAATATCCGGCAGGTTCGGATTCAAAGCAAAAGTCGGCGCCTGCGCCAATTGGATCAACGAGTTCTGCGGCAAAGTAAGCGGGCCTCGTATCGACGAGTAATTCGCATACCCCGCCGTATCGAACTGGATGAGCGTATTGTTAGCGTCATTGCCACCAAACAAGAACACGCACACTAACGCCTTATAGTCCGTAGCACCCTGCGCCAGAGAGTTCAACGCCCCAAACGGCCTCAACCCCGCCGCACTGCCAGCAGCCGCCAACGATGCATACCTGATAAAGCTCCGCCGATTCACGCCCATAAGTCAATCCTCATTCCGTCGCCTGTTACTCCCTACTCCCTATTCCCTACCCCCTGCTTTAGTGCTCGACCTTGTAGAACGAAGACGTAATCACCAGATAAGTCGCTACCCTCACCCGTTGTGCTGGATCAGTCAGCCCTGCAATGTGGTTCACAATGTTGGTGCGCATCTGCGTCGGCATCTGCCCGTGCATGAAGATCACGCCCAGCGAATCCACCAGGTTTCCGCTGTCCGTCATCGCATTGCCCGTCGCCGAGGCCGTCATTCCCAGCGCGCTCGTCTTGCTCAGGTCAACCGTAAATCCGCTGACCCCGTTGTAGACCAGAGTGTTCGCCAACGTCAGCCGCAGCACCGCCGACGCCGTATTCTCCTGCCCGAACTCCGGCGCATTGAGCGTCGTTCCCGGAATCACATAGTTTGGCGGAAAGAAGTTGAACACGCTGCCCGAGGTATACGGCTTCTCGCCGAGCGGTGACGTGTAGTTCCCCACCGTGTTGTACGAAGCATTCGCAATCACATCGTTCCCGGCCTTCGCATCGTTGTTCACAAAGCCCAGACCCCGCATCACGTTTGTCATGTACAGCATCGGCTCACGCAGATGCCCGCCATCGAAGTTCGGACTCGTATCGGCAGCACGCGCATCCGCATCCGTCAGAATCGCCGTAATCACGGCTTTCATATTTCCGCGCTTACCCGTGCCATCATTCGCAAATACTGCCGACACCCGCGCCACATACGCCGGACTCGGATTGCTCGCCACCAGGTGCTGAATCAGTTGCCTGCACACGAACGGTCCCACATTCTGATGGTTGAAGATGTTCGTCAACGCCCCCGTCAGGTCCTGAGTCGTAGACTGCCCTGCCGGCAGCGTCGTTCCGTTCAGCAATATCTTTCGCAGTCATATCGTGCTGGGTCTCCAGCGCCGCCATTGGCATCGTGTAGTTCGCCGTGTTCGGAAACTTCGCCGGCGCGCCTGTACCGGAAGCATTGGCATACGTCCACCCCGTGAACGCCCGCGCAAACGCCTGCACCTGCGCCTCTGAATACACCGGCATCGCATTGCCATTCGCATCCAGTTGCGGAGTACCATCCTGGTTCAGCATGAACAGTCCCGTCGTAAAGAGCTGCATCAATTCCCGCGCATAGTTCTCATTCGCAATCTGACCCGTCGCGGGCTTGGCACTGTTCAACATGTTTAGGTAGCCGCCCATCGCCGGAGACAGCGTCACATCCTGCATGATGTTGAAAAAGTTCCCGAACGCATCATTCGCTAGTGTGTTCTGGTAAGTCGTCACCGACCGTGCATTCACCGAATTCGTCGACACCACAAACATCTCGCTCAACGCAAACGCCACCCGTTGCCGCAACTGGTCCGGTGCCGTCAGCATCGTCTGCCACCACTCCGACTGCTCGCACGGCAGCAGCGTATTCACGCATATCGCAGGAGGCGTAGCCGCAATGTCCGGCAATAGCGTCGTCGGAACCGCAAATTGCTCCGTCAAATATGCATTCAACCCTACCGACTGCACATGGCTGATGTCATTCAGCGTCGGCCCAAAGGTTGCCTGGTCCAGCAGCCGCGCCGCCGCCGGCAGGCTTGCCTTCAGGTTCACCACCTGAGCCGTAGCATTCGCCGTCATCGTACCCGGATCCGGATTCGTCACCGCCACGGCCACCGTCGTCACCCCGGTCGCGACCGTAATCGTGCTGGTGCTGTGCAGTTCCGTCGAAGACACAAGCGTCGCGGGCACCGTGACCCCGCCAACCTGCAGCTGCGACGTACTGAGAAATCCAGTCCCCATCACATCCAGCGAGTAGCTCGTCCCGCCCGCCACAGTTTGGGTCGCCTGCGCAGAAGAGACCGCCGGAATCGGATTCAAAATCGACTCCGTCTGCGAAGCTGAAGCCACCGGCGTCGCCTGCGTCACTGCAGTAATGGTCATAGTGTTCGGACTTGGAATCGTAGCCGGCGGTGTATACAGACCGGCCGCCGAAATCGTGCCCGTCGTACTGCTGCCTCCAGCCACGCCGTTCACCTGCCACGTCACCGCCGTATTCGTCGTATTCGTTACTGTAGCGGTCAACTGCACCGTCGAACCCAACCGCGCCTGACTGGCGCCCGAGATCGTCACCGCAGGATTCGCACTCGGTGTGCTCCCGCCTCCACCACCCGAACACCCCACCGCCAGCGCCGCTAAACTCAAGGAAAAAAGCCCCGCCGCACTCCGCCAACCCAGCCCAGAATCCCAGCCACCAACCCTCAAAGACCCGCAGCCTGCCATCATGCGCTTACTCCTTCAACCAGCTCAGGGGCCCACTGACATATGAGGCTCTAACAGCCAGCTGTCGGGAAAGTTGCCTTGCGGCAGTCGAATACTAACGTTTTTTGTCATTTTTTGGTCATTTATTTCCTCAAAGTGAGACTTTTTCGATCCGACGTTCCCTCTCCCTACAGCTTGCAAGTCAGTTTTTCTTCACGCGAACGAACAGCAGAGGCGATCCAGGCTGCTCGAATGAAGCGAATCGAAGCAGAATTTAATACGCAAGTGTCGAACTCGGTCTGGCAACAGGAATATCGCTAAAATCAAGTCTGCGCCTATCCGATTCACGAAGAAAACTACGCATTTTCGACATCTAATTACTTCATCCAACTCAGGGCGACGGAATTCAACCGCTCGCGCTAGAATCGACACGTTATGGCTACCGTAAATCTCACCCACTCCGTCCCCTCCTCTACGCAGCCGACGCCGTTTGTCAACGAGCCGTTCGTCGACTTCTCCCAGCCCGAAAACAAGCGCCGGATGGAGGCTGCGCTCGACGATGTTCGCGCCAAACTGGGCCGCGAGTACGACATCGTCATCGGCGGCAGGCGTCTGAAGACCGCGGGCAAAATCTTCTCCATGAACCCGGCGCATCCAGCCGAAGTGGTCGGCGTGCATCAGCGAGCCGGAGAAGAGCACGTCGAAGAGGCGATGCAGGCCGCGCAGACCGCATTTGCCACCTGGAAAAAAGTGCCCGTTCAGGATCGTGCCGCGCTGTTATTCGCTGCCGCCGCGCTTATTCGCGAACGCAGCTTCGAGTTCTGCGCCTGGCTCACCCTCGAGGTAGGCAAAAACTGGGCAGAGGCCGACGCCGATGTAGGCGAGACCATCGACTTTCTCGAGTTCTACGGACGCGAAGCGCTGCGGCTCGATCAGGCAACCACACCCATCCAGTTCCCCGGCGAGCGCAACCAGCTGCGCTACATTCCGCTTGGCGTGGGCGCCGTCATTCCGCCGTGGAACTTCCCCTTCGCCATCATGGCCGGAATGACCGCGGCCTCGATCGTCTGCGGCAATACAGTCATCCTGAAGCCCTCAGTCGACGCGCCAACGATTGCAGCAAAGTTTATGGAACTCCTCGAAGAGGTTGGCCTGCCGGACGGCGTCGTCAATTTCTGCCCCGGCGAAGGTCCCGAGTTCGGCAGCGCCGTAGTAGCGCATCCGCAGACCCGCTTCATCGCGTTCACCGGTTCCAAGGCCGTCGGTCTGGAGATTCACGAGCGCGCAGCAAAGACCCAGCCCGGCCAGATCTTCATCAAGCGAACCATCCTCGAGATGGGCGGCAAAGACTCCATCATCGTCGAACCGGACTGCGATCTCGATGCAGCGCTCGATGGCGTAGTTGCCAGCGCGTTCGGCTTCAACGGACAGAAGTGCTCCGCCTGTTCGCGCGCAATCGTCGCGGCGGACATCTACGACGTATTCTGCGATCGGCTGCAGGAGCGCGTGGCCAAAATCAAGACCGGCGACCCCGCAGAGAATGTCTACACCGGACCGGTGATCAGTGAGAAGGCCTACCGCAAGATCCTCGACTACATCGAAATCGGCAAAAAAGAGGGCACTCGTGCTGAACGGAGGCCATGCGATCGAGACGCCCGAAGGCGGCTACTACATCGCCCCAACCGTCATCGCCGACGTCGCCCCAACGGCACGCATCGCACTCGAAGAGATCTTCGGGCCCGTGCTTGCCGTGATCAAGTCGCACAGCTTCGACGACGCTCTGGCCATTGCAAACAACACAGAGTACGGCCTAACCGGGGCACTCTACACAAGCTCCCGCGAGAAGATCGACCGCGCGCGCGAGGAGTTCCACGTCGGCAACCTCTACTTCAATCGCAAATGCACCGGCGCCATGGTCGGAGCTCACCCCTTTGGCGGCTTCAACATGAGCGGAACCGACTCAAAAGCCGGCGGCCCCGACTATCTGCTGCTGTTTACCCAGGCCAAGAGCATCGCCGAAAAGATCGGCCACGCCAGCCCGTCCGCAGAAAAGCAGGCCGATCAGATGGGCATGTAGAACTAACCGCAACAAGGCGCAACGGTGATCAAAAGAATAAAAAACGGATAAAGGCGGAACTTGAAAAACCACGTCGTGTGGACTGAGGTCAGGATCCGAGCATTCCCTCCGACCCGTTCCTTCTTATCCTTCTTTATCCCTCTGATCACCGTTACGCATTTCTATTGCTCAAGCAGTCTTCATCTGGATCAAATGCCCAGCCTTCGCCGCAGCCTCGGCCAGAGCGCGGTGGTGGATCGTGAAGAGCGCCAGTTCCAGCCGGTCCGAGACCCCGGTCTTGTCGTAGATGCTTCGCAGATAGTTCTTGATCACCTGCTCCTTCGTGCCCAGCTGCGTCGCGATGTCCTTGTTCTTGCAGCCCTGAACGATCAGCGCCACAATCTGCATCTCCTTTGGCGTCAGCCGGTCGCGAACCCGCGAGCCGACGCTGTCTGCCGCCTGCATGGT
Organism: uncultured Acidobacteriaceae bacterium; assembly: GCA_963838555.1. Classification (GTDB taxonomy): domain Bacteria; phylum Acidobacteriota; class Terriglobia; order Terriglobales; family Acidobacteriaceae; genus Edaphobacter. Next base: position 369,762 of record CAWIRK010000005.1, on the reverse strand, counting down.
GGTGACGTTGGAGCGCTGCACAAAGCGCTGTCCCTGGGCCACGCGGCGGACGCAGTCCACCAGCGCCGTTCCGGGCACGTTCCGGCAGAGAATGCCGTCGAAGAGAACGGCCAGATCCTCCGCAACCTGCTCCGCATTTTCCGACGACCAGCACAATCCGGCTTCCCGCCGACCGGACCCGGGCCAGACAGGTCTTTCAGATCCAGGCGCAGACTCGAGGACACCAGAAGGACCGAACCGCGAAGCGCGTCGATGGCAGCCAACAGCTTCTCGCCATCCTCGCACTGGGCAGCGATGCGCATGTCGTCCTCCAGCGCCAGGACCCGTGCCGCGCCTGCGCGAAAGATCGCCTGATTGTCAGCAAGAATGAGTCGATTCATGGAGTATCTTCATCTCCTGCCGTGATATAACGGCCCGCAATCCCCTTATCGGTCAATTGCGGCGGAGAACAGGCATTGTCTACAATTCGGACAAATTCAGCCCCGACCACCTGGGCAGCAGGCGCAACCTGCTCATAGTACACAATATGTTTCTGAACCCTGGAGAGGTCGACCACAATCGAATCATACGTGGGGCGTATCGTATTGTCCTCTCGAAGTACAAACAGACCGTCTAGCAAGTATAAAAATAGATATGCCTAAGCCAATTTTGCTAGCCATCGACGACGACACCAGCGTACTGGAGGCAGTGGTCCAGGATCTGCGCCGCCACTACGGCCAGGACTACCGCATCGTCCGCGCGGCCTCCGGCGCAGCCGCGCTGGACATCTGCCGCCAGCTTCAACGAGCGCAAGGACACGGTCGCACTCTTCCTCTCCGACCAGCGCATGCCCGGAATGACCGGAGTCGACTTCCTCCAGCAGGCGCTCACCATCTACCCCGACGCCAAACGCGTCCTCCTGACCGCCTACGCCGACACCGAAGCCGCAATCCGCGCCATCAACTCCGCCAAGATCCACTACTACCTCAACAAGCCGTGGGACCCGCCCGAAGAGAAGCTCTACCCGGTGCTGGACGACCTGCTCGAAACCTGGAAACAGGGCTACAAGCCTCCGTACGAAGGAATTCGCGTCGTCGGCCTACGCTGGTCGCCTGCGGATCACGCCGTCCGCGACTTCCTCTCCCGCAACCGCATCCCTTACCAGTGGCTCAATCCCGGAGACAGCACCCTGAAGCCCTCGACCTGCTCAAGGAGAAGGGCCTCGACGACTCCAAGCTGCCCGTCGTCGTGTTCGGCGACGGCACCGCGATCGTGCAGCCCAACTCGACGCGATCTGGCCAACAAGGTGGGACTGCCGCGCCAGGCCCAGCAGAAGTTCTACGACGTCGTCGTCGTAGGCGCAGGTCCGGCAGGCCTCGCCGCGGGCGTCTACGGCGCCTCCGAGGGCCTCGCGCACGCTGATCGTCGAAGCGCCGACGCCAGGCGGACAGGCCGGCTCCAGCTCCAAGATCGAAAACTACCTCGGCTTCCCCGAGGGTCTCAGCGGAGACGAGCTGGCCAGACCGCGCCTACCTCCAGGCCAATCGTCTCGGCGCTGAGTTCCTCACCCAGCGGTCGACCTGTATTCGCCGCAGACAACCAATACCAGCATCGTCCAGATGTCCGACGGACAGGAGATGACCTGCCACGTCTGCCTGATTGCTACCGGCGTCGCCTACTGCAAGCTGGACATCCCCGGCGCCGACGAGTTCACCGGCGCCGGCGTCTACTACGGCGCTGCGCTGACCGAAGCCATGTCCTGCGCGCGAAGAGGTCGTCTACATCGTCGGCGGAGCGAACTCCGCCGGCCAGGCCGCGATGCACTTCTCCCGCTATGCCGATCGAGGTCCACATGCTGGTGCGCGCCGACTCGCTCAACAAGAGCATGTCGAAGTACCTCATCGACCAGATCGAAGCGACGCCGAACATCACCGTCGAGACCGGCACCGAGGTCATCGCCATGTCACGGCAACTGGCCATCTCGAGTGCCTGACCCTGAAGACGCCGCGCGGTGAAGAGCCCCGTCCGGCCAGTTCCCTCTTCATCTTTATCGGCGCGGCTCCCAAGACAGACTGGCTGCCCAACGAGCATCGCTCGCGACAGCAAAGGCTTCATTCTCGCCGGTCCCGACCTGAAGGCGCAGTCTCCGAAGTCATGGACTCTCGATCGCGATCCTTATCTGCTGGAGACCAGCGTTCCCGGCATCTTTGTCGCCGGCGATGTTCGCTTCAACTCCGTAAAACGATGCGCCTCCGCCGTAGGCGAAGGCTCGATCGCGATCCAGTTTGTGCATCAGTATCTAGCAACACTTTGAAAGGCAACTGAACCAATAACCCCATGAGTGAACAATCTCAGGCCGTCCAGAACAAGGTCGTCGAAACCATAACTCCAGAGCTGCTTAGCGCAACTTCGCAAGGTTCCCATCCTGTCGTCGCTAAAGGACGATGAACTGCATTGCGTCGAGGGAGTGGGAGACATCCACCTTGGCAAGGACGAGTTTCTTGTGCGCCAGGGCGAAGCCGCGCATTTTTTCTGGATTCTGCTCGAGGGCGAGATTCGCGTATTCCAGTACGCAGCCCGACGGACACGATGGCACGCTTGTACAAGATCGAGAGCGGGAACGCCTTCGGGGAGGTCCCGCTTCTGGCAAATATTCCGAACGGTGTGAATCTCCAGACGACGATGCCGAGTCACCTGCTGCAACTCGACGAAGACCAGTTCTGGAGCCTGATGACCAGTTGCCCGCAGGTTCGCAGGGCCATTCTGACCAACATGTCGCAGCGGTTTCAAAAGATGCAGAGCATGACCATGCAGCAGGAGAAGATGGTGTCGCTGGGAACGCTGGCCGCCGGCCTGATGCATGAGTTGAACAATCCGGGAGCAGCCGCCCGCCGTGCCGCGCAGCAGTTGCGCGAGAACCTGATGCGAATGCACGAGCTTTCTCTCAAGTTCAAAGAACGCGAGCTGACCAAAGAGCAGAGACACTGCATGGTCGATCTTCAGGAACAGGCTCTCGCAGTCAAGCAGCCGCTGAGGATGAACTCGCTCGAACAAAGCGATGCCGAAGAGGCCCTGGCCGAGTGGATGGAATCGGCCCACATCGAAAACGCCTGGAAGATGGCCCCGACGCTGGTGTCGATCGGCATGGACGCGAAAGAACTGGAGTGCGCCCGCAACGAATTCGATGGGCCGCTGCTCTCCGAAGCGCTCAGTTGGCTTGAGGCCATGGTCTCCAGTATGCAACTGGTCGGCACCATCGAAGAGAGCATCGGCCGGGTCACCGATCTGGTCCGCGCCGTCAAATCCTATGCCTATGAAGGCAAGGGCATGAAGCAGTCCATCGACATCAACGACAGCATTCACGCCACCATGATTATCCTCGCCCATAAGCTGCGGGAAAAAGAGATCGTGATCGAGAAGAATTTCGCCCCCGACCTTCCGCCGCTGCACAGCGAATGCACCGGCCTGAACCAGATCTGGACCAACCTGCTCGACAACGCAATCGACGCTGTGCCACAGCACGGAGTCATCCGCGTACGCACCTGGGCAGAGAAGAAGACAACCGACCCGGACCCCACCCACGCCGATCTCTGCATCAGCTTCAGCGACAACGGAGTCGGCATCCCTCTCGAAAGCCAGCCGCTCATCTTCGACCCCTTCTACACCACCAAACCAGTAGGCGTCGGCACAGGCATCGGGCTCGGCATCGTCCAGCGCATCGTCGAACAGTATGGCGGCGTCATTCGCTTCAGCTCAGAGCCCGGCAACACCGAATTTGTCGTGCGCCTGCCCAGCGATCGCGAACCAAAGTAGTTCGCCCCGCAACGGCAGTGCTCTCTAGTTGCCTCCGAACCAGACGTCGTATGATGGGTGCCAGTGGATCCCATGAGCTCCGCAGGCAATGCTCTCAAATTTCAAGGCGTTCCTTGACATTGGCCAACACCTTCGCAGAATAGCGTCAAGATCCATCTTCCGCCAGCGCACAGCCGCGACAAGCCCGATCTCCATCTCGATTTAGCCTAAAGATAAACGCTTTACTACATTGTTTTCGTTAGTTTAGACTTCATGGCGGTCAGCAATCGATCGTTTGCCGGCCGCGACGACCAGACAGTCGTCGCCATGAATCTATCAGTTGTTGCATACAAACTTGAGGGAGCATTGATGTTATCTTGCAAGCTGTTCCATGCCGTTGCGGCCTCGTCTCTTCTCGCGGCTATGGTTTCGGGCCCTATCGCTGGCGTCGCACAGACGAAACCCGACACTTCGAAGATGCCATGGATGAACAAAGCCCTCTCGCCGGATGAGCGAGCGGACATGGTCCTCGGTCAGATGACCCTCGACGAAAAAATTCAGATGGTCCACGGACAGGGCTGGGGCGTCCTCCGTGCCGGCGCTCCCGTTCCCGCCCGATCCAACTTCGGTGCAGGCTTCATGGCCGGCATCGACCGGCTCAACATCCCCGACATCAATCTCGCCGACTCCGCCGTAGGCGTCCGCATGGCTGCCTACCAGGGACGTTACGCCACCCTTCTCCCATCGACCCTCGGTGCCGCCTCAAGCTGGAACCCCGACTCCGCCTTCCTTTACGGAGAGGTGATCGGCCGCGAGCTCCGCGCCATGGGCTACAACATGTCGATCGGCGGCGGCGTCGACATCACCCGTGAGCCCCGCAACGGCCGCAACTTCGAGTACACCGGCGAAGACCCCATCCTCGCCGGCACCATGACCGGCCAACTCGAAAAAGGCGTCCTCTCCCAGCACGTCATGAACGACATCAAGCACTACGCCTTCAACGATCAGGAGACCGGTCGCAACGTCGTCAACGTTCTGCTCGACAAGAAAGCGATGCGTGAGTCCGACCTGCTCGCCTTTGAAGTTGCTATCGGCATATCCGATCCCTCCGGAGTCATGTGCTCCTACAACCTCGTCGAGGGAAGCTACGCCTGCGAGAACGACTACCTCCTCAACGATGTATTGAAGAAGGACTTCAAGTTCAAGGGCTGGGTCTTATCCGACTGGGGTGCAACTCATAGCACCGTCAAATCCGCCCTCAACGGACTCGACCAGGACATGCCCGGCGACGACAACTACTTCAGTGACCCCCTCAAGAAGGCTGTTGAAAGCGGTCAGGTCCCCGAAGCGCGGCTGAACGATATGGTCCATCGCATCCTCCGCAGCATGTTCGCCGCCGGTGTCGTCGACGATCCTCCCGTCCGCACCGTAGTCGATCCCTTCCGCGGACGCGACGACGCCCAGCAGATCGCTGAAGAAAGCATCGTCCTGCTAAAAAACTCCGCAGGCATCCTCCCGCTGAAGCCGTCCGCCTCCGCCTCCATCGCCATCATCGGATCCCACGCCGATGTAGGCGTTCTGTCCGGCGGCGGCTCCGCACAGGTCGACTCCCCCGGCGGCAACGCGGCAAATCCAAAACCCGGCGGATCCAAGTGGGGCGAAGCAATCTACTTCCCGTCTTCGCCGCTGAAATATATTCAGGCCAAATCGCCAAAAGCCTCCGTCAAATATAACGACGGGACAGATGCCGCTGCAGCCGCGAACCTCGCAAAAGCGTCCACCATCGCCATCGTCTTCGTGAACCAGCCGATGCGCGAAGACCAGGACGCCGCCACCCTCTCGCTGCCAGGCAACCAGGACGCCCTTGTCGAGGCCGTGGCCGCCGCCAACCCCAACACCATCGTCGTTCTTGAGACCGGCGGCCCTGTAAGCATGCCGTGGATCCAGCACGTCAAGGGCGTCGTCGAGATGTGGTACCCCGGTATCGGCGGTGCCCAGGCGCTCGCAAACATCCTCTTCGGCGAAACCAATCCCTCCGGCAAGCTCCCCGTCACCTTCGCCAAAGACGATGCGCAACTGCCCCACCCAACCATTCCCGGCCTCGAAGGCGCGACCTTCACCCCATCAGGTCGTCAGAAAAAAGTGAAGCCCTTCGACCTCCACTACACCGAGGGAGCCAAAGTCGGTTATAAATGGTTCGAATCCACCAACCAGCAGCCGCTCTTCCCCTTCGGCTTCGGTCTCTCGTACACCACCTACGCCTACTCCGGCCTCACCGTCGATGATGCCAAGCACACCGTCCACTTCACGGTACGCAATACCGGCGCATGCGAGGGAACCGAGATCGCCCAGGTTTACGTTGCGCTACCATCCGCAGCAAACGAAAGCTACAAGCGTCTTGCAGCGTGGCAGCGTGTAAACCTCGCCCCCGGGCAATCGAAGGAAGTGACCCTCACCCTGCACCCACTCTCTCTCACCGTCTTCAACACCGACAAGAACAACTGGCAATTGCTTCCCGGCGACTACAACGTGACCGCAGGCCCGTCCTCAACCGACACTCCACTCAAGGCAACGCTGCACGTTCATCCGTAACGTTTTCAGTCATCAAACTGGCTGCACTCGTCGTTTTAGTCGATCCGTAACATTCAAGTCTCGCGTTAGACTCCCGTGCGAGAATGGCAACAACACCGCATCATCTGTAAACGAGACACGCAGGACAGCAGGCACCCCCATTTGCTTTAATTGAGACAACGCGACCCGCGGCAAAAGCCTATGCCTCCCCGACTGATCATCAACGCGGACGACTTCGGCCTCACTCCAGGCGTCAATCGTGCCATCGCGGAGCTTCACCAGGCCAGGGCCCTCACCTCTTCCACTCTGATGGCCACCGGCGCTGCCTTCGACGACGCTGTCGCCACCGCCCACGCCAATCCGACTCTCGGCGTGGGCTGCCACATCGTCCTCACCGACGGAGCCCCCGTCTCTCCCCCGAAAAGCATCCCCACGCTCATCGGCCCCGACGGCAAGAACTTTCGTCCTTCCCTCATCGACTTCATCCAGGCCCTCCTGCGCGGCGCCATCCGCGAAGACGATATCGAACGTGAAGCCGTCGCCCAGGTGCAGAAGCTGCAGTGTGCCGGCATCAACGTCACCCATCTCGACACCCACAAGCACACCCACCTCTTCCCTGCTGTAGCCCGTCCGCTACTGCGGATCGCCGAACGCTGCTCCGTCCACGCCATTCGTCACCCATTCGAACAGGCCTGGAGCCTCGCTCTTGGCCACGGCAACCGCATTCGCCGTCTACAGGTCAATCTCCTCGGCCGCCTCAAAACCCATTTCAAACACCAGCCCCAAATCCGCGAAGCGCACATCCTCACCACCGACGGAACCATCGGCATCTCAGCCACCGGCAACCTCTACGGCGAAACCCTTCACCAGATCCTTCACGCCATGCCCGCCGAGGGCACCTTCGAACTCTGCTGCCATCCCGGCTACAACGACAGCGACCTCGACCGCATCACCACCCGCCTCCGCGCCCATCGCGACATCGAGCGCAACGCCCTCCGCACCGAAGTGCCCGCAATCGCTTTGCATCCAAATGCCCCGCAGCTCATCAACTATGGGAACCTCGGCGCATTTGTCGCGTCCCGCCAGATCGACCAGTTGACACATTAAAACAGAAATAGGAATGGGCGTAATGACAGGCCACAATCGAGTCTAATAAGACGGCGGTCTCGTCCAACCATCGAATCCCGCACTCGAGCCCGAGTAACTACAGGAAGTCTATGAAGATCGGCATCACCTGTTATCCCACCTACGGCGGCAGCGGAGTTGTCGCCACCGAACTCGGCATCGAATTAGCCGCCCGCGGCCACGACATCCACTTCATCACGTACTCGCAGCCCTTCCGCCTCACCGGCCGCGAGGCCAACATCCACTACCACGAGGTGGCAGTCTCAAACTATCCCCTCTTCGAACATCCTCCCTACGATCTCGCACTCGCCACACGCATGGCCGAGGTCGCTGAGTTCTACTCGCTCGATCTCCTCCACGTTCACTACGCCATCCCACACTCGGTCAGCGCGCTCCTCGCTCGCCAGATGCTCGCGTCCCGCGGCCTGCATCTCCCCTTCATCACCACGCTTCACGGCACCGACATCACTTTGGTTGGCCTTGATCGCTCCTATCTCCCCATCACAAAGTTCGGCATCGAGCAGTCCGACGGAGTCACTGCCATATCCACCTATTTGCGCACCCGCACCCGCGAGGCATTCCACATCGACTCCGAGATCGAGGTGGTCCGCAACTTCGTCAACTGCGACGTCTACGTCCGCAACCTCGAACTGGTCGCCGCCATGCGCCCCCGCTTCGCCGAACCCGACGAGCGTCTGCTCGTCCACCTCTCCAACTTCCGCCCCGTCAAGCGAATTCAGGACGTCGTCCAGGTCTTCGCCCGCGTGGCAAAAGCCATGCCCGCGCGCCTCATGCTCATCGGCGACGGCCCCGACCGCAGCGTCGCCGAATATCTCGCGCGTGAAAACAACGTGCAGGATCGGATCCACTTCCTGGGCAAGCAGGACAACGTCCACGAACTGCTCCCGCTAGCCGACCTCATGCTCATGCCCAGCGAGATGGAATCCTTCGGCCTCGCCGCCCTCGAAGCCATGGCCTGCAGCGTCCCCACCATCGCCACCCGCGTCGGCGGCGTTCCCGAGCTCATACAAGACGAACACAACGGCCTCCTCTTCGACGTAGGCGACATCGAGTCCATGTCTACCGCCGCCATCGGGCTCTTGAGCAATCAGCATCGCCTCGAAGCAATGGCCAAAGCCGGCCGAAAGACCGCCCAGGACCACTTCTGCTCCTCCCGCGTCATCCCCCTCTACGAGGACTACTACGACCGTGTCGTAACCCGCACCCAACCCAACCACTAATTCAACACGGCCCCAAATGCGGGTGCCCCATGTTCGCGACGGTTTCATCGTCGCTAACGTGGGGTTATTCTCCGTCATCGCCAGTCCCGACCCGTTTGAATCAACTAAATCCGGTCGGTCTGGTCGTTCACGACCGCGTCATAGCCCGCACAGCATCCTGCACCAAATGCCCCAACGCCTGTCCTGCCCCGCCGCCGATCGGCCCCCAGGCCTCCGCGCCCGCATCGAGTATCGGCATCATCAAAGTCACCTTCGTCCCCCGCCCCGGACGGCTATTGATCTCCACCGTTGCGAGGTGTCCGTACAAAACCTCCATCCGCTCGCGAACATTTCGCACCCCGATCCCAGTGCCCGGTCTCACGAGCCCGCTCAGTCGGCGAGGCATCATTCCGCTCCGGCCCCATTCCCACGCCATCGTCCTCCACCTCCACCATCAAGCGGCCCTCGTCGGTAATCCTGCTTCGCAAGGTCACCGTGCCGCCACTGATTCGCGGCTCCAGCCCATGCTTGATGCTGTTCTCGATCAGCGGTTGCAGCAGCATTCCCGGCACAACAATATCCAGCGTGTCCTCCGCAATTTCCTTCACCACCTTCAGCTTGCTGCCGAACCGAACCACCTCGATATCCAGATAGTCGTCAGTAAACTGTAGCTCCTCCCGCAACGGCAGAAACGCCTCGCGATCCTTCAACAGCACGCGCAGAATATTCGCCAGCTTCACCACCATCTCCCGCGCCAGCTCCGGCTGCGAACGCACCAGCGACGTAATCGAGTTCAGCGTGTTGAACAAAAAGTGCGGATTGATCTGCCGCTGCAACGCATCCAGCCGAGCCTCCAGCAGCAGCCTCCCCTGCTCCTCCAGCTTCCGTTCCACCCGAATCGCATTCCATATCTTCAGCGGAATCCCCACCACGATCGGAGCCGTCGCACAGATCAGCAACTGCACCCACCATTCCCTCGAGTGCAACTCGAAATAACGGCGCGGATACAGCATCGACAGCATACTCGTCCCAAGCTGCAATCCCGCCACCAGCAGCAGCAACAGAATCTGCCGGTCCAGCTTCGGTCGCCGCAGATTTCGCGTCACCCACCGGTAGATACTCAAATCGATCATCGGCGAGAACGACCACACATCCTCCGGGTCCGTGAAGCGTCCAAACGTTCCAGCAATAGCCGCGACCAGAAGATTCACCGGCAGCGACCAATACTCATGGTGCAGCAGCGCAGGAATGGCCAGAATCGCTCCACCGGCCATCGCCGCCAGCGGCCCCACCAGAATTCCCAACAGAATCGTCGTCTCAAACGACAGATCCGCCGCCAGAAAGTTCGGCACCATCACCCGCACCAGAACACCAAGCGTCAGCGGCGCAACGATGATCGCCACCAGCCACACCGTCTGCCGCGGACTCCGGTTCGCCGTCAGCAGCAGGTTCTTGAACGTCTTCGATCGCGCCAGCGAACTCGACACCGCCGCCGCCACGCCCAGCTCGATCAACAGCGTAATCAGAACCAGCTTGGAATCGGTCTGGTCACATCACTACTTTACGCCCCCAAAGCCCGACCGCGGATCACGCGGATTGACATGGATAACAGCGAAATCGCTCCAGTGCGCCCATTTCCGTCATACATGATTCCTCAACCGCATTTGTCTTTAATCCGCGTCCATCAGTGGCAATCCGCGGTCGCCTGCATCAAATCCGCCCCATCGCGAATCTAATTGGTCATGAGCACCGAAACGTATAATGAAATCATGCCGTTCGCCAGCGTGACAAAAGTAGCCGAAGCCGACTTCCCCACCCGCTGGGGACAGTTCCGCATCCTCGGCTTCGAGGGCCTCGTCGAAAATCCCGCCGCCTGCAACGACAACATCCCTGCCCCCGCCGTCCGCACCGAATCCGCCGTGGCCCTGGTCATGGGCGACATCCACAGTGCTCCCCCCATCGTCCGCGTCCACTCCCAATGCCTCACCGGCGACGTCTTCCACTCCCTCCGCTGCGACTGCCGCCAGCAGTTCGAGCTCGCCATGGCCGCCATCACCGACGCCGGCGCCGGCATCCTCCTCTACGAGCAGCAGGAAGGCCGCGGCATCGGCCTCATGGCCAAGCTCCGCGCCTACGAGCTCCAGGACAAAGGACTCGACACCATCGAAGCCAACCTCGAGCTAGGCTACGAAGCCGACTGCCGCCACTTCGAGCTCCCTGCTCAAATCCTGAAACAGCTCAACGTGAATTCGGTCCGCCTCATCACCAACAACCCCGCCAAGGTCGAAGCCCTCGAACTCGCCGGAGTCAAAGTCGTCGAGCGCATCTCCGCCGAAGTCCCCACCGAACCCACCAACGAGCGCTACCTCAAGACCAAGCGCGAAAAGATGGGCCACCTCGTCAGCTAAATCGCCGCCCACTCGTCTTTGATCGCCATTTGAACTAATCTACGACTAACTTGCACGTCCTAGAGAGTCCAAGAGAGGTTCTATGGCCCTTCCCCGCCGCACCCTCCTGATCGTCCTCGGCAGTATCGTCGCCCTCATCCTGCTCGTCGCCCTTTCGATCCCGCTCTTCCTCAACGCCGACGCCTTCCGCGCCCGCATCGAAACGGCCCTCACCACCTCGCTCGGCCGCAAGGTCACCCTCGGCAAACTCGACCTCTCCGTCCTCACCGGCAACCTCGTCGCCGAGAACGCAACCATCGCCGACGATCCCGCCTTCAGCACCCAGCCCTTCCTCCAGGCCTCCAAGGTCAAAATCGGCATCGAGATGATCCCCCTCATCCTCAGCCGCGAGATCCACATCACCGGCTTCGCCATCGACTCGCCCAAAATCAATCTTCTCCGTGCCGCCAACGGCACCTGGAACTACTCCACCATAGGCCGCGCCCAGCAGAACACCGCCGCCAACAAAGAATCCAGCACCCTCATCCCTAACCTCACCGTCGGCCACGTCACCATCAGCAACGGTCAGCTGACCGTCGGCGCCACGCCCGCTCCCGGCACGCCCGCGTCTCCGAGCCGCACCTACGACCAGCTCGCCCTCGACGCCAAAGACTTCTCCTTCCAGAAATCCTTCCCCTTCACCGCCTCTGCCCACCTCCCCGGCGACGGCACCGTCTCGCTCAACGGCAACGCCGGCCCCATCAACCCGCATGACGCCTCCCTCACTCCCTTCGGCGCTCACCTCGAGGCCAAACACATCGACCCGCTCGCCGCAGGCTTCGTCGACTCCACCTCCGGCATCAGCGGCACCATCGACGCCATCGACGTCCAGGCAACCTGGAACGGCCAGCAGCTCCACGTCCTCAACCTCGTCGTCGACACGCCCAAACTCACCCTCGTCCGCGAGAACAAGCCCACCGTCGCAACGCCCCCGCCCGCGCCCAACAGCAACAACATGCTCAGCACCTTCACCGCCGACCACCTTCAGATCAAAAACGGCGCCATCACCATCAAGTCGCCCGGACAAGCCACACCCGCCGTCTACCAGCAGCTCAACGCCGAACTCACCAACGTCTCCCCCACCGCCGCCTCGCCATTCAAACTCACCGCGCAGGTCCCCGGCGGAGGCTCGTCTCACCGCCGACGGCACCGCCGGCCCCATCAATCAGGCCAACGCCTCCGCCACGCCTCTCAACGCACACGTCGCCATCTCCCACCTCGACCTCGCCTCCAGCGGCGTCGTCTCACCCGAGGCAGGCATCAGTGGCATCGCCAACGTCGATCGCCAAGGCCCTCTCCGACGGCAAGAACCTCAACGCCAACGTATCCGCCAACATCCAGGGTCTCCGCGTCGCGAAGAACGGCTCGCCCTCTCCGAAACCCGTCCTCGTCCAGCTCACCGTCGTGCAGAATCTGCAAGCCCTCAACGGCCAGCTTCAGAACGCAGCCATCACCATCGGCAAGGCAGTCATCAACGCCGCAGGCACCTACCAGACCACCGGCCCCACCACCGCCCTCAATCTCAAAGTCACCACGCAAGGCACATCGATCGACGAGCTCGAAGCCTTCCTCCCCTCCGTCGGCGTCCACCTGCCCTCCGGTTCGCGCCTTCAGGGAGGAACCCTCACCACCAACCTCAACGTCACCGGCTCCGCCGCGGCTCCCATCATCAGCGGCCCCATCCGCATCGACAACACCAACCTCGCCGGCTTTGACCTCGGCTCAAAACTCGGCCCCCTCAGCTCGCTCGCCGGAATCAAGTCCGGATCCGGCACCGCCATCCAGTCGCTCAGCACCAACGTCACCATCAACGGCGGCAACGTCCGCACCGACAACGTCTCCGTCGTCGTCCCCGCAATCGGCTCAGCCACAGGCGCCGGCACCATCAGCGCTGCCGGCGCACTCAACTACAACGTCATCCTCAAACTCACCGGCGTGGTCGGCGCAGTCAGCGGCATCGGCGGCAAGGGTGGAGCTGCTTCAGGCGCAGGAGGCATCGCCGGTCAATTGATGGGGATGATCCCAGCAGGTACCGCCGGAGGCGCAGCCGGCAGTGTCATCGGAAACTACGCCGGCGCCGCGCTCCGCAACGGTGTCCCCGTCGCCATCGGAGGAACAACCTCCAACCCGACCTTCACGCCCAACATGGGTGGAATCGTGAACAGCGCCACCTCTGGAGCCGCCACGAAAGGCGCCGCGAAGCCATCGCAAAATAGCACCGACCCACTCTCCAACGCCCTCGGTGGACTCTTCAAGCCCCACTAAGCCTCTGCGCGAAAAGATAGGCCACCTCGTCACATAAAACTTGACCCTGCGTCCATACACCCCTACGTTCAATCCATGTCGAATGGGCGTACCAATCACCAGGCGTTCGAAAGTTCTCCCGCAGAGAGCGAATCCACCAATGGAAATCGACTTGTAGCTTCTCCTTGGCACACCATCCTTGTCGTCTCGGTGTTAAGCATCAACGCGTACTTCGGCTGGCTGCGCGCCTCTGCGTTGCGCCAGGCGACGAACGTGCATCGCCCCGCGATCTATGGGCGCACCATGATCGTGGAGTGGCTTTTGCTGGCCCTGGTGCTAACCGGTGTTTGGCTGCACAGATCGCCGCTCAGCACCGTCCTGGGAGATCGTTGGCGCTCGGCCCGTCAGGCCCTGAAGGACGTAGGAATCGCCATCGCATTCCTGTTCGTTTCGGTTCTTGTCGTGTCGATTCTGGGACCACACTCCCACTCCGCCGGCACCGATCCGTCGGTGAGGTATCTCATGCCGCAGACAGTAAACGAAAAGTGTTTGTGGGTTCTTCTGGCTCTCAGCGCCGGCATCTGCGAAGAGGCCATCTATCGCGGCTACCTGCAACATCAATTCTCCGCCATCACTCGCAACCTACCCATCGGAATCTTTCTTTCGGCCGCGCTATTCGGCGTCAGCCACGCGTACCAGGGCCTTCGTCCCGCTCTCCTGATCGGCTTCGGTGGTTTGATGGCGGGCACACTTGCGTGGTGGAGACGTTCCGTACGGCCAGGAATGATCGCTCACACCCTGCAGGATTTGCTGGCCCTCGTCGTTGCGCACTGACACGCTTCACAGCAATCACCTTTGAGTTTGAGACGAAGCACCGCTGCTTTACCCAGCCGGATCGAACCACCTTAGCCGTCGTCACCGCCTGTCCCACATGCCGCTGCGTATGGTCCGCGCAATGCACCAGCAACCCACCCACACTGGTCGGCAGCATCTTCCGCCCAACCCCACGCACCTCCTCATAGCCCGCCGGCCCAATCGCCCGCACCCTCTCCATCGCCGACTCGATCCCCCGCTCAAACTCCGCGAACAAATCCTCCCGCCGTCCCTGACCCTCCATCTCGCTCTTCATGGAACCAAGCTGCTCCTCGCTCAACTGCTGCCCCTCCGCATACGTCAGCAGCCGGTCCAGACTCCGCACCATATGCCGCATCTGAAACCCCACCGAAGGCAACCCAAACGGCCGCGCCTCCAGCTCCTCATCCGTCAACTCACCACACCACCGTGCCACATCCTCCCGCGCCAGTTCCAAAGCATGCAGCACCCCGCGCCGCACCGTATCCACCTCCGTCAACGTCCCCCGCAACCACGGCTCAACCATCAACTCTCCTCCCGCCTCTCAACCCGAAGATCAAAACAACCCGCCGACGCATCCCGCACCATCACATACCGAATCAAAGGATCGCACATCATCCTCTGAATCGTCGCCTCCTGCGATCCATCCGTAACAGTCTCACGCCTTCGAACCATCTGCTCTCCATCGTACCCATCCAACACAACTCCAAACGGCAACAACTCCGCCGGATACCCCGCCGTCTCCTCATACCGCTCACACTCCGCTTCGTGGATAAACACCGGCCCCGGCTGCGGTATCGGCGCAACCCCATAAAACGGATTCAGCGTAAACAGCATCCGCACATCCTCACCCACCACAAACGGCCGCAGGCAATGCCGGCAAGGCCCATGCCCCGTCGCCACCTTCGCCGTAACCGGATGTCCATACCCCGGCGACAACTTCGTCTCCCTCACCTTGTTCGCCAACTCACTCGCAATCGCAATCATCCGAAACTCACTCATGCCCCATCTCCAGTCGTCCGCATTCAACCACTGAAGTCATCTTTCCCCATGAGCACAGAAGCACACACTCCGAAAAGTTCCACCAAACTTTCAGCGCATTTCCAAATGAGCGATGACGCAAGGTTGGACGCCAGCGCCGGTCTCGGTGTCTGCATTTCTCCGCGAGTAACGGAAAACCCTTCTTTCATCCGGGGAACTTCCACGGAGCGCGATAAGGCCGCGTAAGCAGCTCGGTGGCGGCGGCATCATTCAGAATCTTCTCCTGGGCCACATCCCAATGGATCTTCCGTCCGACGAGCATGGAAATCAGACCAAGATGCCCGGGAAGTGTCGAGTGATGCGCAGTCTCCACCGGAGTGATCGTAGGCTTGCGAGACTTGACGCAGTCGAGAAAGTTTCGCCGATGTTCAGCCGACTCATAGAGCTTCACCTTGCGGAGTTCCTCAGGCAGAGATTCGCCCTTAATCCACGCAGGATTGGAGGCGTCAAACCCTGCCCGATCCACCCACACCCAGCCATCTGTCCCAATCCACTTTGTTCCCATACCGATCGCCGCAGAACCACCGGAGATGGTCATCGCGACGTCCACCGGATAGTGCGTCACTTCCTTACGATATTTGCATTCGACATGGTATTTGGTAGCAGTGTTCCAGGCAGCATCTGCCGGAGGAAACTCGCCATACCCTTCAATCTCAGATGGACCGGTGAGATCGAATCCCAGCCCCCAGTGTGCAATGTCACAATGATGGCCGACCCAGTCCAGTAACTGTCCGCCTCCGGTGTTGTAGTTCCAGCGCCAATTCTGGTAAACGCGCGCGTCGATATAGGGTTCAGCCTTCGACAGGACCAACCCACATGTCATAGTCCAGCGTCGGCGGAGGCTGGGTGACGGCAAGATTCCACGCTGCAGTTCCCGGAACGAGTCTGGTCTGGACTGGTGATCTTGTCCGGCAGAGACGAGAGCCTTTCAGCAGTGCGGGAACTGTACCGGGAAAATCGTGATGACCACCCGGCAGGCCAACCTCGACGCGAATAACATTTCCGATCAGACCGTTGCGAACAATCTCCGCCGCCTTGTGAAAGGTAGGAAGCGAGCGCTGCCACGAGCCAGTCTGCCAGATGATCCCGTTCCGTTGAACAGCTCTGACGATTGCCTGTTGCTCTGCGACCGTACGGGCGAGCGGCTTCTCACCGTAAATATCCTTCTTCCTGGCAGCCGCCGCAGTGGCGATCAGTGCGTGCCAGTGATCGGGTACTGCGATCATGATTGCATCAACATCATCGCGTGCCAGCAGTTCGCGATAGTCTTGATAAGCCTTGCAATCCTTGTTCCCGTAGCGGTTGTTGATAGTATCCACAGCGCTCTGCAGGTGAACCTTGTCCAAGTCGCAGGCAGCAACCACCTGGCAATCACTCTGCTGCAAGAATGCCTTGGTATTGCTTGGCCCCATCATGCCCCACCCAATGACACCCAGGGTGATGCGATTCGAAGCAGAGACGCGGCCCGTGCGCCCCCATGCGCGGCCCGGCACCAGCATCGCAGCTCCGACGCCCTTCAGGAAGTTACGCCGGGTTGGCAGAGACAAGAGACTTGAATCGGCTCGAAGATCACTCATCGTAGACTCCCTCCTGGACTCCCAGATTCGTTCGCGCTTCAGTTTAGTTCTCTTACCCAGATATTGCGGAAGCTGATTGGCTCGCTATGGTCGCCATGCGCCTGCAGCTTGATCGGTGCGGTGTCGTATTTCTTGTAGAACGGCTTTCCGATGTACAGCGTCTGCCCCTTCAACTCGAAGTGATTCTGCACCAGCACCCCGTTGAAGAAGACCGTGACATAGGCGGGAGTCTTCACCGAGCCATCATTGTTGAACGTCGGGGCAGTCCAGACAACATCATAAGTCTGCCATTCCCCGGGCTTGCGATTCGGATTCACCAGCGGAATTCCCTGTTTGTAGATACTCCCAGCCTGTCCGTTGACGTACGTCTTGTTGTCGTACGAATCCAGAACCTGCAACTCGTAGCCCGCATCGCCCGGCCCGAGTGGAAGCAAGAAAGACACCGCTGTTGCCGCGCGCCTGATCGCTGCCGGTAATATTTTCGGGAATCTTCCACTCAATGTGGAGCTGATAGTTCCGAAAGCTCCGCTTGGTCTCGATGTTGCCCACACCCTTTGCCTTGCTCACCGTCAGCACGCCGTCGGCGACGATCCATTGGGCCGGAGTCTTGTCCTGCGCCGAGACCCACTCGTCAAGATTTTTGCCGTCGAACAGGACGATTGCATCGGAAGGAGGGGCCGCATTGCTGGCTCCCGGCGTAACGATCTTGGGCACCGGCTCCCACACTTCCGTGTCTTGAGGCTTCGGAGCGGCAGGCTGTTGAGCGAAGACAGGAACCGTCAACGCAATAAGCGTCGTAAATAAGAGGTGTTTCGAATATTGAATCAGCATGGTCACAAAACACAATACGCCGATTGCGTTCGATCCGAAAATGCGAAATCGAACGCAAGCGGCTCTGGTCATCAGGTTCGCATCGATTCGGTCATTTATTTGAATTCCGGGAGGCGACCCCACGCCGAACGCCCTTCCGGCGGCTGAGCTCTCTTTACAACGAAAGCTAACCACGCTTAAGCCCCTTCCCCCCTCCGAAACTCCCGCACTACATCTCCCCCATCCCTGTATTCAGAATCCACCTGGGAGCTTAGCGTACAGGCTGTACGTAGCTCTCTACATTTTGTACAGAAATCTTACCGGCGTCCCTCGAACGAACAGTTATTGTCACCTTATTGTTTGGCATTAGCGGACCCTTTAGGCCTAACGCCACAACCGCAATATTGGGTTTGTCTGTGGTCATCATTTGCGGTGACGACGTGCCTTCGACAGATGCTGTCGTAGCTGCACAGGAACGATCACAAACGACAGCGAACATGGCTGTCGTGAACATCCCGTCAACAGAAAAGGTCACCGTGACGCCTGGATTCACTCCAAAAGGGCCTTCAATCAAACCCTCCGCACCAATATTAGGGCGCGGAGCGAGCGGTGTAACGGTCAAGCCTAATATGTTCGGAGGCGCTTGCGCCGCTTGAGTCTGAGCGGGTTGGGAAGCGGCAACTAATAGCTCGTCCAGCTTGGCATTTACAGCAGAGAGGTCTTGGTTCGCCAAAACTCTGTTCAATATTTCAACGATTTTCTTGCCTTGGTCTGCTCCAATGCGGTTGCAGTTTATGGTGTAGGTGTTGTTGTCTCCGGCGGGCGCGGTGCTACAACTACCACTCGCTGCAGCCTTTTCTGTCGGGGATATTTGGCTGAATGCGACAGATCCCTGAAGCACCATAGTGAGCAGGATCGCGTTTGCGGCTTTCATTGGATCACTCTTTCTCTTTCGGCCAGCACTCGGTAGATACCAGCGTGCTCGCTTTCTCTTTTTACCTTCGCGCCGCAATTGTCCGCCGTCGCAGCGTTCCTGTAAAGTGGTGATCTCAGAAAGCTATCTAAGCGAGAAACTCTATTTCTTTGCGCCTGGCTTGGTACCAGACCATTCCAGCAAAGCTCCGGTTGTGCATGGTTTTCAATTCCTGAGGTGCACATCCGGTCGAATCATTCAGACCTCATTCTCTCTGCGTTCGATCCATTCGCCGGCCCAGTTGACCTTTTCATTGGCTTGCCCCGAAGCCTTGATTGACTCCGAATCCCGGACCAACCGGAACTAATCCGTAATCACCGCTAAGACGGGTTATCGACAATATCAATCGAGTCCCCGGACTCCAGAGGAAACTCCATTCCGGGCGCCTTTGACGCCGTTTTCTGGCGCAAGTCGTAAGTACGCTCAGAGCCCCTTCCCCCTGCGAAACTCCCTCACCACATCCCCACATCCCGGTGTCCAGAATCCACCTGGGAGCACTCAGGCACATACTCCGAATCGTTCCACCAAACTCTACGTTGAGTGTACCGGGCCATTCGTTACAAGCCCTCGCGGCGTAGAGGCTTCAGTTGGCGGGTCTCAGACTGGTCTTGGCCGTCGCTTCTAAATACTCATTCTCGCCATTGAGAGCTGGTGGCCTCGAGGACTGTCCTCGTACTAGCCCCGTAATCGAGGTCTAATTTGACGCCAATCTACGTCGGCACAAAATACCTAAGCAAGTGATACCGAGGCTCAAGAGGACTAGCGAAGATGGCTCAGGAACCGGGCGAGCATACATCAGGTCCTCCAGTCCATAGAGCGCATTGGCGGTCGAACTTAGAGTGACCTGACTGAAAGAGTCATCGGAGATGAAACCAGCGAACTGTCCGATAGGGAATCCCGGGAAGAGCGGATCGAAGTAGCTCGGGATCACCTCGCCGCTGTCTGTCGTCAGCAAGTAGTCGCCGTCTTGAATGGCGAAAGAGCTAGTGATCGTAATCCCAAACGCGCGAATCGGCTGGCTGAACCCGAACGTAAACGTGTCCACGAGCGGGTGAAACATACACGTTTGCGCGGTGGGGCACCCAGTTACAAACAGATTGTTCGGAGGGCTCACCGAGATGCCTCCATTGACGACCAACGCCTCACCAGTCGACACGTTGTAGGTGATGCCATTCACCGTCGAACCATTGGAGAAAATCGTTCCGGCAGGATACGTGTCCCATCCTTCCACGGTCGTAATGAAGGATGGATTACTCTGCAGGGCAAGAGTAAACGCGACACGATCCTGAAAGACGATCAGATCGGCGTGCGCTGTTCGCGGCAGGAGCGCACACGTAAGGGCTAGCGCGGTTACGAATCTTCGGACAATGCTTTTCGTGCGCATGAGGCTGTACTCCTGGTTGGCGGAGTTCGCTTGAGCCCCTTTGAAGGTCAGTCATAGTAGCATTGCACGACGTACGAGGACAACAGTTCCGAGCTACCCGGGGGGTCCAACGGATGAGAATCCCTGAACCCTCGAACTGCCCGCTGCCGGCAACGGGAATGGCAGGCGGTAAGTAGCAGTACGAAGCCTGATCCTGTTCATCGGTCGTTGAAAGGAAACAAGACCAGGCTGGGCTTCCGTAAATCGAGGTAAACGGAGATTTCTTAACGCCATTATTGCCCCCCAGCCACCAAAATCACGAGACGCTCCTGGCCAACTGCCTTCACAGTCCTTTTCCCCTGCGAAACTCCCGCACCACATCCCCCACATCCCGGTGTTCCGAATCCACCGCATAGTTCATCCCTCGAACCTCCTCCGCACTCACCTTCCCCGCCAGCCGATCCATCGCCACCTGAATCCCCGGATGCCGCCGCAGCGAATCCTCCCGCACCAACGGCACCGCCTCATACGGAGGAAAGTAGTGCCTGTCATCCTCCAGCACCACAAACCCCAGCGCCCGAATCGGCCCATCGGTTGAGTTCCCCGCCACCATATCCACCTGTCCACTGGAAAGCGCCCGATACAACAACCCCAGATCCATCGTTCGCGGATCGCCGGCAAACTTCAGCCCATACGTCGCCTCCAGCCCACGCAAGCCATCCGGCCGCGACTGAAACTCATACCCCACTCCCAGCCTCCAGCCCTTCTCCGGATCGGGAGCGGTCTTCACCGCATCCGAAATCGTCTTCAGCCCCAACCGCCGCGCATCGTCGCCCCGCACCACCATCGCAAACGTATCCTCAAACCCCAACCCCCGCCCCACCTTCACCTGATACCGCGACGCATACAACTCACTCACCCGCCGAAACACCGTCGCCTCATCCCGCTGTCCCACCGGCGGCAGCGGCTGCTTCAAAATCGCCGTCAACGCCGTCCCCGTGTACTCCACATACCCATCGATCCGCCCGCTCACCAGCGCCTGCTGGCACAGATAACTCCCCGCCAGATAAAACCGCCGCTCCACCGCCTGCCCGGTGACCGCCTCAATCTCCTGCGACAGCAACTCCCCCAGCACCACCTGCTCCGTAAAATTCTTAGCCCCAATCGTGATACGCGAAGACCGCGGCGGCGCACACGCAACAAGGAACAGGCACAAACCAATCGCGATCAAGCTTGGGATTCGCCAGCCCCGCAAAGATCTCAGAAACAGGCTCCTCATCGCTCCACCGCGCGACCAGCCGGACTCGACAACTCAAAGTGAAAAAACGACCTTGGACCTGTCTCGTGACTTGTGACGACAAACCCTAACTTCTCCAGCACACGCATCGACGCGGTGTTTCCAACCTGAACAGCAGCAACAATTCGCTCCAGCTTCAACTCATCAAATCCAAACTCCACAAAAACGCTCCCCGCCTCACTGGCAAATCCTTGTCCCCAAAACTGGCGAGCGATATAAAAAGCCAGCACTGCCTCGCCGGCAACCTTTTGTTCTCCTCTGATGTTTGGATACAAGCCGCATCGACCGATATAGCGCCCGTCCTCCTTCAGCAAAGTGGCCCACATCGCCAGACGCCCCTCAACCGGCTGCATGGCTCGCTCCCAGAATCTCTGCTCTGCGGCTTCGCGGGTCCTGGGCGCTCCACCCACATACCGGCGCACGTCCGCATCCGCCTCCATCGCGCAGAACGCATCAACATCGGCTGCCTCATGAGAGCGAAACAGCAGCCGCTTCGATTCGAGAACGATCACCTCACACCCGCCTTACCCTCAGCCACTTCTCCAACAATCAAAACCCTGCGACTTGACAAATCCATCCTGAAAGCACTCACGCCGCTCCGTAATTCTCTTTTTTGCCAACGACAAGTCCGGACCTAAAGTCTCTCCTTCGAAGACTTTGCACGCTTTTGCCCGGGAGGGGGGATACCCGCATCCTCATACCCGCCGCACCGAGAACCGCCTCTCCAGCAACCCCAATCCAGCATCCGCCACCAGCGCCAGCAGCGCCGCCGGAATCGCCCCCGCCAGCACCAGCCCGTTATCCACACTCGCCACCCCACGAAAGATCAGCTCCCCCAAACCACCCGCCCCAATCGCCGCCGCAATCGTAGCCACCCCCACACAAGTCACCGTCGCCGTCCGCAGCCCAGCCAGAATCACACTCGCCGCCAGTGGAAGCTCCACCTTAAACAATCTCTGCATATCGCTCATTCCAAGAGCATTAGCAACATCAACCAGCGCCGGATCGACACTCCCGATCCCCGCATACGTATTCCGCAGAATCGGCAGCAGCGCATATCCCGTCAGCGCCAGAATCGCCAGCCGAGCCGCATTCTCCCCCAGCCAGGGCACCGGCAGCAACAGCCCAAACAACGCCAGACTAGGCACCGTCTGCAGCACATTGGCAAACCCGATCACCGGCCTCGCCAGCCCCTGCCTCCGCGTCAGCAGAATCCCCAGCGGCAACCCCACCCCCGCCGCCAGCACCATCGCCGAAACCGTCAGCCACAGATGCTCAAACGTCAGCCGCCCGATCTCCCATCCATGCGCCCGCAAAAAGTCCATCATGCCTGCACCACACGATGTACAGCCGAAACATAATCCTTTACATAAGAATTATCCGACCCCGGCACCTCGCCTGCAAGCATGTCCGCTGCAACTGCTCCTTCCGACAGAAACACCACCCGCTTCGCCAGATAAAGCGCCTCATCCAAATCATGCGTAACCAGCAAAACCGTCTTCCCCACCCGCTCCAAAAGCCCCCGCAACATGGTCTGCATCTCCGCCCGCGTCAGAGGATCGAGCGCACCAAACGGCTCATCCATCAGCAGCACCATCGGGTCCATCGCCAACGCCCGCGCCAGTCCCACCCGCTGCCGCTGCCCCCCGGAAAGCTGCCAGGGATACCGCCCCCGAAACTCCTCATACCCCAACCCCGCCAGCCCCAGCACCTCCCGCACCCGAGCCTCAATCTCCGGCTTCGACCGCCCCGCCAACTCCAGCGCCATCCCAGCATTTCGCTCCACCGTCATGATGCGGAAACAGCCCCGTCTCCTGGATCACATACCCAATCCCCCGCCGCAACGCCACCGTGTCGTAGTCTCGAGTCGCCTTCCCCGCCACCCGCACCTCACCCGAGGTCGGCGCCACCAGCCCATTCACCATCCGCAGCAGCGTCGTCTTGCCCGACCCACTCCGCCCCAGCAGAGCCGTAGTCGTTCCCGCCTCCAACTGCAGCGAAATATCGCGCAACAAAACGCGCCCGGTCTGGCCGTCAGCACCTCGCGGCAGCGTATAGCTCACCTTCGCGAACTCAACGCCAACCGTGGGCATGTCTCTTACTCTAACCCGTGTTGTTGCCCTGCAGTGAAGCTAGTGCGTCACTTCCGGTGCAGCCTCCGTCGCCGCAGGCTCCCCCGCTCCCGGCTGCCCCTTCACCCGAACCACCGTAATCTTCTCAAAGCCTTCTTTGAAGGTAGGCGGCTTCAGACGCTCTGCCATCTTCTGCATCACCTCATCGGTCACCTGGCGATCGCGCTTCGAGTTCCGCTCCATGCACACCGCCAGCGGCACATCAAAGAACACCGCCTGCACCTCGTACCCGAAGCTCTTCGCCATCTTGATCCACTGCTTGCGCTCATGCGGCGACAGGTTCGTCGCATCCACATAGTTCCACGGCATCTTCGCAATCAGCCGCGCACGCAGCAAACTCCGCAGCGTCGAAAACACCAGCCCCTGGTACCGCTGCTCCGTAATGTCGTCGAACAGCAATGTCCGCAGCAGATCGCTCGACAGCGGAGTGACTCCCCGCCGCTTGTACCAGGTCGTCTTGCCCGACCCCGGCAGCCCAATTGTCAGCACAACATAACCCTTAGGCGACTTCAACGGCGATTGCTCAACCGGCGGAGTCGCCAGCGACTCAGGCTGCGTCTCCACCACCATCCTCGGTTCAGGTGGGGGCTCAGGCTTCGCGGCAACCGGCTGGGAAGAATCCGATACGCTGGAAGCCGCTGGCGGAACCTCGGCCGCACGTGGCGGTGCAGCCTCCGGATACGTTGGTCTTAGGGGTGCCGGTTGGTTTGCGGGCAACTCCTGCCCACTCTTCCCCGTGGACTCCGAATCGTTCGGTCCACGTCTAGGGCGTCGTCTCATCTTTTCGCTTATCCATTCGCGCAACTCGCGCATATCACGCTTGTAACACAGCGTCGAAGCCCCCCGCAAATCGCTCGCACCTCCCCCGACACCCCGCAAAGCCTCCCCGCTCCAGCATTTGCGCCACCCTACCCCCGGTGATAGCATCCGAGATGGTGGGCGCAATCGATTCCGCTGCGCTCTCAAACGTCAAAACTCGTAAACACCCTCGCAGCATCACGATAGGAGCAACCGAAATCATGGCAGCAGTAAAGGTAGGCATTAACGGCTTCGGCCGCATTGGACGCAACGTCTTCCGCAGCGCTATCGGCAACCCGGACATCGAATTCGTAGCCGTCAACGACCTCACCACCCCCGCCACCCTGGCCCACCTTCTCAAGTACGACTCCATCCTCGGCAACCTCAAGAAGGAGATCACCCACGGAGCCGACTTCATCGCCGTCGACGGCAAGAAAATCAAGGTCTTCGCCGAGCGCGATCCCTGCCAAGCTCGACTGGGCCTCCGTCGGCGCGCAGATCGTCGTCGAATCCACCGGCTTCTTCACCGACGCCGAAAAGGCCAAGGCCCACCTCGGCTCCACCGTCAAGAAGGTCATCATCTCCGCCCCGGCCACCAACGAGGACATCACCGTCGTCCTCGGCGTCAACGAAGACAAGTACGACGCAGCCAAGCACAACATCATCTCCAACGCGAGCTGCACCACCAACTGCCTCGCCCCCGTCGTCAAGGTACTCAACGACACCTTCGGCATCTCCTCGGGCATCATGACCACCATCCACAGCTACACCAACGATCAGGTCATCCTCGACACGCCGCACAAGGACCTCCGCCGCGCCCGCGCCGCCGCCCTCTCGATGATTCCGTCGAGCACCGGAGCCGCCAAGGCCCTCAAGCTCGTCATCCCCGCGATGGACGGCAAGCTCGACGGCTTCGCCATCCGCGTCCCCACCCCCAACGTCTCGGTCGTCGACCTCACCTTCGTCTCCGAGAAGCCCATCACTGTCGCCACCGTCAACGCCGCCCTCAAGGCCGCTGCCGAAGGCCCGCTCAAGGCCTACCTCGGCTACACCGACGAAGAGCTCGTCAGCTCCGACTTCAAGGGCAACCCCCTCTCCTCCATCGTCGACTCCAAGCTGACCAAGGTCATCGGCAACACCGGCAAGGTCATCAGCTGGTACGACAACGAGTGGGGCTACTCCAACCGCGTCAAGGACCTCATCACCTTCCTCGTGAAAAAGGGCCTCTAACTTTCCAGAGCCACCAGAACGCATGTCATTCTGAGCGAAGCGAAGAACCCCTGCATTTTGTCCGAAGCGGCAAGGTTCTTCGCTTCGCCAGTTGCAAGGCTTTCTCACGCCTGCCATCATCCCCAAATCGCCTCCGCATAATTGAACGGCCGGTGAAGCTTGCTCTTCCAGAAGTAAGCCAGAATAATCACGACTCGCCACCGCCGCATACGCACACCAAAGCGAAGTGAAGGCATATCGCTTCACCTCCATCACCGCCAGCAGAATCGCCAGGTTGGCCGCGCCGAAGATCACCATCGTCCTCACCTTCGAGAAGAACAGCGATCCGCAGGTGGAAATCACATACAGCACCGCGAGCGCCGTATTGTTGGTCCCATCATTGATGTAGACGATGCTGTCACCCCGCACGAAGATATGCAGCGGATACGCAATCAGCGCCCAAAGCATATACAGCGTCGTCCCCGTGCCAATCGCCAGAAACGGCAGCATCCGCCTGCGAGCTTTCACGGTCGGCTCAAACAGCACCACACTCAGCGGAATCACAAACGGAAGCAGACCCTGCGCATACAGCACAAACGCAGCGCCCATATTGTGCGTCACCGCCGGCGACAGCACCCCATCCAGCCCCAGCCACACAAAGCCCTCGATAAACTGGTGCACAGCAAACAACGTAGGCAGTGACGCGAACAGCAGCTCTCGCTTGTGCTTCACCTTCGTCAGGGTAACAACCCCAATCGCCCCGAGCACTCCGCTTCCGACAAAGTTCGCCGTCGCTGAAAAGCACACGTTCGCAGTACCTCCTCAAGCTCGGATCTTCGCGGTTCTGCCGATGATACGCGACTCCGACCGACGACCTCTCGATTATCATTCGGATAGACAGCGTTCATCCCCCAGCCGACATTCGCCCGGCACAACCGCTCAAGCATACTGAATCCTCCAGGGTTATCAGGAATCAATAACTACAGGCAGCGAGTCCACCTGCCCGGATCGAGAACTCTATGAGTCGTCGCTTCCAGGAACTAGCCTTCACTCGTCTCGTCAAAGAACACCAGAAGGAACACGGCAGCCGGCGCCAGTACGAGCGCATGGAGCAGAGTGCCCCGCAGGGAGACGCCCTCGGCCCCGCAGAGCAGGACTTCATCCAGCGCCGCGACAGCTTCTACATGGCCTCCGTCAGCGAAACCGGCTGGCCCTACGTACAGCATCGCGGCGGCCCCAAAGGCTTCGTTCGCATCATCAACCCTGGACTCCTCGGCTTCGCAGACCTGCGCGGCAACAAGCAATACGTCAGCCTGGGCAATCTCGAACACGATCCCCGCGTGGCCCTCTTCTTCATGGACTACCCCAACCAGACCCGCCTCAAGATCCTTGGCCGCGTCGAGGTCCACGAGCACGACGAGAAGGCTCCTGCCCTCATCGAATCCTTCCGCCCCATCGACAAGTCCGACGTCATAGAAAGAGTCATCCTCATCCACGTCGAAGGCTTCGACTGGAACTGTCCGCAGCACATCACGCCTCGTTACACCATGGAAGAGCTGCAGGAAGTTCTCGCCCCCGTCCGCGAAAAACTCGCGACACTCGAAGCCGAAAACGCGACCCTGCGCGATAAACTTTCCTCGACCGTGAAATAAGCCTCATCGAGAGCAAACCAACGACATCCGGCGCATAATTCAGATCACAATCGCACACTGCATCCAACTCTCATGACCAAACGCACCAACATCCCCGGCACCTCTCCCTTCGAGCCCATCATCGGCTTCTCCCGCGCCGTCCGCATCGGCAACCACGTCCACGTCTCCGGCACCGGCCCCGTAGGCGCAGACGACGCCGACGTCGCCGAACAGACCGACCAGTGCCTCACCCTCATCGCCACGGCGCTCAAGAACGCCGGCAGCTCCATCGAGCACGTCTACCGCACCCGCATGTACCTCACCCACACCGAAGACTGGGAGGCCGCCGGCCGCGTCCACGGCAAGTTCTTCGGCCTCATCCGTCCCGCCGCCACCATGGTCGTCGTCGCCGCCTTGCTCAACCCAAAATGGCGCATAGAAATCGAAGCCGACGCTTGCATTCCAGAGGAGAAACCAGTCTAGAATCATTCCAAATGGAAATGTCAGCCGACCACCCCCCACTCTGGAAGGTCATCGCCGGTGCCACGCTCCTCGTCGGCACACTCGACATCTCTGACGCCTTCATCTTCTACGGCCTCCGCGGCGTGCCTCCCATCAGAATTCTCCAGGGCATCGCCAGCGGCATCTACGGCCGCCCAGCCCTTGGCATGGGACACCGCTCCGCGCTCATCGGCCTCATCTGCCACTTCTTCATCGCATTCTGCGCCACAACCGTCTTCCTCCTCGCCGCTCGCAAGACTCCCATTGGCGCGTCACCCGTGGCTTTACGGCGCTCTCTTCGGTGTAGCTCTCTATTGCGTCATGAACTACATCGTGCTTCCACTCTCTAAAATTGGCCTGCGACCTATGCCGCCACTCGTCCCACTCGTCAACGGCGTCGCCGCCCTCGTCTTTTGTATCGGGATCCCACTAGCCTTCATCGCCCGCCGCTACGTCCCGCAACAAATTGCATAACGATTTCAAACGAGATGATGTCTACTAGCTCCCAGAAGGAAAACAAATGCCGAAGCTGTCCATCCGCGACTTAGACCTCACCGACAAGCGCGTCCTCATCCGCGTCGACTTCAACGTCCCCCTCAAGGACGGCATCATCACCGACGACACCCGCATCCGCGAGACCCTCCCCACCATCGAGTACGCTCTCCGCCACAAAGCCAAGGTCATCCTCTGCTCGCACCTCGGCCGCCCCAAGGGCAAGCCCGTCGAGTCCATGAGCCTCCGCCCCCTCGTCGCCCACCTTCGCGGCCTGCTCGACCACATCCTCGGCGACGACGAGAACGTAGCCTTCTCCCCCAACTGCGTCGGCGCCGTCGCCAGCGAGATGGCCGCCAACCTCGAATCCGGCCAGCCGCTCCTGCTCGAAAACCTCCGCTTCCACCCCGAAGAAGAAGCCAACGATCCCGGCCTTCGCCAAGAAGCTCGCCTCACTCTGCGACATCTACGTCAACGACGCCTTCGGCAGCGCCCACCGCGCCCACGCCTCCACCGAAGGCATCACCCACTTCGTCAAAGTCTCCGCCGCCGGCCTCCTCATGGAGAAGGAACTCACCTACCTCGGCAAAGCCCTCACCGAACCCGACAAGCCCTTCGTCGCCATCATCGGCGGAGCCAAAGTCTCCGACAAGATCGAGGTCATCGACAACCTGCTCGACAAAGCCGACGCCATCATCATCGGCGGCGGCATGGCCTACACCTTCCTCAACGCCCAGGGCCAGAGCACCGGCAAATCCCTCGTCGAAACCGACAAGATCGACGTCGCCAAGGCCGCGCTCGAAAAAGCAAAGGCCAAAGGCGTCCGCTTCCTCCTGCCCGTCGACCACGTCCTCGCCGACAAGTTCGCACCCAACGCCAAAACCAAAATCTTCTCCGGCACCGGCGCCTTCCCCGAAGAATGGATGGCCCTCGACATCGGCCCCAAATCCATCGCCCTCTTCGAAGACGAGATCGCCGAAGCCCGCACCGTCATCTGGAACGGCCCCATGGGCGTCTTCGAGATGCCCGCCTTCGCCCGCGGCACCAACGAGATCGCCATGGCCGTCGCCCGCAACCACGACGCCACCACCATCATCGGCGGCGGAGACTCCGTCGCCGCCATCCAGCAATCCGGCGTCGCCGACCGCATCACCCACATCTCCACCGGCGGCGGAGCCAGCCTCGAATTCCTCGAAGGCAAAACCCTCCCCGGCGTCGCCGCCCTCACCGACAAATCAAAGGTTCAAATAAGCCCAGCCATCGGAATACACCTGATACCGCGATACCTGATACCTGATACCTGATACCTAAATTCCAAAACCCGCCGGGCCACCTCAAATCCGGCGGACAAACCCACTCAACATCTTCTTCACGACAACAACCTTGTCACTCAAGCGCACAAACTCTTCTTCAGGTAGATACTCAAGGTCCCTCGCAAGCAACAGAAGATATTCCAACTCAGAAGCCGCAGCCTTTGAACGCTGAAGATATCCAGCAAACTCGTACATCACTATCAACTCCACAACCCTCCGCAATCTTCGTAGCCACAGCCGTTCCCGCGCGCCGAAGCTGCACTGTCAACCCGAATATCTCCTCCTTCGGCAATCGCTTCGTCGCTAAATAAACCGCCTGTACCAACTCATGTGCCCGGACCCAAACATCAAGTTCACGAAAATTCCTCAACGCGTTCTCCTCAAGACGATCCTACCCGCCTAACCTGAAGCCTGATAGCTCGAACCTGATACCTACACGCAACAATGCTAACGTCAGCGAGAATATCAGCAAGCCCACATCAGCAGCGGCATCCAAAACGGCAGAAACCATCCCTTTCCACAACGCACCCTCAAATGGAATACTAAAAAACAAATGCGCAAACTCCTCATAGCCGCCAACTGGAAGATGTACAAGACCCCCACCGAGTCCACCGCCTTCCTCACCCGTTTCTTCCCTCTCGTCCAACAGAACAACACGACCGAGATCGTCCTCTGCCCGGCTATGCCGTGTCTCCCGCAGTCGTCGACGCCGCCCGCTCCAAACCCGTCTTCGTCGGTGCCCAGAACATGCACTGGAAGAACGAAGGCGCTTTCACCGGCGAAACCTCGCCCGTCATGCTCACCGCCATCGGAGCCACCCACGTCCTCATCGGCCACTCCGAGCGCCGCCAGTACTTCAACGAGACCGACACCACCGTCAATCTCAAGCTCAAGTCCGCCCTCGCCCACTCGCTCATCCCCATCGTCTGCGTCGGCGAAAAACTCGAAGAGCGCGAAGCCGACCTCACCCGCAACGTCCTCGAACTCCAGACCTCCATCGCGCTCGAAGGCATCGACCCCGCCATCGCCGCGCCCATCGTCTTCGCCTACGAGCCCGTCTGGGCCATCGGCACCGGCCGCACCGCCACCCCCGAGATCGCCGAAGACGCCCACAAGATCATCCGCGCTCAGATCGCAAAATCCCTCACGCCAGCCCTCGCCGCCTCCATTCGCATCCTCTACGGCGGCTCCGTCAAGCCCGACAACGCCAAATCTCTCTGCTGCATCGGCGACATCGACGGCGCTCTGGTAGGCGGAGCCAGCCTCGACCCTCAATCCTTCGCCGAGATCGTCAACAACGCCACCAGCTAACCACGCTTATCCAACAACACAAATGGCCCGCAATGTAATCTCGCGGGCCATTCGCTTGCAATCAAATAACTACCGATAGTAGTAACGGTAATACCTGTGGCCATGCCGATAGTACACATGGCGATAGCGGTGGCGGTAGTGATGATCTGTCGGCCCGACCTTCACAACAACCTGCGCATGGGCCGGCTCTGGCATCGATCCAACTGAAAACAACATACTCAGTCCTAAAATTCCGCTAGTCAGAAGTTTTTTCATCGTCGGTTCTCCTAAAAAATCAAATTCGACCAACTTGTTATTAACTTCGGATTCCGATTGCTTAGTTCTTCGTTGCACTGAAGATAAATTCTCTTTTCGTACAACCTCTGCGCATGGAGCACAAAAGATTCTCGCCGCGATCTTCGCAGCGTGAAGCAACTTTATGCGACGTTTCGAGCAAACATAGCGGTTCTTCGCTTATCGACTCCGAGGATTCCTACCGGGCGTAATATCCAACCCGAGCCCTCACCAACAAACCAGGCTTCTTGGTCTGGATCACAACCTTCCGGTACGTCCCATCCCGCGTAGGATTCGTCGACTGATACGCAATCTGATACAGCGACCGCAAATCCCCCGCAATCTCGGCAAAGGCCCGCTTCAGTTTGGTCGTATGGTAGTCAAAGGCCTTCCCGCCCGTCTGGCCGGCCAGATGATCCAGCACGCGAGTTCCATAACGGTCACGCGCATCCAACTTCCCGTGTTTAATGTCCGTATAACGGATCGCATAGATCAGAACGTCGGAGTTCTGCGCCGCCTCGATCGCGTCCAGCAGATCGTGTTCGCTGGAACTCCTCAAACAGGGGAAACAATATCAAGGAACAAAACACGGTACGCCGTACCCCGGCTCCCGGTTCCAGTCTTCTATGAGGTCTGGGTGTTGCCCACGTTCACGACTCCAGTCTCCGCCCACGGAGTCCAGTCGGCCTCGAGAGAAAGCTCCGCCACGCGGATTTCCACAGAAATATTTCAAAAATGTGGCGGTTTTTGGGAGAAGAAAAACCACCATCCAAAAACCACGTTGTCACCAGCAATCCACCACAAATTCACAACGAAAAACCATCACAAAACAGCCCGTTTTCTCAAAAACCCCCTGAAAAAACGCCCTCTGCCACGCCAGAAAAAAAACTACAAAATTAGTGCACCACTCCCGCCTGATCCATCGGCCAGTACACAAACGCCGCCTTGCCATAGATCAGCTCCCGGTCCACCGGCCCAAAGTCACGACTGTCGCTCGAAATCGACCGATGATCCCCCATCACGAAATATTCGTGCGCAGGAATTGTCATCTCCGGCTGCGATCGATCATCGGCAAACCGCTTCGGCACATAGGGCTCCTTCACTGCAGAGCCATTGACGTACACCTGGCCATGATCGATCTTCAGCGTGTCTCCGGGCCCGGCAATCACCCGCTTGATATAGCTCTTCTCATGATCGTGCGGATACAGAAACACCACCACGTCCCCGCGATGAATCTCCCCCACCCGGTAGGCCAGCTTATTGATGAAGAGCCGGTCCTGATCCTCCAGCACCGGCAGCATGCTCGTCCCCTCCACCCTTACCGGCTGGTAGAGAAAAATAATGATAAGCGCCGATGCCACGACCGACACCACCAGGTCGCGCAGCCAGGAGTGCATTACCCCACTCCTCTGTCCTGACCCCTGCCTGGCAGGCTTATTCTCCGGACCCTCCCCCGCCTGTCCGTCAATCTCCATGCTGTCTCCGGACCTCCCTCATTTAGACGTGCTGACCAGCGGAACGCAACCCAACAGGCCGCCAGGGCCGGAGGCTGTCACCTGCCCCGTCTCACAGCTAACCAATTCAAGTGGACTTCCATCTATATATCACGGGCGAACCATTGACTTAGCCCGCGCCCACCCTATGACAGGTCTTTCTCGCTACCGAGATCTCTTCCATTACTGTAGTTTCGACGGAGGGCCGTTCCAAAGGGACTGCGTTTTGCGCCACCCGCGCCCCCGCCCGTACCATCACCGGCACACCTTTCTTAGAGCTTTTCCCAAGCCATAGGAATAGAATGGACTAAGTAGAAAAGCAGGATAATTTTATGGCAACCCTTACCATGCTAGAGCAGGCCCCTACATCGAAATCCGTCAACCGAGGCGCAGAAGAATTCAACGATCTCACGACGGAGACCGCCAACGCCGCATCCGAAGGACTCGACACCAAGTCCGCTCTCGAAATCGCACGCATTATTAATCACGAAGACGCCAAGGTAGCGGCAGCCGTCAAAAAAGCGCTGCCCGAGATCGCCATCGTCATTGACACCGTTGCCCGATCCCTGCGTGACGGCGGCCGGCTTATCTACGTCGGTGCCGGTTCCAGTGGCCGCATCGCCTCCCTCGACGCGTCGGAGTGCCCACCAACTTACTCCACGGCGCCCGCGCAAGTCCAATACATTATGGCCGGCGGCCCCAAGGCCCTCGCCTCCGCCTCCGACGTCAACGAGGACTCGCCCGAGATCGGCCAGCGCGACATCGCCCGCCGCCGTCCCACGCGAAAAGACATCGTCATCGGCGTCTCTGCCAGCGGCCGCACCCCCTATGTTGTCGGAGCCGTCGAATACGCCCGTGCCCGCGGTGCCAAAACCGCCGCCATCACCTGCAATCACAACACCCCGCTCGCCGACGTAGCCGACACCACCGTCATCAGCGAGGTCGGCCCCGAGGTCATCTCCGGCTCAACCCGCATGAAGTCCGCAAGCGCCCAGAAGATGATCCTCAACATGATCACCACCGGCGCCATGACTCGTCTCGGCTACGTCTACGACAACCTCATGGTCAACGTGCACATGAAGAACGCGAAGCTCGTCGAGCGCGGCATCCGCGTCCTCATGAAGGTCTGCGAGATCGACCGCGACACCGCGATCCGCACCATCAAGTCCGCGGGCAAATCCATCCCCATCGCCGTCGTCATGCTCAAGGCCAACGTCGACAAGATGGAAGCCGTCCGCCGCCTCACCAAATCCGACGGCAACGTACGCCTCGCCATCGACGACTCAAGGCTCGAACTGTAGCCGGCATGATCGGTCGGAGAATTTCAACTCAGGAAATCCGAACGATGCTGTCGATGTATGCCTTGTTTCTGGCGGCGATCATCTGTCACGGACAACAGCACTTCACTATTGTGCTCTCTCAGCCTTCGACCTGGTACGTGGCCACAAGGCATCGCTGCGGGTGGCTCTTGATCGCAACGTTCGCTTGGCTTGTTTACGAAACATTCCACCACGTCGCTCGGGTAGACTGTCGCGCGTCTCTACCGAACAGGTTAACTTAAGCTGTCTTTCTCTTCGCCGGCGCCTTCGCAGCCGGTTTCACCAGCCCAATACCCTTCTTCGCATCTGCCTTCTCACTCCCCACAGGCTTCTTCTTGCCGGAGCCAGCTTCGTCGCCGCCAAGGCTCTTCCGCAATGCGTCCATAAGGTTGACCACCTTCCCTCGCGGTTCGGCAACCTCATCTTTTGGAACCGGCAGGTTGTTCACCTTAGCCTCAATCAGCGCCTTCACAGCGACTTCGTAACCATCGACAAACTTCGACAAATCGAGCTTCGTTGATTTCTTTGCTATCAGTGCTTCGGCAAGTTCCAGGGACTCTTCATTGATCTCCACTGCCTTGAGATCCCGGAAATAATCCTGCTCGTTTCGAAGTTCGTTGGAATAACGAAGCGTATACGCCATCATCCCGCCGTGCGCGTCATCCCCTGCGGGGCGAATCGCAATGATGTTCTCGCGTCCTGCAAACGAAACTTTTCCGATCGCGACCTTGCCGGTCTTCTGAAGTGCCTTTCTGACGACCGCGAACGCCTCCGCCTGACTGTCGTTCTCCGGCACAACGTAATAAGGCTTCTCGACGTACTCAGGCCGAAGCTCATCCATCGTCACAAATTGGCTGACTTCAATCGTGTGTTTCGACGGGACCTTCAGATTCTCCAGTTCGCTCGGCTCAATCAGAACGTACTCGCCTTTGCGGTGCTCATAGCCCTTCACAATCTCGTCCTTCGCAACCGCCGCGCCCGCGGTCTCGCCATCCGACTCCGCTGCACTCGCCAGCACCTTCTGGTGCCGAATCCGCTCCCCGGTGCTCCGACTGATTTGATGGAAGCTAATCTGATTCTTCGTCTCCGTCGCAACGTACAGTTGAACGCCAAACGAAACCAGGGAAACCTGGATCCTGCCAGACCAATACGGACGCGCCACAGCACACCTCGCTTACGATTTTTCTAGGGTTAGATTATCCACAATCCGCCTAAAAGTCTTGACCTATAGGGGGTATTACAAAGTATTCAAGATGTTTCGCCACATCTTCGCCCCGACACTTAAACCAGCATTCCGCCTTCTCGATTGCATTGAGCTACCATTGCCAACACATGGCATCCGAGCTACAGACCAAGCCTCAACTCCTCCGCTCCCTCCGCCTCTGGCTCTCGCTCTTCATCCTCGGCCTCATTCTCAGCGGCCTCACCGCCTTCCCGCTCGAACAGGAAACCGCCTGGCTGGCGACTTTCCTCGACACCAATCCCATCCTTCCCGACTCCATCACGGTTTGGGTCGCAAGAGTCCACGCCGCTCTCCTCGACACCAACCTCCACTACCCGTTCCTTGCCTACGGGACAGACTGGCTTGGCTTCGCTCACCTGGTCCTTGCCATCGCGTTCATCGGCCCTCTACGTGATCCCGTCCGCAACAAGTGGGTGCTCCAGTTCGGCGTAATCGCCTGCATCGCCGTCGTTCCCCTCGCCCTCCTCGCCGGCCCAATCCGCGGCATCCCGCCCCTCTGGCGTGCCATCGACTGCAGCTTCGGCGTCTTCGGAGCCATCCCTCTTCTCATCTGCCTCCACCGCGTCAAGCGTCTAGAACAGTTTCAGCAGATTGTTTTGACCCTCAATCCGGCTGATTTCCATAACGATCCGCCGACGACCTTTCGCTAATCCGGACCGAATAGCCGCACGAACTCCCCGGAAGCATCCTTCCGGCCGAAGCGTCCAGTTCGCCGACGCAACAACCGTCGCGCAACATTCTTCCCCCACCGTGTCTATTCCTTCAGACAGCGGCAACAGCCGCTACAAGGAGCACCACCCATGAACCGCGTTTTGCTTTCAACCTCCCTCGCCCTGGCCCTCTCCGGTGGTCTCGCGTTCGCACAGCAGCAGGACCCTGCCCCCGCGCCAGCCGCCAAGCATCACCACACCCACAACCCACAGCGTCAAGCCGCGAAGATCAGCAAGAAGCTCAACCTCTCGTCCGATCAAACCGCGAAGCTCGAACCCATCCTCGCTGACCGCAACAACAAAATCGCAGCATTAAGAAACGACACCACGATCTCTCCCGTCGTCATGAAGCAGCAGATGAAAGCGATCCACCAGCAGACCAGGACAGCAGCTCGCCACCATCCTCACACCCGACCAGCTCCAGCAACTCCGCAGCATGCGTCACGGTCGCGGCCAGCAACAACAGTCAGCCCCCACCACGCCTCAAGCTGGAAGTTAGCAGGGCCCTCCCCACGAAGCCCCCGCCAAACCCGGGGGACTTCCTCTTCTCCGCCGCGTACCTGCTCAGCTACTCATTTCCACGCAAAATCTCCGTAAACTGACTCAATGGACAAGTTTGTAGTACGTGGCGGCAACCCGCTTCTCGGCACCATCAAAGTCTCCGGAGCAAAAAACTCCGCTCTCCCCTGCATGGCCGCCGCCATCCTCACCGAAGACGAGGTCATCCTCGAAAACATCCCCCAGGTCCGCGACATCGAGACCGAGCGCAAGCTCCTCACCAGCATGGGCGCCGAGGTCGAACTCGGCTACGGCCGCGCCCAGCACCGCACCCGCATCAAGTGCGGCATCCTCTCCGACCCCGTCGCCAAATACGAAATCGTCAAGACCATGCGCGCCAGTTCCCTCGTCCTCGGCCCGCTCATCGCCCGCACCGGCATCGCCCGCGTCGCCATGCCCGGAGGCTGCGCCATTGGCGGCCGCCCCATCGACCTCCACATCCTTGGCCTCGAAGCCATGGGCGCCACCATCACCCACGATCACGGCTACCTCGAAGCCCGCAGCCCCAACGACGGCAAAGGCCGCCTCAAAGGCGCACACATTGTCTTCGACAAGATCACCGTCACCGGCACCGAAGACCTCCTCATGGCCGCAGCCCTCGCCGAAGGCGAATCCGTCTTCGAAAACTGCGCCCGCGAACCCGAGGTCACCGACCTCGCCGCCCTCCTCACCGCCATGGGAGCCAAAATCGAAGGCGCCGGCACCCCCACCATCCGCATTCAGGGCGTAGCCAGACTCCACGGCGCACGCCACCGCATCAACCCAGACCGCATCGAAGCCGGCACCTTCCTCATCGCCGGAGCCATCACCGGCGGCGACCTCAACGTCGACTGCTGCGAGCCCAAACACCTCGGCGCCCTCATCGCCAAACTCGAACAATGCGGAGTCAAAATCGACGTCGGCGAGGACAAAGTCCGCGTCCGCTCCGGCGGCGAACTCAAAGCCGCCGACATCACCACCGAAGAGTACCCCGGCTTCCCCACCGACATGCAGGCCCAGTACATGGCCCTCGCCACTCAGGCCGACGGCACCAGCACCGTCACCGAAAACATCTTCGAAAACCGCTTCATGCACGTCCAGGAACTCATCCGCATGGGCGCAAACATCACCATCTCCGGCCGCACCGCCACCGTCCGCGGCAAAAGCCCACTCCAATCCGCCGCCGTCATGTGCTCAGACCTTCGCGCCTCAGCGTCATTGGTCCTCGCCGCTCTCGTCGCCGACGGAGAAACCATCCTCGACCGCGTCTACCACCTCGATCGCGGCTACGAGCACTTCGAAGAAAAACTCCGCGGCGTCGGCGCCCAGATTCGCCGCATGGGTGACGTCTTCGGCAAAAAGTAAGCGACCTGCGGTTGTACCGTTGCCTTTTTGTTGTCATCCCGTGGGGATCTGCGGCTACCTTGCAGTTGCCAAACGTCCCATCTATCCCGACTTTGCGGTAGGTAGTATCAAACCGGTCCCCGCCACGAGCCGCACCGCTACAAAGCGTGCAGCTCCTTGCCATAAACGAACGCGTCCAATCCAGCCTCGCCGTAAAAGTCCTTCTGCCTGCTGGTTCGCTCGTAGCCCATCCGCTCATAGAAGCGGATCGCTCCAGCATTTCCCGTAAACACATGCAGCTGCATCCACTGCACCCCCGCAGCCATAGCGCTCGCTTCTACCTCTCTCATCAGCCGGCGGCCCAGCCCTCTCTGCCGGCATTCAGACGCCACATCCAGCGTCACCACATACGCCCGCCACTCTGTCAGCGACGCGCTCAACATGGACAATGACAAACCCCGCTATCTGCCCGCCGACCTTCTCCGCAACGCGAACGATAGCATTTCGCTCCTCGGCAAACTCCCGCATCGACTCCGATCGAAACGAAACTCCTCCGCAAAGCAAGCTTCATCCAACTCGAACATCGCCTCTAAATCAGTGGCCCGGTAGTCACGAAAACAAATCTCACTGCTCATCAGGCGCTCAACCCAGAGCGTCCTCCATCGGGAAAAACCCGCCGTACATCAGTTCAATTGAACCACAGACAACGCAGTGACCAGTACAACTTCAAACATTTTCACTCGTCGTGACCAGCTGTCCCGAAAAACAATTTCACTCCTTCTCCCGCTGGATTTTCAACACATCATAAGACAAAAATACGCTCTGCCGGAACATTCGACA
This sequence comes from uncultured Acidobacteriaceae bacterium, assembly GCA_963838555.1. Lineage (GTDB taxonomy): Bacteria > Acidobacteriota > Terriglobia > Terriglobales > Acidobacteriaceae > Edaphobacter. The sequence continues at coordinate 331,325 of CAWIRK010000005.1, read as the reverse complement.
GAGCGTATTCAGGATTTAGATCATTTAGAACTGCACCTTGGCCGCAAACTGAAGCTGACGAGACGATCCAGCATCTCCGATCGCGCCTCGCGTCGCCGTAGATCGTGCCAAACGTCGTGCTGGTCGGTGATGCCGTCAAGACAGGATTGCCGAAGTTAGCCTGGTTGAATACGTCAAACGCATCCATACGCAGGATAAAGTTCACGCTCTCCGCAATCTTGGTCGTCTTCTGCAACGAGACGTCCGTATCGGAGAAGCCAGGGCCAGTGATTGAATTGCGCTGCATGGTGCCAAATCCAAGATTTGGCGTGAGGAAGTTGCAACCCGGCGTCGCCGTCAGCGCAGGATGTGCCAACGATATACGGAATGCTGAAGGTGACAGGCAGCGCCTTGTGAACGCCAACTGAAGGAGCCGCCAGCAACGTCGGCCGGATCTGTCCAAGAGCAGCGGTCGTGCTGCCCGAGTAGGTGGAGCCCGTCACAACATTCAAAGGGTTGCCGGTCTGTATCTGAGTGACGTCAGCAAGCAGCCACCCTTCCTTCAAACGGTTGCCATGGAACGGAAGCGTCCAGGTACCGCTGAAGACAAAGTGATGGCGAACGTCGAAGTCCGACAATCCATAGCTTCCAGCAGGGTTCGTGCTGTCCTGAACGCCGTTACCCGACTGCGAATTTTCGTCCATCGACTTCGAATACGTGTAGGTCGTGTTGAACGCCAAACCACCACGAAGCGACTGGCGAAAGGTCACCCACAACGCGTTGTAATTCGACATACCAATGGAGTCGTTATAGGCGATATTGCCGAGCGGCCTCACGCTACCATCCAGCAACTTCGCCGTCGGGTATGGCCGAGTGCCCACCGTCGCCGTAGGAGAAGCATAGACAAGTTGATTCAGGTTATGGTTCAGGCGAAGATGATGGCCTGTCGAGCCGATATAGCCGACCTGAAGCGCTGCTCCGTGTCCCAGATCCTGCTGCACATTCAGGTTGTAGCCCTCAATATATCCGTTCTTGAAGTTTGGATTGACCGAGCTGGGAGCAAGACCGGACGCTCCGGCAAGGGCAAAAGCACTACCCACGGGTACATTCGTAGTTTGTAGAGGATTCGACAACGGAGGATTCGACGCGAGACCCGTCACCGCACTAATGATCGGTTGGTCAACCAGGTATCCGTAGGCGCCGCGAACGGTCGTCTTCCCCTTGCCTGAGATGTCATAGATAAAGCCCAGACGCGGCTCGTAGTTGTTGTTCTGCTTGTAAGGCTGGTTCACCTGTTGGAAAGCACTGGTAGTTGGATTGAAAGTAATGAACCGGTGGCCACCCTCAGCAGGCGTTCCATTCCACTCGTACCGGAATCCAAGCTCCAGGCTTAACTGCTGGTTGAGCTTATAGGTGTCCTCCACGAATGCGCCGACCGCGCTGATAAATATCCGGTTCGTCACAGGATTTATCGAATTGGCGGTATAGTTATTTGCCAATCCATTGATGAAGTTGGTCGTCGTGGTGAAAGCAACCGTACCGGCGGTACTGCTGTAGTTGTTCCCTTCAAACCGCCGGAACTCGCCGCCCGTCTTGATCGAATGCTTCGCCTTCAAATAAGTCAGCGTGTCGGAAAACACACCCGTGGTCACAAAGCGCCCTTGGGGGAAGCCCGAGGGGCCGCCGAAATTAAGCCCAAGGTCGGTAACCGTAATTTGCGGCAGTCCAATAGCGGCGGTAACCCCGTTCGGAATACCGTAATCGCTTGAAACCGCATTGAACGAATCCGCAAAGTTGATCGCGATGCGATTGAATCCGAATCGCGCCTCGTTCACAACATTCGGCGAAAAGATATGAACTTCATTAATTGTCCCGATCTGACGATGTGCAGTGCGATGATCGCCAAATCCAGCGATCGTGTTGCCCTGCAGATTCGGCTCCGTGCGGGCGTCCTGTTGCCACGCATAGTACAGGTGCAACGTATCCTTTGTGGAGATGTTGTAGAGGAAGTCACCGCTGTACTGGTCCGTCTTTACCGGTCCAGGAGAAGATCCTGTAGCCACTGCATTCGTCGCTCCGATCGTCTGTACTCCAACCGGGATCAAGGTTAGCAGTTTGCCATAGGACGTTCCTGCATTGGTAGTTGCAAATTGCGCACGCTGCGCCAGCGTCGGCACATTGCTCGTTAGCAGAATCGCCTGGGTCTGTCGTAGACCTTCGTAGCTCAGGAAGAGGAAAGCTCTGTCCTTGAGAATAAATGGTACTGGACCACTCAACGCGCCACCGAAGTTATTCCGAATAAATTGGTTCTGCCGATTCGATGGCAACGGACCCTTCCGATTGAAATAATTGCGCGCGTCGAAATAGTTATTCCTCAGATAATCGAACGCCTCACCGTGATAGCTGCTCGTACCCGAACGCGTGGCAACATTCACCACAGAGCCTGAGCTTCTGCCATACTCAGCGCCGAAGGTCGAGTTAATAATCTTGAACTCCGCAGTCGTATTGATCGACGGCTGAAACGTGATCTGATTCTGCGTCATGTCGTTCAGATTAATGCCGTTGATCTGGAAGTTGTTGGCGTCCTCACGAGCGCCCCCTGTAATAAAGGAGTTGGCCCCAAGACCCCGGCTGGCGCTGGTCAAGAACCCATTCGCCGGAGGCACCACAGCCCCTGGTGTCAGGTTAGTCAAGTCAAGAAAATGACGGCCATTCAGAGGAATGTTCTGTACCGTATCTTTATCGATCACCTGTCCCATCGTGATCGTCTGCGAATCGATGAGCGGTGCAGTGCTTGCTTCAACCTGAACAGTCTCGCCCGATGACTGCACATTCAACTTCACATTTGCCGTAACTGATTGGTCGACCTGCAGGGTGACGCTCTTGATCACGCTGGTGCCAAACCCAGCGGCCGAAGTCCGAATCTCATAGTCGCCCGGTTGCAGCGATGGCACCACATAGGCGCCAGCGCTGTCGCTTACCGTCTCTCGAAGAACGTTAGTGGCGAGCGCACGCACCTTCACGCTCGCACCCGGCACCACCGCTCCCGTCGGATCGGTCACTGTGCCGGCCAACGTTGCCGTGGACTGCGCAAAGCATGCGCCAACACTCACCAACAGCAACACAACGAAACCTAGGAGTCGATTCGTTAACTTCCATGAAGCATTCATACAAGCCTCCCGCGAAAAACACGCGCACTCTCCGGAACTCCGGGAGAACTGCGGTTGAAAATAGGACTTTCAATCGTTTTTTGGTGTGCACATACACACCCGATGGTCCTAAGTAAAGGCCGCTGGTTTGGTCTTCTATGCCCTCGTTTAACTTTCTAAGTGGGGCGCGACCAATTTCCACGATGTAACGAAGCGAAACTAATGAGTGATATCTAAAATTTCATGTCTTAGACCCTATGTCAATGTTTAGCGCCCGTTACAAGCAAATGTTTTTTTCATCAAATCTACGAGCCAGAGCGAACTTAATCTCAACAACTCGGGCACCTATCCCTACAATTTGTGGTCTGTCACGGCAACATCGACGTTGTCCAACATCCCGTTCAGGCGAGCATCCGGAAAATGCATCCCGTCACAGAAACTCAGCAAAGACAAGGTGCGATAAGAAAGATGCCAACATGAAACCGCGTTCTCGAAAATCGCTCAAAGCTCAAAAGAAAGTTATCCTTGAGACGCATTTCATCAAAAAACGTATTAAAAAATAATTTAATGGAGGGATATGCGAACAATGTCATCAACCAATTCCCTGTTTGTCTCTATTTTGTAATTTTCACTACATACTTTTTCGCGGAAACTTTCGTAACCAATCTCACCACCGTGCGCCGCCCTTGCCAAAAGGTGTACAACTGGTGCCATATGTTGCACATCCATCCCGCGGAGCACGATGACAGGAAAAAGGAACCTCCTCGACGCCGATAAGCCGGCGACCCTCAAAATGCTCGCAGAGTATCTTGATCTCTCGCCCGCCACCGTCTCCATCGTCCTCAACAACTCGCCCGTAGCAACCTCGATCCCCGCCGCCACCAAGCAACGCGTTCACGCCGCCGCAAAGAAATTCAATTACCGCCCCAACCTGCACGCCCGCATGTTGCGCTCCCGTCTTACCAACACCATCGGCATCATCGCTCCCGAACTCAGCGAGGGATACTTCACCGGCGTCATGCTTGGCGTCGAGCAGTACCTCCTGCAGGAAGGCTTCCTCTACTTCACCGTCAGCCATCTGGGCCAGTCCGATCTCAAAGACGAGTATCAGGAGCTCCTGATGCGCCGCCGTGTCGACGGCTTTCTCCTCGTCAATACGCAACTCTCCCTCAATCTCCAGGTTCCCGTCGTCGGCGTCTCCTCCCACAGCGGAGATCCCAACGTCACCAACATCATGCTCGATCACAATGTCGCTGCCCGCATGGCGCTTCGGCACCTCTACGACCTCGGCCATCGCCGCATCGCCTTCATGAAAGGCCAGCGCTATTCCCAAGACTCCGAGGCCCGCTGGCAATCCATTGCCGCCATCGCGCGGGAGATCGGCATCGTCATCCGCCCCGAGCTCTGCATCTTTCTTGAAGAAAACCTCTGGTCCCCCGCCCTCGGTTACCCGCCCGTACGCGATCTCCTGTCCCGCACACGCGACTTCACCGCGCTCTTCTGCTTCAACGACACCTCCGCCATCGGCGCCATTCGCGCGATTCAGGACGCCGGCCTCACCTGTCCCCACGACATCTCTGTCATCGGCTTCGACGACATCATCGTCGCCGAGTACTTCAACCCACGCCTCACCACCGTGCGCCAGCCGCTCTTCAAGATGGGCTCAGCCGCCGCAGAGCTCCTCGTCAAACGCATCCAGTCCCCCGACGAACCTTATCCCCACGACGTCTGCTTTGAGCCCGAACTCATCGTGAGAGAATCGACCATAGGCGTCCACGAAGCCTCCCCGCCCCGGCCGTCGCGAGGCAAACGCTAACAGGAGCGATTTGCGACCTTCCCAGCCAGACGCAATCCCGCCCGGCCCCGGCTTCAGCCCCGCGAAGCCGCTCCAAACGCTCCTTCCCGTTTTTTTCTACTTTCTTGCAGCCGGCATCGCAACCGTCATGCTCGGTCCTCTTCTGCCCGAACTCATCCAGCGTTGGCACATTCAGGACGCCCAGGCCGGCACCCTCTTCACCGCCAACTTCGCCGGCCAGTTCTGCGGAGCATGGTTCGCCACGCGCAATCTTCGCGCCAGCATACTCTATGGCTCCGCCATCACCGCGGCCGGATGCATCGCCCTCGCTTGGGTCGGCTTTAGCCAGGCCCACATCGCGCTCTTCTGCACCGGCCTCGGCCTCGGAGCGGGTCTCACCGCCGGCAACGTCATCGCAGGCACCACAGTTCCCGCCGCGCGCGCACGCCTCATCGCCATTCTGAACGTTGTGTGGGGCCTAGGCGCTATCGCATGTCCCGTACTCGTACGTTTGTCTTCTGCCGTCGGCATCCAGTATTTCTTCTTTGCGACCGCCGCCTTCCTCGCCATCACTTCGCTCGTCGCCATCGTTATCCCCAGACCCAGTTCTAGTTCAATTTCTAATCCCACTTCGAATCCAAGCCCAACGCAAGCAGCGCCGTTCGCAACTGCCTCGCAGTCCGAATCGCGAACACCATCACTGCAACCGCACCTCCCACTGCCGCAGCTTCCTCTCCTTGTCTTCGGCGCTGCTATCTTCCTTTACATCGGCGTCGAGAACGCGTTGGGAGGCTGGCTGCCCAGCTACGCAGTCCGCACCAACCCGTCCATCCACGGCCCGTCCATTGCCATCTGCTTCTGGATAGCCGAACTCACCGGCCGCATTCTCGTCACCATGCTTATGACTCTCGTCAGCGAGGCCGCACTCTATCGCATCTGCCTCGCACTGCTGATCCTCACCCAGATCCTCCTCTGCGCCACAACGAACATCTCCGCCACCGGCATCTTCGCCCTGACGTTTCTAGGCGCACTCAGCCTGGCTCCGATCTATCCCCTCATCCTGTCCTTCCTGCTCGCCCGCACCGGCAACCACGCGCGGCTCGGCGCCCTCTTCGCCACCGCCTCTTTTGGCGGAGCCTCCCTGCCCTGGCTCACCGGCGTCTTCTCTACGCAATTCCACAGCCTGCGCACAGGCTTCCTCGTTCCAACTGCCGGCGCGGTCCTACTCCTCTTCCTCTCCCCCATCCTCACCGCCAAATCCACGGGTGCCCCATGATCCCGAAGGACGAAGTCCGCAGGCTATCGTGGGATTGGTCACTCTAATCACATCGCCTCAATGTGCTGTCGTAATTGGGAACGAGGCGTCGGCGCGAGTTTCAAAACCTCGGCCCTGCGCGCGAATTGGCGGAGAACATCCTGCGGAGCATGATTCCGCCAGTCTGGCGAATCGCGGAGGCCAGCCACATGATCGTCAAAATGACCGGCGTCCCGGAACACCGCCAGCCAGACCAAAACAGTCTCACCCTCCCTGACAGGAAGTCTCGCGAAAGTGTTCTTCGCCGCCTCCGTCTCAAACGCCGCAATGACCTGCCCGCCAGTATTCGTCAGCGCGGGTTTCATTGTTCTCTCGAAGAACCGAGCAAAGCCTTCTATCGCCGAGCTATCGACATAGTGAATATTCACCACCACCAGTGCATCGCGGCCGATTACCCCCATATCAACCCCATTCACAAGAACCGAGTTGTCCGCATGCCCATGAGTGGGTCGCAATAATAAGACGTTGTCAGAATCGATCATTGTTGCGTTGGCTGCGTCGCAGTGGGCCTGCCATACAGGACCCCCATAAAATGCCGCAAGCATACGCCCGCGCTCATTCATATCCGGAAAGCCACGTAGCCAGACGAAACGATTGGGGTCTTCAAGATCGCGAAATGGACCGATAACACGGATTCCAACAGCTTCCTGAGACTCAATGAACTCACCTTCAAACAACTGGATCAGCCGTTCGCGTGTCCCCTCATGCAACGTATATTGCCTTAATTCCACAACGGAGCAACCGTGTAACACGCAAATATCCCCCTATTTTCAACTTTCGTTTCGGACGTGCGCCGACTGTTGCAGAAGCGCCAATGGCAACCCTTCGTGTCATACGCCCCTCACTCAGTCATTTAGTGGCCTTCAGTGTTTGACGGACTCATTGCGGGTCTGGTCCGTGATCCAGTTGACCTCCCAGGTCTTGCCTCCATCATCCGAGTAGGACTGCTCAAAATGAGCAGAATTCGGCGTGATCTCCGACCAGACAAATCGAACATACACGGCTCTGCCCTTCCATAATTCCTGATCGTAAAACTCGCCGCGGCCATTTTTAAACTCGCCCACCATCGGTTGTATGGGTTGGCCCAAGGCGGGATCCTTGCTATTAGCCCAATAAATGCTCCACTGATGAGTTTGCGGATTGTAGACACGCAAAGTCAGACCTTCAATGTGACCTGTTGGGCTATCGGTTTCAAATTCCTCCAAATTGGCGCGACCATCCCAAATCTTTCGAGTCATTGATGTGCCATCAAACTTGACCCAGGTTTTCGAGCCAACCAGGCGATCCTGGAGGCGTGACAAATGAATCTTCCAGGTACCGATCTCGAAATCAAAATCGTGTTGACCATCTCGTTCCGCAGAGCCGAGTTGCGGATTAGTTCTCAATGCGTCTGAATCCTGGTGTACGAGCCCCTTGGTGACTTCCGGATTCGCAGGCGGCTGCCCTTTGCTCGTCGGAGGAACAATCCCATTCATCCGAAGATACTCCACCATTTGCCCGTAGTGATTCGATGCATGCGAACAACTGAAGCTCGCCATCGCCAGCCGTGTATTCATAAATGGAATAGGCGGCTTGACGAGAGGAGTCACAGCATTCTCCGCCGTAAGCGTGGCAAATGCCTTATGCCCGAGGGCAAACGAATCCTGCAAATATTTCAATATCTGCTCTTTGGTTTTAATATCTTCCGGCCCGTTTGTCGTCCCAACGAGAGACGCGCCGGGTGGCGGATCCTGCCCGAGAATTACGCTATAAAACGCGAAATTCGCCGCCGCTACGTGCTTCACTTGTAGGGCGAACGTCCTCACTTCCTTGTATTCGCCATCGGCGGGCACGAACGAGTACTTCTCTTCCGGCATTGCCTCCGCCGCTGGCACGATTTGACTCTCTACAATTCTCAGTTGGACTTCCATTACCGACGCGATCGACGGTGCTGGCTCCGCAGACAAAATTGTTTGTTGTGCCTGAACTGTCAGAGTGCCTGCAAACAGTCCCAGTGCCACGCACCACACAAGAGGAGTCCAGATAAAACCACGAGATACTCGATGGAATTCAGTGTGCTTTGTCAGGTTCATTCTTTCACCCGTGTGTCGGTCGCAACCCAATTTACTTCCCAAGTCTTGCCCCCATCGACTGAGAATGCCTGTTCGAAACGACAGGAGTTCGCAGTGATGTCCGACCAGATATTTCGCACGAAAACACTTCTCCCATTGATTGGCTCAGTATCGAAAAACTCGCCGCGCCCATTCTTGAATTCTCCGATCGTGGGGACGCTGATCGTGCCGCCTTTGCTGCTGGCGGTATTGAGGTTCCACTGATGAGCCTGGGGATCGTAAAGTCGCAGGGAGAGAACTTCGAGGTGACCTGCCGGGCCATCGGCCTCAAGCTCCGCGAGATTGGCGCGGCCATTCCAAACCTTGCGGACGATAGTAGTTCCCTCATAATCGACCCAGGTGGTGGAACCTGTTAGAGGATTTTGGAGGCGAGTTAGGTGAGTTTTCCATGCACCAATGTCGAAATCGAAGTCGTGTTCCCCGTTCCGTTCTGTGCCGGCCTGCAGCGGTGCTGCCTTGACTGGGGATATCCGTGAAAGTGCCGGGAAGGGCTGGCATACAAATAGGAACGCACACAACAGAAGGTGCCTTCCAATAGGTTGAAGCCGTCTCATAGTTTCCTCCCAACTGCTTGATGACTTGCCTCCAACATGCACCCTCCTTCGTGGGCCACGCGCAGGCCGTCGGCCCCTCGCGTTGAATGCAAGAATGACGTGCCTCGTGGTATTTTCATAGAGCCACTTTTTATGGAATTAGCGATACCACTTTCCAAGAATGGCGAGCCTCTCTCCCGACAGGTGTACCTCGGCCTGCGACATGCTATTCTCGTGGGCAATGTTCCAGCCGGTGGCAGGCTTCCCTCGACACGCGACCTCGCTCAACAACTCGGCATTTCACGAACAGTCGTGCTGCTCGCTTATGACCAGCTCCTCGCGGAAGGCTTCGCAGTCGGCCGCGGGGGTTCCGGAACCTATGTATTCGAAGGATTTGGTAACAGTGCGCGGGTGAAAGTGAAGAGATCGGCTGACCTGCAGCTCTCGCGTTTTGGCCTGGCCGCGGTCGATACCCTCAAAGCCGTGGACTATCCGAGACGCCGGCCCCCATCCCTCCGCTACGACTTTTCAGACGGGCGAAGCGACGTGGAAACCTTCCCCTTCGAAGCATGGCGGCGCATCTTGCTACGGCATGCGCGAATGGCGCCAGTTCGCCAGTTTGACTACGGCGAAGCGGTAGGCAGCCTCGACCTGCGTGAAGCCATCTGCGCTCACCTGCGCCGCTCCCGTGCGGTAGTCTGCGACCCGTCCGAAGTGATCGTCGTCAACGGCTCCCAACAAGCACTCGATCTCGTTGCTCGTGTGCTCGTGGAACGCGGCGACCGTGTGGCCATCGAGGAGCCGCACTATAACGGCATTAGAGAGGTGCTCCGCGCAGCCGGCGCCCGGTTGCTGCCGGTCCCGGTCGATCGCGACGGCTTGAATCCCGCTCGCCTTCCGAAGCACGCCAAAATGGTCTTCGTAACGCCGTCCCATCAGTTTCCAACCGGCGTGACCCTTCCGCTCGCCCGGCGCATCGAGCTCCTCGAATGGGCGAGCCGCACGAATGCGGTGATCGTTGAAGATGACCACGACGGCGAGTTCCACTACGAAGGACGGCCGCTCGAGTCCCTTCAAGGCCTGGATACCGCAGGACGGATAGTCTACGTCGGCACATTTTCACGGACTGTCTTTCCGGCTCTCCGCATCGGTTATCTCATCGTGCCCAAGCCACTAGCTGCGGCATTCACGGGCGCCAAATGGCTCAACGATCTGCACTCCGCTACTCTGGAGCAGCAGACTCTGGCAGAGTTCATCACCACCGGAATGTACGATCGTCACCTGGGTCGCCTTCGCCGCAGAAACACAGCACGTCGCGGGGCTCTACTCGATGCGATACGAAAGTACCTGGGCAACCGCGTTGAGGTAACTGGCGATGGTTCTGGCACTCATATCGTATTGTGGCCCAAAAAGTCCACCTCGGAAGAAGCTCTGGTGGCCCACGCGGCATCACGTGGAGTTGGCATCTCCGGAATATCCCATTGCTTCATAACCCGGCCTTCGCGGCCAGGGATAATACTCGGCTACTCGAGAATGAACGAAAGAGAAATCCGAGAAGGCATCCGGCGACTGAGTGAAACATTTTGAGTTCAGAATCCGAACGTCAAGACACAGGCGCCCATCGGCAAAGGCGACAGCTGTCGATTTCGAGTTTTTCCTTTGCTACCCTCTAACCGATAGACCGCAATCGATCCATTGAATCCACTGAAGCATGCAATCCAACAGTCAATCCGTCTCGCGAAACGAAATCGAGCGCCTTTGGGATTCCGTCACCGATCAAACAGCCGACCCGCAGGCGGGCATCTTCGGACCGTCTTCCATCAGTTGGAAGGTCAATCGCGAGTCCGCCCTGTTTCTCGGTGCCGGGCGCGCTTCGTTGCTCCAGTTGGCGCACCCCTGGGTCGCAGCCGCGCTGGATCGTCACTCCAATCTCCGAAATGATCCCCTGGCCCGGTTTCACAACACATTTCGCGTCGTCTTCACCATGATCTTCGGAACCCTCTCTCAAGCATTGGCAGCTTCCCGCCACCTTTACCATCTACACACAAGAATCAAGGGAGCACTACCTGAGAGTGTCGCGGGCTATCCGCAGGGTTCGCCCTACGAGGCCAACGAAGTAAACGCACTACTCTGGGTCTACGCCACCCTGTTAGAGAGTGCCCTCCTCGCTTACGACACAGTCCTGCCGCCGCTCTCTCCCACCGAGCGGGAGGCTTACTACGCCGAGAGCAAGACCCTCGCCGCGCTCTTCGGCATTCCGCCCGCGGCCATGCCAGCTGACTGGTCCGCCTTTGAAGCCTACAACCAAGCCATGCTGGCATCAGACACGCTGGGCGTCAATGCGCTCTCGCGAGAGATGGCCCACCGTGTCCTCCACGGCCGCGGATCCTGGGTGCCGGTTCCAGACTGGTATCGTGCGCTCACCGCCGCCTCGATGCCCGAACGGCTGCGCAGCGAATTTGCCCTGGAATATAGCAAACGGGAAGTGGATGCCGCCGCCCGCGCACGCCGACGCCTTGCGAAAATCTACCGCCGCGCACCGGCAGCCTTGAGATTTGTAGGTCCCTATCAGGAAGCAACTGCCCGCCTGCACGCCCGCCGCGTAAACGCCCTCACCCTCGCCAGCAACCGGTTCTGGATGGGACAGCCACGGATGATGTTCGCGGAACCTGAACACATAGGAAAAGCCTCTGATAAGAGTCGAGTCATGCCATAGTAGAACCATGAGGCCACCGTCACGTTTGCAGCGTTCGCTGCAGCTTCTCTACATCCTGCTCCCCATCTTCAGTACAACCGTCATCGCGCAACCGCCAGTGGCACCGCGTCTGCAACCTGGCTTCAACGCGATCCGCGAAAGCGACCTACGCTCCAATCTGACGTTCATCGCAGGCGACGGACTGGCAGGCCGTATGTCGCTGCAGCCGGGCGACGATGCTGCCGCCGAATGGGTCGTCTCCGAGTTCGCCAAGGCAGGCCTGCAGCCTGCAGCCACCGATGCCGCCGGCAAGCCCTCATTTCTCCAGGCAGTGCCGCTCATCGAATACAAACCCGATCCCTCGACCACCATACTGAGCCTCACCCGCAAAGACGGCACCCAGCAGCAATGGCACGCACCCGCAGTCAGCTGCCAATTCCGCAACAACGTCGACGTATCCGGAGGCCTCGTCTACGCCGGCTACGGCATCACCGCCCCCGAGCTCGACTACGACGACTACGAGAACGTCGACGTCCGAGGCAAAATCGTTCTCGTCTTGGAGCACGAGCCGCAGGAGGACGACCCGAAGTCCATCTTCAACGGCACCGGCAACACCCGCTACGCCACCACCCGCGTCAAGCTGCTCAACGCGCAAAGACACGGCGCAATCGCGTCCTTCTCGTCGTCCGGAGCCCAACGCAACCACCTCACCAACGTCGAGCGTGCTGCCCGCACCGGCGGCGGCGTCACCCCCACCACCCCCCTTCCGCTCCAGGCCCTCGCCGACGACGAAGTCCATATACCTGCCCTCGTGATCAATGTCGAAGTGCTCGACCAACTCCTCGCCACGAGCCGCCGTCCACAAGACCACCGCCAAGGCTGAAGCCTCCGCGCTCCAACCGCCATCGACAAGGACCTGACGCCGCAGCCCCGCACCCTCGCTGGCACCACCCTGCCCTCCACCTCGTCAGCGTCTTTAAGCACACCGGCTGTCATGACGTCGCCGGTCTTTTGCAGGGCTCTAACCGCACCTCGGCGCCGAAACCTCCTCATCACCGCGCACCACGATCACGACGGCCAGACCCTCCCCGCGGCAGCCACGCCGACAAAGCGGCGCAGCGGGCGCTGTCGACGACCAGGCACCCCCACCCCGCCAGGCCCCAAGTGCATCAAATCTGGCATGGTGCCGACGACAACGGCTCCGGCACCGTCGGCGTCGTCGACCCGCGCCCGCGCCTTCGCCGCCAATCCAGACAAGCCCAAACGCTCCATCCTGTTCGTTGTCTTCGCGGCTGAAGAGCGCGGCCTGCTCGGCGCTTACTACATGGCGCAGCATCCCCTCCGTCCCCTCGCCACCACCCGCGCCCAGATCAACTTCGACATGATCGGTCGCGACGAGAAGCCCAGCCGCCAGACCGACGGCCTCATCGACATCCCCGCCGACACCTCCAACCGCCTCAACCTCATCGGCGCCCTCTACTCACCCGAATATGACGCCGTCATCAAGCAGCGAGAACGCCCGGGTCGGCCTCACCCTCGACGACCGCTTCGACCGCGACAGCGCCCTCAACGTCTTCTTCCGCTCCGACCAGTTCCCCTTCGTGCTCCACGACATTCCGGCGTTCTGGTGGTTCACCGGCTTCCATCCCGACTACCACCACATCACCGACACGGTAGAAAAGATCGACTTCCCCAAGATGAAGAAGATCGTACGCCTGAGTTACCTCACGCTCTTCGCCATCGCAGATGAAAAGCAGACGCCAAAATTCGTCGCCAATCCAGCTCTGGGCCGATAGATAGCACGAGCTAAACACCGGTCACACGCGGCAAGAACATTCAGTCAACCGCAAAATCGGCAACTCCTAACCAGAGCCAGCAAAAGCATTCGTTAAAAGGAAAGAGGTCAGGCTAGCCTGACCTCCACCTCAATTTTCCCACTCGAAGATTGGGGCGGTGAGGAACCAAGTGCAAACAGGCAAGCGCCTAACGAGAGGCAACAAAATGATCGCGAAGTTGGATAACAGCAATAACCACAAGAGCCGCCATAGATGGTCCGAACAAAAGATACATAGATCCTCCTTCCCCCGAAAAGTGGGTTTGCCTCAAAATTCGTCCTGCTTAACTACTCTTGGAATCAGGCGGATACGCCTTGCCGATCCCTCACGATGTCCTGATGACTCTGAGTTATTGCAAGTCCGCGGCCAATCCTGAAATCGCAGGAAATCCCCGATATTTCGGGCCTGCTCCAGGTACCAAAGGCGTAAATATGCAGAAAATTGGTCGCCGAAGGACAAAAGATTGCCCACGGGTCAAATCTTTTTCCTCTTTGGTCTGGAGTCTCTAAGGAAACGCTCACCTTGCCCACTCAAGGTCAGCTTCTTCTCATCTTTCGAACAGAAACGATATCCACCGGACGGTTGAAAAGCGCTATCCAGCTAAGAACCCTCAAATCCGGACCCCAAAAATCCAGGCAGCCAGCGCTCGATAGGAGCGCGCGCCAACTTAGACTGCCACCGTAAAGGTGTCCTCGCTCCGCGTCACCGCCCGATACATCGTGTCGCGCTCAAACGGCACCCGCCCAGCCTCAGTAATCAGCCGCACCAGATCCGCCCGCCGCATCCCCTGCGGAGTCGTCGCGCCGGCATCGTGGTAGATCTTCTCCTCGATCACCGTGCCGTCGATATCATCCGCGCCAAACCGCAGCGAAATCTGCGCCATCTTCGGCGACACCATCTGCCAGTAGCTCTTGATGTGCGGAAAGTTGTCCAGCATCAGCCGGCCGACCGCGATCTGCCTCATGTCCAGCATTCCCGTCGTCTTCGGAATATGCGCCAGCGCCGTATTGTCCGGATGAAACGCCAGCGGAATAAACGTCTGGAATCCGCCCGTCTCGTCCTGCACCTCGCGCAGCTTCATCAGGTGATCGACGCGGTCCTCATCGTTCTCGACATGCCCGTACAGCATCGTCGCATTCGACCGCAGCCCGATCTGATGCGCCGTCCGCGCCGTCTCCAGCCACTCGCCGCCATCGATCTTGTGGTCGCAGATGATGTGCCGCACGCGGTCCGCAAAGATCTCCGCGCCGCCGCCCGGGCAGCGAATCCACGCCCGCAGCCTTCATCCGCTCCAGCGTCTCCGCGATCGTCATCTTGCCGCGCTTGGCCAGAAACGCGACCTCCACCATCGTGAACGCCTTGATGTGCACCTTCGGAAAGCGCTCCTTCAGCCCGCGCACCAGGTCCATGAAGTACTCAAACGGCAGATCAGGATGCAGCCCACCGACGATGTGAAACTCCGTCACCGCCTCCGTCAGCCCGGTGCCCGCCGTCTCCCACGCCTCTTCGAGCGCCATCGTGTACGTGCCCGCCGTCGCCCTTCTTGCGCCCAAACGCGCACAGCCGGCACGACGCCACGCAGACGTTCGTCGGATTGATATGCCGGTTCACGTTGAAGTACGCCATGTCGCCGTGCATCCGCTCGCGCACCAGGTTCGCCAGCCAGCCGACCGCCAGAATGTCGCCGCTCCGATACAGCGCCACCCCGTCGTCGAAGCTCAGCCGCTCGCCTGCGCTGCACCTTCGCCGCAATCGGCAGCAGGCCCGGATCATCCGTCTGAAAGGAGTGGCGCGTTAGCGGATTGAATGGCACTCGAAGCTCATACTACGATTCTATTCCTCATCGGCCGCACCTTAGTGCGCTCCCTGCGTCGCTACTTCGCCGAATCCACCATCTGCGGCTGCACCACGATGCCATCGAACAAAGTCGCGCCCACCAGGTGATCGCCCACCGGCCGCACGAGCCGCAGATTCCATCCCGTATTCCAATAGCTGCACAGAACGGTCCGGCAGATGAACCGCAAACGCGATCGTGTTCTGGCTGTTGGCCGTGACCAGCATCCGTTGCGAAGGCTCGTCGTAAAAGATGCTGTTCACATCGCGGACGCAAGATTCTTCAGACTCTGCCACGTCGCTCCTCGGTCCTGGCGAGAAGAAAACTCCCTCCCGTCCGCCGACCCAAAGCCCACCGGAATCATCAACCGCTATCGCCGCCAAGCTGCGTCAGCGTCGTCCGGCAGCCTCACCGGCTGCCCATGTCTGGCCGCCATCCGACGAGAGCACCGCCGACCTCAGGTCGCCGCCACAACCCACGTGCCTTCGCCGACGCAACAAAACTCCAGTCATCCTTCTCCGGCGCCAGCCATCAGCTTCCAGCTCTCACCCGCTCGTTACGCTGCGCAGCAAACCCTCCGACGTCGCAGCGTAGAGCGTATCCCCCGCCCGCGCAATCGCATTAACATTCGCATCGAAGACATGCGCCGGAGCCGCTTCCGCTGTCTTCTTCGCCGCCACAGTCCGTGTCCTGCCGCCATGCTTGGCCGGATGACCAGCTACCTTCTTCTCCGCATTCTCTGCTGCCGGTGCTGCTGCGGGTCTGCAGCTTCCGGCTCTCTCAGCGACACATTGTTCACCCGGTTCCAAGCTCGCCCTGCAGCCGATAGATCCCATGCCCCGTACCCGCCAGCACCGTACCATCCGAAGCCTGTGCCAGGCTGAACACATCCTGTCCATTCAAGCCCGGCGCTCTTCTGCGACCAGCTCAACCCGCCGTTATCGCTGACAAAGACCCCGCCCCACTTCCTTGTCGTTCACAACGCCGACATAGATCGTCGCCGGATGCGTCGCATCCCCCACATACGACGTAATCTGCCGTGCGGAAAATCCGTTGTTCGACGGAGAAAAAGAGTATCCCCCATCGTTGCTCGCCAGCACGCCGCCGCGGTCCGTCGCCAGCAGAACCTGGTTCGTGTTCGCAGGATCGACATACACGTCGTTCACGATCACGTCAGGGCCCGTCGTTCGCAGCCACGTCGCGCCCGCAGTCGCCCGTCCGATACAGCCCCTCCGTCGTCCCCGCAAAGACAGTGTTCAAATTCTGCGGATCCTGCATCAGCACTCTGCGTCCGCCGTGCCGTCGAAGGAATTCCCTGCACCTTCTGAAACTTTTCGCCGCCGTTCTGGCTCTTGTAGATTCCCGAACACGCACTGGCGTACACCGTGTTCGGATCCTTCGGATCGACGATGATCGAGAACACATCCGAATCGTCGATGATGCCCTGCTTGATGCTGGTCCAATGTCGCGCCGCCGTCAGTCGTCTTCCACGGCAGATGCCAGGTGCCAGCGTAGATGATCTCGGAATTCGCCGGATCGATCGCAATCGACTCGACCTCATGGATCTCCTGGCTCCCCTCGGGGCTGATCAGCTTCCAGTGCTCTCCTCCGTCCGTCGAGCGGTAAACGCCCTTCAGCGTCCCCGCAATCAGAATCTTCGGATCCGACGGTGCAGCTGCCAGCGCCCGAATCGACTGCCCGCGCATATCCGCGTCGCTCGTCCCACGTCACACCGCCATCATTGCTGACGTAAAGTCCCGCCTGCCGAGCTCCCCAGAACCCAGGCTCCCACCAGAATATGTTTTGGGTTGGAGCTGTCCACCACAATCGAATCGAGCGCCAGGTCGTTCCGCTTCCCCACCCACGCCAGCCGCTTCCACTCCGTGCCGCCGTTGTGCGATTCATAGATCCAGCCCGTCAACGTGCCGAGGTACAGATGCGTACGGTCGTGCGGATCGACAGCAAACGAACGCGCATCCCCTCCATCCGGCCCGAACGGAAGCCAGTTCGCCGCGTGCAATCGAAGGCACGACAAGGCAAAGAGGAGGGCAACGCCCGTAATTTGAAGTTTGCAGCGCCTTTTCAAGGTTTGTCCTAAGTCTTTAGTGTAATCGCTTCTTGCGAAGCCAGCTTCGGACGCCTTCAACACAAAGGCTGACTGGGGATCAACCCAGTCAGCCCTTGTGCCTTATTGCGGTGAGTGTTTGCTACTTGGCGCTTCTTGGCAGGAGGCGTCCGTGGTACCGCCTTGACCGCACTCTCGTCCACCGGAGTGAGACCAGTCGTGCTCAGCGTTGCTCCGGCAGGAATCAACGTCGTCGTCACCGTCTTAGCGTCGTCAGAACCGGTGTAGACCGAGATACGGCTGGCGTCGATACCCTTCTCCGTTACCAGGTAGTCCTTCGTGTTGACGGCGCGCTCAGCAGCCGGGTCAGCCGTCTTCTTCTTACCCTTCTTCGGCGGTGCCTTTTCGTCGCTTGTCGAGTTGCCGACCACAGCGAGCTTCGCATCCGAAGCGCTCTGCAGTTTCAGGGCGATATCGTCAAGGCAAGCCTTGGCTTCGTTGTCGACCCGGGCCGGACGCTTCGTATCGCGCTCGAAGCTGACCGAGCAGAGTGCGCTCGTCGTCGGTGCCGGAGGCGGTGGAGGCGCGTTGACCGTAACCGTAGTCGTCGAAGAGGCCGTCTGACCCTTATCGTCGACCACGTTGCAGGTCACCGTTATCGTTCCCGGAGCAGCACCCGCCGTGCTCAACGTCGCCGATGGGCCGCTGCCAGAGACAGAACCAGCCGATGCGCTGTAGCTATAGGTCAGCGGACGATTCTGCGGACTTACGCCAGTTGCGGTAATCGTCGAGGAATCGCCAGGAGCAACCGTCGAAGGATTCGCCGAGCAGCTGATCGTCGGCGGCTCAAACTGCTTGACCGTGTAGGTGGCCGTGCAATCTGCCATCTCGCCCGGCTTCGGCTTGTTACCGCCCACAACAATATGACCCTTCGCCGTGTAGGTGCCGGGGGTCGCATTCTTCGTGTCGATCGTTGCAGTGCTCGTGTTACCTGTGATCGTGCCGCCATCAGCCGTCCACGAGTAGTTGTAGGCCTTCTTCGGGTTCAAGTTTCCAGCCGTGCCCGTGACCGTAATAGGATCGCCAGGATAAACCGTCGTTGGCGATGCCGAGCAGGCATACGTCACTGGAGGAGGAGGAATAATGTGACCAAAGTGCGCCACAATGCCAGTGCTCAGCTCAGCCCCGCTCAGGTTCGTACGGCCGCCCAACGCACCGTGTGTCGGAGGATTGACCGCTGGGCCATAGTTGGTATGAATCCAGCGATAGTCTGCCTGAAACAGTCGCAGCGAGAAACGGTTGTCGAAGAACGGCAGGTCATAATCCATTCCGCCGCCAGCCGTCAAGGTTGGTCCCCAACGGTAAGGATTGTAATAAGTGCCGTTATGGGAGTTGGGACCATCAAGGCGACCGCCGCCGACAAGTCCGTGCGCAAACAACGTGAAATTCTGCATCGGAGCGCGGAAGATCGGACCGGCCGAGCCAGCTAAAGAAGTCGTCGTTCTTCCCGTTCGGATGCGCCGAGAAGATCACCTCGCCGCCAACATACTTGTTCATGTAGTACGCAACGCTGCCGATGGCTCCCACGTTGATCGAGGAGTAGGAAATTCCTTGGGGCTTCAACTGTCCGTGAGCTCCAAAATAGGAGTACCCCATAAACAAATCAACTCGCGAAGGGTTAATCCCCCCAGGGGCGGCTGTACTGGGAGCTTGCGCATTCACGCTCCCAACTCCAAGACCGACTGCAGATGCAGCCAGTAATAACCGGCTTATAGTGCGAAACGGGCGATAAACCATTCGAGTTCCTCCACTCAAATTCTTGCGTTGTACGAGTCTTCAATTCCAAACAGGGATCGTTTTGTCTGTTCGATTCCTAACAGCTTACCGCAGTTGCTACCTTATGCGGCTAAAAAATTACTAGAGGGACACTATATTTTCAATACGTTACCCGTCAAGCAGGTAAAAATCTCCTACAGACCTTCCACGGGAACCCTTCCAGTAACTAATCTCCAAATGGGCCGAATGGCTAAGCCAGATTCAGAGTCTTACGCACCGTTCCCCGTTCCTGCTGGATCTTTTCCTGCAAAAGCGTGATCGCATACAACAGCTGCTCCGGCCGCGGCGGGCATCCAGGAACATAAACATCGACCGGAATCACCTGGTTGACGCCCTGCAACAGAGCGTAGTTATTGAAAACCCCACCCGACGTAGCGCATGCCCCCATCGAAATCACCCACTTCGGCTCCGGCATCTGCTCATAGAGTCGTCGAATCACCGGCGCCATCTTCTGCGAGACGCGCCCCGCGATAATCATCAAATCGCTCTGCCGCGGCGACGGACGAAATACCTCCGCCCCGAACCGCGCAATGTCATACCGCGATCCACCCATCGACATCATCTCGATCGCGCAGCACGCCAGGCCAAACGTCATCGGCCACACAGAATTCTTTCGCACCCAGTTGATCGCCGCATCCATCGAAGCCAGAACCACGCCCTCCGGCTGCTCGTCCCCCCAACTCACCTCATGCAGCTTCTCCTGGTTCTTTCCGAAGCTGTCCAGACTGCCAAAGATGTACCGGTCGTTCTTCTGCGGAACTGCCGTCGGACGGCCGCTGCTCGTAGTCTCGCTCCCACTAGTTTGGTTCCCAGTTCTGCTCATATCTCTACTATAAAACCTCAAAACTCGGTTCAACCGGCAAAATCACCTAAATTCGTTTACGTTCCAGTAAATAACCACCGATCCACACGTAAACCGCGATTCATATCGAACTTAGTACCCTGGGAGTCGTCCCGACTCCAACCTCACCGCGCATTCTCCTCGATCGCCTGGATCAGAGCCCGCCGCAGCACCCGCTCCTCGTCCTTATCCAGCTTCCCGCCATTGCGCGTCAGGTAAAAGACGTCGATCGCCGTCTCTCCCTCGGTATCCACCAGCGCCACCTCGATATTGCACCCATGCGCCGCCAGCGTAAGACTCAGTGCCCGCAGCAACCCCGTCGTATCCTGCGTCACCACCTCCAGCAGCGTGCTGTGCGACGAAGCCTCATCGTCAAACTCCACCCGCGTCTCCACCTCCACCAGCGGAGCCTTGCGCCTCCCCCGCCGCCGCCCACTCAGCAGCTTCTCCAGCGAAACCGCCCCCGTCATCACATCGTGCACGCTCTTCACAAACGCCTCATGCTCCGACGCATTCATCTCCAGCGTGCGAAACGTATCGGTAAATCGAAACGTATCCACCACCACCCACTGCCGGTTCGAAAACGCGTCCGCCGTAACGATGTTCATCCCCCACGCCGCCAACACGCCCGCCATCGTCGCAAACAACTGCGGCCGATCCCGCGTCACCAGCGTCAACTCGCTCACCGTCGGCGCATAGCGAAACTCCAGCTGCACCGGGTCCTCCGCAAACCGCTGCGCCATCTTGAACTGCGTCCGCACCTGCTCCGGCGTCCGCGTCAGCACATACCGCTCCGGAAATCCATCCAGAAACTCCCTCACCTCCTCCTTCTGCCCCGGCAGCAGCGCCACCACGCGATGCACCAGCTCGCTCTCCTCCTGCGCGCCCAACCGTTCCTCATCCACGCTGCGATCCAGATAGTTCGCCGTCGCAATATAAAGCTGCCACAGGTTCTCCGCCTTCCACGGCGTCAGCGCATCCGGATGCACCGCATTGATGTCCGCATACGTAAACAGCGTCAGCATCCGCAGAGCCTCCGGCGTATGCACCTTCCCCGCAAACGCCCGCACCGTCTCCTCGTCGAAGATGTCCCTCCGCAGCGCAGCCGACATCTCCAGATGATTCGTAATCAAGGCTCACCACCAGCCCGCTCTCATACCCATCCAGCTCCAGCCGCTCCATCACACTCTCGGCCATCCGCGCACTCTCTCGCGTGTGATCCCCCGTGCTCCGTCCCTTACCCGTGTCATGCAACAATGCCGCAAGATACAGCAGCTCCGGATGCGGCAACTCCCGCAACACTCCGCCAAGTCGCGTCGCCCACTCCGCCCTTTGCCCCTTTCTGCGCGCTCCCCAATCCATGAAGCGTATCGATCAACACAAACGTATGTTCATCCACCGTGTACCGGTGATACGCATCGCGAATCACCAGCGCATCGATCCCATGAAACTCCGGAATCAGCAGCTCCAGCACCCCCAGCGCATGCATCGAGCGCAGCGCGTCGCCCGCATAAAATCCCGTTCAATACGCCGCTCAGGTGGTGCCACAGCGTGGGCCCCTCCTCCAGGTGCGCCGACAGCAGCGGCAGACCCTCCGACAGCCGCTCCTCCGCATCCCGCCCCAGCTTGCATCCTGTCTGCGCCATCGCCTGAAACACCTGCAGCACAACATCCGGATCCTGCGCCGGCTCATGCCCAAACTCACCCACCGCCTCCAGCACCACGCGCCCATGTTCTACATCGAAACCCCTGCTGCTTCGCCTCCGTCTTGCGCTCCCGTTTCCCTCCCAGCAGCTTCGAGGCCGTCTTTCCCGCAGGCACCTCGTCCATCGCCTGCGATACCCGCCGTTCCACGCTCCGTGCATGCCGGAAATAAACCCGCATCCAGTAGGCCGCATCCGCCTTCTTCGGTTTGCGCCCCACCAGCCCCATCATCGTCTCCGCCGCTGCATCCTGCGCCTGCCAGTCCAGCGTATTGTCGTCCCGCTCATGCCGATAGTGCAGAAAGCATCGCACCAGCCACAGAAACTCCACCGCCTTGCGAAACTCGTTGCCCTCCTCGGCGGACACAACCGCACCGGCCCCATCACCATTCTTCTTCTCCCGCGCCGCCACCTCCCGCAACTTCGCCATCCACCCGCACACATGAACATCCCGCAGTCCACCCGGACAGTCCTTGATATTCGGCTCCAGATGAAACAGCGTGTCCCCATACTTCGCATGGCGAGCCCGCGTCAGCTCCAGCAGACGCACCATCAGATTCTTATGTTCCCGCTGCAGCAGCTTGGGCACGCTCTGCCCCGCCAGCTTGTCGTAGAGCCCTGCATCGCCCGCCACCATCCGGTGATCCATCAGCGAAAACACCCACTCCGCATTCTCCGGATCAAACCGCTCACACTCCGCCAGCTTCCTGGTCACCGGAGAAACCCGCATCCCACAGTCCCACATCTCCTGATTCACCCGCCGGATCGCGTCCTTCACCTCCTTCTCCGACACCCGCCCATCCAGCAGAAAAAGCAGATCCACATCCGAATAAGGAAACAGCTCCCGTCGCCCATACCCACCCACAGCCACCAGCGCAACGCCAGACGCAAGCCGTTTGTCGCTCTCCACCGCCTGCCGCCATAGCTCTCTCACCAACTCATCAACAGCCGCCAGCCCGCGCAGCAATCGTCACCGCCCCAGAAGCACCCCCCGCCTCAAACGCACCCCGAAGCTCCAGCATCTGCCGCTGGTACTGTCCCGCGCATTCCGCTGCTGATGGAGTCATTCGCTGGCATGGCCATTCTGCTCGGCTTCGTGTTGGGATTAGCGCATTTGTCTTGGCATTAGTGCATTTGTATTGCGATTAGCGCATTTGTCTTTGGGATTAGCGCAGGGCTTTAGCCCTGCGACAACTCAACACAACAGCTAGGGGCTTTAGCCCCGGGTCTTTTCTCCACGGCCATCCTTATCCATCACGGTCAAAGCGACGCCAATGTCGGGACGGCCCTACAATGCAATCTCCCCGCGCTCATCATTCCGAATCCGGATCGCCTCATCGATCTTCGAAACAAATATCTTGCCGTCTCCAATCGTCCCCGTCCGAGCCGCCGTCGTAATCGCCAGAATCGCCTTATCCAGCATCGCGTCCGCCACCACCACCTCCAGCTTCACCTTCGGCAGCAGATCCACCGAGTACTCCCGTCCGCGGTAAAACTCCGTGTGCCCCTTCTGCCGCCCATGTCCCCGGGCCTCAATGATCGTCATCCCCTCCACGCCAATCTCCACCAATGCATCCTTCACTGCGTCCAGCTTCGACGGCTGAATCACCGCTTCAATCTTCTGCATATTCCAGTCCCTTCCTAAAAACTCAAAGCTCAACGCCCAAAGCTCACTGCGATTTTCAATGCGCCCAATCGTACCCTTCTTCGCCGTGCTGCGAAAGATCGAGTCCTTCGCGTTCATCCTCTTCGCTCACCCTGAGCCCGATCACCTTATCCACGACGAACAAAATAATCAGAGTACCCACAATCGAAAGACTCCATGCAATCGCAACGCCAACAAGCTGATTCAGCAACTGGTGAGCATTGCCCTCGAGCAGCCCCGTAGCCTTCCCCGCTCCAAAGATCGGATTGATCACGCTATTGGCAAAGATGCCCGTCAAAATCGCTCCCATCGTCCCGCCCGCACCATGCACGCCGAACGCATCCAGCGAATCGTCATATCCAAACGCAGCCTTCACCTTCACGACCATGAAATAGCAGCCCACACCCGCAATCAGCCCAATCCACAGGGCCGACATCGGTGTAACAAACCCAGCCGCCGGCGTAATCGCCACCAGCCCGGCCACGCAACCCGAGATCGCCACCCAATGCCGAAGGCTTCCCCTGCCGGATCCACTCCGCCACGCTCCAGCCGATCGCCGCCGCCGCCGCGCCAAAGTGCGTCGCCACAAACGCCGACGTAGCCAGTGTCCCCGAGCTCAACGCCGAACCAGCATTAAATCCAAACCAACCCACCCACAACAGACAAGCCCCAATAAAACTCAGCACCACCGAGTGCGGCGGCATCGGCACCTTCGGATACCCCAGCCGTTTCCCCAGATAGAGTGCCGTAATCAGCGCCGAAACCCCCGACGTCACATGCACCACCGTCCCGCCCGCAAAGTCGAGAGTCGGAAACCGCCCGCCCAGCGAAGCATTCAACAACCCACCCTTACCCCAGACCATATGTGCCATCGGGCTATACACAAACAGCGCCCACAGCACCATGAACACCAGCATCGCCGAAAACTTCATCCGCTCCGCAAACGCGCCCGTAATCAGCGCCGGAGTAATAATCGCAAACATCAGCTGATACACCATGAACGTCTGCAGCGGAATCGTCGCTGCATACTTCGGGTCCGGCGCCAGCCCAACCCCACGCAAAAAGACATTGTGCAACCCGCCAATGAACGCGTTCCCTTCCCCAAACGCCAGCGAATACGTCACCAGCGCCCACAGCACCGTAATCACAGCCATCATCGCGAAGGTCTGCATCATCGTGCCCAGAATATTTTTCTTCCGCACCAGGCCGCCATAAAACAGCGCAAGCCCCGGCCCGCTCATCATCAGCACCAGCGCCGCCGAAACCAGCATCCAAGCGTTGTCCCCAGCCGTCTGCGCCGCAGCAATCAGCGCCGCATTGTCCGCATTCTGCTTCTCCAGCGCCGCGATCCGGTCCGCCTGGTTCCCTCCAGCCACAGGCGCAGCCGTCTGCGCCAGCATCCGCGACCCGCCCATCACCGACCCGCCCAAAATCAGCACAAACAGAAGAGACAGAAACACCTTCGCCACTGGAAGCCGCATGGTCCAATCACCTATTTCAAAATATAGAAAAATAAACAAACACTAGAGGTAGAGAGACGCCCGAGACCCCGTCACAAATCGCGGCCTCCAACTCACATCTCACAAAATTCAGTAAGCTTCAGGTAGCGAAGGACCTCTCGATCGCCCCCGTTTCGCTTACTCTACACAAGGGAGCGCGCAACACAAAGCAAGAAATTCATCTCCGCCATCGCCACCCTCATTAGAAAGGTACTTGCACCATGTCCAAAGCCACTCTCTACAGTTGGGACAACATCGAAAACGAGCAGCTCAACCCACTCCTCTCACGCAAGTTTGTCACCGGCGACCAATCCATGTTCGCCCGCGTCGTCCTCGCCAAAGGCTGCATCGTCCCCCGCCACTCCCACCCCAACGAGCAGATCACCTTCATCACTCAGGGCGCCCTCCGCTTCGACTTCGACGACGGCACCTCGCACACCGTCCACGCCGGCGAGGTCCTCGTCATCCCCGGCAACCTCCACCACTCCGCCACCGCCGAGGAAGACTGCATCGACTTCGACATCTTCACTCCGCCCCGTCAGGACTGGATCAACAAAGACGACGCCTACCTCCGCAAAGTCACTTCATGACGCGCATACCGGACTTGACTAGATGATCGGCATCGGTCCTCCGCAGGTCGGAATCAACATGCCGAGCAGCGCGAGGCCCAATGCAGTCCATCTCGCCAGGTCCGGCATGCAAGTCACGAAGTGACCGCGCCGCGCGTAGCGGGCCCGTCCGGCAGGACAGCAACTATCGACCCAGCATCTCCCCAACAATCCCTTCCCACTCCACTCGCAAATCCCCACTAGCCACCGCCCGCCCAGCCCGCCGATACCAATAAGCAGCATTCCCCACATCCCCCTCCCTGCGATGCAGATAAGCATGCACCCAAGCCCCATCTGCCCCCGCAACATCCTGCGCAACCTCATGCGCTTTCTCCCAATCACCCTTCGCATCCCACCAAAGCGCAAGCAACGCCCCGGAAAACGCACTCCCATCCGAAGCCGCAAATTCTTCCACCGTCATAGCCCTCTACTCCCTGCCTCTCCCATATACCCACGCTCCCGCATCCACTTCGCCAGCAGATCCGGCCAATCACTCAACTGCGGATTCCCCTGAGCCAGCCCCGCTCCATGCGCTCCATGCTGAAACAGATGCATCTCCGCCGGAACTCCAGCCTTCACCAGCGCCGAATAAAACATAACGCTGTTCACTACCGGCACCGTCTTGTCATCCGTCGTCGCAAACAAAAACGACGGCGGCGTCTCCTTCGTCACCTGCGTCTCCGCCGAAAGAGAATCCACCAGCGCCGGATCAGGAGCATCCCCCAACAAAAACTTCAACGAACCGCGATGCAGATCAGGTTCATGAAACGTAATCACCGGATAAGACAGAATCAAAAAATCAGGCCTGCTTCCTTGCCGCTCCACCGCGTCGCCCGAATCCGCCTTACCCGAATCAAACTTCGTCCCAGCCGTCGCCGCCAGATGTCCTCCCGCCGACGAACCCCACATCCCAATGTGATCGGTCACCACCCCATACTCCGCCGCATGCGCCCGAACCATGCGAATCGCCCGCTGTGCATCCTCCAGTTCCACCGGATGGTGATATTTCGGCCCCAGACGATACTGCAGCACAAAAGCCGCCACCCCGCGCTCGTTCAACCACCGCGCAAAAGCATACCCCTCCTTCTCCACCGCCAGATGCGTATACCCGCCACCCGGAGCCACCACCACTCCCGTCTTCGTAGTATTCGGAGCCACCGGCAGAAACACCGTCAGCGTAGGCTTGTCGACATCCTCATCCCCCAGAGCCCCCGGGGCTCCCGCCGGCCACAACAGCATCGTCTTCCCCGCCCCACCCTGCGAAACCGCAGAAACCGTAGACGGCAGCGGCGTAGCAGCAGGAGCCGTCCCCTGCCCAAATCCCACTCCACTCACCAAAACCACCACCGCCAACCCAAAAAGAATCTTCCTCACGAACCCTCCACCTCTCTCGATTTCACCGGGGATCCCCGACGCCAGCAATGGTACAACCACCATCCCGCCCCATCATTTGTCACACGGCTCCTCCTTCGACATCCGCTCCCCTATCCCGTACCCTTGCATCAGCACATCACCCATCACGGAGAACCATGAAGCACCTGGTCCAAAAACAGCTCGCCCAATCCATAGCCACCATGCAAGCCGTCCTAGCCGACGAAACCATCTCCGACACCCTCGTCACCATCGCCGAACTCACCGCCAAAGCCATGCAATCCGGCCGCAAGCTCCTCGTCGCTGGCAACGGTGGCTCCGCCGCCGACGCCCAGCACCTCGTCGCCGAGTTCGTCGTCCGCCTCACCCACAACCGCCGCGCCCTTCGCGCCATCGCCCTCACCACCGACTCCTCCATCCTCACCGCCTGCGCCAACGACTTCGGCTACGACCAGATCTTCGCCCGGCAGATCGAAGCCATCGCCGAACCCGACGACCTCTTCCTCGGCATCTCCACCTCCGGCAACTCCCCCAACATCCTCCACGCCCTCGAACAAGCCCGTAAAACCGGCCTCACCACCATCGGCTTCTCCGGCTCCGGCGGCGGCAAAATGCGCGACCTCTGCGATCACAACATCATCATCCCCTCCACCGTGACTATGAACATCCAGGAATCGCACCTTGCCCTCGAACACATCTTCTGCTTGCTGGTCGAGTGCTTCTACTTCCACCCGGATCCTGAGCAGCAAAATATTTCGTCCTAAACAATCGGGTAAAAATCGTCATTTCGAGCGAAGCTGCTCACAGTCTCATCGTGAGCAGCGCAGCGGAGAAATCCGCTTCTCTACCGCAGCATCTCGTACCACCCACGTCCCGCACGAAACAAATTCCCCCACCACCTCGTCACACATATACTCAGTTCATCCAAAAACCCCAGAGGTTCAGTCCATGGTCTTCCCTTGGCATCATCGCCGTGTATCGTTCGTCTTCTTAACGATCGCATCCGTTCTAACCGCTACCACCATCGCCATCGCACAAGAAAAGCCCGAAGAAAAACCCGTCGCAACAGCGGCACCGCACACTCCCGCCACGCCAACCACCCCCGACTCCACCACAGAAGGCACTGTCAACATAGGCGGCCAATCGATCGCCTACAAAGCCATCGCCGGCACCATCACCGTCGGCGGCTCCGATCCGCAGGACGCCACTCTCGGCTTCGACGGCAAGCCCATCCCCGACGCCAACATCCATCTCCCCGAGCGCATCGAAGACGCTCCACCCACCGCGCGCATGTTCTACGTCGCCTACTTCAAGAAGGATGCCCCCGCCGCCTCGCGCCCCATCGTCTTCGCCTACAACGGAGGCCCCGGCTCCCCCACCATGTGGCTCCACATGGGCACCTTCGGCCCCAAGCGCATCGTCACCCCTGACACCCAGCATCAGGAAGGCGCACCCTACACCATCGTCAACAACGACTACTCCCTCCTCGACGTCGCCGACATCGTCTTCATCGACGCCCCCGGAACCGGCCTCAGCCGCACCTTCGGTAAAAACAAATCGGAGGCCTTCTACGGAGTCGACGCCGACGGCCACGCCTTCGAGCGCTTCATCCGCCGCTTCCTCTCCAAATACGATCGCTGGAACTCCCCCAAATATCTCTTCGGCGAAAGCTACGGCACGCCACGCTCCGCCGTCCTCGCCGCCGATCTTCGCAGCGTCGACCTCAACGGCATCATCCTTCTCTCGCAGATCCTCAGCTTCGACAACAGCGTCGACGGCCCCACCGCCAATCCCGGAGTAGATCAGGCCTACGCCCTCGCGCTGCCCACCTTCGCCGCCACCGGCTGGTATCACCACAAACTCCCCACTCAACCGGCCGCCCTCAAACCCTTCCTCGAAGAAGTCCAGAAGTACGCCCTCACCGACTACATGGCCGCTCTCCTTCAAGGCACAGATCTCACCGACGCACAGCGCCAGGCCGTAGCTGAAAAACTCCACACCTACACCGGTCTTCCCGTCGACTACCTTCTCCGCGCCGACCTCCGCGTCACCGGCGGCGAGTTCTCCAAAGAGCTCAAGCTCGATGAAGGCATCACCACCGGCCGTCTCGACTCACGCTATCAAGGCCCCGACGCCGACCCCATGTCCGCCACCTCCGGTTACGACCCGCAGAGCGACGCCATCACCTCCGCCTGGAACACCGCCATCAACCAGTACCTCCACAACGACCTTAAGTACGCCCAGCAGGCCACGTATCTGATGAATGGCCGCCAAGGCGGCGAGTTCTCCTGGAACATGACCCACACACCCCCAGGCCGAGGCTTCGGCGGTGGCGCAGCCGCAGCCGGAACCGTCGAAACCGGAACCAACGTCATGCCCGACCTCGCCTACCGCATGAAGATGAACCCGAAGATGAAAGTCATGCTAGCCGGCGGCTACTACGACCTCGCCACCCCCTACTTCGAGGGCGTCTACGAGATGCATCACCTCCCCATGCCCCGCAACCTGCAATCCAACATCAGCTATCACTACTACGAAGCCGGCCACATGATCTACGTCAAAGACGACGTACTCAAGCAGTTCAAATCCGACGTAGCCAACTTCATCAAATCCACCGAAAGCGGCAAATAAACAAATCCAGCTGCTCAACAACCCAAAGGCCGGGCGATCAGCCCGGCTTTGCGTCCTTTCAGCGTGCCTCACAGATAGACAGCTTACCTTACAAGTTCAACTTGCAAGTTTACCTGTTTTTCCTGTAGAACTGTTGGTGTCATGTCACCGAAGCCCTTCGACACCGACGTAACCGACTTCG
Source organism: uncultured Acidobacteriaceae bacterium (assembly GCA_963838555.1). Taxonomy (GTDB): domain Bacteria; phylum Acidobacteriota; class Terriglobia; order Terriglobales; family Acidobacteriaceae; genus Edaphobacter. The sequence continues at coordinate 301,699 of CAWIRK010000005.1, read as the reverse complement.
CTCATGCCATCGGTTTATTGGTGCGACGCGCCCGCGCCGCCTCATCCTCACAAGAGCTTTCGTGGACCGACACCGCCGTCTTGAAGCGCCTCGCCAAAGAAGGACCCGCCACCACCGCCGACCTGGCGCGCTCACAGGGCATGAGGCCGCAGTCAATGCGAACCATCATCGCCGCCCTTGAGCACTTGGGTATGGTCGACCGAAAACCCCACGCGACCGACGGCCGCCAGGTAAACATTGCGCTCACCGCCAAAGGAGCTGCCGCCCAGAAGACCGTCGGCGACGCAAAACAGACCTGGCTGGCGCAAGCCATCGGAAAGCTCGATCCACAGGAGCGCGAGACGCTCTTCGCTGCCGGCAGAATCATCAAGCGGGTGGTCGAAAAAGACCCGCAATGAGGGACCAGCACAGCCTGTGAAGAAAACCGCCGCCCATTCGGATACGCAGCAAGCCTCCCTCCTCAAAGGTCCCATGTCGCACGCGTGGCGTGCCCTGCAGTCCCGCAACTTCAAGCTCTACTTCTCCGGCCAGAGCATCTCCCTCCTTGGTACCTGGATGACCCGCCTGGCAACAACCTGGCTCGTCTATCACCTCACCCATTCGGCTCTGCTGCTTGGCATCGTAAGCTTCGCCGGGCAGATTGTGTCCTTCCTGCTGGGGCCATTTGCCGGCGTGTGGGTCGAACGCCTCGATCGCCGCAGGTTGCTCGTGTGGACACAGGCCACCGCCGCCATCCAATCCCTCGCTCTCGCCGCCCTCACCCTCGCCCATCGCATCACCCTCTGGTGAAATCATCGCCCTTACCGTGCTGCAAGGCCTGATCAACGCCTTCGACATGCCCGCCCGTCAATCCTTTCTCATCCAGATGGTCGATGATCGCAACGACCTCAGCAACGCCATCGCCATCAACTCCTCAATGGCCAACGGCGCGCGCCTCGTCGGCCCCGCCATCGCCGGCCTCATCATCGCAGCCGTTGGCGAAGGCTGGTGTTTTCTCATCGACGGCCTCAGCTACTTCGCCGTCATCGCGTCCTTGCTGCTGATGCGCATCAAGCCCCTGGACATCCGCCGCAACCCAACCAGCATGTTCGAACAGATGCGCGAGGGCTGGGACTACGTCCGGACCTTTCAGCCCATCCGCACCATCCTCCTGCTCTTTTCGCTGCTCAGCCTGATGGGCTACTCCTACTCCGTGCTTCTCCCGCTCTTCGCAGCGCAGGTTCTGCACGGCGGCGCAACCACTCTCGGCTGGCTTACCGGAGCCTCCGGTGTCGGCGCTCTCGTCTCTGCGCTCTCCCTCGCCGTCCGCAAATCCGTCGTCGGACTCACGCGCATGCTCCAGATCGCCGCCGCCATGCTCGGAGCCGCGCTCATTCTCTTCGGCCTATCGCACACCTTATGGTTGTCGCTTGCACTCATGGTCATCGTCGGCTTCGGAATGATCCAGGGCGCGTCCGTCAGCAACACCATCATCCAGTCCCTCGTGCCGGAAGACAAACGCGCCCGCGCCATGAGCTTCTACACCATGGCCTTCTTCGGCGCAGCGCCATTCGGCAGCCTGCTGGCCGGCGCACTCGCCCACCGCATCGGAGCGCCTCACACCGTCATCGTTACCGGCGCGTTCTGCATCGCCGGCTCACTCTGGTTCGCGCTCGAGCTGCCAAAGATCGACGCGGCCATACAACCGATCTACCAAGAAAGGGGCTTTATCCCAGCACCAACCGTGGACGTCAATGCGCGACGAGCGCGAACTCACACTATGACTCTCCAACCGAATCCCGAAGGGAAACCAACAGGATGAACTGGTACAACGCCATTGCTTCCTTCTTCGCCGGAATGTTTCTCGCCAACGTCGTGCCCCATTTCGTGCACGGCATCTCCGGCGACCCTTTCCCCACGCCCTTCTCCCACCCTCCCGGAAAAGGTCTGTCATCGCCCACCGTCAACGTCCTCTGGGCCCTATTCAATCTCATCATCGGCTACCTTCTCTTCCGCGCCGGAAAGCTATCGAGCGGAGGCGAAGTACCGCTTGGCCTCTTCTTCGCCGGCCTCGCCGCAATCAGCATCATGCTGAGCGTGAACTTCCAGAAGAAACAAACCCGCTAACTGCCTTTTTTAGCCAGCATCACAGTCCCCACCCAAACCGAAAGGAATTCCCATGCCTCTCACACAAATCGATGCCACCGCAGCCCTGATCGTCATCGACCTGCAAAAAGGTGTCATCGCGATGCCCACGGTACATCCCATCAGCGACATCGTAAGCCGCAGCGCCCAGCTTGCACGCGCCTTCCGCAGCAAAGGCCTCCCCGTCGTTCTAGTCAACGTCACAGCCATGGCTCCGGGCCGAACCGACGTCGGCAAATCTCACGTTACGATCACCCCGGACTTCGCCGAGCTCATTCCTGAGCTGGAGCGGCAACCCGACGACCTCGTAGTCAGCAAGCAACGGATCGGCGCGTTCATCGGAACCTCCCTCAACGACCTCTTGCGCTCGCGCGGAGTAACTCAGGTCTTCCTCACCGGCGTTGCAACCGGCAGCGGCGTCGAAGCAACCGCACGCTCCGCCTACGATCACGGCTACAACGTTGTCCTCGTCGTCGACGCAATGACCGACCGCAACCCAGAGGCGCATCGTCACAGCGTCGAGATTACCTTCCCGAAACTGGGCGAGACCGACACCACCGCCAACGTGCTGAACCTGTTGCGAGCCGAACCAGACTGACCACGCACGACTCATTCACCGACATCACTGGTACTCGATTCTGAGAAGATTCAGCGCGCCTGACGCTGAACTTCGGAGCCACCGCTGTCCACAACCGGACATCCATTCGCAACAACGGACACCACCTGCCTCCGCTCTCTTCCCCACCCATTGATTTCACGCCCCTTCTCGCCTCAACACCTGGCACAAAAATTGCTCTTTCCCTTCTCGCGACGGAGGAGACGAAAATGTTCGCGCTGCTGCAGAACCTCAAATTCGCTCTAAGGCTCTTACGAAAAAGCCCAGGCTTCGCCCTCGTCGCCATCCTCATCATGGCCCTCGGCATCGGAGCCAACACCGCCATCTTCAGCGTCGTTCACGCTGTGCTGCTCGAACCCCTCCCCTTCCGCGACGCCGACAGCATAGTGCAGGTGTGGCACACCCCTCCCCAGAAGAGCTTTCCGGGAATAACGCGTTTCGCCGTCTCACCAGCGAACTTCCTCGACTGGCAGAAACAGAACCACGTCTTCGACCGAATGGCCATCTACGGTGGCGCGGGATACGACCTCACTGGAGCTGGAAAACCCGAGGCAATCCGCGCAAGCACCGTAAGCCCCGACTTCTTCTCCGTCCTCGGCGTCGAACCGCTTCACGGACGCGTCTTCCTGCCCGAAGAAAATAACCCCGGCCGAAATCACGAAGTCATTCTCAGCTACAAATTCTGGCAGACCCACTACGCCTCCGATCCCGACGCTGTCGGCAAATCCATCAACCTTGACGGAGAGCCGCACAACATCGTCGGCGTCATGGGGCCAAAGATGGTCAAGCCCGGTTTTGCCCAGCTATGGGTTCCTCTCGCCCTCACTCCGAAAGAAGCATCCGTGCGCGGCAATCATAATCTTCTCTCCATCGCCCGCCTCAAATCCGGTGTCACTCTCTCGCAAGCCCAGACGGAGATGAACACCATCTCGCAACGCCTTGAGGAGGCCTACCCCGAAGACGACAAAGGCTGGGGCGCGAACCTCAACTCCATGCGCGAAGAGACCGTCGGCGACGTTCGACCCGCGCTGCTCATGATGCTAGGCGCCGTGGCCTTCGTTCTCCTGATCGCCTGCGCCAACGTAGCCAACCTCATCCTCGCCCGCACCTTCGCCCGCCGCAAAGAAATCGCCATCCGCACCGCCATGGGCGCAACCCGCGCTCGCATCGTCCAGCAGCTGCTCGGCGAATCCCTCATCATCTCCTTATGCGGAGGCGCCCTCGGTCTCCTCGCCGCCAACTACGGCATCCAACTCCTCATCAAATTCTTCGCCGACAAACTCCCCCGCATCGGCGACATCGGCCTCAACGCCCCCGTCCTCGCCTTCACCTTCGCCCTCTCCATTGCAACCGGCCTCCTCTCCGGCCTCCTCCCCGCCTGGAGCATGACCAAAGGTGACGTCAACGAAGCCCTCAAGCAAGGCCTCGGCCGCACCGACGCCGACAGCGGCACCGGCAAAACCCGCTCCGCCCTCGTCGTCATCGAAGTCGCTCTCTCCCTCGTCCTGCTCATCGGAGCCGGCCTCATGCTCCGCAGTCTCTGGAACCTCCAGACCATCGACCCCGGCTTCGACGAGCACAACGTCCTCACCCTCACCGTCATGGTCAACAAGCACCAGTTCACCGACCCCACCCAGGAATCGCAGTTCTTCGACTCGATCCTCCAGCGCATCCGCACCCTGCCCGGCGTCGACTCCGCAGCCGCAGTCGACAATCTCCCGCTCCAGGGCGGCTCCAATCAGCCCGTCGCCATCGAAGGCCACCCCGCCGTCGCCATGTCCGAGCAGCCCGAAGTCTCCGTCCGCGTCACCACACCCGGATACCTTCGCACCATGCACATACCCCTCCTCGAGGGCCGCGACCTCAGCGCCTCCGACACCGCCAGTTCAGCGGGCGTCGTCCTCATCAGCCAATCCATGGCCAAGCAGTTCTGGCCGAAGGAAAGCCCCATCGGCCACCATCTCAAACTCACCTTCTTCCCCGACAAAGACCGGACCATCGTTGGTGTTGTAGGCGATGTCAAGCAGGCCGGTCTCGACTCCTCCGCCGGCATCGCAACCCTCTACTGGCCCCTCGCGCAAATAAGCGGTTCCACCACGGCCCCCTGGCGCTCCTACCCGCTCTCTCTCGCCGTTCGCACCACAGTTCCACCGCAAACACTCTCCAACGCCGTCGCCGACGCAATTCGCCAGGTCAACCCCGATGTCCCCATAGACAACATGATGACGCTCGAAGACTTCGTCGGCGAAACCCTAACCCAGCACAGCTTCAACATGCAGCTGCTCGCCATCTTCGGCCTGCTCGCTCTCGTCCTCTGCGCCATCGGCATCTACAGCGTGCTCGCCTACTCCGTAAAACGCGGCATGAAGGAGATCGGCCTGCGCATCGCCTTCGGCGCAACCCTCCGCAACGTCGCACGCCACGTGATCATTCAAGGCATGAAGCCCACTCTCGTTGGCATCGGCATCGGGCTCCTCGCGGCCTTCGCCCTGGGCCGCATCGTCACCAGCATGATCTACGGAGTAAGCACCCGCGACCTCGCCACCTTTTTCGCCGTAACCGTGCTTCTCATCCTCGTCTCCCTCGGAGCCAGCCTCATCCCCGCCCTCCGCGCCACCCGAGTCGATCCCCTCGCCGTCCTCCGCGAAGAATAAATTCTGACAATACGACGTTATAATGTCTTCATGGCAGTAGCACAGGATTCTCTCCTCTATTCGCGGGTTGAAACGGTTCTCGCCAACGAAATCGCCGATGGAGCCCTGAAAGTCGGCGAACAGTTGCCCACCGAAGACAGCCTCATCACCCGATTCGAGGTCAGCCGTATTACCGTTCGCCGGGCTATTCAGAATCTTGTAAACCGGGGCCTCGTCGAGATCCGCCGCGGCAAAGGCACGTTCGTCGCTGCGCCCAAGATCACGCAGGAGCTTACAGAGCTGAGCGGATTTGTGGAAGACATGCGCGCAGTCGGCCGCAAACCCACCGCCCGTGTACTCAGCAAAGAGATCGTAAGTGCCGATACGACCGTGGCTGCTCAACTCGCACTGACAAAGGGCCAGCGTGTCGTCAGAATTCGTCGCGTGCGTCTCGCCGATGGCGTCCCCATGTCCTTCGATGAGACCTACCTTCCCCTGCAGATCGGCAAGAAGATCATGACCCACAACTTGAAGGTCGAGCCTATCTTTTCGCTCCTCGAACGCAAATATGATGTCCCCCTGATAGAAGCCGAGTACAAGTTGGAAGCCGTGGCAGCCGAGCCCGAGGTCGCCGCGGCGCTACGCGTGAAACTAGGCAGCCCGATCTTCTGCATCGAACGAACCTCCTACTCAACAGGCAATCGGCCGGTCGACTACGAGAAGCTCTACTACCGAGGCGATCTCGTCCGCTTCGTCACGCGCCTGGCCCGAAAGGCTTCGCGATGAGCCAGCCCTTCCTCCTGAGATACCCATCGATCGACATCGGCCCGGAACCGCCGAGGACAAGCGCCGCGAGGCAAGCAAGGTAGAGCAGGTTAGTCTCGTAACCCGGTGGTCCGAACTGGGCATGACCGGCGGTCACACTCATCAGCTTGATTGAACTGAACCCATTGGGCAGATGCACCGTAAAGATCGCGACGATCAGAACTGCAGCCATCGGCAAACCGGCAAGCGGCACGAAAGCTCCCAGAAGAACGGCGAGTCCTCCAAAGACTTCAGTCAGAATAGAAAGCCACGCCATAAGATGAGGCGCGGGCACGCCGATCGCATGCAGAATGGCGGCGAAGCTTTCAGGTCCCTTGGAAAGCTTGGCAACGCCGTGCTGCAGAAAGCCATACCCAACAATCAGCCGGAGCGGAATGGGAGCCCAGCGAGCGACCGCAGCTCGATCTGGAAACGCAAAGCGGTCACGATGTTCCTGTTCCAATGATTTTCGAAGGATATTCATGTTCAATTTCTCCCTCTGAAATCGCGCTGTGGACTGCGATCCATGCGTGAATCGAGGTCTTATACTTTCCTTATGACGTTATAATGTCATAATGGTTACAGGAAAATTCTTCTCTCGACGTATCAACCTCGCTCTCGGGACCTGGAATGTTGCGAGATAAACGATTCGATGCAGAGCAGCGCCCCTCGTTCAGGGAAGCGCTGCAGTTCTGGTTCAAGCTGGGATGGATCAGCTTTGGCGGCACAGCGGCCCACATCGCCATCATGCACAACGATCTGGTCGAGAAAAAGCGGTGGATCAGCAACGCCAGCTTCCTCCATGCGCTCAGCCATTGCATGATCCTGCCCGGACCGGAGGCGCAACAGCTCGCTATCTACATCGGTTGGAAACTACATGGCAAGCGAGGCGGCATTATCGCCGGAACACTCTTCGTGCTGCCCTCCATGTTCGTGCTGCTGGCGCTGAGCGTGATCTATGTCCGGTTTGGCAACCTGCCGTGGATCGCCGCAATGTTCAACGGCTTGAAGCCCGCCGTCATCGCGCTCGTGGTAATCGCTCTGCAACGGGTTGCCGGAAGAGCACTTCGCGGTGTCGTGCCCTGTCTTGTCGCTGCCGCCACGTTTGTGGTCATGTTCTTCTTTGATATTTCGCTTCTGCTGGCGATGTTCAGCGCCATCGTCCTGGGTATCGTCCTCGGATGGTTGCGGCCCGGCCTTCTTCCCATACCAGGCGAATCAGCAACCAAAGAAAACGACGAAGAGGGCTACTTTATCAGCCTAAACTCGGTGGCCACGGAGCCTGCGCCTCTCCTGAAGCCAGCCGCGAAGCTGACTGCTATCGTCCTGACTCCTGTGGCTTCTGCCGCTGCCTGCCTTCTACTTCTTTGTTGCGGACTTCCACTTCTGGAAGAGCCTTGTGCTGTTCTTTACGAAGACCGCATTCGTAACCATCGGCGGCTCATACACTGTCATTCCGTACGTAGCGCAGGTTACGGTAACGAAGCTGCACTGGCTGACCAGACTCCAGATGATGGACGGTTTCGCCCTGGCCGAGACAACGCCGGGACCTCTGATCATCGTGGTAGCTTTTGTTGGATTCATGGCAGCGTACAACCACTTCCACGGCTCGCTATGGATGGGCACCCTCGGCCTCCTGGTAACAACGTTCTACACCTTCCTACCCTGTTTTCTCTTCGTATTTGCCGGCGCTCCACTAGTTGAACGAACACAGGGCAAGCCGGCGATTCAGGGAGTCATGGGATTAATCACTGCTGTCGTAGTTGGCGCAATCCTTGACCTGACGCTCTTCCTGGGAAAGGGCGTCATCTTTCCCTCAGGACGAGCGACACTCAGAGGGCTTGATGCAATCTCTCTGGGCTGGGTGATACTTTCCCTCGTGTTACTCCGCCGATTCAAACTTAACGTAATTCACCTGATCCTGTTGAGCGTTGGGGTCGGATTGATCCGCTATTGGCTCGGCGTATAACTTAACCATGCATTGCGTCCCGCCGCCCGGTGGGATGCTTACCTAAATGTGCCCGATCCTGATGCGCTGCCGGCCGAGTTCACGTCGCGCGGTGTCATCTTTCCGTACCGCGAAAGGATACCCACGACGGCCTGCGTGGATTCGAGCTGAAAGATGCGGACGGCTATGTCTTATTCTTCGGTCGCCCTCGCGAAAATTCAAACTGAGACACCACCGGGTCATCGAAACTCTTGACACCGCTGGTAAACTTAACTCAGAGAAAAACCTAAGCCCGGCCAAAGCCGGGCTTTTTGATTTAGCATAGGATAGCCGGTCGAAGTCCAACCTTATATCCTTTGTTTCGAAGACTTTGCACACTTTTTGACGGGGAGGGGAGTAAGCCGATGCATCACCGAAACGCGAGCCGGCAGAGGTCCACCAAATCGCCGCGCCTTCGCTTCCATCACATGCTTTTGTCACTCGCCGCACTTTATTTATCCACAGCCCTCACCGCTCACGCCCAACTCAATCCCAACCTCATGAAGTACGCCTGCGGCCCAGCTAACCGCATGTTCGCCACCCTCTCACCCACCTCCCGCTTCACCGACACCACCGCCGGCTTCGACCTCCTCCCCTCTCCCGCTATCGATGGCAAAGCCTGCACCAGCGACAAGCCCTTCTTCTTCTCCGTCCCCGTCCCCGAGGGCAACTACCGCATCACCGTAGTCCTCGGCGGCCCCCATGCCTCCGTCACCACCGTGCGCGCCGAAGGCCGCCGCCTCATGCTCGAAAAGATCGCCACCCAGCCCGACGCCTCCGTCAGTCTCAGCTTCGACACCAACGTCCGCTATCCCGAAATTCAGGGCCAGCCCGCTGGCACGCCCGTCGCGCAAGTAAAACTCAAGCCCCGCGAACTCGGCATCCTCAACTGGGACCACAAACTCACCCTCGAGTTCAACGGTGACCACCCCAGCGTCCGCTCCATCGACATCGAACCCATCCCCAACGAACCCGTCCTCTATCTCGCCGGCGACTCCACCGTCGTCGATCAGTACTACGAACCCTGGGCCGCCTGGGGCCAGATGCTCCCCCGCTTCTTCCTCCCCGGCATCGTCATCGCCAACCACGCCGAATCCGGCGAAACCACCAAAAGCTTCGTCGGCGAACATCGCCTCGCCAAGATCATGACCACCATGAAGCCCGGTGACTACCTCTTCATCCAGTTCGCCCACAACGACATGAAGCCCGGCGCAGTCTCACTCGACGATTACAAGAAGCTGCTCATCGACTACATCGCCCAGACCCGCGCCAAAGGCGCAACTCCCGTCCTGGTCACCTCAATGAACCGCCGCACCTTCGACGACGCCGGCAAGATCACCAACTCCTTCGGCCGGCTATCCCGACGCCATGCGTGAGATCGCCGCCCAACAGAAAGTCGCCCTCATCGACCTCAACGCCATGAGCAAAACCCTCTTCGACGCCATGGGCCCCGAAGGCACCCTCAAAGCCTTCATGCACTACCCCGCCGACTCCTTCCCCGGCCAAACCGAAGCCATCAGCGACGACACTCACTTCAACAGCTACGGCGCCTACGAGCTCGCCCGCTGCATCGTCCACGGCATCCGCGAAGCCAACCTGCCCCTGACAAAATTCCTCGACCCCAAAATCCCCGACTTCAACCCCGCCCACCCCGATCCCGAATCAGACTTCCATCTCCCCTTCACCCCCATCCTCCACCCAGGCGACCCCACCAAAGTCGGCCAAACCTGACTCATCGCTCCGCGAGCAGCACGCCAACGTCCTCCGCAAAATCCCGCTGCCGCACTGCCCCCACATAAGTCTTCGCCACCCGCCCCTGCCTATCCAGCAGAATCGTAGTAGGCACCCCCTCCAGCCCATACTCCACCTGCGAAAGCCTCTCCGGCATCACCACCGGGTACGGCACCCGAAACTCATCCACAAACTTCTGCACCTTCTCTCTTCCGCCCTCATCAATCGCCACCCCGACTACGGCGAGCCCGTTAGGCCCCATCTCCCGCGACAACCGTATCAACCCCGGCGTCTCCTCCCAGCAAGGCCCGCACCAGGTCGCCCAGTAGTTCACCAGCACCACCTGCCCGCGATGGTCCACCGTCCGCCACGTTCCACCATCAAGCTGCGCCATCACCAGCTCCGGCATCACCCTCCTATCCCCCACCGGCCGAATCCCACCCGACTGCCGCGTCCCGAAGTGCCACGCCAACGCCACCACCCCGAACGCCAACGCCGCCACCCCGTACCGACCCCATCGCTGCCACATCCCGGGCATCCTTTCGCTCTCCCGCCAGCCTACCCTTTTCTTACTCCCTCCATCCTATGTACAGTGTGTAGAGTCGAAACAGACCAAGAACGAGGACAGACGATCCCTACCCCAGGCCGCAACACCCTCCTTAGAGCTACCGCGATCCTCGGACTGCTCTTCGCGTCAACGTCCGCCGTACCCTACTCCGTCCAGACCCATCAGGAGCTGATCGACCTCGCCTGGAAGCAATCCATCCGGCCCATTCTCCTCAAGACATATCCCACCCTCACCGATGCCCAGCTCCAGGAGGCCCACGCCTACGCGTACGGCGGCTGCGCCATTCAGGACTTTGGCTACTACCCCTTCGGCAACGCGTTTTTCTCCGACCTCACTCACTACGTCAGGTCCGGAGACTTCGTCGTCAGCCTCCTCCGCAACGCGCATACCGCCGATGAGCTCGCCTTTGCCATCGGCTCCCTCTCCCACTACATCGGCGACACCGTCGGTCACAGCATGGCTGTCAATCTCTCTGTCCCCGTCGAGTTTCCCAAACTCGAAAAAAAATATGGCCCAAACATTAACTACGCCGAGAATCCCCACGCTCACGTTCAGACCGAGTTCGCCTTTGACATCAATCAACTCAGCAAAAGACGTTTTGCCCCATACGACTATCTGAAATTTGTTGGCCTCGAAGTCCCAAGACCCCTTCTCCGTAAGGCGTTCTTCGAGACCTACGGCCTCAACCTGCCTGACATTATCGGAACCAAAGAAACCTCCATCCGCGTCTACCGGTACGGGGTCCGTCGCTTTCTTCCAAACATAGCAGCGGCCGAGACCCTCTTGCATAAGAAGAACTTCCCCACCGATCTTGCCAGCCAAGATCTCGAAGACCTCAAAAACGATCTCATTCAAGCGTCCGCCGACAACAACTGGGAGGCCTACCGCAAAACTCCAGGCTTCGGCATCCATCTCTACGCCGGCTTCATCTACATACTCCCCAAGGTCGGCACACTCAAAATGCTCGCCATCAAAGGGCCAACCCAGCCGACCGAAAACCTCTACATCAAGAGCGTCAACCGCTCCATCAAGTCCATGCGCTTTGTCCTGACCCACTTCGATACCATTGAACGCTACCTTCCCAATCGTGATCTCGATACCGGACTCGTTGTCAAACCGGGCGGCTACCCTCTTACCGACAAAACCTACGCGACGCTACTCGACATGATCACGAAGCATCCCGATAAGGTCGTCCCCAACCAACTCAGGCACGATCTCCTCGCCTATTACGCCGATCCGCAGGCTCCTATCATCACCAAAAAAGATCCTGAGAAGTGGCCCAAGGTCCAGGAAAATCTCAAAACTCTCGAAGCCATGAAGACCATCGGAGAACTCGATCCCTTGCCCCTGGAAATCCAGGACGGGAATTAGGCCAACCGGAGATTAGAACCAGCCGTCATGCGCTTGTTACACTCTGCTGCATCCAACAATATTGATTGACCGAATCAAGTCGGCAGGAGAAACGATGAAGATCGTCCACAAAACTCAGGCCTCACCCGAACGCGAAGCGACGATCCCGTGCTCTATCATGATCTTGCTGATGCTGGCCTTTGTTACGTTCGCCTCCGGCTGCAACAACACTGGTAAGGCCGCAGCCACCCCAGCCAACTACACCCTGGCCATCAACAGCCACTACCTCGACCATCCCGACTGTCTCTTCTCCGACACCCGCTTCCCCTTCGAGACCAGCGATCCTGCAAAGACAAAGCAGCTGGACACCCTCGTCAAGTCCCTCCTCCTCGAGAAGTCTGTCGAGTCGAGCATCCACGTCAGCCGCTACACCGTCGCCCCAGCGGGAACCCGCTACGCTCCACGCTTCTGTTACGGCCACCGCGAAGTCACCAGCATTGACAGCTCCACTCCCATCGCTGTCAACGACGGCTTCAAAGAGACCACCGTCACCTATAGCTACACCATGAAGGAGGTTCCCGTCTGGGCCATGAGCCACGAGGTCCAGGCTGCCTTTCCCGAGATGGCCCGCGCCACGACCAGTCAGGTGACCGCGAAGGCCACCCTCGCCCAAACTCCCGTAGGCTGGCAGATCCCCGACTGACGCGGCATCGCCGACCTCAAACGCCCGGCTGCCCCATCCATCGCAGTCTCACCGCGATGGGTGGGATGAAAACTCTCCCATTCGGCTGTTGCAGTTGTCTTTCTTGTTGTCATGCCGAAGGGATCTTCTGTTGCCGTTTCTGTCGCTGTTCTCGCTGCAGTTGCAGTTCTATGTTTCTACGTTGTTCAATCTGAGCGAGGCGAAGAACCACCCCATTGTGCCTTTGTCTTTTTTGCCATCGCTTTGCTTTTGCTTTCCAACGACCCACGCAACGGAAAAGAGCACCCTCAATCGCATCCCAGAACCCGCAAAGCTCGTCTAACCTACAATCAAACCAGATGGATTTAGCCGCCAAATCCTCGCTCCTGCAAACGACGCTGCAAGAATTGGGCAGCGTTCTCGTCGCCTACTCAGGCGGTACCGACTCCGCCTACCTCGCCTACGCCGCTCATCAGATCCTCGGCGACAAAATGCAAGCAGTCATCGCCGACTCCGCCTCGCTCCCCCGCGCCGAACTCGCCGCCGCCCTCGCCTTCACCGCCGAGCACAACATCCCCACCCAAATCCTCCAGACCAACGAGTTGGAGAACCCCGACTACCAGCGCAACGACGCCCATCGCTGCTTCCACTGCAAAGACGAGCTCTTCGCCCAGATGGAGCAAGTCCGCACGGCGTCCAGTTTCGCGCACATTGCCTACGGCATGAACCTCGACGATCGCGGCGAATTCCGTCCCGGCCAGCAAGCCGCTGCCCAGCACCACGCCGTCGCCCCGCTCGTTACCGCACAGCTAACCAAAAAGGAAATCCGTCAGCTCGCCCGCCAAGCCAACCTCTCCCTCGCCGACAAACCCGCCTCTGCCTGCCTTGCCTCGCGCATCGAGTATGGCCGCCCCGTCACCCGCGAAAATCTGTCACAAGTCGAGCAGGCCGAAGCCGCACTTCACGCCCTTGGCTTTCCCCAGGTTCGCGTCCGCCACCACGGCGACCTCGCCCGCATCGAAATCGCCGGCGAAGACCTCCCCCGCGCTCTCTCTCTCGCCACACTCAAAGAGATCACCGCCGCAATCAAGCCGCTCGGCTTCCTGTATGTGACTCTCGACACCGAAGGCTACCGCTCCGGCAGCATGAACGACGTCCTCCCCACCTCTGCCATCATCCCCGCCGCCGCTAAATAGCCGGCAAGACAAATCCCCCTCCATCACAGAGCAACAGAAGGGGACATCGTCAAATCGAACCAGAAAACACATCAGCCACTACGGCGCCGTCGTCTTCTTCGCTGCCGCCGCCATTTTCGGCGCCCAGAATCCCGGATCCGCCTTGATCCACTCCTCCGCCGGGTAGCTCATCTTCGGATTGAACTGGAACAGGTTCGTCTGGGACGATTCAATGCATAACGCCGTCAGTTCTGACAGCTTCTTCATTCCATCCGGTCCCAGCGCAGCCTCGAACTTCTTCGAATCTCCCATGCTCGCATCAACCTCCGCCAGGGAATGCATCGGGTTGAAGACCAGGTAGAGGCCGCCATTGTCCATTCCATACATGCTTTCAAAGACAGCCCATTTCGCGTTAGGTACTTTTTCATACCCGCTCTTATACATTTTCACGAGATCGTTCCAATCCTTTTGATGTCCTGCCTTCACCCTGAACTGGGAGATCTCGAAGTAACGCATGTGAGCGATATCGACGTTCGCGTTAAGGCTCTGCTCCTCGTTGAAGAGGAAGACGCCCGAACTAAACTCACTCAATTGTTCGCCATCCAACAACGACGCGTGATCGAACGCCGCCGTCAGCGTTGCGTTCTTTGCCATGTCCAGCGTTGTCCTTCTCCCATGCCGCGAACGACGGATAGCCAAGAAGGAACAGTGCTCGTGAAACGCCTGACAGCGACTCCACCGCGAAGTAGTGCGTAGGCCACTTCGCCGCAGTCATCGCCTGAACAAACGCGCCCTCGGTCTTCAGGTGCGTATTGCCGGCTCTTCCAGGTTTCAGCACTTCGCGTTGGATCACCAACACCTTCGGCGGAGGCATCCCAGCGCCTGCACCATCCTGCGCCGCCGCAACATCAGGACAACTAACCAGACCGAGGAAAACAAGACAACCACCTGCCAATAAACCTGTTAACTTTTTCATCGTGCAAGCCCTCCATGGCTTTTTGAAACCAGTTCAGGTACAGATATTTGCGGCGCACGCATCAAGTCCTCGATAAGGCGCTGGGAGAGCGCTCAAAGCGTGGGCCGGGAGTTCGATGGAATCGGGAACGCGAGCAGTCTATACCTGCAACCATCTTTCATGACATGAAAATCTTTTTTTGCGACAGCCCATGAAACAATAACCCCATGCGCATCGCCTACCTCGACTGTTTCGCTGGCATCAGCGGTGACATGTTCCTCGGAGCCCTCCTAGACGCAGGCGTCGATCCCGTCATCCTCCACGAAGCCACAGCAGCCCTGAACCTGAACGCAACCCTAAAAATCGACAGAGTCGACCGCAGCGGAATCTCCTGCACAAAAGTTCACGTCTACGAAGGCGCAGAGCTAGCCGACGAACCGAACGTCCCTTCCCCCGCCGACAACTCCTCAAACCACCAGCAAACCCACACCCACCAACACCTACCCAAAACCCAACACCAGCACAAAACCGGCCACGCCCACGATCATACCCACGAAGTCGGGCATGCCCACGGCCGCTCCCTCACAGTAATCCGCGACCTGATCAACGCCGCAACCCTCCCGACCACCGTCAAACAAACCGCCATCCACACCTTCGAACTCCTCGGCGCAAGCGAAGCCAAAATCCACAACGTCCCCATAGAAAATATCCACTTCCACGAAGTCGGCGCCGTCGACGCCATCGTCGACATCGTCGCCGCCTCCGCCGGCATCCACGCCATAGATTCTCAAGCGAGAATCGAAACTGGAAATCCAGCCAAGTGGCACTGCTCCCCTATCAACGTAGGCGGCGGCATGGTCGACTGTGCCCACGGCCGCTTCCCCGTTCCCGCTCCCGCCACCGCCGACCTGCTCCGCGGCCTCCCCACCTACTCCGCCCACATCGAAAAAGAACTCGTCACCCCCACCGGCGCCGCACTCATCCGAGCTCTCGCACCCACCTTCGGCCCTCAGCCCGCCATGCGCGTCCAACACATCGGCTACGGCGCCGGCACTCGCAACCCCAAAGACTTCCCCAACGTCCTCCGCCTCAGCATCGGCGAATCCGACGAAGCCACGACCAGCCCAAACACCGACACCGTCACCGTCCTCGAAACCGCCATCGACGATCTCTCCCCGCAAATCCTCGCCTACGTCACCGAACGAGCCCTCGCCCTCGGCGCTCTCGACGTCATGTCCACTGCCGTTCAAATGAAAAAGGGTCGCCTCGGCACCCTCCTCACCATCCTCGCCGACGACGCGCAGGTCCCCGCCCTCGAAGATCTCCTCCTCCGCGAGACCAGCACTCTCGGCGTCCGCATCCACCACGAACGCCGCTCCTGCCTCGACCGCGCCCACACCACCGTAGCCACGCCCTACGGCGAAATCCGCATCAAACTGGGCTCGCGCAACGGCGAAGTCTTCAACGCTGCACCTGAGTTCGAAGACTGCCGCACTGCCGCCGCAAAACACAACGTTCCGCTCAAGCTCGTGCAACAGGAAGCCATCGCGGCCTATCGCCGATAATCATTCGTAACACGAGCCGCTAAAAGAGGCAGGGCTTTGCATTTTTGGAGGGAGCGCAAGCCTTCAGCCCCGCGGTGCTCTGCCCTTGGCGATGGAACCGACCTCTGCAGTATTCCCTTCATACCTCAACTGCATCAAACAAAGAGCAGGCAAGCCCAAACCGCAGCCGCTCAGGAGTGAGATATGGAACGAAGGGACTTTCTCAAAACCGCGACCGCCGTCGGCGTAGCCGCAGCAATTCCGGCCAACACACAGACCGCTCAGTCCACGACTCCCGTCAAACGCCCCGAGTCTCCCAACATGATCTACCGCGAACTCGGCACAACCGGCGAGCGCGTCTCCGCCATCGGCATGGGCGGCTACCATCTCGGCAAGCAGCCCGAAGCCAGTCAGAGCATCCAGCTCATGCACGCCGGCATCGATCGCGGCATCACCTTCCTCGACAACTGCTGGGACTACAACGACGGCATCTCCGAAGTCCGCATGGGCCAGGCCCTGCGCAACGGCTACCGCCAAAAAGTTTTTCTCATGACCAAGATGGACGGCCGCACCGCCGTCGAATACAACAAGCAGCTCGAGCAATCCCTCGGCCGCCTCCAGACCGACATGATCGACCTCGTCCAGTTCCACGAGATCATCCGCATGGAAGACCCCGACCGCATCTTCGCCCCCGGCGGAGCCATCGAAGCAGCCATCGCCGCGCGTCAGGCCGGCAAGATCCGTTACATCGGCTTCACCGGCCACAAAGATCCCGCCGTCCATCTCCGCATGCTCGAAACCGCGCAAAAACACAACTTCCACTTCGACACCGTCCAGATGCCCATCAACGTCATGGACGCACACTTCCGTTCCTTCACCAAGGAAGTCATGCCCGTCGCGCTCAAGCAAGGCATCGGCGTCCTCGCCATGAAGACCTTCGGCGACCCGTACATCCTGAAAAGCAATACCGTCCAGCCCATCGAAGCCCTGCACTACGGCCTCACCCTGCCAGTCTCCGTCGTCATCACCGGCATCGACAACACGCAGGTCCTCGACCAGGCCTTCGAGGCCGCGCGCACCTTCAAGCCCCTCGACCAGGCTCAACTGGCCTCTCTCCTTGCGCGCACCGCCACCGCCGCCGCCGAAGGAGAATTCGAGCTCTTCAAGACCACCTCCCACTACGATGGCACCGCACAAAATCCAAAGTGGTTAGGATAGAGTAGCCGCTGCTTTTGTCGTAGCCGCTGCTCCTGCCTTTCTTGTTGTCATCCCCGAAAGGGGATCTGCGCTTGGTTCTGTAGTTGTAGCAGTCGCGGCATAGTGGCGTTGCTGCCGTATCTTGAATACTGATGAACAAAACCACTCTCCTCGAACTCCTCGCCCAGGTACAATCCGGCACCCTCACTCCCACCGCCGCGACCGAGCGTCTCGCCAACCTCCCCTACGAAGATCTCGGCCACGCCCGCATCGATCATCACCGCACGCTTCGCATCGGCCTCCCCGAGGTCATCTACGCCAAAGGCAAATCTCCAGAACAGACCACCGAAATCTTCGCCCGCATGGCCGCCGCCGGCTCCGACGTTCTGGCCACCCGCGTCGACGAACTCGCTGCCAGAAGCGTCCTGGCCGCCGTCCCCGCCGCCATCTACCACCCGAACGCGCGCGCCCTCACGCTCAAGCAGACTCCGCACACACTCACCGGCCACATCGCCGTCCTCAGTGCCGGCACCAGCGACCAGTTCATCGCCGAAGAGGCCGCCATCACCGCCGAGCTCTTCAACACAAAAGTCACCCGCCTCTACGACATCGGCGTAGCAGGCATCCACCGCCTACTCTCCGTCCGCGACCAACTCACCCAGGCCAACGTCGTCATCGTGTGCGCCGGCATGGAAGGCGCTCTTCCCTCCGTCGTCGGCGGCCTCGTCGGCGTCCCTGTCATCGCCGTCCCTACCTCGGTCGGCTACGGCGCCAGCTTCGACGGTGCCGCCGCCCTCCTGGGTATGCTCAACTCCTGCTCACCCAACGTGACCGTAGTCAACATCGACAACGGTTTCGGCGCCGCCTACACCGCCGTCCTGATAGCGCGTGCCACCGCCAACCGCAGCTAGGGTGTTTCGACATATAACTTTGAATCCAAATAATTGATAAAGCTGCTCACAGACTCATCGTGAGCGGCGCAGCAGAGAAATCTGCTGTTGCCTTTGCCTTTGCCTTTGCTTTTGCCTTTGCTTTTGCCTTTGCCTTTGCTTTTCTTGTTTGTCATCTCGTAGGGATCTGCTTTGCCTTTGCAGTTGCCTTTAACATCGGCAAACCAAGAATTGGCGAAACCCCCACAGTAAGCCAATAATGTCCTGAACCTCTCTACGGAGATCCCTGGAGACCCTTCCATGCGTAGCCGTCTGGTTCGCCGCTTCATCTTCATCGCTGGACTGCTGGGTTTCACTCTGCTCGTAGGCACAATCGGATTTGCGCTAATCGAAGGGTATTCCTGGTTCGACGGCTTCTACATGACCCTGACGACCATCACCACCGTCGGCTATCAGGAGATGCGGCCACTCGGCCATGCCGGGCGCGTCTTTAATTCTTTCTTGATTCTTTTTGGAGTCACGGCCATGTTCCTCGCCGTTGGCGCCATGACACAAACTATCATTGAGATCGAATTGCAGGATCGTTACGGCAAGCGCAGGAAAAAACGCATGATCGAAAATCTGCACGACCATTTCATAGTCTGTGGCTTCGGCCGCGTAGGCCGGAACGCCTGCTCTGAATTCCAACGCGCAGACGCTCCCTTCCTGGTGATCGACCGCAACGAACAGCGCGTTGCCAAGGCAGCAGCCGCGGGAATGCTTGCCATTGTTGCCGATGCCACACAAGACGACAGCCTTCGCCAGGCAGGTGTCCTCAAAGCGAGAGGACTGATTGCCGCCTTGCCCTCGGATGCAGAAAATCTCTTCATCATCCTCTCCGCCAAAACTCTGAATCCAACCTTGACCGTCGTCACCCGGGTCTCTGAAGATGAAGCCGGAGAAAAGTTACGCCGCGCAGGAGCCGACACCGTCTTAACTCCTTACACTATGGCGGGACGACAACTCGCCGATGCCCTCCTTAGACCTCACGTCGTCGAGTTTCTGGACTTCACCAGAAGCAACATAGGATCAAAGATCACCATGGAACAGGTCTGCGTCGCCTCAAAGGGCAAACCCGCCAGCCAGTCCCTCGGAAAGCTTTCCGAGCTGCGAAAATCCGGAGTCATCGTCCTGGCAATCCGTACACAGAGCGGCGAAACAATCTTCAACCCACCAGCCGAAGTCGAAATCTCAGCCGGTGATTACCTTATCGTCATGGGAGAGCGGTCTAGCCTGCAAAAGCTGGAACAGATCCTAATCAGCTAGGGCCCATCCCAAACCACAAAATCCGTCGTTCGACAAAACCGGTCACTCCACAAAATCCGGCACTTCAACCGAAGCTGCTCACAGCCTCATCGTGAGCAGCGCAGTCGAGAAATCTGCTTCTCTACCCGGACGCTCAATCCGCGATGACTGTCGTGCCGCCGCAAGCGCTCCCGGCACACATCCCGCTCTAGGTCGCCAAGTGCATTTTCTTGAGAAGTTCGGTGTATCCCGGATGGCGACGCAGATTTTTGAACAGCGGGTCAGTCTTGATCTCGGGCAGTCCGGGGTCTCGCTGTCTGTAGGCACGCTCCAGCCATTCAAACGATCTGTCGGACTCCCCGCGATAGGCATACACCTGACCGATCTGAAAGGCCCCCGCGGAGCCATACTTCTCGATGAGGCTTGCCAGGGCAGCATTCGAATCCTGTTCACGGCCGAGCGCATGATAAGTCAACGCTTGACCCGTGAGTTTACCCCACTCAATTGGTTCCTTCTCAATTTCTGCGAGCGCCTGCTGCGGCTTTCCGTCCACGATGAGAGCTTCGCCCATGGTGAGATGGACATAGGTAGCCTGCGGGTTCAGGTCGAGAGCGTTTTGCAGCGCGGCCTGAGCGTCCTCGTATCGTCCCCCAACGTAGAACAGGTATTCCAGACCAGAATAAGAATTGGGACGAAGAGGGTCGAGCGCGACCACCTGTTCATAAAGCCTGGTCGCCTCATCGAGATTGCCTAATATTCTGGCCAGATGGGACCGGAGTCGGAAAACTTCAACATTTCCCGGCTCTAAGGAAGCTGCTTTCGTAAGAGAAATGTTGGCTGCGTCCCAATCCCAGTCGTAATCGATTTGTGTGTTCGCCAATGCCAAATAGGCAGAGGCCAGGGCCGGATCAAGCGCAATCGCCCGCTCCGCATCGGCACGGGCCTTTCGGTAGCCTTCTGCGGGATCGATAAGGCCGTACTCTGCCATTTCGTTTTGCACGGACGATCGCAAGGCCCAGGCTGATGCAAATCTCTCGTCCAGTTTGATCGCCTTATCGGTATAAGCGAGCGCCTTGCCGAGTTCCTCCTTGCTCTGTCCCCGCCCACTGAAGTATTGCGCCTGCATGTAAGCCTGATATGCCTCTGGATTCGAGCTGCGTGGGTTCGAAGCAATCGGCTGGCCCTTGCCTCCCAGCAGTTTCAGCTGTAGCGCTTCGGTTACGGCCAGAGCAATTTCATCTTCTACAGAGAAGATGTCCTTGATCTCCCGATCGTAGGTTTGCGACCAAAGCTGGAAACCATCATCTGTCTTAATCAGCTCCGCAGTAATGCGCACATGATTGCCCTCGCGTCGCACACTTCCTTCAAGAACATTGGCTGCTCCGAGCTTCCGTCCCACATTGCGTAGGTCTTCGTTCTTACCTTTGAACTGAAAGGCAGAAGACCACCCAACGACCTTGAGGCCCGATATTTTGGCCAAATCGTTAATCAGTTGTTCGGCGAGTCCATCGGAAAAATACTCCTGGTCTTTGGCCGCGCTGATATCCGCAAACGGCAGCACCGCGATGGAGGTATTCCTTATCGAGGAATCATCCACCCGATTTCGTGCGACGCGGAAGTGCTGCCCGGCTATAGCTGCAGCAGCAACTATCGCCAGAATTGGTAGGACCGCAAGCCGCCACAGCCCGTATCTCCGGAGAAGGCTCCCCTCTGACGAAAGCGCCTCTCCCGGTACCCCTGTTGGAAATTCCTCTGCCGCAGGCGACATCGTCACCACCGGCGCGTCGGCCGTGCTCTCCTCCAGAACAGGAGCTACAAACCGGTACCCCCGCTTGGGCACTGTTTCAATAAACTCCGGGTTGCCAGGCCGGTCGCCCAGGGTCTTCCGGATCTCAAGAATGTACTTTCTCAGAACCTCCGGATTGACGTAAGTCTCCGACCATAACGCCTCAAGAATCTCGTCCTGGGTCACCAACTGCCCCGCGTGCTCAACCAGGTAAGCCAGCACATCAAAGGCTTTGGGAGCCAGAGGCACACGTTCCCCATCGCGCCACAATAGGTGGTTCGCCGTGTCCAGACGGAACGCCTTGAATGATTTCATGCACCCGCTCTAGCCCGTACGCCCGGGACTCTCACCGGTAACCCATTTGTTATCTGTTGACAGGCATCGCCGCCACACTTGTGACCGCGCTCGTCACAAAAATTCAACAGGAAGCCCACTGGGACTTCACACCAGACATCGCTCCCTTTGCATACTCTGGGCAAACTATGCGCAAAAACGAGTCGGTAGCGACGCTGAAAAACCGTAACGTGTGCCGCGGCGCCTTCCGGAACTGATTTTACCAAAGCCAAAGTCTTCAACTGATGGGGGAACAACTATGTCTTGGAAGCACACCGGCGGAAGCCAGACTCACGCGCTGGGCACCGAATATCTCGACGGATTGTACAGTTACGCCATGGTCCTGACTCGCAACCACGCCGAAGCCGAAGACCTGGTCCAGGAAACCTACATCCGCGCCATGCAGGCCATGCGGAAACTGCGTGCCGACAGCAACATCAAAGGCTGGCTCTTCACCATCCTCAAAAATATTTGGTTCAACCAATTGAGAAAACGACGCAACAGTCCCCAAATGGTCGAGATCGATTCCGAGGATGACGCGGCCAACCACATCGTGGAACCATCCAAAAACTCTCACGATCTTTACGTAAGCAAATTGGAGGCCGAGCAGGTGCGCGCGGCGATTCAAGAGTTGCCGGTTGAGTTTCGCGAAGTCATTTTGCTCCGGGAATATGAAGACCTCTCCTATCGCGAGATCGCGAGGATCCTCCGCTGCCCCCTCGGAACAGTGATGTCGCGATTGGGGAGAGCACGTGCCAAACTCGGCGCGCTGCTCGCAGCTGTAGCCCCGTCGAAGGTATCCACTTCGCACCAACTTCAGATGCCGGCAAAGCAAATCCGGATCCCCAATTGTTTATCTTCGAAAAAGGAAATCATCCGCATGGTCAGGAATAGATTTCTCCCTCGGGTGTTTCTTAGGCATGAAAATACTGATCGCTTCAATCAATGCCCCCGGTCATCTGAATCCACTTCTCTCAGTGGCCGACATTCTTAGAAAACACAACCACGAAGTGGTCGTGCATGGAGCCACCGCAGTCAAGCCGATCGTAGAAGCTGCCGGTCTGCCATTCCTTCCCTTTCTCCCCGAAGGCGACCTAAACGTCGACCAATACCTCGCAGAGTTTCCCGAGCGGCAGGGAAAGCCTCCCAGCCTCGAGATGATCTGCTTCGACTTCGAACACTATTTTGCTAGGCTCCTCCCTGGACAAGCCGCCGGATTGGAGATGGCCCTGCGTCGCTTCCCTGCCGACATCATCCTCGTCGATTCCCTCTTCTTCGCCACCCTGCCTATGCTTTTGGGCCCTCGCGAGAAACGCCCTGCCATCGTCCACCTCGGCGTCAGCGTCCTCAACGTCGGCAGCGGAAAGAATATTCCTGCAAGGCCAGGAGCTCCACAGAAGGAACTCGATCTCGAACGCGAGCGTCGAGAGCGCCTGCTGCTGAAGCCCGCCCAGGCGATTTTCGATGCTACGCTCACGAAAATCGGCTCCCGTCCGTTGCCGTGTCCGCTATTCGAGAGCATGTCGACTCTCCCCGATCTCTACATCCACCCCGGAATTCGCAGCTTCGAGTATCCGGATCAATCCGCCACCTCGCCTGTGCAATTCATCGGCCCGCTGCCTTTGCGGAAGCAACATGTCCTTCCCGACTGGTGGCACGAACTCGACCAGACAAAGCGGCTCGTCCTCATCACTCAGGGAACGGTCGCAAATTGGGATCTCGGGCAGCTTGTGGGCGCAGCCCTGGTTGGCCTCGCAGAAGAAAAGGACCTGATCCTTCTCGTGACAACCGGAGGACAGCCCATCGAATCCATCCCCGTACCGATTCCCTCGAACGCTCGTGTCGTGAAATTCCTTCCCTACGAACTCGTCCTGCAAAGCGTCGATCTGCTCATCACCAACGGAGGATATGGCACCGTCAACATGGCGCTGGCGCACGGCGTTCCAATCGTCTCCGCCGGTTTAACGGAGGATAAAGAAGAGGTGTCGGCGCACGTCCAGTGGGCCGGCATCGGTATCGATCTCAGAACCAATCAGGCCGATCCAGAGGCCGTGCGAACAGCCGCGAGAGAGGTTCTCGATAACCCGGCTTATCGCGAGCGGTCACGTGAACTCGCGCGTGAGTTCGCAAGCCACGATACGGAGGCGGAGTTGCTTCGGTTGATTGAGACCTGCGCCAAACCGGCCCTCGAGCAGGCAGTCGAGGTCTGATAGATCACCTGAGCCTCAGGCAGAAACTCACCACTTGCCACACTGGTGCAATCATTTCTGCCTGAGGCCGAAACAGGATTTTCCTGAACCTTCACACATCTATCGCCGCAGAACTTCCGACTTGTCGGCTGTAGGAGTAACTGACCACAAGCGCGTTTAACGTTGCTAGTGATCTGGGAGGCGGGTGCACAAAAAACAGATCCCCCATACGCTCGCCTAATCCACGGCAGGCTGAATTCAACGGTATAGCCTCAAGCTTGGTTGAAGCATATTAAGCATGCGTATTGGGGACTTGATCGCCCTCGCCTCACACGCGCATTCGCACCTCTACCTGTTTTGCAGCAGTTTCTCCCTCCGTATCTGGCAGTGGCCATGGTATGGCACCAGGTCCGGGCTGCGACGCACACCATCTCTCTGGAGCCGACGTACATTCTGTCGAAGATGTCACCGCAGGCGTCAAGCACGTGGCCGTGAACGGCTTCGGCATTAACGCAGAATCCTTCCCCGCGGTCACCGCAACCGCAGTGGGCCTAAATGACGGTGATACAGTATCTTCCGTTGCTCAAAATTAATTTTTGGCGATTTTCCGGCCAAAATCGCATGTCAAGCCCACAAACCACCTAACCCATGATAATCCAACGACATCCGCGTGGCATTTTAGTTATGCCCAAACCGCTATACTAAATATATAGGTCGAAATTCAAGGGTAAGTCCGGGGGGAGAGACACTTCGGAAATAACTTGTTTGTTTGCAATATTTTGGACGCAACCCATTTGTTATGAATATTTTGCAGATGACAACGTGCTGTAAGTCACTGATTAAAGAATATTTACGCGCAGGTAATGGGGGGGGGGACCCTCGACCCGAACGGCTACCCCTCACTGATTTACGCCGCTGGCCAGAAACCCGCCATCGACCACCAGGATCTCGCCCGTCACAAAAGCCGAAGCATCGCTCGCCAGAAAAATCGCCGACCCAACCAGCTCCACCGTCTTCCCGAACCGCCCCATCGGAGTCCGCATCAGCAACTCCTTGCCGCGATCGCTCTCATCCAGCAGCTTCTGGTTCAGCGCAGTCCGAAACACTCCCGGCGCAATCGCATTCACCGTCACGCCCTGCGAGCTCCACTCCACCGCCAGCGACTTCGTCAACGCCCCAACCGCAGCCTTGCTCGCCGCATACGCCGTCACTTCCTTCAAACTCACAAACGTATTCAGCGAAGCGATGTTGATGATCCGTCCATAACCGCGCTCCAGCATGTGCTTGCCGAAGATCTGGCACGCCCGCAGCGTCCCGGTCACGTTCGTATCCATAATGTCGTCCCACGTCTCCTCCGAAACTGTCAGCGTCGGCTCCCGCTTGATCTTGCCCGCGCAGTTGATCAGGATATCGACCTTGCCGAACTCCTTCACCGTCCCATCGAGCAGCGCCTGCAGGGTCGCGCGGTCCGCCACATCCGAGGTCAACCGCAGCGCCCTGCCGGCCCGTGGCCTCGATCGCCTTCGCCGCCTCATCCACCTGCTCCGCCCGTCGCGAGCTCGCGACCACATCGGCGCCCGCCTCGGCCAAGTCCAACCGCCATCGCCAACCCAATACCCGACGTACCACCCACCACCACAGCCGACTTCCCGCTCAGATCAAACAACGGATGCCCCATCGAAAACGTCCTCTCTTTATTTCGAAATCTGCCGTGTTACCACATCCTGCACCGCCAGAACATTCTCCAGCAGGTGGTCCACAATCTCCTGCGGCGGACGATCGTTCACAATCCGAAACGCATCCGTCGGCCTCTCCAGAGTCGCCAGTTGGCTGTCCAGCAGCATCGGATTCATATACTCATGCTTCCGCAGCGCCAGCCGCTGCGCAATCAACTCTTTCGGTCCATCAAGAAATATAAATTGGATATGAGTCAGAGGTATGCCCGCCTCCAAAGTCTCGTGGTACTTCGCCTTCAACGCAGAACAAGCTAGAACACCATTGATTCCTTCTGCATCCCATCTTCTCAGCAGGCCGTTCAACGTCTGAAGCCACGGAGCCCGGTCCTCATCGGTCAGCGGATGTCCAGCCGCCATCTTCTGCTTGGCTGTCGGAGAAAAATAATCGTCGGCATCAGCAAAGACCCAACCCATTCGTTCAGCAAGAAGCTTGCCGATCGTGGTCTTTCCGGATCCGCTTACGCCCATCACCACCACGATCATTCCCGCTCCTGAACTCACAACCAGAGCTGATAAGCGCGCTGACGAGTCCATCAGCGCGCTCCCCTCATAACGCTAACGCTGGATTCGCGCCGATCCTCCGCTGGCGAAAGCCCTCACCTGATCGACAGTCGCCATCGTCGTATCGCCGGGGAACGTCGTCATCAGCGCTCCATGAGCCCATCCAAGCTTGATCGCCTCGTCTGGCCGATCTCCCCATTGAGCAGCCCGTAGATGAAGCCGGACGCAAAACCATCGCCTCCACCAACACGATCATGCACATTCAACTCCGTCGTCGGCGCATAAACAGCCTTTCCGTTCACCCAAGCCACCGCGCTCCAGCTGTGACGGTTCGTCGAATGCACCTCACGCAGCGTAGTCGCAACGATCTTGATGCTCGGATGACGTGCAATCACATGCTCAATCATCGACAGGAACGCGCCGGTATCCAGCTTGGAACTTGCAGCGACCTCCGGACCCGCGAATCCAAGACCCTTCTGCAAATCCTCCTCGTTACCCACCAGCACGTCAACGTTATCGACAATCTCCCCAAGCACCTTATGTGCCCGCGCCATTCCACCAACTGTCTTCCACAGCTTCTCCCGGTAGTTCAGGTCGAACGAGCAGATAACTCCAGCAGCCCTTGCCGCCTTCATCGCCTCAATCACCAGCTCCGCCGTAGTCTCCGACAGCGAAGCAAAGATGCCGCCGCTGTGAAACCACCGCACTCCCTCCGCGAAGATCGCCTTCCAGTCGAAATCACCCGGCTTCAGCAGCGCCGCAGCCTCGTTGCTGCGGTTGTAGAACACAACCGGAGCACGCACCCCCAGGCCTTGATCGCTATACACCGTCGCAATGTTCGGGCCCGCGCGTTCCATCGTGCTCAAATCGCTTATAGAACGGACGCACACCCATGCCCCGCACCCTCTCCGCGATCAGATCGCCGATCGGATACGACACCATCGCCGTCGCGATTCCGGTCCGCTGGCCAAAAGCATCGGCCAGATTCGCTGCGACATTGAACTCGCCTCCGCTCACATGGACTGCAAACTGCGTCGCCTTGCGGAACGGAATGATACCCGGATCGAGACGATGCACCATCGCACCGAGAGAAAGCAGATCGAGCGATCCCTGCTCACGAATTTTGAAGCCAAGACTCACGACGTAATCCTCCTAAATTCTCGATGCCTCGGCAACGAGTTGTGTACAGTACTTCGGTTGCACCTGAATGGAACGATCTATTTGTATGCGCCAAGAAACACCGGCTTGATGTGCCGCTCAAACAGGTTCGTAGTCACATTCCGAGCTACGACCTCCTCGTTTGCTTCGAGCGCCCTCAGGTACCGATCGCCCATCTTTGAAGCCACTTTGAACCCGACATGCAGCAGCTGACGAAAGCTTGGATTATAGGCCTTGTTGCCCTGCTCATGCCGCAACGCCGAGGTGTACTGGGCGCTGGTCCAGCCATTCACCACTTCCGGCTTCGGCAGCTTGGTCGGGTCAATATCGATCACCGTCGCATAGGGCGCACACAGTTCTTCACTATGCGCGTAGGCTTCCGCATAAACCTCTTTCGCAATCTCCAGTCCCGATCCCCCCGCCTCGGCCAGTCCGATCAGCTCCTCCAGCCACGTCGTCCCTGCCGTCTTCATATGCACGCCAGCATCGAACCTCTTCATCGCATCGTGAATCGCCTGATAAATCGAAAACTTGTCCGAGCCCGAATGTACACTCAACTTCAAATTCTCCGGCAGCCCATAAGTCTTCACCGCAAAAGCGATCGCTGCGAGATCTTCGTTGAACTCCTTGGTGAACTGAGCCACGTCGCCCACGTAATCCACCCCCTTGTTGAAGCGACCGGTAAACTTCGGTGCAATCGTCTGTATCGGAACCTTCTCATCAGCAATCGCAGCCAGAATAATCAGCAGCTCTACCGGAGTCTGAGGCGAATCTGTTTCGTCCATCGAAACCTCTGCCACAAACCGGCCCGCGCCCTTGTTCTCGACAAGAAAGCGATAGATCATTCCCGCATGCTGCACCGCAGAAAGGAACTTATTCGCTACCCCCGCGACGAACGCCGCATCCGTCTTAAACGGTTCTGCAATGCGAGGAATCGTCACCGTGCCTATCAGCTCCGGATGTCGCTTCACAAACGCCGTAACCTCGCCCCCATCCGCAGGCTGACCGATCAGATCCGCCACATCGAGCGTAAAGAAATCGCAGGGGTCCAAAAATCTACCAACCGTCTTCAGGTTGATATGATCCGCATCGAGAAAATACGGCTTGGTCCATCCCAATTCCTTCACCGCCGCATCAGCCTCACGCCGCGTCTGACTCGGCTCCGAGCCGATAATCATATGTTCCCGGTTGGACTTGTTCCACACCGGCACCACCTCAACCCCTGCCTTGGCAGCCAGCACGCACGCTGCAAGCTGTGCCTTGGCCTGATGCGCGAATCGGTCACCCACACCTACCGAAAATTTTGGAAGCTTCAATCCTTCACTCATTTACAACACCCTTCGCCAGCCTACTGGTCTAACCAATTCACAGCGGTCCTAGAATACCTATTCTTCCCTTCAGACAGCAAATTAGTTGTTGAAGCGGCCTTTGTACGCCCATAGTCCTAAGCCGGGGTTGGAGATGTAAAAGATCTCTTCGCCGTCTACTATGTTCCAACCGTCTTGGAGCTTCTCGGGGTTGTATTTTGCGGTCATCTCCGTGAGGTCGCCGTAAGCGAAGTGAACACCTTCGATCTCCTCGCGGGTGAGGTGGCCGGGGCAGTAGCGGATAGTGAAGCGGCCCTCGCTGGAGCCGTGGATAAGGTGGGCTGCTGCGCTCAGGTTTCCGGCCAGTTGAGGGTCTTCTTTTACCGCTTCGAGTGTTCGTGGCGTTCCGCAGTAGCCGTATTTGCGGATCAGGACGTCGATTGCGGCGTCTTCGCCGAACTCGTGGACTCCGGGGGCGAGGACGATTAGTTCCGCGTTGTCGGCGAGGGCCATGCGAGTGCGGTAGACACTTTTATTTCCGAGCCATGTGCTTTTGAATTCGTGGGGATCGAGGAAGACTACGGCTTTCTTGATCTCGCGGTCCATCATCTTGAAGTTTACTTTTAGACTCAGAGCCGCAGCCAGTTCGAAGCATTCGGCGTCGTCGCCGACGAAGAGGCCGCGAATCACCAACTTGCCATCGCAATTCTTGCCGACGACGGTTTGGACGTAGACGATGGGGAGATTCTTCGCGAAGTGGTCGCTGGCGTAGTTCAGCACCCGGCGGACTGGAGTGTCGGCGCGGCCCATCATGCGCTCCATACCGTAGACGGCGCCTAGGAAATGGCTGCGGTGGATGCCGATGGAGCCGCCGGTGCCTACGAAGATGTTTTTGTTGTAGTTGGCCATGCCAACTACTTCGTGGGGAACGACTTGTCCGATGGAGAGGATGAGGTCGTGGCCGCCGTCGCGGAGGAGCTTGTTTACCTGTGCGGGCCAGGTGTAGTCGAGTTTTCCTTCGCTTACTTCGTACATGAAGTCGCCGGGGACTTCGCCCAGGGTTACGATGTCGTTTCGCCAGTCGTGGACGCGGAACAGAGCGCGTGGAGTGGCGCCGTACATGGTGGCGATCTCCTTGTCTGTCATGGGTTTGTGAGTTCCGAGCGCGGGTAGGACGTCGACTAGTTTGTTGCCGTAGTATTGCCAGGCGAGTTCGGTGAGCGTGCCGCTTTGGGAGTGCATGCGGGTGAAATCGGGGGGTACGGCGAGGACTTTTTGGCGGGGGCCGAGCTTGTCGAGGGCCTGGAACAGGTTCGACCGGACTTCTTCTTGAGACATCTCGGTTGTCGGGCTTCCGGCGGCGAAAAAGAGGCTCATATGGTTTTGATCTTACTCTTGGTGGGAAGAGGGTTTTTGGGTTCGAATTTGACAAAAAAAATCTGGGGGCTGGGTAGGGAGATTTTGGTTGTTTTGCGGGCGTTTTTGAGGGGGGTTCTGAAAAATCGTGTGTTTTTTGATGGTAATTTGCTGGTGAAATTGTGGTGATTGTGTGGTGAATTGTGGCGCGAAGATGGCGCTTATTTGAGCGCTGAAAATTTTCCACTTTTTCTAACTTTATTTTTGGCCGGACCAGTTCGGTTGCTTCACTCCGGAGGGTGTGGGCGAGCTAAGAGGAACGGATTTTCGCTGCCGCGAAAATGACCCACCTTAGACGCGATAAAACCGCGCCGAAGATGGGGCACCCGATGGTGGGTAGTGTTGTCAGATGTGGGCCCCCGGTCCACTAGCGATTCCCCCGATATCCGAAGTTTCCAACCCCGTTTGTCGTTGCTAGGCCTACTCGCTCGCGTTAGGAAATATACTTGCGCCGTCTTAGTTCAAACGCACGTTCTCCACCTTCAAGGGTTGCAGTGATCGCCTCTTTGACTTTCTTGGTTTCAATCGCGCCATCAACTTCAATGGAAATTTTGGTACTGGTCGGAAGCGGGGTACCTCCGGTGACGGCTGGGCGCAGGACCACAATCTTATCGGCATCTCCGTTGACAACAACATTTGCGTTGTGTGTAGAAAAAATGAGTTGTCGCTTAGTCTTCGCATGCCGCATCTGGGCGACAATATCCATGATTATTCGGTTGTCGAGATCGTCTTCTGGTTGGTCAATGACCAATGTCCCGGCCTCTTGGTTCAGAAGAAGGGTTAATAGGGCTCCAGCCTGTTGGCCCGGAGATGCTTGCGCGAAATCGATAAAAGTTCCGCGGTCAGAGTAAGAAAATGTAATGTGATCTGTCGTGACAGCCCCAACGAGACGTGCGATCCGATCGCTATCAATTCTGGCATATATGCCCTGATATTGTGCTGCAGTGAGCGTCCTGAAGATGCGTTTGAGAGAATCGAGCTCTTGTTCGTTCGGTTGCTTTGCTCCTGTTAGCACTTTTCCCTGATACAGATCAAAGAATGTCTTCACAACCTCTTGCCAGCCTAAGCTGTCCGGTTTTAGGAGGTCTCCAAGCATCTCCTTACATCTGAGATCGTAATTTTGAATACGTACGTTATCACAGGTATCGGCGAACGCAGCGAGGTACTCCAGCGGAAGGGTTTCTGTTTGAACTGATGCTCGGAGTAGCCCACCGGACATCTCTTCGACCTTTCCAGCGGCCCGGTCCAGAATCGCCCTATGGTTTGCCACCTCCGCTCTAAGGGCGATGATTTTTTGATTCAGTTCGGCTTGTGACGCGTTTCTGGATGTAACTTCACTCAACAAGCCTTCGATCTCGGTTGCAAGGATTTCCTTATCTTTAGTCAGCATGGCAAGCACCTTCAGCTGTTCATCCAACGACTTCTGTTGTTCGAGAGCATCTGAAAGCACCTTGTCATGAGCGCTCCGTTTCATATCAAACGACGACTGTTGAGCAGCGATAGCGTCCCGGGCAGTCGCTACAAGACCGTCAATGAGAGAAAGTTGTCCTTGAACCCCACTGAGAAGCGTTGACACCACTGCGGTCGCGCCTTCGACTTCCGTGAAGCCGCTGGGCTCGATGCTCGTAATCCTCGATTGCGATACCACCGCCAGCAACTCTGCAGCCTTTCCCGCCACGCTTTCAATGGTTGATCGCGCACTGGCAAGCGTTCTATTTGCCACTCGATAGATGGTGTCGTCGGTAATCGCCTGTCTCGCAGTTTCAGACAACCCGGCTTTTTCGAGTTCTGTTGACATCGAATTGTAGCGACGCTCAACGTCTGTGGAACGTCGCTTCGCTTCTTCAAGAGCTTGACTGTGTTGCCAATGCAAGACCACAGCTTCAAAAGCCAGACGAATCTCTTGGCGTCTGCGTTCAATCTCATTCAGAGACGCTTGCCGCTCCACTCTCACCTCAGCCGCCGCGACACCAGTGATTTGCTCATCAGCATCTTTGACATCAGCGATTAGCGATGAGAGCTGCTTTTGGGAAAACGCTCGTGCGAAAAACCGAGTTTGTGCTTGCTCGACGTTCAGAGTTTCGATGATTCGCGGTTCGGCGAAAGATGTAACGGTAATCGTGGACAACGACTCGAACCGTCGTTCCCAAGTCTCCTCTATCCCGTCTCTCAACACCGTTATTCGGACGCCGCCACCTTTGAGCGTAGTGCGAAGCATTTCCCGTTCGCGTGTTCCAACCTCCTTGTCAGGCAATGTGAGATCGAGGCTGCTGCGGCCCAACGCGAATCTTAAAGTACTCGAGCACCGAAGTCTTACCCGATCCGCGCCCCCCAATGAATGCGTTTGCGCCTTCATTGAAGGTGATGACGAAGTTCGGACCCGTCATGGTTGATCCAACGCTCATCGAGAGAATGCGTTGGGTCGGCGACACCGGCTTCGAATAAGAAATTCGAGCCTCGTCCGCGAGGAGCGCCTGTCGGATAGCCTCCGTGGAGGGTTCGCCCAAGCGGATCCAGCAGCTATTAACTTCCAGATTCGAGAAAGCGGCGTCTCGGCTGTCGCCTGTTGCCAGGACACCTCGCCTTCGATTACCCCATTGTGGGTCATCGCCTTGCAGAATTGTGATTGTACCTGCCCGTAGTTCCGAGAACGGCCGTTCTATATACACTCCATCGGTTTCGAGATCTCGAAATCTCGATTGAAATTGAGTCTTGATCACCGACCGATAGTCGGCACTATTTCCGCCGTGGGGTAATGCGACGGACTTTGCACGCAACACGCTGTCCCCATAGACCCCATCAATGAATTCAACAATATTCTTTCCGCATGGAGAAACCACGCCCGATTTCACAAGATGATCGGGTGCCTCCTGAATGTTATTGATATGCCCACCGAATAGCCTCTGCAGAACGCCCCTCGCGGTACCTGGATCGAATATGAGTAGACATTGCGATGCGTCATTGCACGTGACCTCAATACCTGGAAAGAACCAGATGGAGTCAGCGAGACCAAGCCTGTCAAGAGCTTCTTGGATAACAGGAATGAAAACGGTGTCGTGGTGATCTGTTACAGAGATTGCGCCTAGACCCCGGGAGATACACTCCTGTAGGAACTGTTCGGCCCATTCTCGCCGTGCCGCGTCTATGTTCTGAGTGTCGGAAGGTGACCGAAGACCCACCCACTGCTCGTCGCGGGGCGTATGGATTTGGAAGTCACACTTGCGCCATTGCGCACCTGGATGTTTGCCTTTGGCATAGCTCATCAATTGACCTCAGGGGAACGTAGATAAGCATACCCGATGATCAAGTTTGCGGGCGGATTTCAACACGACTGGGATTGAGATTGCATACTACGCCTGCCTCACTCAGCATCTTTGGGATATCCACCCGCTGATTGGAAGCGATGGAAGAGTAAGGGCGAGTCGACTTATGTTTACTGCGCCATCGCTCGTGCATTGGGTCTGTGATTTAGAGTTTGTAGGCTTTGCGGACGAGGTTGATGGTCAGGTCGAGGACTACTTCGAAGGCTTCGTCTTCGTCGAGGCGATGCTCGGCTACGAGGCGGCCGAGGAAGGCGCAGTCGATGCGGCGGGCTACGTCGTGGCGGGCGGGGATGGAGAGGAAGGCGCGGGTGTCGTCGTTGAAGCCGACGGTGTTGTAGAAGCCGGCGGTCTCGGTGGCGGTTTCGCGGAAGCGCATCATGCCCTCGGGCGAGTCGTGGAACCACCAGGGTGGGCCGAGTTTGAGCGCGGGATAGTGGCCGGCGAGGGGGGCGAGTTCGCGGGAGAAGGTGGTCTCGTCGAGGGTGAAGAGGATGAAGGTGAAGTTGGGCTCGTTGCCGTATTTCGAGAGCAGCGGGCGGAGGGCGCGGACGTACTCGGTGGGCGAGGGGATGTCGGCGCCTTTGTCGCGGCCGAATTTTTCGTAGACCTTGACGATTGTGGTTGCGGACGGAGCCGGGGTGGAGCTGCATGGTGAGGCCGTCTTCGACGCTCATGCCGGCCATTTCGGTGAGCATCTGGGCGCGGAAGATCTCCTGCTCCTCGGGGACGGAGCGGCCGGAGAGGATGCGGCCGTAGAGCGAGGCTGCGGTGGCGTGGTCGAGGTCGGCGGTCTGGGCGGTGAGATGGCCGTGGTCGGTCGAGGTGCAGCCCATGGACTTGAAGAAGGCGCGGCGGTTGCGCAGGGCGTTGAGGTAGCCGTTCCAGGTGCCGATGTCTTCGCCGGTGATCTGGCCGAGCTTTTCGATGTTGGCGATGAAGCCGGTGTACTCGGCGTCGATGACGGAGTCGGGGCGGAAGGCGGGGATGATGCGGCCTTTCCAGCCGGAGTCGCGGATGGCTTTGTGGTATTCGAGCGTGTCGAGGGGAGTGTCGGTGGTGGACAGGACTTCGATGTTGAATTTGTCGAAGAGCGCGCGGGGACGGAAGGCGGGGGTTTCGAGCGCGCTTGCGATGATGTCGTAGTATTCGTCGGCGTTTTCTGCGCTGAGTCGTTTGGTGAGGCCGAACTGATTTTCGAGGGCGTAGTCGAGCCAGAGGCGGGTGGGGGTGCCGCGGAAGAGGTAGTAGTTTTTCGCGAAGATGCGCCAGACTTCGCGGGGATCGGCTTTCTCGTTGCCATCGAGCTGGGGAATGCCGAGGGACTCGAGCGAGATGCCCTGCGAGTAGAGCATGCGGAAGATGTAGTGGTCGGGTTGGATGAGGAGGGCGGCTGGGATTGGGGAAGGGCTCGTTCGAAGGCAAACCAGCGCGGGTCGGTGTGACCGTGCGGAGAGATGATGGGCAGATCTTTGACGGTCTCGTACAGTCTTGCCGCGATGGAGCGTGCCTCTCCATCGGCAGGAAACAGCCGGTTTGCATCCAGAATCTTCATCTATACCTCTCAGAGCCAGTTTGCGTTCGAAAAACGCTGCACAGGAAGCGTACCAAAGATTTCGCCATACCTCGAACAAATGGGAAATTTGGGAGGAGGATGCGATCTTGGATCAGTTCCATAAGAAAAGGCACCCCGAAGGGTGCCTTTTCGCGGTACAGCAGGCGGTTAGGGAATGTAGTAACGCATTCCGGTGAAGACCATGTCGTTGGTCGCCTTGGGAGAGCCGCCGATACCGGCCCATGCGTCACGGGTGAGATAGGTGTAGGTACCCTGGTACTGCAGGCGGCCGTACTTTGGGCTGTTGTAGACGCGGTAGGTGAAGCCGAGGGTGGCCGCGATGACGACACGGGTTGCACCTGCGCAGTTTGCAGGAACACCGGGGTTGTAGGGAGCGGCACCGGCGAAGCCGTTGCCGGTAGCGGTCGGCAGAGTCTCGATACCGCAGCCGGTGTTGTTGGCCGTGATGGGAGCGTAGCCGACGAGCCGGGTTGGGGTGTTGAGGGTGCTGAGATAGACGGTGCGCTGAGCGTATTCGACGCCGTAGTAGCCGAAGACGTCAAGCTTCGGCGTGGGGTGTCCCTCGAGCGAGGCCAAGCCCTGATAGTTGCGGATGGGTTCGAGGGTACCGTCGGGATGAACGGTGATGTCGGGCAGGGTGGAGGTACCGTAACGGCCTACGCCGGTGCCGCCGAGTCCGTGGATGCCCACGTCGAGGTACTTGGTTGCAGGCATGCGGATGTTGACGAAGCCGCCGCCTCCCATCTTGGTGTTGTTTTGACCACCGGCTGCGGAGGGAACCACGAGGGTCTGGTTGGGGTAGTAGCGGTCGCGGAACCAGCGGCCGAGGACACCGGCTTCAAAGTGCCCGTACTTTGCATCGTAGGTGCCCTTGAGGATAAGGTCGGGGGCGACGTTGTTGGAATAGTTGGCGAGCACACTGTAGAGACCGCCCCCTGCACCGGCATTGCCGATGAAGAAGTTGCCGTTTGCGCCTGTGGCGGAATAAATGTACTCGGCCTGCTCGAGCGACAAGGCGGCGGTGAAACCGTTGTGGAATTGCTGCTGGAAGCGGATGGACGGCTGACGCGCCCAGCTGAAGCCGACGTGGTACTGAGCATCGACGGTCATCGGCAGGTTCTCGGTCCGGTTGTCTGTGCTCTTCTTGGTTTCGGTGACGAGAGACCACATCTGTCCGGCGGTTAGCTTGAAGCCTTTGTTGGTTGCGGCCTGGCCCCAGATCTGGCGCTGACGAAGAGTATAGCTATTGCTCTGGTTGTCGTTGCTGGTGACACCCGCGGATAGGAAGTCTGCTTCGACGTAACCGGAGAGCTTGAACGGTCCGGTGTTTCCTTCGAAGAGGCCGCCGATTCGGCTCTGACGGCCAGAAAAGTTCAATTCGCTGGTGTGCGCCTGGCCCGCGCCCGGGTACGGGGTGGCGTTGAACGGCGTGTTGACATCCGAGTTGAGAGAACGCGAACGGTAAACACCTTCAAAGGCGAAGAAACCTATTGGAGTAATGTTTATGCCTTTGTAGCGCAGGGTAAGCGGGTTATCCAGCTGATCGGAGATGGACTTTTTGGTGTCGCTGAGGGTCTGGGCGAGTCCGACGTTGGTCGACTTGATATCGGTTACAGAGCTGTTGAGAGATGCGACAGCTTCGGTATTCGTCGAGATGCCGGCGCTGAGGCTATCTGCCTTGGCTGCTGCGGTGGCTGCGGCTGCCTCGGCGCCCTGCGCCGCCTGCTGGGCCGCCGCTAATTTCGCGTCTTTATCGGCGTTCTCCCGTTTTAGAGCGTCGATCTGAGACTGCTGGCTCTGCATTTGTTCGCGCAGCTCCCGGATCTGCCGTTCGATCGGAGTCTCAACCGGGGCCTTCTTTGCTGGCGGCTTTCTAGTTGTCGTTGGCTTTTTTGCCGTGCTCGTCTGCGCCGGTAGCGATATTGAACTGATTACCAGTATCGCCGCCATCGTCGCTCGTAGTTGCTTCGTCATGGACCCTCGCAAGATTTTGGAAAGGCATAAGGACAGCAAGAAAGCCGTTCGGGCCACAAAGGCCATCCGGTTGTTCTTCCTTTTGCTCTTTCAGTTATCGTCCCAAACAAGTGTGAACACAGGAATAATTTGCCCCGCGTTCATGGATTTTTGATGCATCAACAGCGGAAAACGGTCTGCGTGGGAGAGAGCGTTCTGGACGAAGTTAATTTTTGGCGAATTTCTGTAACTGTCTTGAACACTGCACATGGCTCATAAAGTCATTTACCGTTATCCCATGCACTCTCTTCGCATCAGTTCCCTTTTGCTGGCCATGACCACGCTTGCCTCGGCACAATCCTCCGTGAAGCTCATCCCGATCCCTCGGGAGATTCGGACGGCGGCCGAACGGCCGCTCACTCATGGTGTCCATGTCGTGTGCGCCGCACCATGCTCGACTGAAGACCAGTTTGCGGCCGAGGATCTGAAGGCGGCGCTGCTGGCTCGTAACATTCCCGTAACAGAGGCCGATGGGTTTCCAGTGGAACTCACACGGCTATCCGCCCACCCGGATGAGAAATTTACCGATGAGATGAAGGCCGAGGGGTACATCATCCATACGACGTCGAGTGGTCTGACGGTGGTTGGCGATACGGCTGAAGGGGTGTTCTACGGTGCGCAGACGGTCAAGCAGCTGATTGCGGGTGACGGCAAGCTGGCAGTGCTGCATGCGGCGAATATCCGCGACTGGCCCGCTATGAAATATCGCGGGCTCGATGACGACATGTCACGGGGGCCGATTACAACGCTGGAGTTCGAGAAACGGATGATTCGGACGATCGCGGCGTACAAGGTCAATCTCTACTCGCCTTACTTCGAGCATACGCAGCAGTACGTCTCTAATCCGCTGATGGCTCCTCCGGGGGGCATAACGGCTGAGGAGGCAATTGAGCTGGTGGCGTATGCCAAGCTGTACCACATCACGATCATTCCGGAGCAGGAGGCATTTGGGCATCTTCACAACAGCATGACGTGGGAACAGTATCAGCCGCTGGTGGAGACGCCGCATGGAGCAGTACTGGCTCCGGGACAGCCGGGGTCGATTGATCTGATCAAGCAGATGTTTACGGAGCTGGCGACACTCTATCCGGGACCGTTTCTGCATATCGGAGCGGATGAGACGGTGGATCTTGGGCTCGGACAGACGAAGGGCGAAGTGGATTCGCGCGGACTGGCGGCGGTGTATCTGGATTTTCTTCAGCGCATCGTGACTGCGCTGAAGCCGCTGAATCGCAAGATTCTTTTCTGGGGAGATATTGCGCAGGATGCGCCGGACCTGCTGAAGGGCCTGCCACAGTCGTTCAAAGATTCGACGATTGCGATCGCGTGGGTTTACAACCCGGAGCCTCGGGGGTATGAGCGCTTTCTGACACCGTTCACCAAGGCGGGGTTTGAGACTTGGGTTGCGCCGAGCGTTAATAATTTTCGTAAGGTGTATCCGGATAACAATCTGGCGCTTCCAAATATTCAGCGCTTCACGGCGGATGGGCAGCGGCTGGGGTCGACGGGGCAACTGAACACGATATGGAATGACGATGGGGAGGGGCTGTTCAACCAGGACTGGTACGGCATTCTGTTTGGAGCGGCGGCAGCGTGGCAAAAGGGCGAATCATCGATCTCCGAGTTTCAGGATTCGTATGCGCAGGTGTTTCATGGCGACGCTACGGGTGACCTGAATGAGGCGCAGAAGGAGATGATGCTGGCGCACGCGGTGCTCAGGGATCAGGCGAAGGTGGGAGACGGAACGAACAGCATCTTCTGGCTGGATCCGTTGTCCCCGGATGGCTTGCGGATTGGGGGGCAGGTGCGTCCGTTTGCGCGGGAGATGCGGCTGCATGCGGAACGTGCGCTGACGTTGATTGCGCAGGCCCGCGCGGCTGCGCCGGGAACGCCTAAGGTGCATGCGGGGCCAGCGGTTTATGATCCGGCGGAGTCGTATCCGTCAGTGCCTACGGCCTTGCGGGAGACGGCGGCGATCGATGCGCTTGAACTTGGAGCGCGGCGCATGGACTTTATCGGGCTGAAATTTCAGCTCTCGGAGGAGATTGCGGAGGGGTATCAGAGGGCTTTTTCCATGCAGAACACCAAGGACAGGAAGCAGCGCATGGAGGTCAGCCGCGAGCTCTCGGATATTAACGGCGTCAATGGGCGGATTCAGGACTACATCAATACTTACTCGTTGCTGCGCGATCTGTATGAGCAGGCGTGGTACCGGTCCAATCGCGCGTATGGACTGCGGCCTGTGCTGGAGCACTATGACTACACCGTCGGGGTGTGGGAGGCTCGGAGCGACAAGGTCCGCAGTGCGCAGCGGCAGTGGGCTGATACCCATACCCTTCCGGCGGCTGCGGAGGTGGGTTTACCAATGCCGGCTTCCCCGTGCCGGGTTGAACCGGGAAGGATTTGCTGAGTGTGGGTTTCCGTGCGTCGAAAAATCTGGCAATCTAAAAGACCATGCTTTCGACGCATTCCACCGGCCCCTCGATCGGAATTGACTTCGGCACAACGAACAGCTCCATTGCGCTTGCGCGAAGCGACGGTGCTGTTGAACTCGTCTCCTTTCCGATGGCGACGGGGATTACAGAGTCGTTTCGGTCGGTGCTTTATCTGGAGCAACGGAAGCATGCAGGGCGCACCCAGATCAAGAGCTACACGGGGCCGGGGGCGATCGAGCACTATCTTCAAGCCGAGCACAAAGGCCGGCTGATCCAGTCGTTGAAGTCGTACCTTACGAGCCGCACGCTGACGGGCACCGAGGTGTTTGGCCGGCGCTACAGCGTCGAGGACTTGATCTCGCGGATTCTGACCGATCTGCGCCTGAATGCGGAGCGGCAGTTCGGGCAGGCGATTCGCCATGCCACGGTTGGGCGCCCGGTTCGTTTTGTCGGGGCGGACAACGCCGAGGATGATGATTTTGCGGTTGAGCGCTTGCGGCAGGCGTTTCTGCACTCGGGATTTGAGTCTGTCGCGTTTGAGATGGAGCCGATCGCTGCGGCCTATGCGTATGAATCAACGCTCGACCACGACGAACTGATTCTGATCGGGGACTTTGGCGGTGGGACTAGCGATTTTTCTCTGTTGCATGTCGGTCCGGGTGTGCGTGGACGAGGGAGGACCGGGAAGGACCTTCTTGGCAACAGCGGTCTTGGGCTGGCGGGTGATAGCTTCGACGCACGCATCGTTCGCAAGCTGGTGTCGCCTGCGTTGGGCTCGGACAGCTTTGAACGATCGTATGCGCAGGCTGCCGATCGTCCCGCGAGCATTATTCCCGCGGTGCCGGCGTGGATCTATGCCAATCTCGAACGCTGGCACTATCTCTCGTTTTTGAAGACGCGCAATGTGGCGGAGATACTGAAGAGCGCTCGTGCGCGGGCCCAGGAGCCGGAGAAGATTGAGGCGTTGATCAATCTGATTGAGGAGGACCTTGGGTATCAGCTTCATCAGGCGGTGCAGCGAGTGAAGATGGATCTGTCGCATGAGGAGTCCGCCGAGTTTCGGTTTCGCGACGGGAGTATGGATATTGTTGCGACGGTGAGCCGGCCGGAGTTCGAAGGGTGGATCGCCGATGATTTGCGCTCGATCGAGCGGTGCGTCGATGGGTTGCTGGTTGCGAGCAACATTGCTCCTCACGAGGTGGATCGGGTGTTTTTGACGGGCGGAACCAGTTTTGTTCCGGCAGTGCGGCGTATCTTTGAGTCGCGTTTTACGGCGTCGCGGGTGCGGACCGGCAATGAGTTCACTTCAGTTGCTCGTGGCCTGGCGGTGCGAGCTGCGGAGATGGATGCGAGCAAGGCTGAGGCGGGATTGGTTCGCGGTGTTTGAATTGGCTGGCAAGCGACGATCGTTTCGATGGGAGTGAGATCAGTCGGTTGACTTCCCTGCTTCCCGGGCGCGCCAGAGCGCTCCTTCGAGTGAGTCGACTGCACCCTCCACAACTTTGACGCCGGGCGATGAGGTCTTCAACGCTTCGATCATGGCGGAGCGCACCGGCGCGATGTGTTCGAGCACGCTGCCGGTGTAGGCTGCTTCGATCTGGGGCTGGGGGCCGGACTCCTGCATCTTGAGAGCTACGAGGGCGACCTGTTCGGCCAATTCGACACCGGCGCGATCGAGCATCGCGGACGGCGAGTTCGTCGCCGGCCTCTGCGCAGCGAACGACGATGGGGGTGAGCGCGGGAAAGTCGGGGCCGGGGCGGGCATTGGCCATCTCGACGATCTCGCCTAGGATTTTGCGCCCCAGAATTCTCCTATCTCTGTAAGGAGGTTGGTAGAGATGCCGCGATCTTTGGCCCAGAAGCCGGCGCGGAGGGCCTCTTGCCCGATCCAGAAACCGGAGCCCTCATCGCCGAGGGCGGGACCCCAGCCGCCGGCTTGATACATCGCTCCATCGGGGGCGCGGCCCAGGACGTTGGAGCCTGTGCCGGCGATGATGAGGATTCCCGGGCCGCCGCGAAACGCACCCTCGAGGGCGATCTCCTCGTCCCCGGCGAGGATGAGGTTGCCGCCGACGGACTTGCGGAGTTCGCGCTCGGCCCATTCGCGGACGGCCTCGATGGAGAGACCGGCGAGGCCGATGCAGGTTTGGGAGACTTCTGTCAGGGCGACGTTTGCCGTGGCAGCGACTTCTGCCAGCATGGTCTGCAGGCGGGTCGAGGCCTCGTCCTCGCCGACACGCATCAACTTGACGCTGCCGGCGGTGGCTCGCGCGAGGACCTGGCTTTCGTCAGCCAGGAGGCATCTTGTCTTGGTACCACCTGCATCGATTGCCAGAAAGAGATTCATCACGAAACATGATATGTCAGGAGCCCGTTGGATTCCTTCAGCTGGGAGGTGTATTCCTGGACGCTAGCTTGCGGGATTGGCAGCATGACTGCTTGTTGTCGCTATACACTGACTCGAATGGTTGCTGCTGCAGTTCCAACGCGTCTTCACCCTGTCGATCTGGCGCTGATCGTTGTTTACCTGCTCGGGATCACGTGGTTTGGTCTGCGCTTTCGCAGCGGCAAGGATCCCAATGCGCGGTCGCTGCGAAGCTACTTTCTGGCTGACCAGACGATTCCGTGGTGGGCGATTGCGCTGTCGATTGTGTCGGCTGAGACCAGTACGCTGACCATCATCAGCATTCCGGGTGTGGCGTTTGCGGGGGACTTCGGATTTCTGCAAATCGTGATCGGCTATATGCTGGGCCGAATTGTGGTGGCGTTGATCTTCCTGCCGAAGTATTTTCAAGGGCAGATGCTGACAGCGTATCAGCTGATCGATCAACGTTTCGGCCATACGCTGCATAAGGTGACTGCGGGATTATTTTTGCTGACTCGTGCTGCTGCTGAGGGAGTGCGTGTGTTTGCGGTGAGTATTGTCGTGGGTATCGCGATCGGTACGGGCGATGTGTTGTCGATTGGGATTATTTCGGCGCTGACGCTGCTGTATACGTTTGAGGGCGGGATGGCTGCGGTGATCTGGACCGATGTCGTGCAGATGGCGATTTATATCGGCGGAACGTTTGTGGCGATCTACACTCTGGGCGCGCACATTCCGGGGGGATGGGGGCAGATCCATGAGGTGGCTGCGGCGGCGGGCAAGTTCCGGCTGTTCAACTTTGCGTTCAACCTGACGCAGAGCTATACGTTCTGGGCTGGGGTGCTGGGGGGGACGTTCTTGACGATGGCTTCGCATGGCACGGATCAGTTGATGGTGCAGCGAATGTTGGCAGCGCGGAATCTTCGCGAGTCACGGCTGGCGCTGCTCTCGAGTGGTGGCGTGATCTTTTTGCAGTTCACGCTGTTTCTGCTCATTGGAGCGGGGCTTTATGTTTTTTATGGGCTTCATCCCGCCGTCTTTGCTTCGGCGGATAGGATATTTCCGACGTTCATCGTGCGGGAGATGCCGGTTGGAATTGCGGGGCTGTTAGTGGCGGCGATTCTTGCTGCGGCGATGTCGAACCTGAGTGCGGCTTTGAATTCGCTTTCGTCTACTACGGTGGTGGACTTTTATATGCATTGGCGACCGGAAGCGGACGACCGCGAACGCATGATGATCTCGCGGTCGAGTACGGTTGTGTGGGCTCTGGTGCTGTTTGCGGTGGCTGTTTACAGTGTGTTCGCTGGAGGCAAAGGGCATGTTGTCGAGGTTGGGCTTTCTATCGCTTCGGTTGCCTATGGCGCTTTGCTTGGAGTATTTCTGCTGGGGACGTTGACTCGGTATGCGACGCAGGGGGGAGCGATTGTGGGCATGATCTGCGGGTTTGCGTTGAATCTTCTGTTGTGGCTCGATCCCAATCCCATTGCGGTGGGTCCGGTCACGATTCCGCATATTGCGTTTACCTGGTACGTGCTGATTGGTTCGATCGTTACGTTTGGCGTGGGGACGCGTGGCGAGTCTGTTGTTGCCTCGAGGGAACAGAAAGGAGAAGGCTACTGCGCAAGTTGTTGGCCTTGCCCTTGCACTGGCTATTCCGTTTCTGCTGGCCACGCATTGCGAGGCGCAGAAGGCTGCTTCTCCTGCTCGATCCACTGGAGAGCAGTACGATTTCAGTTCCATCACGACTCTGGTGAATCAGGCCATCGCGGCGAAGAAGCTGCCGGGAGCGGTAGTGCTCGTCGGACACAACGGCCAAGTGGTCTTTCATCAAGCCTACGGCTCACGAAAACTGGTCGGAGAACCCGGCATCCACGGCGAGACAGACGCCGAACTCATGACCGAAGACACCATCTTCGACATGGCCTCTTTGACGAAGTGCCTTGCGACCGCCACCGCCATCATGCAGCTCTATGAGGCAGGCAAGCTCCAGTTCGACGACCCGGTCGCCAAATACCTCCCCGAATTCGCCACCAATGGCAAAGAAAA
Source organism: uncultured Acidobacteriaceae bacterium (assembly GCA_963838555.1). Classification (GTDB taxonomy): domain Bacteria; phylum Acidobacteriota; class Terriglobia; order Terriglobales; family Acidobacteriaceae; genus Edaphobacter. The sequence continues at coordinate 257,978 of CAWIRK010000005.1, read as the reverse complement.
AGTCACCATCCGCGAGCTCCTCACCCACTACTCCGGCCTCCCCGAGGACATCTCCCTCAAAGATCCCTGGGGCCTGGTCGCCCCCGACAAGGCCGAAGGCATCCACCGCGCCATGAACGCCACTCTGTATGGCCCTCCCGGCCTCACGTTCAAATACTCCGACATCAACTTCATCACCCTCGGAGTCGCTCGTAGAAAAACTCAGCGGCCAGTCCCTCGACGTTTACACAGAACAACACATCTTCACCCCGCTGAAGATGACAGACACTACGTATCATGCCTTCGACAAAGCCTGCGGACCCCATGACGTCTCTGGCTCTGCCATTGAGCTTCATCTGGATTCCTATGAGATGGTCACGAACGGCTGCAGCGCCGGTATTTGGAACACCCTCAGCATCCAGGCTACCGCCCCCACCGCTCATGACAATGAACTGACGGCCGAAGTAAACCCCGACTTACGACCACCTCCTCCGAGGCACCGTCCACGACCCTACAACGCGGCGGATGGGAGGGGTTGCGGGACATGCTGGAGTGTTCTCGACTGCCGCCGACGTGGCGCAGTTCGCGCAGGCACTGCTCGACAAACTCCTCCACAACACCGGCCCGTTTCCCCTCAAGCAGTCCACGCTGCAACTAATGACGAAGCCTGAACAGCCTGCAACGGCGGTCGGAGGGGCGACTATCTTTCCGGAGGATGGGAAGACGACGACGGGCGTTGCCGCGCGAGGGTTTGGGTGGGATATCAACACAGCGTTTTCGCGTCCGCGTGGAGAGGTGTTTCCGATTGGTAGCTTTGGGCATACGGGATTTACCGGGACGTCGTTGTGGATGGACCCGGGCAGCGATACTTTCGTTGTTATTCTGGCAAACGCAATTCATCCGCGAGGCGCTCCTCCGATTTCACCGCTGCGCGGAGCGGTGGCCACGGCGGCGGCACGGGCGCTTCATCTTTATGAGAGTGGGGCCCCTGCCGTTGCAGAGGCACAGACGCTTACGGGTATTGATGTGCTGGAGGCGACGCAGTTCAGCGCGTTGCGTGAGGCAGTTGGACGGCACAGCGGACATCTTCGCCTGGGGGTGATGACGAATCAGACAGGGGTTGACCGTGAGGGGCGACGCACGATTGATGTCCTGATGCACAGCATTCCTGAAGTCGAAGTGAAGACGCTTTTCTCGCCCGAGCACGGGCTTTTTGGGGTGAAAGACACCACGAAGATTGGCGAGGAAGTGGATACGGCTACTCATCTTCCGGTGGTGAGCCTGTATGGAGCCAAAGACGAACAGCGACGGCCGAGCATGGAGTCGCTGAAGAATCTTGATGCGGTTGTGATCGACCTGCAGGACGCCGGGGTACGGTTTTATACGTATCAGACGGTGGTGGGATATTTTCTCGAGGCTGCCGCGAAGGCGCACATCGAGATCATTGTGCTGGACCGGCCGAATCCGATTGGTGGCGTGGCGGTACAGGGGCCGGTGTCGGACAATGGCGTGGAGTCTTACACGGACTACATGCCGCTGCCGATTCGCGAGGGCATGACGCTTGGCGAGCTTGCGCTTTACTTCAACAGCGAACGGCTGTTGGCGAGCGCGACTTCGCCGAATGTGCGTGTCCACATTCGCGCGCAGCTTACGGTGGTTGCGATGCGGAACTGGACGCGGCCCCAGTATTTTGACGACACGGGGCTGAAGTGGATCGAACCCGAGCCCGAATCTTCGCAGCGCGGCGGCAAACGTGGTATATCCGGGAGTGGAGTTGCTGCAATCGACGAATGTTTCTGTGGGACGTGGAACGGAGATGCCGTTTCTGCATATCGGCGCTCCGTATATTGATTCGGCCCAACTGGTGGCTTATCTGACCGCGCGGAAGATTCCGGGAGTGAGTTTCTGCTCCTGCGAGCTTTTCAGTGGCGGACGACGCGAACCACTTTCCGTTCCATGGGAAGACGCTCCCGGGAATCTCGTTTACGGTGACGGACAGGAATGCGCTCGATTCGCCTGAATTAGGAATTGAGCTGATTAGCGCACTGCATCATCTTTATCCGGATTTCGCGATGGCAAAGTCAGAGCGTTTGATTGCGAATGTGGATACGATGAGGGCGCTCGAAAACCGGGAAGACCCGCGAAAGATTGCGGAGGGGTGGAAGGCCGATCTCGCGGCGTTTGAACAGCGGCGACAGGGTTATCTTCTCTATAAATAGACCCGCCGCATCGCTGAAATATGTACCAATCGCGCACCTGGCGGCAACAATATTCATCCTCTCTTCGCTTTCTATACGTCACAATAGAGTGAGACGGTTTCTCAGAGGTGCTCCCCCATGCCCCGCATTAATTTTCAACAACAGCTCGCTGCTCTTAAGGACAAGCTCCTTGCCATGGCGGCGCTCTCGCAGCAGGCCCTTTCGCTGATCCCTGGAGGCGTATCTCACGGGGGACATGAGTCTTTGCGAGCATGTGAAAGAGATCGAAGCGGCGATCAACGCGGCTGAGCGCGACGTCGACGAGATGGCCTACGACCTGTTGGCGAAGGAGCAGCCGATGGCGATCGACCTGCGCTTCATTCTTTCGGTGATCAAGATCAATGGCGACCTGGAGAGGATTGGCGATCAGGCGACCAACATCGCCTCGCGCACGCAGTTTCTGCACGATTCGCCGAAGATTTCCCTGCCGATCGACATTCCGGATATGGGGGAAAAGGTTGGGGTTATGATCCGCCGTGCGATTCAGTCGCTGCTGGAGGCGGATGCCAAACTGGCGGAGTCCGTGCTTGCCATGGATGACGAGATCGACGACATGAACCGCGATGTGCAGGCTGAACTGGTCGAGGTGATGCAGCAGCATCCGATGGTCAGCGGACAGGCGCTGAACGCCATCATCATCTCGCGCAATCTGGAACGGGCGGCAGACCACGCCACAAATATCGCGGAAGACGTCATCTTCTGGGTTCGCGGCTCGGATGTGCGGCACAAGTTCTCCCTGGCTGAGGCGGACTAGCCAACTGTTGATTGCAGGAGCCTTGGCGAGAAGAACCAGTATTTGCACCTTGACGTTTGTCCGGGTCGCAACTAACCTTAGAGCATGGCTGGTTTTATGGCATGTCGCTGCGCTGCCTGTCGCATGTGTTGTTGCGACCGCGTGCGCCGTTGCCTTTGCCTGAATCGGAGACTTACCAACTAAGTTCCGAACCTTCCAGCAGAAGCCACCCGCACCCACTTACCTGGTGGGTCTTTCTTTTTAACACTTTACAGAAATCATAAGGATTCCAGACATGAGCTCCCCCGTCGCAGCCGTCGGTGAAAGAGACAAAGGCCCAGAAGTCCGAACGATTGAAGGCTGCCAAGAATCCCTGGGAGGCGTGGGAAGAGGTTCGCCAGTTTGCCGGGAGGGCCGCGAAAGCGTGCTGCCGGAGTGGGCCGGTACGTACTTCAAGTGGTGGGGGATCTACACGCAGGGTGATGGTGTGGGCGCGACTGGTGGCGTGGGTGGCGAAGGCAAGGCTACCGAGTTCTTCATGATGCGCATCGGTCTGCCGAACGGCATTTTGACCAGCGCGCAGTTGCGGGTGATCGGAGAGCTCACGAAGAAGTATGCGCGGAACCTTGCCGATATCACGACGCGGCAGAACATCCAGCTGCACTGGCTGACGATCGAATCGCTTCCGGAGGTGGTCGATGCGCTGACGGCGGTGGGGCTCAGTCCGAAGGGCGCGTGCGGCGATGTGGTTCGCAATGTCACGGGATGCCCGCTGGCGGGACTTGATGGACATGAGATCATCGACGCTTCGCCGCTGGCGGTGGAGATCGCGCATAAGCTGACGGCGAATCCGGAGTTTTACAACCTGCCGCGGAAGTTCAAGATTTCCGTCACCGGTTGCTCGCTGTGGTGCTCGTACCCTGAGATCAACGATGTGGCGCTCACGGCGATCAAGCGCGTCGTCGATGGCAGAGAAGAGATTGGCTATACGCTGCGGGTGGGCGGCGGGCTTTCGACCGAGCCTCACCTGGCAGTGCGCATTCCGGCGTTTATCCGGCAGGATCAGGCGTACGCTGCGGTTCACGCTACGACGGAGATCTTCCGCGAGCAGCAGGAGCTTCGCGAGAACCGCACTCGAGCGAGGATCAAGTATCTCTTCATGCGGCATGGCTGGACCGCGGAATCCTTCCTTGAGGCGCTGGAGGAGAAGCTTGGGTACAAGTTGGATCCGAACCCTGTCACAGAAGACGTCGTGCCGGACGATGTTTACCGCGACCACATTGGCATTGCTCCGCAGCGTCAGGCGGGCTTGTCGTCGGTCGGTGCGAGCGTGCTGCGTGGGCGGCTTTCGGGTGACCAGCTGATTCAATTGGCGGAGTTGGCGGAGCAGTACGGCAACGGTGAGTTGCGCACGACGATCATGCAGAACATCATCGTGGTCAATGTTCCCAACGCGAAGACGGCGGAGCTTGTGGTTGCGCTCAACACGCTTGGCCTCCAGGTCGATGTCTCGGCATTCTGGCGTGGAGCGATTGCGTGCACCGGCACCGAGTTCTGCAAGCTGGCCATCGCTGAAACGAAGGGTTTTTCCAAGTGGCTCGTCAGCGAGATGGAGGAGCGTCTTCCGGGATTCGATCAGCAGATCAAACTTCATGTGACCGGCTGCACGAACAGCTGCGGACAGCACTGGATCGCCGACATTGGGCTTGAGGGCAAGAAGATCAAGAAGGATGGGCAGCTGGTCGACGCCTTCTACTTCTGTGTTGGAGGAGCAGTGGGAGGTTCGCGCGGACTGCTCGTCCACTGGGGTACCGGGCTGCGGCTGATGAGGTTCCCGATGCCATCGAACGACTGCTGCGCGGCTATCTCGACGCACGCCAGCCTGACGAGGACCTGCGGGCCTACTTCGCACGCACGGATGACGACAGCCTTCGTGCGCAACTTGCCGGCACGGTTGTGGACCCGGTCGAGCGCGATGCACCGCCGGTCGGTGCGGGCCGGCACGCGCCAGGAGAGTAGCTTTATTCCATGGACCTCTTCCCTATTTTCCTGAAGATTGCTGCACGACCCTGCATCGTCATTGGCGCAGGCAATCTGGCTGAGTCGAAGATTGAATCGCTGCAGGCGGCTCATGCCAAGGTGACGGTGATTGCGCCTGAGGCGCGTACCGCGTATTGCTGATCTGGCTGCAGCAGGTGAGATCGAATGGCTGCGAGCGCGAGTATGCTGAAGGCGATCTGACGGGACACTTTCTGGTCGTTGCAGCGACGAACAATCCCGCGGTCAATCGTGCGGTGTACAAGGAAGCTACGGAGAAAAATATCCTCTGCAACGCGGTGGATGATCCGCCGTTTTGCGATTTTTATTTTCCGTCGGTGGTGCGGCGGGGGGATCTTCAGATCGCTATCTCGACCGCCGGAGCGAGCCCTGCGCTGGCCCAGAGATTGCGCAAGGAGATCAACGCGCAGTTGCCGCTGGACGCCGGTGACTGGCTGACGGACCTGGGTAATCTTCGGCGCGAGGTGACGCAGATGGAGCCGCTGAATGAGGAGCGGAAGTGGCTGCTTCATCAACTGGCGCAGCGCGAGGTCTGCGGCTACGAGGCGTGCCCCTCGCGCGTGCTGGCCCGTCAACATGCCCTGACGAATCCGTTGCCGACAAATCCACTGCCGGAGAAGAAGTCGTGAACGCCGCTGCTGAACCCGGCACGGTCTACCTTGCGGGAGCGGGGCCGGGAGATCCCAATCTGCTTACGCTTCGCGTTTTGCGGCTTCTCGAGACTGCGGACGTGATTCTTCCCGACGATCTGGTCTCGGAGGAGATACTGGCGCTGGCCCATGCGGGAGCCGAGATTACCCCGGTGGGCAAACGCTGCGGACAGCCTCGCATTACGCAGGCTGAGATTCATGTGCTGATGCTCGAGGCGGCGCGGGCAGGTCGATCGGTTCTGCGGCTGAAGTCGGGCGATCCTTTGATCTTCGGCCGTGCGGGAGAGGAGATTGCTGCGCTGCGCGGCGGCGAATGTTCCCTTCGAGATTGTTCCGGGAATTACCACTGCGTTCGCGGCCGCTGCGAGACTGAAGACGCCGCTGACGGATCGCAGCGCTGCGTCAAAGCTGATTCTTGCCACGGCGCACCATGCGGCGGGAAAGCTGGAGCTCACTCCGAAGTGGACGGGGGCGTTTCCTGACGATGCGACCCTGGTGATCTATATGCCGGGTCGAAAGTTTCGCACGCTGGCCGAGGACCTCATCGCGTCCGGGATCGACGCTGCGACACCATGCGTTGCGATCAGCAAGGCGACTACGTCCGATGAGCAGGTATACGCCACCACACTGTCGGAGCTTGACGAGGAGCAGGTCGGTCCGGCGCCGGTAATTCTTTTGATTGGCTACGCCATCCAGATACCGGCAGACCGGTCGAGGGTCCTTGAAGAATTGATCAGGCTTTGAATCTGTGACGGAAAGCGCCTGCCGCACCGGCCATGCCTGTCAGCAACAATACGAAGCTGGCTGGCTCTGGCACGTCTGGAGTAACGGGTGGGGGGCCGGGAGGTGCCGATGTTGTCCCGATTCCGGGACCGCCGCCGGGAGGTGTTATTCCGCCGGTGAAGGGCGGCTCGTAGATTGGCGGTCCGCCACCAGTTGCGGTGAGCCTCCATCCGTGAAAGGAGTGGGAGGAACATCATTCTCGGCGATCATGTCGCCGAGGCCAGCGGGTAGGAGGTCAATTTCGTCGTTCAGCGGATGCGCGATGTAAGGGGCGGGAGTCTCTTCTCCGATAACCGGTTCGTCCGCCGCGTCTTCCGGCAGGACGCCGCAGGCGAGATTGAAGTGATGGAGCGTCTGTTTGCGGGTCATTCGGGGACCCTTGGCAAGGACGAGTCTGGGTTTCGGCTGAACCTGCGCGATCTTCCGCTGGGCATACAACTTGGCGCGGCGCTTGGCGGCCGCTATGCGCTGCAGGTTCCGCGAATGGGCCAGTTCGGCTCGATACGCTACAAACCATCGTTCACAGTCCGTAGACGCGTTAACGCATGTTGCCGATATGCTGACAAAGAGAACCAATAGCAGTAGATAACTCAAGCGTCGCATTTGCTTCACCCTGGGTACAAATCTGTGTTCGATTCGCCATACTTGGGACGAATGCTAGTGAGTAATGCAATTAGAGAGCCAAAGCGAGCAATCACAGTAAAGTGCTAAATATTGCAGTATTCGGGTAAATTGTTTGCACAAGTGGGAATATTTTACCCTTTAGTACCAATTATTTTCCTACTTTATTCTCCGCTGTGCATTCATGTGGAAAAGTGTTCCTAAACGAGGGATTCCTCTTTAGTTGCGGTGACCCTGGTGAATCGGGCATTAATTTGGCCAGGCTCCATTTGAGCCCGGCATCGGTGGCAAGGCTCTCGAAACATGACTTTCTGCAATAGTTTGCAACCAGATTGCCAGACTCCCCGGGTCAGCACAACCTTTTTCTGATTTTGACGTTCAATCGTAATAGGGGTCCGTACCCAACGAAGGTTTGGATTCCGGCAAAGTCACTGACGCCTCGACGGCGTACTGGGCTCTGCATAGGAGATTCGAAATGCGCTTTTTACGTTATCTCGCTCTACTCAGTATCCTGTTGCTCCCCGCCGCGGCCTACTCTCACGCTCAGGTCTCGGTCGGAATTGGAATTGGTGGCCCGGTGTATGGGGGGTATGGCTATCCGGCTCCCGTGTGCGCGTATGGCTACTACGGCTACTATCCCTATGCCTGCGCACCGTACGGCTATTACGGTCCGTCGTGGTTCACGGTGGCATCTTCATCGGTGCCGGCCCCTGGTATCGCGGGTACGGATATGGATACCGTGGCGTACTACGGCTACCGCGGCGGATACTATGGACGGCCTGCGTACGGCTATGGACGCCCCGGTTATGGTTATGGACACGCTGTCCCCTATGGCGGAGGCTATCGCGGAACGACCACGGTTCGAAATGGCTTCGCTGGCGGTGGCTACCACGGCAACGTGAGCGGTGGTGGCTTCCATGGTGGCGGCGGCGGTGGTGGATTCCACGGCGGTGGTGGCGGCCACGGCGGTGGCGGACACCGGTAATTCTTTCCTGGAGTTGATCAAAACGGAAGCGGCTGCAGGGATTCATCTCTGCAGCCGCTTTTCTATTTCAAGCAAGACGTCGACTCGATCGTTATCCACAACCTCTTTTCGGCTTGCTTGGTGGCCTCGTAGATCTGGTCGAATGACTCCACGGCGTAGAGCACAGGCTGCATCTCGCTGGTCTGGAACTCCTGGTTGAGTACGGCGTCGAGATCGAAGTCTTTGACTTCGCAGCCGCCGGCGAGTACGCGGGTGCATTCGCCGTGCGAGGAGATGAGGCCGCTGCCGTAGACTTTGATTTCTCCGTCCTGGCGGATGAGACCGAATTCTACGGTGAACCAGAAGAGGCGGCCCATGCGCTCGAGCGCGTCGGGACGAGTCCATCAGGCCGGCGCAGATTTTGCCGTAGCTCTCGAGAAAGTTTGCGAAGACGGGGTGGGCGTGCATGGGGACGTGGCCGAAGACGTCGTGGAAGATGTCGGGCTCGGGGGTGTACTCCATTGAGTCGCGGGAACGGAGCCAGGTGGTGGTGGGGAACATGCGCGCGGCGAGCATCTCGAAGAAGGCGTCGGCAGGGAGGAAGCCGCTGACCGGCGTCGACTGCCAGCCGGTTCTGCGGTTGCAGGAGAGCGCTGACCTCGGTGAGATTGGGCAGCTTGTCTTCGCGGAGGCCGATCTGGTGGAAGCCGTCGAGGTACTCGCGGCAGGCGTGCTCGCGTAGCTGGGGCATGCGGCGGGCTACGAGTTCGGCCCAGATGGCGTGTTGTTCGGGGGTGTAGTCGGCTCCAGGTTTGTTCGATCAGATACGGTGCGGCCACATGCAGTTTGCTTTGGGCCAGACTCAATGTCGATGTTGCGATTCCCATGTTCTTCCTTCTCGGCGCTTTCGTGCCTGCAAAAGCATACATCTTCCTTAGAGTTGTTTTGTCAGGTCGCTGTTAGCCACTTCCCTCCCCCTGAGTGCCTTGAGCGTAAAGTCTTCAGTCATATAGCCTTGCGAAGCATTGAAGACTGCAAAGTTTGGGGAGAAAACAGCATCGCTGACGGCAAATTAGATTTGTCGCTTTGCATTCGTGGTTCGTTTTTTCTCTTCGCGAAGGAGGAGGATTTCCAAGGGGAGAAGTTCCGTATTGCTAACTATCGGGACTTACCGAACGCGGAGCCTCAATGCACTTCTTCAGGCCAAACTTCCGGCTCGTAGACATTTTCGTATCTCGTGGTTTCCGCCGTTATGACCGACCGGACCGTGAGCCCGATGCTACGTCCCGCCGCTGTATTGACAAGGTCATTCAAGTCAGCAACCTGCTCGGGAGTAAATGGTTGCGGAGTGCGGATCACCGCCCAGACGCTCGTCTTGCCTTGTTTGGAGATCAGCTTGACGTCGGCCAATCGCGCGCCTGGAACTCTTGCAATCGCTTGGGCCAGGACGCTTTGAATGTTGCTTCGGAGTATTGTCTGTGCGCTGGTATGCCGAAGCGTGCCAAATAGATGGAATGCAAGAGCGAGCAACAAGGCGACGGATACCAATCGCGGCACGATCACCTTTTGGGCCTTCTCCGTTGCGGCAGGGCGATATCCAGCTAGTAGAAAGACGATCATTGCTCCAAAAGCGATCGCCGAGAAGTTGGCCAAGAATAGCAAGAATGCGCCCATGGCCGGCTCCGGCAGTCCGCGAGCCAAAAGGATGCCGCAAGTCGTCAATGGCGGCACTAGTGCAGTTGCAATAGCGACGCCGACAATGACACCGCTCAGGCTCGTTGAAAGAAATGTGAATCCCCCAGCAAGACCACCGACGAGTGCGATTAACAAGTCAAGGAGATTAGGGGAAGTTCGATTGAGGATCTCGCTGCCGATCGTGAGGTGCCGCGACAAAAGGCCAATCAAACAACCGACTGCAAGTACGCTTACGGCTCCAACAATTTCCGCTTTTAATGCTCGGCCAAGCAAGCGAAGGTCAGCCTCGGATAGCGCCATCGCGATGCCGATGATTGGGCCAAATAGCATCGCGATCAGCATTGCTCCGATGATTACGGCAGGCGAATTCTCCATCAGCCCGAATCCGGCGATCAAAGCGGCGGCCACGTTCATTGCCAGGTAAGAGCCGGTCAATTCGGCGCCTGCAACGACCGATCCACGAATTGCGGCGCGCCGGGCCGCGCTTGCTTGAAAATTGGCTTCGGCGCTTGGCAGTGCTGCGCTCATGATCGCTCGGTGTACTACGTACTCAACCTTCGCTCGGCTGATTTGCTAAGAAGCCTGAACGACGGCTGGCGGCTTTCATGTCCCTTAGCCGGCGGGCAGAACATCTTTAGCGAGTGGGGCTGCTGCAGCGCCGCCGGCGTTTTTCCTTTCACAGCCTGTAATCAATGCTGCTGCGACGACGCAGAGCAAGGTCGATGCAATTGTGTTCGTGTTCCTAATCTTCATCGGCGTCTCTATCTCTATCGGGTTTCATTTATTGCCAGCCTAGAACGTCAGTAGAAAGGGCAGGACCTTGTGGAGGATGACTCATCCGGCTGGCGATTTCCTAGCCGACTACAGGGCTCTCATTTGGGCACTAGAGTCCAGGTTTTGCCGGGGTTGAATCCTGTTGCTGTCGATGCGGTTTCGGTTGTGCTATTGCCGAGGTCCTTGTCGTAGAGGATGCCGTCCTGGTTGATGATGAATGTCGCGATGCCGGTGTCGCCGTACTTCTCCGGGTACGCCATGAAGGCGAAGCCTCCGGTCATCTTTCCGTTGACGATGTAATCTTTCGCGCCGCCCTTGGCATCAGGGCCTTGTTTGGTAAGCATGCGATAGAAGTAACCGTGAAAAGGCTGTGGCTTCCCTGGCTGCGGGTTGAATCCTTCAGTGGAAGCGAACGCTACCAATGGACCGAGCGGGCTCCGAGGCTGCCCTTCTGGCGATTTCCAGTAGAGTCCGTTCTGTTTTCCCTCGTCACTGATGAACTTCTGGGCATACTGCTTGATGCCGTCGTGACGTTGAGCGAAGTATTGGGCCTGGGCATCGGCCATTGCATTCATCACGTCGATCGTTGCGAGTTCGTTGTCTCCAACGCGCCGAGCGAGAATTTCCGTCTTGCCGGCTGCGGTATCGAAGGACCATTGTCCTCCGCTGTTCTTCGTGAGCGGAATCGGGAAGGGATGATTGTCGGCTCCGACGATGAGAACTTCGCTGCCGTCGGTCTGTTTGCGCCAGCGGTTCATGGTTTGATAGGCGTTGGTGAAGTTCTCTCCGGTCCGCTTGTCCTCGGCGGCATCGCCGGAGAAGATCAGATCCGAGGAGCCTGAGCCGAAGATAGCAAGGAGCGCGGCGCGATCGCCCGCTTTTGTGGCCGCAACCAGCGCTGTGCCTGCATCGTCAGGTGTGGCGAATGTCTTTGGAGCGACCTCTGAAGGCGGCGCCGGTGCTTTCGGTGCGTTGCAAGCGACTAGAGGCAGGAGTGCCGCAAAGGCGATGGCAATCGTCCGGAAGCGGGAGGGATTCATCGTGCGATTTAGCGCTACGGTTAACATTGCGATTCTCCCTGTAACGTAATTCTTTGTTGCTTCATGGGATTTTCCGGCGCGTGATAACTGGAATCAGTGAGGGTCTGGCGTGAGGTCGAGCGAGACTTATCTTCGTCCTCCGCCACCACGGAAGCCTCCACCACCGAACCTCCGCCACCGCCCCAGCCTCCGCCGCCGGCGCTGCGACCACCCCAGCCTCCTCCGCCACCGCCACTGCCCCAGCCCGCGTGCGCTTGAGGATCGCGATTGCCACCCGCCGCCGCCACCGCCGCCGGAGAATCCGCTGAACGCGGTTGAGCCCTTGCCGGCTCCACTGGATGCGTCGTTGTGGTAGGCAGAGGAAGAAGAGTCGCCCCAGCCGTGGGCACCAGCTGAGCCTGAGCCCGATGTGCTGTCCCATCCGCTGCCGGTGTTCTTGTAGGTGTTGCCGTTGGCGTAGGCGTATTTGTTGCCGCTGGAGGTCTCGGCGGTTCCATACGTTCCGGCGGCGCTCTGAGTAGTGCTGGGTGTCGACGGTCTGGCCATTCTTCGAGGCGGTGGAGCTTCCCCAGTTCGAATAGGCGTTGGAGCCTTGATGGGTGGCGCCGTAGGCTCCCGTGTATGGGTTGTAGGCCTGCCCTACTTTTTGGGTGCCGTAGGCGGTTGAGGTCGACGCGCCGCGGGCATAGGTGCCGGTGGCGGGGTTGTAGCCGGCGGAGGCGTGGGCGCTGCCGTAGGCTCCGTAGTAGGACGCACTGGAGCCGTAGTAGCCGCCGTGCCAGGCTGCGTTACCGTAGTAGGCGCCGCCGTGATAATAGGCTGCTCCGCCGTACCAGTTGCAGCCCCAGTAGCTGTATCCCCAACCATAACCGCCGCTCATCATGGCGCCGATTGCCAATCCAGCTCCGAAGGCGATCACTCCGGTGGCGACCACGTCTGCTGTGCTGTATCCCGGAGTTACGTAGCGGAGTGCCGTAGACGACGGTGGGGTTGTATTCGGGAACATAGACGACCTGCGGGTTGGTGGGCTGGATAACGATGGTCTGGGGGGACTGCTGCACCACTGTGATCTGGGGGCCGGACTTGAGATTGCCTGCCTTCTGCGCCTCTGCGCGGAGGGTTTGCACCGCTTTCATTACATCGGCTTGCTGGTTGTGATACGCCTCGCCCAGGGAAGAGGTCCAGGCGAGGCTTTGTGCCATCTTGTCCAGGACGGATGGGAATTGCGTGAGCGCTTTGACGCTGGGGTCCCACGTTTGTTTATCGACTGCCTGCGCGCAGTGCGCTTCCGGTGAGGGCCTTGTTGGTCTGGAGCCAGTTGTCGGCGATGGCGACCTGGTCGGGAAAGGTTGAAGCGCCGAGGATCTGGGCGACGAGTGCATCAGGATAGAGTGCGATGGGGGCCACGAGTGCCTGTAGCTCGGCAGCGGTTTGGGGCGCGCCCTGGCCTGAATAATCTGACGCGGGCGCGGGCGCTGGTCTGCGACTGAAAGGCCATGGCCGCACTGGCGTCGATCGGTGTCGTCGAGCGCGACGAGAGGGCCGCATAAGACCGCTGACAGAAGCTTTTTCCCGAGTGTCACATTCATTGAGGAGACTCCTTACGACAGCATCTGCACGCATCTGTGCGCGATTCCAGTACAGGAAGGTGCAAGACTCGCTAATCAGAATCTTCTGCGGCGGATGAGCAGCAATCAACTAGCAAAAGTGATAGCGAGTCGCGATCTCTTTATCAGGCGGCAAAAAAGTTTGAAGTTTTTCGTGAGAATCTTCTTTTGGGTTGACATCCGACCCAAAAGAGAGGAGTATCTGGGTCGGATGACTACCCAAGAGAATAACGACGACCGCATCGCCTTGTTGCAGGGCACGCTGGACCTGCTGATCCTGAAGACGCTTGTTCTGGGACCGTGCCATGGGCAGGGTGTGGCGCGATTGATCCAGCGCCAGTCGGAAGAGGTATTTTTTGTCGATCACGGGTCGCTCTATCTCGCGCTGCAACGTTTGGAAGACAAGAAGTGGATCAGCGCGAAGTGGGGGGTGAGCGAGAACAATCGCAAGGCGAGGTTCTACTCGCTAACGGCGAAGGGGCGCGAACAGCTTGTCGCAAAGACGAGCGAGTGGCAGCGGCTGACGCGGGCGATGGGTTTGATTCTGGAGTCCGGCGAGGGGCCACGCAGCGAGGAGGCATAACCATGTTCTGGCGCAGGCGGAGTGCAGAAGATTTCGCGGAGGAGATCAGGGCGCATCTCGAACTCGAAGCAGAGGACCTAAAGCGCGAGGGTTTGGGCGAGGACGAGGCGCGGTGGAAGGCGCGACGGGAGTTCGGCAATGTGCGGCGGGCGCAGGAGCAGTTCTATGTGAAGGGGCGCCTGGTGTGGCTGGATAGTCTGCTGCGCGATTTGCGATTGGCGCTTCGGCAGCTGCGCCGCTCTCCGGGTTTCACTCTTACTGCGGTGCTCACGCTGGCGCTGGGTATTGCCGCGAATGTTATTGTCTTCGGGGTGCTGGATGCATTGGTGCTGCGGCCCATTGATGTGCCCCATGCGAACCAAGTGATGACGCTGGCGCACAAGAACGATCCGTATCCGATCTTTTCCTATCCGGAGGTGCGCGATGTCCGCGATGGGAATACCGTGTTTTCCGGCGTTGCCGCCTGGGGCATCGACAGTTTTGGCCTGGAGGCCAATGGCGTCACTCGGCCTGTATGGGGAGACACAGTTAGTGGGCAATACTTTGAGGTCGTCGGCGTCAAGCCGTTCCTCGGGCGACTCCTGCAGCGTACTGATGACGACCATCCCGGAGCCTCAGAGGCTGCCGTGCTGTCCTGGTCGGCATGGAAGAGTGATTTCGGCGCAGATCCCGACATCGTGGGAAAGATAGTCCGTATCAACAAGCATCCGTACACGATCGTTGGCGTCACGCCGGAAGGTTTCAACGGGACGGAAAAATTTTTGCAGCCTGACCTCTTCGTTCCGATGGCGAATGAAGCATCGCTGGCAGGACGCGACTGGCTTGAGTCGCGCGGCGATGCTCAGGTCTGGTCGGTCGTGCGCGTGAAGGATGGAGTCACCATGCCCCAGGTGCAAGCTGAACTGGACACGATTGCTGCCCGCATGCGGAAACAGTATCCGAAAGAGGAAGAGAAGCTGCAGTTCAAGCTGACCCGTCCAGGACTGATGGGCGACTTTTTCGGCGGCCCGGCACGTGGTTTTCTGGCAGGAGTGTTTGGGCTGGCCGGTATTGTGCTGCTGGCAGCCTGCGCGAACCTCGGCAGCCTGTTCGCCGCGCGAACTGCAGACCGCGCCCGCGAGATTGCTATCCGCATGGCCATCGGGTCGAGCCGCTGGAGGGTTGTCCGGCAGATCTTTGTCGAGGCGTTTTTGATTTCGGTCCTCGGGGGAGCGTGCGCCTGCGGTCTGGCGTGGATCGCGCTGACCGGCCTGGCGAACTGGCACCCGCCCACCGAATATCCTTTCAGGTTCCACATGCAGCCGCAGCCATCCTTGATCCTGATCGCGTTGCTGATCTCAGCGCTCGCCGGGATGCTATTCGGGGTGATGCCGTTGCGACAGATCTTCAAGACCGATCCAAATGACGCGATTAAGAACGGCGGGACTCAATCCTCCACGGGACGGTTCTTTGGAAGAACGGGCTGGGCTCTTCGCGATGTCCTGCTGGCGGCACAGATCGCGCTCTGCTGCGTCACTGTCACTGCGGCATTTGTTTCGCTGCGTGGCCTGAGCAAAGCACTGACGATGGACATGGGCATCAATCCGAAGCAGGCCGTGGTGACGAAATTCGAGCTCAGCCAGGCTGGCTATTCAACCGTCGCCGCCGATCAGTTCCAGCGCCAGCTGCAGGAAAGGGTTGCGCAGCTCCCGGGAGTGGAGGCGGCAGCCTACGCAAACGCTACGCCGCTCTCCCAGGACACGTCTACTCCCGATATCTTCTCTCAGCAGACTACTGATTTGAGACCGTCAAACAGGGCTTTCGGCGCCTTCTCATTCAACGTGTCCCCGAGATACTTTACTGTCGCTGAAACACGCCTGCTCGCGGGACGGGATGTAAGTTTCACCGACACTATAAAGACGCCGCCTGTTGCTGTGGTGAATCAGGAGTTTGCTCGCCGACTTTTTCACTTCAACGACGGGCACTCCGAGCGGGCCGTTGGCCGCTATTTCAAGAACGACTCCGGCGAGCAGATCCAGATCGTGGGTATCGTAGCGGATGGAAGATATTTCACCCTTAGTGAAGATCAAAGGGCCGCAGTGTTCTTCCCGATCTCGCAGCGGCCGGGTACAAAGACATCGCTGATCGTTCGGACCCAGCCGGGTTTCTCCGAGCCTGGCCACGAACGATATGGCGACCACCGTCCGCAAAGTAATCCGCGATCTTGACCCTACCGTTCCAATCCGGGAGTCGAGCGCCTGGACCAACCAGCTTGGGCTGACCTTCTTTCCCTCCCAGGTGGCTACGGTCGTCCTCGGACTTTTTGGCGCCTTTGGATTGCTGCTCTCGGTCACCGGGACGTTCGGCCTGGCGTCGTACACAGTCAGCAAGCGGTTGCGTGAGCTGAGCATCCGCGTGGCTCTGGGTGCGCAGGCGAAGCAGATTCTGTCGGCGGCGCTGGGGCGCATGATTATCCTGCTTGCCGCGGGGTCGGTTGTCGGGATGGTGCTGGGCGTGGCTGCCAGCCGGCTGCTCTCGGCGATCGTTTATCAGGCTACGGCTCAGGACCCATTGGTGCTGGGTGCGGTTGCCTTGACTTTGCTTCTGACCGGAGCGATTTCGGTCGCGGGTCCGGTGCGGCGCGCGCTGCATGTTGACCCGGCGAACGTGCTTCGGGAGCAGTAGGGACAGCCTACATCTTGGCGCGGAGGGGCTGCATCGGCTCGGAGTGGGGCTGCATTGCAGCTTCGGAGTCGACCATGTACTTCTTCAGGAGCTCGTGGTGGAGGCAGTAGAGCGCGAGTTCCAGGCGGTCGGAGACGCCGAGCTTGTCGTAGACCTTGCGCAGGTAGTTCTTGATGACCTGCTCGGTGGTGCCGATCTGGTAAGCGATTTCTTTGTTGCGCATGCCTCGGGTGATGCAGCTGATGATGGCCAGCTCTTTTTTGGAGAGCTTGGGCTGGACCTTGGGATCGGTGAGGCTGGTGGCCTGGGAGCGATAGGCCTCGATGACCCAGCTGATGGACTGGTTGTCGATCCAGGTCTCTCCCTCGGCGATCTTGCGGACGCATTTGACGAGGAGGTCGGGGGAGATGGAGCGGGGGACGACACCGCGGACGCCGCGGCGGTAGAGTTCAACGGTGTTGGCCTCGTCGGCCTCGCTGACCTGGACGATGAGTTTGGCTTCCGGGGCCTGGCGGACGAGTTCGGGGATGGCATCGATGGTGCCGGCGATGAGCTGGCCTTCGAGAACGACGACGTCGGTGGGATAGCGCTGCAGGGCGGCGTAGAGATTGGGGAGAGTTTCGACCTGAGCGACGACGCGGATATCGTCTTCGAGGGCGAAGACCTTCTTCATGCCTACGCGGTAGATGGCCTGCGAGTCGGCGAGAATGATGCGAATGCCGACGGGTGACGCATTTTCTTCCGGAACGTCTTCGTCGTTGCCCCGACTTGGATCAAAATTAACAACTGTCATATCGTCATGCCTTTAAAAAATACTCGTCGATCACCGCGGCGGCTTTTTTCTGGCCACCTTGCAGATAGTGGCGCACGACCCGGCCGATGCAATGTATGGTCACGTCCTTTTCTGTCCCCATGACAGCGGAAGGCATCGCGATGGTGAATTCAATTTTGCTGTCGATGCGTGGAAGTTGTTCGCCGACAAAGAGAAGTCCGTTGGCGGAGATATTTTCTGTCATGGCTTCCATTTCGCCCTCATCGGTCTGCAGGCGTATTGCGAGTCTCATAGGAAAACGTACTGCCGTGCGAACTGGATTGTCTCCGACTGGCATTTGCCACTGAGCCACGCGCCCTCCTCTTACCGCGTTCCCTGGATACAGCCCCTTGCTGAACCCTTTAGTAACACACTGGAGTGTACCCCAGTCAACAGGCAGTTCCAGCATTTTTCTGTGATGCGGAGACTACAACGGAAGGGTGAGTGCTGCGGAGCTGCCGACCCATTGCTGGTCGCGATTGTGGTCGACGCCCATCATGAGTCCGCGGCCAAGGCGGACGAGTGCGATAACCGGTTGTGAGCGCAGCCGCCGTCGGGCCAGAGGTACATGATGCGGATCTCGGCCTGGGTGGGGCCGTGGGGAGTTTTGATCGTGGGTTCGAAGGAGACTCGCTCCTGGAGGAGGTAGAGGTGGCGGTCGGCGGCGGGGATGGCGTGAGGTCTTCGTCGGTGGGGGCGAACTGAATTCCTTTGCCTGCAAAGGAGTAGAGGGGCTTGAGGAGGAGGTTTTCGCGTTGATGGGGAAGGCCTTCGAGGTTGCGGCTGAGCGAACCAGTCGTCGAGGAAGACGGCTTTGGGGACCGAAGGGTGGTTGAGAAATGGGAGGGAGAATTTGCTGATGCGGAAGTACCAGTTGGGATGGCCTGCCCATTCGACGTCGAGCGGATCGCGATAGTCGAAGGGGAGCTGGATGTTCTTGCGCTCGAGTTCGTCGACGATGGCTCGGTTGTAGATACGGTGGATGGGGATGTCGCGGCCATCGCGTTGATAGAAGAGGCGGTTGCCCTGCTTGCGGAGTTTGGCGATGTCGACGGTGGCGATGTGGAGTTTGTCCTCGTAGACGTGAAAGTCGGGGAGGGTTTTCTGGTGGTTGGGATCGATCTCGAGGAGGACTACGTTTTCGGGGTCGTGGTCGCCGACGATGACTTCGCGGAGGAGTTGCCAGTAGGTCTGCTGGTTGAGGCCGCCGAGGTACCAGGTGAGGTTGGGGTCGAGGTTGTAGGTTTCGATGTATTGGCGGGAGAGGATGTCCTGATAACCGAAGATGGAGGGGAAGGCCTGGAGTTCGACGAGTTTTGGGCTGAGCGATGCCGTCGGGGTTGCGGACGAGGCCGAAGTCGACGGTCATGAAGTTGGGGATGGGGTTTTCGTTGGGGACGCGGTACTGATCGGGGATGGTTTGGTTGGAGGCCTGGAGGTAGGCGGGGTTGTCGAGGAGCTGGTGGGTGAAGGTTGCGCCGGTGTCGGCTAATTCGTTGAGAAGAGCCTGCGGGAAGAAGCAGGGGGTTTCGGCTATGCGGAATTCGATGGTGGTGCGGGTGAGTTGATTGAGGCGCGCGACGAGGTCGCTGTACTTCGCCGGAGTGAAGTGCGCGTTGAAGTGGTCGCGATAGGGCTGCAGCATGGGAGTTAGTGTAGCTGCTGCAGCCCGCGTTCGCGTCGAGGCGGAGCGAGTTTATGGATTTGCGGCGAGGAAGGCGTTGATCTCGGCGTATTCGGGTTCGGTGAGGCGGAAGGTTGTGGCGGGGATGACACCTTCGACTTGTTTCGCGTTGCGGCCGCCGACGATGGCTGCGGTGATGGCGGGGTTGTGGAGCGTCCACGCGATGGCGATAACGCCGGCGGTGACGTTGTGGCGTGTGGCAATCTCTTTGAGCTTGTCGGCGACGGCGAGATTGCGGGAGAGGAAAGGCTCCTGGTAGTTCTTGGCGTTGCGGCGGAAGTCGTTTGGCGGGAAAGGCGGCGACGCGCTCTTTGGACATGGCTCCGGTGAGCAGGCCGGAGTGCATGGGGGCGTAGTTGATGACGCCGATGTTGTGCTGCTTGCAGAAGGGGAGGTTTTCGGCCTCGTAGGTGCGGTTGAGCATGGAGTAGGGCGGCTGCTGCGAGGTGATGGGGGCGATCTTCATGACGCGCTCCATCTGCGCGACGCTGAAGTTGGAGACGCCGATCCAGCGGACCTTTCCTTCGCGCTGGAGATCGGCCATGATGGACCAGCCCTCTTCGATGTCTTCGTCGGGCTTGGGCCAGTGGACCTGGTAGAGGTCGATGGCTTCGACTTGCAGGCGGCGGAGGCTCGCTTCGCACTCGCGGCGGATTTGTTTCTGGGAGTTGGTGATCTCGCCCTTTTCGTCCCAGACCATGGAGCACTTGGTGAAGATGTAGGGTTTGTGCGAGGAGGACTTAAGCGCCTTGGGCGACGACTTCTTCGGAGTGGCCGAGGCCGTAGACGGCGGCGGTGTCGATCCAGTTGATGCCGAGGTCGAGGGCTTTGTGGATGGCGGCGATGGAGTCGTTGTCATCCTGCGGGCCCCATGCGAAGGCCCAGTCGCCTCCGCCGATGGCCCATGCGCCGAAGCCGATGGGGGAGAGTTGGAAGTCTGAGTTGCCGAGTTGTTTCTTGTCCATAGCTGATTCGATGCGTAGAGGAGCTGCCCAGGCGTCAATGGGAGATGAAAATACTGGATGAAGTCTGGAGAAAAGCAGATTCCTTCGCTGCTGCTGCGGAATGACAAGCAAAAGAACAGGCAACAGCAAAAGCAGATCCCGGGGTCTTCGCGGATCGACAAGCTCAGGATCAGAATGACAAATGTTTGAGGTGATCCGTAGTCTATGCGTCGAGGAGGAATTGGCCGTCGCGCATGATTTGTTCTTCGCCGTCGGCGTCGCCTAGCCAGATGCTGAACTCGAGGCCGACTACGTCGATGTGGGTGGAGGATTTCCAGGGGGCTCCGGTGTGTGCGCCGTAGGGGTCGCCGAAGGCGATGTGGATGCCGGGGAATTTTTCGTCCTGCAGGATGTTGCCGATGACGCGCTCGACGCCGATGTTGGTGCCGATGGCGAACTCGCCGACGCGGTCGGAGTTTTCGTCGGTGTGGGTGTAGGCCCAGAAGTCGCGCTCGAGGTCCTTGTTTTCGCAGCGAGACGCGGGTGATGCGATTGCCTTCGATGTTGATGGTGAGCGGGTGCGCGCGGAGGATGCCGTAGCGGGCGCAGAGGAAGTCGCCGACGACGCCGTCGACGACGAAGACGCCGTTGACTTCGCCGGGAGCGGTGAAGCACTCGCCGCCGGGGAGGTTGCCCCACTTTTCGGTGGAGATGATGCCGGAGGTTTTGAACCAGCGGTATTCGGGATTGAGCTGGGTGTGGATGTCGGTGCCGGCGGGGGTGGTGGCGCGGACGTAGGTGGCGGCGCGGACTTTGTCGAGGACGGCTTGCGAGAGGCGGTCGATGGCGAGGAAGTCGGCGCGCATGCCCTGGGTCATGATCTCGGGGGTGATGTTGACCATGTGGGCGTGACGCATGCGGCGACGGTTGACGACGTCGGTCATCTGCATGCGGCTGTGGAGTTCGTTGGGCTGGACGGAGACGGCGAAGATGCTGACCTGCGAGGTCTCCATGTCGGCGAGGACTGCTGGCGGGCATTTCGGTGAGGGGGCGAGGAGCGAGGGATTCGAGGACGAAGGCGTTCCATTCGCAGCCGACGCGGTCCAGCTCGCTTGCAATGGAGGCGGCGATGGTGAGGCAGCGCTCGTCGGTGATGAGCGTGACTTTCTCGTTGGGCTGGATGCGCAGGCAGGTGGTGACCGCGTTGCGGGCGCCGGGGGTGAACTCGGCGGGGAACGGGGTGGTGCGAAGGTCTGGTACTGCCTGTGTTGCCTGATCAACCATTGGATGTCCATCTTTCGGGTGAAGCTTTTCTCTAGGATAGCTTGTTACTGTCCAGTTACAGAGATTTTGAGTTGAAAGTATCTGCGGTGGTTCGACTACGTGCCAAGGTATTTCGTCTTTGCAGTCAGGGCGTGGATCTTCCAAAGGTCAACTTGGCAATGATGGAGATGCTGTGGTTTGTGTTGCAAAGACAGTGTAACGCGCTCCATTCATTCGATTTGGAGATCAGCCTGAAAGAATTCATCTCGGCCACCGTATCCTGACGAGGCTGATATTTTGGACGCTCGGTGCTGACGCGCTGCGGAGGATGGCGGTGGAAGGCGTATTTGACGTTATCGTTGTCGGCCTTGGCGCGATGGGAAGCGCCGCGGCATACCAATTGTCGAAGCGAGGGGCGAAGGTGTTGGGGCTGGAAGCCTTTACTCCCGCGCATGATAAGGGATCGTCGCATGGGGAGTCGCGCATTATCCGGCAGGCTTACTTCGAAGATCCTGCCTATGTTCCGCTGGTTCTAAGGGCATACGAGCTTTGGGATCAGTTGCAAGAGGAGAGCAACGAGAACCTCTTGAGGATCACAGGCGGGGTTGCTATCGGACCTCCCAAGGGAACGCTCGTGGCGGGCTGCTTGAGAAGCGCCACAACGCACGGGCTTCGACACGACCTGTTCGACTCGAACCAGATGCGTCGGCGTTTTCCGCAGTTTGTCCTTGGCAGCCGATGAAGTAGGGTTCTACGAAGAGAAAGCAGGCTATCTCAAGCCCGAGGAATGTATCCGACAGCACCTGCGCTGTGCATCGAAGCGCGGAGCCGATCTTCGTTTCGAAGAACCCATGCTTTCGTGGACCGCTTCTCAAGATGGTGACAGCGTAAGCGTTACGACGAAGAGGCAGACCTACCATGCCAGATCATTGGTGCTTTCTGTCGGTTCCTGGTTCGCGGAACTGGTACCGGACGTTTCGATGCCGGTCGTCGTCTCGCGCAGGGTCCTGTTCTGGCTTAAGCCTGTTCGCCAATCTTCCAGCTTTGATAGTGGAGTGTTCCCGATCTTTCTGTGGGAGCCTGAGGGATCCCCCTTGTTCTATGGCCTTCCGCGAATCAGCGAAGATGGGAGCCCAAAGATAGGGATTCATTCTGGAGATGAAACGTGCACGCCGTCCACCATTGATCGGCGCATCCATCCGCGTGATGAATTAGCAATCAGGTCCGCGATCAGGTTTAGAATTCCCGCGCTCAACGGTGAGGTGTCTCACGCGGCGACTTGCATGTATACGATGACGCCGGACGAACACTTCATCATCGATACGCACCCCAGCTATCCGCAGGTGAGCCTGGCTGCCGGATTCTCCGGTCATGGGTTCAAGTTTTCTCCCGTAGTAGGAGAGATTCTTTGCGACCTCGCAATGACACGAGAGACGTCAACTGACATCGGCATCTTCTCAGGTTCCCGATTTCGGAAGCATGGATATCAGAGGCCGGCTTTAGTTTCGGCGGCCATGTAGTCGACGACGGCTTTGAGGTCGCCGGTTTCGCGGAAGACTTTGAGCTGGCGATCGGCGCCGGAGCCATGGTGGAGCATGGTGTGGATGTAGGCGATCTCTTTGCGGCTGCCGAGTTCGTCGAGGACGTCGTCGACGAAGGCCAGGTATTCGAGGATGAGTTCGCGGGCGGGGACCTCGATCTGCTTGCCGAAGTCGATCATCTTGCCGTCGAGGCCGTAGCGGACGGCGCGGAACTTGTTCTCCATTAAGAGGGCGCGGGAGTATTGGCGGTAGTCGACGTTGCGGGAGTGGAGGCGCCAGAGCTTGCAGGCCGTGGCCTGGATGAGCGCGGCGATAGCGATGGTCTCGTGGGCGCGGAGCGGGATGTCGCAGATGCGGACCTCGACGGTGTCGAAGAAGGGGTGAGGGCGGACGTCCCACCAGATTTTTTTTGCGTTGTCGATGGAGTTGGTCTTGATGAGGAGGTTGACGTAGTTTTCGAACTCGGAGTAGCTGGCGAAGCTGTCGGGGAGGTTGGTGCGGGGAAAGTTTTCGAAGACTTTGGCGCGGTAGCTTTTGTAGCCGGTCTCCATGCCGAGCCAGAAGGGGGAGTTGGTGGAGAGCGCGAGGATGTGGGGGAGGAAGTAGCGGAGCGAGTTCATGATGCGGATGGCGGCTTCGCGGTCTTCGATGCCGACGTGGACGTGGAGGCCGAAGATGAGGTTGGCGCGGGCGACGAGTTGGAGGTCTTCGACGACCTGGGCGTAGCGGGGGTCGGGGTAGATCTCCTGGACGCGCCAGTCGGCGAAGGGGTGGGTGGCGCCGGCGACGAGGACGAGGCCGTGCTCTTCGGCGAGGGCGATCATGTTGCGGCGGAGGTCGAAGAGATCTTCCTGGGCGACCTGGATGTTGCTGCAGATGCGGGTGCCGACCTCGATGACGGACTGGTGCATCTCGGCTTTGACGCGCTCTTCGAGGCGGAGCTTGCCCTTGGCGAGCATCTCGGTCGCGATGTGCGAGCGGAGATCGCGGGTCTCGGGGTCGATGGTCTGGTATTCCTCTTCGATGCCTAGCGTGAAGGTGGGGCGCATATTCGTGGCCTCGTTAGCGAATACAAAACCTTAACACGGATAAACAGCGATTGGACGGATAAAGGCGGATTGTCTGTTGCTGCTACCAGGTTCCGATGACCGGTTCGATATCGAGTGTTTGGAACCGGGGATCGAATGGACTGTGATCCCCGGTTGTTACCTTGTCACTTTTTCGTGGTCTTTTTTGTTGCTGTCTTTGCGGCAGGCTTTTTGGCTGCTGTTTTCTTTGCTGCGGATTTCTTGTCCGAACCAAGGAACGAGGCCCAGCGGAGTTCGGGTTTGGTTGGGTTCTGGGCTTTCTTCACGGCGAGATTGGCTACCGCGTTGACGATCCAGTCGAAGCTTTCTTTGCCTACGGAGTGGAGGTCGGCGTCGGGGGCTGGGTTCATGAAGTCGATGGCGTAGGGGATGCCGTCTTCTACGGCGAACTCGACGGTGTTGAGGTCGTAGCCGAGGGCCTTGCAGAGGGTGAGGGCGTCCTTTTCGACGCGCTTGAGGAGTTTCTTGTCGTACTCGGGTGCGTCGAGGACGTAGCGGTGCTCGTGCGGGCGGCGCGGGTCGTAGGGCATGATGCGGACTTCGGACTGGCCGACGACGTAGCAGCGGAAGTACTCCTTGAAGTTGACTGCGGCCTGCAGGGTCATGCAGAGATCGCGGGTCTTGTCGTAGGCGTGGAAGAACTCTTCGCGGTTGTGAACGTGGTAGACGTCGCGCCAGCCGCCACCGTCGTGGGGTTTGAGGAAGGCGGGAAAGCCGACGTAGTCGAAGATGCTGTCCCAGTCGAGGGGAAACTGCAGGTTGCGCAGAGAGCGCTCGTTGATTTGTGGGGGAAATTTTTTGTGCGGGAGAAGAACGGTCTTCGGGATGGCGACGCCGAGTTTGGTGGCGAGGGCGAAGTTGAAAAACTTGTCGTCGGCGGACCACCAGAAGGGATTGTTGATGACCTGGGTGCCGGTGAGGACGGCGTTTTTCAGGAACGAGCGATAGAAGGGCATGTCGTGCGAGATGCGATCGACGATGACGGCGTAGCCGGAGGGCTCTGCCATGTGTACGCCGCCGACATGGACGAACTCTGCGTCGAATGCCTTCGATCTCCATGGCGTTGATCTTGTCGACAAGGGCGCCGGGGAAGGTATTTTCCATCCCGAAAAGAACACCAATCTTCTTCACGTAATCCTCCAGGTGGTTACCAATTTGCGGGGCCGTTCGCTCGTTAGAGACCGGAGAGCTAGAGATAAGTTTGCAGCATACGCTGCCACCAGGGCCAGTCGTGGCCGGTGTCGTCGCCCCAGACGTCGAGCTGGCAGGGGATGTTTTTGTCGCGGAAGATCTGCGCCATGCGTTCGTTCGCGTTCCAGCACTGGTCGTGCACGCCGGTCGCGAGGATGTACTTGTTGCGCCGGTAGTGGTCGAGATACCAGGGGTCGCTCATGTTCGGCAGATAGTGCATGGGGATGTTGAAGTAGCAGTCGTCGTCGTAGTAGCCGGCGAGAAAGCTGGAGGTGTCGAAGGCGCCGCTCATGGAGAGCATGGCGGTGAAGACGTCGGGATGGCGCAGGGCGATGTTGAGTGCGTGATAGCCGCCGAAGCTGCAGCCGATGACGGCGAGTTGGGAGGATGTGGTTCTGTTGACGGAGGAAGGGGCAGGACCTCCTGCATCACGTACTGCTCGTACTGCATGTGGCGGGCGATGCGCCAGCGTGGAGGGACGTTGCGGTTGTACCAGCTCTCGGAGTCGACCGAGTCGACACAGAAGAGTTGCAGGCGGCCGTGTTCGAGCTTGTCGTGGACGACGTTGACCATGCCGCGATCTTCAAACTCGAAGAAGCGTCCGCAGGAGGTGGGAAAGACGAGCGACGGGAAGGCCTGCGTGTCCGAAGACGAGCAGCTCCATGTCGCGCCCGAGGGCGGGGGAAGACCATTTGTGGTATTCGCGTTTCATTCGTCTTCCCTCTGCTAGAGCAATTCTCCCGTTACTGCGGAGGTGGAAAATCTTGTGGAGTGCCGTTTTCCTTGAGAGAAAACGGCCATAAGTTTGAAGCATTCCTATACATCCACGGGAGAATTGCTCTAGTCTGATGCCATCGTACTTTACTGGAGCCGTTTTTTACCCATTGAGATCACAGACACCATCTTCTTTCGAGCCTGCGTTCGAGTTGCCAGAGCGCGGATCAATCTCCGCTCGGCGCCGCGCGGCGATTCGAGTCGTCAGAGAGCATATCGCAGACGACGCTGAACGTGCGACGGAATTCTGACGACGCTGGATTCCAATCCCCGGTACAGCGTGCGACAGTTTCACTCGGAGATTCTGCCGGACGACCGGGCCGTCTCGGTGTATCTGCCGCCGCAGTATCTGGAGCAGGAGGAGCGCCGCTTCCCTGTTCTCTACCTGCAGGATGGGCAGAACCTCTTCGATGGACGCACCTCGTATATTGCCGGCAAGACATGGAATGCCAATACGACGGCGGACCGGTTGGCCGAGCAACGGAGAGATTGAGCCGCTGATTCTGGTGGGCATTGCCAACACGGGGCTTCGCCGGATGGCAGAGTACACGCCGACGCGCGACTTCAAGATGGGAGGGGGCGAGGGCCGGAGCTATGGGCGCCTGCTGATCGAGGAGTTGAAGCCGTGGATCGACCGCACGTACAGGACGTTGCCGGATGCGAAGAATACCGGCCTGGGCGGGTCGTCGCTGGGTGGATTGATCTCGCTGTATGTGGGTTTTGCGCATCCTGAGGTGTTCGGCAAGCTGGCGGTGATGTCGCCTTCGTTGTGGTGGGATCACCGCAGCATTCTGAATGCGATCGAGCAGCAGGCGACGAAGCCGGATCTGCGGATCTGGCTGGATATGGGGACGGCCGAAGGATGCGAAGCATCTGCGGGACACGGATATGCTGGAGCGGTTGCTGTTAAAGCGCGGCTGGCAGAGCGGAGTGGATCTGGCTTACGTCGACGGCGCCGGGGGCTGTTCACGATGAACGGGCCTGGTCCGACCGTTTTGGGGACGTGCTGCGTTTCCTGTTTCCTGCCTGATTGCGGTGTTTTTTGTCGCGTTATTGCATTGCGGAAAGCCGCGTTTTCCGCGATACTTAGATGTTGGGTTAAGTCTGTCCGTCTTCTGTCCCCGATTGAAGACGGCGAGGCCCTCTGGAACTCAAACTAATCGATGTTTTGAAAGGCATTGCCCGTGTTGATGATCCGTTTGGCGCGCGTTGGAGCGCGTAAGCAACCCCACTACCGCGTCGTTGTTATCGAAAAGGATCGTGCCCGTAACGGCCGTTCTGTTGAGGTGGTGGGCACCTATAATCCGCGCACGAACCCGGCGACGGTTGATCTGAAGCGCGACCGCATCGACTACTGGACCGGCAATGGGGCTCAGTTGTCGGAGCGCGTGGGAAAACTGATGGCGCAGAAGCCTGCAGAAGTCGTCGCTGCCGCTTAGGTCACCAGGTTATCGCTAACTTTGGGAACGTAGTAATGGTTCCCAAAGATAGCTGCCTGACTAGAGTCCTGACAGTGTGTCCTGCACCTTATTTCACGTAAACTCCCTGTATTGCAGAGTTAAGCGTCTGACCTTGCAAAGCAGCGGGCTCGGCCTGATTCGCCGGACCGTCTGCGACCGGTGTTTCGCTCGTTTTAGCCTTCCTAGAAGATCTCGCTGCAGACGAGACTAAGGGAGAGGCTTGAGCGTTTCTTCGTGACTCCCGAATCCGAAGGTGTGTGTGATGACTGAGGCAACGCAATTTCCTTCAGGGGAAAATGCTGTAAAGAATATGACTGAACTTGTAACCGAGATCGCTCATGCTTTGGTCGATGACCCGAGCGGCGTCTCCGTCGAGGCTATCGCAGAGGGCGATTCCACTGTCATTCGATTACGTGTAGCCCAAAGCGATGTTGGCAAAGTGATTGGGAAACAGGGTCGAACGGCGCGATCGATGCGAACCATACTCAGCGCGGCGAGTATGAAGCTGAAGCATCGGTTCTCGCTGGACATTGTAGAACAGGGTGAACCACCAACGTCGGGCTGACGATAGATAGCAAATAGCGTCCTGGCATGATCTCATGGATGAATTCGCTTCATGACGTGGTTCTGGGTCCTGCCTATGACGCAAACTTCCAGCATGGATTGTATTGGCACATCTGCTTCGGCCGCAGGGTCGCAAGGGTGAGGTGCTCGCGGAGTTGTTTACCGATTTTCCCGAGCGCTTCGACGACCAGAAGCGGGTGTTTCTGGCTGCGCCTGGTTTTGCAGGCGAAGAGGCTGAAGCTCGCCCGCGTTGACGTCTTGGCTTTCTGGCTGCCGGTGGGAAAGAATGAGGGGCGTGTGGTGCTGCAGTTTGCCGGCATCGACACGATCTCTGATGCCGAGTCGATCGCGGGAAACGATGTGCTGGTTCCACGCGAAGAGCGGCTTCCGCTGGATGACGAGTCGGTCTATATCAGTGAGTTGATCGGCTGTACTGTGTATGACGGGCCGCTGCCGGTGGGCGTGGTCGAAGATGTGCAGTTCGCGATGACCGCAGATGGTGGGCGACGACTTGAGGACGCTGCTCCGCTATTATCCGTGAGGTCGCTTGAAGGGGACGAGGTTCTCATTCCATTTGCGAAGGCGTTTCTGGTGGCGGTGGATACGGAGGCGAAACGTATCGACATGACGCTGCCGCAGGGTTTGATTGACGTCAATCGGCCGGTGGCTGGCAATGACGCAAAGAGTGAAGATCAGAAGCGATAGGCCAATCCCACAGAGACGATGGGAAAGACGGGATAGTGCTTTAGATCTTCGTTAAGGATGTTGATCTCCTGCTTCAGAAACTTCTGTGCATCGGCGTTTTGTGAAAAATTGACGCAGCCGTTGGTAACACATGCGGTCCCGTTGAGGTCGACGTTGATTTCAGCAGCGCCGGTGTATGCGACGCCGACTTCAACAGGAAGCGAAAGACGTTCGCCATGGCGCGGAAGCAGATTGCCGTACCCGAACAGGAGCACCGGGGCAATAGTGCGGGGAAAGATGACGTAGGACGAGCCGGTGACCGGGTCATCGACGCTATTGAGAAAGGTCTGGGTACCGAGGACGAAGGTTTTACCGGGGCCGACGAATACCGGTGCTGACATGGCGTTCTTGAGGTACAAGAAGCCGGGGCTGATGTGGAAGCCACCGACGAACCAATCCAGAGTGGTCTGACTGGATTGGAGGTGCATCCTGGCATCGTAGTTGAGTCCGTCCATGCTGTAGGGATCGTTGAATGCGAAGAGATTGAAGCTGGAACGAAGATTGATTCGGCGTGCTAGCGGAGTGGCGAATTCGACGCCCAGTCCGAGCGTGCTGGCCCTGAAGCCGACTCCCCAGGAGCGGAACGGCCTAAGTTCCGGATCAATCGTTGGTGCGCGCTGCGTGGGAATCGGGCGAACATATGCGCCTTCGGCGGGATCGGCAGCGGGAGGCGCGACGGCTGGTGGTGCCGCCTCGGGAGCGAGGGCCAGATTGCCTGGCTGGGCCAGATTGACCGGTGCGGATTTTATGAAGCTGTCGGGCTGTGGCTTCTGGACCGTGGAGGAGTTCGCGGGCGAGGAGTTGCTGGGTGTCACCGGGGCTGCGGACGTGGCGCAGGCTGGAGGCGGTACATATGGAACGTAGGGGCCGTAGACATCCCCCGGGGGCACGGCATAAACGAACGTGGGGCAGGCGGTAGGCAGAGCGTCGGGCCCAACACCTGCCGCGGTGGCCTTCTTCGGGGTCGGCGCTACCTCTGCAACGGCGATCGCTCGGTGAGGCCTGGGCTTGACCGGAGGACGTGTCTGCGTCGGCGTTGGTGCTTTGACCTGCGCGGGCGGTTCAGCTTGAGCGGCGCTGGGCTTCGGCTGCTGCTTTTGTGCTGCGGCAACGGCGCAGAAAAATCCCAGTGGCATCATCAGTGAAGCGACGAGTTTTCTTTGAAGCATGAGGTGCCTCTTTCTACTCGCCGTGATGCCCTGGAGACGGTGTTGAAATGAAAAACGTCACAGGAAGATTCTCAACGAAATTGATGCCTTAGCTCCTACAACTTTCAAGTGATAAGGTGCAATCAGCAGAGTGATCTGCAACTGGCTATACAGTAATCATCAGCGGGTTTTGCAGTAATCATTCACCGGCTTCGGAGTAATCATTTTCGGGGTTTGCAGTAACCATCTTCCATGCGCTTCGACATCATTACGATCTTCCCGGAGTTTTTTAGCGGCCCGTTCGACCACGGGATACTGAAGCGCGCCCGCACGACGGGGCTGGTCGAGATTGCCACGCACGACCTGCGCAGCTTTACGCATGATCGGCATCGAACGGTGGACGATCGACCCTTTGGCGGCGGCGAGGGAATGGTGCTAAAGGCGCAGCCGATCTACGACGCGGTGCAGTCGCTGCAGATTGCGCCAAAGGCCGAGCGGCAGAGGCAGAAGGAGACTGTTATTCTCCTGTCGGCGCAGGGGCAGCCCTTCAGTCAAGGAGTAGCGCAAGAGTTGGCGGCTACGGAACGGGTGGTCATCGTCTGCGGGCGGTACGAAGGTGTGGATGAACGGGTGAATGAGCTGCTGTGCGACCGCGAGATTTCTATTGGGGATTATGTTTTGTCGGGCGGCGAGCTGGCGGCGGCGGTGATCGTCGACACGGTGGTTCGGCTACTGCCGGGAGCGTTGGGGAATCCTGATTCGTCGCGATTTGAGAGCTTCGGCGCGGAGGATACGACAGACGATGCTGTCTCGGCCGATGGGCTGCCGCGTTCGACTTATGGAGCGGGAGGGCTGCTGGACTATCCGCACTACACTCGACCGGCGGAGTTCATGGGCCTGGCGATTCCAGAGGCGCTGACGGGTGGGAACCATGAGGCGATCCGGCGGTGGCGGCGCAGAATGGCTCTGAGGAAGACGCTGGAGAACCGGCCAGACCTGCTGGAGAAGATCGAGATCAGCGAGGAGGATCGGGAGATCCTTGCGGAGTTCGGATGGCGGGAAAACTGGGATCGATAAAGCGCTGATAGAACGCGTTTTCCATGCGGTTGCGGCCCATAATTCGCAGATTTCGTGTACACTAAAGGTCGAGTCCAACATAGGAAAGTTGCGTCATGTCCATTCATCCGATTATGCAGAAGCTGGCCGCCAAGTTAGAGCGGACCGATTTACCTCAGTTCGCCCCTGGCGACACCGTTCGTGTACAAGTCAAGATTCGTGAAGGCGAGAAAGAGCGTCTGCAGGCGTTTGAGGGCATGGTAATTGCGTGCCGCAAGGGTGCGCAGGGTTCCTTTACCGTTCGCAAGATGAGCTTCGGCCAGGGCGTCGAGCGCATCTTCCCCTACAACTCAAAGGTCGTCGATAAGGTCGAGAAGGTTCGTTCGTACGAGGTTCGCCGCTCGAAGCTGTTCTACCTGCGCGGTCTGCGTGGTAAAGCTGCTCGTCTGCGCGAGGTCGAGCGCGCCTCTGCCGAATAAGATTTGGATCCTGTTTTCCACCACAGCCACGACTTCGGTCGTGGCTTCGTTTTGCGCGGTGGTTATACACTCGATTTCAACGAGCATGGCCTCCGCAATTCCCTACCCCCGCGCCCTTCGAACCGTCACCGCTGCTACAGCGAAACAACAAATGCTGAAGCAACTGGTATGCAGCGATGCGCCCGAGCAGGCGCTGCGGTACCACGGCTTTCGTATGATCGCCGGCGTGGACGAGGTGGGGCGCGGTGCTTTGTTTGGGCCGGTAGTGGCGGCGGCAGTGATTCTGCCCGAGCGTATGAAGGGGCTGGCGCGCGCCGGGTTGAAGGACTCCAAACAGCTGACTCGTGAACAACGGGAGAAGCTGGACCGGCGGATTCGAAAGATAGCGCTGGCGGTCAGTGTGGCGGAAGTGGATGCCGAGACGATCGACCGGGTGAATATCTATCAGGCGACGCGGATGGCGATGCTGGCGGCTGTGCAGGGGCTAGCGATGGCGCCGGATCATCTGCTGATCGATGCGATGCGACTCGATCATCCGTGCCGGCAGACGAAGCTTATTTATGGCGATGCGCTGAGTCTTTCGATTGCGGCCGCTTCGGTGGTGGCGAAGGTGCATCGCGATGCGCTGATGCGGGAGCTGGATGCGGTGCATCCGGGATATGGCCTGGCTTCCCACAAGGGATATGGAACACCGAAGCATCGGCGGGCGCTGGTGGAGATTGGTCCTTGTGCACTGCACCGGCGAAGTTTCGCGCCGGTTCGGCTAGTGGATCCGGATGCGGCGGTGGAAGATGCGGTGTCGGCGGAGCTGCTGTTCGAGGATGCGGACCTTGAGCAAGCGAACCTGGAGCAGGCAGCTCTGGAGGACGCGGAGTGGGCTTGAAGTTGATGTGCGTGGTGGCGCATCCGGATGATGAGTGCTTTGCGTTTGGTGGGGCGTTGGCTCTTGCGGTGGACCGAGGGATCGAAACCTACGTGGTTTGCCTGACGGATGGACAGGCGGCGATCGAACCGTGGCGATGCGACGACGGCGTCAGCGCTGGGAGCGATGCGGCGGGAGGAGTTTCGGCGCTCATGCGAGGTGCTGGGTGTGACGCACTATGAACTGATGGACTATCACGACGGGAGGTTGGAGTTTGTCGAGTTCCCGGTTGCAGCAGGACAGCTGGTGGAACGCGATCCGGCGATTCAAGCCGAATGTGATGATGACGTTCGGCGGCGATGGCGGGCTGAACACGCATGCCGATCACATGATCGTTTCGATGCTGACAACCGCGGCGTTTCATTGGGCGTGGCAGGCGAAGCGGTATCCGGAGGCTGGAGATCCGCACAAAGCGCAACGGTTGTATTACGTGACGGCGAACTTTCCTATTCCGGACAGACCGGCTCCGATGATGATGCCGTGGACGGTGAGGCTGGATATTCGTTCGGTGCGGGAGCGGAAGACCGAGGCGTTTCGGCAGCATGTCTCGCAAGCTCCACTGGTGGAGAGAACGAAGGAGTTCTTCGAGCGATATGGCGCTGAGGAGTTTTATGCGTTGGTGGCTACGGCTGATCCGCAGGCTGCGCGGCAGGAGACAGACTTGTTTGCAGGGTTGAGCTACCGTTTCCCGTGCGACGCGTTGTCCAGCCGCGATGTACTTCCGTGGTAGAGAATGTTGAGGTTATCTCGTTGCAGTATTCGTTGATGTTCTGTTGCAGCAGATATTCGCAAGTTCTCTGTAGACTTGAGGACGCGAGGCTGCGATGGACCGAATCGACATGGAGACGGCAGTTGATCCGATCGCGTTGTTTCGAGCGTGGATGAAGGCTGCCGAAGCGAGCGAGCCAAGCGATGCCAGCGCGGTGGCGTTGGCAACGGCGACGCGAGATGGTGTACCAAGCGTGCGGATGGTGCTGATGAAGCGGGTGGATCAGCGAGGGTTCTGTTTCTATACCAATGCGGAGAGTCAGAAAGGTGTTGAGTTGGCCGCGAATCCGCGGGCGTCGATGTGCTTTCACTGGAAGTCGCTGCGCCGGCAGGTGCGGATCTCGGGAGACGTGTCGGAGCTGTCCGCTGAAGAGGCGGATGATTATTTTCAAAGCCGATCCAGATTGAGTCAGCTTGGAGCGGTGGCTTCCGCAACAGAGCCGTGTGCTGGCTGCACGAGAGGTGCTTGAGGCTCGTGTGAAGGAGTTGGAGCGGACGTTTCCGGAGAAGATTCCGCGGCCACCGTATTGGAGAGGATATCTGCTAGGGCCGGAGCGGATTGAGTTCTGGAAGAACGGCGAGGGACGGATGCATGATCGGTTTTTGTTTTTGAGGAGTGGAGAGGGATGGCGGAAGGAGCGGTTGTACCCCTAATTGTTCATGACTGCAGCCAGAGTTTGGGGAGTGCGCCGGTGGCTCCGGTGAGCGGGTCGGAGGCGGGGAAGCGGACGTGGCGCATGCGCTCGAGGACTTCGGGGGTGGGGGCGGTGCGGCAGATGTCCCAGTGTTCGTTCTCGGGGTAGGCGCCGATGACGAGGAAGTCGGCGGAGGCCTTGATGCGGCAGTGGCCGGTGCCGGTGGGGAGTACGACGACATCGCCTGCGTGAACGGTGACCGGTTCGCCGCCTTCGCCGCCGAGGACGAGGTCGGCGTGGCCGGCGGCGAATCCCAGGACTTCGTGCGCGGTGGAGTGATAGTGGTGAAAGTCGTAGACGCCGTTGCGCCATTGCGGGGGCCAGCGGTTGGCAGTGAAGAGGCGCTCCATTGTGTCCGCGAGATCATTGTCTGTTGGAAGAGCGTTGCGGTAGTAGAAGGACTGGCAGTGGGCTGTTGGGCATCCAACCGTTGGGCTTGAGGTGGAGTTGCTGCGGCGTGATTGCCGAAGGCGTTTCCAATTTAGAGGCCAAGGCTGCTTCCTCCTATGCTCGCGGCGAGGATGCCGGCGGTGAAATGTCTGCGGTCGATCGGCTTCATGATTATTCGATGCCTGCCACGGCTCAGCGGAGTTGGAACTCAGGGCTGCCCATGACGAGGGCGGTGAGGAGATTGAGGGTCTCGGTGGAGTTTGCTGCGGGAAGATCGGCGATCTGTTTGCGGATGAGCTGGTTGGTCTGGGCGGAGACGTCGCCGTCGATCAGCGTGGACTCCAGATACATGGAGGGCTATGTCCTGGCCGGTTGCGTTTGGATGGCTGCTGGTTGGGAAGGCTGGGTTTGAGCTCGGTCGTGAGAATGGCCTCGGAGTATTTTGGCGTGGCGCAGTGTTCGCGGTGGCGGTCTGGGTTCGCGCGGGGCTGGCGGGTTGTGCCATGAGGCCGAGAGCGAGGACGTGAGCGGAGTCGAACTTCTGGTTGGCGAATTTGTTGCCGGTGAGAGCGTAGGCGAAGTTGAGGCGGTCGACGAGTGCGGTTGAGTTCATCCAGTGGTCGGCGGTGATGTAGTAGCCGGTGGGTGGAAGCGCGTAGTAGAGGCGCATGCCCATGGTGTTGAGGGTGTTGACGAGAGCGCCGGGGTTGGCGGGATCAGTCGCGGTGGTGCGGAAGGCAGAGGCGACGAACTCGAGTGGGAGTCTTGATTTTGTTGCGGAAGTATTTTCTGGAGTTGAACTCGGGCGACTGGACGAGGGTGCGGAGGATGGCTTTGATGTCGCCGTCGGTGGCGAGGTAGGTGGCGGCCATACGGTCGACGAGGGCAGGGGGCGGGTCGTCGGCGACGAAGCGCTGGGCCAATTTGTAACTGATGAAGTGCGCGGTGTGCGGATCGGCGGCGAGGAGGGTGAGGGCCTGGATACCTTCGTTCATGCCTGTGGTGAATTTGTAGTGGCCAAGCCCAGGTGAGGCGATGAAACCGCCGAACCTGGGGCATCCATCGTGGCTGCGATGGTGTGTCCGATCCATTGCTTGGGACCGGGCTCGTGCTTCTTTAGTCGAAACTGGAAGGGGCCACCTTGGTTGGGGCGATCGACGCTCCAGCCGGTGAGGATGGCGGAGAGAGCGGTGACGTCGGCCTGGGTGTAGCCGCCGTCGACGCCGAGGGTGTGGAGTTCCATCACTTCCCTGCCGTAGTTTTCGTTGAGGCCGCGGTTGCCTTTCTTTGAGTTTGGGTTGGCGGGGTTGACGCCGTTGGCGATCGAGTCGGGGCCAATCGACAACCAGTTGTCGAGGTAGATCATCATGGCCGGGCTGGTGGCGGTGGCGATGAGGAGGTCGCGGAACTTGCCGAGGGCGTGTTTGCGGATGGCGTCGCGCTCGTAGCTGGTGGTGTACCACTGATCGGAGTCTTTGCCGATGTAGATGTTGAAGTGATTGAACCAGAAGTCGGTCATGACCTCCTGGAGCTGGCGCTCGGAGAGGATGGCGCGAAGGATTTTGGCCTGCGAGAGCTCGTTGACGATGTTGTAGGGCGCGCCGATGTTGGCGGCCATGCCGTTGAAGATCTCGCGCTCGCGTGGGTTGAAGTCGTTGATGAGGAGATTTTTCTGGGCTTCGAGTGGAGTGCCGGAGGCAAGATAGGTGGTGAAGGCGATGCGGTCGGGTACGGGGAGTTTGATGAGCGCGGCCATGCGCTGATTTTTCGGCAGGGCGAAGAGTTCTCCGGCGATGCGGGCTGCGGTCTCCTGATCGGTTTTCTTTTGTTCGGCGGCTTCGGCTTCGGTGGGTGGGGGAATGACGGGTTGGCCGTCGGCTTTGAGTTTGTGGGTTTCGATGTCTTTGTTGAGTTTGTAGGTCTGGACCTCGTACATGGCGACGAGGAGGGGGTCGCTGGGATAGGGATGGCTGGCCGTCGGCGACCTGGCTGATGGTGAAGCGATCGGGGAAGAGTTGGAGGGCCTGTTCGGGCTGAAGGTTGAGGGTGGTGTAGTCGTTGAGGCGCTTGTCGAGGATCGGGTCAGGGATGCTGGCTGGGTTGAGCTGCTGTTCGAACCATTTTTCGGGGGTGATGGCGAGCACTTGCTTCGATGTCGCCGGGGCGCGGGCCGAAGGTGAAGCGGTTGAGGAGTTGCTGCGCCCTCTCTTGCGGCTTGAGCGGAATGAGCGGGGCGGGCTTTGCTGCGACTGGAGGTTTGGGTTTCGTCGCCGGTTTTTTCTGGGCGCACAGGGGCACGGCGACAAGCAGGGGGAGGAGGGTCAGGGTGAGTTTACGCATGGGGCGCCTCTTGTGGCTTTAGCTTGCTTACCTGACTTAGACCAGCGATGGGGTGGCAAGTTGCGCTGACCCAAAGGTAAAGGGGGGTACCCCCCTATTGCCCGCGCGTAAATATCCTGCAATCATGAATTTACGACGCGCTTCTACCTGCAAAATATTCATAAGAAACGAGTTGCGTCCAAAATATTCTATCTAAATGACTTAGCCCCGGGAGGGAGTTCAAATCCCTTCGGGGCTTGCTTGTTTTCTTTACTGTTTTAAGTATAGCGGTTTGAGTGGAACTAACGTGCCAACTCGATCTTGTTTTGTTTGTTGGATTTAGGTGGTTTTGGGGCTTGACATGCGATTTTTGGGCTGAAAACGCGAAAACTTTTTTGAGAGCTAGGCAAGTGCAAGAAGCAACAGCAGATCCTCCCGCTTCGCGGAAGGATGACAACTAAAAAGCAAAAACCACACCAACTGCAACGGCAACCCACCCTTTTGCAAGAACGCGAAAGGAGGGCGACCCGCTTTTCGCTTCGCTGCGACGCTTTAAACGGATTTGAGCGAAGGCTGATTTTTTTTGCTGCGCTTGATGAGGACGTAGGCGACGCGGGCGAGGAGGAGGACGGTGAGGACGAGGGTGTCGAATGCGGGGGAGTAGTTGCCTTTTTTGACGAGCCACCAGTAGTGGATGATGCCGGCGATGGCGGCGACGTAGATGAGGCGGTGGAGACGCTGCCAGTTTTTTCCGCCCATGGCACGCATGATGAAGGCCGGTGAGGTGACGGCGAGCGCGAGGAGGATGGAACCAGGCGAAGAGGCCGACCTGGATGAAGCGGCGCTTGAGGGCGTCGTCGACCATGCGGGGCCAGATGAGTTTCCACTGGGTGACGAGTTCGCCGGGGTGGCCGGCGCGGAGGCCTGCGATGGCGGTGGTGATGTCGTAGCCGGAGAAGAGGAAGATGTAGGTCGACAGATGGAGGGTCGCGTAGAAGAAGGCGTAGAGGCCGAGCAGGCGGCGGAAGCGGATGAGGAAGGCGAGGCTTGGCGAGAGGCGGCGGATGGGAGTGATGGCGAGAGTGACGAAGAGGAAGTTGAGGGTCCAGTCGCCGGTGAAGTGGGTGATGAAGTTGATGGGGTCGGCGTAGTTGGCGAGCGCACTTGAGCTGAAGAGGTGCAGGAGCCAGGCGAAGGGGGCGAGGCAGAGGAGGTGGAGCAGGGTTTTGATGGGATGATTGCGCGCTTGGACATTGGCCTGTGTAGTTTAGCGCGGGTCGCAATAGGAGTTGCAGGTTGGAGTGGATCAACTGAAATATGGAGAAACTAGCGGCACTATGAGCGAACCGCAGATCCTTCGACTGGTTTCTCGCGATGAGACCGCGAGAAACTCCGCTCAGGATGACAATTTCTATATCAAAAAAATCAGTTGGGCTTCAAAGCCATGTAGATACGCCCTAGAGCGGGTGTCGCGCCATGTCGGCGGCCAGTTCGCGGCCTACGCCTTCGAAGTCTCCCTGAAGCTCCTGCGCGCGTGCGAGAGCGGCCTGTACGTGAGGCAACACATTTTCCGGTCCGATGTGGTCGAGGAAAGTGTGAGCGTGAGATGAGGCGCGACGGCTGGTCGCGGGCGCCGCAGAGGAGAAGGGTTTTGCCGGCTTTATGGAGGCGATCGGAGAATTGCTCGAGGGCGTGAATGCCGGTCGCGTCGAGCGCGGTCATGTTGCGCAGGCGGAGGATGACGACCTCGTCGAATTGAGTGAGGTCTTTGGTGGCTTCGGTGAGCTTTTCGGTTGTGCCGAAGAGGAAGGGGCCGTGGATGCGAAGGATGGTGACGTTGGAGGGGATGTCTTTGTCCTGCAGGATGTGGGCGCTGACCGTCGGCGAGGTATTCGGGGGTGACGGGCGCGACGGTGGTGGTTTCGGCGATGCGGTAGATGTAGAGGAGTGCGGCGAGGGCCATGCCGACTCCGACGGCGACGGTGAGGTCGGCGAGCACGGTGAGGGCGAAGGTGGTGATCCAGACGGCGATGTCGGTTTTGGAGAGGCGGAGGATGGTGGCGATCTCGCGCCACTCGCCCATGTTGTAGGCGACGACGAAGAGGACTGCGGCGAGGGTTGCCAGCGGGACGAAGCGGGCTAGCGGGGCGGCGACGAGAAGGATGGCGAGGAGGGTGAGGGCGTGGACCATTCCGGCGACGGGGGTGAGGGCGCCGGAGCGGATGTTGGTCGCGGTGCGGGCGATGGCGCCGGTGGCGGGGATGCCTCCAAAGAGAGGCGAGACGATGTTGGCGACTCCCTGGGCTACGAGCTCCATGTTGGAGTTGTGGCGGTCGCCGCTCATGCCATCGGCGACGACGGCGGAGAGCAGGCTTTCGACTGCGGCGAGAAGGGCGACGGTGAAGGCGGAGGGTAAGCAGCGGGAGGATGTGCTCGGCGCGGAAGTTGGGCAGGGTGAAGTGCGGGAAGCCCTGCGGGATGCCGCCGAATTTGCTGCCGATGGTTTCGATGGGGAGATGGAAGATGGCGACCGCGGCGGTCGAGAGCAGGAGCGCGACGATGGAGCCGGGCAGGCGTTTGGTGATGCGTGGCCAGAGAAGGATGATGGCGAGCGAGGTTGCGGAGACG
This sequence comes from uncultured Acidobacteriaceae bacterium, assembly GCA_963838555.1. Lineage (GTDB taxonomy): Bacteria > Acidobacteriota > Terriglobia > Terriglobales > Acidobacteriaceae > Edaphobacter. Next base: position 219,100 of record CAWIRK010000005.1, on the reverse strand, counting down.
GCTACGGTCTGCCAGTGCACAGTGCTGGCGTGGTGAAGAAGGAGTTTGATGCGAGGGAGGAATTCGCTGGGGACGGGCGGTGTGGTGAGGCCGAGGAAGTCCTTGATCTGCGTGGAGGCGATGAGCAGCGCGATGCCGTTGGTGAATCCGATGGTGACCGGGCGCGGGATGAATTTGACGGCGGTGCCGAGGCCGGTGAAGCCCATGATGAGGAGGAGAACGCCGGCCATGACTCCTACGAGGGCCAGTCCGGCTATGCCGAACTTGACGACGATTCCGGCGACGATGACGACGAAGGCGCCGGTGGGGCCGCCGATCTGCGTGCGTGATCCGCCTAGTGCGGAGATTAAGAAGCCGGCGACGACGGCGGTGTACAGGCCGGCCTGCGGAGGTACGCCTGAGGCAATGGCGAATGCCATCGCTAATGGGAGCGCGACGAGGCCTACCGTTAATCCGGCGACGAGGTCGTGGGAAAACTTTCTTGCGGTGTAGCCGTGCAGACATTCGATGGAACGCGGGACCCATTGCTTCGACAGAGTCATCGGACAGGCTCCAGCGGCTTTTCCATCTCGTCGAGCATGCCGAGGGACTCCTTGAGGTGGGCGTGGAAGTAGGTGCGCATGAGATTGAGGACCTCGATGATGATGGGGTCGCGGACGGAGTAGAAGACCTGGTTGCCGGACTTGCGGGTGGAGACGAGTTGCTTGGCGCGCAATACGGCGAGGTGCTGCGAGACGTTTGCCTGCTCCAAGGCGAGCTTGTCGATGAGGGCTCCGGCGGAGAGTTCACCGTCTCTGAGGAGTTCGAGGATAGCGATGCGGGTGGGGTGGGCGAGGGCCTGGAAGATGTCGGCTTTGAATCTGCGGAGGGCATCCTGCATATTAGGAATATTAGCATATACGAATATTATTTGCAGCAAGACTAGAGCAAAAGCAGATCCTCCGCCCTCGGCGAAGGATGACAACCAAAAAGCAACCGCTGCTGTATTCGTGCAGTCGGTATATCGGAAAGTAGATGACGCGGGTCAGTAATTCTTCTTGAGATCCATGCCGGCGTACATGCTGGCTACCTGGTCGCTATAGCCGTTGAACATGAGGGTGGGGATATTGCGGGGGAGGAGGCTCGAGTCGATGCGGCGCTCGTGGGCCTGGGACCAGCGGGCGTTGTCGTAGTTGGGATTGACGTTGGAGTAGAAGCCGTACTCCATGCCGTCGGTCTGGTTCCAGGTTGTGACGGGCTGCTTGTCAGTGAAGTGGAAACGGACGATGGATTTTGCAGATTTGAAGCCGTACTTCCAGGGGACGATGACGCGGACGGGGGCGCCATTCTGGTTGGGGAGGGTCTGGCCGTAACAGCCGAAGGTGAGGAGCGTGAGGGGGTTCATGGCCTCGTCCATGCGCAGGCCTTCTTTGTAGGGCCAGTCGTAGCCGAAGGGGAGCTCCATGGCTTTCTTGTCGACGTCGGAGAAGAACTGGATGTATTTGGCGCTGGGGAGGGGCTCGCAGAAGTTGATGAACTCGGAGAGGGAGTAGCCGTCCCAGGGGATGACCATGGACCAGGCTTCGACGCAGCGATGGCGATAGACGCGGGATTCGAGCGGGCGGTAGTGGAGGAGGTCGTCGATGTTGATGGTCTGGGGCTTTTTGACCATGCCGGTGATCTGGATGGGCCAGGGGCGGGTCTTGAGCTTGCCGGCGTTGTGCGCGGGGTCGGACTTGTCGGTGCCGAACTCGTAAAAATTGTTGTAGTTGCTGGCTTTGGCGAAGGGGGTCTGGGGATCGTCCAGGGTGTACTTGCTGGGGACAACCGTGAGTTGGTCGGCGGCGTGCACTGTTGTATCCGGATTGATGAGGCCGGGAATGTAATGTGCGGCGAGGGCGCCGGCACCGAGCGTTGCGGCTCCTGCGAGGAAGCGGCGGCGGTTGGTCTGGTGTTGCTCGAAGACGTGCTGCGGCGTGATGTCGGAGGAACGGATGGTCGATTCGAGGCTGGGTGGATTTGCGAAGAAGCATTGTTGATTTCCTTCCGAGGGCGGGAACGCCGGTAATCAATGATAGGACGCTAAAGCCCGGTACTGGTTACAGAACGCTGTAGGAAGGCTGGCGGATGGGCGAATTGGCGCGTGATTTGAGGTGGTTAGGTGTGAGAGATTAGAAGTTAATGATTCCTATGCGACTGTTTCTGGGCTGGATTACCTTGGCGGCGATGGCGCTCGGCATTTCGGGCGGCAATGGAGTTCGATCGGAGTTGCGCGATCCGGCGAACCTGACGGGGGAACAGGTGCGGCCCTCGGTAGTGGTTCGGGATATTCCGGCCAACGAGGGAGCTACGGCGTTGTGGCAGAGCCTCGTCAAGCTGCGGACGCGCGCCAGCCTGATGCTAATTGTGGCGCATCCTGACGACGAGGATGGGGGGATGCTGACGTATGAGGCGCGTGGGCAGGGCGCACATGTGGCGATGTTGACGCTGACTCGCGGGGAGGGCGGGCAGAATTTGATGTCGGGGGATTTCGACGACGCGCTGGGGCTGGTGAGGACGCAGGAACTGCTGGCGGCGGGACGCTACATGGGCATCGACCAGATGTGGGGGACGGAGGTGGACTTCGGGTTTTCGAAGACGAAGGAGGAGAGCTTTTCGAACTGGGGGCACGACCGTGTGCTGTATGACGCGGTGCGTGCGGTGAGGCTGTATCGGCCGCTGGTGGTGACGGCAGTGTTTCAGGGTGGGATTACGGATGGGCATGGGCAGCACCAGGTGTCGGGAGAGATGGCGCAGGAGGTGTTTCAGGCGGCGGGCGATCCGAAGATGTTTCCGGATCAGATTGCTGCGGGGTTGATGCCGTGGAGTCCGCTGAAGGTGTATGCGCGGGCACCGTTCTTTTCGGTCTCGTCGAAGGGGATGTTTGACTATGCGACGGGAAAGTATGCTCCGGCACGGTTCTACAACTATGTGACGAAGGAGTGGACGACTGAATCTCCGAAGCCGAATGTGACGATTCCGGAGGGCGACTACAGTCCGGTGCTGGGGATGAGCTATCTGCAGTTTGCGCGGCTGGGGCTGGGGCTGCAGAAGTCGCAGAACGGCGGGATGGGTGTGCCGGCGGCGGGGAAGTTCGATGTAGCGTATCACTGCTATGGTTCGCGCGTGATTTCTTCAACAAAGACATCGAGCGAGAAGGAGAAGAACTTCTTTGACGGAGTGGATGTGTCACTGACGGGAATGGCGACCCTGGCGCCGGGTGAGACGACTTTTTTGAAGCAGGATCTAGCGAAGATCGATGGGCTGGTCGGGCAGGCGATGGCGCAGTACCAGATCAAAGCGCCGGAGAAAGTAGCGCCTCTACTTCGTGATGGCTTGCGGGCGACGGATGCGTTGATTGCGAAGGTCGAAGAGAGCGGACTGACGGCGCAGCAGAAGTACGATCTGCTGCATGAGCTGCGGGTGAAGCGGGTGCAGTTCAACGATGCGCTGGTCGAGGCGCTTGGACTGAGTCTGCGCGCGCAGGTGGCCGGGCCGCCACAGACTGGACCGTTTGCGAGATTCGGCGATGGCCCGGACACCTTTGTTACGGCGGTGCCGGGGCAGGCGTTTGCGGTGCAGGTGCATGTGGTGAATGGAAGCGATGTTCCGGTGAAGGTCAAGGCTTCGACGTTGGAGTCAAATGCGGGCGCCACGTTTGAGAGCGCACAGCCGCTGACGCAGCCGACGATTGCGGGTGGCGAGGCTGACGATGTGCGAATCAATGTGAAGCTGCCCGCGGATGCGAAGGTGACGCGGCCTCCGTTTTCGCGGCCGGGAATCGAGCAGAATTATTACGATGTTGCCGATCCGGCGATGCGGAACGCTTCCCTGCCCTTGCCGGCGTTGACGGCGTGGGTGACGGCGGATTATGACGGCGTGGAGATCAAGCTGGGGCAACTGGTGCAGACGCTGCATCGGGTGACGGGACAAGGGACAGTGTATGAGCCGCTGGTGGTGGCTCCGGCGATTTCGGTTTCTGTGGCGCCTGCGGCGGGTGTCGTGCCTCTGACGGAAAAGACGCTGATGGTGACGGCGCAGGTGCGAAGCAATGTGAAGGGCGCTGCAGCGGGAACGGTGAAGCTGGAGTTGCCGCAGGGTTGGACGGCGACGCCGGAGCAGGCGGAGTTTTCGCTCGCGAAGGATGGGGATTCAGCAGAGGTGCCGTTTGTTGTGACTCCGGGAAAGATGGCGGAGACGGCTTATACGATGACCGCGGTGGCGACCTATGCCGGGCGAGAGTATCGCGAGGGATATCAGACGGTGGGATATGCGGGGCTGTTGCCGGCGAATCTTTACCGGCCGGCGACGTACCGGTCGCGCGGAGTGGATGTAAAGGTAGCCCAAGGGCTGAAGGTGGGGTATCTGCCCGGGACCGGCGACGAAGTGCAGGCATCGCTCGAAAATTTAGGTATCCATGCCACGACGTTGACGATGGATGATATTGCCGGGGGCAGGCTCTCCGGTTACGACGTTGTGGTGCTTGGAGTGCGTGCGTATGCGGCGCATCCGGGGCTGGCGGCGGCGAATGGTCAGTTGCTGCACTATGCGAAGAACGGCGGCGTGGTGATTGTGCAGTACAACCTGGGACAGTTCGACTATGGTCCGTATCCGTACTCGCTGGGGAGCGCCGAGAAGGTGGTCGATGAGAAGGCCCCGGTGCAGTTGCTGATGCCGGAGAATCCTGTGCTGAGTTGGCCGAACAAGATTACGCCGCGGGACTTCGACGGGTGGGTGGAAGAGCGTGGGCATGGGTTCATGGAGAGTTGGGACCCGCAGTATCAGGCGCCGATTGAGATGCATGATCCGGGGCAGGATCCGCAGAAGGGCGGGCTGTTGATCGCGAAGACGGGCAAGGGGGCTTACGTTTATGTCGCTCTGGCACTGTATCGCGAGCTGCCCGAGGGTGTGCCGGGCGCTTATCGGCTGTTTGCGAATCTACTGAGCCTGGGCAAGGACAAGGCGGCGAAGTAGTCCAGAAGACAGAAGCGGGCCAGTTGCGAGACACTGACTGAATGATGACTGGTGAGCGGGAAAAAGAGTTGATGACTGCGGCGGGCATGCTGCTGGAAGCTCGCAGGACAAATACGCCGATCGATGATCTGCCCGCGGCGGTGAGGCCGGTGACGCTGGAGGAGTCTTACTTCATTCAGGGAAGGCTTGCACTGGCGTATGGCGAGATTGGCGGGTGGAAGGTGGGGGCTCCTACAGCGGAGGCTACCCCAATGTTTGCACCGATGCCGCGAGCCTGGATTGCGGGCAACCATGCGGTGTTGGAGGGGAGGCATCGATACCGCGGGCTGGAGGCCGAGATAGCTTTTCAAATAGGCAAGGACCTCCCGCCGCGGGAGAAGGCTTATTCGCGGGATGAAGTCGTGGCCGCAATTGGTAGCTGCCATCCGGCGATCGAGGTGCTCGAGAGCGGGTTGACCGATCCGAAAAAGGCGGAAAAGTTGTCGACGACCGCCGATCTGCAAGTGCATGGCGCGTTCGTCTATGGCGCAGCGATTGCGAATTGGCAGAGCATTGATTTTTCCAAGGAGCATGTCACGCTTGCGGTTGATGGCGTGGTGCGGGTGGAACGGACGGGGTCGAATACTGCAGGAGATCTGATGCGCCTGCTGCCGTGGCTTGCCAATGAGGGCGCAGCACGGACTGGTGGATTGAAAGCCGGCCAGTGGGTGACGACGGGAAGTTGGACTGGAGTATCGCTGGGGACAGCGGGATCGTGCGTTGATGTGCATTTCGCGACTGCGGGTGAGGTTGATCTGCGGTTTGAGTAGATTCGTTGTTAGTTGTAAATTCTCAGTCGCGAGTGACATGTTTTTGTGCTACTTCTCCGGACAAATGACAACCGAGAGTTGAAAACTTTCTAAAATGAGTTTCTGAGGTGATGGATGCGGTCGGTTAAGAGTGTGGAGTTTGCGGCGCAGTCAGCGGGACGGTATGCGGAGATTTTGACTCCGGAGGCAGTGGCGTTTGTGGTCGGGTTGCAGCGGACGTTCAACGAGCAGCGGAAGGAGCTGCTGGAGGCACGGAAGGCCCGGCAGAAGCGGCTGGATGCGGGGGAGCGGCCGGATTTTCTAAAGGAGACGAAACACATTCGCGAGAGCGAGTGGACGGTGGCGGAACTGCCTGCAGATTTGTTGGATCGCCGCGTAGAGATTACGGGACCGGTGGACCGGAAGATGATCATCAACGCTCTGAACAGCGGCGCGAAGGTGTTTATGGCCGACTTTGAGGACTCGACGACGCCGACGTGGGACAACGTAATGGAGGGGCAGCTCAACCTGCGCGATGCAGTGCGGCGGACGATTACGTTTGAAGACGAAAAGACTGGCAAGAGTTACAAATTGATTGAGACGCCGGCGGTGCTGTTTGTGCGGGCGCGCGGGTGGCATCTTGAGGAGCGGCATTTGATTGTTGACGGCGAGCCGATGTCGGGGTCGCTGTTTGATTTTGGGTTGTATGCGTTTCATAACGCGAAGGAGCTGCTGGCGCGTGGGTCGGGGCCTTATTTTTATCTGCCGAAGATGGAAAGTCATCTGGAGGCGCGGCTTTGGAACGATGTGTTCATCAAGGCGGAGGGGGAGCTGGGGATTCCCGCGGGGTCGATCAAGGCTACGGTGCTGATCGAGACGATTCTCGCGACGTTTGAGATGGATGAGATTCTCTGGGAGCTTGAAGGATCACTCGGCCGGGTTGAACTGCGGGCGGTGGGACTACATCTTCAGCTACATCAAAAAATTCGCGGGGGATGAGAGTGTGCTGCTGCCTGATCGCGGGCAAGTGACGATGACGACGCACTTCATGCGGAGCTACTCGAAGCTTTGCATTAAGACGTGCCATCGGCGCAAGGTAAGTGCGATGGGCGGGATGAGTGCGTTTATTCCGATCAAGAATGATTCGGTGGCGAATGAAAAAGCGCTGACGCAGGTGAGGGCCGATAAAGAGCGCGAGGCTAGCGATGGGCATGATGGGACTTGGGTAGCGCATCCCGGGCTGGTGCCGGTGGCGCTGGAGGTTTTCAATCGCGTGATGCCGCAGGCGAATCAGATTGAGAAGCAGTTGCCGGATTATCATGCGACGGCGGACGATCTGCTGCAGGTGCCGGAGGGGACGATTACCGAGGCGGGTGTGCGGCAGAATGTTGCCGTTGGGCTGGGGTATGTGGAGGCCTGGCTGCGCGGGATTGGGTGTGTGCCGCTGTTTAACCTGATGGAGGATGCGGCGACGGCGGAGATCAGCCGGGCGCAGTTGTGGCAGTGGGTGCATCATCATGCTGTGATGGATGACGGGCTGCCGGTGACGGTGGAGATGGTGGATCAGGTGATCGCAGATGAGCTGGAGCGGGCGAAGGAGACGGTGGATGCAGAGCGGTACTCGGCTTATGTGCAGGCTGCGGAGTTGATGCGAGAGCTGATTCGTGCGCCGAAGTTTATGGATTTTCTTACGGTGCCGGCTTATGAGCGGGTGTTGGCGGAGGGGCTTTAGTTCCCTGCTCTTGTTGTGGCTTCTTGCTGGAAAGGGGTCGCTGAGCGCGAATCCCCACGTTAGCCACGATAAGATTGTCGCGAACATGGGGCACCCGATTGCTTTTCACTTCAGCTGGCGTGTCTGCTGAGTTTCATGACGAGGCACTTTGCGGCGCCTCCGGCCTTGAGGAACTCCGTGAGTTCGACCTGGATGACCTTGAAGCCGAGTTGTTCGAGTTGGCCGCTCAGTCTGTTGCCGATCTTGTTGAGGATGAGGTTGCGGCCTACGTTGATCGCGTTGCAGGCAAAACAGACGGCATCGGCTTCGCGGATGACGATCCGTTTTTCGGGCGGGTAGAAGGCCTCGATGCGGTGGAGTGACAGGTGGTCGAAGGCATCAGGGAAGTACATCACGTAGCCGCCTTCGAGCGGAGCGAAACAGGTGTCGAGGTGGTAGAAGCGGGGATCGATGAGGTGGAGGGGCACGATGGGAATGTCCCAGATGTCATGGAGCATCCGATGACAGGAGAGCGCGGTGCGAGGCCCGTGGCCAACCCAGAGGCAGCCGCTCGCAGTCGCGAATAGCGCGTCGCCTTCGCCTTCGAAGGGAGTAGCGCGGGGGATGTCGATAAGTTTGTAACCGGCTTGCTGGAACCAGCGGCGGAAGTGCGGTTCTTCGCCCTGACGCTCGGGATGAAAGAAGCTGCTGATGGCGACGATGCCGTTGTGCTCGAGCCCGGCGTTGGCGGTGAAGACCATGTCGGGGGAGCCGGGTTCGGGTTCGACGAGCTCGACTGTGGCGATTTTGCTGACGGCTTCGTAGAGATGCTGCCACTGCTCTGCGGCGCGGGTACGGGAGGAGGCGTGAATGTTGCCAGCCATCCAGGGATTGATGACGTAGTCGACGTCGTAGAGGGTGGGTGGGCACATCAGGAATGTGGCCCTGGGCTTGACGAGGAATGGCTTGTTCGGCCGGACGCCGGTAGTAAGTTCGATCCGAGCGGTGCTCATTTGACTATCTCCAGCTACAAGGTTGGCAGATGTGCAGCGACTCGTCTATATGAATGATTATTCGTGGTTTAGTGCATATTGATGCATCGGTTTTGGTGCGATTTGGTGCTGTGTTTTCAAAGGGAAACGGCTCGCCCTTGTCGGGCGAGCCGTTTGAGGCGACGGATGATTTGGCCGGTTCGAGGTTGCCTCACAGAGTCTGCTGACTAGAGATTTCCTCGTAGGGCTTGTTCTCTTTCGATGGCTTCGAAGAGGGCTTTGAAGTTGCCCTTGCCGAAGCTGCGGCTGCCTTTGCGCTGGATGATCTCGTAGAAGACGGTGGGGCGGTCTTCGACGGGGCGGGTGAAGATCTGGAGCATGTAACCTTCGTCGTCGCGGTCGACGAGGATGCCGAGTTTTTCGAGCTCTTCGATGGGCTCGTCGATCTTGCCGACGCGATGTCTGCAGCTCGGTGTAGTAGGAGTGGGGGACGGTGAGGAACTCGACGCCCTGCTTTTGCATTGCCGCTGACGGTGGTGAGGATGTCGTTGGTGGCGAGGGCCATGTGCTGGACGCCGGGTCCGCCGTAGAAGTCGAGGTACTCCTCGATCTGCGATTTGCGGCGGCCTTCGGCGGGCTCGTTGATGGGGAACTTGACGTAGCCGTTGCCGTTGGCCATGACCTTGGACATGAGGGCGGAGTACTCGGTGGAGATGTCGTTGTCGTCGAAGTGCTGGTAGAGCGAGAAGCCCATGACGTTGGCGTAGAAGTCGACCCACTGGTTCATGGAGTTCCAGCCGACGTTGCCGACGATGTGGTCGATGTGGAGGAGGCCGACGGGACGTGCGATGTGGTCCTCTTTGACGGTCTGGTAGCCGGGGAAGAAGGTGCCGGTGTAGTGGGTGCGGTCGACGAAGGTGTGGACGGTGTCGCCGTAGGCGGCGATGCTGGCGGTGGTGACGCGGCCGTCGTCGTCGGAGAATTCTTTGGGCTCCTGGATGCTGCGGGCGCCGCGGCTGGTGGTTTCGAGCCAGGACTGGCGGGCGTCGTCGACCCAGAGGGCGATGGCGTGGACGCCGTCGCCGTGCTTGTCGACGTGGCGGGCGATGTCGGAGTCGGAGCGGAGGGCGGTGGTGAGGACGAAGCGGACCTTGCCCTGCTGGAGGACGTAGCTGGCGCGGTCGCGCTGGCCGGTCTCGGGGCCGGCGTAGGCGACGAGGGACATGCCGAAGGCGGCGCGGTAGAAGTAGGCGGCCTGGCGGGCGTTGCCGACGTAGAACTCGACGTGGTCGGTGCCTTTGAGGGGGAGGAAGTCGGTGGTCTGGGTCTGGGAGGGCTGGGCGAGTGTGGGTGTGGCCATGGAAGTCTCCGGTTCGTGCCTGGATGAGGATATGCCGCGAGAGGCGATGGCTGCGCAGTCGGATCCGCGAGGATACGCGTCCCCTGCGGGATGACAACCAAAAAGCGGCCAGCAAGGTAGCAGCAGATCCCTGCGGGATGACAACAAAAAGGCATGCAAAAGCAGGGCTGGTGTTCGGTGCGGGCGAGGATCGTGGCGCGGCACTCGCCGAGGCCGATGCGGGGATGGCCGGGGGCTTCGCAGGAGCCGCGGAGGATGATCTCGTCGCCGTCGGCGAGGAAGGTGCGGGATTCGCCGGTGGGGAGGAGGATGGGTTGGGCTCCGTTGCGGGTGAGTTCGAGGAGACAGCCGGCGGAGGATTCGGCGGGGCCGGAGATGGTGCCGGTGGCGAGCAGGTCGCCGACCTGCAGATTGCAGCCGTTGCTGGTGTGGTGGGCGATGAGCTGGGCGGGGGTCCAGTAGAGATCCTGCGCGTTGGATTCGCTGAGGGGTACGGCGTCGAGTTTATTTGCCCGCATAGTTTCGGTTGAGAGGAAGACTTCAAGTGTTACATTGAGACTTCCGCTGCTCCTGGTCGGCGATCGAATGAAGGTACGGGAGCGGTTTGGGGTCGGTGGAGGGGCGAGGCGCGGCCGGGGCGCGGAAGGGCTCGAGGGCGGCCATGGGGGTGACCCAGGGGGAGACGGTGGTGGCGAAGTTCTTTGCCGAGGAAGGGGCCGAGGGGTTGGTACTCCCACGATTGGATGTCGCGGGCGGACCAGTCGTTGAGGAGGCTGATGCCGAAGAGGTGATGGTCGGCCTGAGAGATGGGGATAGGGGTCGCCGAGTGAGGTTCGGCTGGCCGATGTAAAGCGCAAGTTCGAGTTCGTAGTCTAATGCGTTCGTGGGACCGAAGTTAGGTTCAGCCTCGGTCAGGAGACGGTCGAGTTTGGCCGCTGGGACGGAAGATGGGAATTCCGCTGGGAATGATGGAGGAGGCGCGGCCGTGGTAGCCGATGGGAATGTGTTTGTAGTTGGGCAGGAGCGGCTGGTCGGGACGGAAGAGCTGGCCGACGCGGGTGGCGTGGTGGATGGAGGCGTAGAAGTCGGTGTAGTTGGGGACGTAGATGGGCTTGGCGAGGGTCGCGCCGGCGATGGAGTGGAGGGCGGCTTCGGCTGCTTGTCTGCGGTCGAGCTTTTCGTCGGCGTGGAGGAGTGCAGTGAGGGTTTCGCGGAGGAGCGTCCAGGAACGATGGCCGAGCGACAGGAGCGGATTGAGGATCGGGGCCTGACAGGCTTCGACCAGGGTTGGGGGGAGCAGGCCGGAGGCGGCGCAGGCGTGGAGGTCGAGGAGGTGGGTGCCGATGGCGACGCAGAGATGCTGTTGGCCTTCGTAATCGAAGGCTCCGTAGGGCAGGTGCGTGAGTGGAAAGTCTGCTGTCGGGTTGGTTGGCTTCCGGGAGCCAGCTCTTATGGGACGCGGTGGTTCGTTTTGCCATGGGGCATGATAGCTCTCGCCTGATTCGATAGGGAAGGCGAACGAATCAGGTAGAGAAGCGGATCTCTCCGCTGCGCAAAGGCACCGATCAAACCGTACGTTGCTTCGGTCGAAATGACGGCGACTTCTACGTAATATAAGTCCAAAAGAACTGGCACACAGATCTTGGGCGAATTAGTGGCTTGGTTGTGGCGGTGGCAGTTCCCGACTTCGCGTGGCTATCTTCTTGCTCGAGAACCTGGACAGCAAGGTCTTCAGGATGACGTAGAGGACCGGGATGAAGAAGAGGTTGAGCACGGTGGAGAGCACCATGCCGCCGACGATGGCCGTGCCGACGGAGTGGCGTCCGTAGGCTCCGGCGCCGGTGGCGAAGAAGAGCGGGCCGACGCCGAGGATGAAGGCGATCGAAGTCATCAGGATGGGGCGGAGGCGGAGTTCAGCGGCTTCGATGGCGGCCTGGGTGATGGACCGACCCTGCTCGAGGAGTTGCTCGGCGAACTCGACGATGAGAATCGAGTTTTTGGCGGAGAGACCGATGAGCATGACGAGGCCGATCTGGACGTAGACGTCGTCGACGAGGCCGCGGAGAGCGACCAGCGAGAGCGCGCCGAGGATTGCCATGGGGACGGCGAGCAGGATGATGAACGGCAGCGCGAAGGACTCGTACTGGGCCGAGAGCGTGAGATAGACGACGAGCAGGCCGAGGCCGAAGATGATGATGGCCTTGCCGGCGGACTCGACTTCTTCGAGCGCGAGGCCGGTCCAGGAGAAGGACATGCCGGGCATCTTGTTTTTGTTGAAGAGGCGTGACCATGGCGTCGAGGCCCTGGCCGGAGCTGAGGCCGGGCGCGGGGGAGCCGTCGATTTCGGCCGAGCGGAAGAGGTTGTAGTGGTCGATGACCTGCGGACCGGAGGTCTCGGTGATGGTGGCGAGATTGTCGAGAGGAATCATCTGGCCGGAGTCGGAGCGGACGTAGTACTGGTGAATGATCCTGCGCGTTGCGGCGATAGGGTGCATCGGCCTGGACGTAGACGCGGTAGGAGCGATTGTTGAAGTCAAAGTCGTTGACGTAGCTTGAGCCCATGAAGGTGTTGAGCGCCGCAGTGATCTGACTGAAGGGAACGCCCATGGTCTTGGCCTTCTCGCGATCGACGGTGATAAGCATCTGCGGATCGTTCGAGGTGAAGGTGGTGTTCATGCCGGTGAGTCCGGAGCCGGGAGCGCGGCTCTGGCCGACGATGGTGTGGGCAACGCGGTCGATGTCGCCGAAGGTGTTGCGGCCGGAGTCCTGCAGGATGAACTGGAAGCCGCCGACGGTGCCGATGCCTGCGACGGCGGGAGGCTCGGCTGCGAAGGCGATGCCGCCGGGGACGGCGAAGAGCTTCGGGTCCGACGTCGGCGACGATGGCGTGCGCGGTAAAGTTCGGCCCCATCTTGGTGCGGTCATTGATGGGCTTGAGCGGTGCAAAGATGATGCCGGAGTTTGGCGAGCTGCCGCCGGAGAGGGAGAACCCCATGACCGAGAAGGTGCCGAAGACGCCGTCGTTCTTGCGCACGAGTGCGCCGACCTGGTCGGCGAAGGCGGTGGTGTAGCTAAGCGAGGCGCCGGGCGGCGTTTGGATGATGATGAGGAAGTATGACTGGTCCTCCTGCGGGATGAACGCCGTGGGGACGTGGTTGTACATGTATGCGGTGGCTGCCAGTGCGCCGAAGAAGATGAGCAGCATCACGTAGCGGATGCGAACGACAAAGGTGACCATGCGAGCGTAAACGCGGATGACCCATTGGATGAGCCGCTCAACGGGGTTGAGAAGGAATCCCATGATTCCCTTCTTCTCAGTCTCAGCGCGCAGAAGGATCGCAGCCAGAGCAGGTGAGAGCGTCAAGGCGTTGAAGGCGGAGATGGCGATAGAGAACGCGATGGTCAGCGAAAACTGCTTGTAGAGGATACCGGTAGTCCCGGGAAAGAAGCTGACCGGAATGAAGACGGAGATGAGGACGAGCGAGGTCGCGATGACGGCGCTGGTGACCTCGGCCATGGCGATGCTGGTGGCTTCGTGGGGATCGGAGGAGACCGTCTCCATGCCGCGGCCTGCACCTGTGGTTTTGGCCTGATCGAGGACGTCAGGGGCGTAGGGATCGGGCTCGGTCAACTCGGAGCGTTCGGGGATGAGCGCGGTTCGGGAGAGGTGACGCTGAACGTTTTCGATGACGACGATGGCGTCGTCTACGACTAGTCCGGTGGCGAGGGTGATGCCGAAGAGCGTCAGGGAGTTGATGCTGAAGCCGAAGATTTTGATGAAGGCAAAGGTACCGATGAGCGAAACCGGGATGGTGACGGCGGGGATGATGGTGGCGCGCCAGTCCTGCAGGAAGAGGAAGATGACGATGATGACGATGATGATGGCCTCACCGATGGTGGTGACGACCTCATTGACCGATTCGCTGATGACCAGGGTAGTGTCGACGGCGATGACGTGCTTCAGGCCCGGGGGATAGGATTTTTCCAGTTCGGCCAGAACGGCGCGGCAGCGCTTGTCGACGTCGAGGGCGTTGGCGATCGGAGAGCTGCTGAACTCCGACGCCGATGGCATCGCCGCCTTCGTATCCGCCGCCGGAAAACTTCAGGCTGGTGTTGTAGTTTTCGGCGCCGATCTCGCTGCGGCCCACGTCTTTGACGAGGACGATTCCGCCGCTGCTGTTGGTACTGTTTTTGAGGACGATGTTGTCGAACTGTTTGGGATCGGTTAGACGGCCGACGGCGCGGACAGCCATTTGAAATTGCTGGTGGGGATCGGAGGGCTGCTGGCCGAGCTGGCCTGCGGCGACTTCGACGTTCTGTTCGGCGAGCGCGTTAGTGACGTCGAGCGCGGTAAGGCCGCGGGCGGCGAGGCGGGCGGGATCAAGCCAGAGACGCATGGCATATTTGCGCTCGCCGAAGATGACGGCGTCACCGACGCCGGGAACGCGCTTAAGCGCATCCTTGACGTAAACGTCGATGTAGTTGGAGATGAAGGATGTGGACAGCGACTTGTCCGGGGAGATGAATCCGACGGCAAGCACAAAGTTTGGGTTGGCCTTGGTAATGGTGATGCCGGTGTTATTAACGACTGCGGGCAGACGGCCTTGAACCGATGCGACGCGGTTCTGCACGTCGACCGCTGCGATATTGAGGTCGTAACCGGTATCGAAGGTGATGGTGATGGCGGAGGTGCCGTCGTTCGAGCTGGTGGAGCTCATGTACCGCATGCCTTCGACGCCGTTGATGGACTGCTCGAGGATGGTGGTAACTGCGGATTCGACGTCCTTGGAGTTGGCTCCGATGTAGACGCTGGTGACAATGACCTGCGGCGGCGCAAGCTGGGGATAGAGCGAGATGGGCAGAGTGGGTATGCAGACGGCGCCGGCGAGCACGATGAGAAGAGCACAGACCGTGGCGAAGATCGGGCGACGAATAAAAAAGTCTACGAACAAGGTGACCTCTAGCTCGGGGCGGCTGGCCCGGGATGAAACGAAAGACAATGCGAAGGCAAATCTTGCTCCGCAGCAGGAGAAGCTAAAACCTCTGACTCAGCCCAGAGGCTTGACCGGCGCGCCCTCCTGCAAAAACTGCAGGCCCGAGGTGATGACTTTGTCACCCGGCTTGAGGCCGCTGATCACGGGATAGGTGTTGTCGACGGTATCGCCGAGCTTGACGGGCACCTGATGGGCGATGTATCCGTCGCCTTTTGGCGCTGCGATGAAGACAAAGGTCTGGCCGCCCACGAGACTAACTGCGAGGACGGGAACGACAGGCGCGGGTGCGGTGCTCCAGATGACGCGCGCTCTTACCAACTGCTGGTTGCGAAGAAGCTGGGCGCTGCGCGGAATTTCTGCCTTGGCGAGGATACTCTGCAGGCCGTTGTCAACTTGCGGAGAGAGGAAGCTGATCCTTGATTTGACCAGCGTCTTGCCGGCGCTATCGAGGATCTCTACCGGCAATCCCTGGCGAACCAAGCCAGCTCGCTCAGTGGGGATGTAGATGTACGCCTCGAGATCGGCATTTTCGTCCACCGTGGTAAGCAGCGTGGTGGGAGAGACATAGTCGCCGAGATGAACTGGGATGTCGCCAACGACGCCGGTAAATGGCGCGCGGATGTCGTAGTAGGCCAGCTGCTGCTTCTGCGTGTCGGTGAGGGCTGTGTTGGACTCGTAGTCGGCCTTGGCATTCTGATAGGCCTGATTGGCCTGATCGTAGGTGTCGCGTGAGACGACGCCGGACTCGTAGAGCTTGCGCTGGCGTTCGACCTCAATCTGGGTGTATTCGTAAAGGGCCTTCTTCTGCGCCTGAGTTCCCTGCTGCGACTGGACCGTAGCCATCTGTTTCAGCGGGTCGATGCGCATCAGGACCTGGCCGGCTTTGACTAGGTCGCCGGACTTCACAAAGATCTTGACCAGATTGCCGTCGACCTGAGGCTGCATGGTGGCCGAGCGACGGCTCTTGATGGTGGAGACGTAAGTGTCAGAGTTGGGAACAGGCGACAACGTCACCGGCGCGACCTGCACGGGCATCGCCTGCGGCGGCGGAGGAGGAGGCGGCGCGTCTTTGCAACCTGCGACGAGGCATGCGGCCGCGGAGACAATCAGGGGAAGAATGCGGCGAGTGTTTACGATCAGGGGCACAGTACTTCTCCTTCAATTTCCTCAGTGGCGACTGCTTCAAACGGCAGATTGCGGCATATGGTGTATACGAGGTTCAGGGCGCAAGGTTCTGTGAGTCAAAGCTTTATCTGCTTACCAGCGTTAGGAATTTCAATTTTAGATGAGTTATGGAGCGGAAAGGTTCGGGAAATATGTGACTCAAAAGACGGTGGAATTTGACTAAACCGGTCCCGGACGGAGGAGATATACCCAGCTCAGGCATCCAGATTGCTTTTTTCAGCAAATGAAAATGGATTGAAGCTCTCGTGACGATCAAAGGCGTCCGCGTGTTCGCTCCGCTTGAGCCAGTTGATGACCAGGTACGTCAGTGGCGTGGCGATCACTTCGTAGCCTACCTTGAGGGCATAGCCAGTGGCCATGATGTTCAGAAGCGTGCGGACCGGGTAGATGCCGCCGAAGGTGAGCGCGATGACGAGAACCGTATCCACGGCCTGGCCGACGACTGTTGAGCCGATCGTGCGTGTCCAGAGCTTGCGGCCGTTGGTGATCAACTTCAGGCGCGCCATGGTGTAGGAGTTGGCGAATTCGCCCGCCCAGAAGGCGATGAGGCTGGCGGCAAGAATGCGCGGGATGAAGCCAAAGACAGTGGCGAAGGCCTGCTGGTTCGGCCAGCCCGGAGCAGACGGAAGCGCAATCACGATGGCGCCGATAACATACAACAGCGCCGTGCCGAAGAAGCCCAGCCAGATGGCGCGGCGCGAGGCGGCGTAACCGTAAACCTCAGTGAAGACGTCCGCGAAGATGTAGGTGATGGGAAACAGGAGAACGGCTCCGCTGACCGCAAACGGACCGATGAGGCACACTTTCTGCGCGATCAGATTTGAAACGAGCAGGATGACGACGAAGGCAGTCGTGAGAGCGTCCAGATATTTGTAACTGCGAGCGGTCGAGCGCACGGCGTCGTATTGGATGGTTTCGCGTTGCACTAGGTTCAGTATCAGTATGCCGTGGTGCTTGACGCGGCGGCGAGTTTTTGACACTGACGGGCTATATTGTTAGCGTTGATGATGATGAGGGTGCAGCTGGAGCCGTCATCGTTCTCAGCGTCCCCGTCGTCTAGCCCGGCCCAGGACACCGCCCTTTCACGGCGATAACATGGGTTCGAATCCCATCGGGGACACCAATAAAATCCAACTTGGCCGTCTGTGATTACGCACGCATTTACGGTGACAGCCAGCGAATTGCATCACACCTTCAGGCGAGCATGACTCCCGAGCTCGAGAATCGCCAGATTGGTGCCTTCGATGTGGCGCACGGGATGACCGGTCTGAATCATCTCAACGAGCCATCGGGTAACGTCTGGATGAGCCCGGTCGCAGTCGTGCCAAATCAATGCCTTTGTTGCCGGGGACTTCAGGGCTTTTTCAGTATCGTTGCGCACATAGGCGTAGGTGTGCGAGCCGTCGATAAAGAAGATCTCGGCTGTCGGGAAGATGTACTCCGCTGTATCGCCGAAGTGTTGCTTGATCGATGTGATGGAAGGGTCTGCACGATATTCGGACCCCACGCGCCGAGCCGAAATCAGGTGCCAGTCGTCTTTTGGCATTCCAGCACCGTTATCGCTGAAATTCTCCGGCAGATCAATCGTGTGGATTTCGGCGTCGGGTAAATTCAAAGCCATCAGACGTGTTGTGTACCCGTTGAATGTGCCGATTTCCAGTACTGTTTGTGGTGAACGATCCACCAGAACACTCAGCAGGGCCAAAAGATCGCACAACGGAAGAGATCCGTCGACATAAGAGTAGGCCCCTTCGATGCGAACCATCGGCCTGCCTACGATTTCAGAGAGGGCAATCTGTGGGATCTGGTCTAACAAATCATCTCCGGGAGCCTTTGCGATAAGGCCCCGTTGGCGAAGCTTGCGAATGATCGTAGCGAGGCTGAGATTCATCAAACGTTGTGAAAATGTTCCGAGAGCCATGCTCATGATTGTAGAATGGGATCGCGGAATCGGGCTTGACCTACCCAAGTGCGATGAGGGCATTGATCAACATTCTGCCCGCTTCGGACACGAGAATGACTAAATCTTGCGCTTGGTCGAAGGCGGGAGTGACAGGTCTTACGCCTTCTCTGCTGCCGCAGGCGCTGCTGCAGCTTGCCAATTCCCCGTTATCTGTGTGGATGAGTAAGGGGGCGGCTGATAGAGGGCTCGCCAGACAATCACTGTTTGCGGCACAACCACGACCAGAAGATAGGAGAGGATAGTGCCAAGTATCACGCCGACGCTCCCCATACGCTGGACGAGATAGATGGAGAAGGCGACGTTGAGGACGACAGAGATGGCACCGAGGATGGACTGCCATTTTACGCGGTTGATGGCGGCCAGCAGGCAGGCTTCCACGTTCATGCCGGTGCTGAGGAGGGTCCAGAAGCACATGGCGAGGAGAAGCCATTGGCTCGGAACCGCAGAGGGGCCGACGTACCAGCGAATGAGTGACCTGCCGAAGAAAGCCATAATGAGGACGGCGGCAGCAGTGGTTCCCATAGAGAGGCGAGCGACGTTCCAAAAGGTGCGGCGAACCCAGGCGTACTCGCCGCGGACGTACGCCTCAGAATATGCCGGCCAAAGCGAGGGAAAGACGGCTGTCTGAAGGATCGCGGCGTAGCCAGCGATCCGCCAGGCAACGCTATATGGCGTTACCTCGGCTGCACCGAGATAGTGGGTGATAACGATGTTATCTGAGTTGAAGACAACCAATCCCGCAAGCTGGAGGATGAAGAAGGCGAATCCGGATTGCATGAGTTCGGAAACGACCATGCGGGAGACGACTCCGGGCCGGGGCAGCAGCCAGCGTTTATCCCAGAAGACTACCCACAAGTTAAGCGCCGCCGTGCTGGCTAACAGAGTGCTGGAGTAGACAAACATTAGTTGGGGCAGCGAGCCGTGAAGCCGGATGACGAGCAGGATCGAGCCTAGTCCGAGGATATTGCTCATCAGGCTGAAGTAGTTGGTGATCTGGGTCTGCTGGTAGCCGCTGAGAACGCGGTGAATGAGGTTCAGAGGGAGGCTGAGGAGAAAGAAGACAAACGCAATGGCGACGCAAAGCGAGGCCTCTCGCGTGGTGGCTGGGTTGTGGGTATGAAGCGCCGAGGCCCAGTTGATGTGGCCCCAAAGCAGGGCCGCGATGAGAGCGATAGCCATCGCAAGGGCCATACTGATCCAAAAGGCGGTGGCATAGAAGCGTTGGGCTGCGGTACGGTCGTCGGAAGCATAGGCGCGGGAGATGATATTAGTGAGCGTGTTGGCAATGCCGAAGTCGATCACGTTGAGCATGACCACGGTTGTGCTTGCGGTGATCCAAATGCCGTAGCGCTCAGGGCCGAGATAGCGGACCGTAAGTGGAAGCGAGATGGCACTGACCAGCAGTCCTACGCCGCGGCCGAGAATGGCCGAAAGACCGCCATGGATGATTTTCGACAGCCGCCGATCACGACGGGAGATGGATTCAGAATTGTTCATGCAGAGTCATGCGAGACGCGATCTCTCGAGAACGAAATGTATATCGAAATAGATCCGTTGTTCGCTATATAAAAGTGTACCGTAAGCCTCTGAACGAAGCCGTATGATGCCTCCCTGGTTGCAATAGTGCTATCTATGCGAAGACACCAAGACTGATGGAAAAAGCCACAAGGCACGACATCTAGTCCGTTGTCCGCGCTCCGACTTGTCGCATTTTTATCTCGTCTCGATGAGTGCACTAGTTCCGCTTCTCTCCGACGTAAGACGCTAGCACATTCGACGGTCGGAATCAGAATTGAAGGTGTCACATAGACAATGAAGGGGCGGCTTTGGAGGCCTCTATCTCCTATCCCCAGTCCGTACTGTGCAGCTATAATGATGAGTACACTAGTGCTGTTTTTCGTAAAGGATATTGATATCAATGAGGCGTTCGCCTTCATCTCTTGCACAGGTTACGTTCGATAGCGTAAACCGAATGTCACTTTTGTCGGCTCATCCGAAGTTGATTGTTCGACTATTTGCGCGATTGGGCAATAGGCTTGCAACGCCACTTTTGCGAAGACTTGGCGCGAATCATACTGTGGATGCGCATTTGTATGGTCGTTCCTTGCGGATGCCGGCGGAGCACCCGCTGTCGCTGGCCTTGCGTCAATATCCTCAGTACAACCGCCCACTTGCTTTGACCATTAAAGCGCTAGTGAGATCGTCCGCGCACAAGACAGTGACAACTGTGATCGATGTCGGCGCGAATATCGGGGAGACGATAGCGGTCATTGAGCAGTTGAACCCAGGGATCTGTTCCTATCTTTGTATTGAGGCCGATCAGGACATCGCTGAAATATGCAGGTTCAATCATCGCGGCAACAGCAGGGTCCAGACGGAACAGCGTTTCATCGGAGAGAATGAAGGTTCTCTCGTAAGGCTCGAGGATGACGGGCGTGCAAATCCTTCGACAAAGCTGGTAACGAAATCCGAGGCTGAGGAAGTCTCTCAGTACGACCGGCTCGTGCGGCTGGATACAATCGCCAGACCATTTGCCGAAGCTCATGGATGCCTTAGCCTCATCAAGGTAGACACCGAAGGATATGATTTCTCCGTGCTCCGCTCGGGGACGGAACTTCTGAGCAGATATAAGCCAGCGCTGTACTTTGAGTGGTACCCTGCGCTATTGGCTGGGTTGAATGAACAAGTCTGGGATGGTTTCGACTATCTGGAGAAATTGGGCTACAGCCATTTTGTTTTCTTCTCCAACCGGGGAGACTACTATTGCAAGATTTCAAGACCAGACCATTTTTTGCTGCACAGTCTCGCATGTGCCACCAATCAGAATCGTGACCTGCCATATTTCGATGTGTTCGCCTCAACCGATGAAGCAGTCTGCAATGAGCTGGTTAAACTTAGCGTCACTTCCGATGAACAATCGCCGTCTTTTCCTGTGCGACTGAAAACAGCGGCCTCGGCGCCGCAGCCAACGCCTTTACGTTCCTGGTAGACATGGGACGCGCCATCCTGCTCCACCTGTCGCTAAGGAATTAATTGTCCTTAGCCGTCTCCGCAAACTGCCGGCCGGTTGCGGCTGCAACATAGCTAGAAGATGTGGACAGGATTCGTCGAATCATCTGGCAAACATCGTCCACGCTGATTCCCTCAATACAGGGCTGGGGTTTGTCCGCCGGCACCTTGTAAATGCACCGCCAGTCACAAGCGAAGCATTCCATCTTGTGCACGGCTGTTTGCATCAGTGGACGTTTGGCATCCTCTTCGACAACGTACGGCACGAACCGGCCGTAATGGCCGCCGCCCAGAATACAGACGGTAGGCAGCTTGACAGCTTCCGCAAGATGAACGGCGGAAGTTTCGTTGGCGAGCAGAAGTTTCGCTCTGAGGAAAATCGCTGTCAACTCGCAAAGCGAAGTACGTCCGGTCCAGTTCAGAAGCGGTGCAGAGGATTCTTGACACAGGGAGGCCGCCAGGTGCGCATCGCCCGCTCCCCCGCAGATGACGCCGCGCCATCCGGTCTCCCTGTGGAGGAACTCCGCCACTTGTCTGAAGCTGGCCAAAGGCCACCTTCTTCCTGGAAAGCTGGCGCCCGGAAACAGGATGTAAAACGGCTCTCCGTCCCCGATCTCTGCGGCACACTGTGGCATGGCCCAAGAGCTCGCGACAGGAGCGAGATCCGGTACCTTGGCCTTGAAATCGATGCCCAGCAGACTGCGGACAAACTCCGCATTGCGGATCAACTCCATGCGGGGCCCCTCCGAGGCGGGGATGAGTTGGGTGTACCAGCGGTCGCTTATTCTCTTGCGGGCCTCGGTGATCATCGTGTGATTTCCCGTGGATCCGATACGCTGCCTGGCGCCACAGAAATGAATGACCGCGTCGCCGGTCTCGAAGGCTCGCGAGTAGGTAGGCTGAATGACAAGAGCGCATCCCAAACCCCTGATCCGCCGCCCCAACTTGATCCGGTAGAGGGGCCTGCTTGAAAATCGCGGCTGATCAAATGGTATGACTTGGTCGAATATCCCCAGCGCCTCCGCCAGGCCAGCGCAATTGGAATCCGCTACGAGAATTGGAGACTTGCCCTCATTCCTGTAGTGTTGTGCCAGAGCCCGCGCGGCATCGATCCAAACGACAAAATCACCGATCCCATCAAGCCGGATAAACAGAACTTTGTGCGGATCCGGCTGGAAAGGAGTTCGTGAGAGTAGCTCGTCGATCCCAAACCTGATTGCGTCAGTGACTCTTCTTTTTATTATTCTCAATTTAGTCATACTGTCGCTTTGAAACCATTGTAGCTTTTTGAAAATATGTCGCGGAGCTTCTGCGGAACACGTTCGATTATCAAACGTTTGTGCTGTTTATGTGCGTCAGCTTGCGTTGGCACATCTCAATATAACTCGCGCTGAGGCGATAGAAAACACTTTGCGAACACGACAAACCAGCATCAGTGGCGATGTGCCACTCTCTTTGCGCGCGATTGCGCCTCAAGGCCGGTAAAGCCGGCATTCAAAAGGGATTCTCCGATCGGTCGCGAATACAACTATTCGCTTACGGGTGGGAGCAGGTTCAGAGCGTACGGCGGAACTTTGCTTAAGCAAGTACAAAGCTGCACTTTTTCAGTGCAGCTCTGTGGTGGTATTTGTTTGCTTTTGTTATGCGCGGAATCGGCGAATGCAACCCGCCAATCCCAGAAGGCCCGTTCCCACTAAGCCAATGCTCGCGGGCTCAGGGACTGCAGCAGGTGGGTCAGACGGGTCAGCGGCTAGCGCAGAAAACTTTGAAAAGGAAGCTAGTTTAAGCGATTGTGTCGCAGGCGCGGGAGGAATTATCGAAGTGTACGCGAAGGTGATGGAACCGCCAGTAAAGCCGGGGGCGCCAAAGAAGGTGAGAGCCCCAGCATCACCGGGAAAAAAGAAAGTGTTGCCGTAGCTGTATACAGTATTGGGAAGGCTGTTTGAAATGAGCGAATACCCGGTTATATACGGACTGTACATGGCGATTGTAATGGCCGTGTTACCGCAACCAGAGTTGAGACAAGTATCAGTCAATGTTGCTGTGTTTCCTGTGAAGTCGATGGTCAAAAGATCTGACCCATTGGTTGCTCCAAATTCAATGCCCGAACCAATGACGGCAGTACCATTCGTGTTGCTGTTACCGTACCCTGGGGGCACTGCTCCAGTGGAGCTGTCCAGGAAATTAACTCCGGTGGGTTGAAGGGGTATGTTACCCGGATTGAAAAGAGTAAGGGCGCCGGATACCGTAAGACCAATACCATCCGCCCAAATCTTACCTGTGGACATTGAGAGAATTGCAACGGTCAGAACTGTCGCAAACTTTTTCATGATTTACCTCTTCTTTCTCTTTTGGAACCAGGTTAACTGTTGGAAGATGACAAGACTACCTCATGCGGCTTTGCGAAAAAGACCGTCGAGTTACGAAGGTTTAAAGAAATCTAAGTTGGGAGAACGTCAGGGCAAGCAGCGACACGCGCAGCGAAGACAAAGTGATAATTTCGACTCGTGGTTGCAGAGTAGCATCGTGTAGCATCCATCGCAACCTCCAATCGATGAAGATGTTCAGCGGAACATATCTAGTTCGGCACCCCTCAAACAGAAAAAAGGCAACGCCTATTCGAAGAGCGGTGACTGCGGATCCTCAGCATCGCGAAAGTTGCTCAAGCCGACTCCGACCAGTCGAAAGCGCTGTTGCGCTCCCAGATCAATACGCTCCCGCAACGAGAGAGCAATTTGCGCCAACTCTTCGGAGGTCGCGGGAGGGAGGGGAGGAGTATGGCTGCGTGTGAGAATGTTGAACTCGCTGGTCTTCAATTTCAGGACGACAGTGCGCGCGATCCGCGATTCCTTGCGTGACGCCGCCCATACTTTCTCCGCGAGACGGCGGATCAACGACTCCGTTTCTATCAAGGGAATGTCGCGTTCGAACGTGTCCTCCGCCGAGATGGATTGCGTCGGCCGGTTCGGCACGACCTTGCTGTGATCGATGCCTCGAGCCAACTCATAAAGACGCACACCGTACCGGCCAAATTGATTTTCGAGCACAGCAAGTTTCACAAGCTGTAGATCGCCCACCGTCCGTATCCCCGACTGCTTCATCCTGGCTTCCGTTACTTTGCCGACACCCGGTATGCGTCCGACGGGCAGCGAAGGCAGAAACGTGTCCACATCCTCGGGTTGAATCACAAATAACCCATCCGGTTTGCGCCAATCAGACGCAATCTTCGCCAGAAACTTATTTGGCGCTACGCCGGCTGAAGCGGTCAAATGTAGCTCTCCACGAATTTGTTCGCGGATTGCCTTTGCCACGCGTGTTGCCGTTGGCAATCCACTTTTGTTCTCCGTTACGTCCAGGTATGCCTCATCGAGAGATAGCGGCTCGATCAGGTCGGTGTGCTGCTGAAAAATCTCCCGCGCCTGCTGAGAAGCGACCCGGTATCGCGAAAAATCAGGAGGCACGAAGATGGCCTCCGGACAAAGACGTTCCGCGCGAACTGCCGCCATAGCGGAATGGACGCCGAAGCGTCGGGCTTCATAAGAAGCAGCACAAACGACGGACCGATTTCCACGCCACGCCACGACGACCGGTTTGCCGCGCAGTTGTGGATCGTCCCGCTGTTCAACGGAGGCATAGAACGCGTCCATGTCCACATGGATGATTTTGCGGATGCTCATCTGGCATTCATGATATGCCGCACTTCGCGCATTATGCTGTGCGGAAGATCAGAGTGGGTTGGTCCGATCACCCGAAGTCCCTTTGGGACTCATCACTCGAATGTTCTTCGCTAATCCGAGTAGCGACAGCAATTGGATTCCCCAGTAATTGAAGTCCAGTTCCCACCAGGCCATGCCATGGCTGGCAGAGACTGGGTGCGCATGATGATTGTTGTGCCAGCCTTCGCCACCGGTCAGCAGCGCGACCCACCAGTTGTTCGTTGAGTCATCATGGGTCCTGAAGCGTCTTGTGCCCCACATGTGAGTTGCCGAATTGACCAGCCAGGTGACATGGAAGCCGACAGCGATCCGCAGAAAGACTCCCCAAAGCACCCAGGAGAGTCCGAGTTTCCACCCGCCGAGGGCTGTGCCGCCACAGAGCAAAGCAACGCCTGTCACCGTAATCGGCAGCCAGTGCCAGACCGCGAGCCATTGGTAGAAACGGTCATGCTGCAAGTCTGGCGCGTAACGGGAGAGCATGGTGGTCTCGCTATGAAGAGAGCCGTGCAGTATCCAGCCCATGTGCGACCACCATTTGCCATCGCGAGGAGAGTGAGGGTCGCCTGGCTTGTCTGTGTATTGATGATGCATGCGGTGCACGGCGACCCAGTAGATTGGACTGCCCTGAAGTGCCATCGTGCCGCAAACCGCCATCGCGTACTCCACCCACTTGGGCGTGGAAAAGCTTCGATGGGTGAGATGCCGGTGATAACTGATGGCAACGCCGACGTTCTGGCCGAAGAGCCACATCACGAGGAATACGACAACCGACGACCAATAAAACGTCGTGAATAGCGCTGCAATTGCGCCTAGATGAAACGCCGCAATCACGACGAAGAACACCCAATTGAATTCAGGCGATCTGGCCTGTACGACGTCCATGATTTCGGCGTTTGCGATTTTTTGCGGTGATGCTAGGAAAGTTGCCATGGCATTTCTGCCTCGACTTAAAAGCTAACGCCGACGGGCGCCCGTGGCCATCAGGTTCAAGTAAGAGTTAAGTAATACTTGCAACGCCCATATCCGCGCAGGCTTCGCGACAGCAACGCCTCGTTGGATCCCGCTGGCATCTGCTTACTTTGTTGTCATCTTCTTCGGTCTTGGCCCCCACAGAGTCGTTCGGAACGGCACACCCACGGAGAACTGCAGGTTTGGCGTATCTGGGGTAAGTCCCACCCCGAAGCTCAGGTCGACGATCTTGCCCGGCGCGTAGACATAGCTCGTGCCCAGTCTAAGCGTTCCTTCCACCAAGGACGATGAAGGAATGTCCACTCCATTCAGCGTGGTGGAGCGTGTGAACCGCTGATCCCAACCTACTGTCATCGAGACCTCAGGATTTAGCGCAAGGATCGATCCGAGTTGGAACCCTATCGCATCGCCCGGATTGAAGTGTCCAACCGTCTTCAGGTCCGGGTTCGTCGGATCGTTCGCCGAAATAGTGTGATTCGCTGGCAGGTTGCCGGTGTAGGAAAGGTTACCGAAGAACACGACCGGGTCGCTCGATTTCGCTACCGTCCAATTTCCCTGAATAGCGTTGAATCCTGTTCCAAGCGCTACCTGACTGCTCGTCAGGTTGAAGGAATCCTTTCCGGTTGTCGATTTGAAACGAACATTCGCAAGCATGTCTGGCCATTTTCCATGTTCGCTCGTCAGTTGCCGGTAGAATCCAGCCGAAACGTCACCCAGCCCGAAACTCGTCGAATTGGTCTGCTTGTTGGTCGCATCCACCGTTCGTATCGACTCGTAGCCATACGGAACAAGGAAGTCCATCTGAAACTTATGTGGCAGTCCGAGGCGAGCCGTGAAGGACGGCAATAGGTAGTCCTGGCGCACACGTTGCGACGCAATATCGCCCACAACCAGTATTGGCAACAGGGCAAATCCATTGACGGAGAGGTGGTCAGAAGACGCGCTGAAATATGAGACGGTATTGTCCATCTCCAGTGTTCCAGACGGCAGCAACAACCCGCCACGCACAATCAACGCCTGGTCGAGCGCCTCTGTCGCCTGCCGCTCGGAAGTATCGTAGGTCGCAGTCGAGACTACTGTGTTGGTCGATGTTAAAGCATTAATGACGCGACTGTTTGCAGAGCCCGTTATCGCTGGCCTCTCGTCGATCTTGGCAGCACTCGTAAATCCCCCATTGACTCTCCACTCCAATTCGTTCACTCGCTCCAGCAGGTTACGGATGATCGCGTCACGCTCCCGAAGCGCCTCCTGAAGCTTCAAATCGATCGGGTCCCTTGGCGGCTGCGCCTTTGCAGCTCCAGCCGCCGGCGCCGTCTGCGCTTGCATGGCCCCACTAAACACCAATAACACCAGGACACTTCCCAAAATTCTATGCCGCAACATCGGACCCGCCTTTCCCCTCAATACAGAAAATTGCTTGGAGCCGTGACTCCGATCTTGCGAGTGATCAATGTCTCGTCGGGCACAATCCGAGAGGCGATCGAAAGATCTTTCTCCGTTGTCATCCGCTCGTCCGGCGGATGGACTACAAATACAATTCCGTTCTTCCACAATTTCTGAAACTGGTCCACGCGCATCGTCATGTTGCCGAATGCCGGATCGGCCATAACCACGTGTCCCGCTACAATACCCTTCACCACCACAAAATGATCGATTCCTTTCGCGCGAATCGGCGTGATAACCGAGGTCTTTTCAAGCGCCAGATCCTCAATCGTCATTCCGCTGAAGCCCTCCGCGCGATATCCCCGCGCCTCCGCGAAATGCTTCAGGTCCAGCAACGAGAAGCCGCCCCGGTCGCGCACGCGCTTCGCATCGACGCGATGCAGAAGCCACACCACGATCGCCGTCTCCGCTGTGGGATCCTTGAAGTCGTAGGTCAGCACGGTGCTCAACGCCGCAGCGCCGCAGCTCACGTCCCAGCGTTGCCGCACAACGCCTTCGCCGCGAATCTCTTTCAAGGTGCGAATATTCTTACTTCCCTGCACCTCGCCCGCCTCCCCAATTTGGGCGAGCGCGGGTGCAGGGAAGAAAAAGGGACTGGCCAATCCAATAACCAGTCCAACAGCAAGTATCGGCTTACGCCAGTTCATCAGTGTTTTCCAGTCAGGTTGGTCTGCGTGATGGTTCCGACCGTCGAGTTGATATTGACGTTCAGATTTAGCAGCACATTAACATTCGAGTTCACAGCGTTGATGTTGACCAGCGATGTCAGGTTTTGTTGTGCTCCGCCGTTCAACGTCAACGTGCTCTGGTTTTGGGACGTTCCAGCGAGCGGCCCTGTTAGAACCGATAGCGTTCCTGCTCCAGCAACCAGCCCGTTCTTGGTCGGTACCGATCCTTGAAATTTAATGACTCCGTCTGACACGCCCGCGGTAATTCCGCCTGCCGTCACACGATCCATAGCGGTATCGTTCAACGGTTGCGGTTTCGGTCGTGCGGGACTCTGAGCCATTCCTGCCGGGATCAGCAACGCAAGACTCGCAACTACAAAAAGACGGCGCATAAATCCTCCTTGAATCTCAGAGAAGGGCAGGTCGGGGCTCCCTGGTTGGAGAGCCCCACCCTGCTGCCGTCCTTTAGCGAACCTGCGAGATGTTGTTGACCTGGGTTAGCGTCGGCATTGCATTGAGGTTTGTCGAGTGAGCGATGTTCAGCCCATTGGCAACCATGCCGCCGGCCGCGTTTACGATGTTCAGCGCGGTTGCGTTCTGCTCAACAGAACCCGCGAGAATCACGCTGTAGGTGTTGGTGTCGGTGATGGTCGATCCATCAACGGCGACGTTTTTCGCTGTTGCATCCTCGAAGCTGACTTCGCCCTGCACGTCCTTGACCACATGGGTGGTCTTGTCCGCGGAGTATGAGCTGTCATTCGACTTGCTGGCTGTGAGGGTGGCAACGGTGCTGGTAGCGAAGCTATCTGTCTTGCTGACGCTGTTAGAGGACGAAGAATCGTGGGAGGTGGCAAAGTCCGAACTCTTCGAGCTGCTCGAAGACTCGGCAAACTGCGCTGCCGTGTCCAGAGAAGCCGATTGTGTGAGCTGCGCCGCCTTAGAGGATGATTTGTTGGTTGCAAAGTCGTCCGTCGTGGCTGTGCTTGCGGACAGGCTCTTGTTGGATGAGAGATCCAGGCTGGCAGACAATGACTTGCTGCCGGTCGAATTGCTTGTGTTGGAATTCGCTGCGTTCTTGGTGGCGTTAGCTGCCAACGCTGGGCCTGTTACGCTCGTGTTGTTGTTCGCGGTGCCGGCCGTTGTCGATGTGGCGCCGCCGCTCGTGGAGCTGCCGTTGTTTGACGAAGCGCCGCTGTTGGTGGCGCTGCCATCAGTTCCGGCCGCAGCAAAGTTCAGACTCGCACCGGAGGCCGACGTGCTGTTGCTCGCGTGTGAATTATTCGCCGCGGCGTCGAGCGACGCAGAGGCGGTCTTGGCACTAGTTGCGTCCAACGCAGCGTTCGTCGCAAACGAGTTGGTCGTTCCGCTCGACTTGCTGGCGTTCGCAGAAGCTGACAACGACTCTGTCGCCGATAAGCTCTTGCTTGCACTTGCTTGCTGCGCGTGGTCACTGCTCGTGCTGAGGGTGGTGCTGGAGCTGTTGCTCCGGGTGTTGCTTACCGTGAACGACTTATCGTTGGTCGTAGAGTGATTCAACGAAGTGTCGATGCTTGACGAGGAGCTGTGGCTCTTCGTGACGTCCGATGTCTTGTCGACTGTCAACTGGCTGTTCTTTCCGCGATCGTAGCCGGAGAGATCAGCATATGACGAGCTGTCCTGCGATATTGTGTTTCTCTGTGTGACATCGGTCCCATCGGTCGTGTGATCGGCCGTCAGGCTGCTGTCGTAGATGTTCACTCCGTTGGCGACTAGAGCGTCAGTCGAGTTAACGATGTTGATGCCGGTGGCACCCATCAGAGCGGTTCCAGAGGCATTCACCGTGCCAGTGTTGTTTTCGGTGACTGTCGAATTGTTGGCCGCGATCGAAGAGTTCTCCTCGCCGGCGGCGGTGACCTTGTCCATCTGGCTATCGCGCAGTGGTTGTTTGTCATGGGCGGTTTTGGACTTGCTCTGGCCATAGGCAGCGCCGCCAACCAGAACCGAAGCGGTAACAATAGTGCAAATGATCTTATTCATCTGTAACTCCATAAAGGCTTTGTGGACGAGCACGACCGTTGACGCAGCAAGTGTTGACTGCGCGCCGGACAATTTAACGCGCCAGAACCGTATTCCTTAACGCAAGGCGCACGGGAGGGGGCGTAACTGATCTATTCGATTTGGGGCTTCAATCAGGCCGAAAACAGCACAAATTAAGGCAACGGGAGTCGGGGAGCAATACAAGCGACCGATTTATATCCCATCAATCGCATTTAAATCCAGTCTTACCTGAAGCCCATCTATGAATGACTGTCAGCCCTGCATTGCGTGACCCTTCACGCGCAGGTTGTTAGGAGCCCATGTCGAAGTCCTGAACTTCTGACGTCGCGGAACAAGTGCAATTGACGTTCCAAAGCATTTGCCGATAGCTATTGGGGATTTCTCACTGCACCGACTTCCACTGTGCAGTTTGTTGCAAATATTCAGGGAAAAATGTGGCTAAAAAATACCCTCGAGATGACTCACCTTTGACTTGAATCCACAGCAACTTACCAGACACTTCTTGCGACGTTGCGAAGTCTAGTTCCTGCGAAAGGGTACTCTCATCCCTCAGCAAAGAAATGTCGTGTATGTAAATTAATTCGGAAAAAAGCGTTACACCGGCCCCGAGGCTCCTACGACAGGAGCTCGGACCGAGCATGAATCGAGCCTTCGACAAAGCTACTTCCGGAAGTATCCAGTTTTACCCCAATCTAAAGAAAACGCACAGTTCAAAGTGAGTACTTGCGTAACTCAAAGATAGGTCGATTGTCTAAATCTCTAGATTTGTTTTGAATGAGATATGCTTGTGCCCAAAAAAGCTGGTGATCACGGTAAAGCCTGCGAGCAAGGCGCCAGCGACATAAGGGGCTTGAGTTTTCAAATGAGGCGACAGGCGCAGCAATGAGGTAAGTGGTGCAATTGCCACGGCATTGAGAGCGAGGCTGGGCAGATAGACGAGTAAGCTGCGGCGATATTCCCGCAGGTAATTTCCGTGGGTGCGAAAGACGAACCATTTATAGCCGAGGAAGGAGACCGTTACGTTAATGATGGTGGCAAGTACCGTGGCAATGCTCGCGGAGAGCGCAGGCTGCCCGGGCATCAGATGAAGCAAAAGGCGGACCATCAGGAAAAAACAGCCATAGCCAAACATCGTGTTCCACGCGCCAACTACAAGGTAACGCAGGAGTTGACCGCGTGAGTGACCAGCAAAAAGTCGTTTGAACATTGACCTGTTTCTACGATGTTAGAAATTAATACGTTCTTTCTCAGTGACGAGTGGACGGCTCTGGACAATAGTGTGGATTGATCCGACATACTCACCAATGATCCCAAGCGCGACTAGTTGCACCGATCCAAGAAAGAAAAGTCCGATCATCGTGGGCGCCAGCCCTAGCTGGAATCTGTCCCAGAAGATCAGCTTGGCGATCAGATAGCCAAAGCCGGCGAGAAGGCTGAGAAAGGCGAATACAAACCCTCCAAAGATAACGAGGCGAAGCGGAACCTTGGAGAGATTCGTAATGCCAAGCATCGCCATGTCATAGAGGGTGTAAAAGTTGTTTTTGGTGATCCCGCGCATGCGGCTCTTCTGGTGGTAGTAGAGCGCCTTATGGGGCAGGCCGATCTCCGCGATCTGTCCGCGGAAGTAGGGTTGAGGGTCCTGAAAATCGCGCCTCATAATATCGATGACCTCACGATCATAGAGCCCGAACCCGGTGAAGTGCTCGAGAACCTTCACGTCAGTAAGCCGCGCAACGGTCTTGTAGTAGACAGATCGAACCCGGTACATCAGGCCATTCTCGTCGCTGGTGTTCTTGATAGCGACGACGATCGGGTATCCCGCCTCCCATTCGCGAATAAAGTCGCGGAGCATCTCAGGCGGATCCTGAAGATCCGAGAGAAGAACAATGACGGCATCACCTTTGGCTTCGAGGATTGCGTGATGAGGCGAGCGGATGTGGCCGAAGTTGCGGGCATTCAGGATTACCTTGACGTGAGGATCGTTCCTGGCGATGTCGCGCAAGATCTCCACCGTGCGATCCGTCGAATGGTTGTCGATGATGATGTGCTCGTAACGATATTGAGGGAGGGTGGCAAACAGCTCGCGCACGCGGTCGACCAGAATCTCAATGTTGCCTTCTTCGTTGTAGCAGGGGCTGACGACACTGATAAGCTTCATATTCCTCCCTTCCCTTCTTCAACGTACCACGCTGCCGTACGGCGAATGGCTTCATGTAGCTCAACGGTCTCGTTCAGGCCCAACAGACGTCTTGCGCGATCTACGGATGGAACATACCGTGCTATGTCGGCTCCCGGAATAGCCTCTTTCGCAACCTGGATGTCGATGGATGCATTCAGGCTCTGAACGACTGCCCGCGCCAGTTCCAGAATACTCAAATCATGGACCGAGCCGACATTCACGGCGGTGAGATGAGGAGCTCGAAAGAGCATCGTCCAGAGCCAGATGGCGAGGTCGGAAGCGTACAGGTAGGAACGCATAGGCGTCCCGTCGCCGTTGATCCGGATCGGCCTGCCTGCAAGAACGTCTCCAATGAAATTGCCTATGGCGAAGTGAGTATCCAGCGGAAGGTGGGGACCAACAAAGGCAAAGCAGCGGGCGATTTTAATCTCCATGGAACTATGCGTTGACTGAAGCGCACACATCTGTTCAGAGATGCGCTTGCCTTCGGCGTAGACGTTGGAAGGATCGAGCGGGTCAGGCCCACCGAGATAATCCTCTGGAACGTGAGTTAGGCTGGTAGGTTGTTTACCGTAGACGGCTCCCGAACTGGTGAGAAGAAGCTTGCGCGTTGCGTGGGTCTGGGCGAAGTCCAGTACGCGCTCTGTGCCGTCGATAATGGTAGTGAGCATATCGAGAGGCTTTTCAACTGCCTGCTTCGCGCTCGCCTCGGTAGCGGCGTGGATGATGTATTCGAAGTCGCCCTCAGTAAAAGAAAAGTTGCGAACATCTCCCTCAAGAAAAGCAAGGGCGGGATCGGCGGCAAGATGCGGGCACTTCATCGCAAAGGCAGTGGGATCGCGCGTGAGTACCGTGGCGTGGGCGCTAAGATTGAGCGTCTGGTTGATGTGGGAAAAGCTTTCGAGCAACCAACAGCCGAAGAAACCAGTGCCTCCAGTGATGAAGATGCGCTTGTTTCGCATCTCGTCCCACAGCGGTCTCGTCTCGTTAAGGATATGGTCGAGGTCGGTTTGGGGGATCGGCGGCAACATGTGGGTTTGCGGACTGCGGCTGGCTAAGTTCCCAGATAGCGGAAAACTTTGGCGGCGGTGGAATCGTCGAGGTCAGGAGTCATGAGGTGGAGGGGATTGGACTCCATGCTGCCTGAAGGGGTTACGCGGCTGCTTATCTTTGGGAAGTAGGTTTGGACTGGGTCGATGTGGACGAGGAATGCGGCGGGGCCAGGTGCATTAAACGCCGCAAGAAAAGCAGGATCTTCGTGGTAGTCGGGGCCGATGCGTTGGACGGGAATATTGTAAGCAGCGAACAGATGATCCCACTGGGGAATGCCGAGGCCGGTGGCGGTGTCGCAGCCAACGTAGCGTCCGCCAAAGTAGTTGCTCTGGGTCATGCGGATTGAGGCATAACCGTTGTCGTCGAAGAGGAAAATTTTGAGGTTGAGACGATTGACGGCGACCGTGCCGAGTTCCTGAAGGTTCTGGATAAAACCGCCGTCCCCCTCGAGGAGTATCGTGCGACGCCCGGAGTTTTCCTTATCAAGCCCTCCGCCACATGCGGCGAAGGCTGCGCCGATGGCCCCGGACAAACCATAACCCATAGAGGCGAGCCCTTTGTTACTGACAATTCGCTGGCCTCGCTTCTGAGCGAAGGTTTGCATCATGACGGTAAAGGCGCTGCCGCTGGAACATGGAATGACGATGTCCTGCGGACTGCTGAGTCGGGAGAGATGATCGACGAACACATAGGGCGAGAGGTAACCGTCGCCAGTGTTGTTGACAGGTTCAACGAGTGGGATCGCGTCGCGGACCGAGCGGCAGAAGTTCAGCCACTCTGAATGAGCGCCAAGGTCCTTGTCGAACAGATTTTCCAGGACAGCGTTGGCGTCGCCGCAGATGGGAAGTGCCACCCGGGGATGGCCCTTGGTAAGTTCGGTAGGGTCGCAGTCAACCTGAATGACTTCGCCGACAGGAGTGAAAGCCTGCCAATTGAAGCCAGTTTGCTGCAGGCTGAGGCGGGTTCCCAGGGCAACGAGGAGATCGGACTGCTGGAGGAGGATATTAGCGTACCGCTGGCCCCAGGTGTTGGGTCGTCCGAAGTACAGTGGATGATCAGCAGCGATGCGGTCGATAGCGTTCCAGGTGACCATGAGGGGAACGCCGAGACCGACTAGTCGATCGTAGAGCGCATCCGTCGTAGCGCGGCTGATTCCGGCTCCGAGGAGGATGACAGGACGCTGCGCAGATTTAATTTTGGCGGCGATGATGTCGAGTGTGCTGGAAGCGACAGGTTCGAAGTGCGGAGCAAAGGGCGGTATCGGGAGGGAGAGCGCAGGCGCGTCAACCTTCGCGCCTTGGATGTCCAGAGGAATTTCGAGGAACACAGGGGCTTTCCGACCGCGCTCGCCGGATCGGATCATGCTTGCGAAGGTGGGCTGATCGACGATCTTTTCCATCAAGATGGACTTCTCGGTGATAGGTGTGGTGATAGCCACTCCGTCAATCTCCTGGATGCCGCGCTGCCGGACTTCGCCGCGGGCGAGATCGGAAACCTTCACCTGGCCGCCGATGACGAGCAGTTCGCGGCTTTCGAGGTAGGCTCCAGCGATGGCGGTGACGATGTTCGTGAGACCCGGGCCTGCGGTGACGAGGGCAAACGCCTTGGAGCCGAGTTGAAGCTCATTGAAATATTCCGCGGCAATTCCGGCGGCGACCTCATGCGCGACGGGAATGCACTTGATGCGGCGGCTGCAACTCTCAAGCAGGTGCATGATGTTGCCGCCCGCGACAAAGAAGCAGTGAGTGTAGCCAAGACCGGAGAGCCAATCTGCAAGGAGGTCGCTGTACTTCGTCATCAAGAGTATTTTTCCACGATGGTCTGGATTGCGTTTTTTACGTTGTGCTGAATCTCGGGAGATTTTGGAAATCTCTGGAGCTGAACTTCGCCGCTCACAGCCACAAGAACGAGGGTGTAGTTTTCAGAGCCGTGCTTCTTATCCGAGTCGAAGCGCTTGATTACGTCATCGAGAGACATCGCTCTAAGATGCGTACCGAGGTTTTGAATGGGCCGGAGCATCGCTGTCGAGGTGGTCTTCCAGCAAGCGAACCTGGGGAGCGTTGGCGTAGTCGACGCCGTGCCTGCGCTGGAAATCGAGAGCACAGAGAATTCCAATGCCGACAGCGATGCCGTGTGGAATGGCGTAGTGCGATGCGCCCTCTATGGCGTGGCCGAAGGTATGGCCGAAGTTGAGGAGAAGGCGCTCCCCCTTGTCGAACTCGTCGATCTCGATGAAGTGCTTTTTTGCAAGCAGGCTGTTGACGATGACCTGTTCCAGAGCTTCAGTACTCATACCCGGACGCGGAGCATAAGAGATATGGCGTTCGAAGGATGCGGCTCCGTGGCAGAAGCAGATTTTCACCGCTTCGATAAGGCCGCTGGACTGATCGTCAGGAGGAAGGGTAGCGGCAAGCGCGGGGTCGATGAGAACCTGCATCGGCGGGTGAATGGTGCCGACGAGGTTCTTGTAAGGGCCGACATTGATCGAGGACTTGCCACCGATGCAGGAGTCAACCATGGCAAGGACCGTAGTAGGAACGTAGCTCCACTGCAGACCGCGCATGTAGACGGAGGCGATGAAGGCGGAGAGGTCCTGAATAATGCCGCCGCCTACAGCGACGAGGTGCGTCTGGCGGTTAGCCCCGGAGTGCCGCATCTGTTCAATGAGCGCGGGCGAGGCATCGAGCGACTTGTTGGTCTCCCGGGCAGGGACAAAGATTGCGGATCGTGCGAGCTGCTGGAAGGCCGGCTCGAAAAACTGGTCCGCGATGATGGCCGCATGGTCGAGACCGGTCAGGTAACGATGGAAGGAACCGCCTTCAATCGAGACCTTGTAGGTGCCAGTCGAGGCGACGATGTCAAACGATGCGGACATGGCTAAACCCCAGGTCGGCCGCAATGAACTGGCCACTGATACCGGTATTCTCCGGCGAGCATAAATAACAGACAAGTGAGGCGACATCTGTAAGAGCCGGAAGTCGATTGAAGGCGGTAGCGGAGCTCAGGCGATCGATCTGATCCGCAGTGAGATTCTTGCGGGTCATCGGCGTCTCGAGAGCGCCCGGAAGCACGGCATTGATGAGATGTCCGTCAGCGGCAAGGTCCGCCGAAGCGGAGAGGACAAGTCCCTGGAGAGCGGATTTGCTGACACAGTACGAGAGCTTGGACTGACGGGCCAGATTCTGCCAGATGGAACTGATGATGCACAGACGCGAAGCCGGGGCGAGAAGGTTGTGCTCAAGGAGAGCCTTGAGCGTAACAAGGATATAGAGACAGTTGGCACGGTAGATTTCGAGATGCTTTGTGGCATCGACGTTGTAGACGCTGTCGTTGGCATTGGCACCCTGCGCCCAGCAGACGCTGGTGTAAGGAGCACCGGTAGAGAGTTTGGACGCAGCGAAACCATCCACGAGCGGGTCGAGGGCAAGCGAGGTTATATGCGGAGATGTCGACGAGGGAAGCTTGCGGGCGACCGCTGTCACATCCCAGCCGCGGGCGAGCGATGCCTCGACCACAGACTGGCCGATGGCACCGGTTGCACCAAAGACGAGGATGCGTTGTTGCGATTGCATTACTTGTTCAGCACCGC
Source organism: uncultured Acidobacteriaceae bacterium (assembly GCA_963838555.1). GTDB lineage: Bacteria > Acidobacteriota > Terriglobia > Terriglobales > Acidobacteriaceae > Edaphobacter. The sequence goes on along the minus strand of CAWIRK010000005.1, from coordinate 182,452 downwards.
CCACCGCTTTTCGAGCATATCGATTCTCTTGGCGTCTTCCTGCTGGATCTGACCGTAATAGTCACGCTTGTTCAGTAGCCAGAGCATCTCGAAGTGGACTGCGTTGAGCAGACCGTCGGCGATCTTCGGCTCGAGGGCTGATTTGGCATCGAAGATAACCTTGCGGGTTTCGAAGCGGGTGAGATGTATGTCGACCATCTGACGCAGAACAGGGATGGAGTCGGAGGAGACGCCTCCGCCAACGACCAGATCAACCCCCTTGGACTTGCAGGCGGCGCAGGTCTTGAGAACATAATCCGTCACCTCCTTGCCATTGATGGCGTCACGGCCGAGCTTGGCCGAAAGGGAGAAATCAACACGTCCGAACACAACGCCCGACAGTTCAGGCGCTTTCGCTGTGGCATCCACCATCTCATCCAGTAGCTTGAAGGCACTGATGGTCTCAAGATTGAACAGGAAATCCGTCTCCTCCTGGTCCTCTTTCGAGTAAATCTTATCGACCGCCTCGGCAAACTTTGACAGAGCGTAAGTGCTCTCAATCATCGGAGCGATAATGTAGTCGACGCCGATCTGCTTGCTCTCGATAAGGTCGCGCATGGCCTCGCAGCCGCCAATCTTGAGGCCGAGTTTGAGTCCGGCCTTACGGCAGATCTCTACCAGGCGAAGAAGCTCGTCCACGCGAGTGCCTTCGGCTTCGAACTCTGCCTTGACTGCGACATAGCCATACTCATCCTTGCCCTTTTTGAGCAGCTCAAGCATCTTCCGTTCTCTCGTATTCATTCACTCTCCTAAAATTTAGGGCTCAAATCGTTACAATTTCCCAATGCAAGTCATCTGCCGGGTTTAGGCCCTCTGAACTCCATCTTAGCAGGGACAAGTCGACAGTCTTCGGATCGACTACGCAAGTTGTAAGATCAGGATCGCTTCGTCAAAAGTTGCTCGTAGGCAGCGATCTGCTTCAGGCTAAGCTCTTGCATTTCTCCGCCGGCTGACTTCTTGTGATCCAGCCCCAACTGCCAGGCCCGATACCACTGGACAAGCCACTCCAACGCAGTCTCAAGTCGAAGATGAGGGGTCCAGGCAAGGTCATGGCGAGCACGGCTCGCGTCGAGCCGGAGATAGCCGGCCTCATGCGGCCCACGATCGTCATCGAGCACCCAGGAGGCGCCGTCGCCCCAAAAACTGGTCATGCGCTCAGCGATCCATGAGACTGGCTGCGCATCGTCTTCGTTCGGGCCGAAGTTGTACGCGGTAGCGAAGCGGGCCGCCCCTGGCGCACCGGCAAGAAGTTCCTCCGCAAGGCGAAGGTAACCGTGCAGCGGTTCGAGGACGTGTTGCCAGGGACGTATGGCATGCGGACGGCGAATGCGTACCGGTTCACCCGAAAGGAAGCCTCGGACGAGATCCGGAATTAGACGGTCGGTCGACCAGTCTCCTCCCCCGATGACATTGCCGGCGCGTGCAGTCGCTATAGCAACTCCATGTTCCGCTAATTTGTCGACCGGGAAATAAGACTGCCGGAAAGCTGCGGAGACGATTTCGGCGCAGGCCTTCGAACTGGAGTAGGGATCATAGCCGCCCAGAGGATCAGTCTCACGATAGGGCCAAATCCACTCTTTATTCTCGTAACATTTGTCTGTCGTGACCGAAACTACGGCACGGACCGAAGGTGTTCGCCGAACGGCATCGAGGACCCGCGCAGTACCAATCACGTTTGTCTCGTAGGTACCGATGGGGTCCTCGTAGGAGTAGCGAACCAGCGGCTGAGCTGCCAGATGGAAGACCACTTCCGGCTTAAATTCGCGCATCGAGCTGTCGAGACGCATCGCATCCCTGATATCACCGCGGACATCGTCGACGACATCGCCGATGCAAGCATCGGTAAACAGGTTTGGCGTCTGTCCATGGATCGAGAGCGTATCCTCGAACCTCTGCGCCGAGATGCGCCAGCCACAGAGCCATCCAACCGCCCTTGAAGCCGGTATGTCCGGTAAGGAAGACGCGGCGGCCTGTCCAAAAGCCGTTCGAAAATCGGTCTTTTACCAGGTCTTCCATGGCGCCTTTCCTATGCTCCAGAGCTCTTCGAGGTGCTGCTTGTCGCGTAGCGTATCCATCGCCTGCCAGAAGCCTTTATGAAAGAAGGCCTGAACCTCGCCCTGTGCGACGAGAGCTTCGATAGGTTCGCGTTCGAACATCTGCGAATCGTCGGTGACCGCATCGATCGCCTTTGGATCGAGAACGAAGAAGCCGCCGTTGATCCACCCACCCTCGTCGCTGGGCTTTTCCTGGAACGAGTAGATCTGAGTGTCCTTCAATCCCAGCGCTCCGAAACGCGCGAGGGGCTGCACGCTCGTCAACGTAACGAGTTTCTTGTGGCTCTTGTGGAACGCAATCGAAGCCGTAATGTCGACATCGGCAACGCCGTCTCCGTAGGTCATGCAGAAGGACTCATCGCCGTTCAGATACTTCGCGATTCGCTTCAGGCGTCCTCCCGTGCCGGTCGAGTCGCCGGTGTCGACCAGGGTAACGCGCCATGGCTCAGCAACCGATTCATGCACGGTCATCTTGTTGGAGTGCATGTCGAAGGTCACATCGGAGGTATGTAAGAAGTAGTTGGCGAAATACTCCTTGATGATGTAGCCCTTGTAGCCACAGCAGATGATGAAGTCATTGATGCCGTGCTGGGAATAGATCTTCAGGATGTGCCAGAGAATCGGCCGACCGCCAATCTCGACCATAGGCTTGGGCCGGACAATCGTTTCTTCCGAAAGGCGCGTTCCGAGCCCGCCGGCGAGTATTACTGCTTTCATGAATTGGATGATCCACTCCGTGGCCGTTGCCATGTGGTAGGCGAACGCTTTTGCTTCCACCTTCCCACGCCAGTATAACCCTCCGTCTCAAAACAGAGAGAGGTTCAATATCCCTCGAACCATCGAAATAGCTAGCGATCAGACACCCTCCGCAAAACCTTCAGAACAACCCCTCCGTTTACCCAGTCAGAACTGAGCATCTGGGGAATTTCCTTCACCTTTAACCGCAAGTCCCGACAGAAAAATATCAGCATGCTTTCCTCGGAGTTTTCGGCCTTCGCATTGGGCAATGACATGCCGGCCCAAACGTATGCCGGGCTCCTCGATCGATAGCCAGGTGAGGTACGCAATTGGAATGACGATTAGCAGAATTCCGAAAAAACATAGGATGAATTGTACGGTAGGGGGCAATCCAGCTCGCCCTAGTCTCGCTTGCAAATTAATGTAGATAAAGAAGTGCAACAGATAAATGCTGTAGGAAATTTTTCCTAAAAATCTGGTGTATCGGTTTACAAAAATAGACCATGGATGGAGGGACAAAGCGATCAGAAGAATCAGGCAGACGAATGATGATAGATACAGCCCGTTATCGGTAAATGGCAACAGAATCGAATACAACACCGCGCCAGCCACGAGCAGAATCAATGACAGTCTCTTCTTTGCACCCAAATACATCTGGGTGAGATATTCTTTCCAAAAAAAATATCCGGCAATTCCCATCATGAAGACAGGAAATTGGACAGAAAACGAAAGGAACTGAAAATACTGCTTGCAACTAGGATATCTAACGCTTAGAGACTTACTTAAGATGTAGCAGACGATAGAGCTTGTAACCAGCCAAATGAGTGCGGACCGGAGTGACTTTATCCTCGCAAACAGGAGCGGAAGAAGAGCATAGAAGAGGGCCTCGTCCGCAACTGACCATCCTCCGATCGCCCCAGCGTTGATGGCTAGAGGATGAAGCCCGTTCAGAAATACCAAAGACACAGCGATGTGTTTCGGGAGACCAGAGTAACTCCGCAAGAGCACGAGAGTCAGAAACACAGCAACGTAAAACATCGGAGCTAAACGAAAGAAACGCCGAATGAAAAAGTTCAGCGTTGGGCGCAATTCGTCTTTTCGATTGTCGTAACTGAGAAATAGAGTAAATGCGCTCACGATGAAGAAGAGCGCCACCCCACGCTGGCCTGTGAATGCAACTTCATTGACGATCTTTCGCATTGGCAGGGCTGTTGTGCCCGAGAAGGAGGAGTGGACGAGAACGACACCCAACACCGCAACGCCGCGAAGCGAATCGAGGTGCCCGAGATGCCATCGCAATTTCGACGTAGATAACCTTCTATAAGTAACTTGACCTCTCCTTGAGAGGATCCTGAAACGGAAGTGTAACACCATCCCACTGTCAGGAATGCGTTCGTATCAATATCCAGTCCGCCTCCTGAAAAACCTCCCGCCGCACCACCCCCCATTTGCCTTCGATGATTCGGTCCATGATCAGCCAGTCGAAGGGCATCATCTTACTCTGGATGGCAGAACTGCGTTGGTAGATGCGGTAGCCCAGTGGGTATGCATCTCGAACGGGACCCTGAAAAGTGCGTTCCACGACGATGACGTAATTGCTTTGTAAGTAGTCCGCTAATTGAGGCCAAGAATTAAGCTTATCGAATGTCTGTGGCCCCCCATACCAGTAGTTGGTCACTATGAAAAACGTCGGCGGCGCCGATGTGATCTTACGCCAAAATTCTTCGCGTAAATTTGTGGCAACTCCAGTCGCCTTTGAGGGAAAAAGTAGTTGATCTCCCATCACTCCAGTGCTTTGCTGCAACCGCAACCGGTAGAGCGCGCCATAGCATCCGGCAACACCATCGAGGCACTGCACGTTGTTCTGTAATTGGCTTGCGGGAAATCTGCGCAAATCGCTGACTAACGCCATCGTCAGCGCATTGGATTGTTCAGCATGGCCTATCCGAGAAAGATAGAAGGGGCCAACCATCAGCGACCCTACGAGAAGACCGGCAGCACCGACCCAACTTCCGAGCCCCTTTCTTCGAAGCGCGACCACACACTCTAACCCAATCCAAATTAGTGCGAAGGCAACAAAAGGATATCGATGATATGTGTATCCCTTGTGCTGGATGAAGTAAGAACCTAGTCCACAAATCACGCCGACCACAACGGCTTGAAACTCCCAGTTCTTCCAGGAGCGATTGTAGAAAAAGAGCACAACCGCTACCGGCAGAAGGACGATCAGACCGCGCGGCGTGCTGTAATGCACCATGTAAGCGAACGAAGGCCTATTTAGGGAAATGTAATACGGGGTATAGGTGAAAATCCCATGCAAAAAGGCGAGAAGCGATCGTCGCCATATGAGAAATGCTAATGTCGCAACCAAGATGATCGATGTTCCGGCGACGACCTCACGCAAATAGGGCCAAATGCGTATGGACTGCCTTTTATAATTATGGAGTGCCAGTGCAATCACTAAGAATTCGACAACAAATGTGGTAGGTTTAATCAGTGCTGGCAAGTCCAAAAAAGATTCCAGATAGCAAAAAGAAAAGCGGTCTGCGCTTACGTGTGCCGTGGAACATGAACGCGTAACCAACAACGACGAGGATTGCCATCACCTCATCACGCTGAGCGGTCTGCCAAGGTCCCTCAGAACCGTGGATAAGAGCAAATAGTATGCCTGCATATAAACCGGCAAACCAATCATAAGCAGATGCGATTGTTACTGCTGCGCCGGTAAATACAACTAGAAGCGAGTAATCATATAGTCGCCACCCTAGGTCGGATGGGCCGAAAAGACCGATCCCGAGAAGTTCTGAAAAATAAGTGCCGGGCATATTTATATCAGGGATCTCTCGATACAGGGACATACCCCTTCTTATTAAGAACGTGACGTAATGCAGGACCGCCGAATCGTTCATCCAAGGCCAGTGAAATGATTCAGCCACGAATATGAGGAAACAAGCGACGAGTACGAAGCTTAAGATAATGCGTCCAGATGATCGACTGGAGTATGCTGTCTCTTGCATGATTTGGTCGTCCCCACTAGGAGGTATTGCGTAACAGGAGAATTGTCGCACAAGGAATCATCCGTATGAAATGCTCGGACCTCCTTGTGCGCGGAGCAGAATTTAGGGCATTTTTAGTTTGTCATCGATGCTTTTAGTATCGTAAATGTCTAGTGCGCGCCAAGACCTATACTCAGAGGAGAGTGAGGCTTCTCTATGTATTTCGTCACCGAGTGCCCGTGCTGTGCATCCCAGGACCTCAAAAGGTGGCCCGCGATTGTGTCGCCCTTTATTGCTGTCTACGGATGCGAGACGAAACCTGGCCGATGCAACCTGTGCGAATGCAGGAACTGCACATTCCGTTTTTTCGATTCACGGCTTACGAATGCAGACGTTCAGAGGCTCTACGCCGACTATCGCGAAGACGGGTATTTCAAAGCCAGGCACTCCTACGAATTCTGGTATTCCAAAGCGGTTAATGATGGAATCGGGAACGACCCTGGGGAAATATCGTCAAGACAACAGAACCTTGCCGCGATCCTTGGGGAACGGGCACGTTCGATCTCAGCGGTGCTGGATTACGGCGGAGATCGTGGCCAATTCATTCCACCGGGAGTAGGCGCCGAGCGTTTTGTCTACGATCTGTCGAGCGCAAAACCAGTCAAAGGAGTCGAAAGGCTAACGTCGGTAGAAGGAAGGCAATTTGATTTTGTCATGATGGCTCATGTGCTGGAGCATTGCTCCGAGCCAAGGCAGATTCTTCAGTCAATCAAACCATTAGGACATGAAAAGACTCTGTTTTATTTTGAAGTTCCCTTTGAGCGTCCATCGCTTAACTGGGCGGGCAAAGGAAGTTGGCAGGAACGGTACCTGGACGCATTGCTCCCGGCCAAACGGCTCCTCCAGCTGGTGGACTTGTATTCGACCATCGCCCGCCTCAAGTTTGATTTGATTCCTCCCTTCGGTCTTCAGAAGTGCAGTGAACACCTAAATTTTTTCAACGAGAAATCCCTTAAGAAGCTCCTGGATAGCGCTGGCTTTGAGTTATTGGACAGCGGCGTCGAACCCGTAACCGGCTGTGGGCCAATACGGAATATTCTTTACGGACTGGCGCGAATTGTCCCGGATGCAGGGCTTTCCGCAGTTAGCACAACGTCGGCACGCCACTGGCGGCGCAATGAATAATCGCATTCGGCTCGATGTCGAAGACAGATCGCTTCAGAGCGACGGAATCGAACATATCGACGTGGAGGATCTTTACGTTGCCGCAATTGGCAAACAACGCCGGATCGGGGGAGCGCATCAGGAGAACGATCTGCGCACAAGGGTGAGTCGTTGCGAGATGCTGAACGACGTTGTAGCCCAGCGTTCCTGACGCTCCTGTGAGGAGAATCTTGGCGAGGTGAGGAGGTGTCATGTTAGGGCGGGTAGATCCTCCTCTGCATCGATTCATGGACGTAGCGTCTTTGACTTCAGAGTAGCAGGAACTTCAGAATGGAGGCAGAAACTGACGATCGCCGCTCCCTCTGGAATCTCACGCAGGGTCAGGAATGCGTTCGTATCAGGATCCAGTCCGCCTCCTGAAAAACCTCCCGCCGCACGACTACCCATTTGCCTTCGATGATTCGGTCCATGATCAGCCAGTCGAGGGCGCGGTGGGGCAGCGGGCGTCCGCCTGTGAAGAAAAGCTCATGCCCTTGCATTGTATCGAGATCGCGCTGGTAGACAATCCACTGCGGTGGCGCACTCTGCAGTTCACCAATGAGCGTGTTGATAGTTTGCTGACTCGTCGTATCGTACCAAGTCTGCACGTATCCATGCCATGGCGGAACGTCGCAGAAGTAATTGGCATAGGGATTGGTCACCGAAAGCAGTTCTTTCGGGGGACCGTCTTTCCTCAGGTCGGCGCAGATCGACTGAACAAACTGCAACTGATCACGCTCGATATACATGGGCCCATACACCGGGTGGCGATACCATTCGCGATTAGCAAAAAAAACTCTTTGATGGAAGTGGTGCCACCCGTACGGAAACCCCGCCTTGTAGAAGAAAGTTGATATCGCAATCAAGGCCGCCAGCGTGACATAGGCAGCCTTTTCCCACGTCGCATAACGAGGGGCCGGCAAAAATAACGGTACTAACAAAAGCAGCATCGCTATCGCCGGATAAGCTTCGAGCACGGTCTGTCCCGACGTCATAACGCCAGCCCCCAACTGCATGAAGGGGATCAACAGGAGTAGTTCCAGCGGATTCCAATCTTTGATCTTCGGAGAAAATATTGAAAGGAGTAGTCGTCCCAGAACTAGCGCACCCACCGCGATGCAGGCGAGCACCCCAACTTTTCCCAGAAACTCCCTGCAGGTTTGCTACATTTGCCATTCGCTGAACTCTCGGAACGTCTGGCAAGATCAAACCGATGCCGAGCGCGCACCGTGCTGTCCACTTGACTGGGGTTCGCTTATGGGCAAAGCGCGACATAGAAGAGCCGAAAAGGGTCAGCAGACCCACACCAAGCAGTGCACAGATTTGGCTTCGGTTTCTTAGCAGATCCCCAGCAATCGATATGGGCAACGTAAATGGGGTGTGGAGAACTCGGCTGGGGCCGCCTTTGATCGCGGCTGCACGCAAGATCGAATTCGGGGATAGGAAGCTGCCAGACGTGCTTATGCCAATGTCGCGCTCGTCCTTGCCATAGGATGCCACCCAGGACCCACAAGATGACAGCTCTCGGATGAAGAGCAGGCTTTTCGTGATGCCATAGCAGACCATGAAGGTATAGACGCTTCAGCAGGTGATGCGCAAAGGGATGTTAAACTACGGCTGCAGACTTGGTTCGAATTCCCCTTACAGAAAAAAGAGCGGCCGCGATCTACCTCAACACGATGAATGCAATGGCAGCCAATACGACGAGGATGACTAAGCCGCGCTTCTCGTTTCGGGTTAGCATGATCAATTTTACCCTGCCTGCAAAGATTGAAGGCCTTCAAATCCTCAGAGCAGTCGCTGTGTTGCTGGTTGCATGGCTTCATGCCGGCCAGCGGTTGGGCGATTGGAGGGTCATATGACCTCCCTCATTTCGCTGCATTCGGAATCGACATATTCTTCGTCATCAGTGGATTCATTATGTCCTCGCTGCTGCTGCGTGTGCGACAGGCACCGGGACCATCAGCGATGTGGGGCTTTCTAAAGCTGCGACTCATACGCATCTTTCCGATCTACTGGGTTTTCGCACTGCTGGCGGCTGCACGCCTATTGCACGGCCACGGCTTATTCCTGCAAAATTACTTTCCGAGCCTTCTCCTCCTACCGACACTGTACCCTCGATACCCTCTTCTCCTAAGCTTTTCATGGACGATGGTATTTGAGATGTTCTTCTACTACACCCTCGCCGCAATCCTGCTGGTAACAGTCAGGTGGGCTGTACCTGTCTCGATTGCGATCTTGGGCGCGGCGGTATTGTTGGGAGCTGCTGTCGGCGTTGTAAGTCCGGTCTGGGTTGTGTTCTCAAGCCCGATGCTGCTGGAATTTGTTGTGGGCATCGTTGCAGCTCTAGCCTTCGCTCGTTTTGGCCCGCAGAGAAGGCTGGGGATTGCCCTGTTGACCATAGGCGTAGCAATCTCGCTCTATATGCGCGCTTACCCGGAGCAGGGTGGCGCAGCGGGGATTGGCATGGTAGTGTCGTCTGTCGGCGCGATGAGGCATGTGATGACGTGGGGAGTGGCGGCAGTGCTGATCGTTTTCGGCATGATTTTCTGGAATCCAACCATCCAAAGTCTTCTCGGAAAAGTCGCAGTTACATTGGGAGACTCCTCATATTCGGCGTATTTGGCGTCTGCCATCGTACTTGAGTTGACTGGGCGCCTACTCGTCAAGGTGGGAGGACGCGCCTCTACCGGCAAGGAGATACTATTTCAAATCATTATGGTGGCAGCCGTCTTTATTGGAGGGTGGATTAGCTTTCGTTTTGTGGAGAGACCGATGATTCGTTGGCTACATGCCAACCTATGACCCTCCGACTGCTTTAGGGCTATCCTGCGAGGGCTAATGCATCAGCAACCATTATCAGGAATGCGTTCGTATCAGTATCCAGTCCGCGTCCTGAAAAACTTCGCGCCGCACCACCACCCAATTGCCTTCGATGATTCGGTCCATGATCAGCCAGTCGAGGGCGCGATGAGGAAGTCGCTGTCCACCCGTGAAGACGAGTTCATGCGCGTGCATCGTATCCAGCCCCCGCTGATAAACAATCCACTTCGGTGGCTCACGCTGCAGTTCACCAATGAGCGTATCGATGGTCTGCTGACTGGTCGTATCGTACCAAGTCTGGACGTAGCCATGCCACGGCGTAACGTCACAGAAGTAGTTCGCGTACGGGTTTGTCACCGAAAGAAGTTCCTTCGGCGGTCCATCTTTCTTCATGTCAGCGCAGACCGACTCCATGAACTGCAGCTGATCCTGTTCGATATACATGGGTCCATACACGGGATGGCGATACCATTCGCGGTCTACAAAGAAAGCTCGATCGTGAAAGTGGTGCCAGCCGTATGGGTGTACCGTTTTGTAGACGAAGAATGACAGCGCGATGAATGCGGCAAGCGTGACATAGGCTCCTTTTTGCCACGTTGCCCGGGAAGGGGCAGGAAGAAACAAGGGCAGTAGCAGAAGCAACATTGCTATCGCCGGATAGGTCTCTAGCACGGTCCGTCCCGAGGTCATGGCGCCGGCCCAGAGCTGCAGAAAAGGGATTACCAACAGCAATTCAAGCGGATTCCATTCTTTGATTTTTGAAAAGACCAGCGCGAGCACCATCCGCACCAGAGCCAACGCGCAGCTTGCGATACACGCAAGTACACCAACCTGTCCCAATAGCTCCTGCAGGTTTGATATGTGTGCAAGGTGCTGTACCTGATGAAAGTTCGGCAGAATCATCCCGATGCAGAGCGCCCCTCGTGCGCCCCACTTGACGACCTCGCGCTGCCGGCCAATACGCGACATGGACGAGCCCAAAAGCGCGAGAAGCCCTATAGCTAACAGGGCGCATAGCTGTCTCCGGTTTCTGGGCAGCTCATCCGCAATCGAAAACAGTAAGGAAAATGGGGTGTGCAGTACATGGCCTGTGCCGCCCTTGATCGCTGCCGCCCGTAAGATCGAATTTAATATCCAATCGTGAATCGAGTCGCCCGTAAGCAGGATCACCCCTAGAACGGTCCCGAGTGTGGCCACACAGAAAAGGCCCAGGGAAAGTATTCTGCTGCGGCGAGCAAGAAAAAGGAAAACGAATCCACTGCCCAGAAACAGCGCTGCACCGTCGTTGAGTCGGTTACTGATCGACAGACCGGAAAGTACTCCAAGAAGTGCAGCGGTGGAAAATAGACGCGACTGGCCTGCTCCTCGACCTAGTCGAAGAAGCAGATAGATCGAAAACACTTCAAGGCAGTAACCGGTGACGTGATAGTCATCGAAGCGGAAGTAGAACGCGCCCATCGTCATTCCGAAAACGGAAGCGATCACGATGGCCTTCTGCCAATCTTTCCATGCAATAAAGCCGCTGATCAGAAACAGGCCGACACAGTACGCGATGACTTGCGCCAGGGCCAGGGCTTTGGACGCCAGCCAGCCTTTTCCCAACAACACCTGTGTCCAGGCAGTGAGGAGGACGAAAAGCGGCTGCAGAGGAAGGTGCATATCCGCATAGAGCCGCTGTCCGTTCCGCAGCAGAATGGCGTACCAGAACCAGAGTCCATCCCCGATAGGATGAACATTCAGAATGAAAATCAATCCAAAGAGAATACAAAGACCAGTGGCAAGGGTCTGCCACCGCCGTTTTTGGAAAGACTGTGCGATTGCATTCATTGATCACGCTGGCACTTTCGGATGTATCTTCGTGCGGTAGGCTTGCTTAAACCTATCAAAAAAAGCTTCTTTGATCGACATATCGAGGCGAATCTTGAAGAGATCGAAAGAACTCGCCATTTGATAGCGTAAAAAAATCAGGCAAAACCCAAAGAAATAACGACATCCGCTGCCATCGTCATTTTGCCGGTGAGAGAGCCAGTGTACTCGATCCATTTTCGAAAGAGCACCTGCGCCTGCGCTTGTGTATTCTGGAATTGTCTATGAGCGAGCGCGCAGAACAGTTACGGAAACAGATCCTGGCATTAACCGCGGAATACCACGCAGAGGCTTTCCCCCGGCGAGAGTTTGTCTCTGGCACTTCTACTGTACCGGTGTCCGGTAAAGTGATTGGCCCCGAGGATATCTGCTCAGTTGTGGACTCCGCCCTCGATGGCTGGTTCACCACCGGTCGTTTCGCCAAAGAATTCGAGCGCAAGCTCGCTCGATTTGTCGGGGTGCGTTCGGCTTCTCTCGTCAATTCCGGATCCTCAGCCAACCTCGTCGCTCTCAGCGCTTTGACCTCGCCAAAGCTGGGTGACCGACGTCTAAAACCAGGCGATGAAGTGATTACAGTAGCCGCAGGATTCCCCACGACGGTCAATCCGATCTTCCAGAATCGCCTCGTGCCGGTATTTCTGGATGTGACGCTTGCCGACCTACGAGATCGACGTCTCCCGTCTGGAGGAGGCCTACAGTCCCAAAGTAAAGGCCGTCATGATCGCGCACACTCTGGGAAATGTCTTCAACCTGGATGCGATCACGGCATTCTGCAGGAAGTACAATCTCTGGCTCGTCGAAGACTGCTGTGACGCCTTGGGATCGACCTACAAGGGACGGAAGGTCGGAACCTTTGGCGACATCGCGACGGTAAGCTTCTACCCCGCGCATCACATCACCATGGGAGAAGGTGGCGCGGTGATGACCGACAAACCCGCGCTGCAAGTGATCATCGACAGCTTCAGAGACTGGGGCCGCGACTGCTGGTGCGAGCCCGGAATGGACAACACCTGTGGCAAGCGTTTCGAGTGGCAATTAGGCTCCCTGCCCTGCGGATACGACCACAAATACACCTACTCGCACGTTGGTTACAACCTGAAGGCAACTGACATGCAGGCGGCCCTCGGTCTCTCGCAAATTGCCAAGCTGCCGTACTTCATCGAGCGCCGAAAAGAAAACTTCAGTTATCTCAAAAAGCTGCTGCAGCCGTTGGAGGAGCACCTGATACTGCCGGTCGCTGGTGAAAACTCCGATCCAAGCTGGTTTGGGTTTCCCATCGCCGTCAAAACAAACGCTCCTTTTTCAAGGGATCAGCTGACGCGGCAACTCGAATCCAACAAAATCGGGACGCGGCTCGTCTTCGCGGGAAACCTGCTGCGTCAACCCGCCTACGAAGGATATGAGCATCGCGTCGTCGGCGATCTGAAGAACACCGACTTCGTCATGAACCAGGTCTTCTGGATCGGAGTCTATCCCGGATTGACAACGGAGATGCTGGACTTCATCGCGAAGGTAATGACCGAGTTCGTGGTGCTGTCCGAAGCAGGACTCAAAACCCTTACCTAAGCCTCACTGGAATTTTGGCTCCTCCCCAAAGACAGGCGGCCGGCTCTTCCCTGCCCCGCTGACTTTGTCTGCGACGCGACGTCGGCGATACTCTAAAACATGGTCGGCAAGAGTCGAAGAGACGAGACGTAATGCGGGTACTTTTGGTCGAGGACGAGATCCGGCTGGCGGAGAACGTAGCCAACGCCCTGCGCGACGGGCCGGGGTTTGCCGTGGATTGTGCCGAAGACGGAGCGACTGGGGCACACCTTGCAAGCGATCCCTGTTATGACCTGATTGTGCTGGACCTCATGCTGCCCGGCATAGATGGTCTAAGTCTGTTGAAGCGGCTGCGGGCGCGCGGCGTGGCGACACCTGTGTTGATCCTGACCGCACGCAATGAAGCCGGATCCGTCGTAGAGCTGTTGAACGCCGGTGCGGATGACTATCTCGGGAAGCCATTCGATCTCGGGGAGCTAATCGCGCGGGTGAAGGCGTTGATTCGGCGCGGAAAGGGTGCAGCTCACCCGACGCTGCGCGTGGCGGGAATCGAGGTGAATACCCTTGAACAGAGCGTTCAACGAGCGGGCAGGCGTGTCGACCTTTCGCCAATGGAATACCGCATTCTCGAGTACCTGATCCACCGGCCGCGCGCGACCGTATCGAAGCGCGAGTTGCTTGAGCATCTGTACGACTACAACTGGGAGCATCACTCAAACGTGATCGAGGCGCATATCTCCAACCTCCGCAGAAAACTCGATGCCGGCATGGGGGTCGCTTCGATTGAGACCCTGCGCGGACGAGGATACCGCCTGCTGCCAGAAGATACAGGGAGCGATGCATGAGACGGTATTCCATGACGCGGCGGGTGGTTTCGCTCGTGATGCTGATTGAGCTCTTGTTCGCGGTGGCCACGACAGCGCTGGCGTTTTTCTACGAGCGTCATGAGTATTTTGAGGCGCTCGATATTGCCCTGCGAGGACATGCCGACTCACTGATGGGGGCCGTAGTCGAGGCCGCCGACGATACCGACAGCGTGCTGCTCGATGTTGCCGGACTGCAGACGCCAAAAGATCACCTCTACGAAGTCTGGGAAAAAGATACGTTACTCGGGCGAACGGGGAATCTGAGTGGAGCAAATCCGGCGCTCCGCCAGGGTGGAGATGCAATTTTCAAGTTGAAGGTGGGCGAAAAGAGGTACCGTGCGGTCCGGATGAATGGGATCAGGGTGATCGACCCGGCAACGTTGAAGGTTCGGCATGATGTCGTGGTGTTGTACGCAGTGCCAACAGCAGGGGTGTGGAGGGCCGTAGGGCGCGCCGTCCGGTTTTTTGCTATTGCCAATGCGGTCATTCTTCTTCTGACCGGTCTACTGGTCTTCATCTTCGTGCGGAAGAGCATTGCCCCGCTCTACCAGCTGGCCGGCGAAGCCTCGACAATCGCGGCAAACTCGTGGCGTTTTGCCCCGTCGGATGAAGCTCGATCGGTCGAGGAGCTGGAACCACTGGTGACTGCGCTCGAGGGTGTCATCCTGAGGCTCGAGCGATCGTTCGGCCAGCAGAGGACCTTTGTCAGCGACGCAGCACATGAGCTGAAGACCTCCGTCGCAGTCGTCAAGTCGTCCATCCAGCTTCTGAGCATGAAGGAGCGCACCAGTGCCGAGTATCAGGCTGGGCTCGAGCGTTGCCAGATGGATTGCACGCGGATGGAAGAACTGGTGCAACGAATGCTCACCTTGGCGATGGTGGAAGAGGGAGACTTGAAGCATCCGGTTGTTGAGGATGTCGCCGTGATGCCCGTAGTCCGCGAAGTGATGGACGACCTCGCCACGACCGCGCAGTTGCGTGGGGTGCGGCTCGAGTCCTCCGGCGAAGAGACAGTTCGCGCAGCCATCACCAGGGACCGATGGAAGACGGTCTGCACTGAGCTCCTGCAAAATGCGATTCAGCATAGCCCGCTGGGCGAAGTGGTTGGGGTCGAAGCGGCAGTACACGGCGATATGGTAACCGTTGTCGTACGGAACGCCGGCGAGCCCATTGCCGTGGAGATGTTGCCGCATCTCTTCGACCGGTTTTACCGCGGCGATCCCTCGCGCGCGCGAAGTACCGGAGGGACAGGGCTGGGGCTCGCGATCTGCAAGGCGATGGTGGAACAGGCCGGCGGACGAATCTCCGTGCGCCATGGGGCGGGTATAGAGGTACGGGTGGATCTCCCGGAATGTGTAGGGTAGTAGATCTTTCCTTCATGTTGTCTTCAGGATGGATGGTGGAAACTGGGGTAGAAATCCTGGAGGATGTGCGATGAACCTGAAGAATTCCTTTTCTGCGCTGGCAGCCGCGATGTGCCTCGCGGTTTTGACCACGAATGCTGTGTCTGCCGAACCACCCGGCGGAAAGTTTGAAGTAGTGGATCACTGGAAAATTGGCGGCGAAGGAGGATGGGATTACCTGCTCGCCGATCCCACAGCGCACGTTGTCTACGTTACGCACGGGCCGCGCGTGGAGGTCATCGACACGAAGACAGGCAAGAGCGTGGGTGCGCTGACCGGCTTCAAGAGCACGCACGGTGTCGCCCTCGACCAGGCCGGAAAATTCGGATTCGTGAGCGACGGCGCAGGCAATGCCGTGTGGGTCTTCGATAGGCACACCTACCAGATGGGCGCGTCAATCCCAGCCGGAACGAATCCCGACGGGATCGTCTTTGAACCCGTAACGAAGACGGTTTGGGCATTCAACGGCCGCAGCAACGACGCCACCGTGATCGACGCGGACTCGCAGAAAGTCGTCGCGACTATCAAACTCTCCGGCAAACCCGAGTTCCCCACCGTCGATGGCAAAGGCAATGTGTATGTAAACATCGAGACCAAAAACTCCGTCACTAAGCTCGATGCAAAAACAAAGAGCGTTGTTGCCGAATGGCCGCTCGCCGGCTGCGAATCGCCTTCAGGAATGGCGATCGACACAGCGGGGCATCGTCTGTTCTCGGTATGCGACGGTAAGAAGATGGCCGTGACCGACTATCTCTCCGGCAAAGTGATTGCAACCCCTTCGATAGGAGACTCGCCCGATGCAGCAGGCTTCGATGCGAAGAACGGATTGGCATTCAGTTCGAACGGTGACGGAACTCTCACGGTGATTGACACAAACGACCCCGGCTACAAGGTAGTGCAGACGGTTGCGACACAAAAGGGTGCACGGACGATGACCTTCGATGCAGGTAATGGCCGGGTGTATCTTGTAACCGCGGAGATGGGACCACGGCCTGCACCGACTGAGGCGAATCCACGGCCGCGTCCTCCGGTCCTGCCAGATAGTTTCCAAATTCTGGTTGTAGAACGCAAGTAGATCTCGAGGGAAACTGCAGAAACTGATATTCCCGAAATTGATATTCAGGAACACATGATGACCGATTCACCTCATTCAGCGCACAGGCGGAAGATGCGCTTTCGCCAGTGCGCTCCTGAGCTTTCATTGCTGGCGGGTGTTGTGGCGATGATGCTCTGCCCCTGCGTCTCGCAGTGCCAGACGCCCGCCGCAGTGCCCGCAACAGCGGTGCCGGCAACTCCCGTCTCTGCCCCGGCCCTGCCTGCTCCCGCAACGGGCACTCCGATCACCCTCGAAGAGGCCATTCGGCGGGCTCAGATCAGCGACGTAACCTACCGCACGGCCGCCGCAAACAAATCTGTCGCCGGCCTGGACAAATCCATTGCCCGGTCGGCCCTCTTGCCCGGCGTTGTCTATCACAATGCATACATCTATACCAAGCCCGGCCAGCAATCTTCGACAAATACCGAAATCACCGGCACCACGAGCACGCCGATCTTCATCGCCAGCAACAGCGTTCACGAGTATGTCAGCCAGGGCGCCGTCACCGAAACGATCGGCCTCGCCGGAATCGCCGACTATCGTCGCCTTTCCGCCGAGGCCGAAGCCAGCGCGGCCCGGCAGGAGGTTGCCCGCAGAGGTCTGGTCGCCACTGTCATCAGCAACTACTTCGGTGTGCTCGCCGCAGAACAAAAGCTTGTTGTCGCCCAGCGCTCCAGCGACGAGGCCCAGCGCTTCAGCCAACTCACCCAGAAGCTTGAGGCGGGCCGCGAGGTAGCCCATGCCGACGTCGTCAAGGCCAATCTTCAGCTCCAGCAGCGCCAGCGCGATCTGGCAGACGCCGGCCTCGCCGCCGAAAAGGCGCGGCTCGATCTCGCGGTTCTTCTCTTCCCCGACCCCCTCACGCCCTACACTCTGACCAACGATCTCGACCAACCCTCTGTCCTGCCCGCCAAAGCCGAAGTGCAGGCCGACGGAGCGAAGAACAACCCGGACCTTCGCGCCGCCCTCCAGTCGGCTCGCGCCGCAAAGTACGAGCTCAATGCCGCCAGAGCTGCCTATCTTCCGGACCTCTCGCTCGGGTACTTCTATGGAATCGACGCACCTCAGTTCGCGACCAAGGGGCCGGACGGCACCCACAACCTTGGTTACTCGGCAGCTGTGACACTCGACATCCCCGTCTGGGACTGGTTCGCCACCCGCTCGCGAGTCAAGCAGAGCGCCATTCGCAGTGACCTCGCAAACGTCGAGCTCACCGCAACCCAGCGGCAGCTGGTCGCCTCTCTCGAGGTTCTCTACAACGAGACCGCCGTCGCGGTGCAGCAGCTCGCCTCGTTCGATGAGACCGTTCGCACCGCCGCCGAAAGCCTGCGCCTCACCAACCTCCGCTACTCGGCCGGCGAGGCAAGCGTGCTCGACGTTGTAGATGCACAGAACTCCTACAGTGCAGCGCAGGCCGCCAAGGTCGATGCGGCGGTCCGCTATCACGTCGCCTTTGGACAGTTGCAGACCCTGACAGGGAAGCTTCAGTAGAAACACCTCTGTGATCCGCCGGAAGGAACCATAAGACGTTATGCGCGTTATCCAAAACACCACCGCGAGTATCGCAACTGCCCTGCTTATCGCAAGCACCCTGCTCGCCGGTTGCAAGGCGAAAGAAGAGACTCCCACAGCCGAGGTCAGCGTCGAGGCCGTCGCTGTCGCCAAACAATCCCTGACCCAGGAGGTCACAGCGGATGCCATCCTTGCGCCCCTAGCACAGGCCGCCATCACGCCCAAGATCACCGCTCCCGTCCATAAGTTTTACGTCCAGCGCGGTGCGAAGGTGAAAACCGGTCAGCTCCTCGCAGTACTCGAGAACCGTGACTTGACCGCCGCCGAGCTCGACAACAAGGGCGCCTACGAACAGGCACAAGCCGCCTTCGCCACCGCAACCAAGGCATCGGTCCCCGAGGACTACCAGAAAGCCGAACAAGACGTCGCCCAGACCAAAGCCACCCTCGACCTGCAACAAAGCATCTACAACGCCCGCAAAGTCCTCTTCGCGCAAGGCGCCATTCCGGGACGCGACCTCGACACGGCCTCTGCCTCCCTCGTGCAGGCCCAGGCAGCCTACGACATCGCCTCGAAGCACCTGGCCTCGCAAAAGGCGGTCACTCGCGAAGCCGCAATCCAAAGCGCCAAGGGACAACTGCTCTCCGCGCAGGGCAAATATGAGGGTGCGCAGGCAGGCGTCAGCTACTCCGAGATCCGCTCCCCCATCGATGGTGTCGTCACCGACAGACCGCTCTTCGCCGGCGAGATCGCCGCCGCCGGTCAACCGCTCGTCACGGTGATGGAGGTCTCGTCGCTGCTCGCGAAGACTCACCTCGCTCAAGGCCAGGCCCAACAAATGCACGTCGGCGACGAAGCTGAAGTCGCAGTAACCGGCGTAGATGAACCCCTGAAAGGCAAAGTAACCCTGATCAGCCCAGCATTGGATCCAGGCTCGACAACGGTAGAGGTCTGGATCAAAGTACCGAATCGCGATGGAATCCTGAAGGCAGGAACACCGGTGAAGGTCACCGTAGCCATCAAGACGGTTCCGGATGCCCTCGTAGTCCCCACCGCCGCCATCGTGACCGACTCCGCCGGCAAGAAGCAGGTCATGATCATCGCCCCCGACAGCACAGCACACCATCGTGAGGTCGAGCTGGGCATCTCGCAGGACGACAAGACTCAAATCACCAAGGGTCTACAGGTCGGCGAAAAAGTGATCTCCTCCGGCGCCTACGCGCTCGAAGACGGCACCAAAGTAAAGATCGGAGCCGCCGACGACAAAGACACGGACAAAGACAAACCCTCAGCTGGCAAAGAGGGAGATAAAGACTAATGCCCTCCGCCCCCATTCATCCCGGACCGGCCAACGCAAAGAAACACCGCGTTGAACGCGCCACCTTCTGGCTCGCGCGCCACACCAAGACCGTATTCTTCTTCACTATCGTCCTCGGAATCGCCGGCATCTATCTCGCCCTGGGCGTGCCCATATCCGTCTTTCCCGAAACCGACTTCCCCCGCGTCGTCATCGGTATCGACAACGGCGTCATGCCCGTCGAACAGATGCAGGTCCTCATCACCAAGCCCATCGAAGACGCTGTCAACTCCGTCCCCGGACTCTTGACCGTGCGCTCCACCACCAGCCGAGGCAGCGCCGAGGTCAGCCTCTTCTTCGACTGGAACGAGGACATGGTCACCACGCTTCAACTGGTCGACGCCGCGCTATCCAAAGTCGGACAGACCCTTCCCTCCACCGCACAGATCAGTACCCATCGCCTCACCTTCGCGACCTTTCCCATCCTCGGCTACAGCCTCACCTCAGACACAGTACCGCAGGACCGTCTCTGGGAGATCGCCACTTATGAACTGAAGCCGCCGCTCAACCGGCTCCCCGGCGTCAGCACCGTCATCGTGCAGGGCGGCAAAGTGCCCGAGTTCACCGTCACCCCCAACACCGCAAAACTGCTCCTCGCCGGCATCACCATCCCGGATCTCGTCAACTCCATCGGCGCCACCAATCTGCTCGACTCACCCGGCCTCTACGAAGCAGATCATCAGCTTGTCCTCGGCCTCGTCGGCGCCCAGGTCCACAGCGTCGAAGAACTCGGCCAGGTCGTCGTCAAGAACAGCGCCGCCGGCGTTCCCGTCAAAATCGCTGATGTTGCCGACGTCCAGCACGGAGTGCAACCCGTCTACACCATGGTTCGCGCCAACGGCAAACCTGCCGTCCTGATCAACATCGCCCGCCAGCCCTCCAGCAACACCGTCCAGGTCGCCGATGAAGTCGCCGCCGAGGTCGAGCGTCTCAAGGCCAACCTCCCTCCCGGCGTTCACTTCGAACCTTTCTACGATCAGTCGCAGCTGGTCCGCGACAGCATCACCAGCGTGCGCGACGCCATCCTCATCGGCATCATCCTCGCCTCC
Organism: uncultured Acidobacteriaceae bacterium; assembly: GCA_963838555.1. Classification (GTDB taxonomy): domain Bacteria; phylum Acidobacteriota; class Terriglobia; order Terriglobales; family Acidobacteriaceae; genus Edaphobacter. Next base: position 161,905 of record CAWIRK010000005.1, on the reverse strand, counting down.
GTCATCATCGTCGTCTTTCTGCGCGACTGGCGCTCGTCGCTCGTCGCCGGCCTCGTCATTCCCATCACCGTACTGGTCACCTTCGTCTTCCTCAAGATCACCGGCCAGAGCTTCAACCTGATGACCCTCGGTGGTCTCGCGGCCGCTGTCGGTCTCGTCATCGACGACGCCATCGTGGTCGTCGAAAACATCGTTCTGCACCGCGACTCCGGCGAAGGTCGCATCACGGCCGTCCGCAAGGCGCTGAACGAGATCACCACGCCTCTGGTGTTTTCTACCATCACCCCGATCGTCGTCTTCCTCCCCCTCGTCTCTGTCACCGGCGTCACCGGCACGTTTTTCCGCGCACTCGCCATCACCATGACAGTCTCGTTGCTCACCTCCCTGGCGCTTGCGCTCACCTGGACGCCCGCGCTGAGCCTGCTGATCCTCCGTGGCAAGAACCACGACGCCGACACCAACGGATCCGTCCCTGAAGCTGTCAGCGATGCGGCAGAACCTGAGTTACTCAAGCTGATGCACCACGAAGAGCAGGAGCTCTCCGGCTTCATGCGCAAGGTGCTGGACTTCTACCAGCGATGGTTCACCCGCGCCCTCGATCGCCGGCTTTACCTGCTGCTTGCCTGCCTCCTCCTCGTCGTAGGCACAGTCATTGCCTACCGATCACTGGGCTCCGACCTGCTTCCGGAAATGGACGAGGGCGGCTTCATCATCGACTACATCATGCCCGCCGGAAGTTCGCTTGCCGAGACAGACCGCGTTCTCCAGCACGTCGAAGCAATCCTCAAGGATAATCCAAACGTCGAAACCACTTCGCGCCGCACTGGCCTCCAGATGGGTCTCGCCGCAGTCACCGAAGCAAACACCGGCGACATCACCGTGAAGCTGAAGTCCAAGCGCAAACAGGCGATCGACGAAATCATGTCCGACGTGCGCACTGAGATCAAGACCAAGGAACCCGAGCTCGACGTCGAGTTCGTCCAGGTCCTCGAAGACATGATCAACGACCTCTCCAACTCGCCGGAGCCGATTCAGATCAAACTCTTCAACGACAATCCCGCCCTGCTGGCCCAGGTCGGGGACGAGGTCGCAACCGCCATCAAGAAACAGCCCGGAGTCGTCGATGTCCTCAACGGCATCGAGAACACCGTCAGCGGTCCCTCCACCACCTTTCGCGTCGATCCAGCCGTCGCCGCGCGCCTCGGCTTCACCGCCCAGGAGGTCACCACCGACGCCACCGCCATCATCGAGGGCGAGCCTGTTCCCAACCCCCTCATCCAGAACGGACGTCCGTATACCATTCGCGTCCGCTTCGACGACCAGCATCGCGCCTCATTCGACGCCATCCAGAACACCGTCCTGAACAGTGCAACCGGCAAGTCCGCGACCCTCGGCTCTCTCGCCACCATCGAACACACCGCCGGCGAACAGGAGATTCGCCGCGAAAACCTTCAGCGTAATATCTCCGTCACCGGCCGCCTCGAAGGCACCGACCTCGGTTCCGGCATCAAGCGCGTCCAGGCCGCAGTCGCCGCGCTTCATCTGCCGGGCAGCGTCCGGATTCAATATGGCGGCACCTACGAAGAACAACAGAAGTCCTTCGCCGAACTCGAACGCGTCCTTGTCCTCGCACTCGCTCTCGTCTTCGGAGTTCTCCTCACCGAGTTCCGCAATCTCTCCGCTCCCGTCGCTATCCTCACTTCCTCGATCCTATCCATGTCGGGTGTAGTCCTTGCTCTCCTAGTGACCGGAATCAGCTTCAACGTCGCCTCGTTCATGGGACTCATCATGGTCATCGGCATCGTCGCAAAGAACGGAATCCTCCTGCTCGACGCCTATCACAAGTTCCTGGACATCGGCATGGAGCCGCGACGCGCTATGATTCTCGCCGGCCGCCGTCGTCTGCGCCCCATCCTGATGACAGCCCTCGCCGCCATTGCCGGCATGTTGCCGCTGGCCTTCGCCCTCGGAGCCGGCTCGCAGATGCTGCAGCCCCTCGCCATTGCCGTCATTGGCGGCCTGGCGATCTCCCTGGTGCTCTCCCTCGTCGTCACCCCCGTTATGTACCTGCTAATGCACGGCGGCGCAGCCAACCAACCGGAAGAGTCGTAAACCCCGCCCGCGGCTGGTAGCATAATCCTCTCGACAGGAGGTCTCCCATGTCCGTGACATCGACGCTCACCCATCCCCTTCCCGCCAGCCAGAAGCTGCGCGAAGTCCATCATTGGGTCAATGGCCAGATACGAACCGGAACCTCCGGACGATTCGGAGACGTCTACAACCCCGCCAGCGGAGAGGTGCAGGCCCGAGTTGCCTTCGCGACGCCTGCCGAAGTAGACACAGCTGTCGCCGCCGCCGCAGCAGCATTCCCCGACTGGTCCTCCCAACCGCCTCTCCGCCGGGCCCGCGTGCTCTTCCGCTTCCGCGAGATCTTCGAACGCCGCCTCGACGAAGTAGCCGCGCTCCTCACCAGCGAGCACGGCAAAGTCTTCTCCGACGCAAGAGGCGAAGCCACCCGCGGTCTCGAAAACATTGAATTCTCCACCGGCATCCCGCAACTCCTCAAAGGCGAATTCACCGAGCAGGTAGGCTCCGGCATCGACAGCTGGTCCGTCCGCCAGCCGCTAGGCGTCGTCGCAGGAATCACGCCCTTCAACTTCCCCGCCATGGTGCCCATGTGGATGTTCCCCATCGCCCTGGCCTGCGGCAACACCTTCGTCCTGAAGCCGAGCGAACGCGATCCCAGCGCATCCCTCCTCCTCGCCGAGATGCTCAAGGAAGCCGGCCTGCCCGACGGCGTCTTCAACGTCATCCACGGAGACAAAGTCGCCGTAGACGCAATCCTCGCCCACCCCACCATCCAGGCCGTCAGCTTCGTCGGCTCGACCCCCATCGCCGAGTACGTCTACCGCGAAGGAACAAAGCACGGCAAACGCGTGCAGGCGCTGGGCGGCGCAAAGAACCACATGATCGTCATGCCGGATGCCGATCTCGATCAGGCCGCGGACGCCCTCGTCGGCGCCGCCTACGGCTCTGCAGGCGAACGCTGCATGGCAATCTCCGTAGCCGTGACCGTCGGTAACGCCACCGCCGACGCACTCCTGAGCAAACTCGAGCAGCGCATCGGAAGCCTGCAGATGGACGACGGCATGAAGGAAGGCGCAGAGCTGGGCCCTCTGATCACCAAAGCCCACCTCGAGCGCGTCACCGGATACCTCCAGCACGGAAAAGAAGAGGGCGCCGAACTCGTCGTCGACGGCCGCGAGAAAACCCTGCCCAAAGGCGAAGGATTCTTCCTCGGAGCCTGCCTCTTCGACCACGTAAAACCCGAGATGAAGATCTACCGCGAGGAGATCTTCGGACCCGTCCTCGGAGTCGTCCGAGTCAACAACTTCGAAACCGCCCTGCAGATGATCAACGAGCACGAATACGGCAACGGCACCTCCATCTTCACCCGCGACGGCGACACCGCCCGCGACTTCGTCCACCGCGTCCAGGTCGGCATGGTAGGGGTCAACGTACCCATCCCCGTCCCCATGGCCTTCCACAGCTTCGGCGGCTGGAAGCGTTCCCTCTTCGGCGATCACTCCATCTACGGCCCCGAGGGAGTCCGCTTCTACACCCGCCTGAAAACCGTAACCTCCCGCTGGCCCACCGGCATCCGCACCGGAGTCGACACCTCCATGCCCACCCTGGGCTAACCGTGCTTTTGCCGCGATCAGCGCAGTCGCCTCTGGAGGCCTGCGAATAATCTGTCAATGCCGAGGGCTCCATGCGCGCCGGGCTTTCTCTGTTGTCGTCCCGACCGTCATTTTGCGAAGCGGAGTCGCCGTAGCGATCTGCTGTTCGTCTGGGCTCAGCGATAAGTCTTCCACAGCTTGACAAAACACGTCCCTCAACAACGCCACCCATCCACCATCAAGCAACTGTACCCACGCTTCATAACCCACAGGTCCAGACCTAAAGTCTCTACTTCGAAGACTTTGCACACTTTTCGACGGGGATGGGGCCTAAGCCGCCTCCACCGCCGCATCCGCCAAAGCAAGGTGCTTATCCAGAGCCGCAATCCCCAGATCAATCTCTTCCCTCGTAACGATCAAAGGCGGCGCAATCACAAAATGCGAGACCCACGCCTGAATCGTCACCCCCTCGCCAAGTATCTTCCCCGCAATCTGATCGACCAGCAGCGCCTTCCCCGAAACCTTATCCGCATACGTGTTGAAGGGCTCTTTCGTCTCCCGATTCTTCACCAGATCCACCGCCCAGAAAAGCCCTTTTCCACGAACATCCCCCACACTCGCGTGCTTGAGCTTCAACTCATGCAGCTTGCCTTCAACATAAGGCTCCAACTCCCGCGCCCGCTCCACCAGCCCAAGCCGCTGCATCTCGTGAATCGTCGCAACCGCAGGCGCAAGCGTAAGCGGATGCGCCTCATAGGTATGCCCATGCGCAAAATAGTGATCCTGGAAATACTCCGCGATCTTCTCACTCGTAGCACAAAGCCCAAGCGGAACATAAGCCGAAGTAATCCCCTTCGCCGTAACCAGAATGTCCGGAACAACTCCCCAGTGGTTCAGCGCAAACCACTCCCCCGTACGCCCCCACCCCGTCATCACCTCATCCGCGATCAGCAGAACTCCGTTTTCATCGCATATACGGCGAAGCTTCGGCATGTACTCCTCAGGAGGAACAATAACGCCATTCGTACCCACAATAGGCTCGACAAGCACCGCCGCCACATCCGACTCATTCCGAATCATGTGCTCGATGTAATCCGCGCAAGCAATACCGCAAGCCGGATACGTATGCCGATCGGGCACTTGTAACAGTGCACCTCAGGCGCAAAGATAACCCCCGGCCCCTTCCCACCCGGCTCCATCGCCCACCGCCGTGGATCCCCCGTCGCCGCAATCGAACCACTCGTAGAGCCGTGATAAGACCGATACCGCGCGATAATCTTCGTCTTACCCGTATACATCCGCGCAATCTTGAAGGCAGCTTCGTTAGCCTCAGTGCCGGAGGTCGTAAAGAAAAACTTGTTCAGGCCCTTCGGAAGAACCTCCACCAGAAGCTGCGACAGTTCAGCCCGCGCCGTCGTGGCATACCCCGGCATGGCATAGCTCAACTGCTGAGCCTGCCGCGCAATAGCATCAATCACGGCCTGATTCTTATGCCCAAGGTTCGAGCACATCAGCTGCGAAGAAAAATCCAGATACCGCTTCCCTGCCCCATCGATGATGTAGCAGCCCTCAGCATCGACGACATGCATCGGATTCCAGTTCTTCTGGAACCGCCACGTGCCGTAGTTATGCTGCCGGGTAAGATCGACAACCTGCTCGCTGGTGAGTGTCTGCGATTCAGCAACGTCAGTAGAGTTCATAATCGCCATCCTATTCGTTCGCGGCCGGCTGTGTCACGGCACTGAGCGGTGCGGAAGCATCTCACCCTGTATCTCAACATCAGGAAGTAGTAACTCGCCGCCGCCACGAAGAATCCCACGAACCAGGCATAGTCATAGAGAAATCGCAAGCCGGGCACCACGAGTCCAATCAGCGCGACAACCACACCAGCAACAAGCGCAACGATCGCCCGTGGATTGACGCCGCGCGTGTACTCGTATGGGCCTCCACGGCGGTACAGAGACACGGTATCCAGACGCGTTCCACGAATCAGAAAATAGTCCGCAACCATGATGCCCGCAACCGGACCGAGCAATCCGGAGTAGCCGATCGAGCCATCCAAAGATGTAGCTTCCAAACGTGCTCATCAACTTCCACGGCATCATCGCAAGCCCCAACAAACCCGTAATCAATCCACCAGTGCGAAAGCTGATCAGCCCGGAGCAAGGTTCGAGAAGTCATTCGACGGAGAAACGACATTCGCCCCGATGTTTACATTGAGCGTCGCGATCAACAGCGCAACCAGCGCCAGCAGAGCCGCCACCGGCTGATGAAACCGCCCAAGCAGCGTGATAGGCGACCACACCGGCTCGCCAAAGATCGTCACCGACGCCGACGTGCACGCAATCCCGATAAACGAATACAACACCATCGCAACCGGCAAACCAAACGCCTGACCCACGATCTGCGAATCCTGCGACTTCGCATAGCGCGTAAAGTCCGGAATATTCAGAGACAGCGTCGCCCAGTAACCCACCATCGCCGTCAGCGAAGGAAAGAAGAAGCGAAGAAAGCTGCCCGTCGTATGGAAACGGCTCGGCGCCGAAAGCATCGGCCCAAAGCCGCCCGCCTTATGCAGCATCCAGAACAGCAGGATGAGCGACATCACAAGCATGAACGGCGCCGAATAACTCTGCAGAAACCGAATCGATTCGACACCGCGCCACACCACATACATATTCAGGAGCCAGAACCCGAGAAAGCTCGCCCACAGAACCGCAGGCATGTTCGCCGTCGCAGGCCACAAGACGGCAATCATCGCAGCAATCGCCTGCCCGCCAAGCCACGACTGAATCCCGAACCATCCGCACGCAACCAAAGCCCGCAGCATCGCAGGAAGATTCGCGCCACGCGTCCCAAAGCTGGCACGCACAAATACCGGAAACGGAATCCCATACTTCGCTCCCGCATGCGCATTCAGAAGCATCGGGACGAGCACAATCAGATTCCCCAGAAGAATAGTAAAGATCGCCTGCTTCCAGTTCATGCCGCCCGCAATCAGCGAAGACGCCAGCATGTACGTCGTCACCTCCATCGACATGGAGAACCAGAGCGCAATGTAGTTATAGGTTCCCCACGTGCGCTGCGCGGCCGTCGTGGGAGCAAGGTCTGCATTGTAGAGACGTGGATCGTGCTGCGCTGCCAGGCTTGCCACATCCTGATCGAGGATGCCGCGAGGTCGTCGAACTCACTGCCATGCTCCTCCCCTGGCCTCTCGTCGCAGATACTGACCTCGGCCCGTGGAAGCAACATACCGTCCCCCATCCGCGACCAGTTCTCCGCGCGAGTACACCTGTCGCGCATTGCCCTTCACGGTCCACCCCTCGAACATCGAAAAATCGCAGCGCATATTGTGCGTCGCTGCGGAGATCAGATGCGAGGCCTCAGGATCCCAGAGCACAATGTCCGCGTCAGATCCGGCAGCAATCGTGCCCTTCTTCGGATACATTCCAAATATCCGCGCAGGCGCCGTGGCCGTAATCTCGACAAATCGCTGCAGCGTGATCTTTCCTGCATTCACTCCAAAGTGATACAGCAACTGCATTCGATTCTCAACTCCGGGGCCGCCGTTGGGAATCTTGCTGAAGTCGTCTTTACCAAGCTGCTTCTGGTCGGCAAAACAGAACGGGCAATGGTCGGTCGAAACCACCTGTAAGATTATCTGTGGCGAGCCCATCCCAAAGCTTCGGCTGGTTTTTCTTCTCTCGCAACGGCGGAGTAAAAACATACTTCGCCTCTTCAAAACTTTTGCCTGGCATCTGATCTTCAATCGAGAGAAGAAGGTACTGCGGACAAGTCTCAGCGAATGCGGGCAGCCCCCGGTCGCGCGCCTCACGCACCTGATTCAGCGCATCTTCGCTCGACAGATGAACAATGTACACAGGAACGCCCGCCATCTCAGCCAGTGCGATCGAGCGGTGCACGGCCTCCGCCTCGGCCCTAGTCGGCCGCGTCAGAGCATGGTAAATCGGAGCCGTCTTTCCCTCAGCAAGCGCCTGCTGCACGATCACGTCGATGGCGCTTCCATTCTCGGCATGCATGCAGACCAGTGCGCCATTCTTTGCAGTCTGTCGCAGTGCCTTGAAGATCGTGCCATCGTCTACCATCAGCACATTCGGATACGCCATAAAAAGCTTGAAGCTGGCGACACCCTCACGAACCATGTCATCCATATCGTGCAGGCCCTGCTTGCCGTTATCGGATCCAAGGTCGGTAACGATCATGTGCAGGCCATAGTCGATGCAGGCCTTGCCTTCCGCCTTCGCCCGCCAGATATCCAGCGCATCCCGCATGCGTGTCCCTTTTGCCTGTATGGCGAAGTCGACGATAGTCGTCGTGCCCCCGATCGCAGCGGCACGCGTGCCGGTGAGAAAGTCGTCCGCCGATACCGTCCCTCCAAAAGGCATATCCATATGGGTGTGCGCGTCGACGCCGCCAGGCAAAATGAAAAGCCCCGCAGCATCGACAAGCGAGTGCCCTTCAGGGTCGATGTGTTCGCGTACCTCGCGTATCGTGCTGCCTTCCATAAGCACGTCCGCCTTCTCAACACGAGCTGCGGTGACAACAGTGCCATTCTGAATCAGAATTCCCATACTCGCTCCGAACTGTTCAACGCTGGAGTTTCATTGACACCAAAAAGGGGCGGCGTCATTCAGAAACACGCTGCGTCAGGTATTTGTACTCATCACCTCTTCGGCTCCGGGTGGAACCAATCCCTTGGCAGTGCGTTCTTCCCAGCTCTCGAACGGCAGTCCATTGTCGACGCGTTCCATCGTGATGCAATTCTCCACCGGACAAACCAGGGAACAGAGATTGCACCCGACACAATGTTCTTCATCGACGCGCGGGATACGTTCAAGCGGCGTGACTGCGTTGCTGCGGCCCACCCCTCCCGCGTCGAGTTTTGGAATGGGAGTCGTCGAAATTCGCCTTGCCGCCGCTGCCTCGACCATTGCGGGAGTTCTTGTCGTATCTGGCGCAGGCGAAGTGCGATCCAGATGAATGCACTGATGCGCTCCATCCCAGCATGCCGTGTAGCAAAGCTGGCACCCAATACACAGATCTTCGTGAATCCGCGCAACGATCTGATAGTTCAGATTGAGTTGCTTCCATTCCCGAACATTGGGGAGCGATAGCCCCCGAAAATCATCGATGGTCGCGAATCCCTTCTCTCCCATCCATGCCAGCAGACCATCCTGCATATCCTCCACAATTCGATATCCATAGTGCATCGCCGCAGTGCATACCTGTACGGTGCCACACCCCAGCAAAATAAACTCCGCCGCATCCCGCCAGCTCCCGATGCCGCCAATCCCTGAGAGTGGAAGAGCACTCGCCGGATCGGACTGTATCTGCTGAACCATATTCAGTGCGATCGGTTTTACGGCAGGACCGCAGTACCCGCCATGCGAGCTCTTGCCATCAACGTTCGGACTCGGCTGGAACGTGTCGAGATCAATACCCGTAATCGAGTTGATCGTGTTGATGGCAGAGAGCGCGTCGGCGCCTCCATGTTTGGCGGCCCGGGCAGGCAAGCGGATGTCGGAGATGTTCGGCGTCATCTTAACGATGACCGGCGTCCGCGCCTTCTCCTTCACCCACGCCGTGATCTGTTCGCAGTACTCGGGCACCTGTCCCACAGCAGACCCCATGCCGCGCTCACTCATGCCATGTGGACATCCAAAGTTGAGTTCAAGCCCATCGGCACCGGCATCCTCCGCGCGCTGCACCATATCGTGCCACGTCTCGCGTTTGCTCTCAACCATCAGCGAAGCAATGACAACGTGCTTCGGATAACGTCGCTTCACCTCCGCGATCTCCTGCAGGTTGACCTCTATCGGCCGATCAGAGATGAGCTCAATATTATTGAAGCCCATCATCCGCCGCCCCTCCCAATCGATCGACGAATAGCGCGAACTGACATTCGTGATCGGCTCGCCAATCGTCTTCCAGACCGCTCCGCCCCAACCTGCATCGAAGGCCCGCATGACCTGCTCACCGCAATTCGTCGGCGGAGCAGACGCAAGCCAGAACGGATTGAGGCATGGAATTCCACAAAAGGTAGTCTCGAGTGTTGGTCTAGGCTTGGACATGCTGCACCTCCAGCCACGCCGCAATGCCAATGCCGGCGCGTTTTCCATCGGCAACCGCATCCACAACCTCGCGGCCGCCGTTCGTGCAATCTCCACCCGCAAAAATCTTCGGATTGGAAGTCTGACCTGTAGTGCGGTCGATAACAATGCGTCCGCGTTCCACCTCAACCTCCACGTTCTTGCCGCCTGACTCAGACAGAAAACCCGTATGCGTCCCTTGCCCGATCGACAAAACAACAAGATCCGCTTCAAGCGAAAACTCCGAATCAGGTCGTGGAATGAGCGCCCCATCCTCGGTCTCAACAAGCTTCGCCAGTTCAATACTCTTGACGGATTTGTCACCATGAATGCGGACAGGTTGAACATGCCAAAGGAACTTCACTCCTTCGCCTCGAGCATGTTCATATTCAAACGCGAACGCCGACATCTGTTCCGGACCGCGCCGGTACACAATATGCACATCGGTCGATCCCAGCCGGACCGAAGCGATTGCCGCATCAATCGCGGTGTTCCCCGCCCCAACAACAACCACCCGCTCTGGCACCGTCGTCAAGGCACCTGACTTGTAACCCGCAATAAGATCCAGAGCATTCGTCACACCGGCAAGCTGTTCCCCCGCGATGCCCAACCGATGAATCGTCCCCAACCCGATTCCCAGAAAAACAGCATCGTGCGTCCGCTCAAGTTCAGCGAGCGTCGCGGCATCGATCATCGTCTCGAAGTGAAAATTTACTCCCAGCTGCGCCAGCATCTCGATCTCGCGCAGACTCTCCACCAGCGGCAGCTTATATTCGGCCACCCCATACGTATTCAAGCCTCCCGGCAGCGGACGAGCGTCATAAAGATATGCGCGAATGCCGCGGCGCCGAAGCTCCGCAGCACAGGCAAGCGACGCCGGCCCTGCCCCAATCAGCGCAACGGAGAAGCCCGTCATCTGCGCCAGGCTCGAACGGCAGCGGCGCTCCACTCTCATACAGCGAGTCCATCGCAAACCGTTGCAGCCGCGCGATCTGAATCGGCTGCTTGTTGTAACGATGCATCACGCAGGCTCCCTCGCACAGCACCTCCACCGGACAGGCCCGGGCACAGCTCGCGCCCAGAATATTCGCATCGAGAATGGTGCGCGCTGAACCAGCAAGATTGCCGCTCGCTATCTTCTTGATAAAGCGAGGCACATCAATATGGGTAGGACAGGCCATGGTGCAAGGCGCGTCAAAACAGTAGAGGCAGCGATTTGCCTCAGGCACAGCAGCTTGCCTGTCGAACGGCGGGTGCAGATCGCCGAAGCGTTCCACCACCTCCGGATGTACCGTCACCCGCTCACGAAAGGACGTTCGCTCGCTCATCAATATCCAGCCTTATCTCGGCATTAGAAGTGACTATTATGCACTATCGCAGCAAACCTTCACCGCCTGCGAACGAAATGCCTCTTTGAACACGAAAGCTAACCCTCGCTTTTCCGCGCACTCAACCAGTTCATCGTCTTCCGTCGCAAGCCGGTCGAAGGCCTGCACCGCCATCTTCAGATCATCGATCGTCGTATCCTCTGCCTTGTTGTGGCTAAGGCCGGCGAGTGACTGAGTAAACATCATCACAGTGGGAACTCCCGTCCGCGCGACCTCCGCAGCGTCATGCAAAGGTCCCGACGGCAACCGATGGGAGACCCCAGCCACTTCACGAACCGCCTCATCGCAAAACTCAATAAGCCGCGGATCAAAGGAGATCGGTTCAATATTCCAGATCTTCGACCACTCGACGGTACACCCCTCCTCCGCAGCAAAGCGTTCGCTCGCAGCACGAGCCTCCGCCAACATCGACGCCAGAACCTTCGCATCGAGGTCACGCATATCCAGGGTCGTTTCGCACCGTCCAACCACCGCCGTCACGATTCCTGGAAACGTCTTCACACTACCCATCGTCGCAACCGCGTCCGGGTGCTTCCGTGCGATAGGACGAATCTCGAGCGCCAGCTTCGCCGCAGCAGCCAGCGCATCTCGACGCACGCCCATCGGAGTCGAGCCCGAGTGCGCCTCCTGTCCACGAAATGTAATCGCATGCCGCTCTACTCCCTTGGTGCCTAGCACGACGCCAAGTGGAAGATGCATATTTTCGAGAACAGGTCCTTGCTCGATGTGCAACTCCAGATAAGCGGCTGCATTCTTACGTTCAGCACTAGCATCACCAATCCGATCGACATCGACGCCACAGTTCCTAAGGGCATCCTCCAAACGAACTCCATCGCGATCGGTACGAACCCGGTCGACAGCAATCGTATGAGTACCGGCAAACGCCGAAGAACCAAAGAGGCTCCGTCCGAAACGCGCACCCTCCTCATCGGCCCAATCGACGAGCCGAATCGTGATGGGTGGCCTACCGTTAAAATCCTCAGCGAGACCGCGCAGCACCTCAAGGCCGGCAAGAACCCCCAGGCAGCCATCCAACCAGCCACCGTTGGGCACCGAATCAAGATGACTCGCCAGAAGCAGTGCACGATCGGATTCGCCTCGAAGAGTCGTCCAGGAGTTTCCCGCCGCATCGTATTGATGTTCCACAGGCAGGCCCTCCAGTTTGGTTTGAAACCATTCGCGCGCCTTGAGCCACATCGGGCTCCATGCAAGGCGTTGGGCGCCAAGATCATCGGCCGTCAAAGCCCGCAGTTCCTGGAGGTTCGAAATTACTCTAAGTGAATCAACTGGCACGCCTCTCCTCCTGAAGTAGATAGGTTACTCCGGCCGACGAATGTGCGGTCCTTTGCTGGCGGGAACCCCTAACATCCCGACGAACTAATCAGAAACTCGCAGACTCGCCTGCCGAAGTACCTCAGCCGCCGACTCCGGCGTAATGTCCCGCTGCGGCCCGCCCAGCAGCTCAAACCCCACCATAAACTTGCGAATGCTCGCCGACCGCAGCAGCGGCGGATAGAAGTGAGCATGAAACTGCCACTCCGGATGCTCCTCCCCATCGCATGGCGCAGGATGCAGCCCCATCGAATAAGGAAACGGAGCATCAAAAACCTGATCGTACGTTGCAGTGACCGCCCTCAAAATAGCCGCGAAGTCCGACCGCTCCGTCTCCGTGAATGCCTGAAGCAGGGCCACATGTCGCCGCGGCAGAACCATCACCTCAAACGGCCAAACCGCCCAGAAAGGAACCACCGCAACAAAGCTCGCATTCCGCGCCACCACACGCTCTCCAAGGGACTCTTCCATCTCCCGATATTCACAGAGAAGAACAGAACCGTTCTTTTCAAAATACTCACGCTGCCCGCCCAACTCCGCCACCACTTCATTCGGAACCGACCGGCTGGCCCATATCTGCCCATGCGGATGCGGATTGCTCGCCCCCATCATCGCCCCGCGGTTCTCAAATATCTGCACGTAACCAATATCGTCCCGCGAGCCCAATTCCACAATCTGCTCCGCCCACACATCCACTACCGTGCGAATCTCCTCAACCGACATCTTCGCCAAAGTAAGGTCATGTCGCGGCGAGAAGCAGATCACCCGGCACACCCCGCTCTCCCCTTCGGCCACCAGCAATCCCTTACCGCCCTCATCGCTCGAAAACCGTGGCGTATCCAGCTTCAACGCCGCGAAATCATTTTCAAAAACATACGTGCTCGTATACTTCTCCGTCCGCACACCACCAGCCCGAAGGTTCCCCGGACACAAATAGCACTCCGGATCGTAGCGCAGCGCAACCGGAGCAGCCTTCGTCTCCGTCTGCCCCTGCCACGGCCGCTGCGTGCGATGAGGCGACACCAGCACCCACTCCCGCTTCAAAGGATTGAACCGCCGATGAGGATTCTGCTGAGCCAGAGGATTCAAGCCACACCACCCTTCTTCGCCAGTGCAAACGCCCCATCCGAAGGCGTACAAACAAAACAGTCCGCCTCAATCCCCGTCTTCGCGGCATACTCCCGCCGCAGCGTCGCGACAAACCGATCCGCTGCCTCCGCACGCACCACATTCACCGTACACCCGCCAAACCCTCCTCCCGTAATCCGAGCTCCAAAACACTCCGCCTGCTGCATTGCGATCGCAACCAGCATATCGACCTCATCGCAGCTTGCCGCAAAGTCGTCGCGAAAACTCAGCATGTGCCTCGACCATCAGCGTCCAAACCGCTCCATATCCCCTCGCAACAAGCGCCTCCCGAGCCTCCAGAACCCGCGCATTCTCCGTGATGATATGCCGGCACCGTTTGAAGCTCGCGGCAGACATCATCTCCCTGCAGGCCTCAAGATCATCGAGCGTCGCATCCCGCAGCAACTCCACTCCAGGCCGCTCCCGCCGCAACACCGCCTGCCCCGCCTCCACTTCGGCGCTTCGGTCGCCATACTCCCCCGTCGCCACCGCATGCTTCACCATCGAATTGCAGATCACCACCCGCACCTCATCCGGCAAAGGCAGCAGCTCATACGCAAGCGACCGGCAATCCAGCAGCATCGCCCGATTCGCCACACAACCCGCAACCGCAAACTGGTCCATGATGCCGCTCTTCGCGCCGACGTATTCGTTCTCAGCCCGCCGGCAAAGAGTCGCAACCTTCTCCAGCGGCAATTCCACACCCGCATGGCCCAGCAACGCCATCGCCGTCGCAACCTCAACCGACGCAGACGAACTCAACCCCGCTCCCAGCGGCACATCCCCCGCCAGACTCAAATTGAAGCCACCAATCGCAACTCCCTCCTCACGAAGACTCCACAGCACGCCCGCAGGATAATCACTCCATCCCCCAATCGGTTTTCGCGTCAAAGAAGCCAATCTCAAAACCAACCTCCTCGTCATAGTTCGCCGAATAGAAGACCGCACGCCCATCCTCCCGCGCACTCACGACAGCCACCGTCTGAAAATCGATCGCCATCGGCATCACAAACCCACCCGTATAGTCGGTATGCTCGCCAATCAAATTCACCCGCGCCGGGGCCGCAAAGCTCCGCCCCTCCCGCCCAAAGCGCTGCCGATGCACCCGCAACGCCTGTTCCTTCTCGACCTTCATCAACAGCACCCGCTTCGTTGGAATTGCAAGACAAATTCATCCTACAACCCCGCCACGCTAACTGGGCTTGTGACTCCTCTTCGCCGCGGTCGGGCGCAGCCCCCATCCGTCGAATCTCGCTTCCCGCCATCAGAAACGCGCCAACCCCATACGTATAGCTCGCCGTAGCCTTGAACGGTGCCGGCTCCGCCCCCGTCTGCTGGATGCATCCAAGCCGCCCGTCCGCATACACATGCTTCAGCATCCCCGCCCACGCCTTCGCCACCACAGGCCGATACACCTTCCCATCCAGCACGCCCTGGTTGATCCCCCACGCCAGCGCATACGTAAACAGCGCCGACCCCGAAACCTCCGGCTCGGAGTAGTTCCCCTGATCCAGCATCCCTGCCCGCCAAAGCCCATCCTTGCCCCTTGCAACGAAGCCACTCGCGCAGCCATCTCCTTCAGCTGAGTCACATACTTCACCCGAGCCGGATCATCCTTCGGCAGATAGTCCAGCGTCCTCGCAATCCCACCCATCACCCACCCATTACCCCGCGACCAGAACATCTTCTTCCCATTTGCCTCGGTCTTGGTCAGATAATCCGCATCCCGCGCATACAGATGCTCCTGCTTGTCGTACAGCAGGTCCGAGGTCTTCGCCCACTCCTCGTCCAGATAGCCGATGTACTTCTTGTCGCCCGTAGCGGCATACATCCTCGACCACACCGGCGGTGCCATAAACAACGCGTCACACCACCACCAGATCACAGGCTTTCCCGGCTTCTTGGAAACGTGAGGTTCAGGCAGCAAAGCATCCAACTCAGCCCGTGTCGGCGCAATCATCGCCGGATCTTTCTTCAGCAGATAAAGCTCCAGATAAGTCTGCCCCACGCTCTGGTCATCCGCGTCCGGCAGATGCGACCGAAGCTGCCAGTCATACTTCTTTCCCATCGCCTCCATCGCGTCACGATATTTCGCATCGCCCAGCGAATCCGAAGCCGCCATAAAGCCGCTGTAAAGCACGCTCCACGTCCATATCCGGTCGAAGTACTCCTGCGACCGCGCCAGTTGCCAATCCCCAACCTTCCGCATCGCCTTACCCACCGCAACAGGATCAAGCGAAGGCAGACAAGTCCGTCGCAATCGGCCCACCGTCATCCGGATCATCCCCGAAGTGTCGCGAGTTATCCTTCGCAATCCCCGCCAACTGCTGCGGAGTAGCATGCTCGTACGACACCTGCTGTGCCACACCCCGCACCGCCTAGACACGCGAACAAAGACAATACAACCGCGCCAGACTCTCACAGCAACACAAGCATCATTCCGAATCCTCCACCAAATCCGAAAGAGATCAAAAACGGACAGACAACGAAATCATAGTCTGTCCGCCATGAAGAGCCGCTGCTACAACCTAGAAATTGAGCCGACCAGCCAGTTGGAAGTCGCGATTTCCGCTGGCGGACCCAACCGTACCGAAGTTAGAAGCCGCTGCGGCTGTCGGGCTGGAATTCGGATCAACCCAGGCGGTCGATATATTTCCGAACGTAACCTTGTTCGGCACATTCAGGCAATCCACCTCGAAGATAAACTTTACACGCTCCTGTGTGATGTTGAAGGTTCGCCGAAGGCTTGCATCCAGGCGGTAGGTACTCGGGTTCCAAAGATGGTACGGCGCCGTGCGCGGTGCATCCCCAATTTTAGTGATAGCAGTTTGCCCCGGAGCCGTCGTTCCAAAATTGTTCGGAACCGAGAACGCATTAATATCGAGGTACTGAATGCCTCCCTTGCTCGGCGACGCCCCCAACTTCGCGGCCGTCATTCCTTTGCCCCAATTCTTATTAATGCGAGCCGCCCCGCTGAAGTTCGGATTCACGTCCGGCATGCACTGGCCTTGGCCAGGTGCAGTGCAACCGGCGTAAGTAATCGCCAACGGTACGCCCGATCCATACGTGAAGATGCTCGAAAACTGCCAGCCGCCCGCAACCGCACGCACCAGGAGATGATCGCCGCCAAACCCTCCCCTGCCGAACGGCAGTTTGTAAACGCCGTAAGCCGCAAGATTCTGTGGAACAGCTACGGTCGTGTAACCCCGGTCGGCACGCCCCTGACGATACCCCACCCCATTCGATGTAGCCGCCGCTGGAGTATCGAACCCAGTGCGGAACGTATTGTCATCGCCAAGGTTCTTCGAATAGGTATAGTTCAGCGTATAGCTCAGCCCCTTCCATTCGCGCTGATTCAGCGTGATCTGGAGTGAGTTGTAGCTAACGTTGCCTACATTTCCCCAGGTATCCGTAGTTCCTGAGTACTGTGGAAACGCCACCAGCATGTGACTGATGGAGGCAGCCGACGTCTTAGTCGCAGCCGGGCATAACCCGGATAGGGCGCAGCAAGTCCCGGGACTGCCTTCGTCGCAATCGCAATGTTGGCCGCTGTCGCCGGCGCGCTCAGAATTGGCGTCGTGCCATCCGACGCTCGCACTGCACCCAGAGCCGCAAGATACGACGGATTCATCTGTCCCGCCCAGTAACCGCGCGCATTGGAGCCGGTTGCCAGGAAGTGAGCGTTGCTGCCTGCATAGTCCACTGTCAGAGTCAGGTCCTTCGTCACCGAACGCTGAATGCCGAAGTTGTAAAAATTGACCTCCGGGGCGCGTCCCGACAGGTAAGGATCGGCATAGCCGGGAGCGCCTCCTGCAGCCTGTGCAGCACCCGAGCTATTGATGTAGTTGCCAGTCCCGATGCTCAGGCTCGCAGCACTCGGTGTTGCTGGCGCCGGAAGCTGAAATCCCGGTCCGCCAAAAGCCGTGTTGCTGCTGTCCAGATAGTAGGAAGGTCCCGCGGCCGCTCCTGTGGTCTGCGCCGACGGCAGAACCAGGTTAGCCGTAAAGCCGGCCTGACTCGTTCCGGTGCCTGCTCCTCCCCGGCCACCCACTCCGCCTGCGCGCGAATACACCAGAGCGTACCCTCCGCGAATTACCGTCTTGTCGTCATAAGAATAGGCGAAGCCAATACGCGGCCCCCAGTTCTTCACATAGGTGTGCACTGGCGTGCTGCACTCGCAACTGATCGCCGCACCGCGGTGACCGGCAAATTCAAGAGCGCCCGGCGTTCCGGTCGCAGGATTCATTGCTGTGGGATTCAAATAACTCCAGCGGTCCAACACCTCCCGGTACGGCGGAAAAAGGTCGTACCGCAGCCCAAGATTCAGAGTAAGCTTCGATGTTGCCTTCCAGTCATCTTGAAAATAAGGAGAGATAGGACGGTATCGCCCACCCTCTTCGCTAAAGGACTGAATCGTCGTAGACGAGCTATTGATCGCGCCCAGAAGATAACTCGCGTAAGAATAACCCGTCTTGGTGCTGCTCAGGGATGTGCCAACATAATTCGCAGTGTCGTTGGGGCTGAAAGCTCGTGGTGAGAATTCCAGAGGGCCCAAGCTGCGCCGCTACATTGTCCTGCAGCCACTGCATCTGGATGCCAAACGTCATCGAGTGTTTCCCCTTGATCCACTCAAGATTGTCGACCAGCGTGAAGGCGTTCGGCACGGTAGTCTGGGTAGCGCCCGTTGCGCCGTTTGAAGTCCAGGGATTCTGCACGTTTGGAAACGCCGTGCTCGAATTGAAGGTCACGCCAGGAAACTCGTCGGATGCCTGACCCGCGGGCAGGTTCGTGATACCGATATCGGCCGCCGCCCGATAAGGCGCAACCCCGTCCGTGAGCGAACGAATCGGCTGCGAAAAGCGCGTGAAGCCATATTTGAACTGGTTGACAAGGTTCGACTTGATAACCATGGTGTGTTCAAAATCGATGATCGTCGGCTTGATCGTCGCATAGCCGCCGGCAGTATAGGGCAGAGGCAGCACAACCCCCGCGGTCGACGCTGGAGCAGGAACGTTCGTTCCCACGGTAAAAGGCACATTCGTGCGGCTTCCGAGAGTCAGTACAACCGAGATGCGTTGCGAAGGTGTGAGATCGTAATCAACCTTGCTCAGGAACTCCCAGTTGTCGTAGCCCGACGGCACACCGCCCAGATAATTGCCTACTATCCCGCTGTTGGTGGGGGCAGGCATAAATTTCTGCATGTACTGCGTAATCGGAGAGAGCCGGCTGCTCGGAATTACATTCAGCGTCGGAAGACCGTTTTTCATGCCCATGAAAGCCTGGCGGGTACAGCCGCTGCCCGTACAGGCGTTCGTCCTCGGATCGTAGATGATCGGCGACGTACTCGACAACTCCGTGAAATCTCCACTCCGCATTGACATGGTCGGAACAGTAAGAGTATTTGGATTGATTCCGTTCCGGCCATGATACCGGTCATAGGTAGCGAAGAAAAAACCCTTCTTGCGGGTCAGTGGAATCGGTCCGCCAAGCGCACCGACCAGTTCGTTTTGATGTTCGACCGGCTTCCCCGCCGGGATGGTATTTCCATTAGCGTCCTGCCTGGTTAATGCTGGAGCGCTGAAGCCCCACGTGTCGAAGATGGTATTACGCACGAAAGCAGCAGCAGTACCGTGATACCGATTTCCGCCTGACTTGATGGTAAAGTTCAGCGCCCCGGCTCCTTGATACTCGGCACCCGGAATGCTGGTGAGCACCTGAAACTGATCGATGGACTCGACGGGAATGGAGTTGGAGACAACACGGTTATCTCCCTGCTGATTGGCCGTCGTCGTCGGCAGTCCATCCACATAAAGTTCCGCGATGTAGTTTCCCGTTCCTCCAATGATCGGTGCACGTGCGCTTCCCTGCGACTGGGCGCCGGGCAACAACGTGGCAAAGGCCGTCGGATCGCGCTGCTGCCCGTTCATCTGCAGAGGAAGGTTCGTATAGGTGGAGTTTTCAATCACGCCGCCCAGCGTGGCGCTCGTCGTATTCAACGCCGGTGGCGCTTCCGAAACTGTCACCGTCTGTTCGGCCCCGCCAATCGTAAGGGTGATGTTGAGACCGGTCACCTTGAGGGCGTCAACAACAAGGTTCTGCTGTTGGAATGTCTGAAAGCCCTTCGCCGTGACCGTAACCGTATAAGTGCCGGGAATAACCGGACTAATCTCGTACAAGCCCGCAGACGAAGTGGGCCGGGTCGTCGCAACTCCACTGTCTTTATTTGTCGCGGTAACACTGACATCCGGAATCACTGCGCCTGTGACATCGGTTACCGTTCCCTGGATCGCCCCCTGGCCACCGGTTTGCCCAAGCGCCGAGGCGGCCGGCAAAGCGAAGCTGAATGCTAGTAGAAACAAAGCTTTTGCTCTCGTCATGCATCGCGCGCTTCGGCAATACATGAATAATGCCCGGCCCAACAGATTATTACTCCGCATCGGTGAATACTTCCCCAGTTCTCTGATATCCGGCCCTTCGATCAAATGGTTCGACCATGTTGTTCGATTTATCGACCCGCACAGGAATCTACGGGACTGAAGAAACGAATGTCAATAGAAAAATAATTCCCATAACTGAATCTACGATATCTAGTCTCGATCCGGAACTGAACGTCCGCCCGCAGATGCCTGGTCAGCCCAGCCATCCTATCTAACGAAATTCACTCCCCCGCCAGGCCACCCACAACCTGCCTTTCCCTGAATCCAGGCGAATAACGCGCCACCTCGGAGGTCCGTGACGCCGCATAATGAGAAAGTGGCCCAACCAACCACCCTACTCCTCGCGCAGAACCTCCAGCGGCTTTCGGCCCAGGATCCGGTGACTCGCCAGCCATCCCGTCGCCACCGTCAGAGCCGCCGTCCCCAAAAGCGCCCCCAACGTCCACCCCCACTGAAAGTGATAAGCCACTGTAAGCCGCGTCAGCAGCACTCGCGCGATAACATTGGCGAAGCTAATTCCCACCACCCCGGCGACCAGCCCGAGCACCGCAAATTCAATCGAAAAAACCGTAGCGATCCGCCGCCGCGTCGCTCCCAGCGTCTTCAGCACCACAACCTCACGAATCCGCCGATACCGCGTCCCCGCAATCGAGCTCGCCAGAATGATGACCCCGGCAAAGATCGAAAACGCCGCCAGAAACTGGATCACATACGTAATCTGAATCACCACGGCCCGCACCGTCTCCAGCGCCTGCGCCACATTGATCACCGTCACCGTCGGATAAGCCGCATACAACGCCCGCTGCAGCTCTCCCACATGCGCCGGATCCACATGCACCCCTCCATACCAGACAACCGGCAGCCCTGCGAGAACAGCCTGCGGCAGAATAAACTCCGCCCGCGAGTAAGCATGCTGCCCATCCGCCTTCGTCAGCGCCACGACCGTAGCGACGATCTGCGTATCCTGTGCAGCAAATGAAATCTGCGACCCCACATGAACCCCCAGCCGCTGTGCCTGCCGCTGCTCAATCGCAACCACCGGCCCCTTCTCCTCAGCCGCCCACCACTTCCCTTCCACGACCTTCGTGCCCGGGGGCGCCGTCGCCGCCCACGTCAGACTGATCGACCGCAGCATCCGCCTCGGAAAATTCTTCAGCTTCGCCTCGTTCGCCGGCACTCCATCGATATCGATCACCCGCGACGAAACCACCGGCAGCAACTCAGGCTCAGCCGTCACGCTGTGCTGCGTCTTCAGCAGCGTTCGTACCCCGCCGATCTCGCTGTTCGTAATATCGATCAGAAACACATTCGGCAGATTAGGCGCAGCCGAAATATGCAGCTCCGACACCACAGCCTTCTGCACCAGATACACCGTCATGATCTGCATCACGCCCATCCCCAGCGCCGCCAGCAGCGCAGCCGAGGGATTCCCCGGACGATACAGATTCGCCAACCCATGACGAACCGAAGACGGCAAGTGAAGCCGAGTCTTCGACAAAAAGAATCGTAGCCCCGCCAGAACCGCAGCAGAAGCGCAAAGCAGCACCCCCAACACCCCAACCAGACCCAGCGAAAACACCTGACCCACCACCACCGAATCGCTCAGCGTAGTAGCAATCGCCGCCAGCCCCGCAAGAATCAACACCGCCGCCCCAATCTGCGCGACATTCTTCGTAATCTTCCTGCGGATCCCCGTCACAAACGGATCGTCGCTATCATCCACTGCTCGACGCAGAATCAAAATCGGCCGCACCCCGCGAATATCCAGCAGCGGCGGCAGCGTAAACAGCAGCGTCGTCAGAATCCCCACCGCAAGCCCAGTGAAGACCGTACTCAGCTGCACATGCAGCTCCGTATCCACGTGGATCAGCTTCGCCAGCAGATAAGGAAAGCTCAGCTGCACCCCAACCCCCAGCGCCACGCCGAGCACACCTCCTGCCGCCCCCAGCAGCAGCGTCTGCAACAGATAAATCTTGATCACCTGCCCCGACCGCGCTCCCAGCGACTTCATGATCGCAATCGTATCCAGCCGCTGCTGCAGATGCGCCCGCATCGCCATCGCCACGCCAATCGCGCCCAGCACCAGCGCCACCAGGCTCATCAGCGACAACAAACTCGTCGCTCGATCCAGCCCCTGCGTCAGCGCCGGATTCGTCTCGCGATAGTCAATAACCTGTGCCTCCGGCAGAAGCTTTTCCAGCCGCGCCTTCAAATCCGCAACCGCTTTATCCGAGATCGGCGCACCACTCCGCGGCTTCGGCACCTTGAACAGATATCGCTGCCCCGCCCTGCTCCCCGGCGCCAGCAAACCGCTCGCCTCCAGCCCCTCTCGCGAAATCAACACCCGCGGCCCCGCCGCAAAGCTGCTCGACAGCCTGTCCGGCTCATTCACCACCACCGACGCGATGCGAAACAGCTGCGTGCCGATCTTCAACTGATCGCCGACTTTAAGATTCAGCCGAACCAGAAGATCGTCCGCCACCACCACCGTCTCGGCGTCAACACCGTCTTCAACGGCGCCGCAGGAGCCAGCTCCACATCGCCGTAAAACGGATACATCGCCGGATCGACCGCCTTCAGCGAAACCAGCAGCGGATCCAGCGTCTTCGCAGAAGAGGCCATCGACAGCAACTCCGTCACCGGAGTAATCTCCACCCCGCTCGCCGCAATCTCATCCAGCCCCTTCTGCTGCTCCGGTGTCGGCTGCTGAAACATCCGCGCCGAAAGATCCGCAGCCATAATGCTGCGCGCGCGGTTCAGCAGCGCAGCTCCGGAACGAAGCGGAAAAACCCCGCACTCCAGTCAGCGCCGCCACGCCGATCGCAACCGAAAGAATGACGAAGAAAAACTTCCCCCGCGACGAATGCATCTCGCGCGCGGCAATCTTCGCAGCCGAACGATAGCTCAGCGATGCCATCAGCCCTCCGTCAACGCAGCTTCACGCGGAGCCGCAGCCGGATTCGGATTGATCTCGTCCGCAATGATCAACCCATCGCGCAAAATAATGCGCCGGTTCGCATACGCCGCCAGCACCGGATCATGCGTCACCAGCACCAGCGTAGTGCCCTCCGTGCGATTCAGATTCAGCAGCAGCTCCAGCACATGCGCCCCGTTGGTCGAATCCAGATTTCCCGTAGGCTCATCGGCAAGCACAATCGGCGGACGCAGAATAAACGCCCGCGCCAGCGCCACCCGCTGCTGCTCGCCGCCGGAGAGCTGCACCGGATAGTGATCCATGCGATCGCCCAGCCCAACGCTGCGCAGCAGCTCGCGCGCGCGCCCCAACCCACTCTCTCGCGCATCGGCATTCAGCTCATGCGGCAGCAGAACATTCTCAAGCGCGGTAAGCGTCGGGATCAGTTGATACGACTGGAAGACAAATCCGATCGCCTTCCCTCGCACCTGCGCCAGCTTATCCTCCGGCAGATAGCTGATCTCCGTGCCATTCAGACGGACACTGCCTTCACTCGGCGTGTCCAGCCCGGCCAGCAGTCCCAGCAGCGTCGACTTGCCGCTGCCGCTCGCCCCCATGATCGCCGCGAACTGTCCCCGCGGAATCGTGAAGTCCAGACCCTTAAGAATGTCCACTGTGCGGGCGCCGTTGCGGATCGACTTGCGAAGACCTTTTACCTGGATCATGGGCGTCGGTGTATTCAACTTCAGGCTTCTCCTTCTTCGAGAGCGGCTCCGTCTTGTGCTTGCTGATCTTCGTACTTTCCAGATTTGGTAACGTTGTAGAGATGCGGAGAACGGAATCAATAGCTATTCTAGCGGTCCTGGCGCTTTCCCTCCTCGGCTGCCGCGCCGACAACACAACCAAGGAGACTGAACAGCCGGACTCCGCCAAATCGGTCCCCGCTGCCGAAGCCCCTCTTCCGGCTCCAAAGCCTCCGGCAACAACAGTCCCTGCAACCACGATCCCTGCAACTACGATCAATGACAAGCGACCGCTGATCGTCTGCTTCGGTGACAGTCTCACCGCCGGCTACGGAACCGAGCCCGGCAAAAGCTACCCCGACTATCTCCAGGCCGACCTTGATGCAAAAAGATATCAGTACCGCGTCGTCAACGAGGGCGTTAGCGGCAACACCACTAAGGATGGCGTCCAACGGGTCGACAGCATCATCGCAATGAAGCCGACGATCGTCATCGTAGAGTTCGGCGGCAACGACGGCCTACGAGGTTTCCGTATCGAAGATTCGCGCACAAATCTCGACGAGATCGTCGGTAAGCTCAAAGCCGGCGGAGCCAGAATCGTGCTCGGCGGCATCACCCTTCCTCCCAACTACGGCCCCGACTACATCAAGCAGTTCAACGAGACCTACGTCCTGCTCTCAAAAAAATACAACGCCCCCCTGCTCCCGTTCCTCCTGAAGGACGTCTACGGCGTCGACGGTATGATGCAGGCCGACAACACCCACGCCACCGCCGAGGGCAACAAGATCGTCGCAAAAAACATCCTCCCCCTCGTCCTCCCCCTGCTCAAAAAATAGCCTCCCCGTTTGCTTTTGTCCCTGCCCTAGAATTTACCTATGAGTTCCTTGATACGTTGTACGTCTCGCGAATCCTGGGATAAACCTTCGTTCTTGATCTTCATTTTCCGGGTGCGTTGAAGTTCCAGACCAGTCTCAGCAGGCTGAAGGCCCGCGCCACACCAGCCTGGGGCAACGCCCCAGGTCACCACAACGCCTAGCCATCAGCGGGCTGAAGAGGGTGCTGAAAAAAGTCGGTTTCGGGGTGGAAAGATTCCCTCAGTGGCTAAATGTGAAGTTGCAATAGGTTGTTGTCCATCTGACGGACCTTAGAAGCTGATTGTGTCGAGCAAACAGTAACTTCGGAGGCCAGATGGACTATCACCATCATGCCCGTTTGACGGTGCATGGTCGAGAAGCTCTTTGCCGGGCGGTTGTGGAAGGCCGGCTGAGGCTGTGCGAGGCGGCAGCCGAGCACAGGCTCAGCCGGCAGACGGCAGCCAAGTGGGTCACGCGGTTCAAGACGGAGGGTCTGGCAGGTCTGGCTGATCGGAGTTCACGGCCGCGGCGGCTGCGGCGGCCCACCACGCCTGAGTTGGTGGCCCGAGTAGAGGCGATGCGCCGCGAGCGTTGGACCGGGGTGCAGATCTCCCGGTCACCGGTGAGTCGTGCCACCGTCAGCCGCATCCTGACTCGGCTGAAGCTGAACAGGATCAGGATGCTGGAGCCAGCCGAGCCGGTGGTCTCGCTATGAGCATCCTGTGGCCGGTGATCTGGTGCACCTCGACATCAAGAAACTCGCCCGCATCGTCAGGGCTGGGCATCGCATCACCGGCGATCCCCGCGACGCGACCCAGCCCTGCGAGCGGGCGAGCTTCTTGATGTCGGGTGCACCGATCACGGCCACAGGATGCTCATAGCGAACCACCGGCTCGGCTGGCTCCAGCATCTGATCCTGTCAGCTCAGCCGAGTCAGGATGCGGCTGACGGGGCACGACCAGACCCGCGGCGCTGGAGAGTTCCTCTACGTCGCCGTCGACGATCACTCCCGGCTTGCCTTCACCGCCATGTACCCCAACGAGAAAGCCGTCTCCTCGATCGACTTCCTGCATGTGCTACCACGGTTCCGACGCTTCGGTATCCACACCCGCCGCGTGCTCACCGATAACGGCCCTTGCTTCTATCGTCTCCAGTTCGGCGGAGCTTGCCGCTCTCTGGGCATCGAGCATCGTCGTACCCGGCCCTACCGTCCGCAAACAAACGGCAAGGCTGAGCGCTTCATCCAGACCGCCATCCGCGAGTGGGCTTATGCCCGACGATACGAAAACTCAGCCCAGCGACTGGAGCACCTTCAGCCCTGGACTCACCAGTACAACTGGCACCGACCACATGCTAGCCTCAAACAGTCGCCACCCATCAGCCGCTCAGGCCTCGATGTCAACAACCTGTTGAGACACCACAGCTAAAGCCACGCTGATATTGCTCCACCCTCTGAAGGCCCGCGCTAATGCCTGATCCATCCATCGCGCATCCTGCGATGGGTAGGACGTAGCATCAAATACACCATCGTCACACCAAAGGAGGGTCCGAGCACAACCTGTTCATTTTATTGCACTTGCGGCCGAGACAAATTTTCTTTCCCCATTTTCTGCCCAAAAATCGCATGTCAAGTCCCAGAACCACCTAAACCCTTCAAACAAAAGGAAATCGAGTTGGCATGTTAGTTATGCTCCATCCGCTATACTGAATATATAGATCAAAAAGAACAAGCCCCGGACACCCTCCGGGGCTAAGTTATTGATATAGGCGAATTTAGATGCAACCCCTATGTTATGACGATTTTGCAGGCACCGACTTTTCTAAATCTCTGAATCAAAGGAATTTACGCGGCGATCAGGGGGAGGGGGTACCCCTGCGTCAATTGGCAAACAAGAGCAAGAAGAGGATGATAAAAGAGAGAGGAAAGGAGAAGAATGGTGCGCCCGGAAGGAGTCGAACCTCCGACCTACTGGTTCGTAGCCAGTTGCTCTATCCAGCTGAGCTACGGGCGCACATTGCGTTTGGATGCAACCCTCTAAGAATACTGGAATTCGCCGTGCAGAGCAAACCTGCGCCCAACCGGCTGAATACGAATCTGGAAGAATTGGTGCGCCCGGAAGGACTCGAACCTCCGACCCTCTGGTTCGAAGCCAGATGCTCTATCCAGCTGAGCTACGGGCGCGCAAAAGCAGGGTAATACAGACACTAAAAATAGCGGATAATCCGCCCCACGGCAACTACGTCGCTGCAACCGGCTCCGGAGGAGGCGGAGCGGACCACCTCGGCACCGTCTCGACAATGTCGAGGCCCGCACGCCGCAGAAGCTGATGGATCACAGGCTCGGTCAGCCGGCTGGCATCATACTCGACCCGCACGGTCTTCTTCGGTTCATCAAGCTCCATGCGACGGACGCCATAAACCTCGCGCACCTTCGCCATCGCCAGGGTGGCCGATTCGGTCGGAGGAACGTCATAGCGATAAAGAACATCAAGCTGTGTCATACCCACGATCATAGCAGCGGAAAGCAGGAAATTGAGGGAACCGCAAAGCCGGCTAGAGCTTCGAGAGATAACCGGTAATCTCCGGGCTGGTCCAGTTCTGAGCACTGACAAACTTTCGCCGCAGCACGCCCTGTCTGTCGATGATGTAGGTCTCAGGAATTTGCTCGGTGCCGTAAAGCGCGAAGATTCGCCGATCCTGATCGCGAATAGTAAGCAAATCGACGTGATGTTGGACCAGAAAACGATGGTAGATATCCGGGTCCTGATCCATGCTCACCGCCACAACCGCCAGATCCGGCATCTGCCGTTGCAGCGCAAGCAGACTCGGAAGCTCTTCGATGCAAGGAGCGCAAAAAGTCGCCCAAAGATTCAACACCACGACGTGTCCGCGCAGCTTACTCAGATCTACCGTCCGCGCACCGTCGCTAACGACAAATTGCGGCGCAGACTTATCGATGTTTCCCGGATGACTTCCCCGATCGCATCCTGTTACCACCAATAATCCCAACCGCCAGCGCTACCCTGATTCGACGCACAATACACTCCACTTCCTATAATACGAAGTCGTGACCGATCCGAGCCACGAGAACGACCCAAATTCGCGCCGAACAGCCTGACCTCGAACTCTCGGTAATCATCCCCGCTCGCAACGAAGAGCGGTCGTTACCGAACCTGTCTCGCCTCCCTCCTGATCCAATCCGAACCCGGCTTCGCCCTCGGCCAGCAGTGGGAAATCATCATCGTCAACGACGACTCGACCGACAAGACCACGCGAGATCGCCCAACAGGCCGCAGCAACCCATGATGGAGTGATCCTCCTAGTCGCTCCGCCGCTCGATCTCAGCCAGCCGCGGAGGATTCACGGGCAAGAGCAACGCCTGCTGGACCGGCGCACAGACCGCTCGCGGAAGGCACTTCCTCTTCACCGACGCAGACACGATCCACGAAACCAACGACATCTCTCGCTCCCTCCGGGAGGCGGACAGACACAAAGCAGTCACTGCTCTCCTACTCGCCTCGGCAGATCGTCACCGGCTTCTGGCAGCACGCCGTCATGCCGCTGGTCTTCTCCGAGCTGGCGTCGGTCTACCCTTCTAAGCAGGTGAACGACCCGAGTACAACAGCCTGGCCGCCGCCAACGGCCAGTTCATCCTGGTGGAACGCGACGCCTACTTCTCCGTCGGAGGCCATCGTGCGACCGGCAAAGACATCCTCGAGGACGTGGCCCTGGCCCACAACATCAAACGCGGCGGCCACATCATTCGTTTCCGCTACGCTCCCGAAGCGCTGTCCACCCGGATGTACGCGACGACATCGGAGATGATCGAAGGCTGGACCAAGAACCTGGCTCTTCTCTTCCCCAAGCCAGTCGCCCTGGCGCTCTGGCGCATCCTCGACCTCCTGCTCTTCTTCGGACTGCCCGTGCTGGCTTTAGGTCTCTACTGGCTGCAGCCGTGGCAGCGTAGCGTCATCTTTCTGCTGTGGATACGGACGCTGTGGCGCTTCTACTCGCGCGTCGCCCGCTCGAACTTTCCCTGGTTTGACGTGGCCATTTCCATTTTCGGCGATCCCTCTTTTTGTCTACCTCCTGATTCGCAGCGTCATTCATCACCGCATCAAGAAGAATGTTGCGTGGAAGGGACGCACATACGATACAACTACCTAGCAGTTCGGCCTTTGTATCCTCCATTTCGTCTATCGCATCTAACGCCAGGAACGCTCATGATCTTTCTGACCCGCAAAGCCGAGTTTTCTTCCGCCCACTATTACTGGAACGAATCGTGGTCTCCAGAAGAGAACCTGCGCGTCTTCGGCAGATGTGCGAATCGCAATGGCCACGGTCACAATTACACCCTTGAAGTTACTGTGGCGGGTAACGTAGATCCTACCTCGGGATTCGTTGTCGACCTCAAGGAGCTGAAAGACATCCTTGAGCGCGAGGTCGTCAGCGTTTATGACCACAGGCATCTGAACCTGGAGGTTCCCGAGTTCAAGGTCGATGATGCCGACCAC
The DNA here is from genome assembly GCA_963838555.1 of uncultured Acidobacteriaceae bacterium. GTDB lineage: Bacteria > Acidobacteriota > Terriglobia > Terriglobales > Acidobacteriaceae > Edaphobacter. The sequence goes on along the minus strand of CAWIRK010000005.1, from coordinate 132,805 downwards.
AGAGAACATCGCGATTGCGATCTGGCAACGACTCGACAACAAGATTCCTCATGCGAAGCTGCATCGGGTTCGCGTCTACGAGATGCCCGATCTGTTCGCGGACTATTATGGTGAGCGATGAAAGCGCACCTTAGCCGCCGCTATCACTTCAGCGCCTCGCATCGGCTGCATACTGAGGCCTACGACGCGGCGCAAAATATGGCGGTCTTCGGGAAGTGCAACAACCCTCATGGTCACGGCCACAATTACACCGTACAGGTGACATTGAGCGGCCAGGTCGATCCTGCAACGGGCATGGTTTGCGATCTTGCGTGAGCTGGATGCTTTTGCGCAAACAAATCTGCTTGCTCGGTTTGATCACACAAATTTGAATACGCTGGACTGCTTTGCGAACAAGGTCTCGACGACAGAGAATCTAAGTATGGAGATATACCGGATCTTCCAGAACTTTACCGCTGCTCACCTAGAGCGGGTTCATGTCGAGGAGACCAGCAATAATTCGTTTGACTACGCCGGCGAAGCAACATCAGCGCCAGGCTTGATCTAAGAAAGGCTCTTCCTATGCCACGCACGTCGGCCACTCTTGAAACATCCCTTGCTGGACAGCGTCTCTACTCAGGATCTCTATCGCGAACTGCTCGTACGCATCGGCGAAGACCCAACGCGCGACGGACTGGTGCGTACACCCGGAGCGCATGGAGAAGTCCATGCAGTTCCTTACGCGCGGTTATGCGATGAATGTCACGGACGTTCTCCACGATGCACTCTTCGATGTCGACTATGACGAGATGGTGATCGTGAAGGACATTGAGTTCTTCTCCATGTGCGAGCATCATCTGCTTCCCTTCTTCGGCAAGGCTCATATTGCGTACGTCCCGAATGGGAAGGTCATTGGTTTGAGCAAAATTCCACGGCTCGTGGATGTCTTTGCCCGGCGGCTGCAGGTTCAGGAACGGTTGACGACACAGATTGGCGACGCCATCACGGATGCCATCCATCCCCAGGGCGTGGCGGTGATTCTTGAGGCGCAGCATCTTTGCATGATGATGCGCGGGGTGGAGAAGCAGCACTCGTCTACGGTCACCTCGGCGATGCTTGGCGTGTTCAAGACGCAGTTGCAGACCCGGAATGAGTTCCTTTCTCTGGTGCGGCGGCAAGGAAACTCGTTTTAGCAACTAAACTGGAAGTTGCATGAATGGTCTTCTTGTACTCGACAAACCCTCCGGCGTTACCTCGCATGATGTAGTTGCAATCGTTCGCCGGGCTACCGGCGAAAAATCTATTGGACACCTGGGCACGCTGGACCCGATGGCGACCGGGGTTCTTCCGCTGCTGCTGGGCAAATATACCCGGCTGGCGCAGTTCTTCGGGCAGGCGGAGAAGCACTATACCGGCAGCATTCGGTTCGGCTTTGCTACCGATACCTTCGATGCCGACGGCATTCCGGCGGCAGAGGCACGGCCGCTTGAAGCTGTCGCTCGAAGAGCTTTGCGCGCTCGGGCCAGAGATTTCGCGGTGAGATCGACCAGCTTCCGCCGGTCTTCTCTGCCAAGAAGATCAACGGGGTTGCTGCGCATAAGCTGGCGCGGGCCGGGGCGGAGGTTGCGGTGAAGCCGGTCCGGATCACGATCCACCACTTTGCGCTGACGTCGCTTGAGGGCGATACGGCGGCCTTCACGATGTCCGTCTCGGCGGGTGGCTATGTCCGGTCAGTGGCCCATGAGCTGGGGCAGCTGGCGGGCTGTGGAGCTCACCTTTCGAGTTTGCGGCGCACTCGGGCAGGAGCCTTTGTGCTCGAGCAGGCGATTACGATCGATCAGCTGAAGAGTGCTTCTGCCTGCGGAGCTGGAGGCGCTGCTGCCGCATCCGCGTACGCTGCTGCCGGAGATGCCCTCGGTGACGGTGGACGACCAGGTGGCCGGGCGGTCTGCGCAATGGGATGCAGGTGAATCTGCCTGATTTCTCGCAGGCCCCGCTGATCAAGGTATTCACGGCTCCGACCGAACTGCTTGGCCATCGGCCGGCGAATCGCCGGAACGCTGGTGCAGCCGATTGTAGTGCTGGCGTTAGGCTGCGCGCGGCTCCTCCCTCCGGGGGTGCCCGCCCTATATTCTCTGGAAGTCAATGGCTTCATCATGTTTACGCATGCAGTGTCTGCAAAATATTCATAACAAATGAGTTTGCGTCCAAAATATAGTAAACAAACGAGTTAGCCTCGAATGGAGGCTTCATCCCTGCGATGCGTTGCTTTATTTTGATCTATATATCCAGTATAGCGGTTTGGGCATAACTAACATGCCAACTCTATCTCGTTTTGTTTGATGGATTTAGTTGGTTTTGGGGCTTGACATGCGATTTTTGGGCTGAAAATGTAGAAAAGTAAATGCAACGTGGACTTAAGAATAAAGGCATTATTTAGCCGCTTCGCCGTTCGAGCGCAAGGTGGAAGTAGAAAAGCAGATTTCTCCACTGCGCTGCTCACGATGGTGCCGTGAGCAGCTTCGGTCGAAATGACTATGTCTTGGTTTTGGGTTAAAACACGATGCGTTGGTTTTGGATTGAAGAGAAAGAGCAAAGACAAAAGGCAAAGGCAAGGGCAGCAGAAAGGGGCAAGTTTATTTTGAGTCTCCAGGCATGACCGCGTAGGGCAGGTCCTGGAGGGTTGCTTTGCCGTTGGCGTAGTCGATTCGCCAGATTCGGTCGTACTGGGTGTCCGGCCATGGGGTGTACGGTGGGGTTGCCCCCAGGGCGGAGGCCAGTTGCGGAATCTTTCCGTGGTGCCAGACTACGAGCACGACCTTGCCGGCGTATTTGCCGCTGAGGAGAGCGGCGGCTAGTGCGGGATAGTCATCGTTGCTGAAGCTGTCGTCGATGGGCAGATGCAGAGCTGCCGCGAGTGGGGTGACCGTCTGTACGGGGCGGTTTGAGTGCGGGCTGAGATGGGTGGCGAAGAGCACCTGTGGGATTGGAAGGTCGGGCCGGGCTGCCGCGGGGAAGAACAGTGTGGGGAGCAGCCTGGCGCGCTCAAAGCCGGTGGGCGACAGGTCGATGCGGCCATCGGTGAGCTTTTCGGCGTGACGAATGATGAGGATGGTGGCGGGCGGCTGTGGTTTGGAGAGGGCGGTTGTCTGGGCATGGATCTCCAGGATGCTGAACAGGAGCAAAAAGAACAGTGCGGTGGGCAGGCGCCACTTGCGGCGGATAAAGGCCATGGTTCAAGGATAGTGATGGATTTGTTTCAGATGGAATAAAAGTGGGCCGTGTGTCAGTGCTGGGAAGATTGGTCGGGGCCTTCAACAGTCGCCGAAGAGTCGGCTTTGGCTTGAAAAATTCCCTTGGCAGTTAGTCGGGAGCAAAACCCTGTTACTGCTGGATTCACGACTAAACTAGTCCCACTTGGATTGACGACCAAATTAGTCCGCATTAGACTGGATTGTGGGACGAGGGCTGCTCAAGCCTCGTGGAGATTGCCCTGCGGCTGGCCTTTCGCGACGCGGACAAGCTTTCGAAAAGGAAAAGAAAGACCTTATGTTGCAGGCATTTATCATTACGCTTCGCGAAGGGGTGGAAGCGTCGCTGATCGTCGGGATCGTGTTTGCGTACCTGAGCAAGATTGGGCGGGGGGAGCTGAAGCGGACGGTCTTCTGGGCGCTGGGTTCGGCGGTGGTGGCCAGCATCGGCGTGGCGGTGGTGGTGTCGCATACGGCGTACAACTCCGACATTGTGGAGGGGTGGGTGATGCTGGCTGCGGCGGTGTTCGTGATCAGCATGATCTGGTTCATGCATAGGACCGCGCGGACGATGAAGGGGTCGATTGAAGAGAAGATCGCGCAGTATACGGGTCCGGCCGGAGTGTCGAAGATTGGGCTTTTCTTTTTTGTGTTTCTGCTGGTGCTGCGGGAGGGAGTGGAGACGGTGCTGATTTTGTCGGCCGTCACGCTGAACTCGACTGAGCTGCTGAGTTTTACGGGGACGCTGCTGGGGATTGCGGTGGCGGTGGTGTTTGGGGTGCTGTTTATTCGCGGCAGCGTGAAGATCAATTTGCAGCGGTTCTTTCGGGTGACTACGGTCATTTTGTATTTTGTGGCGTTTCAGCTGATTGTGAGCGGGCTGCATGAGTTGAGCGAGAACGGCGTTCTGCCTTCGAGCACCGCGGAGATGCGGCTGATTGGTCCGATCGTTCGGAACGATCTGTTTCTTCTTTGTGACGATGCTGGCGCTGGCGGGGCTGATGATGCTGATGGAGTACAAGCGGCGTGCGCCGGTGGCTTTGAGTGCGACGGCTACGGCCGCGGATAAGCGCCGGGCGGAGTGGAGCCAGCGGCGCGAGAAGATGTGGATGACGGCGGTGGTTGCGACGAGCTTTTTGTTTATTTTTCTTTCGACGGCGGAGTTTATTTACGCGAAGAGTTCGACTGCGCTGTCGCCTACTGCTGCGGTGACGCTGGTGGGGTCGCAGGTGACGCTGCCGACGGCGGACGTGAACGATGACAAGCTGCATCGCTATGGCGTGCATCTGGACGACGGCAAGGGCGGCAATGTCGAGATTCGTTTTCTGCTGTTCAAGAAGCCGGACGGGACGATTGTTTCGGTTGCGGATGCTTGCCAGATCTGCGGGCCGGTGGGTTTTTATATCGGCGACCAGGGGATTACGTGCAAGATGTGCGCTTCGCCGCTGAATCCGGCGTCGATGGGGCAGAAGGGCGGGTGCAATCCGATTCCGCTGAAGTCGACGGTGGGGGGCGGGCAGGTGGTGATTCAGGCGGCGGATCTGCGCGAACTTGGCTCCGGTGTTTGAGCGGTGAGGGAACGATCATGTTTTTTCGCCTGCTGATGGAGAGTTTTCGCAGACAGCGCCGCCGCAAGATGCTGGCGGGGGTTGCGATTCTGCTGGGGACGACGGCGGTGACAGCGATGCTGGCGCTGGCGACGACGATTGGGGATCGGATTCACAAAGAGCTGGCGGTGTATGGGGCGAATATTGTTGTTTATCCGAAGGCAGATCTGCTGGATGTGAAGGTTGGGGGCGTGGATGTGAAGCCGGCTTCGGGTGGGGCTTATTTGAAGGAGAGCGATCTTCAGAAGCTGAAGGGGATCTTCTGGGCGAACAATATTACGGGGGTGAGTCCGGAGCTGCCGGTGCAGGTGGCGGTGGCTCGGGCGGCGGGAGATGCGCTGTTTCCTGCCAAGGCGGTGGGGTACTGGTTCGATCATGATTTTGCGGGGTTGAAGACGGGTGCTCCTGCGTTGCATCCGTGGTGGCGGATGCAAGGGGCGTGGCCGGTCGCATGGCGGAGACGTTGTTGTCGGAGGCGAACTTTGCGAAGCGACTGGGGCTGAAGGTTGGGGATAGTTTTCGTATGCAAGGCGCGCCGGGAAATGATGGGTCTTCTTCGTCGATCGCAAACGTTGTGGGAGTTGTGGCTACGGGCGATGAGACCGATGACGAGATTCTGATGCCGCTGCGTGACGCTCAGGTATTTGCCGGAGCGAATGATCGGTGTGCGCGTGTCGAGGTAAGTGCGCGGACTAAGCCGGAGGATGCCTTCGCGCGTAAAGATCCCGATACTCTTTCGCCGAAGCACCACGAGATCTGGTATTGCCGGCCGTATGCGAATTCGATTGCGTATCAGATTCGCGAGGCGATTCCCGGGGCGCAGGCGGAGCAGGTGCGGCGGGTGGAGCAGAGTGAAGGCAATGTGCTGAAGCGGATCAGCGGGTTGATGTGGCTGATCAGTGCGGCGGCTCTGCTGGCGGCGGGATTTGCGGTGAGCGCGGCGATGGCTACGGCGATTCTGGAGCGGCGCGGAGAGATTGGGTTGATGCGTTCGCTGGGGGCGAGCAAGGGCGCGATTGCGCTGCTGTTTTATGCGGAGACTGGGCTGCTTGCTGTGTTTGCGGGTGGGCTTGGGTTATCTTGCGGGGTCGGGGCTGGCGGCGTGGCTGGGAGCGCGGATATTTCGCGGGCGATGGTGGAGCGGCTGAGGGTGTGTTGATTCCGGTGCTGCTGCCGGTGGTGGTGGCGCTGGCTCTGGTGGTGGCGATTGCGGGGAGTACGCCTTCGATTCGGGCTGCGCTGCGGATGGAGCCTTCGGCGATTCTGCGAGAGGATGCCTGATGGCGACGCTGAGCCTTGCGGGGATGTTGCGGCGATCGCTGGTGCATCGCAGGGCGCGGAGCGTGTCGGCGCTGGTGGCGATGACGGTGTCGGCGGGGGTGGCGACGGCGCTGCTGACGTTGTATGCGGATCTGGATGCGAAGCTGCATAAGGAGTTTCGCAGCTTTGGCGCGAATGTTGTGATTACGGCTGGGGCGAATGCTCCGCTGCCGGCGGATGCGCTGGATCGTGTGCGAGCAGGCGGCTGGGGCGGATGCGCTGGCGGCGGAGTTTGCTTATGCGGTGGCGACTACGGATACGGGGACTCCGGTGGTGGTGGCGGGGACGGATTTTTCGGCGGTGAGGCGGCTGGATTCGTGGTGGCAGGTGGATGCGTGGCCTGATGCTGCGGTGGCGAATGCTGCGTTGCTGGGGCAGCGGGCGGCGCAGTTTGTGGGGAATGAGCATGCGGTTGCGCTGACGTATGCCGGGCGCGCGGTGACGCTTGCAGGGGGCGGGACGCGATCAAGACGGGCGGCGATGAAGATAGCCGCATTTATATGCCGCTGGCTGCTTTTACCGCGTGGACGGGCGTGAAGCCGAGTGTGATTGAGCTGCAGGTGCCGGGGGGAGCGAAGCGGGTTGAGGCTACGATGGCGCAGCTGCAAAAGGAACTGCCGGAGGTGCAGGTGCAGCCGGTGCGGCAGCTTGTGGAGGGGGAGTCGAAGATTGTGGATCGCACGCATGCGCTGATGTATGGAGCGGTGCTGCTGATTGCGCTTACGGTGGCGGTGAGTGTGCTGGCGACGCTGTCGGCTAGCGTGCTGGAGCGGCGGCGGGATTTTGCGCTGATGAAGGCGCTGGGTGGGTCGCAGGGGCATTTGATGGGGATGTTTTTGCTGGAGGCTCTGGTGCTTGCGGTGGCTGGGGTGGCGGCGGGGTTTGTTGTGGGCTCGGCGGCGGCGTGGGCGATCAGCGAGGGGAATTTTCATACGGCTACGTTGCCGCATCTGTCGGTGCTGCCGATGGTGCTGCTGCTGAATGTGGCGATTGCGGCGCTGGCGGCGCTGCTTCCGGTGCGGGTGCTGCGTGGATTGCAGCCGGCTGCGCTGTTGAAGGGCGAATGAGAGGATAGAGAGTGTGAGCGAAGTTAAGGTACATATCGGCGACCCGCTGGTGGATCTTTCGGGAACGACGCGGGCGGACTGCGCCGTGATCGCGTTGCATCATGTGACGCGCGAGTATGCCGGGCATGGCGGCGTGGTGCGGGCGCTGGCCGATGCTTCGTTTTCTATTGTCGCGGGAGAGTGGGTTGCGATTACGGGGCCTTCGGGTTCGGGCAAGAGCACGCTGGTGAATCTGATTGGGTGTCTGGATCGGCCTACGGCGGGGGAGTTGAAGATCGACAACGTCGATGTGGCTTCGATGAGTGCGACGGAGCTGGATCGTTTTCGGGCGGACAAGATCGGATTTATCTTTCAGCAGTTTCATCTGATTCCGTATCTGTCGGCGGTGGAGAACGTGATGCTGGCGCAGTATTTTCACTCGATGACGGATGAGGCGGAGGCGCGGGCGGCGCTGGAGAAGGTTGGGTTGGGGGATCGGGTTTCGCATCTGCCGAGTGAGCTGTCGGGCGGGGAGCAGCAGCGGGTTTGCATTGCGCGGGCACTGATTAATAATCCGCCGATTCTGCTGGCGGATGAGCCTACGGGGAATCTGGATGCGGCGAATCAGACGATTGTGGCGGAGTTGCTGCAGGATCTGCATCGCAATGGGCACACGATTGTGATGGTGACGCATGATCCGGAGATGGCGGGGCTGGCGCAGAGGAAGATTGCGCTGAGCCATGGCAAGGTTTTTTGCCACCCGGTCGGTGGGCCGATGGTTACTTTGCGACGCTGAGGGCAGGTTGCAGGGACGTTCCAATCTGACGATGTCGCCTGGGCGGCTGAAGAGCCTGCGGAACTAATAGATATTGAGCGCTAGGAAACGGAAAGCCCGGGGCTAAAGCCCCTTGTATTCCTCAGCGGCTATACGTTGCAGGGCGTTCAGCCGGACGTGCGCCTGGCGCTAGAGTCTGCGTAGAACGGCATATAGCACAGGAACCTGTAACTCTTTCCGCGGCTTCTTCGCAGGGCTGAAGCCCTGCGCTAATCCCAAAGAGCAAAAGCTTGTCTTTCAGACATTGTCTCTTTGCGCTGGCTTGTAAGAAGCTCGCCCCTACGACCCATGTAAACTCGCGCCCCTTAAAGGCGGGCGGTTATTTGTCTTTTTGCAGCTCGACTACTACGACTTCGATTGGTTTGTCTCCGGCGTTGACGTCGGCGTGCATGGTGTTGGGTGGGTTGGCGGGGAGCCAGTAGGCTTTGCCTGCCTCCCAGACGTGGGCTTCTTTGGCGCCGCTCTGATCGACGATGTTCATGGTGCCGCCCTGAAGCGGGATGATGACGCGGCCGTGATCGTGCCGGTGCATCGTGAGGGGTGAGTTGGGGAGGACGAGGGAGCGCCAGACTTTGACTTCGTCATTCTGGATGAGTTGGGTTCGCTGGGTTTGAGTCTGGGTTTGGGTTTGCGCATACGCGTGATACCGATGCGGCATCCCCAGATATCCCAGAATGAACTGCGGCAGGAACGTGCGAATCGCGGCGAAGAGTGCCAATGCGAGCGCGGTCACGGCCATTGCGCGGTTCAAAGAAACTTTCATGGATCCTCCGGTGTGGCGGAAGTGTAGCAGCTATTCCGAGATTCCGGATGGTCTATCGCGTTTGGCCAGTGTCTAGAGTCAAAAGTTCTCGCAGAGCGAGAAAAAACAGGCAACAGCAAGAGCAAATACAGGGGTTCTTCGCTGCGCTCAGAATGACAGCGCAAAGAAATTGAGCCAGCACCAGAAGCGATTTTGCTTTAAGACTCGGACGCGAAATCGCGATGCGGCTACGATGGTGCGTCAGCGTTCGCCCCATTTGAGTTTGGAGCGGAGCACGCTGAAGAGGCCGTTGGGGCGGCTGCGGAGGAGACGGACGCTGGCTTCGGAGCGTTGGCAGTGGACGTGGTCGCCGAGACGTAGAGGGATTGCGACCTGGCCGTCGACGGTGAGAAAGATTTCGTTGGGAACGCCGACGACGTGGACGCTGACGGTGGAGTCGCCCGGGGTGACGATGGGACGGATGGTCAGGAGGTGGGGGCAGATGGGGGTGACGACCAGGGCGTTGACGCTGGGCATGACGATGGGGCCGTTGGCGGCGAGGTTGTAAGCAGTGGAACCGGTGGGGGTGGAGACGATGACGCCGTCTGCGCGAAAGGTTGCGACGAGTTGGCGGTCGATTTCGACGGTGTAGTCGCCCATGCGGGCGATGGTGCCTTTGGCGATGACGACGTCGTTGAGGGCGTCCCACTCCTGGATGACTTCGCCGTCGCGGATGTGCTCGGCGTGCATCATGCTGCGGACCTCGATCTCGGCGCAGTTGTCGCACCAGGCTTCGAGGGTGGAGTAGAGGTCGGAGAGGGGAATCTCGGTGAGGAAGCCGAGGGAGCCGAGGTTCACGCTGAGGATGGGGGTGGTGGTGCGGGCGAAGGCGCGGGCCGCGGCGAGGAGAGTGCCGTCGCCGCCGAGGACGATGACGAGATTGGGCTTGTACCTGGGCAGGTCGATGCGTTCGATGGGATTGGGAGCATCGATATAGGCCGCGCTGTCGGGGTCGAGGAGATAGTTGTAATGGCGTGCTTCGAGCCACGCAATGAGATCGCGCAGGATGCCGGCGACTTCCGGCTTCTGGGGCTTGGAGATGATGGCGGCCTGGAGCATTGCTGCTTAGTGTAAATGCATCGGTGCTGGGGGTCGTGATCGGGGGATGGTGAACTGGACGGGATCCCGTTTGTTCCGCATCTGGGCGGCCCAAAAATCAGAGGAACCTCTCCCCCCCATTTCACTTCTTTGGCGGTTGTGCCTGTTGCTGTTGCATCTCCTTCAGCTTTTTCTCCATGATCATGATCTCCTGTTCCTTGGTGAACTTGGGGAAAAGGAATTGAATCTGGAGCCGCATGCCCCATGGAGAAGCACCTGATGGATGCACTGCGTTGCCATAGAACTGACCTGTGATATTGACTGGTTGAAAGCCTAGTTTCGTGATTCTTCCCACGCCGCCACCAAGCGGCACAACCCATTGATTGCCGCTACTCGCCTTCCAATCCGCGGTGACGATTGGCCCCGTGGCGACGTACCACCCATGCTTCATGTTGTAGTTGACGAACCATTGCAGCAGCATCTGATTCACATCCGCCCTGCCGTGCGGACCCTCCACCGACCAGACGTTGTTGATCAGTGCGCCGATGACCCAGTGCCCGGGTGTGGTTAGCGCTACCACTGCCGGCCCCATGCTGAATTTTCCCTGACCCAACTGTTCGGCAGTAGCCCAAGGGAGGACAAATGTCGGTCCTGCGCCCCAGATCAATTTGCCAGGCTTTGCAGGAGACAGAAAAAACGTGGGGTTCAAATCCCCGAGGCCATACCACCCTTGGGTGGGTTGACTATTCGGCTGCCAGATGACTGGCAGGATGGTGCGGGTGATCAGGGTCCAGTCTTTGCTAAGGTGAAACGGGATAACGGGTTGAATATTTAAGACGTCTTGAGTACGTTTATACGGCCCAATGCCGAAGGCAGTGTTGTTCTGGAGTGGGAAGCTGATGAGATTGGCGACAGGGTTCTGCGCGGCTTTCGCCAACGCCGCAGTCTGGGCCTCGTCAGATTCGGCGGGCTTCGCCTGCTCCTGTTGGCCGGTTGATGCCGACGCTTTGTCTGGGGTGGAGGGCGGATCCTGTGCGAACGCCAACATGCCGGGAAAGAAAATAAGTGAAAGCGACAGCAGCAGGATTCGTCGAATCACTTCAAGCTTCCTTTCTGAAACGTCGCCGTCGCCACATAGCGCTATTGTTCGATTCCTGTGATCAAGGACATCGGTGGTTTCTTCACTTAGCTCGCACCCGTGGGGATGGTTGCATGGTTTGGTTATGAGACAGACCCTTCACCATGGACTGTAACCACCACGCCGGACCTCAACAACTAGTACAAGTGGCAGTCACGAGAGAGAAAAATGCGATACCTATCCAGCTTTCCAGTCCTCTCCGGGCGCGGCTTACTCGATGCAGCTAAGTGGGCACCGAGAACGTCTTAGGTTCCGCCCTGAGAGCTGTGGTAATTCAGATTATTTAGCTAACTTTAACGCTGGGATGAAATGGGCGTGGAGGAGGTACTCGTGGTTGCCTTCCATGCCCTGGATGGGCGAGTCGATGACTTCGATGGCGCTGCCGTGTAGTTCGAGGACGCAGTCGCGAACGCGGTGAATGGCGGCCTGACGGGCGTCGGGGTCGCGAACGATGCCTCCCTTGCCGATGTTTTCGCGGCCGGCTTCGAACTGAGGTTTGATGAGTATGACGGCTTCGCCTTGCCAGAGCCGGTTTGGCGCGCTGAGGGCGGCTGAGGACGGCTGGGAGGACGAGGGTGGCGGAGATGAAGGAGACGTCCATGGCGAGGAAGGCGGGCGTTGGGTGGGTGGGGGCGAGGAGTTCTCCGGGGGCGAGGAGGCGGGCGTTGGTGCGCTCGAGGAGGGTGACGCGGGGGTCGTCGCGGAGCTTCTGGGCGATCTGGCCGTAGCCGGTGTCGACGGCGAGAACAGATTGTGCGCCGTGTTGCAGCATGCAGTCGGTGAAGCCGCCGGTGGAGGCGCCGATGTCGACGCAGGGGAGGCCGGTGAGGGAGATGGACCAGTGGGCGAGGGCATGCTCGAGTTTGAGGCCGCCGCGGCTGACGTATTTGAGGTCGGAGCCGAGGAGGCGGATTTGGGCGGCGGCGGAGATGGAGGTGCCGGGCTTGTCGATGCGCTGCTCGTCGACGAGGACGCGGCCGGCGAGGATGAGGGCCTGGGCGCGTTCGCGGGAGGCGGCGTGGCCCTGGTCGACGAGGAGCTTGTCGAGACGGATCTTCTGGAGGCGCTCTTTTGTGGGATTGGCCATTCTCTGAACTCTGTCGCATGCTGAGAGAGCTGGCTCTATCTTTTCATGGTTGCGAATGGGCAGACGGGATAAAAGAATGAGGCGGCGGTTTGCCGGTTTTCGGGTAAAGTTACACTGGTGCCGCTCGAGAGGGCGTTGTTCCGCGGGCGGGACTCTCGGCCTTCGGGCTAAATAGTTGAAGTTTGTGCAATCTGGTTCAGGCTCAGGTGCGTTTTTATGTATAGAGAAACGGGACTCGTGAACACTACCTCCACCCTCGGCGCAGGACGACGCGGCGCTGCTGGCGTTGGTGCAGCGGGGCGACGAGAGTGCCATGGCATCGCTGTTCGACCGTTACTCGAAGATTGTGTACTCGGTCGCGTTACGGGTACTGCGGGACCCGGCCTCGGCCGAGGATGTGTTGCAGGAAGTTTTTATGCAGATATGGCGCAATCCGAATGGTTTTGTTGCAACGCGCGGCAGCCTTGGCGGCTGGCTGGCGGTAGTTGCGAGAAACCGGTCGATCGATGCGCTGCGCAGAAAGCGGCCGAGCGAGCAGGTGGACGATATGGCGCTGGCCTCGAACTACAACCTGGCGGATGAGGCGGAACGGAATAGCTTGATGGAGAAGGCGCGCGGGGTGATCCGGCTGCTTCCAATGGAACAGCGCAAGACGCTGGAGATGGCATTTTTTGATGGATTGACGCACTCGGAGATTGCGGAGATGACGGGCGATCCGCTGGGCACGGTGAAGACGAGAATACGCAGCGCGCTGACCTCGCTGAGAAAGGCATTTACGGCATGAGCGAACAGCGGCGTATTACCTCAGAAGATCTGGCGTTGTTTGCCATGCAGCTGCTTTCCAAGGAAGAGGCTGCGGAGGTCGCAGCTTATGTTGCGCAGTCGAGCGATGCGCGCAGGGAGCTGGCGGAGATACAGGGTGACCTGGCGATCTATGCGCATTCGGTGGACCTGCACTCTCCTCCGGCGCAGGTGCGCGAACGGTTGATGAAGCAAGTGGCGCGAGAGAAGAAGACGGTTCCGATCGATCGTCCGATTGTGGCAGAGACGCGTGCGGCGGAGACTGTGGTTCCACCGGGTACGATCTTCACCGAGTCGGGGGCGATTGTTCCCAGCTACGTGACCGAGGAGATCGCGCCGAAGCGCGGGATCGCCAGCAGGGTGGTGCCGTGGGTCGGGTGGGCGTTGGCGGCTGGGCTGGCTCTCACAGCAGGCAAGTTGTATTACGAACGAGAGGCCATGCGTGAGGCTATGCGCGGCGCGATGACGGCGCAGGCGAGCACGATTGACCGGCTGACGGCGGATGTTGCCGCGGCGCGGCAGGTAATGGATGCGATGACCGATAGTTCGGCGATGCGGGTGACGTTGACGAAGGGGAAGACAGCTCCGGCTCCGCAGGGCAAAGCAACCTATGTTGCGAGCAAGGGCGCGCTGATCTTTCTGGCGAGCAATCTGGAGCAGCTGCAGCCGGGGAAGACGTACGAGCTCTGGCTGATTCCAGCGGCGGCCGGGGGCAGCCCGATTCCTGCCGGGACGTTCCGGCCGGATGAGCACGGTAATGCCAGTGTGATCATGCCTCCGCTGCCGAAGGGGGTCGAGGCGAAGGCCTTCGGCGTTACGGTGGAAGATGAGGGCGGGGCGACGGCGCCGACTCCGCCGATTATTCTGGCCGGAGAATGACGATCAGGCTACCAGGAGAATAAAAAGCCATCCTTTGCGGATGGCTTTTTTGCTGTATCTGAAGTTGGTGAGTGCGAATGCTTATGGTTGGGTGACGCGAACCGAGACGCCGTTTCCCTGGAGCGGGATGGTGAGGTCGACTGCGTCGATATCGGTACGGATGACGGTCATGAAGTTGGATTCGGGTGAGGTGACGTAGACCTTGCCTGTCGGTGTGCCGTTGGTGACCGCGATGTAGTTAGGATGGCCATTGATGTTGGGGTTGGCACCGACGATGGGATTGACCGGGAGGGGAATTGTCGCCGTGACCGTGTTGGTCGTGAGGTTGATGACGGAGACAGTGCAGTTGCCGAGCGGCTGGGCTGCGGTGGGTGGGGCGCAGGGCAGGCTGGGGTTGCCACCGTTGACGACGTAGGCGCGGGTGTTGAGCGTATCCTGCAGGACGCCGACCATACGGGGGTTAATGCCGACAGGAACGGTTGCGAGCACAGTGCCGAAACCCACCGCATCGACTGGATTGTTGGGATCGCAGTTGGGATTGTTGGGCTGAGCGGCTGCTGAGCAGAGCGGGATGCTGATGATGCTGACCGAGCCTGCGTGGACGCCGTCGCCTGCGTTGGCGACGACCATCTCGCTGCGTGCGGGCGCGAAGTCTGCCCACAGCGGCGATTGGCCGACCGGGATCGGATTGGTGGCCCCTGGGGGCACAACGTCGAGCAGATTGGTCTGAGCGTTGATCACGCTCACTGTGCCGTCGGTCTGGTTGAGGATAAAGGCGCGTTTGGCGTCGCCAGTCATGACTCCGTAGACGGGATCCCGGCCCACGGGGATTGGGTTGGGATCGATCGTGTTGCTGGTGGTCTCGATGGTGGAGACCTGGCCCAGGCCACCACCGACGCGCTGACTGATGGCGTAGACGCGTGGAGCGTTGGCGATGCCGGCTACGTAGATCGGCGTGAACGCCGGGTTGATCCCGAGTTCCTGCTGTAGGTTGAGGGGTTGACCGACAAATTGGGATATGGCGTTCAGGCCGGGGTCTGAGACGTAGGTGTTGGCGCCCTCGGGAAAGATGCTTACAGGGTTGGCGCCAGGCAGAAGTGTGGTCTGGAGGACCTGGCTTTGCAATAGCTGGGTGCTGATGTCGAAGGTGGTGAGGGTGTGGTCACTGTTGAGGGTGTAGCCGGTGTTGCCGCCGCTGTTGAGGATCAGATAGTAGGGATTGACGCCGATCTGCGCGGTGATAAGAACGGTGTCTCCGGAGAAGTCGACGAAGGTAACCAGGCCGGGAGCGGTCGCGCTGGGGGTTGAGATCGCCACGGCAAACTTCTGCGGCTGTGCTGCTGGGCCGACCGGGTTGATGGCGCTGACGACGGGACGGTAGCTGTTGCCGCAGCCGATGACGGATGCCATAGCGGCGGCTGCCAAAGCGAACCTGAATGGGGACCGGAGGGCCTGGGCTTGAGACCGAAGGGCCTTCGCCAGGTACCGAACGGAGCGCCGGCTTGGCCGCGACTGGGTGTGTACTTCTGCTTCGACTCTTGCTAAGTGCAAAACTGCTCCCGCGCTGTTGCTGGTGTTGGCTATGCTCAAGGTTTGATTGTAAATCACTGGGGCGGGTAAGGTTGGACGATGGGCGAGGAAATGCAAGGGGTCGAGGGAGATACGGGCTGGAGGAAAGCGATTCCGCAAGCGCGGGACCAATTGCAGTCGCGGGTTCTAGTGGCGGTCGTGGGGACTTTGCTGGCCGGTCTGAGCGTGTACTCGTTGTTGGCTGCATACCCTTCAGCGGTCAAATTTGCCGCTCTGCCGGTTGAAGCAGTAGAGATTAGTCTCGGTTTTGCTTTTCTGGTGAAGGCACTTCGGGCAGCGACACCTGGTGGCGCGGTATGCGGCGGCATGATTTGCTTCCTCATTACGCTTTGGACAGGATCGTTTATGGAGTCGGTGCTGAGGACTGGACTGACACCGCTCATTCTTTTGTTTGTGCTGACCTTTACTTCCACGCGGGCGGGACGGACGAGGAAAGTACGCACGGGACTTGCAGAGAGCAAGCGAGGAAGAAGCGCCGCACAGGTGATTGCGAATCTTTCGGTTGCGGCTTTGAGCGTTTCTCACCACTCGGCAAATCTTGTGCAGCGAGGGATGGCTTCTTGCTGTTTGTCGGGAATCAATGATGCCTGGGCATTTGAAATGGTCAAAGTAATGTGCGTGGCAGCATTGGTGGAGGCGACCGCGGATACAGTGTCTTCCGAGATTGGTCAGGCATTCGGCGGCACCCCCGTGTTGATAACAGAACTGCGTCGCGTGGAACCGGGAACTGACGGTGCGGTGACCCTTCTCGGCTCATTCGCGGGTGTTGCAGGCGGCGCATTGGTCGCAATCGCGGGTGGATGGGCGATGCATTTGAGTGCAGGAGCGATCTTGACGACGCTTGGAGCTGGTGTCGGTGGACTCTTCTTCGACAGCCTTTTGGGAGCGACGGTGGAGCGGCGAGGCTGGATCGGAAATGATCTGGTGAACTTCACGTCTACCCTGTTTGCAGCGGCATTGGCGGCGGTGGTCTCTCGATTTTTCGTTTTATAGATGTCTCTGCACCCGCGCTTTGGACACAAACGTACTGGCGTTTTGTTGCCCACGACTCTCGGCTCTCCTTTCACCGATATCTCCACTCCCGCAACACGGCGCCGACAAGACCCTTGGTTTTGGTTCTGATGCGATCTCTTAAAAATGGCGAGCAAAACGCTTTCAATGCTGCCTCGCGGGAGTCGGAAAATCTGCCTTGTTCCCGCAAAACACCCGAGAGGTTCTCGTATCGCTTGCCCCTTTCGGAGCGGATCGTCCTGTGCCATTCCGACGGTAGTATCCCTTCGATGCGCTCATAAAAATCCGCATCGGCGGCGTACCAGTGATGAGTTCCTTTGCTTGTAAACGAGCTATTCGCGGATAAGGTGTAATCCGCCATGACTCTGTCGACCAGGATCACGTCACCGAGAAGCACTGCTACTATCCAAAGCGGCCAATCGGACAAGGACGCAATCTCGAAGTACCAGTTGGGCAGACCGTGATGGATGCCTGTGCGAAACACGGCTGAAAGTCCAGGAATGAAGTTGTGTTTCAAGACTTCATCAAAGCCGTAGCGGCCAGGCGGTATGGAGGGATACTTTTCCCGCTGAACCTGACCGTGGGGCGTTACCCAGCGAACGAAATGAGCGCATACATTGACCTCGGGGTTTGCCTCAAGAATTTCTACCTGAATCGAGAGCTTATCCGGGTCTGTCCAACAGTCATCGGCATCCAACCACGCAGTGTATTTGCCACGACACTGGTCGAGGGTGTCGTAGGTGTTCCTTTGAATACCGACGTTCTTCTCTCTTTCGAGCACTCGAATAACAGAAGGATGCCTTTCGCGGTAGGCGCGCGCTATGAGAAGGGTTCCATCGGTAGACGCGTCGTCGCCGATGACGATTTCCATGGGGAAGGTTCTTTTCTGCATCAATACGCTGTCAAGTGCTCGGGCGAGAGTTGCTTCGAGATTGAACGTTGTCATCGAAACGCTTACTAGGGGCCTCGTCTCGTTCATTGATCCAGTAGAGTCGCTTTTCCTTTGAGACAGCCATACAACTTTCAGATACTGAGGTTGAGGCGCAGGGCGGTGTAGCTGACGATCTCGTGGAAGTAGCGCATTGCGAGGTCGTAGTTGCTGATGTGTCCCAGGGCGGGCCGGGGTGAGGTGTAGACGTCGAGGCCGGCGTCTTTGCAGAGCTCGCGGATGCGGAAGAGATGGGTCGCGTCGGAGACGACGACGATGTGATGGAGATTGTTTTCGCGGGCGATGGCGGCGAGGCGGTGGACCTGCTGTTCGGTATCGATGGAGCGGGTCTCGGCGATGATGCTGCCGAAAGGAATTCCATTTGCGAGGAGATAGTCGCGGCCGACGCCTCCTTCGGTGTTGCCAGAGTCTTTGTCGCTACCGCCGCCGAGGGTGATGACGAGAGGGGCGATGTGTTTGCGGTAGAGTTCGACTGCGTGATCGAGGCGGGCGTGAAGGACGGGCGAGGGCCGGCCGGAGTACTCGGCTGCGCCGAAGACGGCGATAGCGTCGGCGGGCTGGGCGTCGTCTTCGCTGGCGACAGCGGATATCTGCTGATAGACCCAGAAACACCAGGCGGTGGCGACTACGAGGATGATCGCGAGCAGCCGGCGGAGGAAGATACCGCGGGTGCTGCCTCGGCGGTGAAGATTGGAGGAAGGGGCGATCATCTTTAGGAAGAACCAGGCATAGGAAGAACCATGTCGTACGGAGAGCGAAGGCGGGCCCAGAGCGACGAGAGCAAGTCTGCCACAGGTTCAGTTGTGCGTCGAGCTAGTTTACAGGGTCGGGGCTGGAACGCTCGATGTAAAAGTTAGCGGCGGTTCCGGAGGGTGATTTGTCGCTAATGCTGGAGCGTCAGGGCGATCTCATGGGTCGGGATTGCGCCTTCGCGGAGGATCATCCAGGAGTTGCCGCCGCCGGAGAGATCGACGATGGTGGTGGGGAGGGAGCGGGCGGTGGGGCCTCCGTCGACGATGAGTGGGAGCTTGTCGCCGAGTTGCTCGCGGACGCCGGTGGCAGAGGTGCACTCGGGCAGACCAAAGAGGTTGGCCGAGGTGGCGGTGATGGGCAGGCCGAGGCGGGTGACGACGGCGCGGGGGATGGCGGCTTCGGGGACGCGGAGGGCGAGGTTGCCGGTGTTGGCGGTTACGCGCAGGGGGAGGCGGGAGCCGGCTTTGACGACGATGGTGAGGGGGCCGGGCCAGAACTTTTCGGCGAGGCGGTCGAAGGCGGTGTCGAGCTGGCGGGCGAGTTCGTAGGCCTGGGCGACCTCGGCGATGAGGAGCGAGAGGGGCTTGTGGCGGGCGCGAGTTTTGAGCTCGTAGATGCGTTCGACGGCGTGGAGATTGACCGGGTCGACGGCGAGGCCGTAGAAGGTGTCGGTGGGGAGCGCGACGACGTTGCCGCTGTTGAGGCTGGCGGCGACGTAGTTAATGAGCGCCGGCTCGGGCTCGTCGGGATGAATACGGAGAGTTTCGGCCGTCAAAATTCTGGCTCCTGTGAGGGGTGGGCACCCCCGTACTTTCTTGCGTAAAGTCTTCTATCGATGTGGCTTAAGCTTTGGACTTCCCTAAGCGAATGTTGCAGTGTTCGATGCAAAGTCTTCTAGACAGGGGAGTTGACTCTGCCTGTGGACGGACTTTGTTTTGATGCCATGGATCATTCTATTGGATGTGACGGCAAGTGAGTAAGCGACAGGTGGAAAGGAAGATAAGGGTAAGATTTCCGGATGGGCGGGGATGTGATTTCGAGCAGGACGAATGCGCGGGTGAAACAGTTGCGGGGGGCGTTTCAGGGACATGCGCGGCTGAGTGGAGGGATGGTTGCGATTGAGGGCGATCATCTGCTGGAGGAGGCTCTGCGCAGCGGGATGGTGCTGAAGACGGTTTTTGTGAGTGAGCGGCGTGAGGTGCCGGGGATTGTGCCGCGCGGGGTGGAGGTGATGCGGCTGACCGACGAGGTGTTTGAGAGCGTCGTGGAGACGCAGTCGCCGCAGGGGGTGGCTGCATTGCTGGTGCCTCCGGTGTGGGTACTGGACGATGTGATGGGAGGCGGAGAGAGTGCGCCGCTGGTCTTGATTGCCGTTGGGTTGCAGGATCCGGGGAACCTGGGGACCCTGGTGCGGTCGGCGGAGGCTTTTGGCGCGACGGGCGTGTTGACGACTCCGGGGACGGTGAGTGCGTGGAACCAGAAGGCTCTGCGGGCTAGTGTGGGGAGTGTGTTTCGGGTGCCGGTGGTGGCGGTGGAAGCATCTGAGATGCAAGGACTGAAGGAACGGGGAGTACGGTTGATTGCGGCTGTAGGCTCGGATGGTGTTGATGTGACGGCTGCGCACGAGATGGACTTCATGGCCGCTTGCGCGGTGATGATTGGGAATGAAGGGGCGGGGCTCGGCGGCGGAGTGGATGGAGATGAGTGATGGGCGGGTGACGATTCCCTGCCCTGGGCCGGTGGAGAGTTTGAATGCTGCGGTGGCGGGGAGTTTGTTGTTGTACGAAGCGAGCCGGCAGAGAGCGAAGGCGCGAGGATTTGGAAGATGAGTCACGAACGCGTCGTTGTTGACGTTCTACATCCCACCCTTTGCGATAAGACTGCAAAGAATGGGGCACCCGGGCGTTATCGACCAGTGAAGAGAATGATTACAGCATGAGGCAGGGAGTAACGCGATGAGTTTGTTTGATACATCGCCGATGCGCGGCACGACGGATGATGCTCGGCGTGGGCGGTCGGCTCCGCTGGCGGAGAGGATGCGGCCGCGGACGCTGGAGGAGTTTGTGGGGCAGGAGCATCTGCTGGGGGCGGGCAAGCCGCTGCGGCTGGCGATTGAGAAGGATGATCCTACTTCGATGATCTTCTGGGGGCCTCCGGGGACGGGGAAGACTACGCTGGCGAAGATTATTGCGCAGATGACGCAGGCTAGTTTTATTGAGTTCTCTGCGGTGATGAGCGGGATCAAAGAGATTAAGAGCTGTGATGGTGGAGGCGGAGAAGGCTGCGAGCTTCGGGTCGCGGACGATTCTGTTTGTGGATGAGATTCACCGGTTCAACAAGGCGCAGCAGGATGCGTTTCTGCCGTATGTGGAGCGGGGGACGATCCGGCTGATTGGGGCGACTACGGAGAATCCCTCGTTTGAGATCAATGCGGCGCTGCTGTCGCGGTGTCGGGTGTATACGCTGGTGGCGCTGACGGAGGAGCAGATTGTTTCGCTGCTTCGGAGGGCGCTAAGCGATGCGGAACGGGGGTTGGGGGCGAGTGGCGTTGCGGCGGAGGATGAGGCGCTGGCTACGATCGCTTCGTATTCGAGCGGGGATGCACGGAATGCTTTGAATGCGCTTGATGTGGCGGCGAAGCTTGCGGAAGGGCGTGGGGAGAAGCTGATTACGAAGGCGTTGGCGGCGGAGGCTTTGCAGCGGCGTGTGCTGCTGTATGACAAGAAGGGTGAGCAGCACTACGACATTATTTCGGCGTTGCATAAGAGTGTGAGGAATTCTGATCCGGATGCTTCGCTGTATTGGCTGGGGCGGATGCTGGAGGCGGGTGAGGATCCGATGTATGTTGCCCGGCGCGTGGTGCGGATGGCGGTGGAGGATATCGGACTGGCGGCTCCGGAGGCGTTGAATCTTTGTTTGAGCGCGAAGGATGCGATGCATTTTCTGGGGCATCCGGAGGGTGAGCTGGCGTTGGCGCAGGCTGTGGTTTATCTGGCGCTGGCTCCGAAGTCGAATGCGGTTTATACGGCTTATGGTGCGGTGCTGGCAGATATTGAGACTACTGCCGCGGAACCAGTGCCGCTGCATTTGAGGAACGCTCCGACGAAGCTGATGAAGGAGCTGGATTACGGGAGGGACTACCAGTATGCGCACGATGTGGAGGGGCGCGTGGCGGATATGGAGTGTCTGCCGGCGGGGCTTGCGGGGCGGCGGTATTACTTGCCTACGAATGAAGGGCGGGAGAAGTTGTTGGCGCAGCGGATGGATGAGATTGCGAAGATTAAGGCTAAGAAGCGGGAGTGAGAGAGTTGTGGTAGAGAAGCAGGTTTCTACACTCCGCTACGCTCCGGTCGAAATGACACCAAAATTGCCGAGTACGAGTCCCCGGTGTTAGTGGGCGTATTTGACGCTGCAGCCGTAGGGGCGGGTGCTCTCGACGGCTACGGGCTTGCCGGCCATGGAGGCGTTGAGGGCATCGTTGAGGTAGTTCTGGGCTCCTTTCAGGTCGGCCTGTTCGGTGGTGGGCTTGTTGTCGATGGCTCCCTCGTAGATGAGCTTGCCGGTGGGGTCGATGACGAACATGTGCGGGGTGGTTTTGGCTTCGTAGAGGCGGCCGATGGCGCCGGTGGGGTCGAGGAGGACGGCGGTGGATGCTACGTGCATGGTCTTGATGTAGGCGTTCTCCTCAGACGGTGTGACGTAGCCCTGCGTGCCGGGGGCGGAGGAGATGACGGAGAGCCAGACTACTCCTTTGGCTGTCCATTCTTTCTGGAGGTTTTCCATGCTGCCGCTTAGGTAGTGCTTCTGGTCGTAGGGGCAGCCTTTGTTGGCCCACTCGAGGACTACGTATTTACCTTTGTATTGCGAGAGGGAGTGCTGGACGCCGTTGGAGTCGGTACCTTTGAAGTCGGGGGCCGGGGAGCCGGGGGCTACGGCGAGGGCTGGGATAGCGGTGAGGGCGAGGGCGAGAGCTAGTAATTTGCGGTGGGACATGGGCGTTCCTCCACAAGTGCTGTCTGGAAATATTTTGCGACTGGCCGCTCCGGGATGCAAGCGGGTGTGGGTGCGTTGAAGACTGATGTCCTGCCGGACGGGCCCGCTGCGCGCGGGGCGCCCACTTCGTGGGGTGTATACCGGTCTGGGTGAGACGAGTTGCATCGGGCCTCCCGTTGGTCGGTTGGATGATGCTTTCCGGCCACAGACAAACCACTTCGCTGCACTTCAGTCGGGATGACAGCAAAATTTAGATGGTTTGCTACGCTGGGGTTAGGAGGTTGGCGTCGCGCCAGATGCGCCACTGGCCGTCGGTGCCGCGACGGAAGACGGTGAGGACGTTGCCTGCGTGCTTGCGGGTCTCGCCGCCTTCGATGGGCGTGAAGGAGACTTCGAGGAGGTTCCAGCAGACGGCGAGATCGCCGCTGACGGTGATCTCCTGCACGTGGGAACGGCACTTGATCGTGGCGACCTCCATCATGGCGCGAAATCCGGTGGCGAACTCGTCGCGGCGCATGGGTGCGCGGCCTGCGGTGAGGAAGACGATGTCAGGAGTCATGAGTTGGAACTGCGCGGTGAGGTCGCCGGCGGAGGAGGCTTCGCACCAGGCGTCGATGACGGCGCGGATCTTCTGCTGGTCGTGTTCGTCGGTTGGCTGGCTCATTTTTTTGTGTCCTTCTGGAGGGCGGTGAGGACGATGTCTTTGGTGAGGAGCTCGGGCAGGACGTCGGGGGCGGAGTTTACGGCCGCGGGGTAGATGACGTAGGTGGGGACTCCACTGCGGTTGATGGAGGCTAGCTGTTGGGTGATGGCGGGGTCGTACTGGGTCCAGTCGGCGCGGAGGAGGGTGACGTTGTTTTTGCTGAACTGGTGCTGGACGTCGGCGGATTTGAGGACGAGGCGCTCGTTGACCTGGCAGCTGAGGCACCAGGCGGCGGTGAAGTCGATGAAGACGGGATGGCCGGCGGCGCGGGCTTGATTGAGGGCCTGCTGGGAGTAGGGAGCCCAGACGAGGGTGGTGTCTTTGGGTTGGTAGAGCGGAATGGCGAGGCCGAGAGCGGCGATGAGGATTGCGGCGATGGTGCTGGTCCAGCGTGCGGGCCATTTGCCGAGGACCCAGCCGGCGACGGCGAGCATGAGGAAGCAGCCGAGGAGGAGGGCGACGCGATAGATGCTCTGGTTGCCGCTGGCGCCCCCTGCGAAGAGCGAGCCGTAGACGTAGACGAGCCAGATGACGGTCGCGAAGAAGATGACGGCGGTGATTTGCTTGAAGATCTCCATCCATGCGCCGGGACGAGGGAGGATGCGGGTCCAGGCGGGCTGGAAGCTGAGGAGGAGGTAGGGTGCGGCTAGTCCGAGGGCGAGAGCGGTGAAGATGGCGAAGGTGATGGGAGCGGGTTGGGCGAGGGCGAAGCCGATGGCTGCTCCCATGAGAGGCGCGGTGCAGGGGGTGGCGACTACGGTGGCGAGGACTCCGGTGAAGAAGCTGCCGGTGTAGCCCTGCTTTTGCGCGAGGTCGCCGCCGACGCTGGTGAGGGAGAGGCCGATGTCGAAGAGACCGGCGAGCGAGAGGGCGAAGAAGAAGATGCCGGAGGCGAGGAGGGTGAGGAAGACGGGGGATTGGAGCTGGAAGCCCCATCCGGCCTGGCTGCCGCCGGCGCGGAGGGCGAGCAGGACGCCGACGATGATCCAGAAGGAGACGAGGATGCCGAGGGTGTAGACGAGGCCGTGGCTGCGGAGGTGCTTGCGCTCCTGACCGGAGGATTGGAGGAGGGCGAGGCCTTTGAGGAAGAGGACGGGGAAGACGCAGGGCATCAGGTTGAGGATGATGCCGCCGAGGAAGGCGAGGCCGATGGCGGTGAGCGTGGTGACGCTGCTGCTGGTGGAGGCTACAGGGGATTTGGCGGAGGGCGCGGCGGCGATCTCGCCGGGGACGACGGGTGCGGTGAAGTCGTAGGCGATTTCGTCGGAGAGCTTGATGACGCCGTGAAGAGTTGCGGGAAGGGTTTTCAGGTCTTCGGAGCGACGGACGCGGAGGCGGACGCCGTCGGATAGTGACTCGATCGGCTGGGGAGCGGCGTTGGCGATCTGGTCCTGATCGAAGGGATAGAACTCGGCGTGGGTCTCGCGCTTGCCGGTGGTGAGGGTGAGGACGAAGTCTTCTTTGCCGCCGGTGACGGTGAGTTTTGCGTCGGGTGGGAGGGGCTTGGGAATGAGGTTGAGGGCTTCGCCGATGGCGCCGACGGGCTGGGCGGGCGCTGTGGCTGCGGGATCGACGGTGAGGTTGAGGCCGAGGTGGGCTTTGCCGGGGATGCAGACTTCGCGGCAGACGAGCCAGTCGACCATGGCGTCGAGGTGGATGGGGCCGGGCTTGAGGGAGCTTGCGGCGGTGAGTTGGACGGGGAAGGCGACTTCGTCTTCGTAGCCGAAGTCCATGAGCGGGCCGAGGGGGAGGCGGCTGGGGATGGGGAACTGCATGGGGCCGGCGGTGATTCCGTCGGGGAGCGTCCATTTGATTTTGGGTGGCTCGCCGGAGTCGCCGGCGTTGATCCAGTAGACGTGCCAGTGCTCCTCGAGGGTGAGGACGAGGCCGGCCTGGAGGGTGCCGCCGGGGGCGATGCTGGGGGAGAGCGAGACGAGTTCGGCGGTGAGATGCTGGGCCTTGACGGGGCCGGGGCCGCCGTCGCCTACGACCTGAAGCTGGGCGTTTGCGGACGGATGAAAGAAGAAGGTGCAGGCGACGAGCAGCAACGTGCTAAGGCGGCGAATGGTCATCAGAATCAATTGTAGGGCTTTGTGGTGTGCGGATTTGTCACCTGTAATGTCAAGTGACCTGTGCTCGATCATGATGCAGCGGTCCATCACGACGTGGATGCCTCCGGCTTCGGCGCGGGTGGCGGCTTCGCGGTTGATGATTCCCTGCTGGACCCAGAGGTTGGGGAGGCCGAGCTTGGAGCATCTCGTCGACGATGGCGGGGATGAATTTGGGAAGGCGGAAGACGTTGACGATGTCGGGTTTGATGGGGAGGTCGGCGAGGGTGGCGTAGGATTTTTCGCCGAGGACACTCTGGGATGGAGGGGTTGATGGGGTAGATCTTGTAGCCGTGCTGCTGCATGTAGTCGGAGACGTAGTGGCTCGGCTTGGATGGGACTTCGGAGAGGCCGATGACGGCGAGGGTGCGCGGGCTCTCTTTGGTGGAGGCGACGAGCATGTTGCGGATGAGTTCGGGTTCGTTCATTTTTTGGGGATTCCTGAGAGCGAATTTCCTTGTCCTTAATGTCCCAGGCGCCGAGGAGGCGACGGAGGACGATGAGTTCGCCGAGATGGTAGGCGTTGTGGTCGGCGATGAGGAGGGCTTCGCGGAGAAGGTTCTGGCCCTCGCCCCAGCGGAACGGTTTGAAGAGGTCGGATTGTGGGTTTTCGATGAGTGCGATGAAGGTTTTGAGGTCGGCGTGGATGAGTTCGATGGAGCGGTCCCAGGCGTCGTCGGTGGGTGGTTCGGGAGATTGCGGCCAGTAGTCCTGCGGCCAGCGCATGGGGTGGTAGCCGCCGGTGGGTGGCGCGGAGAAGTTGAGGATGTCGCGCTGGGCGATGCGGAGATGCTCGAGAAGCTGCCAGGCGGAGTAGGGGAGTTTGGCCGGGACGGTGCCGCGGAGGTTGGCGGGAAGATCCTTGATTACGTTCGTCGAAGGTGGCGTGGGCCTGGCCGCCGTGGAGGAGGTCGATCAACTGTTGGCGTAAGGGCGCATGTTCGTCGGTAGTGCGTTGCTGGATTTGTCTCCTGATCTCGTTGTCCTGGTCGCGCTCATCGCCGGTTCCCCCCTCCGGTGTTGTTTAAGATTGGATGCAAATTATGACGTAAGAGTTACATTGGTTTGCGAGCGATGATCGACGGTGAGCGGGGGAAATGTGGTGATGAGGCTGCCACGCTTCCTTTCGACGGTGAGGCCTGCCTTGCGGAACTCGTCTGCGTATTCACCGGTGCGCTTGTAGTCGGAGATGAGCGCGATGCCGCCGGGTTTGAGGACGCGGACGATCTGGCTGAAGCGCCTGGCGGCGGGTGGGTGCGTCGTAGATGTTGTGGAGGCAGAGGTTGGAGACGATGACGTCGAAGGTGGCGTCGGGGAACGACATATCCTGTGCTGGTTGGCTGATGAGTGTGCAGCGGGAGGATACGCCTTCGAGATCGAGGTTGTGTTGCGTGGCTGCCGCGGAGTTTCCTCCCATGTCGACCTTCGACCAGACATCGATACCGGTGGCGTGACCGGTGCCATTGAAAGCGGCAAGGCGCTTCGCCGCCCCTGCGAGGAGAAGTCCGCGACCACAGCCGACGTCGAGGACGTTTTCGTCGCCTCGCCAGGTGTGCAGGCTGAGCATGAAGTCGCGGTGGCGGAACTTGCCTACTTTGACGTAGAGGAGAAAGAGGAAGCCTTCGCCTAGGAGAAATCCGGCTGGCCAATAGAAGGAGCGGGAGAGGAGCGAGATGGGTCCGAGGTGAAGCGGGTTCGGTGCGAAGATTGCGAACAACAGGAAGAGTGTGCCGAAGAGGAAGAGGTTACGCATGACGGCGGGAGCGTCGACACCGTAGTCAGTTCTGGTTGAAGTCGACGTCGTCACGAGGTGGCTCCTGTCCGGCTGGTTGGTGCTGTGTGTAAGCATCCCAGAGAGCGCGCCAAGACGATAGTGTCGAGTGTCAGCGAGCGGGGATGACGATTGTCATCCCCAACTCAAGCGGAACGTCGGCGTTTTGATTTCGTAACGGGCTAGTTTTTGACTACCTCCGCAGACTGGAAGGGATTCAGTTGCTGCTGCCGGAGGTCTCGAGAGTCCGGGAGGCTTGAGAAGCCGCGGGCTGAGATTCCTGGGCAGGATTTGCTTCCCTGGCGTCGCTGTGGCGACGATTGTGAGCGGGATTGCGGCTCTCTGCCGTGCGAATTCTTCGCTCGATGACGAACCTCTTCTTGAATAATTCGTCGCCAAATTGAGTAAATGCGATGACGGCGATACAAATAGCCGGAACTGCGAAAAGTAACAACATCCCGTGGTTCATAACAAGGCCTCGTTCATCAGGGTTCGACAGCGTTCGAGCTTCCATCAGCGGATGGATCGCTACCTGATCAGGATGGCATTGGGAGTTTCCGGCACCTATCCCCTATTCGGGTCAAGGGTGGTTACTAAAGTCCTACTTCCATCGCTGGTGGAAGGGGGTAGAGCGTGGGTGCCTGTTAGCTCGGATCGTCGGTCCGCGGCAACTGCCCTCGTGCCATGCGCTGAGGCGCATACTGGATGGGCATATCCCGTGCAAACGAGGTTTCCCATGGACAATCGCATATTCAGGAACTCCATTCTGAAGACTGTCGACCGAGAGGTCATCGCTCGACTTTGTCTGCGTCCGGTGGTTTTCGAAAGAGGACACGAGATTGAATATCCCGGTCATCTGATCGAGCACCTGTTCTTTGTCGAACAAGGCATGGCTTCGATGACAACAACTTTTGGAGATGGTTCCCAGGTGGAGGTGGGCATGTTTGGCTATGAAGGGGTGATCGGCATCTCTGCGCTGATGGGAACAAAGCGCAGTTTGAATCGGGTATACACGCAGATTGCTGGCCATGGATACTCGTGCCCGATCGAGTTTGCGAGGAGGGAGTTTTCTCTTGGGGGGGAGTTCCAATCGCTTGCGCTTCGCTATGTTCAAACACAGCTGCTCCAGGCGGCCCAATCGGCGGGCTGCAATGCAAAGCACGACATCGACCAGCGACTTGCCCGATGGCTCCTGCTATGCGGGGACCGAGTACAAACTCATATCTTTGAGTTGTCGCAGGAGTATATCGCCGATATGCTGGGCAGCACGCGGCAGACGGTATCGACGGCAGCAGGCCTGCTGAAAGAGGCGGGCCTGATCGAATATAGCCGGGGCATCATCCGTCTTCTCGATGTGCCGAAGCTCGAGGCCAGGTCGTGCGAATGCTATCGCGTCGTCAAAGACCATCTGGATAATTACACGGAATTCGATAGTGGGATCAACGAGCACCAGACCAGCCATATCCGCAATTAGGTTAGTTCGTCTTCTGTCACTTCAGCCGGGAAGTTTCCCTCGCGGCGCATGCGGAGGTATCCGCGGATGAACGGTTCGAGGTCGCCGTCGAGAACCTTGTCTACGTCGCCGACTTCGACGCGGGTGCGGAGATCCTTTGCCATGCGGTAGGGCTGCAAGACGTAGCTGCGGATCTGTGAGCCGAACTTGATGTCGAGCTTGGAGTCTTCGAGCTTCTTGCTGACGGCTTTTTTCTTTTCGAGCTCGTACTCGTAGAGGCGCGAGCGGAGGAGCTTCATCGCTTTTTCTTTGTTCTTGTGCTGGGAGCGTTCGTTCTGGCAGCCGGCGACGAGGCCGGTGGGGATGTGGGTGATGCGGACGGCGGAGTCGGTGGTGTTGACGTGCTGGCCGCCCTTGCCTCCGGAGCGGTAGGTGTCGATGCGGAGGTCGTCGGGCTTGATGTCGATGACGATGGTGTCGTCGATTTCGGGTGAGACGAAGACGCTGGCGAAGCTGGTGTGGCGGCGCTTGGCGGAGTCGAAGGGTGAGATGCGGACGAGGCGATGGACGCCGGTCTCTCCGGAGAGGAGGCCGAAGGCGAAGTCGCCGCTGATGGTGAAGGTGGCGGATTTGATGCCGGCCTCGTCGCCGTCCTGGATTTCGTTGATTTCGACTTTGAAGTTCTGGCGCTCGCCCCAGCGGATGTACATGCGCATGAGCATCTCGGCCCAGTCCTGGCTTTCGGTGCCGCCGGCGCCGGGGTGGACGACGACGATGGCGTTGAGCGGGTCGGTCTCCTCGGAGAGCATGGTCTTCGATTCGAGTTTTTCGGCGAAGTCGACGAGGGAGGGGATCTCGCGGGCGAGGTCGGGCTCGGTAGCTTTCACCCTCCTTGGCGAGTTCGAAGTAGGCTTCGATGTCGTCGGAGCGGCGGGCGAGTTCGGCGTCGTCGGCGAGAAGGGTTTCGAGGCGTTTGCGTTCGCGCATCAGCGGTTGCGAACGTGAGGCGTCGGCCCAGATGGTGGGGTCGGATATTTTTTCTTCGATGGTGGCTAGTTCACGGCGGAGTCGGGCCGAGTCAAAGATACTCCCGCAGATCGCGGACTTTGTCGCGGACCGGGGAGTAGGAGTATTCGAGATCGCTAAGCATATGGTTTGATTTTAGTGCATTGTCGCGTTTGATTTGTGGAGCCGTTTGTTTGCGAAAGCAAAGGCCTAACACGGATTTGCACGGATGACACGGATCAGGAACAGGCAAAAGCAAGAACAAGAACGAAATACAGGGGTCCTTCCCCATTCGACTACGCTCAGGGTCAGGATGACAACCGTTTAGAGAAGCGGAAGAACACTGAAGGCGAGGGCGAGGGTTGTGATGAAGGCGCAGGCGTAGGCGAAGAGATCGCCGTAGCGGGCGTAGAAGGTTAGGTCGTTTTCGTAGCCGAAGTGGACGCGGATGCTGGTTCGCTGGTGGCGCGGTGCGGCGGCGGTGACTCGGCCGTAGGGGTTGATGGCCGCGGTGACTCCTGTGTTGGTGGCACGAAGAATCCAGCGGTGATTTTCGATGGCGCGCATGCGAACCATGTTGAGGTGCTGCCAGGCGGCGCTGGTGTCGCCGTACCAGCCGTCGTTGGAGATGTTGATCAGGACGTCGGCACCCTGCTGGGCGAAGCTGGCGGATCTCGTCGCCGAAGATGGATTCGTAGCAGATGAAGATTCCGTAGGTGTGGCCGCCTGTGGTGAAGACGGTG
This sequence comes from uncultured Acidobacteriaceae bacterium, assembly GCA_963838555.1. Classification (GTDB taxonomy): domain Bacteria; phylum Acidobacteriota; class Terriglobia; order Terriglobales; family Acidobacteriaceae; genus Edaphobacter. The sequence continues at coordinate 102,943 of CAWIRK010000005.1, read as the reverse complement.
CGCTGCTTGCCGGGTTCGAAGAGACCTACTTCGTTGAGGAGGCTCTTTGCGAAGAAGAAGAATTGTTTGTAAGGGACGTACTCGCCGAAGGGGACGAGATGCATCTTGTCGTAGTGGCCGGCGAAGGTGCCGTCGGGAGTGATGAACGATGCGCGGTTGTACATCGTGTAGCCGGATTTTGAGGTTGTGCTCGGTTCGAAGCCGGTGTTGCCGACGATGACGGGGGCATGGGCGATGTGAGCAAGTGCTGACATGGCTGTGCGGAACTGTGGGTCTATATCCTCAAATGGCGGCGGGAGATTCGGGCCAGACGATGAGGTCGGTTGGAGTTGGTGTGGGTCGCGCTGGGATCCGCCGCTTCGGTGGGAGATTTGCGGATGAGAAAGACGGACGGGGTATCTGCGAGTTCCGGGATTCCCAAGAGGTATCGCGGTGACGGATAGCGGCTGAGGTAGGAGAAGGAATCGAGGAACTGCTGCGTTGATGGCTGGGGGCCGGTGTTGGCGGCTCCAACTTCGAGGTTTTCCTGAACGAGGGTTGCGGTGGCTGTTGTGGGAGAGGCCTTCGGATTTGCGATGAGTCGCAGGCCGGCGATGTACAGGACGATGATGATGACTCCCGACGACGGTAAGAGCCGGGCGAGTGAAGCGGCGCTCGCGGATGCGAATGCGGATGAGCCAGAGCGCGTTGACGGCGGCGATGAGGAAGGAGAGGCCATAGACGCCGGTGATGGGTGCGAGACGTGTCAGCAGGGGGTTATCGACCTGGGCGTTGCCGAGCAGGTCCCAGGGCAGGCCGGTGATGCGGGCGCGGGCGAGTTCTACGGCGACCCAGGCGAATGGAACCAGGAGAAGAGCGGCCTGGCGACCGAAGCGTCTGTGGAAGGCGGCAATCAGGGTTCCGAACAGTGCATGGTAAAGGCCGAGATAGAGACAGAAGAGGAGGAGAATGCCGGCGGCGATGGGTTTGGCGAGAGCCGCCGTAGAGGTACATCGTCTGGTAGATCCAGTAACAGTTGCCTAAGTACCAGATGAAGCCGCAGACGTAACCGAGAGCGGCTCCCTGACGGAGGGTAAGTGGATTTCCTGTCTTGGTGTTATCGAGAAGCGCCCAGAGAAGAGGAAGCAGTGCGATCCAGCAGAAGGCGGTGCGCCAAAGGGGCGTGGGGCCTGCGATGGGGAAAGGGAGGATCTGAAGGATGCCGGAAAGTACGGCCATGGCCCAGAGGCGCAGGGGGATTTGTCGCATCGCGTCTGAAGTCTAACATTGAGTTATCAATTTGCAGCTAGTTGGGAGCTACAATCAACCAGTATGGATTTTGTGATTCATGTCGTCGCCAGAATCGTTGTGCCACTGTTCTTTATCGGGATGGCAGGGTCTGCCGTTGTGATTGTGGTTAGCTTTGCAGAAGATCTGAAGGAGTTGCTGGGAGACGAAGATTAGCTGCCAACGTCAAGGACCGGAATTTGAATTCACCTTGACGGTGGATCGTGGCAGCCTTGCACTCAGGGTCGAAGGTATCCCCCTTGCTGCCGATGTGATTCGATGTAGCCGGTGGAATCGACCCATCAACATCAAACCATAATGGCCTCCAAGCAAACTATCACAAGCCGCAATCGAACCGCGTCCGCCTGGTCGTGGCCTCGTCGGTCATGCTCACCTTTATTTCTTTCTGGCGAGCAGCGGCGATTGTGCTGAACGATCTTGGGTCTTCCGCCTTCTACGCTGGCGGCATTGCGGAAGAGGCCGTGGGCAAGGCCGCGCCGTGGTTCATCCTGGGCGTCATGCTGTTCAGCTTTGCGGTGCGGTCAGTCTATGTCGAGAGCTGCAGCATGTTTACGCGCGGCGGCGTCTACCGCATCGTGAAGGAGGCGCTGGGTGGGACATTCGCCAAGGTGAGCGTCTCGGCGCTGATGTTCGACTACATCCTGACGGGGCCGATCTCGGGTGTGTCGGCCGGGCAGTACATCGTGGGATTGCTGAACGAGCTGTTCCGGCTCTGCGCGGCACATCACTGGATGGGGATGCTGGTGATGCATCCGAGATGGAACGGCGCGGCAGTTTCCGGTGGATGGCACCTCGGCTGTGATCGCGGGCCTGATAACGATCTATTTCTGGTGGCAGAACACCAAGGGCATCGAGGAGTCGAGCGACAAGGCGCTTGAAGGTGATGAAGATCACGACCGTGATGGTTGTGATTCTGCTGTCGTGGGGCATATTTTCAGTGTTCCATGTGGGAGCGAATCTTCCGCCATTGCCTACTCCCGATAATCTCCACTTCAGCCAGGATGCACTTGGGTTCCTGAAGCACACCAGCTTTCATGCGGACGCTGGGGCTGTTTGGCGTGCTGATGGCTTTTGGGCACTCCGTACTGGCGATGAGCGGCGAAGAGTCGCTGGCGCAGGTGAATCGCGAGATTGAACATCCGAAGCTGAAGAACCTGAAGCGCGCTGCGATCGTGATTGCGATTTACAGCTTCGTCTTTACCGGGATCGGCACGCTGCTGGCTGTAATGCTGATTCCTGATTCGGTGAGGGTCCCTCTCTATCGCGACAATCTGATCGCCGGTATGGCGATGTTCATGGTGGGTCCGCTGGCGCTCCGGATCGCCTTCCGTGTCTTCGTGGTCATCGTCGGGTTCCTGATTCTGGGCGGCGCTGTGAATACCGCGATTGTCGGCTCGACCGGCGTGCTGATGCGTGTGGCCGAAGATGGAGTGCTGTCTGACTGGTTTCGCAAGCCGCAGCGCAAGTATGGAACCAGTTATCGCATTGTGAACCTGGTTGCCGGACTGCAGATGTTCACGATCGTGGTGTCTCGCGGCAATGTGATTATGCTGGGCGAAGCCTATGCGTTCGGTGTGATCTGGAGTTTTACCTTCAACGCCCTGGCCATGCTGGTCCTGCGTTGGAAGTACAAGGGCGAACGCGGCTGGAAGGTCCCGCTCAACCTACGGATCGGCAAGACAGAGATTCCTCTTGGGCTGCTTTCGGTGTTTTTAGTCCTGTTGACTACGGCGATTGTGAACCTATTTACAAAGTCGGTAGCTACGGTAAGTGGAATTATTTTTGCGGCTGCATTCTTTCGTGATTTTTTCGCTTTCGGAACGAGACAATAAGCGACGCCACGATATTACGACGAGGCAGATGAAGGAACACTTTCAGCTGGAGCATCAGGATAATGTCGGGCGTGAAGCGCTGGAGATTCGTCCGGGCGCGGTCGTGGTGACGATGCGCGATTCGGCAGCGCCGTTCGCGTTGAAGTGGGCTTTGACGCACACCAATACGGACGACCAGGATCTGGTGGTGCTGGCTGCGCGAATGATGGGCGCCGGCGGGCCGGAGTATGTCGATGCCTCGGAGCAGTTATTCAGCGAACACGAACAGATGCTATTTACCAAGGCAGTGTCGGTTGCCGAGAGTTTTGGAAAACATATTTCGCTGCTTGTAGTTCCTGCCGGAGATATCTTTTCTGCGCTGGTCCAGACGGCTAACTCGCTTGATGCAGCGGCGGTTGTCTCGGGACTATCGACGAAGCTGACGGCACAGGAGCAGGCTTACCACGTCGGCCAGGCGTGGGAGGCGTTGCCGGAACCGAAACGGCAGTTTACGTTCTATGTGATCAAGCCGGACGGCGCGGCGCTTAGCTTCCACATTGGACCGCATGCGCCGACGATTGAACCGCATGAGGTACAGCTGGTCCATCGTCTGTGGCTCAATATGCGACGCGCGCCCCATATGCAGGACCTGCACCATAGCGACATTTTGACCTATGCGCTGACTCGCATGGCGGATGAGTTTGCACGGGATAAACAAGGAACTCTGCAGGATCTGCAGAAGTGTATCGAAGAGAGCCACCATCGTCGCGGTCTGGGTGGTCTGCGATACGAAGAAGTGGATGATGCCGGACCCGGATATGCCATTCAGGCGCCACGTTCAGATGTAAAGACCGAAGACAATGCTGCGACCTCGACTAAAGCAACGTAACTACGAGTTACATCTATTTGCTTCGATTTAGTTCGTTCTGTATCGTCGTAACGTGGCCGTAAGAATTCGATCTATGTTAGTGGCGCCCGAGCAATTGAACCTAGTCAACTATGCCAACGGGAGGTAACACGTGGAAGTGAAATCGTATTATTGCTGAGATTGATGCTCAGATATTGAAGTTGCAACAGGCGCGCTCGCTGCTGGCTGGGACGACTACGTCCGCAGCCACGCACAGGCCGAGGCCGCCCGAAGGGCAGCAAGAATACTGCTTCCGCCGCGACCAGCAGCGACACCTCGCAAACGCAAACTGAGTCCCGAGGGCCGGAAGCGCATTGCCGACGCAATGAAGAAGCGCTGGGCAGAACGACGGAAGCAGAACGCGAAGAGTTAGAGTTTTAACTGCCACTTGAAAAGCGCAGGCGCCTCGAGTCGGGTGCCTGCGCTTTTCTGTTTTGATTGGTTGAAGACCTGAATCCGGCTGGGGATTACCGGGTAATAATTACTTCGCGCAGACTGTCCTTTGCGAGAAAGAACCGGTAGTTACTGAACCCACTCAGCATGTTTTCAATCTTGCGATTGTTATAGATATTGAGCAGAGGATAGTTCCCTGCCCGCTGCATCTCAACCACGTCGGTGTCGGTGAGATGGTAACGGCAGAAGACCGTATCCGGATTCGATGTCTGGTGGAAGAAGGCAAGCATCAGGCCTCCGGGCTGCAAGACCTCATGGATGCGGGATAACACGGGAACGACCAGGGACTCGGGCAGATAATCTGCCGTATCCCAGAGAATGACCACGTCGAACATGCGGCCGGAAAAGTTGAGATTGTGTCTCGAAGGAAGCGGTCGACGTCGAACCGAGGCTCCTCCCCGGCTTCGCCGGGAATAAGCCATTCCGGCTTGGAAGCTTCTTCGACAACGTTTGCCATGTAAATGCTGTGGCCGAGGCTGGTGATGTAGTTGATGTTGGTGGAAGAGGTCGGCCCGATGTCGAGGATGCGCAGGGATTCCTGTGTTCGCAGATACTTCATCAACTCGTTCCATCCGCTCGAGTGACGAGGCACACGGCCAGCGTTATTTCCACGTGAACTGCTTGTACTATCGCCACCGCCGAAAAGGTTGCGCATGTGCTCGCTTCCCTTTCTGGTCTAGGCCTTGGGTTGAGAAAACAGAGGAGCGCTCGCCTCGGCCGGCGCAGAAACAGAGACAGCAGGAGCTGAAGGCTTTGGCACCTCTGAAGTGACCTTGAGTTCGACGCGGCCGGTGAGAACGGCGCTCTCTTCGATCGAGAGCCTGCCGGCGAGGATGTCTCCATTGACGAGGGCCGACTGACGGAGATCGACCCGGCCTGTGGCCTGAACGTTACCCGTGAGACGGCCGAAGATAACGACATCGCGAGCACTGACATCGGCCTTTACCTGTGCGTTTGGACCAATGGTCAAGCGGCTTTCCGGGAGAGTTACGGTCCCCTCGACATCTCCGTCGATGAAAAGATCTTCATTGCCGGAGAGCTCTCCCCGGATGACGACCGACTTACCGATGACGGTGGAACCCTCTGCTGGCTTCATAGGCTTTCTGTTCTCCCTTGGTCCTGTCGTGCTGCGAGTTTGTCTTGCCCGAACTATACCCAAGCTCATGCCGTGAGGCAACCTGCTCCAAACTTTGGCGCTGGTCCGGCGTCTTACGTAAGATGGGCAGAATGGGTAGAACGATGGAGGAGAGAGGTGTGGGTTTGGTACCAGACTGCAGCAGCGACTGTGCCTAGCTCCGTTTTACACTGTGCGTTCCGGGTTGAGAGCGGCTTTGGCAGTGCGCCGAAGGTCATTGAGCTGGATTGCGCTGATAGCATCTCTCATCCTGTTGGCTGCAATGACGGGTCCGCCGGTGAGGGCGCAGAGCCGCGATGCACCACAAGACGCGGCGAGTACGTCGTTGCCGTCCATCTCACCACCGCGCTCCTGGGTGGTCGATGCGGCTGCAAACGAGTTGGTGGCGCTGCACCACAAGGGACTCCTATCTGCGGTATCGCATGGAGACGGTCAACGAGAAGGGCAATCAGGTCCGCGACGTTATCGAAAGCAAGGACGGTACCGTGGCGCGCCTGATTCTAAAGGATGGGAAGCCGCTGACTCGCGGAACAGGACAAGGCGGAACGGCAGCGTTTGAATGACATGATCGCTTCGCCTGCGGCCTATGCCAAACATGTGAAAAACGGAGAGTCCGAAAAGTCGATGGCGGACAAGACTGGTGCCAATGATGGCGGACGCCATGATCAACACCTACACGCCGGGACAGCCGCAGTCGGGCAGGAATGGCGGGGCGCCTGAGATTGTTCTGGACTACAAGCCAAATCCGAAGTTCGTTCCGCCGAACACGGAGGCCCAGGCGCTGACAGGGCTGCAAGGGAGAGTCTGGATCGATGCGAAGACCCGCTACGTGGTTCGCATGGAAGGGACGATCTTCCGCGCGGTGAACTTCGGCTGGGGCATGCTGGCGCACATCTATCCGGGAGGCAAGGTGGATGATGAACCAGACCAACGTCGGCGGTAATCGCTGGATCTTCACCGATTTTTCCATGGAGCTGAGCGTGCGCGCACTGATGGTCAAGAAGCTGGACATCCACTCCAGTGCGAAGGCCAGCAACTATCAGACGCTTGGGCCGATGAGCTATCAGGATGCGATTCGTCTGCTGCTTGCGACGCCGCTGCCAGAGCGATAGACGGGTTTTGTCAGGCGGTGACTCGGGCCTTTGCGATGAGCGTCTGGCGGCGAACGGTGAGTGCTTCGATGCGATCGCGTTGCACCTCGAAGCCACGGCCGACGGCGGTTGGCACGACGATCTCGCCTTTGGGGCTGACGGTGACGGCGGGCTCGATGATGTCCTGGGCCCAGTAGCGGCTGGAGGCGGAGACGTCGCCGGGGAGCGAGAAGTTCGGCAGCGAGGACAGCGCGATGTTGTGGGAGCGGCCGATTCCGGTCTCCAGCATGCCGCCGCACCAGACGGGGATGCCACGCTCCTCGGCGGCGTTATGAACGGCGATCGCTTCGCTGAAGCCGCCGACGCGGCCGACCTTGATGTTGATGATGCGGCAGGATTCCATATCGATCGCGGCGAGGGCGTCGCGCCGGTTGCGAATGGATTCGTCGAGACAGATGTCTGTCTTGAGCCGCTTCTGCAGCATGGAGTGGAAGTAGAAGTCGTCGTACCAGAGAGGCTGCTCGATCATGAGCAGGTTGAACTGGTCCCAGCTGGCGATGTGGTCGAGGTCCTTCATCCGGTAGGCGGAGTTGGCGTCGCAGCTCAGGGTGATGTCGGGCCAGCGGTTGCGCACGGCCTCGAAGATTTTGGTATCCCAGCCGGGCTTGCACTTGAGCTTGATGCGCTGGTAGCCGGCGGCGAGTTCGGTTGCGATCTTTTTCATCAACTGCTCCGGCGAAGGTTGAATGCCGATCGACACGCCGCAGGGAATGATGCTGCGGGTTCCGCCTAGAAGTTCGGCAAGTGAGATGCGCTCGACCTGGGCTTCGAGGTCCCAGACGGCGTTTTCGAGCGCGGCTTTGGCCATGCGATGGCCGCGGACCTGGCGGAAGATCTCGGGACAACTTCCGCCGCGTTCCACATTTGCATCGAGCAGACTGGGGCCAAGCTCGTTCTCGATCATGAGCCAGGCGGTGTCGATGGTCTCATCGCTGAAGTAAGGGTGTTCGCCGGCGACGCACTCGCCCCATGCGGTGAGGCCTTCGGATTCAAGCTCTATCAGGAGGATGCGGCGGCCAGTGGTCACGCCGAAGCTGGTCTCGAACGGATGGGCCAGCGGCATGTTGATCTCGCGCATGTGGATGGCATCGATGTTGAGCATGTACGTTCCCTGTCTTTCGAATGGTCTGATGTTGAGTAGTGATGTAACTGGTCTGGTCTCGGGTTCTACTTTGAACGTTTGTGGCTCAGTACTTATGACGTTGTCACTTGTTTCCGTTGCATCCATGGGAGGCTGCTTCCATGGGCCAAGAAGAAAAGCTGCCGTTGCCTTGAGCATCACGTTCGTAGCCGATGACCGCAAGACCGCGACGGAACGCGGATTCAAGCGCTTCCCTGTTGCTGCTCTGCAGGGCTCGCGCCTGGCTTCGTTGCTGGGCGTCCTGCTTCCACTGGTAGATGGTGTGCGGGACAGTGACGCGTTCGATGACTTCGATTGGCTGAGGCTTCACCACGCAGCATATTCGCCACGCGGTCGGAGCGCAAGCCACCACTCCGCGTATAGCCTATCTGTCGGGAGGCCTCCCTGCAATGGGGACGAGGAGGGACCGTAGAAATCGGGCTGGTAGCGCCGGACGATGACGCCGAGCCGGGCAATATTCAGATGGGCGTTGCGGATCTCGAGCGGATCGAAGGTCCATTCCATCAGATCGAAGCCGCGGGCGATGGCGTCGTCGCGCTGGGCGAGCTTGAGCCGGCGGCCGATGCCGGCGTTGCGGTATTGCGGCAGCACGGCGAGCATGTGCGAGTGGAGGTAGGGCTTGCCGTCACGGTAGCCCGGCAAAGACATGGCGAAACCGACCAGGGTGTCGCCTTCGAATGCTCCGATGACCTGGCCGCCGATGCGTTGCGCCACGACAAAGACGCGTCGAGGGATGACATCGCCATCGCTGTAGCCCCAGACTTCGATCTGCAGCACGACGCAGCGCTCGAAGTGTTCGAGGGTTGTGAGGGGTTGGATGTGGATGTTGCTCTGCGGGCTTGCGTTCATGGCCTTGGTGGCTCGCTGACGGCGTTCTTCGCCTGATTCCATAGTTGGTCGAGCTCCGACGGCGTGGAGGCCGCCAGAGCGTCTCTGCTGCCTGCTGCAGACTCCATGGCTGCGAACCGGCTGCGGAACTTTGCGTTCGTCGGCACGCAGAGCCGATTCCGGGTCGACTTTGAGATGTCTGGCGAGGTTGACAGCGGTGAAGAGGAGATCGCCGAACTCGGCTTCGATGGCGGCTTTGGATTGGCTGGTCGACGATGGCGTCAACTCGGCCTTCAGCTCGCCGATCTCCTCCTGGAGTTTGTCGAAGAGTCCGTCGGCGTTTGGCCAGTCGAAGCCGACCTTCGCGGCGCGGGAACCCAGCTTACTTGCCTCCAAGACGGCCGGCATGGCTGCGAGGAATGTCGTCCAGCATCGAGGAAGGCAGGCCTGACGATTGCAGGTCTGATGACTCCTTCTTCTCGGATTGCTTGATCTGCTCCCAGTTACGGAGGACGTCGGTCGAGTCCGCGACCTCGGCTCCGGCGAAGATATGGGGGTGGCGGCGAATCAGTTTTGCATTCAAGTTCGAGGCAACGTCCTGAAGGGTGAAGTAGCCGGCCTCCGAGGCCATCTGCGCGTAGAAGAGCACTTGCAGCAGGAGATCGCCAAGCTCATCTTTCAAATCGGGCCAGGCGCGGCGTTCGATGGCGTCGAAGACTTCGTAGGTCTCTTCGAGCGTGTGCCGCTTGATGGAGTCGAAGGTCTGTTCGCGGTCCCAAGGGCAACCGTCCGGCCCACGCAGGCGAGCCATGATTGCTATGGCTTCGGCGAGCGAACCGACGGTGGCAGCGGACGGTGCGGCTTCCAACTGAGGGCTATCCGGAACTGAGGGCTCTGCGGGATTGGTGTAGCCATGCCTTCAACTTTACTCGATAACATCGGCTTTCTGGATTGGATGCAGATCGATTATGCTTTGCACCATATGGTGTTTGAGCCTCCAGCAAAAGCCAAACCGACACGACGCAGGAGCCGATGGGTGCTGCTCCTTGTACTGCCTTATCTTGGGCTTTGTTTTCCATATGTCTACGCGCGCTCGACACCGGCGCTGTGGGGCTTTCCATTTTTCTACTGGTATCAATTCGCGTGGGTGATCGCCGCCTCCGCGCTGCTGGCGACTCGTCTACCGGAAGCTCAAAACCTAAGCGCAGAAAGCTGGCAGGGTGATATCCGTGCTGCCCTGCCGCCGTCGGAGAGAAGATGTAACGCGGCGGCAGCATACCGGCGCGTTACATTTGAAGGTGGGTTTGTGCTGCGGGTTGTCGTACGAAGCTTTCAGGCTAAGAAATAGAGCCCTTACTGACCATTCGGACCGGTTGATGAAGCTGTCGCCTTTTGGTCGCTCATGTTCGACAACAGCTTGATCTCGACTCGACGATTCTTGGCGCGACCGGCAGCCGTGCTATCGCTCGCCACCTGCTGATCCTTTCCGATCCCTACCAGGTAGAACTTGTGCGGCGGGATGTTGTACTTCGATCTGCAGGTAGTTGGCAACCGCATCGGCACGGCGCTGGCTGAGCTGATAGTTGTAGGTGGCATCGCCCACCGAATCTGTTCCGCCGGTCAGTGCGAGGATGTAGCCGCGCGCGCTGGTCAGATTTGCCGCCATATCGTCGAGCTGCTTTTTGTCGTCGGCAGTCAGGACATATTTATCGAAACCGAAGGTGACGCTTACGTCGGAGAGCTGCTTGTAGTTGTCCAGGTTGGCGACGACTCCGCTCAGGCTGTCGACCCGGTTGTAAGCCTCCTGTGCCGACTTGTTGGCTGTATCCGCTGATTGACCGGCGGCAAGCGCATGCTGATCGGCTGTGTTCGCGGCGCTCTGAGCTCCGGCGATTCCGGTCTTGGCTCGCTCGTCTGTGTCCTGGATGTTGCGATGATCGGCAGCGGTTTTGGTGTCGAGGTCGTTGGTCTGCTGGATGATTGGAGTGGTCTGGGACCGAACGTAATTTTTGGTCGAGCAACCGACCGTAAAGACGATGACGAACGCACTGGCTAAAGCGATGGTGCAGGCAGACTTTAATTTTGTATCGTATTGACTGGTCGAGCTCATGGAATCACTCTCCTGGTTGGAAGTACTGCAACGGAGGTTTACGCAGCAATCGTCGTGCCAAAAGAATAACGTTGATAAACCTTTTGTTTACAATATTTTCACGGAGGGAACCTAGACGTTATACAGGCGCGGTGCCGCCTCAATCGGGAACTTTTGATGGGATAGCGCGTCAAATTTTCTAAGCAAATCTCTGCACATTACCCGCATGGTTTTGACGATTACACTCAAGATAAGAGCCTGAGCCCCAGCATGGATCTCCAGCAGAAAATCCGGACTCTCCCCACGCAACCGGGGTGTTACCTCTACAAAAATGCAGAGGGCGAGGTCATCTACGTCGGGAAGGCAAAGAACCTTCGCGCCCGGGTGCGTTCCTACTTTTTGGAGGCGTCGCAGGTCAACGCGAAGACCGGTTCGCTGATGCGCGAAGCCGTCGATGTAGAGTACATCACGGTCGCCAACGAGCACGAAGCTCTGGCGCTGGAAAACAACCTCATCAAGCAGAAGAAGCCGCGCTTCAACATTCTGCTCCGCGACGACAAGACCTATCCATACATCAAGCTGACGATGAACGACCGTTATCCCAAGGTCTTTGTGACGCGACGGCTGCGGAAAGACGGCAGCGCCTACTACGGGCCATATTTTCCGGGAAACCTGGCCTACCGGCTGGTCGACCTGATCCACCGGAGCTTTCTGATTCCGAGCTGCAAGGTCGACCTGTCGCGCTACCATCCGCGCGCGTGCCTGCAGTACTACATCAAGCGCTGCCTGGGACCCTGTCTGGAGGGATTGACGACGCCGGAGAGTTATCGCGAGACCATCCGCGACGTGCAGCTCTTCCTGGAAGGGCGTCCGAGTGAGTTGGAGCATTCGTTGACGCAGCGCATGGAAGCGGCGGCGCAGGCGGAGCAGTTTGAGCTGGCGGCGCGGCTCCGCGACCAGATCGTTACCGTGCACCAGATGCAGGATAAGCAGCGGATGGCGACGACGGACAACGAAGATGCGGACGTCTTCGGCTATCACTATGAGAACGAGATGCTGGCGGTGAATCTGTTTCATATGCGCAGCGGCAAGATCGTTGACCGCCGCGACCTCTTCTGGGAGGATCTGCCGGAGTCGTTGCTGGATACCTTGACCGAGGTTGTGGCCGAGACCGACGAACTGGAGACGATCCCTCGCATGGAACCTGATCCTGCGGCGCCCGCGCCGGAGATCGGAGAAGGCATCCCGGTTGTTCAACACACGGCGGTATCGGAGCCCGGTGCTGCGTTCAGTCCGGCGGCGTTCTTCTCTGCGCTGTTGAAGCAGATTTATCTCGATCAGAGCTATGTGCCGCGATCGATTCTCGTGCCGGTGGAGTTTCCCGATCGCGCACTACTGGCGGAGATATTGACGGAGCGGACGGGGAGGCGCGTTGAGATTCTGGCACCGCAGCGTGGCGAAAAGCGTTCGCTGGTCGATCTGGTGTGCCAGAATGCGAAGCAGTCTTATGATCAGCGGTTTCGCGTATTGCAGCCGGGGATGAAGGCGATTCAGGAGGCTTTGCAGGACGCTCTGACGCTGGAGGAACTGCCGCGCCGAATTGAATGCTTCGATATCTCGCATATTCAGGGCGCGGAGACGGTGGCTTCCATGGTGGTGTGGGAAGACGGCGCGATGAAGAAGTCCGACTACCGTAAGTTTCAGGTGAAGACCGTCACGGGCGTAGACGATTTCGCGAGTATGCGCGAGGTGATTCAGCGCCGTTACAAGCGGCTGCAGGAGGAGAAGAAGCCGTTCCCTTCTCTGATTCTGATCGACGGGGGGCTTGGTCAGCTGCATGCGGCCTACTCGGCGCTTGAGGAGATTGGCGTTACGCTGCAACCGCTTGCGTCGATTGCCAAGCGCGAGGAGATCATCTACGTCTATGGGCAGGAGAATGAGCCGGTGGTGCTGGATCGGCGGTCTCCGGTGCTCCACCTGATGCAGAAGATTCGCGACGAGAGTCACCGTTTTGCCGTCACCTATCATCGCAAGCGGCGGCAGATGCGTGATCGAGATAGCGAGTTGTTGTCGATACCGGGTGTCGGGCCACGGACGCGGCAGCGATTGATTGAACACTTCGGGAGTGTGCGCGGCATCAGGCAGGCTGCGCCGGATGCGCTGACCGCCGTCGTGAACGCTGCGACAGCTGAGAAGATCCGGAATTACTTCAAAGCCGAAACTGCGAACTCCGACGTTCTGCCGATCCTTAGTTAGCCGCCTGCGTCCGCGCGATCATTGCTGGTTGTAGTCGCTGGCGGAAGGAACGGCGCCACCAGTCTTGAAGGTATTGCACGCAGCGACAGTTCCCTGCTCCAAGCCCTGTTTGAACCAGCCGACGCGTTGGGCGGAGGAGCCATGGGTGAAGCTCTCCGGGCTTACTGTTCCGCGTTGCATCCGCTGTAGGTGATCGTCGCCCACCGCGGCTGCTGCCTGCAGGCCAGCCGCGATATCGGCATCGTGAACGATTTTTCGCTGCTCGCTGCTGTGCGCCCATACGCCTGCGAGGCAGTCCGCCTGGAGTTCGAGATCGACTGAGAGAGAGTTTCTCTGCGATGGATCCTGGCCGGAGAGACGCTGAACTTTTTGTTCGATTCCGAGAATCTTCTGCACATGGTGACCGAGCTCGTGCGCGACAACGTAGGCCTGGGCAAAGTCCGCACTGCTGCCGCCGAGGCGCTGGAGTTCATCCCAGAAGCTCAGGTCGATGTAGACCGTCTCGTCAGCGGGACAGTAAAACGGCCCTGTCTGTGACTGGGCGACGCCGCAGTCCGAATGCGTGTAGTCGCGAAAGAGCACGAGCTTTGCGTGCCGGTAGTCTCTGCCCGTCTGCTCCGGCAAGAGTGTTGTCCATGTTTTCTGCACATCGATGAGCGTAAATGAGACAAGATGCGCGGAGCGGTCTTCGGCGGGCGAGTGCGTATGGCGTCGACTGCTCTTTGCGAAGAGACAGCGCCGCCACCGGACAGGTAACTGCCGATGTAGTTGCGTCCAGTCACCAGACTGATGACGAGAAGAACAAGGAAGCCGACGATCCCGAGGCCTCCGCCACCGAAGCCTCCGCCACCGCCAGAGGAGCCTCTTCTGTCTTCGATATCGCTGCTTAGTTCACCGGGCGTCCAGTCCATGCTTCACTCCAGTCATTTTCGCTTCCATTTTACAAACGGGGACGGTCGCGGCCTTGTCTGCGAAATTCACCATTGCGAACTCTCTGCAACGGTATGCTACTCTCCGGAAACCGATGCCGAAACTCCAGTCTGAACTCCCACGCGTTCTGAACGCATCTCACGCGACGTCCATTGTTGTGGGCATCATCATCGGCAGCGGCATCTTTCTGGTGCCACGAGAGATGATGGCCGCAGTGGGCTCGTCGCTCGCGGTTTACGGGGTGTGGATCGTGGGCGGTCTGCTTTCGCTCTTCGGGGCGATGACCTATGCGGAGATAGCTGCTGCGCATCCGCGGTATGGCGGAGAGTATGCGTTTCTGCGCGAAGCCTATGGCGATCTTGCCGGGTTCCTCTATATGTGGACGCAGATTACGGTGGCCAAACCAGCTTCTCTGGCAACGATCGCAGCAGGGCTGGCGCGGGTTCTGGGGACTTTTGCGGCCTTTGAATTCTTTGCGCGCCCGGCCTTCGCGCATCTGCTGTGGGGACAGATCTTTGCCATCGCGATGACATGGCTGATCGCGGGCTTGAATATCATCGGAACGAGGAAGTCGGCTAATGTGCAGCTCTCTGCTGACGTGGCTCAAGGTCCTGCTCATCCTCGTGATTGCGGGCTTCTGTTTTGGAGCCGCCGGACATCATGGTTCATGGCACAACTTTGCCACTGACTTCGCGGGGTGCGCGCGGCGGCTTCTCCGGCTTTATGATCGCGCTGGTCGCCGCACTATGGGCCTATGACGGATGGAGCGACGTCGTGACCATGGCCGGCGAGGTGGAGAGGCCGCAGCGCAGCATGCCGCTGGCGCTGGTGGGCGGCGTTGCAATTGTCGGCGCGCTCTACATGCTGACCAATGCAGCCATTCAATATGTCTTGCCTGCGGCCGCGATCGCGACGGCTGACCGACCTGCGGCGGATGCGATGCGCGATGGTCGCTGGGCAGTGGGGAGCGACGCTGGTTTCGATCGGCATGGCCGTAAGCATATGCGCGACCTTTGTCGGGTCGTCGCTTTCGGGGGCACGCGTTCCGTTCGCGGCGGCTCGCGATGGCCTTTTCTTCAAACAGCTGGCGCATGTCAATGCGCGGTTTCAGACACCTTCGTCGGCGCTCATACTTCAGGCGGTTCTGAGTTCTCTGCTGCTGCTTGCGATTGGAAGATTTCAGGCGTTGTTCTCGCTGGCCATCTTCAGCGAGTGGCTCTTCTATGCGCTCACCGCCAGCACGATCTTTGTCTTTCGCCGCCGTGAACCGGAGGACGCGCGCCCTTACCGGATCTGGGGTTATCCGGTGCTACCGGTTCTGTTCATCCTCGCCGCGGCTGTGCTGCTGGTGTTTTCGTTTGCAGATCAGCCGCGAAATTCGGTGATTGGAACTGCGATCATTCTGGCTGGCATTCCGTTGCACTATCTCCTGCAAGAAAGGAAACGGGCCTCCTGAACCAAGGCAACGGTTCACAGAATCGATGATCGCAGCGGCTCACCAACGCGCGGATACGGCTGCTCCTGCCATTGACGCGCCTGGGCGATGGAGATGAAGTGCAGGATCAGAAACAGAGGTACGGCAAAGGTCGGAATCAGGCTCATGGGAAGCACCGTCATCGCGGTGGTCGCGATCCCGTGCGGATTCATCAGCCGGGCAGTCACGCCATTTGCTACTGCCATGACCAGGTCCGTAATTCCAAGCAGCTGCCAGAAGATGAAACTCTTTCGGTGATTGGGGTTGGCTAGCTTTCAAGGCGATTAGGGGCGCTGTCGCTCCTATCGCGATGTCTCCCCAACCTGCAGGCAACGCCAGCTGACCCGGCAAGATGTTATAGGCATACAGCACAAGGAACACAAATCCGGCGATGCGCCATGCTTGCACAAACGTCAACGTGCGCGGATCCAAAGACAATAGAAACTGCCGGAATGGTTGTGAGTTGGCAGACCAGATCACGAAGATACCGATGGGAATCAGAACTGCCAGTCCAAGTGCCAGAGGCGGTTGATTCGGCTCGGTCGTGAAAAGGTGCAAGGCCGAGGCGGTGAGAGAGAAGAGAAACCAGACGAAGATCAGACCAGTCGTGAGCTTTGCGTATTTTGCGTTTGTCATGATGATTCTCCTTTGTCCATGAGTGCGTTGGTTACTTTTTGAGTCAGCTTCATGAGGTTGTCGGCGAGCTCTTCTCCAAGCCGCCGACGTAAGCTGAGTTTGTGCCTTCTCCCAATGCGGCAATGCCTGTTTGAACTGTGTTTCGCCAGCCTTGGAGAGTCGCATACGCCACTCCCGGCGATCCTCGCCACGGCGCTTCGCTATCCAGCCATGACGGCTCATGATTTTGAGCGTTCGGGTGAGAGTCGTGCTATCCATCGCCAGAATTTCGCCCAGTTCGCCCCTGAGTCACCTCGCCTGCCAGGGAGAGTGTTTGCAGAACAGTGAACTGGGTACCCCGCAGGTCCGCTGGACGCAGCGCATCCTCATAAAGCTGGGTGAGCGCCCTCGATGTCCGGCGAAAACTTGCGCACATGCAAGGAAGAGCGGGAGTGAAGGCTTTGTCATAGCCCATTAGATGTATATGCATATAATGGATTCAAAAATAATGATCGGCTCGGAAAACCGCAAATACTACGACTGTAGCTTAGCTTCGATTCTGAATGACCCGCTCGTACACCCGCACATACTCGGCTGCCGGTTTGTCCCAGGAAAAGTCCTGCGCCATGCCGCGCTTCATCATCTCCGTCCACTCTTTCTTGTTCCGGAAGGTACCGAGCGCACGATGTATTGCATCCAGCAACGCCCACGAACTATAGCCCCAGAACTTGAAACCATTGCCGCCGCCGTTAGGCTGCTCGTCGATGGTGTCGTCAAGGCCGCCAGTCGCGCGAACCACCGGGATGGTGCCGTACTTCAAGCTGTAGATCTGGTTCAGGCCACCGGGTTCGTAGCGTGAAGGCATCAGGAAGATGTCGGCGCCGGCCTCGATCTTGTGCGCCATCACGTTGTTGAACTTCACCTGCACCCGGACTTTCGTGGGGTGACGGTTCGCCATCTCCACCAGCAGACGCTCATAGTATTCCTCGCCAGTTCCGAGAATCGTCAGCACTACGTCTTCTTCCACCAATTTGTCCATGATCTCGACGATGAAGTCGAAGCCCTTCTGCGTCGCGAAGCGCGAGACGATACCGATCACAGCGGTTTCCTCGCTGACGCCTTCAAATCCGAAGGCATGCAGGAGGTCGCGCCGGCATTCCTTCTTGCCTGCAAGATTTTCTACAGAATAGTGCGCTGCAATATGCGGATCGGTCGCTGGATTCCACTCCTCGTAGTCGACGCCATTGAGAATGCCGAAGAGATCGCCGCTCCGCTTCCGCAGAACGGTCTCGAGGCCGTTGCCAAACTCGGCCGTTTGGATCTCCTCCGCGTATTTGCGGCTGACGGTGGTGATGGCGTCGGAGTACACGATGCCACCTTTCAGAAAGTTCAGGGTGTCGTAGTGTTCCAGCTTATCCAACGTGAACATGTCCCAAGGCAACAACAGTTTTTCCATCGTCTGCGGTGGGAACCAGCCCTGATAACCTGCGTTGTGGATCGTCAGTACAGCCGGAACGCGACGCAGCACCGGATCAAAGTAGTAGGTGGAGCGCAGCAGGACAGCAAGCATCGCCGTCTGCCAGTCGTGCACGTGGAAGACATCGGGAACCTCGATCGCCTTCGAAGCTTCGATCACTGCGCGACTAAGCAGGCCGAAGCGTTCTGCGTTGTCGGGGTAGTCGCCGGAGGGCGTGCCGTAGAAGCTTTCGCGATCGAACAATTCGGGGCTGTCGATGAAGTAGGTCTGCACTCCTGCATGGACGCCGCCGTCGAGGACTCGCACGAAACGATTGTAGGAGGGGAACGGAATGGTCACACTCGGCAGAACGACCGGAGGGTTCGGGACGATCTTTGCAACCTGCCGGTAGTACGGAATAAATACGGAGACCTTGTGGCCAAGCTTGGCCAGGGTGCGAGGGAGCGCGCTCACCACATCTGCGAGGCCGCCAGTCTTGGCCCAGGGAGCACACTCCGATGCTGCAAATACGATATGCATTCTGTTTTCCTTTTTCTTTTCAACCAAACCGTTAGTCTATAAGAGCACGCGGCGAGCCACGGGGATGCAGATGAAACGTAAGCCAAAATTCGGGCAGAACTTTCTTGTGGACGATGCTGCCCGCCATGCCATCGTGGACGCCCTTGGCGATATTAGCAAGCGGACGGTGATTGAGATTGGACCGGGCCACGGCGCCATCACTGAGATACTCGCCGGACGGTGCCGCAGATTGATTGCACTGGAGCTTGACCGAGCCCTGGCAGCCGAACTGACCTTCCGATTTCGCGATGAGCCGCAGGTGGAGATTGTTGAAGGCGACGTTCTGAAGGCCGACTTTCGAGTGCTGGTGCCAGAGGGCGAAACCGCGGACGTGATTGGGAACCTGCCGTACTACATCACTTCGGATATTCTGCTGCAGCTCTTTGCCGCAGGCAGTGCAGGGCTGATCACTCGGGCCGTTCTGATGATGCAGCGTGAGGTGGCCGACCGCGTCTCTGCTGCACCTGGTGTGCGGGACTACGGTCTGCTCTCGGCTACTGCGCAGATGAACGCACAGGTCGACAACCTGTTCACGCTGCCACCCTTGGCGTTCTCGCCGCCTCCAGATGTCTACTCCACCGTGCTGCGGTTGCAGTTTGCTCCGCGATTTGCCGAGCTCGGTGTCGATTCTGCAGGATTCAACGATTTTCTGAGGCAATCCTTCGCGCAAAAGCGCAAGACGCTGCAGAACAACCTGCGCGCTGCCGGACACTCCGTCAATGATCTCTCCGCGGCATGGCCAGATAGCATTCCCGCACAGGCGCGAGCCGAATCGCTGGCGCTGGAGCCGATGGCGGAGTTGTACCGCTCGCTGGCCAAAACCGCCGTTCCCTCCACTGCTACGAGGTAGATGCAACCAGGCAATCATTCGTGGTCGTTACCGCGGGCTATCACTTCGGTGAGGCAGCAGCGGGAGCATTTGGTGTCGTATGAGGAACAGGCGGCGGCATTGGCCGAGAGGCCGGCGGCGAAGGAGGAGGAGTTGATGGACGAGGCGCATACGCGGGTTGGTACGCGCGGGACGCGGGGTGTTCGCCTTGTATCGGTGCTGGATAGACTGAGTGCTGCGATGGATAACCCGAATTCTGCGGAGGTGGTGATTGGTGCATCTGTCCCGATGGTTGTTCGGTGCTATTGCCCGCAACCGGCGGCGGCTGCCGATAGGTCGTCAGGCGCGAGTCGTTTCGAATGGTCGCAGCAGGAGTTGAAGGGGTTGCGCCTGATACCGGCTGCCGGCCGACATGATCCACGGGGAAACGACTTGGAGCGGCGCCGACTGTGGTGCGATCCTTCGACGGGCCTGCATTCGCAATTGGCCGCATTGGCTGGGCAGGAACGCCGGCGATTATGCGAGGCTCATGCGAGGGATGCGACCAAGTGCCTGGTTCCCGGGGAGCACTGCCGACCGGGATGGGATGAAGCATGCCGGCCTCATGACCGGGCCGAGTGGGAGCATGATAGTTCAGCGGTGGATGAACGATGTTGACGGCAAACACTCCGCCAGGGCCTGTTCCGAAGTTATATCCTGTTCGCCTGCAACCTGCTCCGGGAGACCATCCCCAGCCGAAGCCGTTCCAGTACGACCAGTGGCCACAGTGGAACGGCGTCCAGCCCCACGGATAGCCTGATGCCCAGACGTATCCGGCGCCGGGATAGGCCACCCAGCTGCCGTATCCGTAGGGATCGAAGTCCGAAGCGTCCTGTGCAACGGCGGGCTGCCACACATGGCCTTGCCCGGGGACGTCGTACCAGCTTCCGTTGGCGTCCAGATCGGACCAGCCGTAGCCCTGATCGCCCGCGAAGCCGTCGCGCGCCGCTGTTCGGTTTAGTGCTGCATCGGCTGCGAGCCTGATCGCGCGCGTGGTTCCACTCGTCCCACGAATCCTGTTCCACGTTCTGCGACACGGAATACTGGCTGCTGTCGGAGACGTCGCCAGTCAGCGACTCACCGGCGCGCACATCTTTCTTGTAGCCGTCCTGCCTGAGGCGTACTGGACGTGTTCAACCTGCACCGTGCCATCGAAGACCGAGACCGTCGCGGGCGGCTGATCCAGATTGATGCGGAACCGTGGCATTGGCAACCGGCGAGATCAAGTTCCCCGCCCGCGTCGACGACGTAAAAATACTTGGATGAGGCGCGTAAGCTCGGCATAGACGAGTCCGTGCAGGACCGTCACCTGCGTATGAAAGTTCTCCGCTGGATCGATGCTCAGGGCAGTTGAGTCCGAGAGAGCTGTTGGGCGTCAGGCGGACGACGCTGCCGTCCTCAAACTCTACTTCGGCCTGACCGTCTTCGCCCGTAGTCAGGCGCGCACCTTCGGCCAGCGGCATGTTGATCTGGGCGGGATCGCCTGCGGTATTGTCCAGATGATCGACGGTCACGTCGCCTTGCAGGAAGCTGAGTCTGGCCGCGCGGTGGGCAGGAGCATCGTCGGCTCGTGCGTCGAGCGTCCAGCCTGAAGAGAGAAGAAGAAGCAGAGCCAATCCGGCAATAACACCGGCACCCAAGTCCTTACACCACCGATATGGCGACGCGAACGCGTGCATGACAACCCCCGAGCTCAACGACACTGGATATTAGACGTTCACGCTCAGCCGAACGCTTCAGTGACTTTCTGCTGCCACCTGCTCCAGCATCTTCTTCGCGCGCAATCGTACGCGCTGAATCACGTGCGGTGTCATCGGCAATCGCTGCCAGCGTCGGCGCGATGGTACCCAACTCCAACGCACGTCCCGCCTCGGCCTCCTGCGACAACGAGATCATCTCCGCGTCCAGCCCGAGCCGGTCGTAGCGATGCAGAAACTCCAGCCTGCGTCCTTCATCCATCGTGAAGGCAATGGCGAGGAAGGTGTTGGTCAGCGTGTCGACGGTCTTGTTCTCCGAGTAGTTATAGATGCACGATCCCGAACCGTCGGAGCCTGTGTAACTCAACGTCTTCTTGCCCGTGTTCGCTATATTCTTGGCCTTCGATTCACATTCGATATTGAAGTAATTCGACGCCCGGGCCGCTTTGAATATCTTCGCGACGGTGTCGCGAGTCAGGTTGATGGGACGGTCGATATGCTGGGCAGCCTGACCTCGCATCGAGTTCGCCGTGGCAGGCGTCTCCGCCTGATCTGCCTGATAGCGGCCCGTGCCGTCCTCCCGTATCCGCAGAGTGAAGCGCGGAACCGGCAGCCCGGTGCGATCGAATTGGAAACTCACCTCAGCTTGTTTCGTGGCTGAAGCATCGGGCGCGGGCGGGGCCGACTGGGCGGCGGCGAACGCAAATGCAGAGCACACCACCAACACGCATCCGAGCACAACGCGGGTAGCAGCCCTCATCGGCGGGCGCCCTGAAGTTCGAGAGTCTGCGCAGTGTGGATGTGGCAGATCGCAATGGCCAGAGCATCGGCAGCGTCCGGCGAATCGAAGGCGTTCTCGTTCTCCAGCAGACGCCTCACCATGAACTGCACCTGCTCCTTGCCCGCAAGCCCGTAGCCGACCACGGAACTCTTGATCGACAGCGGCGCATATTCAACCACCGGCAGACCACTGGTCGCTGCGGCCAGCATCGCCACCCCGCGAACCTGTCCGAGCTTCAGCGCAGACTTCGCGTTGGCCGAGAAGAAGACCTCTTCGATGGCGACGATCTCCGGCTGATGCAGCGCCATGAGTGCGGTCAGCTCAGCGTAGATCTGGGCGAGCCGCTGTGGTGTCTTGTCTTTCTTGCTGAGCCGGATTGTTCCTGCGGCAAGATGGACCAGACGCGGCATACGAGCGTCGCAATCCACCTCCACCACACCATAGCCGGTGAACTCTGTTCCGCAATCGATGCCAAAGACTCGCATGGGCGAAGTTTACTGCATTTTGCTGTGCCTTCGGACTATCAAGATTGAGTCCGGCGAAGGACGAGGTGTGGTCTACCGCGAAATTCCCTCAAGCGGCGAACTGGCCGTGGCATAAAGCTTGCGCTGCATGCGACCGGCGAGGAACGCCTGGCGTCCGGCCAGAACCGCATGCTGCATCGCCTCGGCCATCAGCAACGGATCTTTCGCGGCGGCAATCGCCGTGTTCATCAGCACAGCGTCGAAGCCCAGTTCCATCGCGACTGCTGCGTCGGAGGCCGTTCCGACACCTGCGTCGACGATCAGCGGCACCTCGGTGATCAGTTCCCGCAGAATGCGCAGGTTCGCGGTGTTCTGCAGGCCGAGCCCGCTGCCGATCGGCGCGCCCAAGCGGCATCACCGCCGCCGCGCCCGCATCGATAAGACGCTTCGCGAAGACGATGTCGTCCGAGGTGTACGGCAGCACGGTGAAGCCTTCTTTGACCAGCACGCGCGTCGCTTCCAGCGTTGCCTGAATGTCCGGATAGAGCGTCTGCTGATCGCCGATCACTTCGATCTTCACCCAGTCCGACAATCCGACCTCGCGTCCCAGCCGGGCCGCGCGAATCGCCTCGTCGGCGGTGTAGCACCCAGCCGTATTGGGCAGAAGGAAGTAGCGACGCGGATCGATGAAGTCCAGCAGCGACTCGCTCGACCGGTCGAGATTGACCCGCCGCACCGCGACCGTGACCATCTCGGCGCCCGAGGCTTCGATGGCGGCCTGCGTCTCGGCGCCGTCCTTATATTTCCCTGTTCCAACGATAAGCCGCGATTGAAAGGCTCTTCCGGCGATCACCAAAGGTTTCATGATTAATATCCTACCCGTTTCCGTGGGGAGTAAAAACGCAAACGGCTCGCACTCAGAAAGAGCAGCGAGCCGTCTGGCGGTGAACTGTTGAGATTGACCTGAGGCGTCCATACTCGGACTTGGCCTCGGCGTGGACTTTCTACTACAAAGACCGCCAGGACTAGAGCTATGGACGCTCTAAGCCTCAGTCACCTCACGTATTGTTGTGCAACTATTACAGTCAATTTTCATAGGCTGGACCATCCTCCTTTCCCGTGTAAAAGCAGATTACTCCCGAGCCGGGCTGCAAGCAAGTTGGAGTAGAAAGCTGGCCGTCAGTGCATCTAAATCATCACCTGGCAGGCATCCCATCAACCTGCTAACAGAAAGGTCACGACTCCGATGAAGCCAGCCACCATTATTGGAATTGTTCTCATCGTCCTTGGCATCATCGGATTCGCCACCGGTGGAATTTCTTTCACGCACAAGAAGAAAGTGGCGGACCTGGGGCCGGTCCAGATCTCCCGCGAAACTCAGGACACCCTTCCGCTCTCACCCATTTTCAGCACCATTTCGCTCGTAGCCGGCCTTGGTTTGGTTGTAGTTGGGGCTAGATCGAAATAGACCGAGACGGGTTCGAAAGCTATTTCAAGTAAGCGCGCACAAGATCGATGAGGTCTTCTCCCAACTCTGGTGTTAGAGGAGCGTGTCCGTCCTTCAACAGATGCAGGCGAATATGGTCTTCAAGCACCTCAGCCATCAAACCGTTGATTCCGCCCCGCGCCGCTGCAAGCAGCATCAGGATGCCGGCGCAGTCAGTGTCTTCTGACGATAATGCCCGTTCGACACTGTCCATCTGACCCCGAATTCTCTTCACGCGGTTGAGTAGCTTGAGTTGTGCCGTCTTTGTGTGTGACATAGTTTTCCTCTATATACCGTACCGGGGTATACTACCCTAAGTTAGCAGTCCGCCGAAAGAAGTGTCCACATTCCGCACTCTTCGCAGGCAGAAAGGAGGAGTCAGCCGATGATTCAACTGATCCGACAGATGTTGCCCTGTCACCCGTCCAGACGAACCGTAGCCAATCGTCCTCGCGTTGAGATTACTCAGCGCTGGGTGGAAACTGCGGATGAGCGTTGCCCGCTCGCCTGTGTCTGGTTCGCGCTGCCGGAAATGGCTGCAGACCAGGACGATGAACCCGACCTACGACGGCCTGCCTTCTCCGCATTGTGGTTGAAGGCAGGCTGTTTGCACCTTATTAACAATCTTCCTGCACGCTCTAGGTTGGTCCAATCTTTGAATAACTCACTCCACGCCATCGCAGCGGTCCTGCTCCTGGCGATCTCGTTCGCCGCGAATGCCCAGGAGCAGGAGCTCTTCGATGATCGCCCCGGCCGACCGGCAAAGCTCCCTGAGGCACCCGCCCCAGCGGACGATCCAGCGCCAACGATGTTTCCCCACTCCGAGACGTCACGCTTCTACATCGCCGGACAGGCGAACATCATCTTCCAGGCACACGGACCGTTTCACTCGCCCTACGAGGGCACCAACAGCTTCATTGGCCGCGGCGAGTACAAAACGTCCCTGCTCGGTACGCTGTATCTCGCCGCACAATTGCGGCGCGATCCCAGGACGGAGACCGACGCACTCTTCAACCTTGAATCTGCCGGCGGCCGCGGCCTTAGCGAGGCGCTCGGTCTGGCCGGCTTCACCAATCTGGACGTGGTCCGTAACCCCACCCTGGGTTCGGTGCCGTACATGGCTCGCGTCCAGCTTCACCAGACCATCGGCTTTACCGACAAGCTGATTGAGGCTGAGCGGACACCGTTCTCCCTTGCCACCCAGGTGCCGGAGCGCCGTCTCGAGTTCTTCGTCGGCAAGATGAGTCTGCCGGACTACCTCGACATCAACAGCATCGGCTCCGACAGCCACCAGCAGTTCATGAACTGGACCGTCGACAACAATGGGGCGTGGGACTACGCCGCCGATACTCGCGGCTACACCTACGCCGCCGTCGCCGAGTACGACGACAAGATCTGGTCTGCGCGCTATGCGCTCGCCCTGATGCCGACCGTGGCCAACGGCATCGATCTCGACTGGAACCTGCGCCAGGCCAGTGGCCAGAACTGGGAGTTCGAGCTGCGGAAACCGCTGCTTGGCGGCCTGCTTCCGCCTGATCGGAAGGGTGCTGTCCGGGTACTCGGCTATGTGAACCATGCACACATGGGGCTCTACCGCGTCGCCAATCAGGCTTATACCTCTGGTCAAGATCCGACGCCGGAGATCACCGAACACGAGACTTATGGTGCGGTGAAGTACGGCTTCACCCTCAACGCCGAGCAAGAGCTGACACCGAATCTGCGCGCCTTCGGGCGCTTTGGCTGGAACGAGGGCCAGCACGAGTCCTTCGCGTATACCGAGGTCGACCAGACCTTTGAATTTGGCGGCGACTACTCCGGCAGACGATGGTCTCGCCCCTATGACAAGCTTGGCGTCGCCTTCGTTTCGAACGCCATCAAGGCTGATCATCAGGCTTATCTGAAGCTAGGCGGCCTCGGCTTTCTGTTGGGCGACGGCAAGCTGAACTATGCCCGGGAAGACATCCTCGAGAGCTACTACAACCTGCACGCCTGGCGCGGCGTCTACTACGCGCTCGACCTTCAATTCATCGATCACCCCGGCTACAACAAAGACCGCGGGCCGACGCTGGTCGAGTCGGTTCGGATGCACGTGGATTTCTAGGCTTCCCTCCCCAGGGTACTTTTTCGTGCAAAGTATTCGATCGAGGAGACTTAAGTCTGGACTTCCGTTTCTGCTCATCACATTGGGAGTAGGTCTTCAGACCGTATACTCGTCAAGTGGGTACCCCTGGCGTCTTCGAACTCGCGGCTTTTATGCTGGGGCTTCTCTTCGGCAGTTTTCTGAATGTTTGCATCTCGCGGCTGCCACGGCATGAGTCAATCGTCAAACCTGGCTCGCGCTGTCCCCAATGTGGGAAGCCGATCCGCTGGTACGACAACATCCCTGTTTTGAGTTGGATTCTGCTTCGGAGGCGGTGCCGGGACTGCACACAATCAATCCCGTGGCGCTATCCCCTTGTCGAACTGAGCGTCGGTCTTTGGTTTGTCACGCAAGGCAGCCCGGTAAATTATTTGATCGCTGTTGCGAAGGACGGAAGCGCTCATTTGTCAGGTTCTGATTTCCTCTCTTTAGGAGTCGCTCAAGTCGGTCTCGCCATACTCGGCTTCCTCCTGATCGGCTTGATGGTGATGGACTGGCAGACGATGATCCTTCCCGACGCCTTCACCGCTCACAGGCATCGCGATCGGCTTATTTCTCGTCTGCATTCAGGCCATTTTTCTTGGGCCTGGCGAAGATGAGATTCATCTCACCAAACACAGCCTTCATCTCACCAGTCCCGGCGGCGTGACCGACCACGGCAATCTCTTCCTCACCGGACCTGAGAGCCTGATCTTCGGCCGCATCGCGGCCATCTGCGGAGCGGCTCTTCTGCTGCTGCTCATTCGCTGGTTCTACCGGGCCGTCCGACACCGCGAAGGCATGGGGCTGGGCGACGTCAAACTGCTAGCCATGATCGCTGCCTTTCTTGGGCTTCTGGCCGGCGATTCTTTCACTCTTCGTCGGCACCCTTGCCGCCGCAATCTACGGTGCGCTTCTGCTGGCGCGGGGCAAAGCGGGAGTGACGTCAAAACTTCCCTTCGGCAGCTTTCTTTGTGTGGGCGGACTGATTGCGGCAGTGTTCGGTAATCGCCTCATCGACAAATACATAGCACTCCTTCGATAGCACTCATATCCGAACCTTCGTTCGCTTGACACTTGCCAGCCGCAATCTTAGAGTCGAAGATGGCCATGCACAGTTACCCATACATCTGGAACTACGTTCCACTCGTGCTTCAGGTTCTGGTCGCTCTGGGACTTGCCTGCGGAATGGTGGGGGCTTCGTTCTTCATCGGCAAGCACAAAAATTCACGCACCAAGGCCGGCCCCTACGAGTGCGGCATGGACGTGATCGGCGACGCACGGGGACGCTTCACCGTTCGCTTCTACATGGTCGCGATGCTCTTCATCCTGTTCGATGTCGAAGCCGTCTTCATGCTTCCCTGGGCCGTGATCTTCCGCCGCCTGCCTGCTCTCACCGGCTCGCGCATGTTCGGCTTCTACGAGATGCTCGTGTATCTCGGCTTTGTCGCCGTCGGCCTGTTTTACGTCTGGAAAAAGGGCATTCTGAACTGGGCGAACGATAAGGGAGACCTCTGATGTACGAGCCGTCCTCCGCCATCAAAGGCAAGCAAGCTGTCTTCGAGGCGCATCCTGAAAACGCCGCGGTCAAAGCTCTCGCCGATCTCGCCACCGACGCAAAGTTCGACCGCGACGAGTTGACGATTACGGTCGCGCGAGAGAACATCATCGCGGCCTGCGAAGCTTTGAAACAAGCAGGCTACAACTTCATGGAAGACGTCACGGCGGTCGACTGGTACCCTTCTGAGCCGCGATTCCAAATCACGTACCACATCCTCTCCTTGTCGCTGAAGCAGCGAGTCCGTCTGGTTGCGCGCCTCGACAGCGACTCCGCTGCGATCGACAGCATCACTCCCGTGTGGCCCGCCGCTAATTTTTACGAGCGCGAGATCTTCGACCTCTTCGGCGTTCACTTCGGCGGCCACCCCAACCTGCGCCGCATCATGCTGCCCGAGGACTGGAACGGACATCCGCTGCGCAAGGACTACCCCGTGGAGGGCTACCGCTAATGGCATCCACCGTTGAAGAACTGACCGGCGCAGCAGCGATCAACCCCGGTATTGAGGATGTAGTCGCGAACTCCGCGCACAATCGCGGAAACGCGCCGCCCGCCGACCAGACCATGATCATCAACATGGGCCCGCAACACCCGTCGACTCACGGCGTTCTTCGCCTTGTGATCGAGGTCGACGGCGAGACCATCGTGGCGCTCGCTTCTGACATCGGTTATTTGCACACCGGCATCGAAAAGACGTGCGAGGCCAAGTTTTATCAGCAGGTCGTTCCGCTTACGGACCGCATCGACTATCTCTGTCCCATGACCAACAACCTCGCCTACTGCCTTGCGGTAGAGAAGCTGCTTGGTCTCGAGATTCCCGAGCGTGCGCAGTATCTTCGCGTGCTCTTCAACGAACTGACGCGCATCCAGTCGCACCTTGTCTGGCTCGGCACGCACGCCATGGACATCGGCGCGCTTACGGTCTTCCTCTATTGTTTCCGCGAGCGAGAGCAGTTGCTCCGCATCTTCGAGGCCGTATCCGGCCAACGCATGATGACCAGCTACGTCCGGGTCGGCGGTCTCAGTCTGGAACCCCCGCGTGATCTTTATGACCGGATTCGCGCTTTCCTCAAGGACTTCCCCTCGAAGATCGACGAATACGAGGGGCTGCTGCAGACGAATCCGATCTGGATGAACCGACTGAAAGGCGTTGGCTATCTTTCGCCTGAGGATGCCATTGCGCTGGGCGTTACGGGACCACCGCTGCGGGCCTCTGGTGTAGATTTCGACGTTCGCCGGGATATGCCTTACTCCGGCTACGAGAAGTTCCAATTCAACGTGCCGGTATCGAACGTCGGCGACGTATGGGCACGTTACATCGTTCGCATGCAGGAGTTCCGCGAATCGGTGAAGATCTGCCTGCAGGCGCTTGATGGTCTTCCTGAAGGCTCGATCGTGGCGGATGCGCCAAAGATCATTCTTCCGAACCGCGAGCAGATGAAGACGCAGATGGAATCCCTCATCCATCACTTTAAGATTGTCACCGAAGGCTTTGGTGTACCGGCGGGTGAGGCCACAAGCTCCGTCGAAGCGCCGCACGGCATGATGAACTACTATGTCGTCTCCGACGGCACCGCCAAGCCCTACCGTGTACACATGCGCAATCCGGGATTCGCCACGTTGCAGGCGCTTGAAACCATGTGCAAAGGCCGCCTGCTGGCGGACGTCGTTGCCGTCATTGGATCGATCGATATTGTGCTTGGAGAGATCGATCGCTAATGAATCCCTCTGAGGCAGCAATGGATCCTCGCCTCAGAATCGAACTTTGGACTTCCTGGGCATCGCTGCTTCGCTCCTACGCGGCGGCCCACGGACTTAACAGCCGGCATCATGCAGTGGTCGAGGTCGGCGCAGACGAAATTACCCTCCGCGTAGGCAGCCGCTGGCTTCGCTTCACGCACGAGACGTTTCAAGACAGTGAAGGACACAGTTCCCCCTTCAGCATGGAAGAAGATGGAACGGTTAAACTGAACGGTATCGCCGAAGAGATGGACCTTGCCGCCGAAAGGCTGGCGCGGGAGATGATGCAGCGTGAGTGAAATAGCCAATACGATCTTTTCGCCGGAGCTGGCCGCGCGCTTCGACAAACTCGCCACCATCTACCCGCTTAAGCGCTCTGCGCTCGTCCCCATGCTGCTGTACGCGCAGGACGAAGTTGGCTATGTCTCAGACGCGGTCATCGCCGAGATTGCCAAGCGCCTCGACCTTCTGGAGTTGGACGTACGCAACGTGCTTTCGTACTACTCCATGCTGCGCACCAAACCTGCGGGCAAGTACAACGTGCAGGTGTGCACGAACATCTCCTGCATGCTGCGCGGCGGGTATGAGATTCTCGACCACTGCAAACACAAGCTTGGCATCGGCCATAAAGAGGTCACCAGAGACGGCGTCTTTTCGTTAGAAGAGGTCGAGTGCATCGGCGCCTGCTGCTGGGCCCCAGCTATCCAGGTCAACTATGACTTTCATGAGAACCTGACACCGGCGAAGATCGATGCCCTGTTCCAGATGTATCGCGACGGCAAGGGAAAGGACGAAAAATAATGCCAACCCTCGTCAGTCATCCTGATGAAGTACGAGTGCTCTCCCGCCGGTTTGGTAAGGGCGCAACCAATATCGACAAATACATCGAGCTTGACGGCTACAAGGCTGTCCAGCAGGCCATCGCCCAGGGCCCGGAGATGCCGAACTGGATCATCAACGCGATGAAGGCCTCGGGCCTCCGCGGTCGTGGCGGGGCGGGGTTTCCCACCGGCATGAAGTGGTCGTTTGTGCCGAAGACGTCGGAGAAGCCGAAGTATGTTCTGGTGAACGGCGACGAGTCCGAGCCCGGCACCTGCAAAGACCATGTCATCTTCCTTGAGGATCCGCACGCCGTGATTGAGGGCACGATGATCGCCGGGCTTGCGATCGGGTCGAAGCTCGGCTTTATCTATCTGCGCGGCGAGTATCGCTACCTGCTGAAGATCGTTGAGAAGGCCGTTGCGGATGCATACGCGAAGGGCTTCCTCGGGAAAAACATCTTTGGCTCGGGCATTGACTTTGACGTCATCACGCAGACAGGTGCGGGCGCATACGAGGTCGGCGAAGAGTCTGCGTTGATGGAGTCACTTGAGGGCAAGCGCGGCGTTCCCCGCATAAAGCCTCCCTTCCCTGCTGTGGTTGGGCTGTACGGTGGACCTACGGTTATCAACAATGCTGAGACGATTGCCTCGGCGCCGCACATTCTGCTGATGGGCGGCGAGGCTTACGCGAAGCTTGGCAGCGAACGCAATGGCGGTACACGGCTGTTTGGTATCAGTGGCCATGTGGAGCGGCCCGGTGTCTACGAGCTTCCCATGGGCTACAACCTGAAGCGTGCGATCTATGAGGTCGCAGGCGGGATCAAGGACGGCAAGAAACTCAAGGCCGTAGTGCCCGGCGGCGCATCGTGCCCGGTCCTCACGGCCGACGAGATCGACGTTGGGCTCGACTTTGACCAGATGGGCAAGGCCGGCACGATGCTTGGTTCCGGGGGAATTGTCGTACTCGACGAGACGGTTTCGATCGTCGAATTCGCCCTCCGCACCATCGCCTTCTACCAGCACGAATCCTGCGGCTGGTGCATCCCTTGCCGCGAGGGCACGGACTGGATCAAGAAGACTCTCACCCGCGTGTACAACGGTGGCGGCTCGAAGAAGGATGTCGATAACGTTCAGTACCTCGCCGAAAACATGCTGGGCCGGACGTTCTGTCCGCTTGGAGACGCAGCCGCGATGCCCACTATCGCCTTCGTCAAGAAATTCCGCAAAGAGTTTGAAGACTACATCGCCGGCAACAAGGCCGGGATCCCCATCATCACCGTGGAACAGCTGGTCGGAGCACATTAATGCCAGACGTAAAATTCACCGTAGACGGCAAACAACTCACCGCTCCCGCAGGCACGCTGCTGATTGATGCCTGCAAGACCGCAGGCATCGAGGTTCCCGCCTTCTGCTACTATCCCGGCCTCTCGCTTCAGGCGGCGTGCCGCATGTGCGTCGTGCGCATCGAGAAGATGCCTAAGCTCCAGACCGCCTGTACTACGCCAGTCGCTGAAGGCATGGTGGTCCAGACCGAGACTCCCGAGATTGCTCAGGCCCGCAAGGCCACCTTGCAACTGCTCCTCGGCAACCACCCGCTCGACTGCCCCGTCTGCGATGCCGGGCGGCGAGTGCGAGCTGCAGGATATGACCTTCAAGTACGGCGCCGCCGACAGCTTCTACGCCGAACCCAAGAACCACCGCGAAGAGCAGACAGTGGTCCCCTGTCGTCTACTTCGACCGCCCGCGTTGCATCCTCTGTTACCGCTGCGTGCGCATGTGCGGCGAAGGCATGGACGTCTTCGCCCTCGGCATCCAGAATCGCGGCGCCTCCTCTGTCATCGCCCCCAACATTCCCGCCGAGATGTCGCCCGACCATCTTGCCCACGTCGACTGCGAGCAGTGCGGCATGTGCATCGACGCCTGCCCCGTCGGTGCGCTGACTTCAGGCACTTATCGATACAAGACCCGCCCGTGGGAGATGAATCACGTCGGCACCATCTGCACCCACTGCGGCGATGGCTGCAAGACCACGCTCGGCGTTCGCTCGACCTCCGACGGCAGCGAGATCGTCCGCGGCGACAATCGCGACAAGTCCGGCATCAACGGCGACTTCCTCTGCAACAAGGGCCGCTACGCCTTCGACTTCGCCAACAACGATGACCCGCATCACCCAGCCGCTGGTCCGCCAGCCGAACGGCGAGCTCAAGCCCGTAAGCTGGGAGGTCGCGCTCGACTACGTCGGCAAGGAATTCCGCGAACGCCGTGACACACGCGGCGGCAAATCCATCGGTGTCATCGGTTCGAACCGCATCACCAACGAAGAGGCCTACCTCCTCCAGAAGTTTGCCCGCACGGTGCTCGGCACCAACAACATCGATCATCACCGCACGGCGGACTACGTCTCCTTCGCACAGGCGCTCGCCGGACACAAAAGACCGCACCGGCTTCGCTGCGCGACACCCTTACCGCACCCGCGATCCTTGTCGTCGGCGGCGACCCAACCATCCAGGCCCCGGGCACTGCGTGGAATATTCGCACCAACGTCCGCAACAACCGCGGCCGCCTCTACGTCGCCAACTCCGCCGAGATCAAGCTCCGCCGCCAGGCGAAGTCCTTCCTGCGCCTGGCACCGTTCGGCTACAGCGCATTTGCCTCCTACCTTGCGGGCAACGCAGCGTCTGCTTCCGAAGCAGCCGCCGACACCAACGCCCTCGACGCGTTCCGCGACGCCATCAAAGCCGAAGAGAAGCTGCTCATCCTCATCGGCTCCGAGCTGCGCGGCAAAGACCTCAAGGCACTCATCGACTTCGGCCTCACGATCCCCGGCGCAAAGTTCGCACTCCTCTCCGACTACGCCAACTCGCGCGGCGCAGCCGACATGGGTCTTCTGCCGGACATGCTGCCCGGCTACACGCCGCTCGCAGGCAACACAACCTTCGCCGAG
Source organism: uncultured Acidobacteriaceae bacterium (assembly GCA_963838555.1). Classification (GTDB taxonomy): domain Bacteria; phylum Acidobacteriota; class Terriglobia; order Terriglobales; family Acidobacteriaceae; genus Edaphobacter. The sequence continues at coordinate 70,353 of CAWIRK010000005.1, read as the reverse complement.
TACAACACGCCCAGCTACGCCCGGTCTCGACCTGCTCGAAATCTTCGAAGCAGCCGGCCGTGGCGAGCTCTCCGCCCTCTACGTCGTCGGCTCCAATCCCGTCGCTCGCTATGGCGTCGATCCCGAATCGCTCAAGGACACCTTCGTTGTCGTGCAGGACATGTTCCTCACCGAAACCGCAGCGCTCGCCGACGTCATCCTTCCCGCCGCGAACCTCTACGAAAAATCCGGCTCCGTCACCAACAGCTACGGCGACCTCCAACTGGTCAGCAAGGCCGGAGACCGCGCCGGCGTCCGCACCGACTTCGAGATGATCGTCCGCATCGCCGACAAGATGGGCGCGAACATGCACGCACTCGTCCCGTTTGGCAAAGGAACCCGCGCCGACATGGGCCAGTCTCGCGGCGCGCAGTCCGGCGAGGCCGATCGCCATGCCGTATGGCTGACGGCGAACAACCTCGAGCCGAAGCTCAGCCCCTTCGACCCCTTCGCCATTCTCGACGAGATCCAGCGCCTGGTTCCGGGCTACAACCTGCTGCGCCTCCAGCTTCTCAGCGGCAACGACCAGCACCTGCAGCCCGCCGCACCTGCTCCTCTCGTCCAGATCGGCAGCCGCCGCGACCTCGTCCTGCCTGCGAACGACTCTCTGTTTACCTCAGGCACGCTCGGCCGCTACTCCGCCATGCTCTCCGACCTGCAACACAACGAGAGCCTCCGTCCACCAACTGGGCTTACTCAGATCGAAACCGCAGCTGACTAAAGAAACCAAGTTCAAATAAGGCCAGCAGTCGAAAAATCTCAGAACTCAAAGCTCAGAGCCGAAAGCTAAAAATGATCCACCTCACCGAATTCCAGACATTTCTGCTGCTCAGCATCCTCAAGGTCCTGGTCGTCCTGGTCATCACCCTGACGGCGGTCGCCTACACGGTGCTGCTGGAGCGCAAGGTGCTGGGCCGCATCCAGAATCGCTGGGGACCCTCCCGCGTCGGCCCCTTCGGCCTGCTGCAGCCGCTCGCCGACGGCATCAAGCTCTTCCTCAAGGAAGACCTCATGCCCATCGCCTCCGAGCGTCCTCTCTTCATCATCGCTCCCATCATCGCGCTGACCTGCGCGCTCATCTCCATCGCCGTCGTCCCCTTCGGCGGCATGCAGACCGTCAAAGTAAATAACGTTAGCGTCCAGATGTTCAACGTTGCCGACCTCAACATCGGCCTTCTCGTCATCCTCGGCATCACGTCGATCGGCGTCTACGGCATCGCGCTCTCGGGCTGGTCGTCGAACAACAAGTTCGCGCTGCTCGGCAGCCTTCGCGCCACCTCGCAGATGATCAGCTACGAGCTCGCTCTTGGCCTCTCGCTGGTCGGCGTTGTCCTTCGCGCTCAATCGCTCAGCCTGCGCGACATCGTCAACAGCCAATCTGCTCACGGCATGCTTAGCTGGAACGTCTTCGGCGGCCTTCAGTTCGTCGCCTTCTTTATCTATCTGATGGCCGCCTACGCCGAGACCAACCGCGCTCCCTTCGACCTCCCCGAAGCCGAATCCGAGCTGGTCGCCGGCTATCACACCGAGTACAGCTCCATGAAGTTCGCGATGTTCTTCATGGCCGAGTACGCGAACATGATCACCGTCAGCTGCGTCGCGACGCTGCTCTTCCTCGGCGGAGCCTCCAGCCCCCTGGGTCATCTTCTGCCTGACGACTTCGGCGGCCCTGTCCTCTGCCGCCATCTTTCCTATTCTCTGGTTCGTCGTCAAGGTCCTCTTTTTTCTTCTGCTCTACATCTGGGTGCGAGGCACGCTGCCCCGCTTCCGTTACGACCAGCTCATGAGCTTCGGCTGGAAGTTTCTCCTTCCGCTTGCCATGGCCAACATCATCGTCACCAGCTTAGTCATTGCTTTGCGCAGTTAGACAGCACGGAAACACCGCAGCAATGCTGTTTTACAATCAGCAGATAGCCCGAAAAACTTTTCTGCTCGTTTCAAATGGTTTGAAGTCACAACAGGCTCTCGAAAGAACTAGCGGAACATCATGCAACTGGCACTCTTTATCATCTTTGGCGCGCTGGCCGTAGCGGGAGCACTCAACCTCCTCCTGCAGCGTCACCCTATCAACTCAGCCCTCTCGCTGGTCGTCGTGATGATGTCGCTCGCCGTGCTCTACTGGTCGCTAGGGGCAGAGTTTCTCGCCGCGGCGCAGGTCATCGTCTACTCCGGCGCCATCATGGTCTTCTTCGTCTTCGTCATCATGCTTCTGAACGCAGGCGAAGAGGAGCGAACCACCGGCAGCCGCGCCGCTTACATCGTCGGCTTCCCTGGCGCCGCAGCCATCTTCTGCCTGCTCAGCTTTGTCTTTCTTTCGGAGCGCCACGCCTTCGGCTCCTCCAACGTCGGCGGCTATCTCAACCACGTCACCAGCAACATCTCCGAGGTCAGCTCCCTCCTCTTCACCAAACTTCTGCTTCCCTTCGAAGTCACCTCCGTCCTCATCCTGGTCGCCATCCTCGGAGCCGTCGTGCTCGCGCGAAAGGAGCAGTAGTCATGTCCGCTCAGGTTCCTATCGCTGCCTACCTTATCCTCGCCGCCGTGCTCTTCTCGATTGGTGTCGCTGCCTTCCTCATCAAGCGCAACCTCATCACCGTCTTCATGTCGATTGAGCTGATGCTCAACGCCGTCAACCTTACCTTTGTGGCCTTCGCGCACATGTGGCACCAGGTCTCCGGCCAGATCTTCGTCTTCTTCGTGATGGTCGTCGCTGCAGCCGAGGCCGCCGTCGGCCTTGCCATCATCATCGCCATCTTCCGCACCCGCGAAACGCTGAACGTCGACTCAGATCGACCTGATGAAATCGTGACCTCTATGCCTCCAGCCTCCAAACTACGACTCTCTCTGGCTGATTCCGTTGCTTCCCTTCGCTGGCTTCCTCATCAACGGAACCATCGGCCGCAAGCTGCCCCGCACGCTCGTCACCGCTGTCGCGCTCATCTGCACCGCCATCCCAGCCGCTATCGTGGCGTGGCTCTGGATCATCATGAAGGCCGCAGGGCGCCCCGGATGTGATTCAAGTCGTCGGCCAGCCGTGGATTGCCGATCACCGGCCTGACGATCAACTTCGCCTTCACCGTCGACCACCTTACTCTCATCATGCTCGGCGTCGTCACCGGTGTCGGCTTCCTGATCCACATCTACTCGGTCGGCTATATGGCGCATGAAGAGGGGTACTGGCGCTTCTTCGCCTACCTCAACCTCTTCATGTTCTTCATGTCCGTCCTTGTGCTGGCGGAAAGCTTCCTCCTCATGTTCGTCGGCTGGGAGGGCGTCGGTCTCGCCTCCTACCTGCTTATCGGTTTCTACTTTAAGAAAGACTCAGCCGCCAACGCCGGCAAAAAAGCCTTCATCGTCAACCGCATCGGCGACTTCGGCTTCCTGCTCGCGATGTTCCTTATCGTTCGAGAGTTCGGCTCACTCGACTTCACCCGCGTCTTCGAAGCCATCAGCGCTCAACCCGAATTGGCACGGCGGCATGCTCACTGCCATCGCTCTTCTGCTCGTGCTCGGCGCTGTCGGCAAGTCCGCGCAGATTCCCCTATACGTCTGGCTCCCCGACGCGATGGAAGGCCCGACGCCGGTCTCCGCGCTGATCCATGCCGCAACGATGGTCACGGCAGGCATCTACATGGTCGCGCGCTGCCACACGTTGTTTGACCGCAGCCCCTTCGCTCTCGGCGTCGTCGCCATCATCGGAGCCGCCACGGCTATCTTCGCCGCCTGCATCGGCATGGTGCAGCACGACATCAAGCGCGTCCTCGCCTACTCCACCGTCTCGCAGCTCGGCTACATGTTTCTGGCCTGCGGAGTCGGAGCCTACGCGGCCGGCATCTTCCATCTCCTCACCCACGCCTTCTTCAAGGCGCTGCTCTTCCTCGCCGCCGGCTCTGTCATCCACGCGCTCTCCGGCGAGCAGGATATGCGCAAGATGGGCGGCCTCCGCAAGCGCATTCCCATCACCTTCTGGACCATGACGATGGGCGTCTTCGCCATCTCTGGCATTCCTCCATGGGCTGGCTTCTTCTCGAAGGACGAGATCCTCTACCAAGCCTTCGCCTCCGGCAGCCCAATTGGCAAGCTTCTCTGGTTCGTCGGCCTAGTCACAGCCGGCATGACCTCGTTCTACATGTTCCGTCTCTGGTTCAAGACTTTCTTTGGACCCGAGCACTTTGAGGAACACACCGACCTTCACGATCACGGAGCAGCGGTTCACGCCTACTCCGGCAGCCACGCCGTCATGGTCGCCGATCCCGAAGAAAGCCATAAGCACGGCGTTCACGAATCGCCCTGGATCATGCTCGGCCCGCTCGTCATCCTTGCCATTCTCTCGGTCATCGGAGGATGGGTCGGCGTTCCCGCTGCCATGGGGGGACACGACGAGATCGGGCATTTCCTCGAACCCGTCTTCGCCAACGGAACTGTCGGTTGACAGCTGCAACAGGCAGTCGCGGCCTCGAACTCGGGCTCGCCTTCGTTTCCGTCCTCGCCGCTCTCTTTGGGCTCTACATCGCCTACGTCTTCTACTACAAGAAACCTCGCACCGCCGCTGCTATCGCCGGACGAGCTCCAGCTCTTTATCGCCTCGTCGAAAACAAGTTCTACATCGACGAGATCTACAGCACCGTCATCGTCGGTTCTGTTCTGATGTTCTCCCGCCTCGTCCTCGGCTTGGCATCGAAGGCCTCTTCGTCAACGGCTCCGGCGCAGCCGCAGGCGCTACCACCACAGGTCTCAGTTCGCTCGTCCGCCGCATACAATCCGGCAACATTCGCTCGTACGCCGGCTGGCTCGCCCTTGGGGCCGCAGCCGTTCTGCTCGTTATGATCTTCGGCCGTTCTGTCTGGCTGCACTAAAGAAACATGCTTCACCTGGAACTGTCTTTGCATCACCCTAAGGAAACGATGAACCCGCGATGAACATCGACCACACCATCCTGACCGTCATCACCTTCGTCCCGCTCGCGGGCGCGGTCCTGCTGGCCCTGCTGCCCGACAAGGGCAAGCTGATGCAGTGGGGTGCGCTCGCCGTCACCCTCATCACCTTCGCCCTCACGCTGCATCTTCCCGTCCGCTACGACTACACCGCCGCAGCAGGCACATTCCAGTTCGAGCAGAACCACGAGTGGATCACGTCCCCCGCCATCCGCTACCACCTCGGCGTCGACGGCCTCTCGATGTGGCTCGTGGTGCTCACCGGCTTCCTCGCCCCGCTCGGCGTCCTTGTCTCCTGGAACACCATCAGCGATCGCAAGAAACTCTTCTACACCCTCTTCCTGCTCCAGCAGGTCGCGATGCTCGGCATCTTCGTCTCGCTCGACCTCTTCCTCTATTACGCCTTCTGGGAGCTGTCGCTCGTTCCCATGACGCTCTTGATCGCCACCTTCGGGCGCACCGTCAATCGCCGCCGCGCCGCCATCAAGTACTTCCTCTACACCTTCATCCCCTCGGCCATCCTGCTCGTCGGCATGCTCTGGGTCTACGCAAGCACAGGCACCTTCCAGCTTCCGGACCTTGCGCAACTCGCCGCCACTCACAGCATCTCCGGCAACTCCGCTGCGCTCTGGCTGGCGTCGCTCGCCTTCCTGGTCGCCTTCGCGGTTAAGGTTCCCGCGTTTCCGCTGCACGGCTGGCTCTCCGACGCCATCGCCGAAGCCCCCACCGCCGCCGTCATGGTCCTCGCCGGCAAACTCGGCCTCTACTCCATCCTGCGCTTCTCCTTCAGCATCTTCCCGGATCAGTCTCGCCAGATCGCGCCCCTGATGATCGCGCTCGGAGCCATCGGCATCGTTTACGGCGCGCTCATCGCGCTGGTCCAGAAAGACCTCAAGCAACTGGCCGCGTACGGCACGCTCGGCCACGTCAGCGTCGTCATCCTCGGCATCTTCACCTTCACCATCGCGGGCCTCGACGGCGGCATCTACGCCACCCTCAACGAAGGCATCGGCGGCGGCGCGCTCTTCATACTCCTCGGTGTTCTCTACGAGCGCTACGGCACCTACGACATGCGCGACTATGGCGGCCTCGCCGCAAAGCTCCCCTGGATGGTCACCTTCTTCGTCATCACCACCCTCTCTGTCATCGGCCTGCCCATGCTGAACGGCTTCGTCGGCGAGTTCCTCGTCCTCACCGGCGGCATGCAGTCCGCAATCACGCATCACACCCGCTGGACCGTCCTCGCCACTACCGGCGTCATCTTCACCGCCTCGTACATGCTCTGGATGATCCAGCGCGTCTTCTACGGCGACCTCAACGACAACACCGCCGACGTTCCAGCCCCGGATCTCGACGCGCGCGAACATCTCGCCCTCTGGCCCCTGGTCGCGCTCATGCTTCTGATGGGCATCGCCTCTCCCATCTGGATGCGCGCCATCGACACCGCCGGCACCTACCTCGCGCGAGAGCCCGAACAGGTCCAAGCCTGCGCCTGCGAATCTGAGCCATCCTGCTCCCGTAACAGACTCCCGAGCAACTCTCGCCGCGTCGAACGACGAGCTTCCTGGTCACAGAGACTAAAGCCGGCAATTCCGCCGAGCTCAACCTGATTCCCGCAGCTGCGGATGCCACGAAAAAGGAATCGAAGATTCGAAACATCTCAACGAGCTGGACTAACCCCACGATCAAGGCGGATTCCAAGAACGCTACGGAGGCCAAGAAGTAAATGTCCACCAACGTCCTGGCCCTCCTTCCCGAACTCATCCTGACCCTGACCGGCGTCTTCATCATGATGGCTGAGCCGTGTCTCAAACCCACCTCCAGCCGTAAGCCTCTCGGCTGGATCGCCATCGCCGGCACCGTCGCTGCCCTCTTCGCAAGCTGGTACCAGGTCTCCCTCGGCACCCTTCACGCCTTCTCCAACACCATCCAGGTCGATGCCTTCTCCGTGCTCTTCCACTACGTCATCGGAGCAGTCGTTCTTGTCACCCTCCTCGGCTCGCTGGACTACTTCGAAGGCAACGCCAGCCACGCCGGCGAGTACTTCGCCCTGCTCTGCTTCGGCGCCGTCGGCATGATGCTCATGACCTGCTCGGTCGAGCTGCTGATGGTCTTCGTCGGCCTTGAGATCTCCTCGATCACGACTTACATTCTCTGCGGCTTCCGCAAGGGCCAGGCCACCGGCTCCGAGTCTTCCATCAAGTACTTCCTGCTCGGCTCCTTCGCCACCGCCTTCTTCCTCTACGGCGTCGCCCTCGCGTTCGGAGCCACGGGCTCGACCGACATCTACGCCATCGCCCACGGCCTTGAGACCACCACCACTCCAGCCCTCGCCTTCACCGCCCTCGCTCTGATCCTTATCGGCCTCGGCTTCAAGGTCTCCGCCGCCCCCTTCCACGTCTGGACTCCCGATGTCTACCAGGGCGCACCTGCTCCCGTCGTTGGCCTCATGTCCACCGCGCCCAAGGCCGCGGCCTTCGCCGTCCTGCTCCGCATTACCTTCACCGGCTTCCCCAACTACCAGCACCGCTGGTCGATCCTCATGTGGGTTCTGGCCGCGCTGTCGATGACCATCGGCAACCTCGGCGCCCTGCTCCAACGCGACGTCAAGCGCCTGCTCGCCTACTCCTCGATCGCCCACGCCGGCTATCTGTTCGTCGCCTTCACGGCCTTCCCCTTCGACGGCATCGCCGCCGCCTGCTTCTACACCGCCACCTACGCCGCCATGAACGTCGGCGCCTTCGCCGTCATCACCCAGATCAGCGGCTACGACGAGCGCGCCCGCACCATCGACGACTACACCGGCCTCGGCCAGAAGCGTCCCTACCTCGCCGCTCTGCTTAGCTTCTTCCTTCTTTCTCTAATCGGAATCCCTTTCACCGGCGGCTTCTTCGGCAAGTTCTACGTCTTCTCCGCCGCCATCCACGGCGGCAACGTCTGGCTCGCGGTCATCGGCCTGCTCAACAGCGGCATCGCCTGCTTCTACTACCTGCGCCTGCTGGCTGCCGTCTACACCAAGCCCGGCGCCGAGAGCGCCCGCCTCAACGAGCTTCGCCCGATCAGTGTCCCGGCGGCCGTGGGGCTCGCCCTCGCCGCCATCGCCACCCTCATTCTCGGCATTCTGCCCAGCGGCGCGGTCTCGTTTGCCGAGTACGCCAGCCACTCCACCCTGATCGAACAGGCTCGCCAGGAGTGCGCCGCCCACCCGGAAGGCTGCCATCTCCAGTTGAAGTTCGACGTCAAGTAATCTTAGAGGCCATGTCCTGCCGGACGGGCCCACTGCGCGTGGGGCGGCCACTTCGTGGCGTGTATACCGGTCTTGCCAGGAGAATCTTCTTCGGTCCTCCCGTTGGTCGGGAAGGTAAAATTCCGGCCAACGGCCGGGCCGATGCCGTTTATATCACCCAAACAAGATTAAAGGGCGTGCGAACGCCCGCACCACGCGCAGTGGGCCCGTCCGGCAGGACAAAACAGAAAAGCCTCCGCAATCAGCGGAGGCTTTTCATGCAACAAACTCCATCGCGAAAAACTACGGCTGGACCTTGAGGAAGATGATGACGAACGTGAACAGCGCCAGCGACTCGATGAACGCAAGACCGAGAATCAGGAAGATAAAGATTCCAGGACGTGCGCCCGGGTTACGTGCCAGCGCCTCGGTCGCCGAAGCAGTCGCCTTACCCTGACCCAGACCGCAAAGACCAGCAGCGAGCGCCATGCCCAGACCGGCAGCCAACGGAACCCACTGGGTTGCAGGCGAGTAGTTGCCCGCACCCTGCGCAAAAGCCGGCGTTGCAAGCAGCATCGCGGCCAACGACATAAACAGATATTGCAGCTTCTTCATTGTGTTACTCCTGCCTCCGTCAGATACGCCGCCAGTGGGTGGTTGATGCTCACCGTGCTGGCACCCTCACGCTATGCGGCGTTGTTGCGCACTGCGAGAGGAGGCCCCAACGCAGCGAAACTCGAAAGGTAACCCGAGGCTTTAGCCTCGGGTAGCGCGAAGCGCTAGTGATCGTGCGCTACTGCCAGCGAAAGATAGATCGCCGCCAGCAGAAAGAACACATACGCCTGAATCACAGCCACACCAAGGTGCAGGCCCAGAAAGATCAGCGGAATTCCGAGCGGCACCAGCGAGAAGAACGCGATAGTCAGCAGGTCGCCGGCAAACATATTCGCGTACAACCGGACCGTCAGCGACAGCACGCGTGCGCAGTGCGAGATAATCTCGATCGGCAGCAGCAGCGGATACAGCCACCACACCGGCCCCAGGAACTGCTTGATGTAGGCGAAGCCGTTCTCGCGCGCGCCGTGGTAGTGGTAGTAAATAAACGTCACCAGCGCAAAACCCAGCGGCACCACCACGTTCGCGGTGGGCGACTCCAGCCCCGGAATCAATCCCAGAAGATTGCTCAGCAGAATGAACAGGAAGAGCGACGTCAGATAACCGACGAACCGCTCGTATCCGTGCCCGATGATCTGCTCGCCCTGGTCAGACACAAACTCATGCGTCATCTCGGCCAGGTGCTGCACTCCGGCCGGCTTTTCGACGCTCAGCGACACCCGCACCAGGATGAAGTAGGCGATGAGCACCAGGAACACCAGCAGCTCCATCGCAAACGCATTGGTAATCGGCGCCTCGGGCGAGGCCGGATGCACATGCAAAGCATTCAGAAACGCCGTCACAGGCGCGGCGAAGTGCTCATTCAGAAATCGGGTGAGAAGTAATTGTGTTGGCATATAAAAAAATAAGAGAAAGCTTTTGTTCTTGCAGTTGCACTTAGAAATCCCGCCCGGTCTAAACCGTCCACGCCTTCATCAGCCTCAAACCCTCAACCGTCAAGGCAAACACACCCAGAGCGAGGCCAGCGGCAAGCGCGTACACCGAACCATTCAGTACCTTAAGGCTAACATAAAGCAGCACCACGGTCAGCCCCAGCCGCAGGAAGAACCCCGAACAAGCACCATCCCCATCGGCCGCGCCTTTCCGCCCTCATCCATCCGCACCATCACCGCCGTCATCAGGCGCAGCCACTCCCACAATCCCGACCCCGAGATCACCGCACCCACCAGCAGCAGCACCGCGACTCTGCCACCCCATCTTCCACCAGACCAGCGGCGCCGCGACCACCGTAATCACCGCCAGCAGGCGCAGCGCGCTCCACATCGTCCGCCTGAAGTCCGCGTCGGTGAAGCTGTCCATCGTCCTCACAACCATCCTCCCGTTGTCCTTCCGAACTCGCCCATCACGAGCGGTCGTTCTTCAAATACCGCGACGCCGTCCGGAAGATCTGCACAAACCCAGCCAGCGCGCCCAGCAGAATCCCCACAATCGAAATCCAGCCCTGATGAAAGTGCCGGTCCAGCCAGCTTCCCACCAGCCAACCGATCACGCACCCCGCCGGAAGCGCAATCGCCAGCTGAATCATCGACTCCGCCTTTACCAGCTCGCCCAGCGCACCTTTGCCGCCACCGCTCGTCGCCTTGTCGTCGTTCCCTGATCCGTCATCCGCCATAGCAGCACCATTACACCACGCGCAGCATCGGCCGGTCACACAGCTTTCAGCCGCCGCTATACTGAAACCTCAGACACCCTAACGCCAAAGGAACCCTCGTGTACGAGTCCGAGTTCGAAAAAAATCTCTACCAGCAGCGCCGCGACAAGCTCCAGCAGATCGCTGTCCTCGGTCAGGCGAACGGCCTCACCTACGCCGAAGCCACGTACCCCAACCACTACGCCGCCACGCACACCATCCCCGAGCTGCGCGCCGCCTACGACTCCCTCACCGCCGAACAGCTCGAATCCGCGCCCCACCCATCGAGGTCTCGATCGCCGGACGCATCATGGCAATCCGCGTCCAGGGCAAAGCCGGATTCGCACAGCTCCAGCAGGGCGGCCAGCGCTTCCAGATCTACGTCCGCAAGGACGACGTCGGCGAAAACGCCTTCGCCCTCTACAAGCTTCTCGACCTCGGCGACCACATCGGCGTCCGCGGCCATCTCTTCCGCACCCGCACCGGCGAGCTCACCGTCCACGTCGCCAAGGTAGGCGATCACCCCGCCATCACCTTTCTCGCCAAGGCCATGCTCGCGCTGCCCGACAAGTACCACGGCCTCGAAGACACCGAACTCCGCTACCGCCAGCGCTACGTCGACCTGTTCATGAACACCGGCGCGACCAAGCCAGCCACCGACCTCAACCGCCTAGCGAGCACCAACCGAAGGCCGCGAGAGTGCTGAGACCGTACAACCGCCTGCACTTCGGAGCCGCGAGACCCGCCGAACCGGAAACTCCCAACGTCCGCGAGGTCTTCGTCAAGCGCGCCGCCATCCTCCGCGCCATCCGCACCTTCTTCGATCGACGCGGCTACCTCGAAGTCGAAACCCCCATGATGCACCAGGTCGCGGGCGGCGCAGCCGCTCAACCCTTCACCACGCACCACAACGCGCTCGACCTCGACCTCTTCCTGCGCATCGCTCCGGAGCTCTACCTGAAGCGGCTGGTCGTCGGCGGCCTCGACCGCGTCTACGAGATCAACCGCAACTTTCGCAACGAGGGCATCAGCACGAAACACAACCCCGAGTTCACCATGCTCGAGTTCTACCAGGCCTACGCGAACTACCACGACCTGATGAAGCTCAGCGAAGAACTCATCATCTTCATCGCGAAACACGTCAACGGCACCTGCATCACTCACTTCAACGGGCACGAGATCGACCTGGGTAAATGGACGAAGCTCTCCATGCGTGAGGCCATCATTCAATTCTGGCCGAAAGATTCGACAGTCCGCGCAGCCAAATGCCCGATGCGTGACGGTTCTTCGACTTCGCAAACTGCAGATGCGACAGTCAGCTCTGAAAGTTGGCCAGGCTCCGTGACGCAAAGATTGCAAGCATCGTGTACAACGCAACCGAGAGCCAGTTGGCAAAACCATCGCAACGATCTTCGAAGCTGTCGCCGAACCCCACCTCATCCAGCCCACCATCATCTACGACTTCCCCCTCGCCGTCTCCCCGCTCTCCAAGAAAAAGCCCGACGAACCCGACTGGGTCGAGCGCTTCGAGTTCTACATCGGCGGCTTCGAGGTCGGCAACGCCTTCTCCGAGCTCAACGACCCGGTCGACCAGCTCGCCCGCTTCGAGCAGCAGATGACCGAAAAAGAGCGCGGCGACTCGGAAGCCCATCAGATGGACGAGGACTACGTCCGCGCCCTCGGCTACGGCCTGCCGCCCACCGCTGGCGAAGGCATCGGCATCGACCGCCTCACCATGCTCCTCACCAACTCCAAATCCATCCGCGACGTCATCCTCTTTCCGCTCCTGCGACCACAGCAAAGCAGACGAAACGCCGAAGGCAAACACGGAGATCAGCCGAATAGATGCCGAACCACACGGGAGAGTCAGCGTCGAATAGCGCCCAAACCGCGCGCCCACGCGCATCATACCTGCGCCAAAACGCGATATCCTAAAGACTGTGGCCACCTCTGCGACAACCGATCACGTCCTCGTGCCTGCGAAGTCCCACACGCTCGCTCGCCGACTACGCCACGCTCTTCAAAGTCCGCATCTCCACCATGGTCATCATCACCGCCGGGGCCGGCTTCTACCTCGGCAGCCTGCAGAGCGGCATCAGCCCCTTCCACGCCGGCCTCCTGCAGGCGCTCCTCGGAATCACCGTCGTCACCTGCGGCAGCAGCGCGTTGAATCAGGCCCTGGAGCGCAAGACCGACCGACTCATGCGCCGCACCGCCGACCGCCCCATGGCCGCAGGCCGCATCTCCCTCACCCACGGCCTCATCCTCGGCTTCGCGGCCACCTTCCTCGGCTCCGCCTACCTCGCCTACACCACCAACCTGTTGACGGGAACCCTCACGCTCCTCACCGCCATCGGCTACGTCGCCATCTACACTCCGCTCAAGCGCATCACCACCATCAACACCTTCATCGGTGCCTTCCCCGGAGCGCTTCCGCCGCTGATCGGCTGGACCGCCGCCCGAGGCATCATCGAGTGGCCCGGCGTCGCGCTCTTCGCCATCCTCTTCGTCTGGCAGTTCCCTCACTTCATGGCCATCGGCTGGATGTACCGCGAAGACTACGCCCGCGGCGGCATCCGCCTCACGCCCAACCTGCCCAACACGCAGTACGCCGCGCTGAGCACCGTCGTCCAGGCTCTCTTCTACGCCGCCATCATGATCCCCGTCAGCCTCTGGCCCGCCACGCTGCACGTCACCGGCACGCTCTACGCCGTCGTCGCGAGCATCCTCGGCCTCGGCTACCTCTGGTCCACCATCCGCTTCGCCCGCATCGTGCGCGACCCCGACTCCGAAGACTCGCGCCGCGCCGCGCGCGATCTCCTCCGCACCTCCGTCATCTACCTCCCGCTTCTGCTAGCCGCCATGATGCTCGACGCCAAAGGACGCCTCTTCTTCTAAATGCAAGTCACCGCACCCAGCACGAACCTCCGCACGCCGCCTTCTGTCATCGCCACCATCATCGGCATCAGCGCCGTCGCGTCGCTCTTCCTCGCCTGGCTGGTCTACTACCATCCTCCGGTCGACGTCGCCGGCACACACCTCGCCTTTCTTCCTGCGCTCGACGCCGTCCTCAACGCGCTCTGCGCCGTCTTCCTCGTCATCGGCTTTCGCTACATCCGTCGTCGCGAGATCATCAAGCACCGCAACAGCATGTTCGGCGCCTTCATCGTTTCGACCGTCTTTCTCGTCGCCTACGTCGTCAACCACGTCCTGCACGGCGACATGCTCTTCCCCAAGGCCTACCCCACAGCCCGCTTCATCTATCTCTGGCTCCTGCTGACGCCGCACATCCTTCTCGCCATCGTCTGCCTGCCGATGATCCTCATCACTTTTTTCCTCTCGCTCACCGGACGCTTCCCCGCCCACAAGAAACTCGCGCGCTGGACGTATCCCATCTGGCTCTATGTTTCGGTCAGCGGCGTCATCGTCTACGCCATGCTCGCTGCCTACCGCTAACGCCCTCCTCTTCGCTATCCCTATGCAGCCAGACACCCGCAAGCTTCTCCGCACCGGCCTACTCATCTTTGGCACCGGAGTCATCGCCGCCGCGCTCATCTTCACCAGCTTCGGCGGCGTCACGCGCCCAGGGCCCGCACACCAACCTCGGCTGGCTCTCGCTGATGCTCGCAATGGGCTGCCTCCCCACCGGCTTCCTCACCCTGCTGCTCGCCGCGATCAAGCTCATCGGCGACCGCCACCGCTAATCCAATCCCACCCCTCCACAATCGCGTATCTGCTATCCTCATCCTTCAAAACCCGCAATAAACCGGAGCATCTAAATGGCAAAAGGCGTCAACAAAGTTCTCCTCCTCGGCAACGTCGGCAAAGACCCCGAGATTCGTTCCACCGCCGGCGGCATGACCGTCGCCAGCTTCTCTCTCGCCACCGCCGACCGGCAGAAAGACGCCCAGGGCAACTGGGCCGACAAGACCGAGTGGCACAATATCGTCTGCTTCCAGCGCACCGCCGAGATCGTCCGCGACTACGTCAAAAAGGGCACCCAGCTCTTCATCGAAGGCAAGATCCAGACGCGCTCCTGGGACGACAAGACCAGCGGCGAAAAGAAGTACAAGACCGAGATTCTCTGCAACGAACTTACCCTGCTCGGCGGCAAGCCCGGCGGCGAAGGGGCCTCCGCCGGCGGCTACTCCAGATCAGCCACCACCAGCTACGACCAGCGCACTCCCGCCAACGCGGCCGACTACTCCGACGTAGGCATCACCGACGACGACATTCCTTTCTAGGATCATCCTTCCTCATCAAGTCAGCAAACATCGGCTGGACCTCCGGGTTCAGCCGATGTTTTGCAACGCCTTTGGGGCGATCTTTCCTACTCCTGATTCAGCCCTTGGCAAGTAATGCAATTAATTGACCCTCCGCAGACAACGCGATGACAATCCTGAACTGCAATCGCTCTACTCTTTTCTTGGTCGGACATGGGCGCTCCTGGTCCGGCTTTGACTGCATCTGTCCATGCAGTCCAATCGATGTCTTACCCTCTCCAGCCGCCGGCGAATCAATAGGCGGCTGACTTTTTGCCCGCAACACCTTCCCCAGTCGCAGCTAACCTCAGCTGTTCCAAAGCCTTCACGACCGGACCGAGATGAAATTCACCATGCTGTACCATTTAGTCACGGGAATGAGGTCTCCCAAAACCGCTGGATGACCCGGCTGATGACCTCTGCCAATTTGACCTCCTCCATAAGAGGAAGAACGAGGCAGACGATGTCTTATCTCTGGGTTACAGTCGGCAGTGCTTTGGGTGGGCTCCTGCGCTTCGCCATCGGCAAGCTGATTGCTCTCATTCGATGTCAGTATTGGCTTTCCCATCGGGACCCTCCTCATCAACGTGATCGGTTCTTTCGTCATCGGCTACTTCGGCACGCTGACCCTGCACAGCGGCAGATACCCGGTCTCCGATAACGTCCGACTCTTCGTTATGGTGGGCATCTGCGGCGGATTCACCACCTTCTCCTCCTTCAGCCTCCAAACCTTCGATCTGATCCGTTCCGATGCATGGGGCAGGGCCCTGGCAAACGTCGCCTTGTCGGTGGTGTTGTGCCTGACTGCGGTTGGCCTTGGCCATCGTCTGGCGCAACATTGGGTTCCGGATATAGCCATCGCTGAAACCGACGAAGAAGAATATACCGGCTGATTCTTCTCAGCTTCTCTTCGATCAAACTCTGTCTCGCACCGTCTGTCTCGCATCCTCTCCTGGCCAACGAACAACAGAACAGCGCGAAAAAGTCCGTTGATCTTCTCGCGCCATCAAACTTCCGTAATTCCAGCTCTTGCGGCAATCGCGTTGTGCGTTTATCGTATTAATAGTCCGTCTATCGAACGCGTCGTTCGGGAAGCCGGCAAAGGAAAGGGAAACTGCATGAGCCTCACCGCGCGCCAACCCATCCTCCCCACCGTTCCACCTGCCGTTCCTGCCGCCGCCAAAGTCACTCCAGCCGCAGCGCTCGACGCCTACACCGGCGACCCCAACTTCATGACGTCCCTCGCCCGCGGACTGGTCGTCATCCAGGCCTTCACCCAGCAGTCGCCGCAGATGACCATCTCCCAGCTGAGCATCAAGACCGGGCTCTCCCGCGCCGCCGTCCGCCGCTGTCTCTACACCCTCACCAAGCTCGGCTTTGCCGGCGCAGAAGACGGCTCCCGCTACTCCCTCCGCCCGCGCATGCTCACCCTCTCCCACACCTACACCACGTCGAACACCCTCTCGACCGCCGCTCAGCCCATCCTCGAGCGCATGTCCGCCACACTCCACGAATCCTTCTCTGTCGCCACGCTCGACGGCGAAGACATCGTCTACATCGCCCGCACCCAGGTCAACCGCGTCATGGCCGTCGATCTCCACATCGGCAGCCGCCTGCCCGCCTACTGCACCAGCATGGGCCGCATCCTCCTCGCATATCTTCCCGCGGAACAGCTCGAGCAATATCTCGCCAAGGTCAACCTCGTCCCTCACACCACCCGCACCATCACGTCGGTAGAAAAACTTCGCCTCGCGCTCCGCAACATTCGCCGCAACGGCTACGCCATCTGCGATCAGGAGTACGAAGTCGGCCTCCGCTCGCTTGCCGTTCCCGTCTACTCCTCCTCCGGCCGCGTCGTCGCCACGCTCAACCTCAGCGGCAACGCACCCCGCCTCTCCGTCCTCGAGATGCAGAGCCGCTTCCTTACCCCGCTTCGCAACGCCGCGAGCGAACTAAGCGTGTTCCTCAACTGACACTAGTTCTCGACATCCGGTATGCCGCGGCCGTCAGCAAAAGAAACAGAGCGGCGACCACCAGATTCGGATAAACCATCACGCCATCGATGTGCGGCTCTGCTCCCGGTCTTCCTGCCCACCACGTTGAAGACGGCAACAAGAATGGGATATAGAACAGCGGAGTCCAGTAGGCCACCGACAGCGCCGCCGCAACTTTGAACGCCACCTCCGGCTCTTTGGATCTTCGCCACAGCAGCCACGTCCCTGTAATCGACACTCCCGCGGCCAAGAACAGCAGCAGCGCGCCATGAAACCGAGCATGCGGATGCCACAGCGGATTCAGCAGGTGGTTCGGGCTCCAGTCGAGCACAAACGAGAGCAGGCTTCCGCCCAGCAGCACAAACGTCATCAGAACCTTTGCAACCTTGACCTTTACAACCCTGACCTTTGCAATCCTGATTCGCGTCATACAATCGCCTTCCATCGATTAGTGAGTGATCGCTTACTATTAATTTAGTACTCCACGCACTCCGCGGTCCGTCAAGGCAATGAAGGGCCGCACCCAAGAGAAATCCTGGAGATTCACCGCATGAAACAGAAAGAAAGAGCGAAGTCCACCCGAGGCAGGCCAAGCCGGAGGCCCGAGATTATCGCCGCCACGGAAGCTCTGATCCGCACGCGCGGCCTCGTCGGCACCACCACCCGCGCGGTCGCCGAACAAGCTGGCTGCTCGGAAGCGGCGCTCTACGTCCACTTCGACAACCGCCTCACCCTCCTCTTAGCGGTCCTCGAGGAGAGTCTTCCCGACATGCTGGTTCCCCTCAAGTCCCTGGAGCAGTCGATCGGCACCCGAAAGCCTCAGCAAAATCTGGTCACTGCACTCCGCGCCATCTCTGCCTTTCACGAGCGCATCGTGCCCATGCTCTGCAGCCTCTTCGCCGACCCCCAACTTCTCACCGCCTATCGCGATTCCCTCACCTCGCGCAACAAAGGCCCGCATGGCGCGATCGCGCGCCTGCAACGATACATCTCCGCGGAGCAGACGCTCGGCCGCATCCACAAATCAATCGACGCCGAATCCGCCGCCATCATGCTCATGGCAAGCTCCTTCTTCAAAGCCTTCGTCTCCGAGTTCTTCGGCGCCCCACCGCCCTCGGCCGCCGTCTTTACCAAGCTGGTGGCAGCCACAATCGCCGGCAAATCGAAGTAGCTTTTCTAAATCGGAGCCACACAACGCAGGAACGAACACCCTGTATCGGTGTCGACGATCACACCAGCGGCTGGGCCCGGCACAACGACTGCCTGCCCCGGATTCAGCACAACCTCGCCCGCGGCGGTAGAAACGACTGTTCGACCAGCCAATCCAACCAGACACCCTGGGCTGTCGAACGAAACACTGGCCTCGGTGACTTCGCCAAAATCAAACCGGTCCACCACAAAATACTGCTGCTCAATAAGGCGCGTAAATCCATTCATCTTCTTCGCAGCAACCTTACCGGCCGCAGTCTTCGGCTTGATGACCTGCAAGCCCTTTTCCAGATGCAGCTCGCGAGGCCGACCGTAGTCATAAAGCCGATAGGTCACATCACTGGTCTGTTGTGTTTCGAGCAGCACCACACCCGGCCCGATTGCATGCACCGTCCCTGGCGCCACAAACAACATGTCCCCCACGGATACCGGAACCCACTCCACCAACGCCTCCAGCGTACCGTTGGCTATTGCAGCTCTACATTGCCGCCGCATCCACTCCAGGCTTCAACCCCAGCGCCACTCCAGCACCGGGCTCTGCTTCCAGCACATACCAGCACTCCGTCTTCCCTCGGGTCTCGCCCAGCGCCTGCGCCTGTGCGTCATCCGGATGCACCTGCACGGAAAGCTTTTCCGCCGGAAACAGCAACTTCACCAGCAATGGAAACTCCCCGCCCAGCTCTGTCGCAACCGAAGCCAGCGTCCGCCCCGCGAACGGCCCCGTCTCCACCACGCACTGCGGCCCCGTCAACCAGGCCTCACCCACCGGCTCTGTCGTGCCTGTATCGGAATACCAAGGCCGCAGATCTCGCTTGCCCCACACTCGCTCACTGAACCACGGCTTCAATCGAAACGGCGCAACATCCATCCTCACTCCTCAATGAACTGTTACCGCAAGCATAGCCACTCTTCCCTTATGCTGCTTGCTACTCTCTACTCCCTATTCCCTACACCCTGTTCTTAGTCGTCATCATCTTTCTTTTGCTTCTTCCTCTTCTCCAGCAGTAACGCCGGAACCGGCCGGTTACCCATCGCGTCCTTCCACAGGATAACGTTCAGCTTCGTCGGATCGGCGCGGTCTTCGTGCGAAAAGTCCATCTTCGAACTTTCTTTCGCCCCTGGAGCCGTCCTCTGGTTCGCCGTATAGATCAGTCTATTCTCCCGGTTGGAGTAGTCCGCGACATACGCCGGCTGGTTCCCCGCCCCGGTAAACAGCGTACTGATCATGGAGCTGAATGCGTCGTTGTTGTTCATCGGCGGAACGCCCAGCAGCGTCTCCATCGTCCGCACGACGCTCACCGTCGAATAGAATCTGCTGTCCACGAACGGCACGCCATCCGCCGCACGTGGCGAATACTTACTCACTACAAGCGCCACGCTGCGGTGCGCGTCCACGTGATCGGCTCCATTCTGCGCGTCGTCTTCCAGAAGGAAAAACGCCGTATCGTCCCAATACGCCGAGTGCGACACCGCCTCGATCATCCGCCCAAGCGCCAGATCGTTATCCGCAACCGAAGACTTCGGCGTCGGTCCTCCCGGTGTCGTCCCTGCAGTATGGTCGTTGCCCAGCCGCATCACGATGAAGTTCGGCATCGTGTCGTTACCCGCCTCGCGATCCGCGATCCACCCCTTCAGGTGCTTCAGCATGATCTCCGCGCGAATCTGATCCGGAACCCGAAGATTGAAGTCCGGCGCCTCTGGCGCATAGTGCCCCACCAGCTCCGGCTTCGTCGGAATATTCTTCGCCAGCCGTGGAATTGGCCAAGGCCACTTGTTCACGCCGCCGCCCCACTCCTCAGGAATCGCCTCGCCCGGTTTGATCAACGGATTCTTGCAACTCGATCCCTCCAGCATCGGCCCCTCCCAAGAGGCAGTCATATGGGCGTCACAAAATGTCGACGCGATGTATTCGCCGAAGTTGTAGTGCGTCTTGCCATGCCGATCCATGTTGCCCCACAAATATCCGCTGGACGGCTCATTCACATCGGGAATCTTCTGCAGAATCGGATATCCCTCCGCGACCACGCCCTCGAAGTCGTACGTCCGTTGGCTGCCGCGGTAGTTCTGCTGCCACGTCTTCTCCAGGTAGTCGGTGCCGATTCCTGCAGTCGACCACACATGCCCGTCGCCCGAGACCTCACCTGAGTCATAGAAGTTATCCAGCACCCCAAACTGCAGCGCCAGCTTATGTTCATTCGGAGTGATCTCGGCGCCGTACATCGCCAGACTCGGATCGCCGTTCCCCACTTGCTTTCCATCCTTCTTCAAGTCTCCGAGAACCTGATCATAGGTCCGGTTCTCTTTGATGACATAGATCACATGCTTGATGTGGTCCGGTTTGCCATCCGCAAACTGGATCTTCTCCTCGGCTGCCTTCATCCGGTTCGATTCCACTACCTCAGCCGTCCACTTCGGCAACTCCATTTCCATCCACTCCAAATCCAGTACAGCCAACGAACCATACAGCAGCGTCCCAATGTAGGTGGAGTTGCCCTGTCTGCCTCGCTGTCCGGGCACCTGGCGCTGAGGAAAATTATTTGGCCCTGTCCCCTTACCCTTCGCCGTAGCAACATACAACTTGTTGCCGATCAGGCTCATCGACATCGGCATCCACTCCGTCGGCAAAAACCCGACCGGTTCGACCATGCCCTCCTTCGCCGCCTTCGTCGTCAACTTCGCCGTATCGATCACTGCAATCGCATCTGAGATCGCATTCGCCACATACAACCGCGACCCATCGGGCGACAACGCCAGCGCCTCCGGCTCCGCGCCAAAGAAGGTCTGCTGCGGCAGGCGCGTATCGAAGTATCCCTTCACGGAAAACTGATCGGACCCAATATTCACCGCGGCCACGGCATCGCGATTCGCCAGCGCCACATACATCGTCTTGCCGTCACCTGAAATTTCCAGTGCACAGGGATGTGTCCCGGCAGCCACAGCACCCTGCGGCTTCAACAGGGCAAGCTTCCGCCCCACCGTGCCCTTCTTCAGATCGAGTTCGACCGTCTCACTCGCATTCCACAACGCGACAAACGCCCTGGTCTCGTCCTTCGAAACCGCAAGCGCCACCGGATAGGTGGAAGGCACCGCATCGTTCTCAGCCAGATCGAATCTCTTTTCAATCGACCCCGTCGTCGCGTCCATCAACAACACGTCATCCGACAGATTGTCCGCAACCAACAGCTTTTCCGCTCCCGCCGCACCAAGCACGGCAATCGCCGCGGGAAACGGTACTCCCTTATCTCCTTCCTTGCCGCCAATCAGCATCGTCTTCCGCCCGGCTGCAAGCTGCTGCAGCGGAATCTTCATCATCCGCTGTTTAACGATCCTGCCCCGATCGAACCCATACACCACCACACCGCTGCCGGTATCGCCGCTCGCCGTTCCCAGCGGATCGGTCTCCGACCCCATGCTCGCGTAGATGTGTCTGCCGTCCCGGCTGAAAGCCAGCCCCGAATACAGCGTCTGCTTCTGCCACGTCACCGTAGCGGCGTCGGGGAAATCCGTCACCGTTCCAGTCTGCGTATCCAGCACCGCCAGCGACTGCATGTAGTTCGACTCAAAGGTCCCATACCCGGAGTTAACCGTGACGACGTAGCGCGCATCCGGCGAAACCGCCATCGACATTGGCAAACTGTTCAGCCGCTGCGGGCTTCCCGGCACGGGACGCACAATCTGTTTACTCGTTGGTAAATCGATCGCCTGCCCCAATGCCGCAACCGATCCCGACACCACCACCACAACCAACGACATCCGGCTTGAAAGGGTCATGGCTACACCCTAACAACTTCGTCTTTCTCTGGCATTACAAAAGTTTTACTAACTCAACTAACACCTTTGGGGGGCATTACAAAAGTCTTACACCGCGGCTCCAGCAACCCCTGATAGCGTGGGTAATAGCAGTTCAAGGACACCGAGAAAACATGACTCCCCTTACCACGATCGAAGAAGCTCCAGTAAAAAAGGTGCCGAAGCTGGCAGAAGTCGTTCCAGTCGTCGCCGAAGTTACCCAGAAGATTAAGCAGGACCTCCGCATGGGCCGCGAGCACCAGCAGGGCCGCATCAACTGGATCACCACCATCGCCATGGGACTCTTCCACGTCGGAGCCATCGCCTCTCTCTTCTTCTTCTCCTGGACGAATCTGGCCGCCTTCGTCATCATGTACTTCTTCGCCATCAACGTCGGCATCGGCATGGCTTACCATCGTCTGCTCACGCACCGTGGCTACCGCACCCCCAGGTGGGTCGAGTACTTCGTCACCATGTGCGGCTGCCTCGCCCTTGAGGGCGGACCCATCTTCTGGGTCGCAACACACCGCGTCCATCATCAGAACTCCGACCACGAAGGCGACCCGCACACCCCGCACGACGGCACCTGGTGGGCTCACGCCGGCTGGATCCTCTCCGGCCGTGCTCTACATTCGGAAACCGCTCTCCTCGGCCGTTACGCCCCTGACCTCACCAAGGACCCCGTCCACGTCTGGCTCAGCAAATATCACTGGATTCCTCTGGTAGCCACCGGCGTCCTTCAACTCGTCATCGGCGGTCTGCTCGCCGGTCCCGGCCATTACATCGTCGGAGCAGTCGGCATGGTTCTCTGGGGAACCTTCCTCCGCGTCACCATCGGCCTCCACGCCACATGGCTCGTTAACTCCGCCACCCACCTCTGGGGCAAGCGCCGCTTCGAGACCAAGGACGACTCTCGCAACAATTGGTGGGTTGCTCTCCTCACCGGCGGCGAAGGCTGGCACAACAACCATCACGCCCACCCGGTCAGCGCGCGCCACGGCCTCACCTGGTACGAGTTCGACATCAACTACTACGGCATCTGGCTCCTCAGCAAAATCGGCCTCGCCGAAAAAATTCAGATCGCCAAATTTGACCCCAAAAATCCCAAGCCTGCCGGCGTGAATTAGTCGCACGAGAACTTCAACACCTAGTGGCCGTTCCCTGAAAAGGAGACGGCCATTTTTTACGCTTAACTTCCCTCGAAACCTCCTCGACAAGCAACCCTCACCCAAATATCCTCATCTCGCGAAGAAGCACCTTCTTCTATAGGCCGGATATCAGTGACAATCTTCATCTCGAAAGAGGCAAGATGACGCGCACGACGAGACTTTTCCTTACTGCTGGCTTTGCCATCGGAATCGCCTTCTCGATATCCACATCCGCTCACGCGCAGCCCGGCTATGGACAAGGCGGCTACGGCCAGACCATCACTTGCTCTTCCAACAACGGCGAACGTAACTTCTGCGACGCCGACACCCGCGGCGGCGTTCGCCTGACCCGCCAGATCAGCGGCTCGGCCTGCATCCAGGGACAGACCTGGGGCTACGACAACCGCTCCATCTGGGTCGACCGCGGTTGCCGCGCCGAGTTCATCACCGGCAACGGCGGCAACTGGGGAGGCGGAGGCGGTTCTCAAAGCCTCACTTGCTCTTCCAACGATGGCAAGCGCAACTTCTGCAACGCCGACACCCGAGGCGGCGTTCGCCTGACCCGCCAGATCAGCGGCTCCGCCTGTATCCAGGGGGAGACCTGGGGCTATGACAACCGCTCCATCTGGGT
Source organism: uncultured Acidobacteriaceae bacterium (assembly GCA_963838555.1). Lineage (GTDB taxonomy): Bacteria > Acidobacteriota > Terriglobia > Terriglobales > Acidobacteriaceae > Edaphobacter. Next base: position 46,816 of record CAWIRK010000005.1, on the reverse strand, counting down.
CGACCGCGGCTGCCGTGCCGAGTTCGTTACCGGCAACGGCGGAGGCGGAGGCGGCTACCCGGGCCGCCAGCCTCAGATCATCACCTGCTCCTCCAACGATGGCAAGCGCAACTTCTGCAACACAAACGGTGGGCGTGACGTCCGCCTGACCCGCCAGATCAGCGGCTCTGCCTGCATCCAGGGGCAGACCTGGGGCTACGACAGCCGCTCCATCTGGGTCGACCGCGGCTGCCGCGCCGAATTCAGCGTCCGCTGAACCATCAACGACGGAGCCACTTCGTGCGAAGTGGCCCCGCTTTCTTTGAATCCATCAAACCTTCGGAGAGAAATCCGTCAGCGTCATAAACGTGACATCGTGCTTCTCCACCAGCGGGCCATTCGCCTCGGTCTCCGCCTTCAGTTTCACCCACTCCGGATCTTTGCTGAACTTAGCCCAACTTTCCGTGGCCGCAGCGCGACTCTTGTGCCGCAGCATATACACCAGCGTCAGTCCCTTCAACGGCTCATCATCGGGAGTCCAATAGCCGACACCATGCATCCCCAGTCGTTCGAAGATCTTCGTCTCCTGCTCGCGAAATCGCTTCAGCAGAGGCTCCAGCTTGCCCTCATAAGTGTGATAAATCCGCAACTCATATACCGGCCCACCAGCATCGCCAGCACTCTGAGCCTCACCTCCGATCGCCGACAACATCATCGCCGCACCAATTCCCTGTAATACACTCCGTCGATTCATTCCATCTCCTCAGCGCATAGCGCTCTGGGTACACCACTCCACAGTAATCGAAAAATGTGACCGCCGTTGCAAGCGTATTGATCCCGAGTCATTTGAGGAGTCTCAGAATTCGCCAGTCTTCGATCGCCAGGCTTAAATCGCCGGAGACCAATCTGTCAGCCTCATATACGTGGAGTCGACCTTCTCAACCAGCTTTCCATTGACCTCGGACGCCGTCGAGACCTTGATCCAGTCCGGGTCGTCATGAAAGGCCTTCCAGTTCGCCGTCGCCGCCTCCCGGCTTGGATGCTTCAGGATGTAAATCAACGTTCTGCCCTTCAGCGGCTCATCCGTCGGCAGCCAGTAGGCGAGACTTATCATCCCGTGGCGCTTGAAGATCGCATCCGTATGATCGCGAAACCGCGCGACCAGCGCATCCAGCTTGCCTTCGTTCGCGTGATACACCCGTAATTCGTACACTACCTCCGACTTCGCCCCGCCACTCTGTGCCTCCATCGCACTCGTAGTCGACAGCATCATCGCCGCTCCCATGCCCTGCAAGACATCACGTCGATTCATCGTCCCCTCCTCGTTCTTCCATCGTTCGATCAATCCACCGTCACGGTGAACGTAACCACCTTCGCCGGCGGAGAACCCTTCTCCCACGGCCTGCGATACTCAAACTGCAAACCCTGCTTCCCGGCCTTCATCGCCTTGAACCGCCATACCTCTACGCCACCCGCTCCCACCGCGCCCCCAGCAGCGTGCTCCTGATACACCGTCCTTCCCTGCCTCATCAAAACAGGATTCACCGCCGGCGCAAAAACCCAGCTATAGCCGGTCGTGTGGTTCGCCTCCAGCCGAACCTCCAGCACCGCACCCACCTTCAAACTCACGTCTCCGTGCGTCTGCTCCGTGACCACCGTAGCTCCTCCCGGTACGGTCTGTCCCGCAACAATCCCACGCGCGAATAGAAAAAACGCCAACAACGCCGCGCACCGTAAAACCGGAACCCACCGCCTCATCAGGCCTCCTCTTTCAGCGCAAATCATACCCCACGCGAGCGACGTGTAATCAAGTTCCCGGCTGCCTGTAGTGCGCTCCCGCCGCGAAAACCCGCTCCGCTCCCCGCGGGTCCTTTTCCACGCGCGTGCCATTATCGCCCGTCTTCGAGTCGCCCGTCTCCGAGTTAAAGATCATCGTGTTCCTTTCCTTCAGATCGTAGCTGGGCCAGTGCGGAACTTCCTTGCAGTTCGGATCGCCCGTCCGCGCAAATGCAATCAGCATCTCCGACATCCGCGTCGCCAACGGCTGCGCCGCCGCCTGCTCCTCCGCACTCGCCCCGCACATTCCCGGAGCCAACGCCGCATTGTCGAAGATAAACGGCAGATCGATCGTATGCAGCGCCCAATTTTGCGCCCCGCCACCCGGAAACGGCACCTTCCAATCCATCCGGTAAACCCACGTGTGCGTCTGGCTACGCGGATCGGCGGCCCGCCTGTCTGCCTCGATCACCTGCCCCGGCCACGCCCGAAACGCGCACGCCGCCGCCACCACCACATGCGCCGCATCTCTCTCCGGATAGATCTCGCGATATCGACGAATAATCTCCTCGGGCGTATACGACCCCAGGAACTGCCCCACACTGTTCTTCAAAGCCGCCGGCGCCTGCTCCCACGTCAACACTCCCGTCGGTCCCGCCGCCGATGTCACCGTCTCATCATGCGTATTCGCCAGAATCATCGGCACCCCCGCCGAAATCCCCGGCGCATCCGGATCGAACGGATCGCGCGGCAACACTCCGCCATCCATCACCGGCAGCCATGCTGCGCTCACCCTCGCGGCCTCCTGTATCTTCTCCATCGGCAGAATCTTTAATGAATCGAGCTGGTCATACTTCACCCCCAGTTTGTCCAGCACATCCTTCGTCACCTCATTCGCAATCACCGTAGGCTTCGCCGTCACCTGCTGTCCGCTCATCGTCAAGACGCGATGAAACAGACCCTTCGCCGCCGGCATCGCCATCAGCGTCGCACACTTCGCCCCACCACCAGACTGGCCGAAGATCAGCACCTGCGAAGCATCCCCGCCAAACTCCGCAATGTTCCTCTGCACCCACTTCAGCGCCAGAATAATATCCAGCATCCCGGCATTGCCTGAGTCCGCATACTCCTTCCCACCCAACTCACCGAGATACATATACCCAAACGCATTCAGCCGATGGTTCACCGTCACCACCACCACATCGCCGCGATGACACAGCCGGTTGCCGTCATACAGATCGCAGTTCGCCGTGCCGTTGTTGTAAGCCCCACCGTGAATGTAAAACAGCACCGGCCGCTTCTTCCCATCCCTCAGCCCCGGCGTCCACACATTTACATGCAGGCAATCCTCGCCCTGCACGCCCTTGTCCGGAGGAAGATGAAACCCCGTCCGCTCCGGCTCACCGCTTGCCGCCGCACCTCTCTCCCGTTCGCTCACCCACCATCTGCGGCGCACGCGTCGACCACTCCACGCACTCCTTTCACTCCGCTCCACGCCGCCACCGGCAGCGGAGCCTTGAACCGCGTCTTCTGCGTATCCTCTCCATAAGGAATCCCACGAAAAACGTTGATCCCGTTCTCCACCCTCCCACTCACCTTGCCGCCCGTCGTCGTCGCCATTGGAGCGTCCTCGCCAAAAGCAAACCGCTCCCCATGCAACATCATCGATGCAGCAGCCATCCCCGAAAAACGCAGTAGCGTCCGGCGATCAAACTCCCTCATCCCTCACCTCAAAGCCAAGTTGTCCTACCACTTCATCGGCATCCGATCATACCGTACCGCCACAAGCAAAATCCCAGCCGCCTGCCTCATTGCGAACCAGATCGATTCGCTTGAATGCCTTTCCAGCGATACACCCTGGTCTCGTCACGCGGATCAGCCACCGGGTCCGAGACCCGATCCTCCTCCGACATCGCGCACACCCCACCCCATACCATCTCGAAAGTGTTCTCCAGCGAAGCAGCCTGTTCCGGTTTCTGATACACAATCTCCAACTCGTCGCGTCTGTCGCCAAACCGCTCACGCATCGCTTCCACAACAGCACGCATCACCGGCTCCGCAAACGGGTTATACAGATACACCAGACAAGGCCCGGAGGGCCACTCCACCTCCGTCGCATCCCTGCTTTCAATCCGTATCGGCGACTTCGCCTTCCCAGCCGCAGTCCACAATGCTGCGTTCGCCCTCGCGATCTCAGCCAACCCAACGTTCAACTCCACGCCAACCGCCTCGCGAAAGCCCAGTTCAGACGCCAGCAACACCGCCCTGCCCTTGCCGCAACCCAGATCGAGAAACGTATACTCCTCGATCCGGTAACGAGGCCCCAAACTCCGCCAGTGCGCGATCGCCGCTCTGAATCCCGAAGGCGGCACACCCGCATAGCCAGCGATAAAAAGATCGTGGCGATGCCCAACCCCCAGCTCAGATCCCGGAATCAGCCCTCCAGTATCAGTTCCATGTTCCAGATCAAACGGATGCACCACCACCGTCTGCCTGCGTAGCCTTCGGCTAAGACTCATCCACGCAGACCGCATTGTCCCCGCAACACCCCTGTGCGCAAGCGACCACCTAATCCTTTTCACAAGATGCGTCATGCGCGGCCTGTCTGCAACTTCACACTCCCTCGCCTAGTCGCAAGATTCTTAAACCATCTCCCCCAGATATACACTCTTGACCAGCATGAACATCACTCGCCGCCGCGGAGCCATCGCCTTCTTCATCACCCTAGGCGCGATCCTCGTCGGCCTCACCATCACCCAGAGCGCCTGGATCCTCCTCAACGAGCGCACCGTCGCCTTCGCCATCCTCGGCATCATCCTCTTCGCGGCCCTCATCGCCGGTGTCGTCCTCAACACCTTCTTCCTCATCCGCGAGATTCGCCGCAACGAGCGCCAGGACTCCTTCCTCAACGCCGTCACCCACGAGCTCAAAACCCCCATCGCAAGCATCCGCCTCTACCTCGAAACCCTGCAGCGCCGCCCCGTCGACGAGGCCCAGCGCCAGGAGTTCTACAAGATCATGCTCTCCGACTCCGACCGTCTCCTCGCCACCGTCGAGCAGGTTCTCAAGGCCGGGCAGCTAGGCCAGCGCCACCGTCAACAAAACCGCACGCTCATCAACCTCGAATCTCTCGTAGCCGACTGCATCGCCATCACCCGCCAGCGCCACCATCTCCCGACAGACAGCATCATCCTCGAACCCATCCCCGGTGCCGTCCGCCTCCACACCTTCGGCATCGCCGAAGACCTCCGCACCGCCGTCATCAACGTCCTCGACAACGCCGTCAAATACTCCCCCGAAGGCGTACACATCCGCTGCTCGCTCGCCATCGTCAACTACACCTCCATCGCCCTCACCATCACCGACATCGGCGTCGGCCTCGAGCCCAGCCAGTTCAAGCGCATCTTCAAACGCTTCTACCGCGTCCCCGGTCGCTCCCTGGCGAAGATCAAGGGCACCGGCCTCGGCCTCTTCCTGGTTCGCAACATCGCCCGCCAACACGGCGGTGACGCCACGGCGACCAGCCCCGGCCCGGGCCTGGGCGTCACCATCACCATCACTCTCCCTCTCGCCACCAACGCCGAAAACACCCCGCGGGCCACCACTCTCTCTGAAACATCTTCCATATCGCATTGAGCTATAACGCATTGAACTACATCGCGTTGATATCGCGGTGATGCAATCAGATCTTTTGAAGGCGTGGTTCACCTGGTCTCCCCAGCGATCTTCACTCGCCCTCACTGCCACCTCCAGCCATCACCTCTCCGGTACACTGACATCGCAGCTATCTCCAGCACCTTCATGTGAATCCATGTCTTTTCTCTGGAAATTCTTCGGTCTGGGCTTCAGTGCCCTTCTGCCGGTAGTCAACCCTCTCGGCTCCGCGCTGGTGTTCCTGGGTCTTGTCGGCAACGCGCCCATCGAAACTTACCGTGCCCTCGCACGCAGGATTGCCATCAACACCGTCATCTTCTTCGCCGTCATCGAGCTCATCGGTTCCTCCGTCCTTACCTTCTTCGGTATCCGATTGCCCACCATGCAGTTCGCCGGTGGCATCGTCCTCGCCATGATCGGCTGGTCCCTGCTCAACCAGAAAGACAGCACGCCCAACCCGGAAAAAACTGAAGCGGCCGTGCCGGCAATCACCCAGCAGGAGATCAACGGCCTGCGCGAAAAAGCCTTCTACCCTTTCACCTTTCCCATCACCGCCGGCCCCGGCTGCATCGTCGTCATGCTCACCCTCAGCGTCCACGCCAGGCAACCGGCCATCGCCGACACCGTTCTGTCCTATGTCGGCTTATTCATCGCAGCCGTACTGCTCGCCGCAAGCATCTATCTCTGCTACGCGTACGCTCCATGGATCGCGCGCTCCGTCTCGCCTGCTACCGCGCACGGACTCCTTCGCGTCATCGCCTTCATCCTGCTCTGCATCGGTGTCCAGATCGCCTGGAACGGCCTCAGCGATATGCTCCAACCCTTGCTGCAACATCAAACTTTTACGTAACCGACATAGTCACAAATAGCGAGCCACAAATCGTGCCGGCAAGAAACACTCCGATGACTGAACCCACCGCGCCCCTGATCGTCCTGGTCGAAGACGAAGAACACCTCGCCCAGGGCCTCCTCTATAACCTCCAGGCCGAAGGCTACCGCACCCACCACGAAGCCGATGGCGACGCCGCGCTCGCCTACCTCCTCGCCCCCAGGCAAGAACCCGGCGAAAACATAGCGGCTATCGTCCTCGACTGCATGCTTCCCGGCGCCGATGGCTTCACCATCGTTCGCGCCCTCCGCGAAGCCCAGCGCTACACTCCGGTCCTCATGCTAACCGCCCGCTCCCGCCCCGAAGACGTCCTTGAGGGCATCGAGGCCGGCGCCGATGACTACCTGGCCAAACCCTTCGACCTCAGCATCCTCCTCGTCCGGCTTAAGTCTCTTCTCCGCCGCACCGCATGGCAAACGGCCGCAACTCCCGAAACCCCGGCCCCCGTTCTCGCCGATCAGAGCGACGAATACTCCTTCAATCACCGCACCATCCGCTTCGACACGCTTGAGCTCATCGCCCCCAACCGCACCACACACCTCACACTTATGGAAGCTGACCTCTTGCGCCACTTCACCGAACGCGAAGGCCAGATTGTCTCGCGCAAGCAGATCCTCGAAGAGGTCTGGCGTGTCCACGAGGACACCGACACCCGCGCCATCGATAACTTCATCGTCCGCCTGCGCCGCTACATCGAAGACGACCCCTCCGACCCCCAGCACCTCGTCACCGTCCGCGGCATAGGCTACCGCTTCCTCGCCAACCCCTGATCCAAATCCGAAGCCCCGCTTTTACTCTTGCCTTCTGGTTGTCATCCCAGCAGGGGATCTGTCGCTGTCGCAATCCCATCTCTGCCAACCACAACAGAACGGGTGCCCCATCCTTCGCAGCCCAATCGCGAAGGGTGGGATGCAAACCGTCGACCAGCCACTAGACTTTTGCTCTTGCCTTTGCTTTTCTAGTTGTCATCCCCGAAGGGGCTCAGCAGTTGCTCTTGCCGTTGCTCTTGCTCTTTAAGCGTAGGGCTTTAGCCCTACGAAAAACGCCTCAAAGCGTTGAGGGCTTTAGCCCCCGGCCTTCTCTGTCACGGCGTAATCTCACCCAACTTGCCTCATTCCTTTAATGCCGTTCCAACATTCCCTCCGCCGGAACCCCCTGCTTCGCCTCCCGCCACCTCCGCGCCTCCACCGGCGCCAGAATCCGATGCACCGCAGACAGCAACTCCGGAAGTCGGAATGGTTTTGCCAGAAAGCTCCACCCCTCCTCCCGTAGTCCAGCCTCTTGCCCATCTTCGAGAACCCCGCCCGAGATCAGCAGCACCGGCACTTCACGCCGTATCGCCTTCAACTCCCGCGCCAACTCCATGCCAGATCGCCCCGGCATATAGAGGTCCGTCACCACCAGATCGATCTGCGGCACGCTGCGATATATCTGCGCCGCCCGTTCGGCGTCCCCCGAACTGAAGACGCCATACCCTTCATGCTCCAGAAACGTCCGCGTCAGCGAACGAACATCCGGATCGTCATCCACCAAAAGAATCACGCTTGGGGATAGCTCAAACGAGCCATCGTAACTGGGGGAAATTTCGAACGGCATCTGCGAATCTTTGTGCTTGTTGCTGGTAAATACTTCCATTTCACTCAAACTCCACCCGCCACCACGTCACTCGGGCGTCAGCTTTGCTCGGCTGCTACTCCTCCAGAGATGGACTCCCCAACCCCTCCCCGAGTTGCCTGCAAAAGATCATTCCTCAACGCCACAAAAAACAATCTTCAACGCCGGGATACACTTGAGCCAAACACACTTGGGTTAGCCACAACCTAAACCAGCAGTGCCGGAAGCGAGTCTTACGTAGCAGCAAAAAAATGCGCATTCTCACCCGCTATATCCTCCGCGAAGTCACCTCCCACGCCCTGCTCGGCGGAGCCCTCTTTACTTTCATCATCTTCACGCGCGATCTCGGCAAAATCCTCGAGTTCGTCGTCCGCGACTCAGCCTCCTACTCCGACGTCCTCCGCATCATCGCCTACACCCTGCCCAACGCTCTCGTCGTCACCATACCCATGGCCGTTCTCGTCGGCATTCTTCTCGGCCTCTCCCGCCTGGCCGCCGACAGCGAGATCACCGCCATGCGCGCCGCCGGCATGGGCGCCATCGACTTCGTCCGCATCGTCTCCATCGTCTCCGCCGTCGCCCTCGCCCTCGGCCTCTTCAACTCCCTTTACCTCGCGCCTCGCGCCGCCGCCGGCCTCATAGCTCTCGGCGAATCCCTCAAATCCTCCCAGGCCTCCTTCGAGGTCCAACCACGCGTCTTCTACGAAGAGTTCAAAGACCGCGTTCTTTACATCCAGGACGTAACCCCCGCCGCCGGAGCCGCTGTCTGGCAGCACGTCTTCCTCGCCGACCTCACCGAACCCGCGGACCCCCACATCACCACCGCAGCCCAGGCCGTCGTCGTCAACGGAACCCCAAATACGCGTGACGCCCAGACCATCCGGCTCCATCTGCTCAACGGCGGCCAGCACGACACCTCAGCCAACGATCCCAACCAATACGACATCACCACCTTCACCACCACCGACATCCCCATCGAGACCGAAGCACCTGAAGACGCACACCTCGGCCGCGTCAACACCCCGATTCAGGCCCTCTCGCTCCCCGAGCTTTGGCGCCGCGGCAACTCCCAGGCCGCCACCAACGGCCGCGATGCCTCGCTCTACCGCATCGAGTTCAACAAACGTTTCTCCTATCCCTTCGCCTGCCTCGTCCTCATGCTCGTCGGCGTCCCCCTCGGCATCTCTTCCAAACGCGGCGGTAAATCCACCGGCTTCGTCCTTACCATCCTCCTTGTCTTCATCTACTACTTCCTCTCATTGGTCGGCGGAGCCTTCGCCCAATCCGGCAAACTCTCCCCCTTCCTCGGCGTCTGGGGAGCGAACCTCCTCTTCGCCGCCGCCGGCGCCATCCTCCTCTATCAAATGTCCCGCGGAGGAATCGCTCTCAGCATCTTCTCCTCCATCGGCGTCTGGCTCAACAAGCTCATCTCCCGCCTGATCAGCCGCGACGCATCCCCCAACACGCGTTCAAACTTCGACATCGCCACCCTCCTCCGTCGCTTCCGCAGCATCTCACGCATGCAGTTCCCGCTTCTCCTTGACGACTACGTCATGCGCGAGTACGCCACCAATTTCTCCATCGTCCTCTTCTCCTTCTCCGGCCTGTTCCTCATCTTCACTTTCTTCGAACTCATCGGCCCAATCTTCCGCAACCGGACGCCGCTGGTCACGGTCGGGGAATACCTCATCAATCTGATTCCCTTCATCCTGTACAACGTCACACCCCTCTGCGCTCTGGTCGCCGTGCTCGTCACCTTCGGAGCCCTCAACCGCACTTCGGAACTGACCGCGATGAAGACCAGCGGCATCAGCCTTTACCGCATCATCACGCCAGTCCTCGTCGTCACTGTTCTGATCTCCATCGGTCTCTTCGCCTTCGACGAGAGCTACCTTCCCTCCGCCAACCGACGCCAGGAGGCTCTCCTTTCCATCATTAAAGACAAGCCCGCCCAAACCTTCTCCCGCCCCGACCGCCAGTGGATCTCCGGCCAGACCAACAATGCCGGCGAGCCCGCCCGAATCTTCTACTACCAGCGCTTCGACGCTGAAACCAACAAATTCGCGAATCTCACTGTCTTCGAGTTCAATCCCGCCGGCTTCACCCTCCAGCGCCGCATCTTCGCCACCTCCGCAACTTGGGATCCGCACGTCAACAACTGGGTCTTCGTCAACGGCTGGCAGCGCACCTTTGCCGGCGAAACCATCGCCAGCTACCAACCCTTCACCGTCGCCACCTTCCCCGAGATCAAGGAGCAGCCCACCTACTTCAAGAAGGAGTACATCCCCTCGCAGGAGATGAGCTACGCCGAACTCTCCGACTACATCGCCGACCTCAAGCAATCCGGCTTCGAAACGAAACGCCTCAGCGTCCAGCTCAACAAAAAAATCGCCTACCCTCTCGTTACCCTCGTCATGGCGATCCTCGCCATCCCATTCGCTTTATCGATGGGCAAAAAGGGCTCCCTCACCGGCATCGCCACCGCCATCAGCCTCGCCATTGTCTACTACGTAGTAGCTCTCGTCTTCGAATCTCTCGGCAACGTCAACACTCTGCCCGCAGTCCTCGCCGCCTGGAGCCCAGACCTCCTCTTCGCCATCACCGGCGCCTACTTACTTCTCCGCACTCCCACTTAACGCTTGCACAAAGCGTCATCCCGACTGGAGCGTAGCGGAACTAGGGAGCCTTCGCTTCCACAATGCGCGCAGAGCGTCACCTCTCATTTTTCTTTTGCAAAATACACTCAAAAACACCAGCAAATTCGCATGTCAAGCCCCAAAACCACCTAAACCCATCAAACAGAAGGAAATAGAGTTGGCACGTTAGTTACCCTCAACCCGCTATACTTAAAACAGTAGAGGAAAACAAGCAAGCCCCGGGCGACCAAACCACTCGCCGGGGCTAACTCGTTTAGAAAGAATATTTTGGACGCAACTCATTTGTTATGAATATTTTGCAGACAGAAGCGCACCGTAAACCCATGAATACAAGGAATTTACGCGCGGGCAATAGGGGGGGTACCCCCACCCCGCAGGATAGCGAGGAAGGTACTTATTTCATAAGACTGAAGAGGTCGGCGCTACCAAGGGCATTAATAACACTCAGCAAAGCCTGATGCTGGGTCTCAGCCTGCGACAGTTGGGTTGCCACCGCAGCAGGGTCCGCCGAAACCAGATTGCTCTGTGCCACCTTCAATTGGCTCTCCTCCGTCTGCGTGTAGGTACTTGTCGCCTGCAGCCGGCTCAAAGCGCTGTCAAGTGTGCTCCGCTGAGCCGACAGTTGCCCCAACGCCGTGGTCAAAGCGCCAGTATCGGCCGTAAGCGCAGCCGTCGTCGCGCCACCGGAGAAATCGGAGATCAACTGGTTCAACGCTCCCAGCACACCAGAGCCTGCCGCACCGAAGACCGCCGACCCAGGAAGGTTGACCTGGATCTTCTGCCCGCTCGGAGTCTCGACGTACTGCACGATCGAATCTCCGTTATAGTCCGCCGTCGCAGGAGTGGTGGAGCTATCCAGAGTGAACGGAGGCGCAGAACCCTGGCTTCCGCCAAACAGGAACTGTCCCTGATAGCTCGTATTGGCGAGCGAAAGCACCTGGTCGCGAATGCCGCTCAATTTTTGAGCAACGCTGGCAAGGTCGCTCGCATTGAGCGTTCCATTATTGCCGCAACCGCGGTAGACAACGCCGAAGTAATCTGCGTGACGACCTCACCAAGCGTCGAATCGGTGACCTGCAGCCGCGAAGATTCGTTGGAAGCGGTCTGGACAAAAGTATCGTCCTTCGCAATCGAGCTGCCCAGCAGCATGCTCTGCGCTGCCGCAACCGGATCGTCCTGCAGGGATGCGACGCGCAATCCGCTGGACAACTCGGAGGCGAGCCTGGCTTCCTCGCTCGCTGACTGATCGACGGCCGCCGTGAGGTTGACAACGTAATTCGGATCGACTCGCATGATAGTGCTCCTCAGTTTCAATCTTGGAATTCGGTGGTAACGCATCCCCGCCTTTAGGTCACGGTCGTTTGTACGCCAAGGTTGAGAGCGCTCGCCATGATGGAGTTGCCAATGCTGAATACCTGCGCCGCGGCCTGATACGCCCGCTGATACTGCGTCAGATTTGCCGCCTCCTCATCTAGAGCAACGCCGGAGAGCGAGTCTCTCTGGGTCGTCAACTGCGTCAGTGTCGCCTGCTGCGCACTATTGTCCGTCGTCGCAGCGGCAGTATCGCTGCCGATCTGACCAAGAAAGGACGCAAGAAATCCCGACGCCGTCTGACCGCCCACAATATTGGCGCTGGAAAGATCGGACAGAGCCGAAGCATTCGCGTTCCCCGCGGATCCTTCCCCTGGAGAAGCCGCCGCAACCGCATTCGAGTCGGCCGTCGCAACCTGAATCAGCGCCGCTGCACCAGTCGAAGTAGGCGGAAGACTAAAGAGCGCTCCGCCAGGATTACCGTTACCATCGACTCCCAAGCGCATTCTGCTGGTTCACCTGAGTTCCGACGGCAAAGGCCAGACTGTCGAGCGCGCTCTGATACGCCGGCAACTTCTGATCCCTCGCCTGCGAGGACTCCACCAAGGTCGCCGCCAGTAAGATTTGAGGTCACATCCTGCCCGCCAACTCCAGCCAGAATGTGGACCGCCCCTCCAACCTGCGTTGTGCTCAAGGCAAACGACTGGCTGCCGCTCACCAATAGCGCGCCGTTGCTGGTCGTAAGCGTAATGCCATTATTCTCAGTTGAAATTTGATCCAGTCCAACCAGCTTGGACAGTTGCCCGATCGCCAGCTGTCGCTGATCCTCAAGAGCACCAGCGTCAGCGTCAGGACTAAGCGAGGTGATCTGAGTATTGAGCGAAGCAATAGTCTTTGTGAGTGAGTTCACCTGACCCACATCGCCGCCGACCTGCTCATTGAGGCTCGAAGACACCTGCGTCAGCTGATTGGACGCCGAATTGAAGGCAGCGGCCAAAGTGTTGGCCGCAGTCAACACACTCTGCCGCGTCGCTGTATCAGAAGGATTGCTTGTCAATGCGGTAAGTGAACTGAAGAACGAATCGATCGCTGTTCCGAGTGCCGTCGAGCTGGCGGAACTCGTCGTTGAACTCAAGCCAAAGATATTCTGGATCTGCTGCAAGGCAGATTCGAGCGCCCCGGACTGCGCCTGGCTCTGAGTCTGTTGCTGCACCCGCTGTTCAAGAACCCGGTCTCTCTGCGAACTCGCAGTCGCCGTCACACCCGAGCCGTAGGTGCTTCCGCTAAACGTGACTGCGTCAACCGATTCAAAGTTAACGACCTCGCGGGTGTAGCCTGCGGTGTTCTGATTTGCAACGTTGTTCGACGTCACATTCAGCGCTTCTTGATTGGCCATAAGAGCTTGTTGAGCGATATCCATTAGTGACGCTATTGTGCCCATTGGTTCCTCATATTTCTGGCAGTGGAGACGCGTAAGTGCATCAAGGTTGACCTGACAGTTTTGAAGGACGATTTCGAGCAACCGTCTCTTTGAAAGAATCAGCCCGGCGGCGTCTGGCTCAAGTTTTCATTCGACTCTGCGAGTGTGACGATCTGCTGCTTAACGAGCATGCATCGCGTCTGAATCGAGGTCGCTGAGAGCCGTGATCGCCCTATGGACCATTTCCGATAAAGCCCACTGGTTGTCATACTGAGCGCATTCTTAGCCCAACATGGACTGGATGATCTTGTCCGCCACTTCCGACGACGACACGCTGTAGTTTCCAGCGGCGATCGCCTGCTGCAAAGATGCAACCTTTGCGGATCGCGTATCCGAGCCCTCCAAAGCCTGAGCGACAAGCCCTCCGGCGAAGCTTAGGTTCGTCTGATCAACCTGTGCCACATTGGCGATCGATCCTTCGGTCTCTTTGGATCCGCTATCCACTGAGCTAACCGGTGTCGCCGGCTTCGCCTCCGATGATGGTATCGAGTTGATCGTCTGCTGCAGACTATTGATTCCGCTTGCGTAACTCATGTTGACCTCCGTCTACTTGATGTATCGGCAAGTTATTCGCAAAAACTTTAGTACTAAGAGACTTTCTTTTCGGAATTTCTCTGATGCTCCAGCGTTACCTTCGAGACGATTTGTTTCGCCATCCCGAAACCGCCTCCTTTAGAGATAGCCTTCGCGATCGCCTCGGTTCCAAAACTGCTTATCGTGTCAGAAGCTGTATCGTCGCTCTTCTCTTCGCCTCCCCAGCTACTTTGTCCATGTTGCATGGGCTTTAGCAACTCCTGCAGCATCGTTGCCTCAAACTGCTGGGCGGCATCGACCAGTTTGGCCTGCTTCTGCCCTTCAGTCGCCGTCGTCGGCTGACTTGTAACTCAGCAGCGCTGATCTTCATAACACCTCAATCTCCGCTTCCAGCGCGCCGGCAGACTTCATCGCCTGAAGAATCGAGATCACGTCACGCGCGGAGGCACCGATCGTCTGCAGACTTCGCACCAGATCATCCACAGTCGCTCCCTGCTTTAGCTCAATCCGACTGACCGGTTTATCCTGTGCCTGGATTGTTGTCTGTTGGACGACCTGCGTCGTACCTCCGGACGAGAAAGCGTTCGGTTGCGATACCTGAAACTCGCTCACCACGTTAACCGCCAGGCCACCATGCAGGATAGATACGGGCTGTAAGACCACTGTTCCCCCAATAACGACCGTTCCAGTGCGTTCGTTGACGACAACCTTTGCCCGAGGAAAGACGGGCACCTCAATCGACTCAACCTGCGCCAGCAAAGCGGGAATCTCCTCACCGCTGGCGACCGACAGCTCGACTCGCCTGCTATCAAGAACGTGGGCCGCTGGACGTCCCAGAGTGTGATTGATTGCGAGAGCCATGGCCTCGGCACTTCGAAAGTCGGCATCGTTCAGTAACAGTGAAAACTGGTTCTTGCCTTCCAATTCCAGTGGCACTCCACGTTCCACCATCGCCCCGAAAGGAACTCGAGCTGTATTCGGATGGTTGAATTGCTTTACATTGCCGTTAGCAGTCACCGAATACCCGCCTACGACGAGCGAGCCCTGTGCCTGGGCATAGATCTTGCCATCCGCTCCATAAAGAGGAGTCATCAAAAGCAGGCCCCCCTCAAGACTCCTCGCATCGCCCGCGGAAGAGACCGTAATATCAAGCTTAGTACCAGAACGTGCGAAGGGAGGTAACGTTGCCGAAACAAAGACCGCGGCCAAATTTTGTACGCGAATCGACGATGCCGGAACGCTCACTCCCATTCGGAGTAGCGTGGCCGCCAGCGTTTGTATCGGGAAGGTTGTTTGCTGGCTATCCCCCGTGCCTTGCAGACCTACAACAATCCCATATCCAACTAGCTGATTATCGCGGATACCCTCAATCGAGGAGATGTCCTTGATTCTTGCCTGCCTTGATGTTGCCGGATCCGAGGCAAAGGCATACGGTAGCAAAAGTCAGGAGCATGGCAAGCGCACGCGCGCTACAGAGATAGGAACTGCCGACACACATCCTGAGTGCTTTTGACATCTTCGATTCGCTAACTTCAGCCCACATAGTTCCCCACTAGAAGATCAATACCTTTTGCAGAAGCCGAACGAGAGGTTTTGGCGATGAGTGTAATCATTGATAATTCCCTTCCCGCGCACTTCCAGCTCAAGGCTTGAAATGGCGGTCGATAGAACCTGATTTTGCTGAGAGATATCTTCCGGTCGAACCAATCCGCGCAGAATAATGGTCTGCGTTTGTTGGCTGAACTCTACCTGCCGGGCCGCTTCAACCACGAGCATGCCGTTTGGGAGCACCTCGATTACTTGCCCTCCGAATGTTGTACTCAAGCTGGAATTCGTCGCACTCGTTCCCTGCGCATTCAGTCCGGATGACGATGTCTGATTGACCAAATTCTGAAGTGCGTTGCCCGCGTGTAAAGTTCCAAACAGCGCTGAAACCGTAGAGCTCGCATTGGAGGCTCGCGAGTTTTTTACTGTGCCATCAGTAGAGGCTGCAAGGCTCTCTGAGACCACAACGGAAATTAGGTCGTGAGGCCGCATAGCGCGCACGTCGGTCGCCATACGGGTCAACCGTCCGCTGTCAGTCCACACGGAGCCGGGGACAGTCTGAACATTGGAATTTTCCGCTCGCACCCGCTCTAGGTATGACGACAGGGATGCGGCCGCAACATTCGGCTTTGGCTCGATCATCTTATGAATGGCCTCAACCTGTCCTCGCAATGAAGGAGTCGTCAATAACGAAAGCAATAGGATCGCGGTGGTCATCGCAATCCACCCTGGACCTCTGTCTTCGGGTGGCTGAAGTGTAACTGCCACAACTTTAGACAAGTCGCTGTTGCGTGTCTGCCAGGTACTCATGCTGAAGGGCGAATCCATCAGTATTGATCTCATCTTGGTTGCATCTCCACATCCAATGGTCCTCGAATGACGCCAGAAAACTGCTTTGGTATAGATTGATCGTCTCTGTTCCTGCGCAGCAATCGCACACGTATGGTTTTACCCAGACCACCACTTTCTTCTGACACTCCGGCGACTTCAATTCGCAGAACACCTTCGTTCCTCCACAATCGCACGACGTCGCCGGCCCGCACCACAGGAGCTGTCCTAAGACCACTGGTCACAGACCGCTCCATCTCTCGAGGTGAAAGCGAGCTTTGCTCCATTCGCTGGGAGAGCAATCACGGGCCATTCGGGATGATCACAACGGGCTATCATGGCCCATCTCTGTCCTAGTACTTGGTCCAACTCGATCCTCGTCACTCGGTAGCCGTTGTTCCTTAGAGGCTGGAGAGAACGAAGAATCTGCTTCGAGTGCGTCGATTGCCGTACGTGGTGTGCTGTAGCAGGCTGCCCGTCCGGAACAGGTCATGCATATTCCTTGCAGTGTGAACAAAGAGAGTACGCCGATGCATCTGGGCCAGGAACAGCGAACATTGCTCATAATGCTCCTACCGGACCAGACCGTTGATCTGTGAGTACATATCATCTGCTACATGGATTACTTTGGAATTGCTCTCATAAGCGCGCTGCGCCAGGATCATCTGTACAAACTCAGCGACGACATCAACGTTGGAGTTCTCCAGATAGCCTTGCTGCAATGTGCCCATTCCAGTGGTTCCTCCTGGCGCATCGGTAATGGGATTTCCAGAGGACTCCGTTTGCTGCAGCAGGTTGCCGCCGATAGAGTTCAAGCCTCCTGGATTGGCGAAGGTTGCCAGCTGGATCGTGCCAAGCTGCGCAGCATTCGTCTGTCCGGGAAGAGTCGCCGATACGATTCCATATTGGGAGATCGTAATGTTGGTGGCATTCGAGGGAATGGTGATCGCAGGCAGCACTGTGTCGCCGTTCGCAGTCACAAGAGTTCCCTGATTGTTCGGGTGGAAGTTTCCTGCTCTGGTGTAAGCGATGGTTCCGTCCGGCCGGGATATCTGGAAGAAGCCGGCGCCCTGAATCGCCAGGTCGAGGGGACCGTTCGTCTGGTTGAAGTCTCCCTGTGTCATGATCACTTCGCTGGCGGCGGACTTAGTTCCAAGGCCGACCTGGAGACCGGCGGAAAGGGTTTGTTGCGTCTCCGCCGAACCTGGAGTGATGAGGTTCTGATAGATCATGTCCTGAAACTGCACCTGACGCTGGTGAAAGCCTGTTGTCGCAGAGTTCGCCAGGTTATTTGCTACTGTGTCCAGATTGGTTTGCTGGGCACTCATTCCGCTTGCGGCTGTGTATAACGCTCGAATCATGTCTAACTCCTCTGCTGGTAGAAATGTGACGTCAGATGCTGTGTTTGCCCTCAGACTCTGGGAAGATCCTCTGAGGCGGTCTTGTCGAAGTCGTTGTTGAAGACGCTGAGGGCCTTTTGCATCATCTCCGCCTGTCGTTGGACAAGCACCAATTCCATCGTTCCGTGAATGGCGTCTTCGTTGGCTCCTTCAACGGAGCCTTGTTCGATCGAGGCATTTGCTGGAATCGGCTTTGCTCCATTCGCGGAGAAACGATTCGCACCTTCGGCGGTTAGAACAGTTTTTTCAGGGAAGTCGAAAGCCCCCACCCGGCCGACGATCATGCTACCGTCTGCCGTAGAGACGGAGATGCTGCCGTCCGGCGAGACGTAGACGGCGCCGGTAGGGATGGTGATGTGCATCTGGTTCGCGTCGAGGACGGGCTCGCCCTGGGCGGTCTGAAGGACTCCGGTGGGGGAGCGGGAGAAGGCGCCGTCTCGTGTGTATCGGACTCCGTGGGATGTCTGGATGGCGAAGAAGCCAGAGCCCTGGAGGGCGAGATCGAGCGGATTACCTGTGGTTTTGATCTCTCCCTGGCCGAGATCCAGCCGATTGCCGCCGAGGATGCCGAAGCCATTTACGGACTGGCCTACTTGCGAGGCGGTTTCAGGGTCCTGATCGATGCCTCCGGCCAGAACGCCGCTGAAGTAGTCGCGCTGGGCGCGGAATCCGGCGGTTCCGGCGTTCGCGAGGTTGTTCGCCGCGGTGTCGAGCGCCTGTGTGCGTGCCAGAAGGCCTGTATATGCTGCGTAGAGTCCGCTGTCCATGCCACTGGTTTATGCAGTTGGGTGGCCGAAGTTGGCGAATCACGGGTTAGAAGACGCTAAGGCGGAGTTTGGCTCAAGGTTGCTGGCGGCTTGCCGATACTGACTTCATACCAGATGCTGTCTGGATGCTGAGTTTGGGGAGGTTTGGTTGCGAGCTCTAATTGTGGACGATTCGGCGGTGATGAGGAAGGTGATCGAGCGGGCGCTGGGGCAGGCCGGCCTCGAACTCACAGAGGTCTTGCAGGCCTCGAATGGCGAGGAGGCGCTGCAGATGCTGCGGGACAATCAAAGTGCCTCTACTCCACTTGCATTGATCTTGAGCGACATCAATATGCCGGTGATGGACGGGTTGCAGTTTCTGGAGACGAGGCGTCAGGAGAATCTGGCGCAGGGTGTTCCGGTGGTGATGATTACGACGGAAGGCAATGAGGCGTTTGTTCTGCGCGCCATTGCTGCGGGCGCTCAGGGTTATATCTGCAAGCCGTTTACGGCGGAGCAGGTAAAGGTGCGTGTGTTGCCGTTGCTGCGGGCGGCATAGCCGTTTCGTGATTGCTTTGCTGCAATTCAAATCTGAAGTGGGAAGAGGACGAGCGTGACCAAGGTGCAGGATGAGGCAATGACTCGGCTCGACTCGGCGGTCTCGGAGGTATTTGAGACGATGCTGGAGCGAAGCTGCGATCCTTTGGAAGGCGAGGTCGACACGGTCGAGGGACGGATCGTGGCGAGGATTCAATTTACTGGCGCTGTTGATGGCGAGTGCCTGTTGTATGCGAGCCAGGCGACGGCATCGGTGACGGCGGAGGCTTTATTGGGGACTCCTTCGGAGCCTCACGATCCAATGGTGGATGACGCGATCGGGGAGTTGTGCAATATGATCGCCGGCGGATGGAAGAGCAAGCTTGCCTCTCCCGATTCGAACTGCACGATCTCGACTCCGGCTGTGACCCGAGTGGGGCTCGAGGGATACCAGGCCAAATTCGGGACGAAATTCAGCCGTAATTACTCCTTTCAAGGGAATGTCTTTGGGGTCGTGCTGGCGTTTTGACGCGGTACTCCCCTCCTCCCCTTAATTGCGTAAAGTCTTGTAAACATGAATCTTACGCCTGTACTCTGCCTGCAAACTATTGAAAACACTCAGGCTTGTTTGTAAAGTCCTGACTTTACATGACTAAGCCCCGGAGGATGTCCGGGGCTTTGCTTGTTTTTATCTCTATATACAGTATAGCGGTTGGAATATAACTAAAGTGCCAAGTCGATCTTGCTTTGTTTGAGTGATTTAGGTGGTTCTTGAGCTTGACAGGCGATTTTTGGGCCGAAAACGGCAAAAGAAAAATTAAGTCGTCGGCAAACTTAATAGAATCAGTTGGATAGCTCTCGAAGTTGCCTGGGACCGAGCGGTGGGTTGCTCACCCAGACATTGGCAGAAAAGATCCGCGGCTAAACCCGGTGTCCAGAATCCAGCTCTAATCTCAAACCAACGATAAGAACACGAAGCAACAACAAAAGCGGGGCAGTGGCGGAGATGCGACTTGGGTAGAGAAGCGGATTTCTCCGCTGCGCGGCTCACGATGAAGCCGTGAGCAGCTTCGGTCGAAATGACGGTTTCTGCGGTTCGGAAAAGAAAGGCAAAGACAACGGCAACTGCAAAAGCAACTGCAACGACAGAAGCAGATCCCTGCGGGATGACATCAAGAAAGGCAACTGCAAAGGCGAAATACGGACTCTCCGCTGCGCTGCTCACGGTGAAACGCCAGATTCTTCGCTCTGGCTGCGGAGAACTGCTGAGCCGTGAACTTGGGGTCGGAGTTACTCAACTACTGGGTCGCGGACTGAAAGAACGGCTGGTCACGCTCGATCCTGACCGGTAACAAAGTTCCTGGCCGGGGCGTCTTATTTGAAGACGTCCCGAACGACTCCGCTGAAGGACCAAGGAGGTCATCCATGATTGACCCGCCGCTGATTACACAGACTGCCGGCTTGCTGACTGCCTTTGTTCACCTCACAATACCGCGCGAGGACGTTCGCATGGTGATGGGTCCGGGATTGGACGAGGTGAAGGCTGCCATAGCGGCGCAGGGTATCGCTGCGACGGGGCCGTGGTTTACGCATCACCTGAGGATGGAACCGGGCATCTTCGATTTTGAGATCTGCGTGCCGGTGGCAGCGCCGATCGATCCGGTTGGTCGCGTGAAGCTGGGCCAATGGCCGGTGACCACGGTGGCCCGGACGATCTTTCGTGGGGACTATGAGGGGCTTGGCGCGGCGTGGGGCGAGTTCAATAAATGGATTGCAGCGAAGGGGTATACTCCGCGGCCCGATCTGTGGGAGTGCTATCTATCTGGTCCGGAGTCGGGGAGCGATCCATCGGGTTGGCGCACGGAACTCAATCGGCCGCTGGTCGACTAGGTTCGTTAGGAGAATTCCAATGGGTATGGCCTAACGAAAATCTCCTCGTGGGCTGAAGAGGGCGCCGAAAAACGATGATCGTGGTTTAGGAAAAAGAGCCCGGGGCTAGAGCCCCTTGTATTTGCTACGTTTTTCGCAGGGAGACCCAAAGCTAAAGCATTGGGCAACCAGCCCTGCGCTCCCTCCGAAAAGCAAAGGACTGACTTTTCCCTCAGCAGATAAAAACCGTGCCCCTAAGAAGGACGGCTCTTTCAACAGCCTCTCGAAGCAAATGAGCTTTGCGATCGGAAACAAGGCAAAGCAGGAAAGCCCGATCTCGCAGCGGAATGCTACGATCGGGCTTTGTGTTGCGTTGTTCTGTTGACGGTGACTGGCTTACTTGACTACGGACTGGAAGAGCGGCGAGGTGAGAAGGCTGGCGAACTGGCTGTCGGTGGAGGAGTAGGCCACGGTCAGGGTTCCGGAGTTGGAATCGATGGTGGTCTGCTCGAGAGCCGACTTCTCGAGGGGTGAGCCTGAGGTCTTCCTCATGATCGATACGCCCTTCAACAGCGTCGCGGCGGTGGCGGCGGTGATGGTGTCGGACATGACGACGGCCATGTCGAACTTGACGCCATTCTGGAAGTCCATAGTGTAGCGGCTGCTCTTCATGCGATTTTTGACGGTGTCGTAGTCGGCAAGTTGGGCGGCGTCGCCGAGGACACCCTTCATCATGGTCTGCGTTCCCTTGGCGTCGAGCAGGCTCCATACGGCCTTCGAGTCGACTACACCCATCTCGTTGACCATATCGCCGTTGGAGAGGAAGTCAGGAACCATGCCATCACGTGCGTCCATTGCTTCCTTGACGGAGTCCTTGTCGCCGAAGACCATGGTGGTCTGGTTGAGGAAGACGACGCTCATGCCGTTAGAGCCCATGGGGTAGATGCTGTTGTTGCGGAGCACGAAGGGCTTGGTTTTGTTCTTGGTGAAGTTGGCCATGATCTCGCGGGTGTGGAACTGGCCCTGGGCGATGCCGACGATGCGAGTGCCCGAACCCTGCTGATCACGGAAAGCAGCGAAGGCGAGGACGTCGGCGTCCTGATCGACTTTGAGGCCGGAGCTTTTGAGGGCGGTCTCGAGACGCTTGAGTTCGGGAGGAAGGACGCGGTCCTTGAGCTCCATGGCTGCGGGGGAGTTCTGCATGGCATGGTAGTCGACGACGATGAGCTGCTGAATGTCTTTGGGGATCGCCGACTTGGCGTCACTCGAGAGCTGTGCGGCGGATGCGAATATGGGGGCCATGATGGTCGCGATGGCGACGGCCGTGGTGAAGATGTTCTGCCTGATGGATGTCATAGTTCCCTTTTGCTCCTTGAGCTACTACCGTTGTAGCGTCAGTGTTTCTATTGTTTCGTGAATACGCCCAAGTATCAAGACTGGTAGGGTCATGCTTTGTTAGCAAGCTTGCTACTTTCGTGGTACCTGGGGAGATTGGACGTGGGCTTGCTGGACCCCGCATGACGATTTTCCGATCGGCGGACGCGTTCAGCGCTGAGCTATCTTTGCGCTCCAGGAATCGGGTGACAGGTCGCGGGCGTGTCGAAAGAAGAGCCAGTGATGGCCTTCGAGGTCGAGGGCTGCGTACTGCAGCTCGCCATACTCGGTTTCGTAGAGATCTTCGACAAAGGTGACACCCGCGGATTTTGCGTTGTTGAAGTGCGCTTCGAGGTTGTCGACAAAGATGGTGAGGCTCTGTGTCCGGAGACCCGCCTGTGCGGGACTCGTCGAACCGGGTTTCGCGGTTTCGAGCATCATCCAGGCTTCGCCCAGATGCACTTGGGCGCCAACCGCGGGCGGATCTCCGTAGCGATAGTGCTCCACGAATCCGAATGCGCGGGCCAGCCAGGTGATGGCGTCAGGAACGTTGCGGTAGACGATGTGGGGCAGGATCGTGTCAGCGGGTACGGAGCGATTTCTCATTGTTTCTTACTCGTTGGCGCTGGTTAGTTGATTTGCGATGACGGCAGGTTTGATTATGGCCAGGCGATGGGGGCGTTGAGCTTGCGCTCCAGGACCTTGCCCTCGGGGTCGAAGCCAGGGATTTGGCGTATCCATTCGGAGTCGGGCTCGTAGGCGGCCTCGGGAATTAATCCGATGAGCTCGGCGTCGTCGATGAGCACACCGTGACGCTGGGCCAGATGTTGGATGGTGGCATAGACGTGGCGCATGGGAGTGAGGTTGAAGTCGGTGACGTTCATGCTGACCTGCGCGCGGCCGTTGGCAACAACACCGATGGCTTTGACGCCGTGGAGACCGCCGTTGGCAGCGCGGATGTCGCGGGCGATCGCGCGAGCCGCGGCGATGTCGGTTCCCTTGAGGTGAATGTTGTAGGCGATGAGGAAACTGCGGGCTCCGACGGCGCTGGCTCCGGCGGTCTCGTGAAGTTCGGGGCCACCGATGTCGGGGCGGCGGGAGGCATCGCGGCGGGACGCGTCGCGAAGGCCTTCGAATTGACCGCGGCGCACGTCTTCGAGCTGTACGCGATCGGGCCGGGCGGCGGCGGCTCCGTAGAAGTAGACAGGCACTCCGTAGCGGCGCCAGATGAGGAGGCCGGCCTGACGGGCGAGGACGGCGCATTCGGCGAGGGAGGCTCCGCTGACGGGGATGAAAGGGATGACGTCGGCGGCGCCGATGCGGGGATGGACGCCGCTTTGCTTGGTGAGGTCGATGAGTTCGGCGGCCTTGCCTGCGGCGCGTACTGCTGCTTCGACGACGCCAGCGGGTGTGCCGGCGATGGTGACGACGGAACGGTTGTGGGCCTTGTCGAGAGACCAGTCCAGCAAGCGAACGCCTTCGACCTGCATTGCGGCGACGATTTGGCTGACCTTGGCTGCGTCGTTGCCTTCGGAGAAATTAGGGACGCATTCGATGATGGCTTCTGGATTCATTGAGACAGCGGTTCGTGGTTAGTGACTGGTGTTTAGTGCACGTGATTAGTGTAGAAGCTTTTCATTTCCACCATGTGTATCCGAGGGAGAATTGCACGCTGGCGTTGACGCCGGGGTTGCGGTCTCCTAGGGAGGCGCTGGAGATGTGAACGCCGTTGGCGCTGAAGTCGATGGAGCGGCGGGGACGGACGAAGTAGTGAACGCCAACGCCGCCTTGTGGAGTGAAGTTGAAGACACTGGCGTCGGCGTTGGGGCCGTCATTTTGCTCGTTGTAGGGTGGGCCGCCGAAGGCTGGGTATTTGTGGTTGGTCCAAACGAGACCGCCGGCGGCTTGTCCCCAGAAGGAAAAGCGGCGAGTGCCGGCGAAGTTCCAGCGGAGGATGATGGGGGTGATGGACACTCCGGTGAAGGTGCCGCCTACGGTGTAGAACGGGGTGCAGACAGGCGGGGTTCCGGGTGGGTTAGTGCAGAAGGGGCGCTGGAACTTTGGCGTGTAGGACTGCCAGAAGGGGAAGACTTCGACAGCGTACTCAAAGTTGCCGTGCAGAGGGCCGGGGCCAATGTTGGGGGAGAGGACCTTGCCGGCGTGCACGCCTGCCATCAGGAAGCTGAAGCCGTCGCGGTTCTGGGTGACGCCGACGCCCCCCTGAACGATGGCACCGATCTCGAGGGGTTGGTGGCTGGAGAGCTCTTGACGGAATGGGTTGGTGTCGCCGCTGGCGACGGCTTGAGCTGAGGCGAATGGGGCGGCGGCGAGCAGGAGGGCGATGACCCAGATGGTCGCGACTGGGATGCGTTGCGTGTTTTTGGACAAATCTATATCTCCCGAGGTCTCGCTATGTCTGCGGTTGTGTGCTCGCAGAAGAAAAGCCGCCGATGAACGGCGGCCCGATTTGCGTTCAGCTACGGATTGGATTACTGCGCCGCTACCGCGGCTTCATCGAAGTCGAAGTTGGAGTAGACGTTTTGTGTGTCGTCGAGGTCTTCGAGAGTTTCGAGGAGACGGATCATGGCGTTGGCTTGAGAGCCTTCAAGTTTGGTGTAGGTCGAGGCGATCTTGGTGACCTCGGCGTGCTCGGGGGTGATCTTGGCCGCCTTGAGGGCTTCGGTGACGGCTTCGAAGTCCTTGGGGTCAGTGAGGACTTCCCAGTTTTCGCCTTCGTCGGAGAGGTCTTCGCCGCCGGCGTCGAGGACGATTTCCGTTAGCTTGTCTTCGCTGGCGGCGGATTTGGCGATGGTGACTACGCCCTTTTTGGTGAACATCCAGGCGACTGCGCCTTCAGCTCCGAGGTTTCCGCCGTTTTTCGAGAAGGCGTGGCGGATTTCACTTACGGCGCGATTTTTGTTGTCGGTGAGGACTTCGACGATGATGGCGACGCCTCCGGGGCCGTAGCCCTCGTAGGTGATTTCTTCGTAGGAGACGCCTTCCAGTTCGCCGGTGCCGCGCTGGATGGCGCGCTTGATGTTGTCGGCGGGCATGTTTTCCGCTTTGGCTGCGGCGATGGCTCCGCGGAGGCGGGGGTTGCCGTCGGGGTCTCCTCCGCCTTGCTTGGCGGCGATAGTGATTTCCTTAATCAGGCGGGTGAAGATCTTGCCGCGCTTGGCGTCAAGGGCGCCTTTTTTGTGCTTGATTGTTGCCCATTTTGAATGGCCGGACATGGACTACCTCTGTGCAGATTTGTGGTGCGCGAAGGGTGCGCAACCTTGTGAGTTTAGCATGTTTGACTGGGGATTCGCTTGGTGAGGATGCATGGCCCCCTCCCCGGCAAAAGTGTGCAAAGTCTTCGAACGAAGGACTTTAGGTTTGGACTTACACTTGGGGTACAGACAGGTCGCAGCCCCAAGCCGTGTCGTTGGAGTGCTCGTTTTTGTCAAGCTAGCGGGTTTCGGGAAGGCCGAGGAAGTGGAAGGGTTCGGAGGCCTTGAAATCTTTGACGGCGTTGCCGGAGAAGACGTTTCGCTGGTTGGGACCGAGGTCGAGCTTCAGGACCTTGCCGGTTTCGTGGGAGAAGTCGACTTGTTTGAGGTCGACCCAGAAGGTGTTGGGGGTCAGGGCGGAGTCGAAAAAGTAGAGGAGGCGCTTGTGGTCGGCCACGGTGCGCCAACGGGTGGAGGAGATGTTGGGCTCGACGGGTGTGGTGAGGCCAAAGGGTACCGAGACATTGCGTATGACGCTGAAGACGCTGGCAAGCGCAATGACGGGGTCTTCGGATTTAGGGATTGCATTGACGTAGAAGGAAGCCCGAGCGAAGCGGTCGGAGGCGCGGTTGGTCCCGGGGAGAAAGACGGTGCCACCGATCTGGCGCCAGTAGGAGTCGAGCGCAAGCTGCTGGTCGAAGATGGGGGAGTTGGTCATGACCTGATATTTGCGGTCGTGGTGAATGACCTGTTTGCCCTCGATGTACTCGACTATGGCGCTGTCGCCGGTGGCGTCGGAGATGGAGAGATGAAGGGTGGCGAGGCGCTCTTCACCGGGGACGCTGGCGGTGACGATGGTGAAAGGCTCGGCGGCGAGTGTGTCGACTGCCTCTTGTACCGTCGCGAAGTTGTCGAGGATATATTGGGCCCAGATGGAGATGGCGAGGCCCGGTTTGCTGGCGTCGTATTTGGGATATTGCGACTCTACAAGCCAGAGGACGTTGGCGACGAGGCCTTTTTCGTTCATGCCATCTGTGGTGGAGACTTCATAGCCGGTGGCGATGACGCTGCCGTATTTCGAGACCCAATTGAGGGAGTTGGGGCCAGCTTGCCCGGAGCGTTGCATGCCGCGAGGAAAGATCCAGAGGTTCGTGAGAACATCGACCTTCCAGTCCATGGAGCGGGCGGTGATGACGTCGCCATTGTCTCCAAGGTAGACGGCTCGAGTGCATGCGACGGCCGCCAGCGTGGGGACTAGAAAGAAAAAAGCTGCACGTAAAAATGCTTTGAGATTGGACACGGCACCTCCGCCGATTGCAATATTCGTGGGGCCCGTCGTTCTCTTGCTCACAGTATAGAGAATTACGGTGATTCCGCCTGAAGCGAGCGGCCGGTGCCGTGGCGCGACAGCGCATTCTTGCGCTTTGCGCGGGAGGATGGGGATAGTGGAGTGAAGCTCAGGGGAGTTCGGTCGCGAAGAGATCGCGGATCGTCTCGCGGCGGCGGATGAGTCTGGCGCTGGTGCCGTCGACGAGGACTTCGGCTGGGCGAGGGCGGGAGTTGTAGTTCGAGGTTTGGGACATGCCGTAGGCTCCGGCATCGAGGAGGACGACGAGGTCTCCCGGTTTGACTGTGGGGAGCGCTCGGTCGCGGGCGAAGAAGTCTCCGGACTCGCAGACGGGGCCTACAACATCGACGACCAGCGAAGACTTCCCTGCTGGTTGCTTTACTGGGATGATCTCGTGGTGAGCGTGGTAGAGCGCGGGACGGATGAGGTCGTTCATGGCGGCGTCGGTGATGACGAAGGTTTTGGCGCCGTTTTTTTTGACGTAGAGAACGCGGGTCAGGAGAGCACCGGCCTGGGCTACGATGAAGCGGCCCGGTTCGAGGAGGAGATGGGCGGGTTCGCCGGCGAGACCTTGCGTGAGAGCAGCTGCGTATTTTTCTACCTGCTTCGCGGGGTCAAAGGTTCCGGCTCCGTAGTCGATGCCGAGGCCGCCGCCGGCGTCGACGTAGCGGATGTTGTGGCCGTCTTTGCGCAAGTCGGCGATGAGGCTGGTGACGCGGGCGAGGGCGGCGGCGAAGGGGTCGACTTTGCGAATCTGCGAGCCGATGTGGACGGAGACTCCGGCGGGGTCGAGCCACTTTGATTTTTTTGCTGCGCGATAAATTGAGCGGGCGGCTTTGATGTCGATACCGAACTTGTGTTCGCTGAGGCCGGTGGAGATGTAAGGGTGGGTTTCGGCGAAGACGTCGGGGTTAACGCGGAGGGCGAAGCGGGCGACCTTGCTGCGGGCTTCGGCGCGGACGGCGAGGAGGTGGAGTTCGGCTTCGGATTCGACGTTGAAGAGGAGGATGCCGGCGTCGAGGGCGGCGTCGATCTCCCAGAGCTGCTTGCCTACTCCGGAGAAGACTACTTTTTTGAGGGCTGGCTTGTGGGCTTTACGGACGCGCTCGAGTTCGCCGCCGGAGACGATGTCGAAGCCTGCTCCCGCAGTGGCCAGGAGGCGGAGGATGGCCAGGGAGGAGTTGGCTTTGACGGCGTAGCAGATGGTGTGAGGGCGAGTGGCAAAGGCTTGTTGGAAGAGTTGGAAGCGCTGGGTGATTTGCGTGGCGGAGTAGACGTAGAGCGGGGTGCCGTGTTCGGCGGCCAGGGTGGTGAGGTCGACTCCGTCACAGTGGAGTTCGCGGTTGCGATAGGCGAAAGGGCGAGGATTGACGGCGAGTGGTGGCGATTTTCTTTTGCAAACCTAGATGCCCTTTGCAGGAAGGGCGTAGGGTTCTTCGGGGATGATGACCCAGAGGACGAGATACGCCACGGCGCCGATGCCGGTGAACAGGGCCACGAGCGCTGTGACGACGCGGACGAGGTTGAGGTCCCAACCATAGTGGAGAGCAAAGCCGGCGCAGACTCCCGCGATCATGCGGTTATGGCGCGAGCGCGTGAGCTGGCCCCGGTTCGGATAGTTGCCGGGTGGAGGCGGAGGAGCGGCGGAGACAGCGGCTCCGCAGGCGGGGCAGAAGCGGGAGGATGGGTCGACTTGTTTGCCGCACTTTGAACAGAACATGTGGGTCTCCGGAAGATTCTATTTTGCCACAGGGAGATGGTGGAGTAGAGGAAAAGAAAAGGTCTGGGATGGAGCGGAGCGCCTTCGGACTGAAGACTAGACAACGACAACTGCAGAAACAACTACAAAAGCAGATCCTCCGCCTACGGCGAAGGATGACAACCAAAAGGAAATTGCAACCGCAACTACGACAGCACCGCAACGGCAAGTGCAGAGTTTGGAGGCACGTAGTGGGTGGGTTATTTGCCGCTGTAGGGGGTTTTCAGGTAGCGGCGGGCGGCGTCTGCTTGTGATTGGTCACCGCCTCCGGCTGATGCAAGTTGATACTGCTTGACGGCTTCTTCGCGTTTGTTAAGGAGATCGAACATCTGGCCGGCGTTGAGTTGGGCTCGGCGGCGCAGCCAATCACTGCAGGTGGGTTGGGCGGCTGCGAGAAGATAGTTCTGCGCGGCCTCGGCTATCTGGTTCTGGCCGCGCTGGGTGTCAGCCAACCCCCAGTAGGCCATGTGCAAGTGTGGTTCGACGAAGTAACCTGGTTTCTCCGCATCGTCGAGGACCTCGCGGTAGATGGCGATGGCGCCGGGTCCGTCGCCGGAGTCCTTGGTCAGGTTGGCTACCTCAATGCGGAAGAGGAAGTCGTGCGGGTATTGCTCGGCGAGCCCTTTTTGAACGACGATGGCCTCGGGGTAGCGGGCATCGTGGCGCAGAAAAAGTGAGAGCGCGGTGCGGGACTCGATTGGCGTGACGATGCCGTGAGCGGCGGATTCGCGGAGGAGGTCGAGACCTTTCTCCTTGTTGCCGGTGACGCCGGTGATGCCGATCATGATGCGAAGGACGCGGGGGAGGCTGGCGACGGCGAACTGCTGGAGGCCGATGGCCATTTTTGCATCGGCGTAGCCGGGGTCGATCTTAAGGGCCTGTTCACTGTCGCCGCGGGCGGCGAAGCCCTGGCGTGCGGCGGCGACATAGCTGTGTTCGGCGAGGGTGATGAAGGCAGCGTGCATGCCACGAGCGTAGCCGCGAGCGAAGTAGGCGTTTGCGTTGTTGGGGTTGGCCTTGATCTGCTGGTCGCAGAGGGCGATGGCGGAGTTGGTGAGGGATTCGATGCGTGCGCGGATGTCCGGGGGGACGGGGACGTTGCGTTTGGAGGTGAGGAAGGAGTCGTGGGCGTAGTAGGTGGTGTCGAGGAGATCCTGACGGTAGAGCTCGCGGAAGATGAGCGTCTGGAGGATATAGCCGGTGGCGATGGCGGATTGCGGATTGTCTTTCTGGATGGCTTCGAAGCGGGTGAGGGCGCCGTCGTAGTCGAGGTTGTAGAAGTGCTCGTGGGCCTCGCGGACCTGAGGGGTGAGGTTGATGGGGTCGGTGTGGGAAGCGGGATTATAGGGGTCCGCGAAGGCTGGAGTCGTCAGCATGGACGCAAGAAGCAGGAGGCTTAGGATTTTGACGCTGCGTTTTATTGTTCTTCTCCGAAGGCCGGAATCTTGGTTGAGGTAGCGCGCACTTTTCCTCCGATGCAGATGATAGGGTGAGACGCCGCCGGTCTTATATTGGACGCAGGCCCCGATAAACTATACCCTTTGGTACCGGGAAATCGCCTGGTGTCATTGCATTTTCATTTGAACTGAAACGGACTTTATGACACGAGTTGAGCTGCTTCAGTTGTTGGTTGGGCAGGCGCGCAGTAATGGGTTCGAGTTTCGGAAGTGGTACGTCAGCAAGCTGGGACTGCCGTGGCAGAACGCGAGGCATGCGGTGGAGACACTGGCGGCTGAGAGACGTTATTACGCACTGCTGTTTTCGCATGAGTTTGCTTCGAGCTTCTGGAAGCCAGGTGAGGTGATGACGTTTCAGGTGCCGACGCAGACGTTCACCCGCAGGATGAAGGACGGCACGATCGGCACGGTGAAGCGGAAGGGATACACGCGGCGCAGTGCGCGGGAGGATGCGTGGCTCTATCATCTGAAGGAACTGGCGGCATCGGAAGAGCCACTTCGTTACATGCGACGGTATCTGCGGGTGGAGGATGAGCTGGTGGATGATGAGCTGGTGGAAAATGGCTCGCAGACTGGCTAGACGTGGTGGGCTTTGCGAATGGCGGCGATTTGTTTGAGGTGGTGTTCGCCGTGGATGAGCTGGAATTTGCGCCACTGGCCGATATTGAGGGGGCCGAGGACGGCGTGGGTGGCACATCGGCTGGCGGGGCCGAAGAGATTTTCCGCTTCGGTGAATAGCAGATCGAGATGGGCCAGATGTTCCGTCGCGGTTTGGGCGAGGTCTTTGCCAGAGAGTGGATGTGTGGTGGGTTGCGGGGTCACCATCGGAGGGGCCTCGCGGCCAAATGGGAAGTAGCTGCATCGGGTGACCGCAAATTGCGTGACGCGGTTGGCGAGCGTGGGTTTGGCGCGGGTGGGAGTGCGCTTGGCGAGACGGGCGTTGATGGCGGTTTCAGTGCTGGAGTACGTGAGGAGCAGGTGCTCGATGATTTGCTGAATGCTCCATTTGCCGGGGCGAGCGGGTGGGCGGAGTTGCGTTTGTGTGGCGTCGAGGCTGTGGAGGGAGTGGGCGATCTCGCGCTGGAGTTGGTGGAGGGTGGAGTTCATCTGGATGGAGTTGGTCTGGATGGATTTGATGGGCAGGATCACCTTACACGGCTTATGAACGTGTCGGCTAGTTCCGCTTGCCATTTTTTTGCTTTGTTGAAGCTTTATTGAAGTTCGGCCAGGGCTTTTTTGGCGGCCTTGGCCTTTTCGCCTTCAGGGTCGAGCTTGAGGTAGGTCTGGAACTCGGCGATGGCTTCGTCTTTTTTCTTCATCTTCTGGAATACTTCAGCCAGGGTGAAGTGGGCGAGTGAGTAGTCGGGCTGGATGCTGACGGCATCTTTGGCACGGAGGTAGGCGCCCTGGTAGTTTTCGTCGTTCATGTAGAACTTTGCGACGTAGAGGTCTTCGTCGACCCGCTCGTCGTCGCTCAACACTCGTTTGACTTTGGGAAGTTTGCGATGAACGGAGGTGCCTTCAGGGGGATTCGAAGGATCGCCTTTGGCGGTGGGGTCGGTGGCGGGAGCAGCGTTAGGGTCGGTGGGGGCGGCGTTGGGATCGTCGTTGCTGGAACTGGAACTGCTGCTGGAGTCGTCGCTGGGAAGTTTGGGAGGCGTTTGCGTGGGGAATGGGTGCTGGGTTGCGGCGTCAGACGGTGTGGTTGTACTCGGACTCGCTGGGCTTGGAGAGTCGGGTGGAGTGTTGGAAGGACTTGGTGAGTCGGGCGGATTTTTGGGTTTGCTGGGCTCGCCCGGGAATGGGAACTGCTCGGCGGCGGAGGTTGGCTTTTTTGCAGCCGGTGGGCAAGGCTTGGCTGTCGGATCGGGAGGCTTACCGGTTGTCTGGTTTGGGGCTGGGCAGGGCGCCGGGGTTGGGTTTTGCGTTGATGTTTGGGCAAGGCAGGAGGCCGAGAGAAGGAAGGCAACCTGGAGCGCGCGGGTTATGGGATCGATAGCCATATGATCTTGGGTCTGGAGTCCAGGTTACTCGTCTAATCGTTTGACGCGATTGCGCGGCGGTTTGTTATAGTCAGCTGACCTGGGCTGCTTGCCTGCCAGTATTTTATTGGATGGAACTTATTTGACTATGGTTGATGGGCTGATTGTTCGTTCTTCGTCGATTCACGCAGCTGGCTGCTATACGACTCGAAAGATAAAAAAAGGCACGCGCGTCATTGAATATGATGGGCCTCGGTTTACGAAAGACGAGGCGGATGAGCGATATAAAGACCGGGACATCACGTATCTGTTCAGCACTGGTGAGCGCGGCACGGTGATTGATGGGTTTGGGACAGCGATGTTTATCAATCACTCCTGCGATCCGAACTGCGAGTCGGAAAATATTGACGGGCGCGTGTTTATTGTGGCGATTCGCGATATCGCGACGGGCGAGGAGCTGACGTATGAGTACAATCTGCACGACAGCGATGATGATGAAGCGGATTGCTATTGCGGCGCGGGGAAATGCCGGGGGACGATGTTCAGTGCGGATGAGGTGAAGCGGCGGGTGCGGAAGGCTGAGCGGGCTGCTCGGAAAAGGCTTAAAAGCTAGAGGCGTGCTGCGCGCATGGCGCGATCTGCCATCGAGGCTGACGCGCCTTCGGCGCCTAAGGGCAGGGTGTAGTGGTGGGCGATACAATAGGGGTTGCGCCGCGCTCGATTGACTCAGTCGTAGCAGGACTCTTTTCTCTTTATTTTTTATATGGCATATCAAGTTCTTGCACGAAAATACCGGCCACAGCGCTTCGCAGATGTTGCGGGGCAGGACCACGTGACGGTGACGCTGATGAATGCGCTGGCTCAGAACCGGATCGCGCATGGTTATATCTTCAGCGGACATCGCGGGATTGGGAAGACGACGATTGCGCGCATCCTGGCGATGGCGTTGA
This sequence comes from uncultured Acidobacteriaceae bacterium, assembly GCA_963838555.1. Taxonomy (GTDB): domain Bacteria; phylum Acidobacteriota; class Terriglobia; order Terriglobales; family Acidobacteriaceae; genus Edaphobacter. Next base: position 13,915 of record CAWIRK010000005.1, on the reverse strand, counting down.
ACTGCCGGAACGCGATTGGGTCGGCGGTGCGGCCGACTCCTGAGCCCTGCGAGATATGCGAGAGCTGCACCGAGATTCGCGCCGGCAATGCGGTTGATGTGATTGAGATCGACGCAGCGACTAATCGCGGCATCGACGAGATTCGTGAGTTGCGGGATGCGGCGCGGTACCGGCCAGCCAGAGACAAGTACAAGATTTATATTCTGGATGAGGCACACCAGATCACAGATGCGGCGTTCAATGCGCTGCTGAAGACACTGGAAGAGCCGCCGGATCATATTGTCTTCATGATGGCTACGACGCAGCCAGAGGATATTCCGCAGACGGTGCGTTCGCGTTGTCAACACTTCAGCTTTCATGCGGTGAAGCTGGTGGATATTCTGGGTGAGTTGCGCGGGATTGCTGAGCGCGAAGGTGTCGACGCGGATGAAGGGGCGCTGAGCCTGCTGGCGGAGGCGGGCGATGGGTCGATGCGGGATGCGTTGTCGATCATGGACCAGGCGATTGCGAGTGCGCCGGTGTCCGCCGGCGAGGGGCACGACGGGCGGGCGCGGCTGGACGTTGGACAGATTCGGGAGCTGATGGGGACGGTTCCGAATGCGGTGTTTGAGAGGATTCTTGAGGCGGTGGATGGGAATCGCAGCGCCGAGGTGATTACAGTTGCAAACCAATTGCTGGATGCAGGCAACTCTCCGGCTCAGCTGGCGCGGCAGCTTGTGCGGTATCTGCGGAACTGTGTGATTGCGAAGATTGCGGGCATTGGGGTGGACGGCGCTGGTGCGGATGGTGTTGCCGGGGAGTTGCTGCAGATCTCGGCGGATGAACAGCGGCGTGCTGGACGGTCCGCTGCGCTTTTCAGTGAAGAGGAGCTGACGCGGTTTCTGCAGGTGATGCTGCGGACGTTTGATGAGCTGGGATATCGGCAGGAGCAACGGTTTCATTTTGAGCTGGGTCTGCTGAAGCTGGTTCATCTGCGCCGGTTGATCCCGATCGAAGAGGTGTTGAGTCAGTTCCCTGTTAGCGGCTCCTCGCGACCTGGGCCAGGTGTGGCGACTGCGCGCACGATCAGCACGGCTGCTCAGGGACCTTCGAGAAATCTTGTGAGCGGAGCGGCGACAGCCCGAGTGCTGCAGACGGACGCGGTGGTGAGCGCCACCCCGGCCTTTTCTCCGTTCGAGAAGGACCAGAGCAGAAGACGGTTTGATGAGAAGGCTGCGGTGGCTGCTCCAATTGCGGCGCCAATGCCCGTACCGATACCTGTGCCAATGCCTGCGTCAGTCCCGATGCCGGCGGAGATGGTGTTAACAGAGGAGGATGCCGCAGGCGCCGCCATCATCGAGGTTGGAGACCGGGCTGAGACTGCCGTTGTGACGGCTACAGAGGAGCGGCTCGAATCGGTCGTGGAGACGCTTCATGGAGAGCGTCACTTGGACCTGTCGCCCTCGTCGGCGTTGTATTCTGCTGAGTCGTTGCAGAGGGCTGCTGTGGAAGCTTTATCGACGGCGAAAAATCAGGACACGCCGGCGGACACTTTGGACAACGCGGAATGGACGGTTACAGATGGCGAAGTTCGCGTTCAGACCGATCTATCGAAGACGATGTTGCCGATGGTGATCAACAGCGAGGCAGAGAAGCTGGTGAAGAATGCGCTGCGGGATGCAGGTGCCGGGACTTTGAAGCTGGTGCTGTTGCCTGGCACGAAGAATGCTGCCGCCACGAAGAAACCGAGAGCGGCAAAGAGCGGGAGCGCACAAGCGAAAGCGATGGAGCATCCAATTGTGCAGCGCGCACAGACTTTGTTCAATGCGGAGATTCGCAGCGTGATCGATCTGCGCGACGGGGATTCTTAAAACAAGAGCGGGATTGGCAAGCGAGGGCGAAGATGGATTTTTCTGATCTGGGCAAGATGAAAGAGATGATGGGGCAGGCGAAGCTGATGCAGGAGCAGATGGAGAAGAAGCTTGCTGCTACGGTGGTAGAGGCTTCGAGTGGCGGGGGTGTGGTGACGGTGCGGATGAACGGAAAGAAAGAGGTGTTGCGGGTGAAGATTGAGCCGACGGCGATGGGGAGCACGGCGGGCGATCTTGAGTTGCTGGAGGACTTGATTGCGGCGGCGATCAATGAGGCGGGGCGGCGTGCGGATGAGGCGATGAAGTCAAGTGTCGCGGGAATGATGGGTGGGCTGGGGCTGCCGGATCTTCCGGGGCTGGGTTAGATGGCCGGCCAGTTCACTACAAACAACAGCCGATTTGCGGAGCCGATGGCGCGACTGATCGAGGAGTTGAGAAAGCTGCCGGGGATCGGGACCAAGAGCGCGCAACGGCTGGCGTTTCATGTGCTGCGGTCGCCGGCTGAGGATGCTGAGGCTCTGTCCGTAGCGATTCGGGAGCTAAAGCTGCATCTGCGGCTGTGCTCGGTGTGCAACAACATCACGGATGTTGACCCTTGCGGCTATTGCACTAATGCGGTGAGGAATCAACGAATGGTTTGCGTGGTGGAAGAGCCGACTAATATTGCTACGATCGAGAAGACTCGGAGTTACAACGGGGTTTATCACGTGTTGCATGGGACGCTTTCGCCGATTGGCGGGGTGGGGCCGGAACAGTTGCGGATTGGGAATCTGCTGACTCGGTTGAGCGATGTGGATGAGGTGATTCTCGCGACGTCGCCGACTACGGAGGGTGAGGCTACGGCTGGTTATCTTGCGGTTGAATTGCGGAAGGCTAAGGGTGAACTGAAGGTGACGCGGATTGCTACCGGTGTTCCAGCGGGGAGCGATATTGAGTACGCCGATGAAGTTACGATGACGCGGGCTATGGAGGGTCGGCGGGAGTTTTAGCTACTGCGTAGGTTACCGCCGGTCATCTGGTTGGGTTGATCTAGTTTGAGTAGAGACAATATTGTCGGTGAAATATCGCGCAGACTGCCTTCGCTGCGAAGCGTTGGTTTGTTGCCTTCTTCGGTGATGTAGAGGAATGGGACGGGGTTGGTGGTGTGGGCGGTGTGGGGACCGCCGGTGACTGGATCGATGAGCATCTCGGCGTTGCCGTGGTCAGCGGTGACCAGGAATGCGCCGCCGCGTTGTTTGACGGCTTGATAGATGCGGCCTAGTTGAGTGTCGACGGTCTCTACGGCGCGGATGGTGGGTTCCATCTTGCCGGAGTGGCCGACCATGTCGGCGTTGGCGAAGTTGACGATGATGACGTCGAAGGCGGTGTCGGCGACGGCTTTTATGACGGCGTCGGCTATGCCGGAGGCGGACATTTCGGGGGCGAGGTCGTAGGTGGCGACCTTCTGCGAGGGGATGAGAATGCGGTCTTCGCCGGGAAAAGGCTTCTCGATGCCGCCGTTGAAGAAGTAGGTCACGTGAGCGTACTTCTCGGTCTCGGCGACGCGGAGGTTGCGGAGGTTGGCTTGCGACATAAGGTTGGCGAGTAGGTTGTCCATCGATTCGGCGGGGATAACGATGGGGAGTTTGAAGTTTTTGTCGTACTGCGTCATGCAGACGTAGTGGAGGTTGGCGGGGATTTCGGAGAGAGGGATGGTGGCGTCGAGCTCGGCGGCTTTGGGGAGTTGGAGGCCCTGGCTGCCTTCGGGGTCGGCGGTGAGACCGGAGCGGCGGGTGAGGACGCGGGTGATCTGGCGGACGCGGTCGGCGCGGTAGTTGAAGTTGATGACGACGTCCTGGTCGCGAATGAGGCCGACGGGATGGCCTTCGTGGTTGATGCAGGTGAAGGGCGGGATGAACTCGTCGGTGATGCCGTTGTTGTAGAGTTCTTTGATTCGTTCGATGGGGTCGGGATAGCGTCCGCCTTCGGGTTGGCCGGTAACGATGGCGTCGAAGGCTTGTCTTTCTTTTTCCCACCGGAGGTCGCGATCCATCGCGTAGTAGCGGCCACTCACGCTGGCGATCTGCCCCACTCCGGCTTCGCGGAGAGTGTGCTGGAGCAGCTTGAGGTAGGCGAGGCCGCTGGTGGGCAGGGTGTCGCGGCCGTCCATGAAGGCGTGGATGAAGACGTGGGTCAGTTTGTGCTGCGCGGCCATGCGGATGAGTGCGTCCAGATGACGCTGGTGCGAGTGCACGCCGCCATCGGAGAGCAGGCCCATGAGATGAAGCGCTCTTCCCTTTTGTGCGGCCAATTCGTAGGCGCGGACCAATGTTGGGTCGGTGTAGAAGCTGCCGTCGAGGATGGCAGTGTCGATGCGGGTCATGTCCATGCGGACGATTCTTCCGGCACCGAGATTGAGGTGGCCGACTTCGCTGTTGCCCATCTGGCCGTCGGGGAGGCCGACGAAGTGCTCGCTGGCGCGGAGGAGAGTGTTGGGGTAGTCGCGTAATAGGGCGTCGTAGGTGGGTTTGCGGGCTTGGGCGATGGCGTTGCCGTGGGTCTCGGGGCGATAGCCCCAGCCGTCAAGAATGGTGAGTACGATCGGTTTAGGCATGCACGATTAGGATAGCAGCGAGCCTTGCGTTGTGAGCTTTGAGGAGATGGTAGCGGTTCTTTCCGGATTGGTGACTGAGGAATAGAGTAGAGACGGATTCGGGAGGAGACTCGAATGCGACGCTTCGTGGCGGGATGGATTTTCTGTTTGCTCGCGGGTGTCTTGCCGATGGGTGGATTTGCGCAGTCGGGGACGGTGGGGGACAAAGGTACGACAGGGTCTGTTGAGGGGCCTTCGGTTCCGCTGGAGAAGACGGAGTGGAGACTGATCCGGTTGGGACGCGCGACGGTCAAGGCGAATGATTTACATCGGGCGCCTCAGATTGCTCTCGATCCGGAGTCGCATCGTGCGAGTGGGTCGGGAGGGTGCAATCGAATTATGGGCGGATATGAGTTGAAGGGAGATACGTTGACGTTTGCTCGTATGGCGTCGACCATGATGGCCTGCCCGGACGGGATGGAGACGGAACAGAAATTTCTGAGGGCGCTTGGGCAGGTAAAGCGGTGGAAGATTGTGAAGCGGCAGCTTGAGTTGAAGGATGGATCGGGAAAAGTAGTTGCGACGTTTGAGGTAGCTGATTCGGGAGCTAAGTAAGTTGCCCGGACGGATTGGGAAACGGTGTGCGAGTTCAAACGAAAAGGCATACTCAGTCGCTCGTCCTGCCTTCGCTCGACCTTCGGCAGAGCGGTAGCCGCTTTTGCGGCTGTCTTTCGGCGCGGCTGAACAGGCTCGAAAAGGTCCTCTTGTAGCGAGTGCCTGGCATCCTCCAGTAGCTGGGGATGGGTTTCGGGCGTCTGCAGACAAAACACGCTCATTGGCACTTTATTCCGGATGATTTTCCGGGCGGCAAGACTAAGGATCGAAGGGGAAGATGCGCTTCCAATCATTCTTCATGCTGATTACGACCCAGGCGTTTTTTGTCGCTTCAGTGAGGAGGGCTTCGGAGAATGTGCCGACATGGGTGTCGGGAAGATTTGCCGCGGGGCCATAGGCATATTCGCGCTTGGCGTCGTCGTGGAGAACGAGCATTTCGAGCCGCGCTCCATCGCCTGCCTGCGTCCATTCCAGCATCTGGGCGTCGCCACCGGAGTTGCCGAAGGCGGCATAGGGCCGCTTGCCGATGAAGAGGTTGATCCCGATGGCCTTGCCGGGGCCGTCATCTATGAAGAACACCTTGGGTTCGCGCATGAGCAAGGGCTTGCCGCTCTTGTTGTCGTACGTCGTCACGATGCTCGAACCGACGACCTGCTCGGGAGGAACACCGTAGACTCGCTCGCTGTAAACGCGGACGAATTCCTGGCCACCGCCGGTGACGATGTAGGTTCTGAAGCCGTTGGCGCGGAGATATTGCATGACCTCGAGCATGGGTTGGAAGATGAGATCGGTGAACGGCCGGTCGAAGCGCGGAGCTTTTGCGGTGGCGAGCCAGTTCTTCACGAGGCCCTGAAAGGCTTCGGTGCTCATGCCTGCGTGGGTGGCGGTGACGATCTGCATCCAGTCGGACTCGGTGAACCTGGCCATTGCGGCGTGGTCGCCGGCCAGCACTGACTTGAAGGGTTCCTTCTGTTTCCATTCCGGATGTTGCGGCGCCATTTTTCCGACGCGTTCAAGCGCAAACATGGCCTGTGCGTATAGGGGATGCTCGGTCCAGAGTGTGCCGTCCTGGTCGAAGGTGGCGATGCGGTCTGCCGGCTCGACATATTTTGGGCTGAATTTTTCGGTTGTGTCTTTTACGAAGGCAAGGACTGCCTGTTTCGCTGGTCCGCCATTCCAGGATGAGAGAGGATCCTGGGCTCGTGCATCTGTTATTGCGATTAGCGCAACCAGGAGTGCCAATGCTGGTCTTAGACTCCACAGCATGCGGACTCCACTGTAACTAAGTCGAGTTGGACGTGGGCTCATAAAAACCGCCTTAAGGTTTTGGTGGAGGCGCCGGCTTTGGAATTCGCAACGTCCATACCCCGCCGAACACAACGGTGTTTCCTACAGTGTGAGAGTAGGCTGTGTACTCGTGTTCGCCTTTGACGTAGAAGGTTAGATTTTTCGCGGGGAGAATGTAGGTGCCCTGTCCACCGATGGCGTGCACCGAGTAATAGGGAAGCAGGCTGGCTGGAAGAGTCAGATTCGTCGACCCAATCGGTACAGTGCCGCCGTTTGCGGTTACTTGCCACTGGTCGTAGCCGATGAGGCCAAGCTGCAAGAGCTGGCTGAAATTCTTTTTCAACGGGAGAACCTGGCCAAGGCCCCACTCCATGGTGAAGGCCTGGCCCGGCGTCTTGTCGGTGCCGTTGGTGCCAGCCCTGCCTCCGTGAACCTCCCAGTCGGTAAAGAGGTTCGCGCTGGTTCCTTTGTTCTTGGTGATGTAGACAGTTGTCCCTGTTAGCAGGTGATTGCCGAAATAACCGGTTCCGACGTTATTCGAAGCACCGGGAGTATAACGCCCCGTGGGAAGCATCATTCCTTCGCTCACCTGAAGGTCCGCTCGCTTCAGGTGCCACCCCAGCCCGATGGGTTGAATAAAGAGATCAGCAAGCCCGCCTCCCCCCGCGACGGCGCTTAGATTGGGAATGCCCGGATTTTGGGTCGGAATATCCGCGTCGAGAGAGCCGGTTGCGGGTGTAAGTATGAGATACATGCCGAGGTTTCCGTGCAGAACTTTGAGGTCTCGGTACGTAATAGACGAAGTTTTCAACTGCCCAGACGTTGTAGCTGCCCGTAACTGGGATAGCACTGCCACTTGGGTTATTGAACGCCCCGGCATGATAGCCAACAGTGATGTTGACGTAGCTAAACCCAGGGGACGGTTGAATTCCCGCATTGAGCCCGACCTGGCCAGGCATCCACTGCGGCTTCTGCTGGCCCGGCAAGGGCAACGCCCAGTTCAAAAGGAGAACTGCAAGAACGGAACCTGCGACGCCAATTTGTCGAGACATAGTGTTCGCCTTTCTCATGAGAACATTCTTGAAAATGTAGGAGACAGGCCCAGCCTGCGTATGTCCGATAGAACAATCCACGCGGAGTAAAAATTGGGCGGCCCTTGCGAGCCGCCCGCGGAAGATCGTTTCCGGTTAGTTGCTGGGCCCTTTGGCTGCGGCAGCAGCCTGAGCCATCCTTTGTCGCCATCTCGGCTTTGACTGCTTCGAGGTTGAAACTCGCACCACGCTGCATTGGCGGATACTCGATGAAGGTCTGGAGTTCCTTGGCCACGATCTGCTGGACGAAGACGAAGCGCCAGAATTGGAACTTGAACCAATCAAAGTATTGCTGGCCCCCCTCTTTTGTCCCGTTGTTGGGCCAGCCGGTTCGCTCGAACGGATCGAGACGCAGGTTGATGAGGTAAGGCACGTCGACATGGGTCTTTTCACCGAGCCAGCCCTGGGGTTGGTCGATGAAACGGTACTTGTAATCGTCGATGCGGATCGCGCCGACCGTACTTTCGCCGAGGTAGAAGATTTCATGACGGGCGGAGGGGCCTTTTCCGGTGATGGCGGCCATCTGGTTGTAGCCGTCCAGATGGTTCTTATAGACGCGGTCACCAATCTTTTTGCCTGCGAGCAGTTCCTGGGTAATATTCGGGTTGCCGGCCGCTGCGACAAAGGTGGGCAACCAGTCCATGCCAGAGAAGATGCCATTCTGCACCGAGTCCGCCGGGACGTGACCGGGCCAGCGAAGGATCGCGGGGACGCGGAAGCCGCCCTCGAGGACCGTTCCTTTGGATTGAGCGAACGGCGTCTGACCGCCATCAGGCCAGGTGAAGACCTCGGTGCCGTTGTCGGTGGTGAACAGGACAATGGTGTTGTCGTCCTCGCCGATGTCCTTAATCTTCTGCATCACGAGACCGATATCGTCGTCGAGTTGCGCCATGCCGGCTTCTTCTTCCGACCATCCATTCTCCGAGTTGCGCATCGCTTCATACTTCGGGGAGAGATGAGTGACGATATGCATGCGGGTGGGGTTGAGCCAGACGAAGAATGGCTTGTTGGCTTTCTTGGCCTTATCGATGAAGGTGAGAGACATATCGCGGATCTCGTCGTCGACAGTCTCCATACGCTTGGGGTAGAGGGTGCCTGCGTCCTCTATCTTCTGTTTGCCGATGGGTCCCCAGCGAGGCATGTCGGTCTTGTCGTCGGTGTCGGTGGACCAGCAATGGACCATGTTGCGCGGGCCGACCTGATTCAAGAGGTTCTGCGGATAGTTGGGGTGTGCGGGGTCTTCCATTGCGTCGAGGTGATAGAGGTAGCCGAAGAATTCGTCGAAGCCGTGGACGCACGGGCAGGAATTCGTTCAAATCGCCCAGGTGGTTCTTGCCGAATTGGCCGGTGGCGTAGCCCATCGACTTCAGGATTGTCGCGGTGGTCACAGCTTCGGCAGGAATGCCGATTTTAGCTCCGGCCTGGCCGACGGTGGTCATTCCGGTGCGGATGGGGAGTTCGCCGGTGATGAAATTGGCGCGGCCCGCCGTGCAACTTGCCTCGGCGTAGTAGTCGGTGAAGAGCATGCCTTCTTTGGCGAGTTTGTCGAGGTTCGGCGTTTTGCCGGCCATCAAGCCGCGGTGGTATGCGCCGATATTCCACATGCCGATGTCGTCGCCCATGATGACGAGGATGTTCGGTTGCTTTGTTTGTGCGGTGCCCTGGCACACCCCGGCTGCGAGAAAGAGAGTCAAGGCTGCTATCGACCCTATGGCCCATTTGCGGCGTTTCGCGATCAAGTTCATACGTGTCTCCTTGGGTTTCGTTTCAAGTTCGGCGCCGGGGGATAACAGCGATTGCTTTTCCCCATCCTCAAATACCAGGAGAGATCCCGAGGTGTCGAAGGCTGCATATTTTCCATTTCGACTACGAGGATAGGCTGCCGCACGGATTCACACAGTTAGCAAAAATGCTAGGGCGACGGACTTATTCTTTCTAGTGAAGAAACAACGCCAGGATAATTATTCGAATTCAATGTCTTTTCCAGGGAAAAATAGAAGTAGAGAGCCAGGCCGATGGAATTTACCTGCTGGTTCGGCCTTTTGCCTGTGTTGTTGTCGTGCTCGTAGTAGGTGTTGAATTGGACATATTTGCCGACGGGGATATAGCAGCCAGCATAGAGGGAGGTGGTGCTCCACTTGTTGTATTGGCTCTCGTAATAGGGTTCGGCTGCGACATAAGGGATGAGGTGAAGGGAGCGACGCGAAAAGGTTCTCTCGATCGATAGCTTGTTCCGATAGCGCCAGGTGAAATCGCCGTCTTTCCAGTCGAGGTCTGCTCGGTTTCGATCGGAGATTAACAAGCCGGCTTTCAGTGGGAAGTGAAGGGTATCGACCGCCTCCATGCGATTTTCGGGGGGAGCATCGGGCGCAGTGACGTAGCGGTATCCGGCTTCGAGGACCGAGACTTTTGATTTCGCGTCGTCCAAGTCAAAAGCGGTTACCTCCTTCAGCTTTATCAGCGGTTTGAGGTAGAGCTGAATGCTTGGGCCAATTGTAAGTTGGGTCGGATCACCGCCGTCCCGATCGTTCTTGGCCTGGAGATAGACGCGCAAGAGGGAGTTCAGTTTGAGATGGGCGTCGACTTCGGGGAGAAATTGAACGTCCTGTGCGCGAGCAGACAAGCAAGCGAAGTAAACGAGGACTGCCCCTGCGCAAAATGTTTTTTGAACTCGCGTCATTTTTCACGCAGTCAGAGCACAGAGAGCCCGGAATTCAAACCGGGCTCCCTATGATCCGCTCCCTTCACTGTTCCATGGGATTGTCCTTCAGTTGCTGTGCGACCGTGACTCTTCGCTTAGTCGCTGGCGTGACCAATTGCCCTGTTGGCGTTCTTGAGCTGTTCGTAGACCTGACTCAAGTTGTAGGATGCGGGGTCCTGCAGCGGTGGGAACGCCTGGTAGGTCTCGAGTTCCTTGAGCCACAGCAACTGGCCGAGGGGCAGGAGGTTCCAATCGTAAATATAAGCAGTGACCGGGCCGGCAAGTGCACCGCCCTGGCCCAAAAGGGTTGCCTGCTCTACCCCGGTGGCCATCTCGAACGGATCCCGCTTGATGTTGTCGACCTGGGTCCAGTGGAACGTCTCGGCTCCAAGCAACGCAGCGCCGGCATTGCCTGTGGGCACCATCGTGTAATACATTTTCCAGTTCTTGTAGCGGACTGCTGATGGTGTCGCGCCGGTGTAGTAGAAGAAGGTGTCGCGCGCCGACTTCGGTGACGTGCCTTCCAGATAGGCACGCTGGTCGACACCGTCGAGCGTCGTTTTGACGATCCCAGGGTATTTGCCGCCCTCGATCTGTTGCTTCAGACTCGTCGCCTTTGGGGCCACCGGCGATGTCGACAAACGTCGGCACCCAGTCCAGGGACGCGAAGATGTCGTTCAAGACCGTTCCCGGCTTAATGTGACCGGCCCAGCGAATGACGCACGGAGCACGCATGCCACCTTCCCATGTTGTGAGTTTCCCACCTCTGAAGGGCGTGATGCCACCGTCCGGATAGGTAATGTTCTCGGCGCCATTGTCAGTGGTGAAGACGATGATCGTGTTGTCCAGTTGGCCCATCTGCTGCAGCTTATCGAGGACCAATCCGATGTTGTCGTCCATCTGTTTCATGCCGGCTTCGTTGACGCCCCAGTCCTTACCGCCCGGTTCACCTACCATCGCCATGTATTTATCTGACAGTACGGTCGTGATGTGCATACGGGCTGGGTTGTACCAGACGAAGAAGGGCTTGTTGGTGGTCTTCGGGTCGTTGCGGCCGAGGAAGTCAATGACCTTGGCTGAGATCTCCTCGTCCACGGTCTTCGACCGTTCCAGCGTTAGCGGACCCTCGTCCTTGCAGGTCTGGTTCTTCGATGTTCCGTCGGAGGAGTGGCACCAGAGGACCGGCCGCGGCGGTGTCAGACAGTTCGCAGTTCTGGGATCCACTGCGCCTGGAACCTCGGTGAGGCCGGGGATCGGTGTGTTCTTGCAGGGCGGAACGATGCCCTGCTCAGTCGGGGTCTTGTTGATGTCGGGGAAGCTGACCCCTTGCATCGCGTCCAAGTGATACAGGTAGCCCCAGAATTCCTCGAACCCGTGCGCGGTCGGGAGCGCATCAGTGTGATCGCCCAAGTGATTCTTGCCGAACTCGCCGGTCGTATAGCCGAGATCATGAAGGAATTTTGCGAGCGCCGGAGTGCCGGGCCGCAGATACGATGGGCTGCCTGGCAGTTGCGGTGGGATCATGCCGGTGCGCAACGGATGCATGCCGGTGAAGAAGGAGTTGCGTCCGGCCGTGCAGCTCTGCTCGGCGTAGTAGGTCATGAGGATCGCGCCTTCCTTGCCGATGCGATCGATGTTGGGCGTTTCTCCGACCATCAGGCCGCGATGGTAGATGCTGGGCTGCATCCAGCCGATGTCGTCACCCATGATGAATAGGATGTTGGGTGTTCTGTGTTTGTGCTGTACCCTGGGTGAACTCCAGCCGCCAGCAAGAAGCTCGAAACGGCTATTGATCCGAGGGCCCATTTCCTTATGCTTGCTCTAACGTTCATAGGAGTTCTCCTTAAATCTGATTTGTGGATGGGCTGTGGTTGCAGCGACGGAAAGCAGTTCCCGCGAGTTATTCGTCGATTGATTCATTGGGCCCATTTATTAGGCGAGCGACAACCCGGTGTTTCGCGACTCTTCTCGGATGAATGGCGAGATCAGGTTAACCAGAGGCACGAGTCGCCACAATCCACAAAACTACTAGCTCGGTGGGCTATTAATACGTGCAACGGGCGAATGATTTTCGGGGTCCTTTGCCGTCGAGTGGATCATGCGAGTGGAGCGTGGAACTGCCGATGTATACGCGGTTGTCATGATCGCAACTGGGACATTTCGCAGATAGGTATGAGAGTTTTGCTAGTGTTTTGGAACGTCGGAGATCGTTAGAGTCGCTGCACGACGACAACCATGAGGGTGAGGCCTGACTATGCTGACACCCCAGGTTGGCGCACGTGGAGAATGTTCATGAAAGTAAGACATTTCGGATTTCTGGCGCTTGCGGTGTTGACGCTGGCCAACACTGGATGTAACTCGAAGCAAGAGTCCGGCGCAGCGCCGGGTCTCGAAGAGGCTGTCAGCACTGCAACAGATGCTTATATCTACGGCTATCCGCTGATCACGATGGACATGACTCGCAAGCGGCTGACTAACGTGGCAAGTCCGGATGCTGCCCATGCGCCAGTGGGACAGTTGCTCAAATTGCGAACCTATCCGGCAGTTGACAATCATGCGGTGACCGCGCCGAACGCTGACACACTGTACACGATGGCATGGCTCGATCTGTCGAAGGAACCTTGGATCTTTGGAATTCCGGACATGGGCGACCGATACTTCTTGATGCCCATGCTCAGCGGCTGGACGGATGTCTTCCAGGTGCCGGGCAAGCGCACCACCGGCGACAAAGCACAGAAGTATGCCATTACCGGTCCGGGTTGGTCGGGCACGCTGCCTGCTGGTGTCACGGAATATAAGTCGCCGACTGCGATGGTCTGGATTCTGGGTCGCATCTACTGCACGGGCACGCCTCAGGACTATGCGGCCGTCCACGCGCTGCAGGATAAGTTCACACTGGTTCCGTTGAGCTCCTATGGCAAGCCTTATACTCCGCGCTCCGGGCGTGGTCGATGCCCTCCGCCGGGTGACGAAAGTAAATCGGTCCGCGACCTAGTGGATGCAATGGACACAACGCGTACTTCAACTACCTGGCGCAACTGATGAAAACGAATCCACCAGCAGCTGCGGACGCTCCGATCGTGGCGAGGATGGCGAAGATCGGGCTGGTTCCGGGCCAGGAGTTTGACGCGAGCAAACTTGGTGCGTTCGATAAGGAAGCTATTCGGGTCGTACCCAAGACGGCGCAACTCAAAATCATCAGCCACCTGAAGGAGATGGGGAAGAACATCAACGGGTGGCAATTTTCCACGGACGTCGGTGTCTATGGGACCGATTATCTGAATCGGGCGCTGGTGACGGCGATCGGTCTGGGAGCGAATCGACCTCAGGACGCAGTCTATCCGACCTCTGAGAAAGACGCGGCGGGTAAGGAGTACGACGGTGCGAGCAATAAGTACGTGATGCACATCGACAAGGGGCAGTTTCCGCCGGTCAATGCCTTCTGGTCGATGACGATGTACGACGCGAACTATTTCTTCGTGCCAAATGCGCTGAACCGCTACACGCTGAGCTCGCGCAACAAATTCGTCACCAATGCAGACGGCTCGGTCGATCTGTATCTTCAGGCGGATTCTCCGGGCAAGGACAAAGAAGCGAACTGGTTGCCGGCTCCGAAGGCGAAGTTCATTCCGATGATTCGACTGTATTGGCCGAAGGATACGCCTCCGTCCATTCTTGACGGGTCGTGGGTGCTGCCAGGAATCAAACAAGTGTCGTAAGCAGATGAGACGATTGCGACCGGGAGACGTTGTCCCGGCCGCTTTTTTCGAACGGATGCATGATTGATTTGGCGGAGAGA
>CAWIRK010000004.1:0-537989 GCA_963838555.1 uncultured Acidobacteriaceae bacterium | reverse complement strand
GGCTCCTGAGGTAGGACTCGAACCTACAACCCTTCGGTTAACAGCCGAATGCTCTGCCATTGAGCTACTCAGGAGTGTTCTGGAACGCGGATACCCCACGCCTTGCGCACTACTTAGTTATAGCAAATACAGATATATGGGTCAAAGGCGAAGTCCGCTTCGAAGAACGCGAGGAAGCTGCGCCTTACTCTCTTCATTCCTCTCTATGGATAGAGGAGGACGGCGATGTTGTAGGCGGTGAACGAGCTCTTGCGGGTTGAAGGGCAAGCACCAACTACTGCCTGATGATATTTGCCGGAGGTAAGGCGGCTCTTAAGTTGACTGGGAATGGCGTTCAGGCTGGACGCGGTGAAGCGCATGATGAACCAGGGTTGACGAGAGCCTGCGTAACCAGTGCTCATGGTGCAGGTCTGGCGGGCGTCGTCGGTGGTTTCGGAGACGCGCAATCCGGACTGTGCGATGACGCCTGCAACGGCGCGTTCCTGTTGATTGAGCGTGAGAGTTTTGACGGTGCTGGCGAAGTCTTCTACAGCGTAGAGTTGGTTGTTGCGGGTGACGATGGCGATGCCGATGGAGTCGACGTTGGGATCGAGGAGATTGGCGCGGTGGCCAGGGGATTGCATCCAAAGATCGTGGATGATGACGGAGCTGGGGGCTTCGCCTACATTCTCTGAGATGAGGCTAAAGTGCGCGCCAGCATTGGCTCCGCGCGTTGCGAGCTCGGGCTCGCCGTCGAACTGGTGGGAGATGGTTGCGTGGTTGGCCATCTCGCGGGCATGTTGGGCTGAGGCTTCGGTTAGGACAGGATCGAGGCGTAGTGCAGAAAGGCCTTGATTGGCGCGGGCTTCGTTGGCGGCGGCTAAGAGATATTGCTCGGCGATGGTGAGGTTGTTTTCTGAGGCGAAGGCGCTCTGGGCGTGGAGATTGGGTGCGATCGATGCCAGCGCGAGGCTTGTCGCGACGAGGGTTTTCGTCAATGAAATCAAGGACTTCAGGCCGGAGTTCCGGGAGGGCCGCATGAAGGTGATTCTAGGTTTAAGGTGCAGGGTTAGGTAATACAACTTCTGAGGCAGCATGCGGTGTCCCCCGCTTTCTTATCGGCTTTGATGGCGAAAAGGTGAGGTGAGGGCTCGTTTTTGCAGAAAAATATTCTGGTGTGGTAATGGGTGGTTTTTGCTGGGGGTTTTGCGATTTTCCGGTGTTTTGTGGTGGTGAAAACGTGGTGAGTTTGTGGTGGAATGTATGGTCATTGTGGTGTTTTGTGTGGTGGTTTTGGGCTGCTAAAAACGTGCCAACTTTTTGAAATTTATTTTTGTGGGTTCCCGTTTTGGGAATTGGCAGCTGAGAAGGCATACCCCGGGGCGAAGCCGGTCAAAGGCAGAAGCAAAGACAAGGACAACAACAGAAGCAGATCCTCCGCCTGCGGCGAAGGATGACAACTAAAAGGCATAAAAGCAGCGAGCGGGATGGTTACGGCTTGAGGTTGGGTAGGCGGTCGCGGTGGCGGAGCAGGAGGGGGAGGAGTTTGAAGGCGCCCCAGTAGCGGGGGACGTAGCGTTTCGGTTCGGCTACCGAGCGGAAGAGCCAGCCGAGGTAGAACTTGTCGGCCCAGACGGGGATGTGGACCTGGTCGCCGCTTAGAAACGCGATGGCGGCGCCGATGCAGTGGATGGCGGGGCGGTAGGCGAGGTTGCGTTTGAGGTAGAGGCCGAGCCGCTCCTGCGTGCCTCCGCCGATGGTGACGATGACGTGCTGGGGACGGAGGCGGTTGAGGCGTTCGAGCAGCGCGGGGTCGGAGATGGATCCACTGCTGTAGAGGGGAGCCATATAAATGTTGTCTTCGGGGGTAGTGATTCCCTGCCCTTCTAGCCATGCGAGATTGCGTTTTGCGCTGATGGGGCTGGCCATGATCCAGAGGGTGTTGCCGGGTTGGCGAACATCGGGTTCGAGGAGCAGTTCGCGCAGATACTCGAGACCGGAGAGGCGCTTGATGGGCTTCGATTGCAGACGGTTCCAGATGAGGACCATGTAGGCGGAGTCGGTGATGGCGAGGTCGGCGTTGAGAAGAGATTCGCGATAGTCGAGGTTGTGGTCGAGGTCTTTGAGCGCGGGGGCTGCGGGGATGACGAGAAGACCGCCGTCACGCATGATCGCGATGGCCGCCTGTGCGGAGCCATCGAAGAAGTCGATGCCGAGGATGCGGTGGGTTGAGTGTAGTGGTTCGTGGACCATGCTGAGTCATTTTTTCACACTACAAAGTCTGGCGAGCAGAAGCACTGCGAATTTCGACCTTCGCTGGATACGACGGGCACATCGGCCGCGGAACATCTTAGTAGCCGATATCCAAAAGTAGGTGGACACAAACGCGTTTATCAGTACCTACGATCGGCAGACGAATTCTCTACAACCTTACGTTCAAGGTCATCAGGCAGCTGTTCAAGATTCGAAGATAGCCCGGTCCGGATTGGGGATGTCTGAATCACGGTGCTACGCGGCGTGGTAAGCCAATGAAATCGCTCGCTCTGTGACATCCGCGCGATCGGCCCAGCAGCAACATCACCAGCGCAGATCTTCTTGATCGCATTCAGGTGCTGACGTACTGTTGCCACATCGACGTCCGGCCACAGCGCGCGTAGCCGATGATCATTTACATCGACCCGTGCTTCCAAAAGTCGTTGCTGTTTCGCGAAAACGATGACCCCGGCATTGATAAACTCATCGCGGTCAACCCGCGGTACCACGCGCACAACCGCGTATTCATAAGGAACTCGATCGGGCACGCCGCACCTCCTCTTCGAAGAGTACCGAATTTTCCAGGCGCTCTGTCAAAAATCGCACATACCGCTCTCGCCATTCTTCGGCAGGTACGTCGTTGTTGAGCGTGAGCCATTCGGCCGGAACAAGATCAACAATGCGCATCAATTCAGCTTCACTGATCTTCTGATGCGCAAATCTAGACGCACCCGCCATGTCGTCGGCCCAGGGCAGCAAGACATGGTCGCGTACTAACTCAAATGGCGATGCAACCTTAGACTCCGCCGATTCCCAGTCGTGGTGGAAATAAAGAGATGCGCCGTGGTCAATCAACCAGCTCTCGTGTAGATAGCTAAGAAGATTTGGATTGCGTGTTGTACGGTCTACATTCATCACGAAGGCATCAAGCCAGACAATCATCGATGCTGTATCGGAAGACTCCGTATCTCCTGCAGCAGGGTCGAATGTCGTCGATCCGCTAAGGAATGCAAGCCCCATATTCGTTCCGGTCGATGCACGAAGCAGATCCCGAATCTCCGCGTCTCGCTCCTGCCTTCCAAAGGAAGATTCCAACTCAACTAAAACGATATCCGGAATATTTAAGCCAAGTGTTCGTGCAAGTTCTCCCACGATGATTTCGGCGACCAACACGAGAAGACCTTGGCCGGCTCCTCGCATCTTGACAACATATAAATTTCCGTCGTTGGTTTCAATAAGGCCCGGCATGGACCCGCCCTCGCGTAGCGGATTCACATATCGGACGGCGGTGGTCGTTCGCAAGGGCACATGGCAAGTGTATGCGATTACTAGGTTTGATTAGCAGTTCGCAAGTTCGGTAACGGGAAGTCGGTTTGTATTTACCGAAGACGCGGAAACAGCGACGAGTGGACAAAGGTCGTGACTGATCCCCTGGGCTTGGCAGCTTCGCTCTTACGGGAGTCCAATCTTGGCCTTCTATAACTTGCGTAGCTTTTTTTCGAGGTCGGGGATGTAGCTGACCTGGGCGTCGGGTTCGAGGCGGCGGGCGGAGTCGATGGCAGCTTGCCATGCCTGGCGGGCTTCGTCCTTCTGGCCGAGAGCGGAGGCGGCGTCACCGAGCGCGGTCTGGCTGATGATCTCGGCGGGGAAGATGGCTACGGCTTCGCGGGCCAGGGACAAGGGCTTGATCGGGTTTGCCTGCGGCGAGGAGTTGGTTGGCGCGCTGAGCGCGGCTGAGGGCGGCGGCCTGCTGCATGGGGAAGTCGCCGCGGTAGACGAGTACGCCGTAATCGATCATCTCTGCAGGTTGAAGGGACTGGAAATTGCGGTAGGGATTCATGCTGCTGCTGGGCCACTCGCAACCGCTGAGATCGCCAGCGCTGATTAGCACCGTGCCGTGGATTTCGGGCGGAACGATGTCGGCGCCGCCTAGCCAGAGGGTGTCGATGGTGGGCAGGGCGTGGCAGCGGATGCCGTAGGTGGCGGGGTCGACCTCGGGACGCGCGAAGTAGGCGAACCAGCACTCTTCGTCGGGATGCTTGTCCTGCCATTGCTTGACATGGAGGAGCTGCTGGCCCCAGTCGACGTTGGCGTCGCTGAGGAGGTTGTGGACGTTGCGTTGTCCGCCCCAGGCTTCGTTGGCGTATGGGATGAAGTTGGGAAAGGCGGCGAGTGACGATGCGATGTGGGCGGCGATGAGTGCGGCTCCTACCCAGGCCCAGCGCCGGTTGACGGAGGCGAGCGCGACGATTCCTGCTCCGGCGAGAATGAAGAGGAAGACCCAGAGCGGCAGAATGTGACGGGCACCGATGTTCATGCCCGCGAGGATGGCGGAGCCGAGGTAGACCACGGACGGTATCAGAACGAAGGCGAGTTCGCGGCGCTGGCGGAGACGCCCGGTGAAGATGGCAAAGAAGGCGAGCGCGAGAAGCGCCAGCAGGCCCAGCGTGGTCTTGATGAGGATGACGATGGGAAAGTACCACCACTGGCCGTGCGGGTAGATCGTGCCGAAGATGAAGGTGGGATAGAACTCGGCCATGCGCTTCACGTCGACCAGGCCCATCAGGTAGGACTCCGGTAGCAGGTGGAGCCGGGCGATGGCGAGGACAGCGGAGGCGTTGAAGTGGCTGAGAGGGGCGGTGTAGTTTTCGAGCGACGTGCTTAGCGAAAGACCAGCAGGACGGGAGGTGTAGCGAAAGCCGTAGAAGATCCACAGCACGACGACACCGATGACGACGATGGCCGCGAAGGCGCCAGTGAGGCGGAGGGCGAGTTTGCCGCGTGTCTCTTTCGGGGCGCAGAGGATCTCCCAGCCGATGAGCAGCAGGAGCATGGGGGCGAGGAGAATGCCGGAGTGCTTGGTCGCGAGAAGGAGACCGGCGGCGATGCCGGCCAGCAGCAGGCGGAGGAGGGTGGGCTGCTTGACGTAGCGATAGAAAGCGTAAACGCCGAGGAGAAAGAAGAGCGAGACGCCGATGTCGGTGGTGACGAGGGCGGAGTTGGCGAGGATGTTGGGGTCGAAGACGAGGAGAAGGAGAGCGATGAGTCCGGCGCCGGTGCCGAACCACTCCTGCCCTGCAAGAAAGACGATGAGCGAGAGAGCGAGGGCGAGCAGGCCGGCGGTGAGTCTCATGCGGAAGACGAGGCGCTGACTGCCGCCGTCGTTATGGGCGAGAAAGTCGCGGCCGTCGAGGTACGCTTCTTTTTTGAAGTCGCGTCCCTGCAGGGGTGGTGTCCACAGATCTTTGGCCGAGAAGAGGGAGCGTGGCGAAGAGCTTGACCAGAGGCGGATGCTCGGGGTTGAGGCCGTAGTCGCCGGTCTTGTGCATCATGTAGCCGGCGAAGATGTGATTGTCTTCGTCGAAGGTGAGCGACTCGCGATGGACGACGAAGGCCATCTGCACAGCCTGGACGAAAAGGAGGACGAAGGCTGCCGCCCACGCCCACTTCTTTGGAATCGTCACTATGGTTTGGGCCTCCATTCTGTTGTGAACAACCTGTCAGACGAAAGCCTTTCAATCGTCCTAATTGCTCTCTACTTTGCCGCTCCTACGAGCATCTTGCTGGCGAGCATCTCGTTTTCGATCCAGGCGTAGGTCAGGGCGAGGCCTTCGCGCAGACGGATGGAGGGCGCCCAGTTGAGTTTTTCCTGGATGAGTGTGTTGTCACTATTGCGGCCGTTGACGCCTTTGGGGGCGCTGAGATTGTAGTTGCGCTTCAGCTTGACGCCGGCGATCTCTTCGGCGATGTCGACGAGCTGATTGATGGTGACGAGCTCGTCGGAGCCGAGGTTGAGCGGCTCGCGGATGTCGCTTTCGGCGATCAAGCGGGTGCCGAGGGTGCAGTCGTCGATGTACATGAAGGAGCGGGTCTGCTTGCCGTCGCCCCAGATCTCGATCTCGTTGGAGCCGGAGTGCTTGGCCTCGATGACCTTGCGGCAGATGGCGGCGGGGGCTTTTTCGCGGCCTCCGGTCCAAGTGCCGAGGGGGCCGTAGACGTTGTGGTAGCGGGCGACGCGGCATTGGAGGCCGTAGTCCTCTTCGAAGTGGCGGCACATGCGCTCGGAGAAGAGCTTTTCCCAGCCGTAGCCGTCTTCGGGGAGCGCGGGGTAGGCGTCGGATTCCTTGAGAGCGACGACGTTGGGGTTGGTCTGCTTTTCGGCGTTGTAGACGCAGGCGGAGGAGGAGTAGAAGAAACGCTCGACGCCTTTTTCGCGGGCGGCCATGAGCATGTGGGTGTTGGTGAGAACGCTCAACATGCAGAGAGCTTTATTGTTTTCGATGAAGCCCATACCACCCATGTCGGCGGCGAGTTGGAAGATGACGTTGGCGTCTTCGGCGGCCTTGAGGCAGCTGTCCTTGTCCTTGAGGTCGAGGGAGAGGTTCTCGACGTCGTGCGAGGTTTGATACCACTCATCGAGTGGCTTGACGTCGACGGCGCGGATGACTTCGACACCGTTGGCGAGCAGGTTCTGCACGAGATGACCGCCGATAAATCCACCGGCGCCGCAGACGACTGCTTTCTGTCCTTTGAGGTTCATTCGGGGGGAGGACTCCTTTTCAAAGGTTTACAAGTTTGAAGCTATTGAACTAGCTCGGGTTATCCGGACGTAGGTTTCGAACGCTCCACGTCTTCTCTCTCCAGTATAGACGGGTGGGGGCTAGTTTTCCGAGTAACGCTTTCGAGGGAGGGCTGCTGGCTAGTGCTGGCGCTTGAATTGCGGACGGCTGATTTCGGCCTCATGAAAGCTGCAGTGATTCCATTTATCATGCGGGAAGCGCAGCGCTTGAAGTGAAGCGATCATGAAATTCCTGGTTACGGGAAGTGCCGGTCATCTGGGCGAAGCCCTGGTTCGAACACTGCGGGGTCTGGATCACGAGGTGGTTGGCCTCGACATCCTGGAATCTCCGTTTACGACTTATGTCGGCTCGATAACAGAGTCATCCGTGGCGATGCAGTGCACACGCGGGGTTCAGGTTGTCTTCCATGCGGCTACGCTGCACAAGCCCCATGTCGCCACTCATAGCCGGCAGGAGTTTGTTGACACGAACATTACCGGCACTCTGAATCTGCTGGAGGCTGCGGTTTCCGCCGGCGTTGAATCCTTTGTGTACACGAGTACGACCAGTGTGTTTGGAGATGCTCTTGTGCCTCCTCCGGACGCGCCGGCAGCGTGGATCACTGAGGATGTCGCACCGGTCCCCAAGAATATCTATGGCGTTACGAAAACTGCCGCCGAGGATCTATGTCAGCTGTTCCATCGCAATCAGGGGCTGCCGTGCATCGTCCTCAGGACATCGCGATTCTTTCCCGAGGAGGATGACAACAACGAAGTGCGCGAGGCGTTTTCCGATGAAAATGTAAAAGCGAACGAGTACCTGTACCGGCGTGTCGACGTCGAAGATGTAGTGAGTGCACATCTGCTGGCCGCAGAACGCGCGGCCGATCTTGGTTTCCGAAAATATATCGTCAGCGCGACTACACCATTTTTGCGGGAGGATCTCGAACGCCTTCGAGTTGACGCGCCTTCGGTGGTGCGGGAGCGCGTTCCGGAATATGAGGACGTGTACCGTTGCTTGAATTGGAAGATGTTTCCGAGCATCGGGCGGGTGTATGTGAACGAACGTGCCCGCAAGGAACTCGGCTGGCTGCCGCAATATGATTTCAGCTACGTCATTCGTTGCCTGAAGGCAGGCGTTGATTTCAGGAGTGAGCTGGCGCGAGCGGTTGGGTCGAAGGGCTACCATGATGAGGTTTTCGTACAGGGCCCGTACCCGGTTGAGTGAGACTGCATCGAACCTTGAAGCCATCTAACGATGTCGAAGGAGAGAGAGCGCATGAAGCTGCACACGTATCTGAACTTTGGCGGAAACTGTGAAGAGGCGTTCCGCTTCTACGAGAAGAATCTCGGCGGCAAGATTGAGATGATGATGCGGTACGCCGATCAGCCCGATCCGAAGAATGTTCCGCCCGGTACGGAGAAGTATGTTCTGTATTTAAACATGACGATCGGCGAGACACAGCTGATGGGCAGCGATGTTCCGCCGGAGCGCTTTCAGCCGATGCGCAGCGTGTATCTGTCACTCGCCGTCGACAGCAGTGCAGAGGCGGAGCGCATCTTCAAACTGCTGAGCGAGGGCGGCGAAGTGTTTATGCCGATGGAAGAGACATTCTTTGCGCATCGCTTTGGCATGCTGCGGGACAGGTTCGGCACATCATGGATGATTCTTCACCAAAAGCCCATGCCTGCGTAGTTGTCAGTTCTCCGTTATCGGTATTCAGCTGTCACGTTCTCAGTTCTCGCGGCTGAGACAGGTGAGGCTACGTGTGGAGTTGTTTCGCGATGCGTTCGACGGCGTGGTGGGCGGAGAGGACTGCGCCCTCCTGCCAGCCGACGAGGTGCGAGAGGTAGTCGCCGGCGAAGTAGGTTTGTCCTTCTGGCTTTTCAAGCTGTACGTAGGCCGGCTGGCTGCTGGGAAGAAAATTGTTGGCGAAGCAGCCGAGAGAGTAAGGGATTTTGGCCCAGCTGACGTAGATGGGTTTGGCCAGCAGGTGGGAGCGGCCGGGGTGAAGGAGCTCGACTGCTTTGCGTGAGGCGTCGAGCTTGGCGTCGACGGTTGGGAGTGCGCCGAAGGCCGATGGCTCGCCGTTACCGCCCGTGGCGTTGAACTGGAGCTCGGAGCCGAAGCCGGCAACGAGGACGCCGGTGGGAGAGAACAGTTTGTCGGTGGGATACCAGACCAGGTCGACGGTGTCGTGGAGGAAGGAGATGCCGCCGTAGATGTTGTTCTCTTTCTCCCAGAAGCGCGGCGACTGCCAGCCGACTTTGTAGAGGGCGAGCATCGGCATCCCGGTGAAGGCCTGTTTAGTTTCGGGGGAGAAGTTATTTTTTGTGGTGGCGAGGATCGAGATGGGCATGGTGCAGATGCAGAAATCCGCCGTGATGGTCTTGAGTGCGCCGGCCTTGGTGTAGGCGACGGTGACGCTGTGTTCGGAGGTGGTGATCTCGGTGACGGGGCAGTTGTAGTGGATGAGGTCGCCGAGAGATTTTGCGAAGCCGTAGGCGATGCGGTCCATGCCGCCGATGGGCTGGAACATGGTGGCCTGCCAGTCGATCTGCTCTTCGTAGAATTCGCCGGTAGACATGTCGGCGGCGAGCAGCTCGGAGAACTTGAGCGGCTTGTGGAGGACGAACTGGCTTGGTCCAGCGCCGGGAGGAACAGTGAAGCCGGCGCGCATGCTGCCGGTGTATCGGTCGTTGGGGCCGAGGTCGCCGAAGTTCTGAAGGAATTCGAGAAGGCGCTGGGAGTCTTCCTTGGAGAGCTCGTCGTCGAGCGTGTGCTTGTTGATGGCCTTGGCGAGGAGTTCGGCGAGGTAGCCGCGGGTGTCGTGGATGACCTGACGCTGCTGGACGGCCTCGCCCTTGTTGAGCTTGGGAGACTGCATGAGGGCGGAGCGGGAGGTGTTGACCTCAACCTCGAGGGGCACGCCGAGATCATGGCAGTAGTTGAGCAGATGGGTGTGGATGGAAGGGATGCGGGCGGGGCCGGGGTTGAGATAGCCGCCATCCTGCCACTCGCAGGTCTGCGTGGTGCCGTCGGTGAACTCGACTTTGGTACCCTCGCGGACAGACCAGCAGCGCCCGCCGGGGCGATTGCGCGCTTCGAGGATGGTGCAATCGAAGCCTGCCTTGCGCAGCTCGTAGGCAGAGACCATGCCGGCGATGCCTCCGCCAAGAATCACGACCTTCTTGCCTTTGCCGAAGTCGGAGGGAAGTTGAGGAAGGGTGGACTGGCCGACCGCGGGCAGGAGGCCGAGGGCCTGCATGCTGGCGAATGCGGCGGAGTATCCGCCAAGCTGTGCGATGCGGTGAAGGAAAGCACGTCGGGTCAGGCTCATGGGAATGGCTCCGATCGACACTAAGTTGTGGGGACTACCTCCAGTCTGCGGCGAGGATCGAAACTTTGCAAGAAGAAATCGCTGCGTTCGGTCTGCTTTCCCTAACGACGAACGAGGTCCCTTTCGGCAGCCGCCTCCTCTTTCTTGTGCAGCAGGTCGATGACGGACTGGTAGAGGCGATTGCGCATGTCGAAGCGGTCGCTGGCGCGTGTGATGTAGCGGACGACGATATCGACGCCGGATGCCGCGGGACGCATGTCGACGGAGGGCGCAGCCTTGAACTGGCTGAGACCGTTCTGGTGGGTGGAGCTCTGCCACTCGCGCTCGGCCAGGCTCGAGTCTTTTTCGGTCTCTTTGAGCACGGCATCGTGAATGGCGTCGATGGTCTTGTAGCTGTCGGCGCCGGGCGGGATGTTGACGGTGAATTCGTCCCACATCCACTGGCCGGTGGTTGAGAAGTTGAAGTACTGGCCGGTAATGGCAAAGTTGTTGATGAAGGTGACGCGACGGCCGGTGGGATGACCCTTGTCGGTCCAATTGCCGGTTTCGAGCAGGGCGGTGCGGAAGAGGCCGATCTCGACAACCTCGCCTCCGACGTCGTTGATTTCTACCCAGTCGCCGACGCGAATGCCGTTCTTGCCCATCAGGATGAACCAGCCGAAGAAAGCGAGGATGAAGTCCTGGAAGACGACGGTGAGGCCTGCCGCTCCGAGGCCCAGGATGGTTGGGGTCTGGCTGGGTGCGCCGAAGACGAAGAGAAGCACGAGGCCAAGAGTCACGACCTGGATACCGAGGATGACGATCGTCCGCAGTGTGTGGAGCCGCCGCCTGTCCATATGGGAACGGTCGAGAAGGTTCCGGATGCCGGTTGAGATCAGGACACTCGATGAGAACGAGGGCGGCGACCCAGGAGAGCGACTCCAGGGCAAGATGGCCCACGATGGAATGCTGGAGCTGCACCTGCGCGAGCCACTTGGCGTAGACGGCGGAGAGCTGCTTCTGGGTCTCGAGCTGGTCCTCGACGATGTTGTGTATCTGGGCAAGCGCGTGGGCCTGGCTCATGCGAGCTACTTTGGATTTCGCCACGTCGGGAGCGGGCGCGTCAGCATCGGGTTGAGCGGCGCCGGAGCCGGCGGCGGATTCGGCGGCCGTGGCCTGCTTTTCGAACTTGTCGTGTCTGGCCGTCAGGGCGGCGATGTCGGCGTCGGTCTGATCTTTGGCCTGGCGGAGCAGGTCCATGCGATTGCGCTGATCGAACCAGGAGGAGATGCGGCCGTAAAGGGTTCCGCGGCGCGTGGAGGAGATGATGGCGACCTGGCCGCCGCTGGCCTGGGAGTCGTACTTTTTCATGGCGGCTTCGTGGGCGGTGAGCTCATCCTGGATCTCGCCGCGCTGGTCGCCGCTGACGCGGGCAAGCTCTTCGTTGGCGTCGTTGAGCTCATCGTTTCCGAGCTGGAGCTGGGCTTTGGCCAGGTCGAGATCGTCGGAGTCGGCGATTGTGCCGTTGGGTTGTTTCAGAGAGGCGGTGAGGGCGTCGACGTGACCCTGATCCTCCTTGACCATGGCCTGGAGCTGCGCGACTTTCTTCTGGACCGTGAGGGCTTCGCCGGTCAGGGTGTGGGTTCGGAGCGAGGCCTGGCGAAGGGCGAAGGAGAAGGCCTGGTCGACTGCGTGGTCGGCGAGACGTTCGGCTTCGTGGGCGAGAGATTGCTCTTCGGCGGAGACAGCGAGTGGGGCGAGGGACTCGATGGTCTGCCAGGGGCGCTGATCGACGAGATTGCCGGAGGTTCCCTTGGCTGTGCGCTGCGCACGGAGAAACGACATGTGCGTCATGGCGCCGCGCGTCCACCAGGTAGCCGCGAGACAGAAGACGAGGAGGGCTGCGGGTATCGTGATTGCGAGTCGGCGAAAAAACTTCATAGTTCCACCCTACATGTTTGGACGTTTGGTGCAAGGCCCCGAACGGGTGAGGCAATGTAGGATTTAGGCGTGGAGAGCGCGGTGGAAGTTGCGGGGGCAGGCGGGCGATCGATCGCCGGAGCAGTAAGGCGGCAGCCGCTGGCTGCGGTGGGTCTTGGACTTCTCCTTTTGTTTGTGGTGTGTGCGGTGTTTGCGCCGTGGCTTGCGCCTCAGGATCCGGCGCAGTTGGACCTGACGGGCAGGCTGATGGGGCCTTCTGCAGCGCACTGGTTTGGGACCGATGAGCTGGGGCGGGATATTCTTTCGCGGACTTTATTTGGGGCGAGGATTTCGCTGATTGTGGCGGTCAGCGTGGTCGGGCTTTCGCTGGTAGTGGGACTGGTGGCCGGTGGACTGGCAGGGTTTTATGGGGGGTGGACCGACACTGTGGTGAATGTTTATGTAACGAATGCGTTTATGGCGCTGCCGGGGATTCTGCTGGCGATTGCGTTTGTTGCGTTCATGGGGCCGGGGCTGGGGAATGTAATTCTGGCGCTGGCGATCTCGGGTTGGGTGGGGTATGCGCGGCTGGTGCGGGCTCAGGTGATGGCGGTGAAGGAGAAGGAGTTTGTGGAGGCGGCGCGGGCGCTGGGGGCAAGCGATTTGCGCGTGATGGGGCGGCATATTCTGCCGAACATTCTGCAGCCGCTGATTGTGCAGGCCGCGATCGGCATGGCGGGCGCGGTGCTGGCGGAGGCCACGTTGAGTTTTCTGGGGCTGGGAGTTCCCCCGCCGGCGGCCAGCTGGGGGTCGATGCTGAATGATGCGCGGTCGCATCTGTTTGACTCGCCGCATCTGGTGTTTTTTCCGGCGATAGCGGTGATGCTTTGTGTGCTGTCGTTCAATTTTATTGGGGATGCGCTGCGGGATTGGATGGATCCGCGGACGCGGATGTCGGCTGGGTTATGAGAGCAAAACCGTAACAGCGATCAAAGGGATAAAAGGGGAGAAAAGCTGATTTTTTCTTGTGCCGGGTCCGATCCCTTTTTTATCCCGTTCTTATCCCTCATATCACCGTTACGCCTTTGCCATTTGTTTTGGAAGATTGAAGCGGAGAGCGGTCAGCTCTGCTGAGACGGAGGCTACCTTCGTGTCCATGAGGCCGTTGGCGCGGAGAGTCGCTCGGATGGCGGATTCGTTGAGCGGATGTCCGGAGCCTTTGCGGTAGACGAGCCAGATGGGAATGGATCGGGCGAGTTGTGCCTTTGCTTCTCGAAGCGTGGTGGCAAGGGATTCGGGAGTATCGACGTAAGAGAGGATGAGGTCGGGGTTACGCGTTGCGATTCCTGCGGCTGAGGTGAGCGCAGAATCAAGCGCGCGGTCGGAGATTGGACCGATGGTTCGCACGGTCTTGCCGGTGATTCCAAGTTTGTCGGCGAGCGAGGGAGGCGGTGTTTTGATTTTTTTTGCCCAGCTCTTCGCGGCCGCAGCCCCGAGATCCAGCCGAACAGGGCCCTCATCGAGATTGAAGCAGAGGGACTCCGACTCGACCCTGACATGGTGAAGTGTGTGGAGCGGAGCGCGGACGTGGATGTCGCCGCGAAGGATGAGTTCCTCGGATTCGAGGAGCGCCTTCACTTTCGTGGTGGTGCCGTCAAAGGTGCAGTCGCAGATCGCCTCGCGTCCCATCGGCGTTCTCCGGATTCAAAGTGACTGGTTGAATTCTCCGTCACTCTGGTTCGAGAAACAACCCTTTTGACGAGGGTTTCTTCCTATCTCTGAGATGGTTTGATGGCCGAATCCATGGGCTACTTGATAAGCACGCTGATCCCAACGTTAGCGCAAAATACTCGCCGAGGATGGGGCACCCGCATTTTTGGCCGTTATCAGATATGCTTGGGCTTTGACACTGAGAGGCAATTTTAATGCGTAAAAGTATCGTTTCCCCTTCGGCCGTGGCGGCAACTCCCATCAGCGAATTATGGCGTGATCTGGAGAGGATTGCGCGGGTGGAGATCAGCTCCGAGGATGACCGGTTTCCGATTGAACATGCGCTGGGCAAGAAGGAGTCGACCGGATGGCGAGCTGCGGGGACCGGACCGCAGCTGATCCGGCTGCACTTTGATGAGCCGCTCAACATCAAGCGGCTTCGGCTGCACTTTGTAGACAAGGCGGCGGAGCGATCGCAGGAGTTCGCAGTATTTGCGGGGTCGGGTCCGGAGTTGAAGGAGGTTGTGCGGCAGCAGTGGACGTTCTCGCCGTACGGTTCGACCGAGGAGGTTGAAGACTACACGGTGAATCTGAGCGGGATTACAACGCTCGAACTGAGGATCGATCCGGACCGGAGCCACGATCCGAAGCAGAGCCAGGAGTACGCTTCGCTTCAAAGTCTGAGGCTGGCTTAGCGAACTATGTTGATCGGGGTCATTTCAGATACGCATGGGCTGTTGCGGCCGGAGGCGGTGGCGGTGTTGCGTGGGGTGGAGCATATTCTGCACGCGGGCGATGTGGGAGACGCTGCGATCCTCGAAGAGTTGCGGAAGATCGCTCCGGTGACGGCGATTCGCGGAAATGTGGATGTGTCGGGGGCTTGCGCGAAGCTGCCGGCTACCGATGTGGTCGAACTGGGCGGCAAGCTGTTCTATCTGGTGCATTCGGTGCATGATCTTGATGTCAATCCTGTAGCGGCAGGGATTGCGATGGTGGTGAGTGGGCACTCGCATAAGGCCTCGGTGCAGGTGCGGGACGGGGTGGTGTTTTTTAATCCGGGGAGTGCGGGCCCGCGCAGGTTTTCGCTGCCGGTGACGGTGGGGTTTGTCACAGTGGAGGACGGGGTGGAGGCCAGCGTGATGGAGTTGCAGGTGGAGTGAAGGAATGTGGTTCGCTTCGCGAATACCCGCCTTAGCCGCAAGCAGCGCGGCGAAGATGGGGCAAGCAAATTTGTGGGTTCTATTGGTTGTCGAAGCGGACAGTTTCGAGGATGGATTGCATGCGCCGGCGGACGTCGTTCAGCTCGCGCTCGGTAATGTCCTTGACGCCGCTGACGTCGCCGCCGCAGAAGTTATTGATGACCGCGTCGAACCGATAGCAGGTGTTGTTGTGCGGGGTGGTGTAGATCTCGTCGCGGGATTCGGTGCAGATGCCGCCGTGTTCGTCGTAACCATGGGTGAAGGGGACTCCGGCGACCTGCATGGTTGTAACCGTATGGGGGGCGCGGGCGATGGCCTGTGCGGCACACTGGTTGGCGGTGATGTTGGGGGTGACGCTGTAGTAGAAGAGCGCTCCGCTGAAGGTGGAGTAAGGGTGGGGATTAAAGCTGATCGAAGCGACAGCTCGCATCTGGGCGGTGTGAGCGGCGTTGCGGGCGTCGAGGTTGAAGGTGCTGACGTCACCGTCGTGGCGGGTAATGTTCCAGGCCGGCGGGATGGTGAAGGAGACACCGTAGCGGGGGTCGTGGAAGGGGCGCGCTGGCGGGGTGGTCGGTTCGGGCGCGGGGAGTTTGCCTTGCAGAAACGGAGGAACGGGTTCGGGTTTGCCCGGAACTGGCCTGGACGGAGATTGCGCGAGCGCAGGGAGATGCGTTAGAAGAGCGAGCGCGAAATAAGGGAGAACAGCGGGGAATCTCATGTTTTTCTTTTCTATCGACGGTGATCGCTATCAACGGCTACTGGCCACGCATGCGCGGGTTGGCTACAGTGTAGGCGATATCGGTGAGGAGATTCACTCCCACATAAGTGAGTCCTACAGCTAAGATGCAGCCTTGTACCAGGGCATAATCACGGTTTGAAATGGCAGATAAGGTAAGACGGCCGATACCGGGCCAGCTGAAGATTGTTTCCGTTACGATCGCGCCTGCAAGCAGGCTACCAAACTGGAGGCCAATGACCGTAAGGACCGGTATCAAGGCGTTGCGCAGGGCGTGGCGGTAGACAACTGTATTTTCTGTCAGGCCTTTAGCGCGAGCGGTTCGAATGTAGTCCTGGTTGAGCTCTTCGAGCATCGCGGTCCGGACCATGCGGGTCAGAATCGCGGCGAGGCCGAGGCCCAGCGTAATGGCCGGTAGGACGAGGTGCAGGAGGAAGCTGACCGGCCCTCCGGTACCCGCGCCCGACACCGGCAACCAGCCAAGTTGGATCGAGAACAGCAGGATAAGGATGGGGCCGAGCGCGAAGTTGGGGAAGGATAGTCCGACCAGGGAGACGACGCCGAGAGTGCGGTCTTGCCACCGGTTGCGATGGAGCGCCGACCAGATGCCGGCGGGGACTGCAGTTGCAATACCGATGAAAAGTGCAGCGATGGTAAGAGCGAGCGTGTACGGATAACGCTGGAGAATAAGGTGAGTGACCGAGTCGTGGAGGCGCAGCGACTGGCCAAGATCGGCGCGGATCAGACCGTGCCAGTAATGGGTGTATTGCTGGTTGAGCGGCGCGTCGAGCCCGTAGGAATGGCGAAGTGCGGAGATGTCCGCGGCGGTGGCGCCTTCGCCGAGCATCTGGACGATGGGATCGCCGGGGACGAGATGGATCAATAAGAAGACAACAGACACGACCACCCAGAGAACCGGAAGCGTTAGGAGGATGCGACGGAGTGGCTTCCAGAGAGCAGCGTTTCGGCTCATTGAGTCGCTTCCCTGCTGTTGGCCTTGTCAGCTTGCTCTTGCGGTGGGGCGATATCTTCCACGATCACGCGGCTGATGCGGCGGCCGGCCATCTCGGCGACCTGAAAGCGGCGACCTTCGTACTCGATGCTCTCGCCCACGGTGGGGATGTGGCCGAGCTGCGCGAGCAGAAAGCCGGCGAGGGTCTCGACGCCGGGTTCGCGGGGAAAGGTCCAGTGGAGCTGGTTTCCCAGGTCACGGAGTGTGGTGCTGCCATCGAGCGACATCGCTCCCGTGGTGCTGAGCAGAGGAGACCGGCTGATATCGAACTCATCCTCGAGCTCGCCGACAACCTGCTCGAGGACGTCCTCCGCAGTGACGAGGCCGACGGTCGAGCCGAACTCGTCGACGACGATGGCGATGTGGCGGCGGCGCTCCTGAAACTCCTGCAGGAGTTCGATGGCGAGTTTGGTCTCCGGGACGACGGTGATCTCGCGCGTGACTTCGCGGAGAGTGATGCCCGATTCGCCACGCCCGCCCATCGAGAGAGCGACGCTGCGGAAGTGCATGAGGCGGGAGATATCTTTGGAGTAAACGACGCCGATGATGTACTCAGGACCCGCGCTGGGGTCGTAGACGGGAATGCGGGAGTGCTGCTCTTCGACGATGCGGGCGGAGGCCTGTTGCAGCGGCATGTCGGCCGGGAGAGAAAATATTTTGCCGCGGGGCGTCATGATCTCGCGGACCGTGACATGGTTCAGTTCGATGGCGCGGTGAATGATCTCTTCCTGAAAGACAGGGAGCAGCCCCATGCGGCGGGTTGCGGTCGCGATGAGTTTCAACTCTTCAGGCGAGTGGACTGCGCCTTCACCGCGTAATGGAGCGCGGAAGAGCCGGAGGACGACGGCGGCGGACGTGTTCAGCAGCTTCACGATGGGGCGTGTGATGCGGATGAAGACGTCCATTGGTCCAGCAACCGCCAACGCGATGCGTTCGGCGCGCTGCAGGGCGAGGGATTTGGGGACCAGTTCGCCAAGGAGGACTTCGAAGTAGGTGATGAGCGAGAACGCGATGACAACCGCGATGGTGTGGGCGTAGAGGACGGCGTGCACGGGAAGCCGGTGCAGTGAGCTGGCAACGAAACTGAGGATCATTTCCGCGACGGCTGGCTCGCCGATCCAGCCGAGTGCGAGGCCGGCGACCGTGACGCCGAGTTGGACCGCCGGGAGGAACTCGTCGATGGAGTGCTTCAGCTTGAGTGCAGTGCGGGCGCCGGGCCGGCCGAGGGCCATGAGCTGCTGAATGCGGGTCTCGCGGACAGAGACCAGGGCGAACTCAGCCGCCACAAAGAAGCTTGTAGCCAGGATGAAGAAGGCCACCATGATCACGCGGAAGAGCATCCATTCAAGCATTCCTGCCAGTGTAATGGGTGTGGTTTGGAATACCGTCAGGTATATGCTGTTCGGATGAATCGCAGGACTTTTCTCAGCACCAGCGCGTATGCGTCGGCAGGCCTGATTGTGGGGGCACGTCCGGCCATTACAGCGGACGCCGAGATCGAGATCACCGTCCAGGCTGATGGTCCTGAGATCAGCCCGCACCTCTATGGTCAGTTCATCGAGCATCTGGGCGGCGTCATCTATGACGGTATCTGGGTCGGCCCCGATTCGAAGATTCCCAATATTGGCGGAATTCGACGGCAATTCGTTGACGACATGAAGCGCATCGGCGTGCCCAATTTTCGATGGCCTGGCGGTTGTTTCGCAGACAGCTACCATTGGCGCGATGGCATCGGTAATCCCGCAAAACGCCCACGAACTTATGACTATTGGCAGGCGAGCTTGCCCAAAGGGCTTTATGAAACGGAGACCAACCGTTTCGGCCTTCACGAATTCATGCAGTTATGCCGGCTGAGCGGCGCCGAACCTTATCTCGCGGCAAATATGGGTTCCGGTTCTCCTCAGGAGTTCCATGACTGGGTGTCGTACTGCAACGCTCCGCCAGGCACGGTCACGCTGGCAGACGAGAGGGTTGCCAATGGAGATTCTGCGCCCTTTGGCGTTAAGTGGTGGGGAGTCGGCAATGAGTCCTGGGGTTGCGGCGGAGATATGACGCCCCAGGAGTACGCCATGCTGTACCGGCGATTTGTTACGCAATTTCCGGCTTATGCTCCCAAGCCGTTTCTGGTGGCGGTTGGTCCGCGAGGACACTCCAAAGATCTCGACCTGGGGTGGACGAACGGCTTCTTCGAAGCGATGCAAGGCCACAGATCCCCCGTCGATGGTCTGTCGATGCACTACTACACCGATTTTCGAAACAGCCCGGAGAAAGTGGCGACCTTTGAGGCCTCAGGCTGGTATGACGTGATTCGCGAGGGCGCGCGAGTTGAGAACGTGATTGAGCAGCACTGGACCGTGATGGGCAAGTACGACGTGGGGCACCACATCAAGCTGATTGTGGACGAGTGGGGAGTCTGGTATCGGCCCGGAGAGGAACTCGCTCCTGCCTATCAGCTCAGTCAGCCGCTGACACTCCGCGACGCGCTTCATACCGCGGTTACGTTGGATGTATTCAACAGGCAGGCAGACAAGATTGCGATGGCAAACGTCGCCCAGACGATTAATTGCATTCATTCACTGATGCTGGCCCAGGGCGATCGCTACGCACGCACTCCGCCTTATTACGTCTTCGAGATGTATCGCAACCACATGAACTCGCGTTTGGCGTTGATGAAGATCCGTTGCGACGAGTTGAAGGTCCCGTCGCGAACCGGCACGGCAACCATGCCCGGATTGTCTGGTTCTGCGTCGACCAGGGACGGCACCCTTCATGTGACGATTACGAACCCCTCTTTGGAATCATCCATTACCGCGCACCTTCGTTTATCCAGCGGCAACCTTGTCGAAGGTCGCGGAACCGTACTGACCCATGGGGATATGACTGCCCACAACACTTTGGAGAAGCCGAACGAAATCCAGCTTGCAACTTTGCCGGTTACGGTTCGCGGCAATAGGGTCGAAGTTTCCCTCCCGCAACGTGCGGTCGTCTTGCTCGAGCTGAAATTGACTCGCTGAAATTGACTTAGGAGGCGCCCCATAAGTATGAATACCTCTTCCCAACGAAACAGCATACCGCTCTCTATCCGCCTGCTGACCGTCGACGATGCGGAAGCGGCTGCGGAACTGAGCGGCCAACTTGGCTATTCCTGTGCGGTGGAGGATCTTCGCGACCGCATCGAGGAGTTGTCGCGCGCCGCCGACAGGGTCGCCTTCGCCGCGGTTGTCGACGGCCAGATTGTGGGATGGATTGACGCCGCGATGGAGCGGCATCTGCAATCACCGGCCAGCGCGGTCATCGGCGGCCTTGTCGTTCGCGAAGACACTCGTGGCCTGGGCGTCGGGAAGCGCCTTTGCCTTGAGGTCGAAGAGTGGGCGCGCAGCAAATCGGTCCCGCTGGTTCGGGTTCGCTCGCAGATCAAGCGTGAGGATGCTCACCGCTTCTACCTTCGCGACGGCTACCGCATGGTAAAGACTTCGTTGGTCTTTGAAAAGCTGCTCTAAGTTCGGATCATGTGCGAGAGGGCGGCACTGCGACAATTATCTTGAACGTCCGAGGGCTTGCGAATTGACTGGATTTGGAGGGCCGATGCTCCGCCAAACTTATCTCGGAGTCGCCCTCTTTTCACTGACCGCGCTCAACACCGGGATGGCCGCCTTCGCGATAGCCCGGTATCCGGCACTCTTTGAGCAGCGCCTGGCGGTCGTTTATGTGCTGGAGCTAATCGGCATTTTGGTTCTCTATGCAGTTTTGACCGTCTACGTTGTCAGGGTCCGTGGCAGATCCTGGAATACGATTCTCACCAACGCAACGGTCTTCGGCGTCATCACCGGGGCGCTCGAATCGATAAATATTGGATTCGAAAACGCTGCTCCTGTCGCTGTCCACGGCCCGGCTGTTTCGATCGGCTTTATGGCAATCGTCTTCTCACTGTGGGGGATAGGGGGAGCTCGAATCGTCAGCTCAGGCAACTCTATCCGTGCTGGTATGACTACAGCGATTCTGAGCGCGGGAATCTGCATGCTGATTGCGGTGACAATCGGCTTCATCATTGAATTTTTTATTGCTCCTCCCGATCCGGTGGCCATCTCGATGTGGGCAGAATACAGACGGAGCGGCTGGACAGACGCGCATGCGTTTGGGCTGGCGAACACGCTTGACTCAGCATTCACTCACCTCATCATCGCCCCGATCGTTGCGATGGTCTTCGGCGGTGTTGGTTCCCTGCTGGCCGGATTCGTGAGACCGACCGCAAGGTAAAGATATCGTTAGTCTTTGAAAGGCTGGCGCTATCAGTTGATCGGTCAGGCGGGGAGCCGCTTCAGCATCGCAGTGGCGCTGCGGAACCATGGGCGCTCGCGACGGCGCTGGTAGCCGGGCATCGTGGGTCTTTTATCCAGCACCTTCTGTATCCACTCGCGTGCTTCGGCGTTACGTCCCTCGGACATCAGCAGACTGGCAAAGTTGAGGTATGTCTCTGACAAGGTCGATATTGCGGTGACGCGCCGGAAGAGGGTTTCGGCCTTTTCTTTTTGTCCGGTCAGCGCATAGGCGTGAGCGAGCAGCCCAGCGGCGCGATGAAAATCGTGGCCGGGATCTTTCGCGACGACCTGTTCGAGATCGGGCATTGAAGCTGCGGCGTCGCCTAACAGGACGGCGCAGAGGCCTCGTCCGTAAAACGGATCGAGCGTATTGGCGCGGGCGGTAATGGCCTTGTCGTAGGCATCTCGCGCCGGCTGGAGTTTGCCTTCTTCCAGATAGAGGTCGGCCAGTTCTTCGTAATTTCCCGTCGAGGGGTTGTCGCGAATGGCTGTTTGAAGTTGCCCGATGCGTTTGCGGCGGGAGAAGCCTTTGAGCGATTGCCGAGCGAGTCCAATATCGGGCAGCGCCTCGGCAAACAGATAGACGGTTGCGCCGATCGGTCCCAGAAACAGGATGACGTAGATCCAGTAGGTATCCGGCCGACGGCGAATGAAGTGGATGATCGCCAGCCCCTGGAGTATCAGGCCCCACGGGTAGAAAAGATGACTCAGGATGCCCACGGATCTCCGTCCCTATCGTTTTGAAGATAGAAACATACATACCATAGAGATGCGCGAGAGACCGTTTAAAAACGAGTGTCCTGCCGGACGGGCCCACTACGCGTGGGGCGGGCGTTCGCACGCCTTTTTAACTTGTCTGAGTGGAATAGGCGGCATCGGCCCGGCCGTTGGCCGGGATTTATCTCCCGACCAACGGTCGGGCCACGGAAAGTCCTCCCTGCACGACCGGTATACCCGCCGCGAAGTGGCCGCCCCACGCGCAGTGGGCCGGTCCGGCAGGACATAAGTCTTGGAGCAAAGAAAGGCCCGGCCGAATTAACTTCAGCCAGGCCGTTTGCACTTCAGGCGGTCGTTTACGCCAAAACTTTAATGACCGACTTGTCGATCGTGTCCTTTGGGACAAAGCCGACAATCTGCTCGGCAACCTTGCCATCCTTGAAGATGAGCAAAGCGGGGATACCGCGGATTCCGTACCGCATCGGTGTCGCGGTATTGGAATCGACGTCCATCTTCATCACCTTGAGTTTGCCATGATACTGATTGGCTACTTCGTCAACGACCGGGGCCAAAGCTCGGCAAGGACCGCACCATGCGGCCCAAAAATCTACCAATACGGGCTCTGCCGATTGGAGAACATCTTTTTCAAAGTTGGAATCGTTTACTTCTGTAACGTGCTGTCCTGCCATTTAACTTCCTCCAGAATGCTCTACACCTTGTACACCCATTTCGGTGTGGCGCAGTCTACACAATAATAGATGCTTGAGCGTTGCGTAGGGTTCAGAGACGAAAGTTGTAGCTTAAAGAGCAAACGCCCGGACCTCTTGGTAGAGGTCAACGGGCGGCGTAGCAGCCCTCCCCAGAACTGCCCACGAGGGATAAAGTACGGGGAATTTTTCATGGCGTAAAGGAATCTTAGGTAATCTATCAAAAAGTTACCGTGTTACTAATTGTGCAATAATCTTTAAACTTTGCAGCATAAGGCTTTAGGCCTGAAGCACTCCTGTAGAAATTCTCGTGTGAAGGATTTCTAAGCGCGGGTCATGGGCAGCTTCGCGAATCCTATCCTCGACCGTGGAGGGCACCGGATTTCCTGTTATCAGCAGGACAGACGGCCCTGCGCCACTGAGGGCCACACCCAAAATCTCAGAATCTCCGGCCCCCGTCGTCTCAGCCAAGGGAAGAAGTAACGGCAGGAGCGGGCAAGCTTTAGCACGGTACGGCTGGTGCAGGCGATCCTGCATGGCAGTTCGCAGCAGATCGCCACGTCCCTGAGCGAACGCGGCGACCAGCAGAGCGGTAGCTTGAATGTTGGCTACCGCGTCTTCGCGAGAGTAGTGAGCGGGGAGAAGGGCGCGCGCCTTTTTAGTGGAGAGGCTGGCCGACGGCAGCGCCAACAACAAATTCCAACTGAGGTCCTGGCCGCAAGTGGCTGTAACTAAACCATCTTTGGTGATCGATGAGATCGTCATCCCGCCCAGATAACACGCGGCTACGTTGTCCGGATGCCCCTCGCGGCGACAGGCCTCTTCGAGGATCTGTTGGGCCGTCCAGTTGAGATTACCGAAGTGATTAGCAAGAAGGATACCCGCAAGAAGAGCTGATGCGCTCGATCCGCAGCCCATGCCAATGGGTGTTTCATTATGCAGTTTGAGGTGCAGTCTTGGAGCAAGAACGCCGAGAACGGCAAGGACATCCATATAGGTCGTCAGTATGAGATTGTTCTCGATGTTCGCGCAGAGGGCGGCATCGCGGCCCGTGGCGTCGATGTGGAAGGTCTCGGCAGCAGTGGCGTCGATAGTGAGGTAAAGACCAATGGCAAGACCGATGGCGTCGAATCCAGGTCCGAGGTTGGCAGATGTCGCCGGGAGGCGCAGGTGCAGGGGCCTGCTCGTGGTGGTGGCGGTCATGCGGGTTGGGGCTGGTTCATGTGGGCCTCCAGCGTCCGGAGAACCAGCGTCGAGTCCGCTTCCAGCACGATCGGCGGCTTGCGCAGGGCAGAATGCTGGGCCAGTTGGGCTGGGGTAAGTTGAGCAGTCTCGGCTGCGGTGAAGAGTTCGTTGCGGTGATAGTCGATCGTGTACTGCGAGTCCTTGAGCGTATGCCCGGTAAGGATGAGGACAACACGCTCTTCCCGGGTGATCTTCCCCAGGGCAACAAGCTTCTTCAGGCCGGCAAGCGTAACCGCGGAGGCAGGTTCGCAACCGACGCCCTCGGCGCCGATCTCCGCCTTGGCAAGCGCGATCTCCTGCTCGGAAACCTGCTCACACCAGCCGCCGAGATCGTCGATGACCGCAGCCGCCTTGCGCCAGGAGGCAGGGTTGCCGATGCGGATGGCCGTGGCACGGGTATCGGCGGTGACGGGCTTCATCACCCGGTTGCTGTCGATGAACCAGCGGTAAAGCGGATTGGCGCCCTCTGCCTGAATGATGCTGATCTTGGGGAGACGGGGGATGAGGCCGAGTTGATACATCTCAGAGAAGCCCTTGCCAAGCGCGGCCGAGTTGGCCAGGTTGCCGCCGGGGACGACGATGTGCTCCGGCACCTGCCAGTCCATCTGCTCGACCATCTCGAACGCGGGGGTCTTCTGACCTTCCAGGCGGTAG
This sequence comes from uncultured Acidobacteriaceae bacterium, assembly GCA_963838555.1. Lineage (GTDB taxonomy): Bacteria > Acidobacteriota > Terriglobia > Terriglobales > Acidobacteriaceae > Edaphobacter. The sequence goes on along the minus strand of CAWIRK010000004.1, from coordinate 513,660 downwards.
GGATTCACGGAGTTGAGCAGATAGATGGGGAACTTCTGGACAAGCTCACCAAGGATCTTCACACAGCCGTCGAAGTCGGTCTTGAGTTGAATGGTGAGCGCGCCGTAGTCCATCGCCTGGGAGAGCTTGCCCCAGGCGATCTTGCCCTCCGGAATGAAGACGATGCTGCGAAGACCGGCACGTGCCGCATAGGCAGCCATCGCCGCGGATGTATTTCCTGTAGACGCGCACGCAACCCACTCGAAGCCGCGTTGTGCAGCGACCGAAAGAGCGGCGGTCATGCCCGTGTCCTTGAAGGAGCCGGTCGGGTTCATGCCCTGATGTTTGGCCAGCAACCAGTCTATCCCCGCAACTTTGGCGGAGCGTGGAAGATCGTAGAGCGGCGTGTTGCCCTCGCGGAGGGTAACAACTTTTTCCAGGTTGTCGACGATAGGAAGCAGATCGCGGAAACGCCAGACTCCGGATTGGTCGACTGCCATGCTGGAGGAGCGGCGCTCCTGCCAAAGCCAGCGCAGGGCGCTGGGGTTGGGGAGCAGGCTGTTGGGATCGGCGGGGTCGCTGTGAGTCACCCCCGGCTTGACATCCGACCACGGGTAGACGACTTCATAGAGACCGCTGCACTTCGGGCACCGAAAGTTGCTGCTGACGTCATCCTTTGTGATGACGGCGGCGCATTCTGTGCATCTAAGATGATGTGTCGCTACGTTCATGGTTTTCTCTAGCCTACCGCAAAGGGCGAAGTGCGTCTGCCGCTCTCCTCTGTATTGGGGTGATGTCCGCGGGGTCGCAGGCCTGGGGCCAAAAAGAACTGCGAGTGGCAGCGGCCGCCGATCTGCAGCCGGTAATGCCGGTGCTGTCACAGGCCTATGAGAAGGCGACCGGAATAAAGCTGGTAACCAGCTTTGGCTCGTCGTCGACGCTGGCAACCCAAATCCTCGGCGGCGCTCCAATGGATATCTTTCTTGGTGCGGACTTCACTTATCCGGAAAAAGTTGTGGCAGCGGGGTTGGCAGATGGGACCGCTCCGACGGCATATGCGAAGGGAACGCTGGTGCTTTGGGCGCGAAACGATTCGGGTCTGCTGCCCCTGAGCATTGAACGGCTGACCGATCCCCGTGTGAAGACGGTTGCGATTGCGAATGAGCTGCACGCTCCCTATGGACGGGCGGCGGCAGCAGCGTTGCGGAAGATGAAGATGTACGACGAAGTGTCTCCGCACCTGGTGGTGGGGGAGAACATCACCCAGACGGCGCAGTTCGTCGAATCGGGCAACGCGCAACTCGGCCTCATCTCTCTGACGGCGGCGAGTACGGATCACTTCAAGGAGATCGGGACGTATGTGCTGGTGCCGACCTCGCAGTACCCCGCGATACTCCAATACGCAGTGATCATGAAGGGCTCGGATCGGAAGGCCGCGGCGCATGCCTTGCTGGACTGGCTGCTTTCGTCGCCAGTGCAAGGGACTCTTCCGAAGTTGGGACTGGGCGCGGTGAAGTAATAAAACTCAAAGTCCGCAAAGACAAACGCAGAGATCGCCATGACATGCTTCGCGCCCTTGGCGAAACCCTAGCGCCCTCTACGTTCCTTGTGTCTGCTCTGTGCAATAGACTGACGCTGTATGGATTTTCAGGCGCTCTGGTTGACGTTGCGGCTGGCAGTGGGGACGACGGCGATTCTGCTGGTGGTGGCACTGCCCCTGGCGTGGTGGATCGCTTCAGGGCGAGGCGCTGGACGGGCGCTGGTGCAGGCGGTGGTGGCGCTTCCGCTGGTCTTGCCGCCTACGGTGCTGGGTTTTTATCTGCTGATCGCGCTGGGGCCGTTGAGCGCAGCGGGGCGATTGCTCATAAAAATCGTCGGCCATCCTCTGGCGTTCAGCTTTGCCGGGTTGCTGGTGGGATCGGTAATATACAGCCTGCCGTTTGCCGTTCAGCCCCTGGTAGCGGGGTTTTCCGCGGTTGATCGGGGCTATGTAGAAGCATCGGAGGGGCTCGGGGTTTCCCCGTGGGGAACTTTCTGGAGCGTGGTGCTGCCGCTGGCGCGCGGATCGCTGTTGACGAGCACAGTGCTGACGTTCACCCACACAGTTGGCGAGTTTGGGGTGGTCTTGATGCTGGGGGGAAATATTCCCGGCGCGACGCAGACGCTCTCGATCGCACTGTACGACCAGGTACAGGAGTTCAATTACGCGGCGGCAAATCGGACGGCGCTGGTACTGGTGGGATTTGCAATCGTGGCGTTGCTAACAATCTATCTTTTGCCCGGGGTGAGCAAAGCAGATGGAAAGCGGGTCGACGTTGTCCAATAGTCCATCCGCTCAACTATTGACGGTGCAGATCGAGCATTGGCTCGGGGCCATGCCACTTGATGCGAAGTTTTCTCTTACACAGCCGTGGACGGTTCTTTTCGGTCCCTCCGGCAGCGGGAAGACGACTATCCTGCGCTCGATCGCGGGTTTTGTGCGACCGGATTCAGGTCGAATTGTGAGCAGGACACAGGTCCTGTTCGATTCGGCAACAAAGGTGTTTGTTCCGGCGCATCGACGGCCTGTTCGCTGTGCAGGACAGACGGCTCGATTGTTTCCGCACATGAGCGTGCGGCACAACCTCGTTTATGGAAACGGATGGACCTCCAAACCTGCCGACGCGATGAGTATTGCCGAGGAATTGATGGTCTCATTCGGCCTGAAGGAGTTTGCGGACAGGACGCCGGACCAATTGAGTGGCGGTGAGCAGCGGCGTGCTTTGGTCGCTCGTGCTGTGATCGCCGCGATCACGTTCGACGACGGCCCGGAAAAACCACTGCTCCTTTTGGATGAGCCTTTTTCCGGTCTCGATATCGCGGCGCGGGACGAGCTCCTTGTTGCACTAGGTGCATGGCTGGGGAGATGGAATCTTCCAGTGCTCTCGGTAACTCACGATCTGGGCGAGGCGTTTCAGATGAATGCAGAGGTCATCAAGATCGCTGAAGGCCGGGTGATACAGCAGGGGCCCGTTGCAACGGTGCTTGCCGAAGAGCGTAAGCGTCTGCTGGAGCAGCTCAATGTGGCGAAGGGAAGCCCAGCATGACGGGCTCCTGTTCGAGTTGAACGCCAAACTTGTTGTTCACCGCCGTCATCACTGCGTCGCGCAGAGCGATCAGTTCCGCGGCGGTTGCGTCGCCGAGATTCACCAGTGCGAGGGTGTGGCGGGAGGAGATCGCCGCATGGCCCATCGCAAAACCTTTGTGAAAGCCAGACTGTTCCACCAGCCATGCCGCGGCCAGCTTCACCATGCCGTCTCCTGCGGGATACTGGGGAACGTCTTCGGAGCGGCGTCCCGACTTGAGGGCGATTTGCGCCAAGGTTGCTGACGGAATGACAGGATTTTTGAAGAAGGAGCCTGCGCTCCGACCATCCGGCCCGCCTTGTCCTGCGAGCATTCCCTTCTGCTCGCGAATCGACCGCACCGCTTCGTAGACCTGGCGCAGCGAAGGCGTCTCTCCCCGTTCAAACTGAGCCGCGAAGTGGCGCTTGACGTCGGCGTATCGCAGAGCGGGCTCGCCACCGGGCCGCAGCCTGTACGTCACGGCCGTCACGATGTATCGCCCGCGCGCCTCGGAATTGAAGAGGCTGCGCCGGTAGCCGAAGCGGCAGGCCTCATGATCGAGATCGACGAACGTGCTGGTCTCGAGATCATAGGCGCGTACCAGAAGGATGGTCTCAGCGACCTCCTGCCCATACGCTCCAACGTTCTGGACCGGAGTACCGCCCACATCCCCCGGGATACCGGCCAGACACTCGATACCGGCGTAGCCGCGATCGACCGCATGGAGCACAACGTCGTCCCAGTTCTCGCCCGCCCCAACTTCGAGCAGAACACTCTCCCCGTCCCGGCGCTCACTCTTCGAAACCGGCACGCCGACGCGCAGGACCACTCCGTCGAATCCCGCGTCGCTCACCAGCAGATTGCTTCCACCCCCCAGAACAAACAGCGGGAGGTTTCGTTCCTTCGCGAAACTCACCGCCTCGACCAACTCGGCTTCGCATTGCACTTCGCAGAAGAAGCGCGCCGGCCCACCGATCCGAAACGTCGTGTAAGGGGCAAGCGGAATGAACTCCTGAAACTTCAAGGCGGGACGCGGCACGGCTTGAGAGTACAACATCGCCTGGATTCGCAGAAACCGATTCCCCTGATTTGCTAGACTTGTATTGGTTATCTGCTGAGGATCACGCTACGATGCTCAAATGCCTACTCGGATCAGGTTCGGTACTCCCGCTGCTTCGCTGCTATTGTTCGCGACTAGCTTGACCTTGTTTCTAGGAAACTGGCACCTCATCAAATATGACTGGGCGCTGGCAATCCTCTTAGTTGTCATAATCCTGTCCGGCATCAAGGCATACTCTGACTCCAACCGGAATATCTAGGACCTTCAGCGATTGAACGCCGCCACCCGTGGCACGCCAGCAACGCCGAGGTCCTAAACTTGACTCCACCAACCGCTCCACGACCATTGACACGGCTGATAGACTTCAACTAGGAAATTCATACGAGTTCGGGCGCGTGGCAGGGCCTTCGGTTACCAAGATCGCACTCGAAGTCCGAACTTATGTGATTTGCTTTGAATACTTTGCCCACTTTTCCCGGGACGGGGTGGTGGCGAGGTTCGAAGGTACCCCGTAGAATCGCAAAAGGCCCGGATTTTCCGCCGCGGCCGAGGGAGAGCAAATGTATCCAGAGATTATGGTGATTCCAATGCGTGAGGAACTGACTCGCGCTGGCATAGCAGAGGCCCGCACCGCGGCCGACGTCGACCGCGCGCTTGCGCAGCCGGGGACGACGATGGTGGTGGTTAACTCAATCTGCGGTTGCGCCGCCGGCAAGATGCGCCCCGGGGTTCGCCTGGCGATGCAGCATGCAGCAAAGCCCGACCACTCGGTGACCGTGTTCGCAGGCCAGGATCGCGACGCTACGGAGAAGGCCCGCAGCTACTTTGGCGGACATCCGCCTACCTCGCCCGCAATCGCGATTTTGCGCGATGGTCAGCTGGTGTACCTGATGCAGCGTTCGGCGATCGAAACCTCGACCGCTCCGGCGATCGCGCAGGAGCTGACCCGGGCGTTCGATACCTACTGCGCCCCGACGACCGCTTAGTCCAAAACGCACTCTTAGATCGAAAAGCCGGAGCCAGCCACTATTGCTGGCTCCCGGCTTTTTCGCGTTGTGGAGGCTCATATCACGACGTGTTTTGTCGATATAGAGAGAATCCATGTCGACCTCTCGATCAACTTCTCCCTATCTCACCTCTTCTCCGCCTGGACCGGGACCTGAACCTGACACCTCGTTCGCTGGCTGCGACGAGTCCGGAATTGTTGGCAGCAGCGCAGCGATGAAGCGCTTACGTCAGCAAGTGCGACGGATTGGACCGCACTTCCGCACCGTGCTGGTAGGTGGAGAGCCGGGGACGGGAAAGGAGCTGGTGGCCCGGGCGCTCCACACGATGAGCCCAGCCTCCGATGGGCCCCTCGTCGTTCGTCGTGCCGCCGAGTTGAAGGATGCCCTGACGGCAGGTAGAGGAAGCGGTAAGCCGGATGATCTTGGGTTGCTGATGAAGAGATCTGTTCGAGGGACGCTGTTCCTTGATCGGATCAACGATCTGCCTTTGGAGGTCCAGGGCCGACTGCTGCGAGCGCTGACGCAGTACGATCTAGCCCAGAACCGACTGGATACATCAGGGAGGATGGATCTGCGCATCATCGCGTCCACTGACGAGGACGTGAGGATATTGGTGTCCGCGGGACGCCTCAACCAGGAGTTGTACCAACGGCTCGCCACGGTGGATATTACCCTGCCGCCCCTGCGCGAGCGGATGGAGGATCTTCCGGAGTTGGCCAGGCACTTTCTGGAGCGGTTTGCCTCGCTCTACGGAAGAGCAGTACGCGAGATTGCGGATGAGGCGATGGAGCAAATGCAGCAATACCAGTGGCCGGGAAATGTGGGCGAGGTGGAGAGTGTGTTACGCAACAGCGTGCTGCGAAGCGAGGGAGAGGTGCTTCAGCCCCATCATTTGCCGTCGTTTGCTACCGAACGCAGGCCCGAACAATCAGCAACCGGGGGGGCTAGCGTGCGGTTGCAGGACATCATCGAGCAGCATGTTCTGCAGGTACTGAAGAACTGCGGGGGAAACAAGTTGCGCGCGTCGGAGGTGCTGGGAATTAGCAGGTCGACGTTGTACCGGATGCTCGATGCTGGCGTCTCCGCAGAGAGCCTGCGATAAGGGTTGAAGACAGTGTTGATTCTGAGCGGACGATGGACTGTCGTAAGTTCGCGAGTCGTGTCACGGTAGACTGGCATGTGAGTCGAGGATGGACATGACAGTATTTGTGTCGCGCTGGTTGAGTGGTTTGGTGATGGTTGGCTGTTTGTGTTTGGGGACAGCAAACGCGCAGCTTCAAACAGGGGCTTCGGCTCCGCAGGCTGCTCCGGCAGCGGCGCGGAGTAAAGCTCTCTCTGGCGTGCTGGCGGAGATCTGGCAGGACCGGCTGAAACACTCGCCCGAGTTTGCTTCGCTGATTGGAGATAAGCGTTATAACGATCAGTTGACGGACTACTCAGTGAAAGAGATCAATGCATCCCTCCAACGTGGGCTGGACTATATTCAGCGGCTGGGTGCAATCGATACGACGGGCCTGACCGATCAGGAGAAGTTGTCGTCGGAACTGATGCTGCAATCGCTGATCGACGCCCAGCAGGGAGCGAAGTTCAAAGAGTGGGAGATGCCCGTCAGCCCCATCTTCGGGTTTCAGACGAGACTCGCGGACCTGGTGGGACAGCTTTCGTTCGATTCCGTAAAGGACTACGACGACTACATCGAACGTTTGAAGAAGGTGCCGGTGCAGTTCTCACAGGTGATGACGAACCTTCAACTCGGAGTGGATGAGGGGCGTGTGCCGCCGAAGGAGTCGCTGGAAAAGGCACTGGAGCAGACGCAGGGCATCGCCGATCAAAAGGCGGAGGAAAGCGTATTTGCCGGACCCCTCAAAAAATTTCCGAAGGCAATTTCGGCGGCCGACCAGAAACGCATTGCGACGGATTTGATGGCTGTCATCCAGACGCAGGTGCTGCCGACGTATCAGCGGTTCGCCAAGTATATGAAGGCCCAGTATGTGCCGTATGGGAGAAAAGATCCCGGTGTGTGGGCCATGCCGAACGGCGAAGCATATTATGCTTTTCGCATACGCCAGGTTACGACGCTGGACAAAACGGCCGCTGAAATTCACCAAATCGGGCTCGAGGAGGTGAAGCGGGATGAGGCCGAGATGCTGGCGATTGTGCATCAGCTCGGATTTGCGGACTTGAAGAGCTTCCGCACGGCGCTGGCCGCGAATCCGAAGCAGCATCCGCAGTCGAAGGAAGCGCTGATCGATACGTATAAGGGCTATCTCGCACAGATGCAGCCACGGCTGCCGGATCTGTTTGGCCGGTTGCCGAAGGCGCAACTCGAGGTGGTTCCGATGCCGGCGTTCGCCGAGAAGAACTCTCCGATGGCGTACTACAACCAAGGAACCGCCGACGGAAGCCGTCCCGGGCGAGTGGATGTGAATTTGTATAACTTTGCCGAGCGCTCGCTGGCTACGGTAGAAAGTGTCGCCTATCATGAGGGGATTCCGGGACACCATCTGCAGATCTCGATCGCGCAGGAACTGACCGGGCTGCCGGAGTTCAGAAGATATCAGGAGTACACTGCCTTCGTTGAAGGGTGGGCGCTTTATAGCGAGCGGCTAGGCAAGGACATCGGATTCTACAAGGACCCTTACAGCGATTATGGGCGGCTGGACAACGATATGTGGCGGGCGATACGGCTGGTCGTGGACACGGGCGTTCATTCGCAGCACTGGACGCGGCAGCAGATGGTGGATTACTTTCACGATCACTCCTCGCTCGATGAGACTAACATTCAATCTGAAGTAGACCGTTATATTGCGTGGCCGGCGCAGGCGCTTGGGTACAAAATGGGGCAACTAAAAATACTGGAGCTGAGGAACAAGGCGAAGACAGCGCTGGGTCCAAAGTTCGATATCAAAGCGTTTCACGACCAGATACTTGATTCTGGTGCGCTGCCGATGGATGTGCTGGAGCAGCGCGTCGATGCGTGGATTGCGGCGCAGAAGCAGTAGTGTCTGATAGCCTTTGGGAATGAGTGAAAGCTTTGAGGTTCCCTATTCGGCTCCGGCTCCGGCGATGCCGGGGTTGCGGGTCGCGGTGCTGGGTGCAGGCAAGATGGGCGGCATCTTGCTGCAGGCCTTCCTGAAGAACAACCTGGTCGCCGCTGAACAGATTTTCGCTACCGTCCAGCATGCAGAGCGGGCACAGGCTCTCTCGGCGCAATTCGGGGTTGAGGTCAGTACAGACAACCTGGCAGCGGCGCGCCAGGCTGATGTCATCCTGCTCGGCGTAAAGCCGATCCAGGTACCGGCGCTGATCGAAGAGATCAAGCCTGCGCTGACGTCGAAGAAGATGGTGCTCTCGTTTGCAGCTTCGGTGAAGACGCGGAGTATTGAGGATGGGGCGGGCTGTGAGCTGGCTGTCATTCGCGCCATGCCGAATACACCGGCGATGCTGGCTGCAGGAATTACGGCGCTTTGTGGTGGACGCTTTGTCTCAGCGGAACAGATGGCGGTGGCGCAGAAGATATTTAACACGGTTGGCAAGACAGTTGTTGTCGATGAAAAACATATGGATGCGGTGACGGGGCTCTCGGGGTCGGGTCCTGCCTTTTTGTACATCATCATTGAGGCGTTGGCGGAGGCCGGCGTCAATGTTGGTTTGCCGCGCGATGTAGCTACACTTCTGGCGGCGCAGACGACACTGGGCTCGGCGCGGATGGTGCTGGAGACGGGTTATCATCCGGCGCTGCTGAAGGATGCTGTGACCACACCGGCTGGGTGCACCGTTGATGGGATTCTGGAGCTTGAGGAGGGTGGGTTGCGCGTAACCCTGATCAAAGCAGTGAAACGGGCTACCCAGCGTGCTAAGGAACTGGCGAACGGGTAGGCTGATGGCAAAAATGCACGATTGATGATGGTGGACAACAAGGCTGGCAACGCCGCGTAGAATAAGGGTATGGCCACGGCTGCTGCAGTCACGGTGAAGCGAGCCCCACAGGCGCTGGTGCGGTTTGCGTGGGGAGTGGTTGGGTACAACGTGCTGGTGATCCTGTGGGGGGCCTTGGTGCGGGCTACTGGGTCGGGCGCAGGATGCGGCAATCATTGGCCACTGTGCAACGGACAGGTGATTCCGCTGTCGCCGCGGGTGGACACGATCATCGAGTTTACGCATCGGTGTATGACGGGGGGATCGACATTTCTTGTCTTTGGGCTCCTGCTGTGGACGTATCGCGGGACAGTGAAGGGACAAGCAGCGCGGGTGCTGGCTGTGGCGTCCATGCTGCTGCTTCTGAATGAGGCTTTCCTGGGTGCGTTGCTGGTGAAGCTGGGATATGTGACGGGCAATCAATCCGTCGGACGGATGGTGGTGCTATCTATTCATCTGAGCAATACGTTGCTGCTGCTAGCTGCGTTGACTCTGACCGCGCGGCTGTTGGGGACAGCGCAGATGTGGCGCGAGCTTGGAGCGGGTGGAACGAAAAAGATCTGGGCATGGATGGGCTTAGCGGCGACGCTGGTTGTCGGAGTAAGTGGGTCACTGGCGGCACTGGGCGACACCCTGTTCCCTGCTTCTTCACTGCGGGCGGCGTTTGCGCAGGACTTCGCTGCCGGGTCGCCGTGGTTGCTTCGGTTGCGAGGAGTGCATCCAGTGAGCGCGGTCATTGCGGCGGTCTTCGTGCTGTGGCTGGTGGGACAGGCGAGGCGGTCCGGAGCCCGACGGCTTGCGGCCGTGGTGCTGGCTCTGCTGGGTTTCCAGTTCGCGCTTGGGCTGGCAGACGTCCTGCTGCTGGCACCGGTGTGGATGCAGATTCTGCATCTGTTGGGAGCAGATGTGTATTGGGTCGCTCTTGTCAGCCTCGCCGCTGTGGTGATTTGGCCGGCTGGGGCAAGTTTACCGCGCAAGCAGATCGCGCAGGCCCCCAGTCCCCAAGCCTCGCTCCCGGTGGCCTGAGGGCTGAGGTCTGACAGGGTACGACCCTGCGTCGCTAGTGAGGATCCGGTTTGCCTGCGATCTTGTCGCCGACCTTTTTGGTATCGGTAGCGGTGTCCTTTGCGGCAACCTTGGTCCCATGGCCAACGTCTTTGCCCACTGTCTTGGTGCCGTTGACTGTCTTGTCGGTTGCCGTCCTCGTACCGTTTTCGGTCTGGTGGTAAGCCGTCTTGGTTCCATTGGCCGTCTTGTCAGCAGCGGTCTTCGTTCCACTCGCGGTCTCGTTGTAAGCCTTCTTTGTTCCGGTTGAGACGGCGTGTCCGGTATTCTTGGCCGCATTTTTTGTGTCGCTGCCGGCTGCCTTCATGTCCTGCTTAGCGCCGTCCTGCGCGAGGGCAACCCCTGAGAGAAACACAATGAGGGCGGATGCAGGAAGAATTGCGCCTGGTTTGCGAAATGACATTGAAACTCCTTTGAGGGTGAATAGAATTCCCTGAAAAGGTAGAGTCGCGGCTGTCGAGAATCGTTGTAAAGGAGCCGCCAGAATCGCTGAAAAGTTGCGGGAGGGCGTTAGAAGGCTCCTAAGGTTCATTGAACCAAGCGGGAACCGCAGATTTTGTTATTGTCATGTGAGAAATTCGTTGTTGTATAGTGGCAACGTTCGGCAGAGGTCATTTCGAACATTCGGCATATTGCTTTCGAAGGGCTGAGGCGACGAGTTTCTTTTGGTACCGAACATACATACTAGCGGAGAGGAGTGAACGTAGTTTTGGCTCGCTATGCCAGCCGGATAACGTTTACTATTGGATTGACCAATGCAGCTTTTAGCGGCGCTTCTACTGATGAACCAACAACTGACAAAATTGGCGCCGGTGGATGTTGTCATCCTGGTGCTGTATTTCGCTTTGGTCGTGTTTATTGGGTTTTACGCGAAGGGCAAGGCCAACACGAGTGAGGATTTTTTTCTGGCCGGCCGGGAGATGACAGCGTGGATCGCGGGGCTCAGTTTTGTATCCGCCAACCTGGGATCGCTGGAGTTGATGGGATGGGCAGGCGCGGCTTATCAGTATGGGATTCTCGCGACACACTGGTACTGGATTGGCGCGATTCCAGCGATGCTTTTTCTGGGCATCGTCATGATGCCGTTCTACTACATCTCCAAGACGCACTCCGTGCCTGGTTATCTCCATCTGCGATTCGGGGACGCCGCTCGCGGCTTGTCTGCGGTCTCGTTTGCACTGATGACGATCCTGATGAGCGGCGTCAACATGTTCGCCATGGCGCTGGTGATGAAGACGGTGCTGGGATGGAACATCACGTTCAGCATCTGGGTAGGCGCGGGCACGGTGGCTCTGTACGTGATGTTAGGAGGATTGCGGTCGGCGATTATCAATGAGGTTTTGCAATTCGTGCTGATCTGGGCGGGCGCGGCTATGATTCCGATTCTTGGATTGATCGAGGCCGGCGGCTGGACAAAGTTGAAGGAACAGATGGCGGCGAATCTGGGATCGGCCGACTACGGGCATCTGTGGAGTACGCTGGGGAGCTTCAAGGACAATCCCATGGGAGTGCATTGGACCGGGATCGTCTTTGGGTTGGGCTTTGTGATCAGCTTCGGATACTGGACTACTGATTTTCTTGTCGTACAGCGCGTACTAAGCGCCAACAATCTGCGGGCCGCGAAGTTGGCTCCCGTCATCGGTGCGGCATTCAAGATGGCGGTGCCACTTATTGTGATTGTGCCGGGGTTGCTCGCATTAGCGGTATTGAAGAACCCTGACGGCAGCCTGATGCACCTGGTACCGGAGAGTCTTGCGGCATCGACGGGACAACACAGCTACAACGAGGTGCTGCCGCTGATGCTGATCCGCTATTGCGGACCGGGGCTGCTGGGGCTGGGAATTACTGCTCTGGTCGCCGGCTTTATGAGCGGCATGGCAGGAAACGTCAGCGCCTTCTCTACAGTATGGACGTACGACATCTACGGTGCGTTCATGAACAAGACCGCCAGCGATAAACACTATGTTGCGATGGGTCGCTGGTCGACCGTGATCGGGATGCTGGTTTCGATCCTCGCAGCATACCTGGTGATGAATGCGGCCGGCATCATGGATTACGTGCAGGCTCTCTTCAGCTTCTTCATCGCTCCGCTCTTTGGCACGGTCGTGTTGGGCATGCTGTGGAAGCGTGCGACGCATTGGGGAGGATTTCTTGGCCTGCTCGCCGGGACAGTCTCCTCCATCGGCATGTGGGCTTATACGACCTTCGGTACCGTCGAGGAGAAGGCGCAAGCGTTGGCACGTGTTGCTCTGTCTAGCAATGCGAAACCGATGGCAGAGAATCTGTACCGTGCGTTGTGGAGTTGGATTATCTGTGTTGCGGTTACCGTGGTGGTGAGCTTCGTGACAAAGCCGGTGCCGACCGAACAGCTATCCGGGCTCGTGTACGGTGTGACGCCAATTCCGGACGATGGATCGAAGACGATCTGGCAGAAGCCAATCTTCTGGGCCACCGTGGTGATTGTTGTGTTTTTCATCTTGAATCTGATCTTCTGGTAAGAGGCGGCCTACGATGGACAAACGTGAACGCGAAATTGAATCTGCTGAGCTATCGATCTGGTTTTTTTGCGGCATTCTGATGCTGGCCTATGGTGTGGTGTTGGTGTTCACCGGAATCACGGAGTTTAACCATCCGCCACCGAACGAGGTGCTGTTGCCGTGGCTTGAATCGCTTCATCCAACCTTGTGGTGGGGCGTAGTACTGACAATATTTGGCGCATTCTATTCGATCCGGTTCCGACCCGGCCGGGTCTAATTGCGGTGAACGCTCGTCTACGTGGATAAGGTTCCGCACCAACTAAGACAAGACCAGCGTGAATTTCAGGAGCGTTATGGCAAAGCAAATGACGATGGGCGTGATAGTTGGCAACCGTGGATTTTTTCCTAGCCATCTTGCCACCAGCGGACGGCTGGAGATGATTGCGGCGCTCGAAGCCGCGGGGATCAAGCCGATTGTGCTTACTCCGGAGGAGACTGCACACGGCGCCGTCGAGACCTATGAGGATGCAAAGAAATGTGCTGCGTTATTTAAGAAGCATGCGGCAGCGATCGACGGGATCATCATTACGTTGCCGAACTTCGGTGAAGAGCGTGGGTTGGCAGACGCGCTTCGGTTGGCGAACCTGCAGGTGCCAGTCTTGATTCAGGCGACGCCCGATCATGCCGGCAAAATGACGATCGCCTTCCGGCGCGACAGCTTTTGCGGCAAGATGTCGATCTGTAACAACCTGAAGCAGTATGGAATCCCCTACTCGTTGACGCGGCTGCATACGGAGGCGCCCGATTCAGTGGAGTTTCGGGCTGACCTCGAATGGTTCGCCGCTGCCTGCCGGGTAGTACGCGGCTTGAAGAACGTGCGCCTCGGTGCGATCGGGGCTCGTCCTACAGCGTTCAACACAGTGCGCTACTCGGAGAAGCTATTGGAGCGTTCGGGCATTACTGTCGAGACGCTTGATCTGAGCGAGGTGATGGGGCGGATCGGGCGGATGAGTGACAACGACGATGTTGCACAGGCCAAGCTTGCCGCAATCAAGAAATATATTCCAGTAGGCGACACTCCGGAAGCGGCGCTCATCAAGATGGCGAAGCTCGGCGCAGTGATCGATCAGTGGATGAAGGCAAGTGAATTGACCGTGAGCGCAGTACAGTGCTGGACGTCCATCGAGGAATTTCTGGGGATCGTTCCCTGCACTGTGATGAGCATGATGAGTGAAAATCTGATTCCTTCCGCATGCGAAGTCGACGTCTTAGGGACGTTAAGCATGTATGCGCTGACGCTGGCCAGCGAATCGCCGAGCGCACTGCTGGACTGGAATAACAACTACGGGGACAATCCCGATAAGGCCGTGTGTTTCCACTGCTCGAATCTGCCCAAACACTTCTTCAATGAGGGCGTGAAGATGGACTTCCAGCAGATCATCGCCGGGACGGTTGGGAAAGAGAATACGCACGGCACGCTGGACGGCACCGTAAAAGCCGGAGCGATGAGCTTCGCCCGTTTCTCTACCGACGATTTTGCCGGGCAGATTACTGGCTACGTCGGCGAAGGTGCGTTTACTAACGACCCCCTGCACACCTTCGGCGGCGCGGGTGTCGTCGAGATTCCGAAGATGCAGGAGCTGCTGCGCTATATCTGCGAGAACGGATTCGAACACCACGTTGCCGCAAACTTCTCAACCACCGCGGCGCCGGTCTATGAAGCTGCCACGAAGTATCTCGGCTGGAAGACGCACTGGCATCGATAGAGTGATGATCTCGGCGTTCAATCCGACTTGCGAAGTTGCTGGTTTTTGATCAAAAGCTCGGCAACCAGCCGATGCAAACGAGAGTTCTCGATCTCGAGTTCTGCCAGCCGTTCGTCGTACCTGGCGGCAGATTGTCTATGATGAATCGAATACGATCCTTTGTAGCCGGACGCAGTCTCTTCTCCGGTGTTATTAGCGTCTGCGTTGATCTTGTTCATACTTGAGGCTCCACGGATGAGGGGAAGGGGGTGCGGCCGCAACGCATTCCTGTGCGAAACTTATCGCGCTCCTCGGGGGTCATCTGCTCCCAGCGATCTTTCATGCGCTGTTTCCAGCGATCGCGGTCTCTGCCGCCGTGGCGATGGAAGCCACCAAAGAGAATCTTGCTCAGCAAAAGCAGGCCAAGCGCCTGCCAGAAGGTGATCGTGTGCCATCCAAAAATTGGCGGCACAAGAACATTCCATAGACCCTTGACGACCAAGCCGAAGGCAATCGCTCCTATGATGACGAAGATTGCGATTTTGATTCCCTTAACTACAGGATGATGGCGCATGCGAAACTCCTTATTTCTTTCCATAATTCTCGTAAATCGATTGAAGACTCTGTCGCAGGTGCAGGACCGCGTAATGTTTTCGCGAGAGCAACGTGTTGACACTGAGACCCGTTTCGGCGGATATGTCCTTAAAACTCCTGCCCATCAATTCGTGGGCAACAAAGACATCGCGCTGGGCCGCTGGCAGCTCATCCAGGGCTTCGTCCAGTGCATCGAGAAGCAGATTCCGTGCGTAAGCTGCCTCGGGACCGGCGTCCTCTGACGGGAGTAGGTCTTCGAGCGTGTCGCCGCCTTCTTCCGCAGACACTGGGTTGCTGAGCGAACTGGGCTTCTTTCTGCGAAATAGATCGACCATCCGATTCCGAGCCACGCGAAAGAGCCAGGATGTTACATGCTCTATCGGCTTCATGAGGCGGTAGGCCTCAAGCAGTTCGTAGAAGACGTCCTGAAGAATATCCTCGGCTTCCCCGGTATCGGCGACGTACTTGCGAATGAAATTGCGAAGCCTCGGCCGGTCTCTCTCCAATGCCTCGGAGATGAGCTGGTCCTGCTCGGTAATCGTCCAACTACCCGGGATTTGGTTCATCTACAGGTGTAGACGGGTGGCGCAGAGAAATATTTTATGGCATTCGCTATTTGTTTCGAGCAGAGATACGGAGGCGCGGGCACGGGGAAATCTAAGAGGCAAACATTTGTTTCAGTCGCCTCTATCGGCAATGATACGATCTCTCAAAGCCTTCATCTAAAGGAGTTCTGCCACCATGCGAAGGGCCATCGCCTGTTTTACTCTGCTTGCAAGCACTGCGTACGCCGTCAACACAGGAGAGGTAACTCTTCGCGGCTATACCTCCGAACACGCCACTGCTGAGGTGCAGTGGGAGCAGAAGTTCCGTCAGATTCCCGATCCAGCAAGGGTTCGCGAGAACATGCGCCGAATGGCGGCACGCCCGCACCACGTAGGTTCCCCCTATGACAAGGACAATGCCGAATGGCTACTGGCGCAGCTAAAATCCTATGGTCTGGATGCCAAGATCGAGCAGTTTGAAGCCCTGTTTCCCACGCCGAAGTCGCGCAAGCTGGAGTTGCTGGGACAGGAGAAGTTCGAGGCCACGCTCGACGAACCAGTGGTAAAGGTCGATCCAACCTCCGATCAAAAGAAGGAGCAGCTGCCAACGTACAACGCCTACTCGCGGGATGGTGATGTTACGGCTCCGCTGGTTTATGTGAACTACGGTGCCCCGGCCGACTATGAAGAGTTGGAGCGGATGGGAGTGTCAGTCAAAGGCGCAATCGTGATCGCACGATACGGCCAGACTTGGCGTGGCATAAAACCGAAGGTTGCCGCCGAGCATGGTGCGATCGGCTGCATCATCTACTCCGATCCGCGCGACGACGGCTACTTTCGTGGGGATACTTACCCGGATGGCCCAATGCGGCCGGCGGAAGGCGCGCAACGTGGCAGCGTGATGGATATGCCGGTATATCCGGGCGATCCGCAGACTCCGGGAGTCGGCGCAGTGGCCGGCACAAAGGTGATTCCGCTCGATCAGGTGCAGACGATCACCAAGATCCCTGTGTTGCCGATCTCTTATGCGGATGCGACACCATTCCTGAAGGCTCTCCGAGGCGAGCTGGTGCCGGAGAGCTGGAGAGGCGGCCTACCTTTTGCCTATAAAGTCGGTCCGAGCGTCGCCATGGCGCATCTTGCGGTCAGCTTCAACTGGGACCGCAAGCCGCTATACGACGTGATCGCGACGATTCCCGGCTCGACTCTACCCGATCAATGGGTGATTCGCGGCAATCACCATGATGCCTGGGTGAATGGCGCCGGCGATCCTGTGTCCGGGGCGAGCGCGGAGTTGGAAGAGGCGCGCGGGCTCGGGGAGTTGCTCAAGCAGGGCTGGCATCCCCAGCGCACCATCATTTATTGCTTCTGGGATGGTGAAGAGCCGGCCCTACTCGGTTCAACAGAATGGGTAGAGGCACATGCGCCAGAGTTGAGTAAGCATGCAGTGGCTTATTTCAACTCCGACGGCAACAGCCGGGGCTATTTCCGGGCGGAGGGTTCGAGCTCCCTGGAGAACTTCGTCAACAGCGTCACGAAGGATATCGACGACCCAGAGACGAAGATGCCGGTATGGAAGCGTCAACGACTCGTTGCGATCTCTCGCGCCGCAGCAGATGCACGCGGCGAACTGCGCAATCGTCCGGACATCCGCATGGAAGCCCTAGGTTCCGGCTCCGATTACACAGCGTTTATTCACCATCTTGGAATCGCCAGCATAAACCTGGGCTATGGCGGCGAAGACCAGGGTGGCGGACAGTATCACTCGGTCTACGACGATTTCTACTGGTACACGCATTTTCAGGACACCGACTTCGTCTATGGACGAGCTCTTGCCCAGACGGCGGGCACAATGATGATGCGGATGGCGGACGCAGATGTGATTCCTTTTCAGTTCGGAGACCTTGCCGACACGGTTCGGACGTATGTAACCGGGGTGAAGAAGCTGACCGACACGATGCGCGCCGAGATCAAGGAGCGCAACACCGAGATTGCCGACGGTGTGTACAAAGCATTGGAAGACCCGAAGAAGAAGCGCATTGCGCCCGAGGTGGAAACCCTTCCGCCGTATCTGAACTTTGCTCCGCTCGATCAGGCAATGGATGATCTGACGACAGCGGCGACCGAGTATGACAAGGCATTCATGGCCAATGCGCAGAAAGCACCTGCTGCGCTCAATCTCCAGCTCATACAGACTGAACGGGTGTTTCTCGATCCCGCGGGGCTGCCGAACCGGCCGTGGTTCCAGAACATGATGTATGCTCCGGGTTTTTATACCGGCTACGGTGTCAAAACGCTGCCGGCGGCTCGCGAGACGATCGAGCAAAAGCAATGGAAGGATGCGGATACGCAGATTGCGCGAACAGCCGCTGCAGTGGAGCGCGAGGCTGCGTTGCTGAAGAGCGCAACGCAATCACTCACCGATAAATGACGGCTGGCTCATCTTCCGAGGCACAGGATCCGGATTTTCGCGGCCTGTTCACACTTTCCTTTCGTGAGAGTGCGATAAGCTTTAGTCCTGTATGTGCGCTACCAGGCAAAGCTCCCGAAAGAGCGTCAACGCGAAGAGGGCCACGGAAACGACGGTTGAGAATCTGTTTCTCAGTCGAGATGAATCCTGGATGCGGTTTAACCAGCGGGTACTCGAAGAGGCCCAGGATGAGACTAATCCGCTACTGGAAAGAGTGAAGTTCCTTGCGATCACGGCGAGCAATCTGGATGAGTTCGTGGAGATCCGGGTAGCGGGGTTTCTGCAACGGATCGAGGATGGTTACAATCTGGCGCAGCCACCGGATGAGGGTGGCCTAACCCCACAGGAGCGGCTGGATGGGTTGATGGAGCGTATCCATCGCTTCGTCGAGGCGCAGTATCGATGTTGGAACGAGCAGTTGCTGCCCGCGATGCAGGCGGATAAGGTCCGTGTGCTGCGGTGGAGCGAACTGGGCGAGAAAGCCCGGGAGCGAGCGCTGGAGTTCTATGACACCGAGGTCGATCCGCTGCTGACTCCGGTCACGGTCGATCCTTCGCATCCGTTTCCGCGGGTGTTGAACAAGGCACTTTGTATCGGCCTGCTGCTGCGCCATAAACGACGCGGCCTGAAGGCAGCGACGGTGCTAGGTGTAGTGACGGTGCCTCGCGCGTTGCCAAGACTGGTGCCTCTGGTCGGCGAGGAGGGGTACTGCGACTTCATTCTGCTGCATGAGTTGGTGGAATCGCAGCTGGAGCGGATGTTCCGTGGGTATGAGGTGCTTTCGCGATCGGCGTTTCGGGTGACGCGGAACAGCAATCTCTACATGCAGGAAGAGGAGTCGCGCTCGGTGCTCGAGAGCGTGCGCGCCGAGCTCCATAACCGGCGCAAGGGCGATGTCGTTCGGATGGAGATTGAAAGTTCGGCAACCGAAGAGATGGTGGAGCGGCTGCGGATCAACTTCGAGCTCGATCCATCACAGGTGTTTCGGACGGATGGACCGGTGAATCTATCGCGCCTGATGAATCTGTACTCAGAGGTAAAGCGGCCGACGCTGAAGTATCCGGCGTTCGTCGCCAAAGAGTTCAAGCTGAGTGCGAAGTCGACCGATATCTTCGACGAGTTGCGGAAGCGCGACGTAATGCTGCACCATCCTTTCGATTCGTACAAGACGGTGGAGGAGTTTGTTGAGGCCGGGGCTCAGGACCCCAGCGTGATCTCGATGAAGCAGACGCTTTACCGGACGAGCAAGGATTCGCCGATCTTCACGGCTCTGATTGAGGCCGGGCAAAGCAAAGAAGTGACCGTTGTCGTCGAATTGATGGCGCGATTTGATGAAGATTCGAATATTCGTTGGGCGAGAGAGCTCGAAGACGCGGGAGTGGGTGTCTTTCACGGCATCTTTGGGCTGAAGACGCATTGCAAGCTGGCGCTGCTGGTGCGGCGCGATCCCGACGGCGTCGTGCGGAGATATGCGCACCTCGGAACCGGAAACTACAATCCGGTCACAGCGCGGTTCTACACGGATATCAGCCTGCTTACCTCGAAACCGGAGATGACGAATGCGGTGCAGAAGGTGTTCAACTACCTGACGGCGGAGACGGAGTCCGATTCGTACAGCCCGTTGCTCGTGGCTCCTCTGACGCTGGCCGACCGGCTGGTGGCGCTGATCGATCGGGAGGCGGCTCACGCGAAGGCGGGAAAGCCAGCGTACCTGATCGCGAAGATGAACGGCCTGATCGACCGGCGGACGGTGGAGGCGTTGTATGCTGCGTCGCAGGCGGGAGTCGAGATCGACCTGATTGTGCGGGGGATGTGTTCGTTGCGGCCGGGGGTGAAAGGTTTGAGCGAGCGGATTCGGGTGAGAAGCATCGTAGGACGGTTTCTGGAGCATAGCCGGATCTTCTGCTTTGGCAACGGCGGCAAGGAAGAGGTTTACTGCGGAAGCGCGGATTGGATGCCGCGGAACCTGGTGGAGCGGTGCGAAGTCCTTTTTCCCGTGACGCAGGCCGATCTGCATAAGCGGCTGCGCGAAGAGGTTCTTGCGGCGTATCTGGCGGATAATACCAAAGCTCGACTATTGCAACCCGATGGAGAGTATGTGCGGGCGCCCCGGGTGGGGGAGCCGTTCAGCGCACAGGATCACTTGATGCGTTTGGCTGGGGGTGTAGAGGAGATGGTTTTTGTTGCGGTTGGATAGAGTGTTCCAGCGGTAACGCTCCCCGACGCGGTTCCCATGCGGCTTTATTGGATGGTGAGATTGATGGTGGCGGTCTGGATAATGGAGCCTCCGGTGGCAGTTATGTTGACGGCGTAGGTGCCGGCGGACAGGCTGTTCGGATTGGCGCCGCTGGGTTCGACTCCGCCGCTTCCACAGCCGCTGAGCAGACCCAGCATGCTGAGCGCGAAGAGCAGGGTGAAGACGCTCCAGCGGCGGGTGCGGCGAGGGAGGAAGACGAAGAGCAGCCCGGCGACGGTGATACTAAAGCCTGAGGCGGCTCCGGTGCCCGAGGAGAACATGCGGGGCGCTCTGGCGGTCGACGACTGGAGTGAGGACTGGAGTCCGACCGCTGCCGGAGAGATGGTTACACTGGTGGTCGCGGGTCCGGCCCCGGTGGGAGTAACTGATGCTGGGGTAAAAAGACAGACAGCGCCGGAGGGCAGACCGCCGGTGCAGGCGAAGGTGATGGTGGAGTGGAAGCCTCCTGCGGGGGTTGCGGTCAGCGTGACAGGACTCGATGCTCGGCCCTGGACGGCGCTGGTTGAGGCGGTCGAAGGCGAAAGAGTGAAGGCACCAGCGGCATCCACTATGGTGAAAGTGGCCTGGGCAGAGGTGTTCGCCTGATGAGTGCTGTCGCCTGAGTAGAAAACGCTGAGAACATGCGCACCGGATTGAAGGGTGTTAGTGAGCAGAGGAAGGCTGGTAGTGGAGCCGGTAAGGGCAACGGGGCCGCCGTAGAGGTTGCCGTCAAGGATCAACTGGGCCGTGCCCGTAGGAGCGGGCGTGGCGGGGGAGATGGTTGCCGTTACGGTGATGGTGGTTCCCTGCGGGGCCGCGGAGGTGGTCATGGCAATGGTGGTCGTGCTGGGCAGGGTTGCGGCTGTGAGGGTGAACGGTGAAGCGCCGGATACCGACGACTGATAGTTTGAGTCGCCGGAGTAGATAGCGGTGATCAGATGAGTCCCGGGGGTGATCGCAATGTTCGGCGTCGAGATGGATGCGGTACCGGAGAGGAGGGTAACGGGACTGATGACAAGCTGGCCGTCGCTGGCAAAGGTGATGGTTCCGGTGGGCAGCGGGGTGCGGGGGAGAACCGTAGCGGTGAAGGTGTAGGAGCCTCCCGGTCCGACGGTGGCGGAAGAAAGATTGAGGGTAGTAATGCTGGCCCCCTGAGTGGAGCCGGTAACGGTGACGGTGACGGGCACTGAAGCGGAAGGGGCGTAGTTGGTATCGCCCGCATAGCTGACCGTGACCGCGTTGGCGCCGATGGGCAGGCGGTTGGCGGGAAGCGTGAAGTTGACGGAGCCGCTGTCGGACAAGGTGGCCGGGTATGTCTTTGGCGTGATGGCTGCAGTTCCAAGAATGGTGCCGCCGGAGATGAACGTAACCATGCCGGATGGAGCGGAGGCGCCGTAGCCTTGCTGTTGACTGGCGCCATACCCGCGGGCGCTGATCTGGGCGGTCAGGATGAGAGTTCCCGCGGCGGAGAGGACAGGAAGATCAACCTGAAGGGTGCTGGCGGTGGCGGCTTTGGTGATGCTGACCGTCAGGGGGGACGAGGTGCTTGCGTTGAAGCTGGCATC
Organism: uncultured Acidobacteriaceae bacterium; assembly: GCA_963838555.1. Lineage (GTDB taxonomy): Bacteria > Acidobacteriota > Terriglobia > Terriglobales > Acidobacteriaceae > Edaphobacter. The sequence goes on along the minus strand of CAWIRK010000004.1, from coordinate 491,895 downwards.
GCCCGAGTAAGCGGCGGTGAGGATGTGAGTGCCGGGGGCAAGCGAGCGGGTCTGATCTTCCGTGTTTGCGGTGGAGTTGAGGCGAAAGATTCCGCCGTCGATCAGAGTGCCGGAGTCGGTGAGGGTGATGTTGCCGGTGGCAGTCCCCTGTCCGGAGGCGCCGGCGACCTGGGCGCTGAGAAGAAAGTACCCGCCGTAGGGATAGCTGGCGCCATTGTTGAGAGACGTGATGGCGCCGTTGGACGGATTGTAGAGCAGACCGCGGAAGGTGGTGGTGCTGGACTCGGGGCTGACGGTTAGGGTGACCGGGTTGGAGTCGCTGGCAGCATAGGTGCCGTCCCCCGCGTAGTGAGCCTGAACCGAGTAGGCTCCGCCCGGAAAGTTGCTGAGCGAGCCTGTGTAATTGCCGTTCTGGAGCGTGCCATTCTGGACCGAGCCGTTGGACGCGAGCGCATTGATGGAGACGCTGCCCGTGGGTGTGCCGGTGGTAGAGGCTACCCGAACGCTGGCCGAGACCTGACTGCCGTGGGTGATCGCGGAAGGCGAGAGAATGAGTGTGGTGGCGCTGGCAATGAAACTGGCGTTCGACCAACTGTTGACCAGGTTTGCTGCGTTGACACTGCCGAGGCCCGTAGCGAGATCATAGCCTGCGGTGCTGGAAAAGCCGGAGAGGATACCGTAGCGGTCGCTCGAGGTGGTGACGGTGCAGTTGAGTGCGCCTTTGATGCAGGGCATGGCGACGGTGCCACTGGTGACGTCGTTGAAGACGCAGCCGGCAGCGGGGGTTCCGGTGTTGGCGTTGCACTCAGTGCCGGCTTTGTTCTGCTGGCTGGCAAGATTGTAGAGGACGTAGTTGGCGTTACCCTGGCGGCTGCCGGTCTTCTGATTGACGAGCGAAAGGATGCCGGCAAAGGCAGGGGCGGCGACGGAGGTACCGCCGTAGCCGGCGAAGTCGTAAGCAGGAGCGGCGAGGCTGCAAGGCTTGCCGTCAGAGTTGGTGCTCTGCTGGCAGACGACGTAGAAAGCGCCGAAGAATCCTGCACTCGAGAAGAGCGAGACGTCGGGGATGTCGCGGACGCCGTCAGCAGGAACGCCGGTACCGGCCTGCCAAGAGGGCTTAGGATAGCCTCCACGGCAGCTGGACGAAGAGGAGCCGTTGGACTGGATGCAGGAGCTGGGGCCGCCGCCTGCTCCAATCACCGAGACCAGACGGTCGGAGGAGGCGACGGCGCTGTTGCAGACCTGCTCGGGGGTCTGGCCGTAAAAGTTGTGGGAAGTACCGAAGACCGGGTTGGTGCAGCTTTGGTTCCAGGGCGTCTCGGGGATGTAGCCCTTGACAGAGGCCTGCGTGGTGGGGTCATTGGTGGAGTTCCAGAATGCCGTGCCGCCATTAGGCATGTAGTAGTCGGTGCCACCGACTGCGATGTTGTAGGGCGTGCTTGCCAGGCCATTGACGGCGAGCCCATTGTTCGCGCCGGCAACCCCGGCGATGTCGCAGCCCGCTGCGCCCGAGTCTCCGCTGGCGAGAAGGACAGTGATGCCCTGCGCGGCGGCCTGCTGCCAGAGGGTCTTGTAGAAGGTGTTGCCTGAGGTGCCGAGAAAGAGCTCGCACTGGCCGTAGCTATAGCTCATGACAGGAGCGAGATTGTTGTTGACGATGTAGAGGGCGGACAGGTCCGTGCCCTGCATGACCTCAGTGCTCTGCGAGACGACGTAGTCGATGGTGGCGCCCTTGGCGACGGCGCTGGACCATTGGGTGTCGATGTCCGCTTCGCCCTCGTCGCCGGTGACGCCGGGGTTGGGGCCGTTGTAGATGATGTTGAGGTACTGGCTACCCGTGGGAGTGGCGGTGTTGCCGAGCGGGAGATTGAAAAGCTTCCGGAAGTTGACGAAGTCGGCCGGGTTGATGTCGGTCTGGCCGACGATGGCGATGGTCTGGCCGGTGCCGTCGATCGGACTGGCGGCAGTCCAGAGGGGAAGGATGTTGTAGACGGCGGCAAAGTCGTAGGGGGTGAGGCCGTAGGAGGTTTGGCCGTCAGAGAAGGTGAAGGATGGGTCGGCAGCTTGGGCTTGTGCGGCTTGAGTTTGGTCTGGCAGCCGCGTGGTGCGGTTGGTTACCGGATCGTGGCGAAAGTTGCCGAGGCGGTGGCTGGCGGCGTGGCGTGGAAAGTTGTTGAGCGAGGCGATACCGGCCACGACCGGGGCAAGAGCAGCGGGAACGGCGGGGTCGTTGGCGTTGGCGAAGTGCTGCCGGCCCTGGACAGCGTAGCGGTGCATGCTGGTGCGGAAGGCGGCGCGGACCGAGCCTGCGGTGCCGTTGAATTCGACGAAGGTGCGGGCGGCGTTGACATGGATGCCGGTGAAATTGTGGCTCGCGAGCCAGGTGGTAACCATGGACAGGTCGCGGTCGGAGGGGCCAAAGGCTGCACCGAAGGTCTCGGGCGTCAGCCACTGGTGATACGTGGAGGAGGACTTGTCCTGCTGGTTGTCGATGAGTTGCTGCAGAGCAGATTCCTGCTCGGGACTGCGCTGGAGGATTAGGACAATGCGGCTGACGGGGATGGCGTCGGCGAGGACGCCTTGGTCGAATTCAGGGCGGGCAAGGGGATGGGTGTTGCCGGAGAGAGTCGTGACGCGGGCGTCGTCGATGGATTGGAGAATACGGGATCGGGGAGCGGGAAGCTGAGACTGTGAGAACGCCGGGGTCGAGGCGACGAGCACCAAGGCGACAGTCGTCAAAGCGGGTAATAGAGTTCCAGAGATCCGAGGCATTCGATCAATTCCTGCCGCTGAGACGAGCAAAAAATCGCTCTTAGCCGGCAAACCGGTGCAGTTAAGCGTTTTGTTGCAGTTTGATTACCAAATATCATCCCTTTTATTTTCAGATCATTAGACATCTGAAATAAATGGGGTGCGCAAACAATTGCATATGGGGAGAACTCGATTCTGCCGCGGCCGCGAAGACACGTCAAGAAGAGTTTTGCAACAAGGTAAGAAATAGTGCGGAACAGATTCCTCTAATCGGAAAAGGCCGCGCATTGAGTGCGCGGCCTGATCAGGAGCAAAACGGAAAACTTGGCTTATGGGACGTTAACCGTAACCTGTGCGCTATGAACCAGAGTTCCGGAGACGGCAGTGATGGTGAAGCTGTAGGTCCCCCGCTGTGCGTTGGTCGTGCCGCCACCCCCATTTCCACCGCCTCCCGTACCTCCACCGGTTGTTGAGGTATTTCCACCGCAGCCGACAGCGGTTAGAGCTGCGAGCGAAAGGACCACTGCGAGCAGCCCTGCCCAGCGGCGGCGGCGTGGCAGCGTGAAAAGAAGCATGCAGGCCAGAGTGGCGCCGGTGCCGGCGGCGTACCAGGGAGTTCTGCCGGAGAGATGGTGCTGGAAGGGAGTGAGGGTCGGTTGGGTCAACTGCGCGGTGGTCTGCGAGGCCTTGACGATGAATGAGGTTGTAACGCCGGCACTGGTGGTGATGTTGACCGGGGTGACCGAGAACGAGGGAGTCAGAGCGCCGAGGGTGTTTTGGACCGCGGTCATAGTGACGGCGCCGGCGAATCCGTTAAACGGAGTGATGGTAAAGGTTACTCCGGTGGAGGTCGCGCCGGAGGCCACGGTGACGCTGGCGGTGCAAGCATTCGATGCAGCAGTCAAGGAAAAGTCCTTCTGACCACTCTGCGGGCTGACAAAATCCACCGAAGCGAAGGTGCCGTCTGCGGCGAGAAGAGTGCCCTTGGAGCCGGCAAACGTCGCATCACCCGAGTAAACGGCACTGATAGTGTGGCCACCGGAGGATATCGTGCTCGTGCTAAGGCTGACCGCCGCTACCCCATTGACAAGGGCCTGAGGGGCACCCACCGCCACATTGTCAACGAGGACCTGGACGGTGCCGGTGGGAACAGCGCCAGAGGTGGGAATGCCGGACGAATTGGAGGTGGGCGCTCCCGTCGCAACAGCTACGTTGAGAGCAAGAGTGGCGCTACTAACCGCGCATAATGCGGTGGACGTTGTGACCGTTGTCGTGGAGAGCACGGCCCCGATGGTGCTGCCGGTTCCGGTTGGCTTGGCGCTTGCCCAGTTTGTGACCAGCATGTTGACGTCGAGGGTCCCGAGACCGGTGGCCAGATCGTAGCCGGTGCCAGCGTTATAACCGATGGCGCCACCGTTGGGGCAGTTGGGAGTTCCCTGCGAGCAGGTGACGGAGTTGTTGCCGGTGATGATGTCATGGAAGATGCTCGAAGCGGTCGGACCGCTGGCCAGGCCGTAGAGCGTGGGTCCAATGTTGCCGAGGGCTCCGGTGCCGAGTTTCTGTTCAACCAGGGCGAGAATGCCGGCCAGGGATGGAGCAACGAACGAGGTTCCGCCGAAGACGTTGGCCTGGCCATTCGAGGCGAGGAAACCGTTGGTGCAGGATCCCTGGCTGCAGACGACGTATCCATCGTGAATCGCAGCGGCGTTGAGCGAGACGTCGGGGACATCGCGTGAAGAGTCGCTGGGGACGCCGGGGGCGGTCTGCCAGGCAGGCTTGGAGAAGAATCCGCTGGCGCCGCCGCCGCCGGCACCGCCGCTGTCGAGTGCGCCGGTGGCAGTGGTCTCATTCCAGGGCTGCTCGGGAATGTAGCTCTTGGCTGAACTATTGTTCGACGCGTTAGAACTGTTCCAATAGGTCGATGCATTGCTGAGGTCGCCGCTGAACATGGTGCCGCCGGCCGAAGTGACGAAGGGGGAGCTGGAGGGGAAGTCGACACTGAGGCCCTCCGTGGCGATGCCTGAGGTGTCGCAGTCAGTCGCGCCGTCGTCTCCCGAAGAGCTCATCACGGTGATGCCCTTCGCATTCGCCAACTGAAGGACTTGATTGTAGGTGGAGATAAAGCTCGCGCCGAACCCGCTTTCGCATCCGCCGTAGCTGATCGTGATGATGGGCGCGATGGTGGGGCTTGCGTCAATCGCGTAGGTCAGGGAATTAGCTAGAACGTCCTTGCCGTAGACGTACACGATGGCGGCGCCGGGGGCGGAAGCTCCAGACCACTCCACATCAAGGTGCGCCTCATCAATATCCGCTGTCGAAATGCCCGGGTCGGCACCAGCTAATTGGAGCTTCAGATTGATGGCTGGGAGGCCGGCGGCAGTACGAAAAGCAGAAATGTTCGCGTCGGGCAGGACATTGCCCTGCGTGAGATCAGTCGCCCCCATGACGGCAATAGTGATGCCTGCACCGTTGAGGTTGCTGGAGGACGGCGGGTAGTCATAGATGGTGTACAGGTCGCCCGGCGCGATGTAGTGGCACGGCGAGGTCGCGCCCGTGCCACAGTTCTGGACGGTAAACAAGGGCTGCGCGGAATCAGAGGTGATGTTGCGCGCGCGAGAGCGGGGCTTTAGCTTGAAGTCGTTGAGGCCTGTAACGGCAAGCGTGACGTTGGCGATGGCTGAGGGCAGGGTGGGGTCAGTGAGGTTGGTGATGTGTTGTTCGCCGTTGTGCGAGACGTTGTGGATGGTGGTGCCGAAGGCCTGCTGCGCCTGTCCGACCGTGCCGCTGAAGGTGATGAAAGTGGAACTCTTGGCAACGCTGGTAATGGTGAAGCCCTGGCTGGTGAGCCAGGAGGAAACGTTCGCTAGATCGCTGCTGCTGAGGCCAAAGCGCGCGCCGAACTGTTCGGACGTAAGCCACTGATGATAGCTGGGCGAGCTGGGATCGAGCTGCGCCGCCAGAAGCCGGTTGAGGTCGGCCTGCTGGGCCGGCGTCATGCTGAAGCGCAGCGACAGCGACTCGAGCTTGCCGTCAGCAGCGGCGAGGCCCAGATCGACCGAGTGCCTTGCGCGGCCACCGACGGTGCCCGGCAGCGCAGCCCGGCTGCCGTTGTTGACAGCGCCTGCGATGCGGTTCTGCACTGCGGCCTGAGCGGATGCAGTAAACGCGGAAAGGAAAAGCACTGTCGGGAGGGCAAGAGACGAGACAAGACGGCTACGCATGGATAATTTCTACCTTACTACCGGGAGTCCGAGCTATTTCGTTGCGTGAGGCTGCTGATCGACACACGAGGAATCACTGGTCGGAATGACCCAGAGCGAGATCAAGATACTTGGTTAGACAGACGACAAGGAGAAATGTTGCGCCTACACCTGTAAAGAGATTGTTTGCCGATTTCTTGAGTTTTCCTCTTTAGAACAACACCTCGATGCATCTGCGTGACAACCTGAATGCCTGTCATATAGGCACTTATTGGGCCACGGTAATCATGTCCTTCATTAGAGATTCAACATACATGAGACTGCGTGACGCCGGAAACGGAGCCGGCTACCCACGACATTGTCTCTAACAACTATAGGTTGTATTTTCCCGCCTGTATGAAGTGTCGCGCCACCTGGCGGCGCAGACTGATGGTGTCGGCTGAGTCGTGCTTGGACAGGCGGCGCAGGATCGTCAGCTGCGTTCGTAGCATATCTCCTTCGGCTACAGCTGCGATGATTTTACGGGCTGAGAGCTCGATGGTGGACATGGCCTTGTCGGCGTAGATGCGCGCCATCGCAATAGGAATCGCTGTAGCCTCGTTGCCCTGCCCGGCCGCCATCTTCTCGGCGCGCAGAATGGCAGATTCCATGGCGAAGACCTCGATGATCATGTCGGCGATCGCTCCCATGACCTCCTGCTCGTCGGCGATCTGCTGCATGTATTTTTGCGTGGCGGCGCCGGCGACGAACAGCGTCAGCTTCTTCGCGTTGGCGAGCAGGTTCTGCTCGTCGGCGAGCGGGCCTTCGCGGTCGATCTTCTCGCTGGGGCCGGACATCACCTCGTCCATCAGCTTTTTGATCGCGGGCATCAGGGCGAGCTTTCCGGACATCGCAGACTTCATGAGCCAGCCGGTGATGATGAGGCGATTGATTTCGTTGGTGCCTTCGAAGATGCGATTGATGCGGGCGTCGCGGTAGGCGCGCTCGGCTGGGAACTCTTCGACGTAGCCGTAGCCGGCGAAGATCTGCAGCACCTCGTCGACGACCATGTCGAGCATCTCGCTGGCCCAGACTTTGACGATCGAGCACTCGACAGCGTACTCCTCGATGCGCTTCTGAATCTCTTTGGTGTTGTGCTTGTCTTCGGCCCGAATGCCCGCAAGAGCCTTATCAATGAGTCCCACCGTCCGGTAACACACCGCTCCGCCGACGAAGATGCCGGTAGCGCAGTTGGCGATCTTCTCCTGGATCAGGCCGAACTCCGAGATGGATTTGCCGAAGGCCTTGCGGTCGATCGCATAGCGGATGCCATTGTTGAGCGCCATGCGTCCGCCGCCAACGGCTGCATTGCCGAGTTTGTAGCGTCCGACGTTCAGGATGTTGAACGCGATGTGATGTCCTTTGCCCACCTCGCCGAGCAGGTTCTCCGCCGGGATCACACAATCAGTGAGAATAAGCGGACAGGTGGAGCTGCCGCGAATGCCGAGCTTGTGCTCTTCCTTGCCCTGGGTGAATCCCGGAGTGCCGCGCTCGATCAGAAACGCCGTGAGTTTTTCTTTTCCTGCGTCAGGTCCATCGGGAATGGCGCACTTAGCGAAGACGGTGAACAAATCTGCAAAGCCGGCGTTCGAGATCCACATCTTCTCGCCGTTCAGCATATAGGTCTTGCCGTCGGTGGAGAGCACAGCCTTCGTGCGCGCATTGACGGCGTCGGAACCGCTGGTCGACTCCGACAACGCGTAGGCGGAGACGATCTCGCCCGAGACAATCTTCGGCAGGTATTTTTTCTTCTGCTCCGGCGTGCCGTACCAGACCAGCGGCAGCGTGCCGATTCCGGTGTGCGCCGAAAAAGCGACGGAGAAGCTGGCCTGCTTGGAGATGTTCTCGGCGACGATGGCAGAGGACATCTTATCCATCTCGAGGCCACCGTACTCCTCGGGGATATCGATCGCGGTCAGACCGAGGTCTGCGGCTTCCTTCAGCAGGCGGCGCGTGACGGAGAAGTCTTTCGCCTCAATCTTGTCGGAGGCGGGCATGATCTCGTTGACGGCAAAGTTCGCGGTCGTCTCGGCGATCTGCTTGTGCTCGTCGGTGAAGTCTTCGGGGAAGAAGCAGTCGGCGGCGGTTGGATCGTTGATGAGGAAGCTGCCGCCTGGGATGTGCTTCGTGTCGGTGACTGGTGCGGTCATGGTTGCCATGGTGTTACCTCGATTTGACAAAGCTGAGTGAGCTTGATGAGTGAAATTGAAAACTGAATAAGGTAGACAGGAAGAATTAACCACGAGACCGGTCCATATGCGAATCCGGTGGCTGCACTCCCAGCAATAAAGATGGGCACAAACGAAGCACTGAGCAAAGTGCCAAATGCAACTGATCTTTTCCTCGATTGAAACAAAACAGTTCCGATCAACAGACCAATGCTGCTCAATAGACTTAGAACGAATATCCAAGAGAGAGCACGGGGCTGGCCGCCTCCCCATGCCAAACCAAACCCTGTAAGAAAGAGAACAAATAATGATACAAGCGAAGTAAGGCCTGTCCAGAGTCCATATATCGTCGCGCCGGGCCTGGTCAAAAATTTCAATTCACAGCCTCAAAGATTCCCGCCGCTCCCATCCCGCCACCGACGCACATGGTTACGATGCCATACTTCGCCTTGCGTCGTGGCATCTCCCGCAGAATCGTCGCCGTCAGTTTCGCTCCAGTACAACCCAACGGATGGCCCAGTGCAATAGCACCTCCGTTGACGTTCACCTTCGCCGGATCGATGCCGAGCACCTTCAATACAGCGAGCGACTGCGCCGCGAAGGCTTCGTTCAGCTCGAAGAGGTCGATGTCTTCGAGCGAGAGGCCGGCCATCTTCAACACCTTGGGGATGGCGTGGATGGGGCCGATTCCCATCTCTTCGGGGTCGCAGCCGGCGTAGGCGAAGGCGACGAACTTTGCCATCGCGGGAATGCCCAGTTGCGCGGCGCGCGCGGCGGACATGACAACGGCTGCGGCGGCTCCGTCGGAGGTCTGGGATGAGTTGCCGGCGGTGACGGTTCCTTTGGCGTGAAAGACGGGCTTCAGCTTAGCCAGGGCATCGAGCGAGGTGTCGGCGCGGGGGCCTTCGTCCTGCTTGAAGATGGATTCGACGGGCTTGGCTTTGCCTTTTCCATTTGGGGTTGTATTTGTAACTGTTATGGGAACGATCTCGTCTTCGAATTTTCCGGAGGAGATTGCTGCGAGCGCCTTCAGGTGGCTCTCGTAGGAGAACTGGTCCATCTGCTCGCGGGTGATGCCGTAGTGAGTGGCGACGCGCTCGGCGGTGAGGCCCATGGACATGTAGGAGCCGGGGTAGTTGTCGACCAGCCAGGGATTGACCGAGATCTTGTTGCCTCCCATCGGCACGCAGGACATGCTCTCGGTGCCGCCGGCGACGATGACGTCCGCACTGCCGCCGCGGATGCGGTCTGCGGCAAGCGCAATCGATTGCAGGCCGGAGGCGCAGTAGCGGTTGATCGTCATGCCGGCGGTAGTGATGGGAAGACCGGCGCGGAAGCTGGCGACGCGGGCTACGTTCATGCCCTGCTCGGCCTCGGGCATGGCGCAGCCCAGGATGACATCTTCAATCTCGGATTTATCAAGCTGCGGAATGCGCGCCAACGCGCCATTAATGGCGAAGGCGGCGAGATCGTCGGGGCGTGTGGTGCGAAGCGTGCCGCGCGGGGCCTTGCCTACGGCCGTACGAACGGCGGATGCGATGATGACGTCTTTCATAACCAACTCCTAACGCGTCCAAACTCAACTGACAACCGAGGACGGACAACGGACAACGGACAACTCAATTCCTCAACGGCTTGCCAGTCTTCAAGGTGAACGCGATGCGCTCCTGCGTCTTCTTTTCTCCGCAGAGCGAGAGGAAAGCTTCACGTTCGAGATCGAGCAGGTATTGTTCTGTTACCGGCGTACCCGGCGTCACCTTACCGCCGCAGAGCGCGTACGCGACCCAATTGGCGATTTTTACATCATGGTCGGAGATGTACTGGCCCTCACGCATCGTCCACACGGCGAGCTTCAGCGTCGCGAGCACGCTCTCTCCCGGGGCGGCAATGTCGGTGCGCGGTGTGGGTGCGCTGTAGCCCGCGTCGGCAAGGGCCCGCGCCTTTGTCTTCGCGTCAGTCAAAAGGCGTTCACGGTTCGCGGTGATCGTATCGGATGGCTTGAGAAAGCCCATCGCGCGGGCCTCCGCGGCAGAGGTCGAAACCTTGGCCATGGCGATGGTCTCGAAGTTTTTCTTCAGCGCTTCGAAGATTTCGACACCTTCGCCGCGAGCGTCGGGACGGATACTCGAACCGGCTTCGACGCTGCGAATGGTCATCTCTTTGCAGCCGCCGCCGCCGGGGATCAGGCCGACGCCCGCCTCGACGAGACCCATGTAGAGTTCCGCGTGAGGCTGGCGCGCCGCCGCGTGCAGCGAGATCTCAACGCCCCCACCGAGACACATGCCGTAGGGCGCGACCACAACGGGGCGCGGGCAGAACTTGATCGCCTGCGTCATGTTCTGGAAGGCCCGGACGGCCATCTCAACTTCATCCCACTCCTCCTCTTGAATGCCGAGCAGCAGTTGCATGAGATTCGCGCCGACCGAGAAGTTAGCCGAGTCGCCGGTGATGACGAAGGCCTCGAAGTTGTTGACGATCTCGCCGGATGGCTTGAGAGTCTGGGTGATCAGATTGACGATGTCGTCGCCGAGCGCATTCATCTTTGAGTGCAGCTCGATTGCGGCGACTCCATCGCCAAGGTCCACGACGGAGGCGCCGGGGTTCTTCTTGACGACGCCTTTGGCCTTCTTGATGGTGGCGAGAGAGGTGACGCCTTCGGGTACCGGGACAGGCTTGTAGGTGGACGAGATGGGATCGAAGTACTCGCGTCCGCTAGAGATGCCAGCGCAGTCGCGGTACCAGGTGGCGTTCGGTTCGTTCTGCTCGTCGGCGTAGGCAATCAGCTTTTCGACGTTAGGCGAAATGGGCGCTCCCGCAGCGCGCATTTTTGCGGTTGTAGCGCGAACACCGGCGGCATCGGCCATCTCGAAAGGGCCAAGCTCCCAGTTGTACCCGGCCTTCATTGCCTGATCGATCTCGACGATATTATCTGCGATCTCCGGCACGCGGTTGGCGCTATAGGTGAATAGCTCAGTGAGGAAAGGCCAGTAGAAGGCGGCGGCTTTGTCCTTGCCCGGATCGCCGTGAAGAAGCTGCGCAATCCGCGCCGGCGCCGACTCGACGTTCTTCGCCATCTCGATCGCGGGAAACTTCGGCCGCATGCTGGGCTTGTAATCGAGCGTCTGCCAGTCGAGGACCTGGCGCAGATCGCGCCCTTCGGCGTCCTTGCCCTCTTTTTTGTAGAACCCCTGTTTGGCCTTATCGCCCAGCCACTTCTTCTCGAGCATCGTGTCGATGAAGGGCGCGAGTCCCACGTCGGCGCGCTCATCCTTAATCTTCTCTGCCTGTGCGGAGAAGTTCTTCGCTACATGCGCCATGACATCGACGCCAACCATGTCGCCCAGGCGAAACGTTCCCGTCTTCGGCCAGCCGATCGCAGCGCCGGTCAGGGTATCGACCTCTTCGATCGTGAGGCCCTGCTGCTGCATCAGTCGGATCGCGTTGCTCATCGAGAAGGTGCCGATGCGATTCGCAATGAAGTTCGGCGTGTCGTGCGCGTGGACGATCGCCTTACCCAGGCGCAGGTCGCTGAAGTGCTCGACCGCGGCCATATCGGCGGGATCAGTGTCCGGCGTCGCGATGATCTCAAGCAGTCGCATATAGCGCGGGGGATTGAAAAAGTGCGTGCCGAACCAGTGGCGGCGCAGCTCCATGGGCATGCCGTCGACGATCTCGTGGATGGGCAGGCCGCTGGTGTTGCTGGTGAGGATCGAGTCAGGACGTCGATGCTGCTGCACTTTATTGAGCAGCGCCCGCTTGATCTCCACGTTTTCCGCGACTACTTCGATGATCCAATCGCAGCCGGCGATGAGTGCGAGATCGTCGTCAAAGTTCCCGATGGTGATCAGACGTGCATTCTCAGGCGAGTAGAAGGCCGCAGGCTTCGACTTCTTCAATCCATCGAGCGCGGCGAGGACGATTTTGTTCCGCTCCTGCTTCGGCGCGCTGGCCTCAGTACCTGGCGGAACGATGTCCAACAGCACGACCGGAAGGCCGGCGTTCGTCATGTGAGCGGCGATCCGCGAGCCCATGGTTCCAGCCCCGAGGACGGCTATTTTGTTGATCTGTCTGTGTCGGAATGCAGGCTGGACCGACGATGGGACGGTGGCGCTGGGGGGCATCTTGCAGGCTCCGGCGGACGATATACCCGCACGAAGCGAAGCATACTGAATGACCATTCATTTCGTCAAGTAAACACTACGCCCATCATGCAAGTCGCTGATTTTGCGGTTTGCCATCACAGCTGCCCTCCAGGTCTCGGTATCATGGCCGGAGCGAAATTTGTACGAAGAAAAAGGGGCGAACACGAGATGGGGATGACGACGCGGCGGGAGTTTTTGGCATCGGCTGGAGGAACCGCCGGATACTTTACTGTAGGACCTGCCTGGGTCAGCGGTGCAACCACTCCCGACGCAATTAGCCCCTACAACTTCGTCGCAACGATCGATCGGGCGCGAATTCTCGCCGCTGCGAACCGCTATCTTTCCGAGCAGCCGGTCACCGTGACCTCCTCGCACAGCGAACGGAGCCAGGGCGGCCCGCATGACTACTTCTCCGAGGGCGACTATTGGTGGCCAGACGAGAAGAATCCAAACGGCCCCTATATACGACGCGACGGATTCACCAATCCTGCCAACTTCGACGATCACCGCAAGGCGATGGTGCGCCTGAGCCTGATCGTTCCGGCGCTGGCGGCGGCCTGGAAGCTGACCGGAGAAACGAAGTACGCCGATCATGCAGGAAAACATCTGCGTGCGTGGTTCGTCGATCCGGCAACGAAGATGTACCCGAACCTCGAATATGCGCAGGCGATCTTCAATTTGAATAAAGGGCGCGGCACAGGGATCATCGACACACTGCATCTGGTAGAGCCCGCCCGCGCAGCGACGGTCCTGTCGAATGGCGGCGTGCTCGATGGCGCGACCGAGATCAAAGCATGGTTCACGCAATACCTTGACTGGATGAGCACTTCCAAAAACGGCAAGGAGGAGCGCGATGCGAAGAACAACCACGGAAGTTGCTGGGTGATGCAGGCCGCGGAGTTCGCGCGCTTCATCGGCAATGCCGAGGTGATGACATGGTGCCGCGAACGCTTCAAGATGACGCTGGTGCCCGACCAGGTTGCCCCAGATGGCAGCCTCCCGCTGGAGTTGGCGCGCACGAAGCCCTACAGCTACTGCCTCTTCGATCTCGACGTGTTGGGCACGATCTGCCAGACGCTTTCGACTCCGGCAGACAATCTGTGGACCTTCTCAACGCCGGACGGACGCGGCATGCGAAAAGTCGTCGCCTTCATGTATCCGTTCATCAAGGACAAGAGCGCGTGGCCCTACAAGCATGATGTGGAGCATTGGGATGACTTTCCCAATCGCCAGCCGACACTGCTCTTCGCCGGCGCTGCTTACAGACAATCCGACTACATCACTTTGTGGAAGACGCTTAACCCAGACCCCGCAGTGCCCGAGGTTATCCGAAACTTCCCGGTTCGCCAGCCCTTGTTGTGGATGGCGAAGCCGGGAGCCGGCAAAAAAGGTTAGTGCTTTGCTTCAGCGAGGCGATGCATCTCCGAGCCCGCAAGAAGAAAGCCGCCGACGCCATAGACGTAGCTGGCCGACGGTTTGAATTTGCCCGGCTGACCATCGATGGGTTGGATCGAGCCGAGCCGGCCGTCTGCATAGATGTGCGTGAGCATTCCCTTCCACGATTTTTCGACGACGGGCAGATAGGTTTTGCGGTCGAGGATCTTTTCGTTGATCCCGTAGGCGATGCCGAACGTGAAGAATGCAGAGCCTGAGACCTCGGGCAGATCGTACGCGTCAGGATCGAGTAGGCCGGAACGCCACAGGCCGTCGGGACTTTGAATCGCGGCGATCTCCGCGGCCATCTCGCGAAACTGCGCGACGTACTTTGGCCGTGAGGGGTAATCGGTGGGCATGAGGCGCAGCACGTTGACGAGCGCTCCCATCACCCAGCCGTTGCCGCGCGACCAGAAAATCGGCTTGCCGTTCGCCTGCTTCTGCGTGAAGTAGCGGCTGTCGCGGAAGTAAAGATGGTTTTCCTTGTTATAGAGGCTCGCCGGAGGTAAGCCACCACTCGTGGTCCATGTAGTCGAGATACTTCTTGTCGTGCGTGATCTCGTACATGCGCAGCAGCACCGGCGGCGACATGAAGAGCGCATCGCACCACCACCAAAGCAGCTTGTCCGGGTCGTCAGGACGAACGACGAGGCGATCCATCGTGGCCTTGGTATCGGCCATGCGCACCGGCTTCTTTTCCTCAAGATAGAGATCGAGATAGGCCTGACCGAAGGCCTGATCATCTGCGTGCGGAAAGCGGTTGCTGATCAACGTCCAGTCAGAGCGCTCCGCGAAGTGCAGGACGGCATCGTGATACTTGGGATCGCCGGTCGTCTTCGAGGCTGCGAGCAGCCCGTCGTAAAGCGCTGCGAAGGTCCACTGTCTGTTGAAGTGAGGCTCGGCAACCTTCACCTGCCAGTCACCGACCTTTTTCATCGCGGCATCGATGGCCTTCGGCTTCATGCTCGGCGGAGAGATCCGTAGCAAGCGGGCCGGGATCGTCCGGCGCATCGCCAACATGCTCACGCTCCACCGGAGAAGGCGCGGCGGCAGGTGCTGCGGGAGCAGTTTGCGCGTAAGAAATGAAACAGGTGGCGCAGAGAGACAGCCCCAACGCAATGCTTCGCAACGACATAAGCTTGAAAGAGTTCACAGTCATTTTCCTTGTTTTTTATTAGACGAGACTTCCGTTCATCACAAGCGCGACTGCACTGCGCAGCCGTGCTGTGTTTCCCTCAAAGGAAGGCCGCAGCCTTGGCTCCTTGGAGAGAGCATTCTGTTTGAGTTCGGCCTCGATGATCGGCCCGAACATGTACCAGGCGGTCGTAATATCGCCGACGATGACGATCTCGCTCGGCGCCAGCGCGGAGGCGATCATGCGCAACCCGCGTCCCAGAAACGACGACATCTTCTGGAGCGCCTTGATAGCATGAACATCATCAGCCTGTGCCATTTTGACAAGCGCAGCGAAGTTCTGCGGGGCGGGGGACCCGCTAAGTTCTTCGTAGTAGCGCAGGCCCGCGCGGTTCGAGCTGAGGGTCTCCCAGCAGCCGCGACCGCCGCAGCCGCACAGCGGGCCATTCGCCTCCATCTGGACGTGGCCGAACTCTCCGGCCATGCCGTTCGCGCCGCGAAGCAGCTGCCCATTGGCGAAGATACCGGTTCCAATTCCCTCCGACACGTTGACGACGACGAGGTCGTGCAGACCATCGCTATCGCCAAACCAGACCTCGGAGAGCGCGCAGGCATTGGCTACGTTGTCCATCTCGACGTGCAGGCCAGTGGCGCGCTGGATGCGGGATTTAATGCTTGCTACCGGCCAGTTGAGGTTCGGGGCAAAGATGAGTTTCTCGAGCCGGGGATCGGCGCGGCCAGGAAGACTAATGCCTATGCCGTCGAATGATTTGTCGCTGTGAGCGGCGAGCAGTTTGCGAATCGCATTGATAATGCTTTGGATCGCCTTGGTCGGATCGGACGGCAGCGTGACGACATTCTGGGCGACAATCTTGCCGCCAAGGTCGGTAACGGCAACCGTCGTCTGCGAGGGGTGAATATCGAGTGCGATCACCGCGCGCTGGTGGTTCAATTCGAGAAAGGTCGGTCGGCGGCCGCGGGGCGGTCTTCCGGTCGAGCCCTCGAGTATCCACCTCTCCTTGATCAGATCTTCGACGATCAGCGAAACGGTGCTGCGCTGCAGGCCGGAGACGCGAGCGAGGTCGGCGCGCGAGAGAGGCTGGCGAGTCCGCACCAGGTTGAAGACAAGGTTCCGATTAATCTGGCGTGGCGTCTTGTTCGACGCACTCTGCCTGCGAGTAAACGTAAACCGCGACGATGGAGAAGTAGGCATGAATTAGCTTTCTGGCTTGAAAGAATCAATGTGGTACGACAGACAAAAGACACCTGAAACAAGTGACGTCAAAGGCAGAACCCTCTCCATTGGTGTTCGAATGGAGCCTTAGCCTACGGCTGATTGACATCTTTTATAACGAGTCTTTATACCACCGGAGAACGGCATTTTGTCGATACTTTGAATTATTGTTTCCTAAGATGCAGAATCGCCGTGGTGAACTGACCTACCCGGCGAACAATATCAGGAGCGGTACCAAATGTATTCCCGACGAAACTTTCTGAAGACCAGCGCCACCGCGGCCGCGGCTTCCTTGCTACCCTCATCCCCGTTGCTGTCTTCTACGCTGCGCGCGTCTATCGCGACCATCGCCGGCAATGTTGATCAAACCGGCAACATCGACAATACGCGACGGCTTACAGACGGATGGGAGTATCTACAAGGCTCATTGGGCGGCCCGTGGGAAGCATCGCACAGCGAAGAGGTTGCTGTCTGGCAACCGGTCGCGATGCCGCACTGTTTTAATGCATACGACGGCTGCGACCCGGATGTCCCCTACTATCGCGGCAACGGTTGGTATCGAACGCACGTGCCCATCGCCAACCCCTTTCCCAAGGGACGGACTTTGCTGCACTTCGAGGGCGCAGGACAGACTACCGCCGTCTATATCGAGGAGAAGCTCGCAGGCAAGCACACCGGCGGCTACGACGAGTTCGTCTTCGATATAACAGATCTACTCCCGGAGCCAACGCAGAGAGCAACACCGCCGCCCACAGAAACGGCAGCGTCAGCGCCGAAGAATAAAAAGAAGAAGCCGGAAGGCGTCCCGATCTCGGTATTATGCGACAACTCGCGCGACCTCGACCGAATGCCTTCCGACCTCAGCGACTTCAGTCTCTATGGCGGCATGTACCGGCATGTGAATCTCGTCTACGTTCCCGCAGTGTCGTTAGAGACAATCCACGTCCGAACCGATTTCCCTTCCCCCAAGGGCCCCGCGAAGATCGCGATCATCGGCACGCTCTACAACCCCACGAATGCTACGGAATCAATCGAAATCACCGTAGAGGTAACGGACGCAAAGGGAACCTCAATCCATAACTCAAAGCGGACGCTGAGGACCTGGCACGACGCGATGGAGATCAACACCTTCACTGTAGCCACCCCGCAGTTGTGGAGCCCGGCCGACCCGCATCTCTATCAGTGCCGCATCACTCTGGAAGCGGACTCGGGATATGTCGCGCACGAAACCTTCGGCATTCGCCATACTGAGTTCATCGAACATGGGCCGTTCAAGCTGAACGGAGAGCGTCTGCTGCTGCGCGGGACACATCGCCACGAAGATCATGCGGGCTATGCGGCGGCGATGCCCGACGAACTGGTCGATCAGGAGATGCAACTGATCAAAGACATGGGCGTGAACTTCATCCGCCTGGCGCACTACCAGCAATCGCGGCGTGTGCTCGAGCACTGCGACCGGCTCGGCATCCTCGTGTGGGAGGAGATTCCCTGGTGCCGCGGCGGTGTTGGCGACGACATCTTCAAAGACATGGGCCGCCGCACCTTGCGCAACATGATCGCGCAGCACTACAACCATCCCAGCATTCTGCTGTGGGGCCTCGGCAATGAAGACGACTGGCCGGCCGAGTACCCCGAGATCAACCAGCAGGCCATCCGCGCGTACCTGCAGGAGCTCAACACTCTCTCGCATCAACTCGATCCATCCCGCCTGACCACGATTCGCCGTTGCGATTTCGCGCGCGATATTCCCGACGTCTACTCGCCTTCCATCTGGGCCGGCTGGTACAGCGGCACCTATCCCGAATATCAGAAGTCCCTCGAAACCCAGCGCGAACGCGTCAAGCACCTCTTCCACGCCGAGTGGGGAGCCGACAGCCACGCCGGCCGTCACTCCGAAAATCCCGACAAAGCTCTCTCCCAGATCGCCACCGGCCACGGCACCGACGAGAGAGGCCTCGCCTACCTCAACACGGGCGGCCCGGCTCGCGTCTCGAAAGACGGCGACTGGTCCGAAACCTATGCCTGCAATCTCTTCGACTGGCATCTCAAAACCCAGGAGACGCTGCCCTGGCTTACCGGATCAGCGCAGTGGGTCTTCAAGGACTTCACCACTCCCCTGCGCGTCGAAAATCCCGTCCCTCGCATCAACCAAAAAGGCTTGATCGAACGCGACATGACGAAGAAGGAAGCGTACTTCGTCTTCCAGTCGTACTGGAGCGAATTGCCCATGGTGCACCTATACGGCCATAGCTGGCCAATACGTTGGGGCACTGAGGGTGAGGAGAAGATGGTCAAGGTCTACTCCAACTGCGACACCGCAGAACTGTTTATCAACGGCAAAAGCGCGGGCGTCAGGCATCGCAACAGTCAGGATTTTCCCGCCGCAGGTCTGCGCTGGATGACTCCGTTCATCTCAGGACAAAACACACTGCGCGTCGTCGCAACCAAAGCCGGACAAACCGTGACCGATGAAATCACGTTCCTCTATCAGTCGGAGACCTGGGGCGCACCGGCCGAGCTAAAGCTGACGGAAAAATCTCGTCACACCACCGCTGGTGTTGAGTCGGTCACGGTGGAGGCAAAAATCTACGACGCAAAGGGAGTGCTTTGTCTGGACGCCCGCAATCGCCTGCGATTCAGCATCGCTGGAGAGGGTTCGCTGCTCGACAATCGCGGAACATCCAAAGCATCCCGCGTCGTCGAAATGTACAACGGCCGAGCCGAAATCAGCTTGACTCGCAAGGACGGCGGGGCCGTCGTGGCGGTGAGTACAGCAGGAATCAAACCGGCGTTTTGCAACATCGCTTAACCGGTTGTGCTGATCAACCGCATGATTGGAAGACACAACGCCGACATGCTACGCTGACGCTATTGTGGCGACATATCTAGAGCAATCGCTCGCAAAGCTGAAAGAGTTTGAAGGCTGTGTACCGTGGATGTATCGCGACACAGTAGGCAAGGTAACCGTAGGGGTAGGGTTGATGCTGCCCGACGCCACAGCCGCTGCGGCACTCCCCTTTTTCGTTGGCACTCGCGCTGCCACGCCGGAAGAGATCACCGCGGAGTATGGACGCGTCGATGCGATGGCGATGGGTCGAACCTCCGCGTTCTACAAAACTCCAGCCTCTCTCGTACTTGCGCAGCCGACCATCGACGCAAAGCTCCGTTCTGTCCTCGCCGGATTCGAGGCAGACCTCAGAGGCCAATTCCCTCACTACGACTCCCTCCCCGACGGAGTAAAGATGGCGCTGCTCGACATGATCTACAATCTTGGCCCCACTGGCCTGTTCAAAGGATTTCCCCACCTTGTGGCAGCCATCCAAACCGGAGCGTGGCAGCTGGCAGCCGAACACTGCATGCGCCGCGGGCCAAGTGCAGCACGCAATGACTGGACCAGAGAGCAGTTCCTGAGCGCCATCGTCGGCACAATCAAAGCAGAAGCGGAAAACTGGCTGACGCGAATCTGGGGCCAAATACGTCAAATAGGGAACCGCCTATTCGGCTGGAGCCGCTAGAGACTCTCCCCGAGCTTCGGTATAGTTGGTTACTTGACTGCAAAGTCGTCGGAGGACAAGCTTTGGCACGAACGAAAAGTAGAATTGCGGCGGTCGCTCTCTGTGCGATCGCCTTTATCTGGGTGGCGAAGGCGCAGGATCTGGCAAGCTTCGAGAAACGTACTACAGTGAAGGTCCTACCGAATGGTTTGACGTTGATCGTATGCGAGCGTCCCGAGGCCCCCGTCTTCAGTTTCTACACGCTCGTTGATGCCGGCTCGGCGGACGATCCGCAGGGGGCGAGCGGCATTGCGCACATGTTCGAACACATGGCCTTCAAAGGCTCGACCGAGATCGGCACGACAAACTACCCCGCCGAAAAGATCGCTCTCGCCAAGGTCGAAGTCGCCTACGCGGCCTACGACGCCGAGTACCGCAAGCGCGTCGGACAGAGTCCGGCAAAGCTCGCCGAGTTGCTGATGGTATTTCAGCAGGCGCAGGCCGACGCGCAGAAGTTCGTCATCCCGAACCAGTTCTCCGCGATCGCCGAAGAGAACGGTGCAGTCGGCATCAACGCCTCCACCGCCGAAGACTCCACGCAGTACTTCTGGAGCATGCCGTCGAATCGCCTCGAGCTCTGGGCCTACCTTGAGAGCCAGCGCATAGGCCATCCCGTCGAGCGCGAGTTCTACAAGGAACGCAACGTCGTACAGGAGGAGCGCCGGATGCGCGTCGACTCCAACCCGATCGGCCGCATGATCGAGCAGTTCCTCGCCGCCGCCTACGTCGCGCACCCCTACCGCCGCCCCGGGGTCGGCTGGGAGAGCGAGATCAGTCAGGTCTCCGCCACTGAAGCCACTGAGTTTCACGCCAAATACTACGTGCCATCAAATATCGTGATCGCTGTCGTCGGCGACGTGAAGGCCGCCGATGCGATGCCCGTGCTCGAACGCTACTTCGCTCCCATTCCCGCCGGCCCCAAGCCCGAACCGATGACCACCGTCGAGCCGCCGCAGGTCGCCGAGAAATTCGTCACCATCCGCGAAGCAACGCAGCCCTTCTACATCGAGGGTTACCACCGCCCCGACTATCGCGACCCCGACGACTCCGTCTACGACGCCATCACCGACATCTTCTCCAACGGCCGCACCGCCCGGCTCTATCGCAGCCTCGTCCGCGATCAGCAGATTGCCGCGGAGGCTCAGGGATTCAGCGGCTTCCCCGGCGACAAGTTTCCCGGACTCTTCGCCGTCTACGCAGTTCCCCTCCCCGGCCACTCGCCCGAAGAGATGCGCACCGCCATTCACAAAGAATTAGACCGCCTCAAGAGCGAAGACATCTCCGACGAGGAACTCGCGCGCTTCAAAACCCGCGCCCGTGCCGACCTGCTTCGCGGCCTCGGGAACAACGAAGGCCTCGCCCGTCAACTGGCCGAATACCAAACGAAATTCGGCGACTGGCGAGAGCTATTCCGCCAACTGCAAAAAATCGACGCCGTCAACAAAGCGGATGTGCGCCGCGTAGCCAACAAGATCTTCACCGAGAGCAACCGAACCAGCGCTCGCATTGAGTTCGTCGCGCCCCAGCGCCAGAAGCCGGGAGCAGCCAGCCTGGGAGAACCTCCAACGCCCGCCGACCAAAGCGCCGGAGGTGCGAAATGAACACCAGAAAAGACACCTCCCACCATGCGTCTCGCCATCGCGTTGCTGCCGATTCTTCTCTCCACCCTGAGTGCAGTTGCCCAGCAAAGCGCGCCGCCCAAACCGCAGACCACAACGAATCCCGCGCCTGCCGCGCAGCCGTGGAAAAAAATTCCAATTCCTCCGCTCCATGCATTCAAGCCAGTGCAACCGCGGCGAATCGAGCTCTCAAACGGCCTGGTCATCTTCCTCCAGGAAGACCATGAGCTGCCGTTCATCAACGGCACCATCCTCATCCGAGGCGGCAGCCGCGATGAACCCGAAGCCAAAGTCGGCCTCGTCTCGATCTATGGTGAGACCTGGCGAACCAGCGGCACCGCAACCGTCGACGGCGACAAGCTCGACGATCAACTGGAGGCAAAGGCAGCGTCCGTCGAGACCTCGGGCGGCACGGCCTCGACCTCCGTCAGTTGGTCGAGCCTCAAGGGCGACTTCGATACTGTCTTCGCCGCGACCATGGATCTGTTGCTCCATCCGACCTTCAAGGCAGACAAGCTCCAGTTGGCAAAAGGCCAGTTGGAAACGTCGATCGCGCGCCGCAATGACGATGCCAACGGAATCGCGATCCGCGAGGCTGTGAAGCTCGTCTACGGCGCAAACAATCCCTACGCACGACGGCCCGAGTACGCAACCGTCGATGCCATCACCCTCGAAGACCTGAAGGCGTGGCACGACAAGACCGTTCTGCCCAACAACATGATCGTCGCCATCTCGGGCGACTTCGACGGCACAGCCATGGAGGCAAAACTGCGCGCCGCCTTCGAACCGCTTCCACGCGGCGAAAAATTCGAGTCGGCCAAGATCACCTTCACCGACCCCAGGCAAAGCGTCAACTTCGTCGAAAAGGCTGACGTCAACCAGTCCAACGTCGTCATCGTCGGCCTCGGCACCGAGCGCAGCAACCCCGACTACTATGCGCTCAGCGTGATGAACGAAATCTTCTCCGGCGGCTTTGGCTCACGCGTGGTCCAGAACGTCCGCACTAAACTCGGCCTCGCCTACAGTGTCAGCGGCAGCTTCAGCGCCGCATACGATCATCCCGGAATCTTCTACGTCCTGGCAGCGACCAAGAGCGAATCGACCGTAGCCGCCACTCAGGCGATGCTGGCCGAGGTCGAGCGTTTGAAGACCGCACCACCGACAGCAACCGAACTCAGCAAGGCCAAGGACCAGGTCCTCAACTCCTTCATCTTCCACTACGACTCGCCCGACAAGACACTCAGCGAACAAGTAACGCTCGCGTTCTACGGCTATCCCGCTGACACGCTCGAGAAGTACAAGACCGGCATAGAAAAAGTAACGGCGGCCGATGTGACTCGAGTGGCGAACAAGTACATCGACGTCTCGAAGCTTGCGACAGTCGTGGTGGGCAATGAAGCAGAGATTAAGCCGCCTCTGTCCACACTCGGCAAGGTCACGAACGTAGACATAACGATTCCACCCCCGCCCTCGGGCAAATCCGCTACGCCTTGAAGCAGCGTGAGATGGATGGCATTTCCACAAAATCGGCAATATTTCCACACAAATAAAGCTCTCAAGACCCGTTGCGTTCAAGGCAATCGAGAGTATCTTTCAATTCAACGGAGGAGCAATCCTCCAGAAGGAGAGAGTGGACAAGAGCCGTCGGAGAACCGGAAGCGGAACCCGCAAGGGAACCGGGAAAGGAACTCCAGGAGAACCGGAAGCGGAGCCCGCAAGGGAGCCGCGAAAGGAACTCCGGATGAGAATCGGGAACGAGGTTCGGAAGAGAACCGGCAACGGAACTCGGAAGAGCATCGGAGACGAGACCCGCAAGGGAATCGGTGAGGGGTCCCGCAAGAGACTTCGAAACGAGACTCACGCAGCACTCAGGCAACTGGCTGCCGCGGATGGAACAAGAAAGCTCTTACAGCGAAATGTGATGACGGGTACGGGAAACGGTGGGCTCTGCTCGCACGTCCCGAATAACTCTGGAGTCACGAGTAGTTGTGATCTGTGTGCCGAACCAGATCTTCGAAAATCGGATAGCAGAGGGGTGAGATCTCGAAAGAGAGATCGCCCCTTTCGCTTTTGCGTCGACAGCTACCCTACACCCACCTCGCAACGAATTCAAAAAGGTCAGATTGCCGCCAATGAGCATTTGCAGCTAGACTCTCAGGCAAATGCCCCTGCCCTATGGTCTTGGTCCGAAAGATGTCGTCGGTCCGATCGTGTCTGCGGTCGGTGCCGTGGTATCGGTGGTGTTCGCCTGCTGGAACGTCCAGATGGCGAAGAGCAATGCAAACCGTTCCATTTATGTCGATGGCCAGAAATTCTTAATCGAGGTATGTAAGCAGCTAGTCTCTGAGCCGGTCTTATGGTGTCTGTACGATGACGACCGGTTGCGCGAGGAAGAAGGCGTCTATCACCCCAATGATCCGGTGCAGCACGCCAAGCTGAGAGCCTTCGCTCATCTTCACCTGAATATGTTCGAGATCATTGTCAACGAGGTGCCCAAGCCTTCCGTATGGAGAAGGAATGCCTCGAACGTCTGGTACGACTACCTCGACGACACCTTGACTCGCTCGCGAATGATTCGAGAAATACTGGAAGAGCCGGCAAGCAAGAAGATCTGGAGCGACGCTCTTAACAAAGAATACGAGCGATGGAAGCAGAAGCCTATGAAGAAGGCTGTTGCAACGCCTCCGCCACCCAGGACATAACCCGATCACGCCATCACCCTTTCTGCGCAACGTTGTCTCGACAGTGGTCAGGAACTGCCGAGGTAAACTGGCAACATGAATACGATCGTGCAATTCAGGTTGCGCCAGGAAGGCGGTGACCTTCGCTGGAAAAATCCAAAAGTCTACGAACCTCACGAAAACCCCGAGTATCCAGAGATCGGCGAGTTAGTCTCCCCTCCGGAATCGGTCGGGGGCGGCGAATGCAAGGTCACCGAAATCACCGAATTGATAAGCCCGGAGATCGGTAACGAAGTAACAACCATCACTGTCATTCTGAGGCGCGCGGCGAAGTAGCCCTATGCCGGCCGCTGATACAACCTCTTCGACGAATACAGTTAATTCGCTGTTTCGCTCACTTCCGCGAAGACGATCGGCTCCGGCACTTGCACGATGGCACCATTGATGGCGCCCAGTTCTTTGGCTACTCGTCTAATCTCATACTCAGGAATGCCGCACTGTCGAAGAACAGTCAACGCAATGTCGAGATTCGGAAACTCCCTGGAATTCCGCTGCTTGTTCTCTTCATGGGCGGAGATGTACGTTGTCTCCCCTGCTGAATTTCGATAGATCCTATAGCGGGTCAAATCGGTTCTCCCTTCCACGGAAACACCTATCGGCAGAAACGCCTCAGACATGAGATCCACCAGCAAGCCGTTGCACGGTGTCGGCGGCCTCATCCATACTTCGCAACCAACTCCGCCGCCATCGCCTCGTCCTCGGCATCAAGCAGGCTCTGTGGCAGCGCCAGAGAATGCGCCGTCCTGTGCGACTCAAACCCGCCCGCCACCTCGGAGATCAGCCCAATCGTCGGACTTGCAATCCAACGTTCAACCCACCGGCTTGCATGGGCTCGCCCGCAAAAATGACGCGTGCGCCGGATCATCTTCTCATCCCACTTCGGCAGAATCACCAGATTTCCATTTCTCTCGTACAACATCACCCAATGGTTCGCAAAGGATTTCTGCATGTCGCATTCTTCGCACTTGCAAGTCTGAATCAGAGACATCTTTATCCTTTCGCCCTCGTCGTTCGCCCTTCGTCTTTCGCGCTTCCGATAAGGCCGCCCGCACACACGCGAGCTCAATCCGCGGAGATCCGACCTCCGCTGATCCCTCCATCGGCAAACCCGGCCTGTTGCTTCAATCCCGCCGCCACGACCAAGCGCCACCCATCCCCGGCGCAGAGCCGCACGGAAGCCTGTGGAAATATTCTGCTGCTGCAATTGCCCGAGCTCGATACCGGGGAATATAATCTGCTCCTCACCCGGGCTCTTGCAAAACTGCCGTTAGATGACCTCCAAGGTCGCAGACCCCGACAGCCCCCTCTTTAGGCCAAGGCCAACTCTTTCAGAACAAACCAAACAGACATCTGCGGGCAATGCCCCGGCCTGCCTTGTCAAACATGTTTCGAGCAGCAATTGGGCAACGAAGTACAGGAGATGACTTATGGATCGGATGATAGTAGCCGTTTTCGACAACGAGAACAAAGCATACGAGGGAAAAAGAGCGCTTCAGCAACTCGCCGACGAAGGCAGCATCGGAATATACGCCTGCGGCGTGCTCGCGAAACAGCCTGACGGCACCGCAACCATCAAGCAAGGAGACAACGCCGGACCAATCGCCACGGTGGTCGGCACATCCTTCGGCAGCCTCATCGGCCTCTTGGGAGGTCCGGCCGGGATGCTCGCTGGCGCTGCCGCCGGCATGGGCGCCGGCGCGACCATGGATTTCGCCAATCTCGGCATCGGCGAGGATTTCCTCGACGACGTCACCAGGGAGCTCAAACCGGGTAAGTTCGCTCTCGTCGCCGAAATCGAAGAAGACTGGGTCGCACCAGTCGACTCCCGAATGGAAGCAATTGGCGGAACCGTCTTCAGACGCTCTGTTTCGGAAGTAATGAGCAAACTTCACGAGGAGAACGTCGCCGCCATGAAGGCCGATCTCGCCCAAATGAAGGCCGAGCACGCCGAGACCAAAGCTGACATGAAAGGAAAGCTCCAGGAAAAGATCACCCAGCTTGAAGCCAAAATCCAAAACCAGCTGCAAAAGATCAAGGAAAGAACCGAGGCAGCGCAGGCCAAGGCAAAAGCGAAGGCCGAAGTACTCAAAGCCAGAGCAGCGGTTGCCAGGGCCAAAGCCTCCTAAACAAATATCCCGCCTCGGCTATAGAGGTCCACCGCGAAGGGGGTCTCCCCAACCCCCTTTCGTGTCAAAGTCCAATCCCTTTCCTTCAATCCCACCACGATAAAGCGCCAGCCACCCCAGGCTCACGGCACACGCGAAGCCACCACGTTATTGCCCTCCGGCAACGCCAGCGTAAGCGCCATCGCCGCCCAATTCGTCGCCGCACTTGAGATCCACTGATCGTGCTCATGCGGGAAACCCGCGTCAAACGAAGGCTGAAACGCCAGCGCCCGCGTCTGCACCCACCACGACCCATCTTCCTGCTGATGACGAGCTTTCATCTCACGTGCCATAGAGCCGTTCGCTAGCGACCGGTCATCTTTTCGAGGTGCTCCGGATACCGATTCCCTTCAACCGCTATCTTCGATGAGGCGGTCTCGATCTCGCGCAAATCGTCTTCAGTCAGCTCAATCCCGACAGCACCGATATTCTCCTCCAGGCGCGATAACTTAGTCGTACCTGGAATCGGAGCAATCCATGGCTTCTGTGCCAGCAACCAGGCGAGAGCAATCTGAGCAGGCGTCGCGTTCTTCCGCTTTGCGATGTTACTGAGCAGATCGACAACAGCCTTGTTCGCCTTCCTGGCCTCCGGTGTAAAGCGCGGCAATGTGCTGCGGAAGTCGCCACTGCCCAGCTCGGTGTTTTCATCCATCTTGCCCGTCAGGAATCCCCTGCCCAGAGGGCTATAGGGAACCATGCCGATTCCAAGTTCCTCCAGCGTTGCCAGCACTTCGGCCTCAGGGTTTCTCCACCATAGCGAGTATTCGTTCTGCAATGCCGTCACCGGCAGAACCGCATGTGCCCGGCGAATCGTCTGGACACCTGCTTCGGAAAGCCCGAAGTGTTTGACCTTTCCCTCACGAATCAAGTCCTTCACCGTTCCCGCCACATCTTCGATCGGGACATCCGGATCAACCCGGTGCTGGTAGTACAGATCGATGACGCTGGTCTGTAGACGCTTCAGCGATCCTTCGCAGGCCTCCCTGATATGCTCGGGGCGGCTATTCAAGCCCTGCGTCCCTGGCTTCCCATCAGGAGTGATGTTGAACCCGAACTTCGTAGCAATCACCACCTTCTCGCGCATAGGAGCGAGCGCTTTACCGACAAGCACCTCATTCGTATACGGACCGTAGACCTCCGCCGTGTCGAAAAAGGTAATTCCCCGATCCACCGCCGCACGAATAAGAGAGATCATCTCCTGTTCGTCGTGAACCACACCATACGAGAAGCTCATCCCCATGCACCCGAGGCCGAGAGACGATACTTCCAGATTGCTTTTTCCCAATTTGCGCTTTTGCATGGATTCACCTATCAGTGGAACGGGACTGAAGCTGGTTTTGCAGGAGCAATGCGATCCCAGACATTACATAGGGATGCCGAAGGCGCAGGTCAAGTTGTTAAAAAATGGCACCTGAATCAGGGCTGCTTCAAAAAAGCACAGACGGCAGCCACGCCCCCGACGGATCGCTATAAAGTCCCGCGCTCATCAGTGTCATCGGCTGCACCACGCGCAAACCGTTCGCCAGACACCACCGCAGCAGAACGCTGTTCCTCGAAGGCACAAGAATCCCCGGCCCCGCGAACGATTCAGCCGAAGCAAGGAGCGCCTGCATATCGACATTCGTCTCCGCCGTGGAATGGCCGAAAAACGCCAGGTGCGTCGTATATCCCGTGATGCGGCCTCCGCGCTCGACCACCCGCGCCGTGCCCTGCTCGATCGCCTGCGCTAGGTCGACGCCCCGGTCGAATCCGTGAACCCGCCACGATAGAGCATTGCAGGCGTCCGCATCGGTATCTTTTGCAGACCGCACCTCGCATCCGGGAATACTCCGTTCCACCGTCTGTCCCTGCATGCACGAAAGCGGCTCGCGGATATCAAAGCCGAGCGAGGTGTAGAGCGATAGCGAGCGATTGTGAAACGCCGCCTGAACCAGCCGAACTCCAGAGGCGCCGCGCTCGTTGGCTCGATCCATCACCGCCTGCATCAGCTTGCGGCCGACCCCGAGGTTCTGTGCCCCGGGATCGATCGTGATCGGTCCGACGCCTCGAATCACCGATCGTTCATCAAGGCAATTGCTGCCCACCACCCGGCCATCGACTTCCGCCGCGACACAGTAGAAGCCGGGGTTCGAAAACATCATCGAAAGCAATCCGGTAGCAGCTTCGGATCCGGGGAGATCGCAGGGAAAACCATGGGCGGCGTTGATCGCGGAAAACGCCTCAAAACAAGTCGGCCCGCAAACGGCGGCGTCCTCCGGTGTCGCCATCCGAACCATTACTTCAGGCCGTGTCTTTCGAGACATACTCAGGACCACCACCATTGATTTATCGCGCCAACGAAGTGTACCAAGCGAGGCATCAGGGCACACGCCAAGAAGGGAATTTCGACTGGGAAGAATTACCCAATCGACGGAGATAATTGCGCCCAGCCCAATTGGAATTGCGCATGTCCTGCCCCGCCCGTCGTCAATCGATTTTGAGTCAACGCCTTGGGGCGAGCCGCGTCGAGATCCTGGTTTGGCACGCCGTTTGCGACGTATCTGGAACCTCGTGACCGCGCCGCCGACGGCAGCGCGGTAGTGTGGGAAACGATGGAGGATATTTTATGAAAACAAGCACAACCCTCGTAACGACCCTATTCGCCTTAGCAAGCTTCCCCCTCTTGGGCCAGCAGCCACCACCCCCGGACACCCAACCAACCAGACCCGCAGCCCAGCAGCCTTCGGGCACGGAATCCGCATCGCCGACTAGCCCCGCCGCCGCAAGCCAGCAAGCACCCACCATTGAAATGAGTTCAGTCAACGGCGAACTTGTGAGCAAGCTGGACTCAAAGACCGCAAAGACTGGCGACAATGTCGTGGTCCAGACCAAGTCCTCCGTAAAGACTGCCGACGGAACCGAGATTCCCAAGGGGTCTAAGCTAGTGGGCCATGTGCTAGCCGCGAAGCCAAGCGGGGCGGGTGACAACTCCCAGGTGGCACTCCAGTTTGACCACATCGAGTTGAAGGGTGGTCAAAGCGTGCCGATCCATTCCCAGATTCAGTCGATCGCTCCAGCAGGCGGCGCAGCATCGGCCAGTGAACCCAGCGCCATGAGCGCGCCTCCGGCGGCCGGATCCTCTAACCCCAGCGCAAGTGGAGCCAGTCCCGGCATGGCGAGCGGCGCGCCCCAAAGCACAGGCGCAGGCTCCCCAGCAGCAGGAAGCGGCGGCCCTGCGGCGGGGACCGTCGTAGCCAGAAGCGGCAACATAGCCATCGCCACCACGTCGGTTCCCGGCGTGCTGCTGGCGAACAACGCGCCGGGGCAACAAGATCCCAGGATGGCTCAGGCCTCCAGCATTCTGCTCGGCGCCAAACAAGATATTGAATTAGACGGCGGCACGAAGATGGTGCTTGGCGTCGCTACCGCAGGCGGGGGAACGCGTTAGTCCGCCTCGGTTGCCGGTTCACCCTTCGATTTTCCACCCGCCCCAATAGCCCGGGTGCCCCATCCTTCGCGCTTCTGCGAAGGGTGGGTTGAACGGTGCTCGCACAGCTCCATCGCACAAATCCAGCTGCCCCTCTTCGCGACAGCCTCATCGTCGCGAAGGTGGGCATCGTCCAAAGCGCGACCGTCTTTTCTTCATACCGATACGCTCAAAGCTGTTCCAGACCCAGGAGTGATGAACAGCGTGTTCGGTCCCCAGTATCGGCTGCTGCTGAGATCCCTTGGCGTCCGCACTCGGACGGGTTTGCCAGAGGGTGTTGAAGACAGGCGCAGCCAGACATAGGGCAAATATCGCGAGATAAAAGCAATATTGATACTTCGCTTTGGCTTTTGCGATGAATGGTGAGAGTACGGCAGCCAAAATCGCAAAGAGTCCAATCTGCACCAACGCATTGAACAGCTAGTCGAATGCGACCTGTCGAACCGTGTTCATTTAGCTTCCTCCTCGGCATCACTGGCATTCGCCAGTTTGGCCTGCAATGCAGCAAGTTTTTGCGCGTTGAGGTGCTTGCTCCGTACCAGGGAGATGAGGAGGTCATCCACTGACCCCTGAAACACTTTGTGTAGAACGTCCTTGATAGCGTGAGAGTCGGCTGCCTCTTGCGAGACCATTGCACTGTACTCATAAGCGCGCCCAACGAGCTTCCTCTTCACTCTTCCTTTACGTTGCAGGACATTCAACGTGGTCTGTACGGTCGTGTACGCAAGTTGAGGCTCCCCCTTCAACCCCTGTAGAACCTTCTGTACATTCCCCGCACCATCATCCCAGAGCACGCGCATGATTCGTCGCTCTGGAGGAGTCAGGACCTTGGCAGGCTTAGGCATCGACGAGTTCTCCTATACGCATAGGAGATTATTGCGCGAATGCTGTTTTTGTCAACTATATGTATAGGAGATAACCTTGACCGATGCGCTTCGTGGCGGCCCGATCCTTCCGGATGAATCGCGAGCGCTTCCGTGAGTTCCCAATCGGAAGCCTGATCTTCGCCAACCACACCAGAGGGCCGGTTGAGCCGACTGTTCTCGAAAACCAGCTATGGCCAGACACCGGCCACAGTGAACTCAACGCCGCATCCTCAATCTCTAGTGTGTCCCAATCCGCCCATGAGACCATAAAGGTCTATGACCACCCCAGACTTCGCCATCGCCATCATGGCCGCAGGCAAAGGCACGCGGCTCAAGAGCAAGCGCCCCAAAGTTCTCCATGAAATCGGAGGCCAGGCCCTCCTCCTCCACGTCATCGCCGCCGCAAAGACCGTGGTCCCCGCCGACCACATCTACTGCATCATCGGCCACGAATCAGACCGCGTCCGCACCGCCGTCGCACACACCGGCGTTCACTTCGTCCTCCAGCCCGAGCAGCGTGGCACCGGCCACGCCATGCAGATGCTCAAGGCCGACTTCGAGCTCTCCGGCGCCTCACTCCCCAAACACCTATTAGTCCTCTCAGGCGACGTCCCCCTCATCCGTCCCGAAACCATCGCCGCCGTCCGCGACGTCCATCTCAGCGAAAAAGCCGCGATGACCATCCTCACCGCCGTCCCCGCCGACCCCACCGGCTACGGCCGTGTCCTCCGCGCCACCGAAAGCAGCCCCGAAGTCACCGCCATCATCGAACAAAAATCCCTCGCGCCCGACCAGCTCAACGCGCCCGAGATCAACTCCGGCATCTACTGCTTCGAGACCAAAGAGCTCTTCCACAAACTCGACGCCCTCGACACCAACAACCCCCACGGCGAGTTCTACCTCACCGACATCGCCGCCATGCTCGTCGCCGAAGGCAAGCGCGTCGTCGCCATCCAGGCCGACTCCGTCGACGAAGTCCTCGGTGCCAACACCATCGCGGAGATGATGCACCTCGACGCCGCCATGCGCCGCGCCACCGCTCGCCGCCTCATGGCCGCAGGCGTCACCATCTTCCTCCCTGAGACCTGCATCATCGACGCAGAAGTCCAAGTCGGCCCCGACACCGTCATCGAGCCCTACGTCCAGCTCCTCGGCAAAACCACCGTCGGCAGCGACTCCCGCATCCGCTCCTACTCGGTCATCCAGAACTCGCAGCTAGGCAACAACGTACTCGTTCGCAACGGCTGCATTCTCGACACCGCCGAGGTCGCCGACAACGCCATCCTCGGCCCCTACGCCCACCTGCGCCCCGAGAGCCGCATCGGCGAAGGAGCCCATGTCGGCAACTTCGTCGAGACCAAGAAGGCCACCCTCGGCAAAGGCTCCAAGGCGAACCACCTGAACTACCTCGGCGACACCATCATCGGCGCTAACGTCAACATCGGCGCCGGCGCCATCACCTGCAACTATGACGGCGTCCACAAGCACTTAACCACCATCGGCGACGGAGCCTTCGTAGGCTCGGACTCCACTCTCGTCGCCCCCATCACAATAGGCGCCGGCGCCTACATCGCCGCGGGCAGTAGCATCACCGAAGACGTCCCCGAAGGAGCCCTGGCCCTCGGCCGCAGCCGCCAGGTCACCAAACCCGGCTGGGTAGCCGCCAAAAAAATCGCTAAGAAAGACTGCTAAGGAGCCGGCAAATCCGGGTGCCCCATCTTCGCGACAGTATCATCGTCGCTAAGGTGGGGCACATTCGACGTGCAATGTGGCGGGTGGCCACATCTGAAATTTGGGGCCCTTCGGAAAATTGGAAAGAGAGCGATTGACTAGAGCTCATTCCTACGCCGACAGATATACAATGGCCCATACGCGCGGCGCTGCAAATGAAGCTCTTGTCTGCCGGGACCCAAAACACAAACTGCGGACCTATAGCTCCCTTCGCAATCGCAGGCCGCAGGCCACAGTCACAGGCAAGTGGAGGTGACCCTTCACCTACTGAGGCAGCGTATGAGCGAACAAACTGTTGCTTTTGACCGCGTCACGCTACGGCGATTCATCCGCGCCGTCAAGGACCTTTTCACGTCGGAAGTGCGCTGGAAAGCGCGGGGCCTTTTCGCCTTACTCATCGCCTTCGCGTTGACGGTGAATGGCCTGAACGTCCTCAACAGCTATGTCGGTCGCGACTTCTTTACGGCGATCTCCCACCGCGACCAGGCCGGATTCGTCCGGCAAGCGATCTTCTTCGTCTCCGTACTCGCCGCAACCACCCTGGTAGCCGTCTTTTATCGATTTACCGAGGAACGGCTTGGCCTGTTCTGGCGGGTGTGGCTAACCCAACGAATCATCCATAAATACCTCGAGGACCGCACTTATCTCTACCTCAAGCAGTCGGCCGCCATTGAAAATCCCGATCAGCGAATCGCAGAAGAAGTTCGCGTGTTCACGGCCACTACTCTCTCCTTCACGCTTATGTTCATGAATGGAGTACTCGCCGTCCTTTCGTTCTCGGGTGTGCTCTGGACAATCAGCCCGCTTCTATTCGGTGTCGCGATCGGCTACGCAGTCATAGGCACTGCCGTCGCGATCTATTTGGGTCGGCCGCTGATCGGGCTCAATTACCGTCAATCGGACCAGGAGGCCGCGTTCCGCTCTGAATTGATCCACGTACGCGAGAATGGCGAGTCCATTGCGCTCTTGCGGCGTGAAGGGCGCTTAACCACGCGGCTTCTTCGACGTATCGAAGGCGTTGCGGACAACTTTCGGCGGATCACCTCGGTAAACCGCAACCTCAGCTTCTTCACGACTGGTTACAACAATCTCATTCAGCTCATCCCGGCACTCATCGTGGCACCGCTATACATTCGCGGGAACGTGGAATTCGGTGTCATCACGCAATCGGCGGCCGCCTTCACCCAACTGCTCGGCGCGTTCTCGTTAATCGATTAATCAATTTCAAGCCATTTCGACGTTTGCGGCGGTCGTTACCCGGCTCAGCGCAATGGCGGAAGCTGTCGACAACCGGCCGTCATCCGGCCGCACTGCGGAGGAAGTCGTTGGAGCTGACAGCCGCATTGCTTACGACGGCATGACACTCTTCTCGCCCGATGGAAGCCGAGAGGTGCTCAAAAACCTGACCGCGGAGATACGCCGCGGGACAAATGTGTTGGTCGTCGGACCGAACGAAGCCGCTAGAACGGCTCTGTTTCGAGCTACTGCCAGCATCTGGCCGGCTGTCGAAGGGACCCTCGTCCGCCCCCAGCTCGACGACATTTTCTTCCTGCCCCAGCGGCCATATCTGCCGCCAGGAACACTTCGGGATGTTCTGGGTCGTAGCGGCCAGGAACAGGTCATCACCGACGGTCAGATCACCAGCGCCCTGAACGAAGTGGGTTTAGGCTCCATTCAGGAGCGGGCTGGTGGATTGGACACCGAACGCGATTGGTCGACCGTCCTTTCGCTGGGGCAGCAACAACTGCTTGCTCTAACGCGGCTGATCTTCTTACGGCCCGCCTTCGCCCTGCTCGATCGAGTGACCGAGTCCCTCAAACCTGCGCAATTACGAGAGATATTGCGGCGTTTCGATGAAAACTCTATTACATACATAACTTTCGCCGAGGATCCCGAATCGGTTGAGTTGTACGACGCAGTGCTGGACATCGACAGCGATGGCGGATGGACCTGGAGCCCTACCGGCCGCGGTCAATTGCAGTTGTGAAAGACGATGGCCGGTGGCCCATATCTGAAATCTGCGTCCCCCATCTTCGGCGCGGTCTTATCGCGACTACGGGGTCCCCGCCAGCTTTGCTGGTGGGGTCAGCTTGGGTAGGCCATCGTCCGAAGCACGATCCATAGTCAAGGGTGCGGACTGTAGGGATTTTCGCTGCCGCGAAAATGACCCACCTTAGCGACGATAAAGCTGTCGCGAAGATGGGGCACCCGATTTTTGGTGGTAAGGTCAGATGTGGGCCACCCAGCCTACTGCACCTCGATCGCTAGCGAGGAAGATGCCGGTGCTCCGGGGTTGGTGGCGACAAGCGTGCCCGTGCCTGCCGCATTGAGATCAGATGCCGGGATGGCGACGGTAACGTGGGTTGCGTCTACGATGGCAGTGGTGCGGTAGCTGCCGTTCCAGGTGATGGCGACGCCGGGAACAAAGTTGCTGCCGGTTAAAGGTGAGCAAGGTGTTGCCCGAACCGGCCGCGACGGTGCCGGAGGAGACCGCGGTGATGGATGCAGCCGTGTTCGTGTTGAGCTCCTGCGGGACGACGAAGGGGCCGCGAAGCAGATAGAGAATCGCGCCTCCGGTTCCGAGATCATCACGAAGGAGCAGGGCTAGACCGTCCGCGCCCCAGCGGAAAAGATCGTCCGCGTAGTAGAACTGACCGCCGGAAGTGAGGCTCGGCGTAGGCAGTCTCACTATGGAATTCAGCAGGTTGGTGTCTGTTGAGGCTGACGTCAATGACTCTGGGCCACTGCCGCCCACGACCGTGCCGAAGAATACCTGATGCAGTGACAGGTCTGGCGCGACTGGAGTACCAAAGTACGCAAGCACGGACGTCGGAGAGAGGTTGATTGTAGCGCTCTTGGTGATGCTTGTGGGGGTGAAGGCCCAGACGTTCCCGTCGGAGCTGTAGCCCACACTACCCGCGATCTTCATGCATCCGTATTGGTCGCCTACGCCGATGTAGGGCGACGTAGGTGCGAGACCGGTGCTCGTTACCGGATACAGTTTGTATGGATTGAACAAGTAATCCGAGTTCAGAAAAACCGGGCAAAATGGATAGTGCGATGCAATGCTCGCGCTTCCTGCACGGGCCGTTACTGTATTCGCAGAGGAGTCGTAGTCGTATACCTGGATATCAGTCGAACTGGACAACATTGTTCCCAATACCAGCTCGTTCTCTGTTCCAGGAGCGATCGCAAAGCTCTCCGTTTCGACGCCGGGAACGCTCGCGCTTGAGACGGTGCTTGTCGTCATATCGTAACGGACCACCGAGGTTGAGGTCAGCGCGTAGAGCGTCTTGCCGGAATCGCTGAGCGCGATCGCGTAGGGCGTACCGGAAAGGGTCACGGGAGTTCCAATAGACCCGGTCGCCGGGTCGATGGATACGAGCGAGTTGCCGGCCAGCGTGCTGGTCGTGGTCCCGATCGTTACCCACAGCTTGCGATTGTATGGGTCATAGACGATGTGGTTGGCATTGAGCGGGAGCGTCACGGCAACCGGGATTGCGACTGTCGCCGAAGGAGAGCTCGCCGACGGCGTACGCACCGTGAGAGGAAGCCAGCCAAGGGACGCGATATTGGCTGCGGGAATCACCGCCGTTAACTGCGTGCTGCTGACCTGGGTGGTGGGCAGAGCAGTCGTCCCGATCATGGCCACGCTCGTGGAGAAGAAGTTTGTTCCGGCGATGCTGATGGTGGTGTCTGCGGAGCCTGCCAGGATGCTGTTGGGGCTGATGCTGGTGATCGCAGGTGATACGGCAGTGACCGTGATGTTGGCTGCTGCCGATGTCCCTCCACCAGGCGCAGCATTGCTGACGGTAATGGCGAGCGTACCGGGTAGCGCGATATCTTCCGCGGTCAGCTTGAAGCTGAGTTGCGTGCCGCTGGTGAAGGAAGTGGTGTGGGATGATCCGTTGACGAGTACGTTCGAGGAGCTGACAAAGCCAGTGCCTGTGACCGTGATCGTTGGGGACGTGCTGCCGGCAATGATGGATTGAGTGGAAAGCGACGTGACGACCGGCGCGGGATTGTTCACCGTGATGTTGGCTGCTGCCGATGTCCCTCCACCCGGCGCAGCATTGCTGACGGTAATGGCGAGCGTACCGGGTAGCGCGATATCTTCCGCGGTCGGCTTGAAGCTGAGTTGCGTGCCGCTGGTGAAGGAAGTGGTGTGGGATGATCCGTTGACCAGTACGTTCGAGGAGCTGACAAAGCCAGTGCCTGTGACCGTGATCGTTGGGGACGTGCTGCCGGCAGTGATGGATTGAGCGGAAAGCGACGTGACGACCGGCGCGGGATTGTTCACCGTGAAGGTAGCCGGAGCGGAAGGGCTCGAACCGCCGCCGTTGCTGGCTGTGAGCGCGAGCGTCGCCCCAGTGGCTAGCTGTGCGGCGGGATAGTCGCCTTCACCTGGGTCGCGCTGACGTAACTGGTGGCTTCCGCAACGCCATTGAGGGCGACCGTAGTTGAGCTCGTAAAGCCGGACCCTGAAAGCGTAAGCGTTGTGTCCGTTGCACCGGCCGACACCGTGGCGGGGCTGACGCCGTTCACCGTGGGTGTGGAGACTGCACCACTCTCGCTTGGAGAGCTGTTATTGCTGCATCCAAAAAGCGAACACGCGCAGATAGTAATGACTGCGCAGAAAAGTCTGCGTGTATGGGGGATCAACTTTCTCAACAAAGGATGACCGGTTCTTTCTTCGCCCAAAGACGAACAGTGATTTTTGTCTAGTGGAACCTTACTTCATCAAGCGGGGTCCAACAATAGCACTTGTGGGTAGGCAACGGCGGCAGCGAGGTCTATTCCCATTTCGGGAATTCCAAAAAAAATATTTTCAGAAAAGTGGAAAAATTCCACCGCCCAAAATCAAGCATTCAAATCACCACGATCCACCATCAATCCACCACAAACTCACCACGATTTCACCATCAAAAACACCACATTTTTCGCCACCCCAGTCAAAAACCCCAGCAAAAGCCACGAAAACCCCTTCCAGAAAAAAATCACAAAGACAATTCCGCTGCCGATAAAAAACCCATGCAGCAGGAACGAATCCTGGTAGTCGATGATGAAGAGTCCGTCCGCGGCGTTATCGCCGCCATGCTCGAACGAAGCGGCTACTCCGCAACCCTGACCGAAAGCGCAGAAGACGCCATATCGCGCCTCTCACAAGACCCCGACTACGACCTCGTCCTCTCCGACATCATGATGCCCGGCACCGACGGCCTCACCCTGCTCGACCAGATCTGTACCGACCATCCCGGCATGCCGGTCGTCATGCTCTCCGCAATCAATGACATTCATGTCGTCACCAACGCCTTTCGCCGCGGCGCGGTCGACTACCTTCTAAAACCCTTTGAACGCGCGGAGTTGGAGAGCATCGTCATACGCGGCATCGAGCACGGGCGCCTGCGCAAACAGAACACCATCTATCGTCAGAACCTCGAGTCCATCGTCTCCTCCAGAACCGGGCGGTTGCGTTCGACCATGCAGGACCTCGAACGCAGTTACGACATCACCCTCGAGGCAATGGGCGATGCGCTCGACTTGCGCGACGAAGAAACAGAGGGCCACTCCCGCCGAGTGACCGCCTACACCATTGCGCTGGCACAGGCCATGGGACTTGAGGCAGAAGAGCTGCGAGTCATCGCACGAGGAGCTTTCCTGCATGACATTGGCAAGATCGCCACACCCGACAGCATTCTTCTGAAGCCGGGCAGGCTGAGCGACGAAGAGATGGCGATCATGAAAGAGCACTGCGAACGCGGCTACCAGATGGTGCGTAAAATTCCCTTTCTGCGGGAGGCCGCCGAGATCGTCTACGCCCATCAGGAGCGGTTCGACGGCACTGGTTATCCGCGAGGCCTTCGTGGAGAGGATATCCCCCTCGGCGCACGAATCTTCGCAATCGCCGATTCGCTGGACGCAATGACCTCGGACCGTCCCTATCGCAAGGGAACAACATTCGCTGCTGCTGTGGAGGAGATCGTACGATTTGCAGGAGAGCAGTTTGACCCGCAGATCGTCGAAGTGTTTCTTGCCATGCCCTACGAAACATGGTCAGGCTTGTGCGCTGAGATCGGAAAGCTCTCCCCTTCAGCCCGTTCCATAAGCCTCTGCCACCCCACAGTTGCACAGAGCAAACAGCGCGGCTAGGATCACAGACGCGAGGTGGTTGCTTATGACAAACTCATTGAACTCGGCCGAGATTCAGGAGGCGTTGAAAGCTCATCCAGAGTGGCATCTGGATGGCGGGAAACTTGTACGAAAATGGACGTTCAAAGACTTCGTTGAGGCAATGGCGTTCGTGAATCGGGTGGCGACCGTCGCGGAAGCCGCCGGACATCATCCGGACATCGACATACGTTACAACCAGGTGCTTCTTGGGCTCATATCCCACGACGCGGGAGAGATTACAAAGCGGGATTCGGCGATGGCGGGGAAGATTGACAAAGAGTTTGAAACAAAATAGCGACACGGGCCGTCAAACGATTGACTCCGTAGAAACTGCTGATTTGTATCGGTTTATCGCTTGATTGCCGATGTTTTTAGTTTCAGCAGAGCTTTGATGATCGACAAATTTCTATGATTGGACATATTTTCATTTTTTCATCTCCATATTGTGGTATATTCAAAATCAACGGAAGCGTGAGTCCCCGCCCGTAAAAGTTCTTCAGCCAGCACTCGTTTTACCGGCTGATACAAGTTGCGTCACTGGCCTCCCGGCACGAGCAAATCACCGTTCGTGCCGCCTTTTTTTTGTCCGTGACGGCAGAACTTCGATCAAAGAAGATACATGTCGTGTGGCTCTGGCTGATCATAGTTCTCGCTCCTAGTAATAGGGTTTAGGATAATGTTCATGAAGCGAATATTCGGATGCATAGCTTTAGGACTGGCGACATTGGCAGCGTCGGCGCAGTGGACGAATCCTTCGGAGGATGTGCCAGCCTATAACGCTAGCGCTCCGGTAAAGCCTCTGCCCCCAGTCCTTAGCGGAGATCAGCTGACCGGAATCTACTTCACCCATCCTTATCAAGTGACCACGTACAAGATGGCGGCGGCAATTCCTGCTGTGCTGCACCAACAGCCCTGTTACTGCCATTGCGACAGGGTAATGCGGCACAACAGTTTGCATAGCTGCTTTGAGGGAACACACGGAGCAACTTGTTCGACGTGCATGAAAGAAACGGTTTATGCCTACCAGCAGACAAAGCTGGGCCGAACGCCAGCACAGATTCGCGCGGGAATTGAGCGCGGAGAGTGGCAGGATATTGATCTAGAAAAAGCCGCGCTCTAGCTGCTTACCTTACTGAACCCCCCGTCGACTCGACGTACGGCGCTACTGCCTTTCCTTTTGCCGAAAAATAAGCAGCGATGGGATCATGCGGAAGCGCCTTTAGGCCCGCAACCACACATTCTGCATTGAGTTCTGCGCCCGCACGGCTGGTGTGAGTATGTGGATCACCGAAGAGCGGTTCGACGGCGGCCTCTCCCAAGGCGTCGTAACGGCCAGCGATGATTTCATTGAGATCGATGAAACCAACGTGCTCCTGCTCCGCGACCTGTCGCGCCCAGCCACCATAGTTTGCGGCGTTCCGAACGATCTTGCCGTCTTTCCACGTCTTGCGAGGAATTGGAGAGCAGATGATCGGGATAGCGCCCTTGGCCTTGGCGTCTTCGACGTACTTGCGCAAATACCAGCCATACGTATGAACGGTCTCGTGGATCTTGAGGATCGGATTGTCGACCTCCTTGGTTTCGTCGCCGATACCATGAATCGTTCCGCGAGCGCGGGCGGGATCATCGAGTGGCCCATCGTCGTTGTGGCCCCATTGGAAGAGGATGACGTCGCCTGGTTTAACCAAGGCGAGTGTCTCTGCCCACTGATTTTCCATGATGTAGGAACGACTGCTGCGGCCGCCGATGGCGCGATTGTCGACATTGATTTTACTGGTATCGAAGAGATCGACGAGAGGCTCACCCCAACCCCATTGACCGCCGGCACCATCAGCGCGGCCGTTGCGGACGGTAGAGTCGCCGACCAGGAAGAGAGTTGGAAGCTTTGGGTCGGCAGGTGGTTTAAGACCAACCTTCGCGTGAGTTGCAGGGTCGGTGGTCGCGCCTTCCATGGGCAGGGATTTTGCGGGATCCTGCGCCAGAAGTCCGGTAACGGTGACGAAGAGAAGTGAGAGGAATAGAGACAATGTGGTGCCCGGGACAATTCGCCGCGACAATAGTTTCGACATGGGAATTGTTTACGCTGGGTCCATGCATCACGTCAAGCACCAGCAGGCGCGTATTCTCGAAGACATGACATGGGTTTTCTGGGCGTTCCTATCTGCGCTATTTGCTGCTGCGACCGCTTTGTTGGCGAAGGTTGGCGTCTCCGGCATCGACTCGAATCTTGCCACTGCAATCCGGACGAGCGTGATCCTGGTGTTTACGTGGGGGATTGCGCTGGGGCTGGAGAAGCACCATGGACTATCGGAGATCAGTCGTCGGAGTTGGGTGTTTCTGGTGCTCTCGGGGATCTGTACCGGACTGTCATGGCTCTGCTACTTTCGCGCATTGCAGATGGGACCTGCATCCAGCGTTGCGCCCGTGGATAAGCTAAGCGTGGTGCTGGTGATTCTCGGCGCATGGCTCTTCCTCGGCGAACAATTGACGCCGATCAAAATCGTGGGTGGATCGCTGGTGACTTTGGGCGCTGTGATCCTAGCGTTTGCGTAGAGGTTGCGAAGGTTCGATGATGCGATGAGAGTTATAATAGGGATAGTTCTTTGAGTGCCCAACGCAAGGTTGGTGCCAGCTCCAGATGGGGGCGTCACGGCTTCGACGGGATTGCTTGTGGCAGAGAGGCATGCCGGGGTGTGGACACCCGTAATCGCTCACAAAACTATAAGTGCCGAACCTCAATTCGCGCTTGCTGCTTAATAATTAAGTAGCCGATCGCTCAGGCTTCGCCTACGGGCCTGTACCGATCGTCGCACAGTAGGCTGGTCTTCCCTGCCCCGTCTGAGCGGTGGAAGACGAGACTGATCAGACTGGTCGTCGCCGCATCTTTGTCCGTTCTAAGCGGCGATGACGAGACAAAAATGAACTGGAAAAAGCATGAATGCTCTCTGTTGGAAGCTCTTTCGGACGTGGGTTCGACTCCCACCGCCTCCACCATTTTTTTTCTCCCCTACGTTATTTTTTCAAGCGCCGCCGAATGGCGTTTTTACAGGGGGTTTTGGGAAAAACGGGTGTTTTTTGATGGTGTTTTTGTGGCTTTTTCGTGGTGGATTTGTGGTGATTTTGTGGTTGTTGGAGCCACATTTTCCGGCATCGAAAAACATGCCAACTTTTAAAAATATTTTTCTTTATCGTCGGTGACTCAGATTTTGTTCCCCAGAATTGGCAGGAATTCTCTGCTGACGCGCCCCCGTGCTGCTAAGGAGAAGGATCAGGCGACAACCGCCCTCCCAGTTGATACCGCGTCGCAATCCAAATCCTCACATTGACCCCGTTGCCGGGAAATTACTTTCCAAATCTTACTCATTGCATTTCCCAAAGCCGTCATTCTAAATTCCACTTGATTGAACCCGGCGATCTACGACTGCAGCGGAGGATACTTTCAGGCCGATCCGGCGAAGTATTGCAACAACGCCAATTCGACGGCGCAATCGACTCAGGCTCGCCTGCGTTACGCTCCATTCAGCTACGGCGGCCAGGGGATTGTTGACATTCTGAGCATCGGAACGTCGAGCTACAACGCGCTGCAGATGAAGTACACGCAGCGTGGGAACAAGTATCTGAATGTTCTCTCGTCCTACACGTATTCGCGGGCAATCGACGTGGATAGGAACGGTCAGACGACGTCAAACGCGGTGCCGGACGTCTTCAATGTCCGATCGGACCGCGGACTTTCGGACAACAACGCGACGCACATCTTCAGCCTGGGATGGGTGGTTCGGTATCCCAAGGTCACCAGCGGTTCCCGCTTTGTGCGGGCGACTCTCAACAATTGGGTTTATAGCGGCACGTATCAGTGGCATACGGGACGTCCGTTCAGCGTACTGATCAATAACGATTCCGCTTTGGTTGGTGAGTCGAATCAGCGGGCCGCGCTGGTTCCGGGGGCGAACCCGCTTCTGCCAACCAGCAGGCATCGCCTTGCCAAAGTTGCTGAGTACTTCAACAGAGATGCGTTCACCTATCCCAAGGTCGGAACCTTTAGCCCGATCGGAAGGAACGCATTCATCGGGCCAGGTTACATCATGACGAACATGACGATCGGGCGTGACTTTCCGCTGGCGCAGTGGCGCGAAGGGATGCGTCTGAACATTCGCGTGGAGGGCTACAACGTCTTCAACACGCCGAACCTGGGGCAACCCCAGGCCACGTTCTCCTGCTCGACGACGTCGACGAATGGAGGCTCTTGTCCGGCAGCGGGAGGCTCTTATCCTTTGATTGTCGGCTCGGCAACTTCAGCCGTGAACTTCGGCAGCATCCGCTCGACCTTCGGAAATAACGGCAACACTTCGACGAATGGGCGCAAGCTGCAGTTTGCAGCTACTGTCTTCTTTTAGGTCTTTCAACCGCGATATTCACGGTTACTGGATGTAATGCGGGATACAGGCAGGAGATGATCTCCTGCCTATATCCATCTGCGAAAATGCTCAGTTCGCAAAGCTGCCTCCCCAAAGCGTAAATGAGAATTTGCTATGCTAGCCCATCAAGACGGCCCCGAGGAGGAATTGTGACTAAGCTGCCGGACAACGGAATGATTCACCTCAGTAGCCCTCGCACAGTAACGGAGACTTTGACGCGATTGGAGACAATCGTTCAGTCGAAAGGATTGACCATCCTGGCGCGGGTCGACCATAGCGGCGACGCAGCAAGAGCGGGTTTGCCGATGCAGCCGACCCAACTGCTGATTTTTGGCAATGCGAAATCGGGAACGCCGTTGATGATCGCTTCGCCGACAGTTGCCATAGACCTGCCGCTCAAGGCATTAGTCTGGCAGGATGATGCTGGCAAGGTCTGGCTTTCGTACAACAGCCCGGACTATTTGAAGGACCGGCATGACATCCCGCAAAACCTGATGCAAAACATCGCCGGCATCGGGCCGATCTGCTCAGAGGCTGTACGTTGAGGGCAGTCAGTTACGCCATGACTCAGAACTCCTGCAGCGTCGTGTTGCCGTCCAAGCACTGCATCAAGATGACTCCCGGTACAAAGTCATGACTTTACGCAAAACGGCTAAAGGCATGTTTCTCGATGCTCTCGACCACTTGAGGATTGAAGAAGTAACGCGGACTCGCGTCCATAATCGCGGTGAAACGCTCTCTCTTGGAGAGTCAACGTACGACTTGCGGGATTTTAACCGGGTTGTTGTGATTTCGATAGGCAAAGCCGCGGCAACGATGTGGGACGCGCTGCGGCCAGAGATTGAACCGGCTTTGGAGCGGGGCCAAGCGATCGAAGCGATTGTGGTTGGGGCAACAAAGCCGCAGGAGGAGGACCGCAGGGTTCAATTTTTTCAGGGCAGCCATCCGTTCCCGGATCAGACCTCGCTCGACGCTGCGGAGGCAGTTCTGAAGCTGCTCGCCTCATGCGACGATCGATGCCTGGTCCTGTTTCTGATAAGCGGTGGGGCATCGGCGATGATCGAGAAGGCTCTGGATAGTAGCGTCACTGTCGAAGAGACGGCCCAGTTCTATCGAGCGCTTGTTCACTCCGGCTTGCCGATTACGCAGATGAACGCTCTGCGAAAACACTTCTCTCGGGTGAAGGGAGGGCGACTTGCCGTAGCCGCGCAGAAAGCGACACAATGCACTCTGCTGATCTCCGACGTTCCGGATACCGTTTTGCATGTGGTCGGTTCCGGGCCTTCACTTCCCGACCCTTCTACGACGGAGGATTGCCGCCGGATAATCGACGCTAACCTGGACGCTCTGAATCTTTCGGGAAAGCTCCTTGCCCTCTTCCGGGATCCTGCGCTCGAAGAGACCCCCAAAGCCGGACATCCCGCCTTTGCCAACGCGAGCTGGCTTTCTCTGTTATCCAGTGACGATCTTTGCAGGATTTCCGGAGAGACCGCAGCGAGGTTGGGATTTCACGTTGTCGTCGATAATCGCTGCGACGACTGGGACTACAGGGATGCCGCCGTGTATCTATTAGATCGGTTGCAAGAGCTGTGCCAGCGGTATCCGAAGGTCTGTCTACTCTCTGCCGGCGAGGTTTCGGTACGGCTGCCGCCGGGGCACGGTGTGGGGGGGCGCAATCAACAGTTTGTCCTGGAATGTTCGCGCCTGATCAACGAAAGAAATCTGAGGGCGAGCGTTCTCAGTGGGGG
This sequence comes from uncultured Acidobacteriaceae bacterium, assembly GCA_963838555.1. Classification (GTDB taxonomy): domain Bacteria; phylum Acidobacteriota; class Terriglobia; order Terriglobales; family Acidobacteriaceae; genus Edaphobacter. Next base: position 447,317 of record CAWIRK010000004.1, on the reverse strand, counting down.
CTCGGATGGAATTGACGGCAATAGTCCGGCCGCCGGAGCGGTGTGCGACGAGACAACGTGGGCGCGAGCAGCCTCCATGGGCTTAGACATCAACGCGGCGTTGGACCAGTTCGACAGCTTTCCGATCTTCCACGCTTTGGATGATGCAATCGTCACCGGACCGACAGGGAATAATGTGAGAGACCTTCGTCTTCTATTGAGCAGCACCTAGAAGGGCGGATTCCTCCGTAGAGAACGAATCTTGAACTCTGAGGCCCCCGAAGACACGACGGTATACCCTTATTCTGTGAGGTTCGACGACCCAATATGAATGCTCTTCTTCTTTCCCAATACAAGCACCTGGAGATCGCGACTCTGCCGGTTCCAGTGCCGGAAGCGCTCGACGTGTTGGTTCAGGTGGCCGCTTGCGGTATCTGCGGCAGCGACGTGCATGGTTACGACGGCACCTCGGGTCGGCGCATTCCTCCGATTGTTATGGGGCACGAGGCTGCCGGGATCGTTGCGGCGGTCGGCTCGGAGGTGAGTGGATTCGCCGTAGGCGATCGTGTGACGTTCGATTCGACGGTGTACTGCGGCGTATGCGCCTTCTGTCGCAAAGGAGAGGTGAATCTCTGCGATAACCGGCAGGTAGTCGGAGTCTCGTGCGGCGACTACCGCCGCGCTGGAGCCTTCGCGGAGTATGTGGCCGTGCCCGCGCGAATCGTCTACAAATTACCCGACAATCTGGCGTTCGCGGAGGCGGCAATGCTGGAAGCGGTCTCGGTGGCGCTTCATGCGGTGGCTGTTTCGGAACTCAAAGGTGGCGAGACGGCGCTGGTGATTGGTGCAGGCATGATCGGACTGTTGACGCTACAGGCTGCTCGCGCTGCCGAGTGCTCTCAGGTGTTTGTCGCGGATATCGACGCGACTCGGCTGAAGTCCGCAGCGGATTTAGGCGCGGACAAGGTCATCCACGCCTCTGGCGATGACTTGACGAAAGAAATTCTCAGCTTGACCGCGGGGCGCGGCGTTGACGTAGTGTTGGAGGCTGTCGGGCGAAATGAGACGATCGCAGCGTCGATCGATTGCGTCCGGAAAGGCGGCACCGTAACGCTGATCGGCAACATTACTCCACAGGTAAATCTACCGCTGCAAAAAGTTGTTTCGCGCCAGATACGGTTGCAGGGATCATGTGCTTCGAGCGGAGAATACCCGCAGGCGATGGAATTGATGGCGGCCGGGAAGATTCGTGTGGGGCCGCTGATTACCGCAGTTGCGCCGCTTAGTGATGGACCGGCATGGTTCGATCGGCTTCATTCGGGTGAGCCAAATCTGATGAAGGTCGTACTCGATCCACGCATGGGGTCGGGGGTAGGCCCGGGGCACAGCCGATGAGCGAAAATCTGTTCGATCTCACCGGCCAGGTGGCTTTGGTGACCGGGGCCAGCCGGGGCCTGGGTCAGTACTTCGCTCGAGCCCTGGCCAGAGCCGGTGCGAACTTAATTCTGACGAGTCGTAAGCAGGCAGACCTGACGCCATTTGTGTCAGAGATCGAAGCACTGGGCCGCAAAGCATTGCCGCTTGAGTTGGATGTTCGCGATCAGGGCAGCATCGAGCGGATGGCCGCCGCAGCGGAACAGGCGTGGGGCCAAGTACATATTCTGGTCAACAACGCTGGATGCAATGCCCGGAAACCTGCTCTCGATGTGACCTGGGACGATTGGAACATGGTGCTCGACACGAACCTGCGTGGAACTTTCTTTGTCGCGCAGCAGATGGCACGCCGCATGGTGCAGCATGGCTATGGCCGCATTATCAACATCGGCTCCGTGACGAGCGTCTTCGGGTATGCAGGTCTGGCGCCCTACGGAGCCAGCCGCGGCGGTGTGCGGCAACTGACGATGAGCCTAGCCGACGACTGGGGCAAGCATGGGATTACCGTAAACTGCCTCGCTCCGGGATGGTTTCGCACAGAACAGAACAAGATGCTCTACGAAGACAAGGAGTGGGTCGAGTACCTGGTTGATCGTATTCCCGTGAAGCGCGCGGGGCAGCCGCATGATCTGGACGGCGCAGTCGTCTTCCTGGCTTCGGAAGCCAGCCGCTACATCACCGGTCAGACCCTTCTGGTGGATGGCGGGATATCGACGGGTGCCATGCGTGCGACGGTGAAGCCGCCGTCTTCGCAGTGAGCTCGCGCCGAGTTCTAAGCCACAGTTTGCGATTCAGCGGGCATGGGTTCAATTCTGCCCAGCAGAAAGATGTAGGCCGCGATGCCGATCAATAAGTAGACCGCAGATACTCCAAAAGCCCACGCAAACGATTGCCGGGCGGCGACCAAATATCCGGTAATGACCGGCGCGCAGATGCCGGAGAGCTGATTGGAGAAGTTGATGATTCCGCCTACCTTTCCCACGCTGCTACGAGGCGCAATCAGCGACGGGATCGACCAGCCGACTGGAGAAGCAGCGGAGAGCCCGCCAATGGAGATGCTGATCCAGATAAGTGCGGTGATGGCGTTATGGGTATTTGCCGCTCCAAGGATGCCTAGACCGCAGGCGGTTCCGCCAATCAGAACGCTTTTGCGGACGGAATTCGCGTTCCAGCCACGTTCAATCAGAGCGTCCACAAGCCAGCCGCCGATGGCGAGATCCGCCACAGTCGCGATGAGCCATGGAACACCTGTGTAGAGAAATGAGTGCAATAGGTCGATATGCAGCGCGGAAGAGAGATAGCTCGGCAACCAGGTAAGGAGCAGGTAGAAGACATAGTTGTACGAACCGAACCCCAGAACCATCCCAATGACCTTGCGTTGGCGGAGGAGATAGCCGAGCGAGGCTTGTCCGACTTCATTTGCGGCGAAGACCTGATCGTCGGTTGCGATGTAGTCGCGTTCGACGCTGGTCAGTTCGGGGTCATCCTGAGGATCGCGATAGATTCGCCAGAAGACAAGGAAGTATAGAAGGCTGATGAGGCCGGTGACGGCAAAGCTCCAACGCCAGCCAACCTTCAGCAGCAGGATGCCGATGAGCGGAACGCCGATCGCGGAAGCGAACTTGGCCGCTCCATCGAAGATCGAGGTAGCAAAGCTGCGCTCGCGAGAAGGAAACCAATAGCCGATCGCCTTTGCGTTCGCTGGAAAAGTTGGCGCCTCGCCTATCCCAAGCAGAAAGCGGGCCGCAAAAAAGCCGCTGACACTGGGGGTGATAGCCGCGGCGAAGGAGGCAACACTCCACAAAAAAGTGCTGATGCGGCCAACCCGCCGGATTCCAAACTTGTCCAGCAACACGCCGATTGGAAGTTGGCACAGCGCATAGGTCCAGTTGTACGCGCCCGACAGGTAGCCAAATGTAACGGTCGAGATGCCGAAGGTGGTGACGAGAGCTGCATGGGAAACCGACAGGTTGACCCGATCAAAATAGTTGACCAGAACACCGAAGCCCAGAAGCCATGCGATGCGCCATCGGCGTCTTGGGATCGCGTTCTTTAGAGTCGGATTCACGATAGGGTTGGCAAGCCTTCAGGCAATGACCTTTATACAGTAGGCTGTAGAGCCTTCCACCCGGTATCTGGTCCTGCTAAGGCACCAGCATAATCTGCCCCTGCCAAAATGTCCCTTTCGCATCCGTCGGGTCGAGTACGGTTACCTGGCAGTCATACTGGCCTGCTGGAAGCTGATTGAGACCGATGCTGAAGCTGAGCGGGACGGTTCCCAATCGGCTGGTCGCCGCCGGCGTCACTGCCATGGGTTGTGTTTCGAACACCTTCGTCTGCCCCTGGTAAAAGCTCACGAAAGCGACGAGCGGCTTCGCCGTTGCCGCGGCGGGTTGGTACGCCTGAAGGTAGACATACAGATCGCGCCCTCTGCTGAAGACCCGGGTCACGCTGGGGATAAGCTTCTTGCCATTCTGGACCAGAGGGTTGACCGATGCTTCCTTCTCCTGGTCCTTCGTTTTTGCGGCGTTGTAAATGGCGTTCTTGAGATCAACGCGCTGACCGCTCAATACCACGGAACTGATGGGGACTCGCTTCTCTTCTTTATTCAGATTGGGAATTACAAACGTGGTTTGATACGTTCCGATTCTCCCCGTCTCATCGTCGCGCGCGAGAAACTTGATCATGTACTTGCCGGGTAGCAGCGTGAAGCCGGCCTCGTACTCGATCGGCTGCTTTGCCAACTCGGCCGCGGTCGCGTCGGTCAGTTTGATATTCACGTTGTCGCGTACGTTGGTCACTGTCGTGCCGCCGTAGACGTCTTTGATCTCACCGACGAAGTCAATCAGGGTGTGCTCCGCGCCGCCTCGCTTGGCCAGTGCCAGTTCCCTTCCCGGAATCTTCACCACGATCGGGACGAAGTACTCTGCTCTGTTCAACTGGAAATAATTAATCTCGATGGCGATGGTCAGGTCGGTTATCGGGTCTCCCAGCATCAGGGCATCTTCGAGCTGCCGCTCTTTATCGACGGTGGTAAATTTGCTGAACTCTTTGCCCGCGAAGTAGCCCTGCCGGTAATCCAGCTTCGCGGAGAGTTCGGGGTTCACCGAGATCTTGACGTGGCGAAATTTTCCGTTCAGAGCGGTATTCGTCGGGTAGTACTCGAGGATGTAGTAGTTGGTAATCGACTGCTGCGCCTGCACGATTCCCCTTGTCAGGTCGTTGTAGTCGAGCAGAGCCTTTCCGCCTGTATCCCCGGCGAGAGAAAATAGCGTGTCCTGCGACCGCTGCAGGTTGGTCGTCGTCGCCAGCGCCGCGGCCCCGGAGTACATCCCGGCGTTGCCCGGCGATCCTTGCGTGGCATCGCCAAGCGGCGCCTGCGCCACCAGACCACGTGCGTCGATTGGCCAGAACGAAACGCCTGCGCGGATGGCTGCGTCGACCGTGGCTTGAAGCTGCGCCTCATTATCCACGCCATTCAACCTGAGGCCGCTGGCGAAGTAGATGAGCGATTTCTTCTCGTTCAACTGCCCGAGCATCCGGGCGGCGGTTTGCAGCGCGGAAAGCTGGCGGTCGGTATTGAAGACGTTGAACTCGCTGTCATCCTGGCCGAAGGCCGCGCCGGTATCGGCACCGCTGGCGTCATCGACGGATTCGGCAGAGCCTTGGCCTTCACCCACCACCAGCGTCTCGAGGATGCTCAGCAAGCGGTTGCGATCCGCTGTGAAGTCCTGCAGCACATCGACCGACCCTCCCGAATATCGCATGATGGACATCAGGTCCGACGTCGTCATCTGCGTTCGGATGAACTTCTCGGCCGCGGCCAGTGCGCGCAACTGGTCGGCAGGCCGCATCGCCGTCATGTCAAAGTACAGCGCCAGCAGCCGGTGATCCTTATATCGAACATCTCCTGGAGCTTCGGAAGTGATTTGAGTTCGCGTCAGCGTGTTGTAGATCTTGATATCTTCCGGACGCAGCGGAGTCAGAGGAACGTCGCTGAGCGTTGAGGGCATAGATTGCGGTTCACAGAAGCGAATCGTTTGCGGCACGCCGTCTTCGGTCAGTGTGAAGTCTTTCGCGGTGAGGCCGTCGATCGTGTTCCCCTTCTTGTCTTTGACGACTACGGTTTCAATGACGATTTGCGACCGCACCGATAACGTCTGAGTGTCGTTGGTTGCGGGAGCTGCGTTCTGCCCTATCTGTTGGGCCTCGGATTGGGTGCCAAGCGTCGCGAGCAGAAGAATCGTGAACAGAGATCGCATACGTCAAAACCTCAGGCGCGTCGTGATTAGCAGGCTGCGCATCGCGTTGGCAGCCGCAGGCAGTCCGAAGAGCGGACTGTTCACGGCTGGATTTATTGCCGGGTTTGAGACCGGATTCAACGTCGTATTCCAGCTGGTGAAGACAACGTGGTTGAGCAGGTTCGTCGAATCGACCCGCAGATCGAGGTTGTAGCGATCTTTCAATCGGAAGGTTCGCGCCAGCGACGCATTAAAGGTGAAGGTGCTGGGGCCGGTGATTGAATTTCTTCTGGCGTCTCCCCATTGGCCCGGGAGAGGTGCTGTGTAGGCGGCTGCATTCAGATGAAAGCCTGCGGGTGCGTCATAGACCGATGCACCTGTGACGTTTGGCCGGATACTGCCCGTCACACCGGTATCGGTCACAGCCGCGAGATAGATTGGCGTCTGCGGCAGACCACTTCCCGCAGCGAACTGGCCAAGCACAGTCCACCGCTTCAGCCATATTCCTCGCCAGCCGCTCAATAGCGATCCGCCGCCCTGCCCCACTCCCGTCGTGTACTGAATCTGTGCGTTCAGCAGATTACGTTGATCGAAGGTCGAGAGCCCACGCTCGGCGCTCAGGTTGAGCCAGTTCTGCGCGATCACGGAGGTCTGTGGGCTTGGGCTTGCCGCCCCAGTTGTAACCCCTGCTGTGGCTGCAGGTCCCGTTGAGGTGGTTGACGTGGTTGCGACCGGCCCCTGGCCTCCGAGTATCGAATCGTCGTCGATCGATTTTGAATACGTGTACTGCAAGGTAGCGGTAAATCCGCTGCGTAGCCTTCGCCGCAACTGAACGCTTCCTGCCTCGCGCGTCGAGTTGCCATTCGACGTGCGATAGACAAATCCTAGAGGGCATGACGAGCATGGATTCGCGGCGCCTATCGGGTACGTATTCGGCAGATACTCCTGCACTCCCCGTGTTCCCTTGATCCCGAGATAGGTCGCCGTCATCTGCAGCGCGCCGGGCAGGTCGCTCTGCACGGCGAGTTGCCAGGTCTGTGCGTAGCCAACGCGAAAGTTCGGATCGACCGCAAACGTGTTAGCAGTAGTCGAGGAGCAGGCGTTGAACCCGCTAGCGAGGGTTTGTGGGCACAAGGCGCTGTTCTGCACGCTCAAACTCGTCGATAGCGGCGACTGCTGGGCCATCTGCAGCGCCGTCGCCCGGTAAACCGAAGTGTCATCGTAGACCCCGTATCCAGCGCGCACAACCACCGACGATCCCGGTATCGGACGCCACGACAATCCGATCCTCGGTTCAATTCCTAGTCTGTCAGGTCGCAGCAATGAAGCCGGATAAGTCTGGTGGGTCAGAGGTCCGATCGGATTGCTTGCCAACACCGGCGCCACAGCGGAAAAACCCGGAACTATATCCAGGTTCACCAGCCGTTGATAGAGCTCAGTGATTGGTGCGCCATACTCCCAGCGTATACCGGCATTGATGGTGAGTTCCGGCCGCAGTCTCCAGTCGTCCGTCAGGTATGCATCATAAACAGATTGCCGCAGATACTTGTCTGCATTGCCATAAGCAATAGCGCTGGTGTCCGGAATACCCTTCAGGAAGTCGGCGAAATCCGAATGGCCTGTCGCAACGCCGGTAAACGTGAAGGTGCCCCGTGGGTTTTGCTGCGAGAGGTAATTGAACTCCTGCCTGCGAAAGTCTCCGCCCAGCGTGACATTGTGGTGGCCATGGTTCCTCGAGACGGAGACGGAAACGCCATTCGTCTCATTGCGATCAAAGGCGCTGTCCCCATCGGAGAGGCTGGCGATTCCGCTCGCAAAGATCAGCGTCGGCGGTCCCCAGTTGGCCGGATCCTGATTGTTGCCCGTGATGCCCGCCGCGCCTGAGATATTGATTCGATTTGCAAAGTAGGGAACAACCTGCGTCCTGAATCGACTGAACTTATATCCGGTCGTAAGAAAGAGCTCATGGCTGAACCGGTGCGCCCAGTTGACATTCATATTGATGCCCAGCGTATCGGTCGTGTCGAGAAAGCCGAAGAGATTGGAGCCGCTGGACCGCACACTTTGAAAAGCAAATCCGCCGTATAGCTGGTTCTTGTTGCCGATCGTCTTGTCCAGGCGCGATTGCAGCGCGTCCACATGGGTGTCGGTGATCACCGGAACCTGATAGTTGTACAACGAATTTCCCGAGACGTTTGGCAACGGATATAGCTTCAACAGATCCTGCGCCTGCGTGACCGGAGTTACACCCCCGAAGGGTAAATCTCCACTCCGCTCCGCCGCCGTTGGCACCAATCCGGTCAGCGTTGTGGCATCGCCGTTCCGAGTCCACTGGTAGGCAACAAAGAAATTCGGCCCATGATGAAGCAAGTGGGAAATATTCAGCGGGCCTCCTAACGTTGCGAGGAAGGTCAATCTGTTGTACTGCGACTTGGGTACGCTCTCCCCGCTCAGAGAATAAGGCCGCGCATCCAGTGCCGAGTTACCCAGCGTCATCCCGAGGCCGCCGGTATACAAACCCTTCTTGCCGGCCCGGCTGTTGCCGAATGCCGGAGCAAGCGAGAATTGCGATGTCGCCGCATTGTTGACGCTGCCGTTGATAAGAAGACCATCGGAAGGCGACGCAGCGGGCTCCTCCGGCGCTTTCTTCTCGGCAGCATTACTGTCGTCAGGCTTCGGCGCTTCGCTCGTGGCTGGCTTGCCTGGGGCAGCGTCGGTTCGCGCGCTGAGCAGCGGCTTGGTCTCGGCCTTCACCTCCTTCGCCTTGGCCATGATCTGATCGAGCGAGAGTAGCTTCAACTCCCAGGCCCCCGCAGGGGCATTCGGCGCGATGGCTACCGTCTCTTCGATCGTCGAGAAGCACTGCATCTCGACCTGAATCTTCCAGGTTCCATCTGCGAGGTCAGCAAAGGAATAATTGCCCTGCTGATCGGAGACGGCGACGACCTTCTGGCTGCCTTGCGTGGCCGAGACCGTCGCACCCGGGACCGGCAAGCCGCCGAAGGTGACTCGGCCGTGATACTCCGACCCCAACGCCAACCTGGGAGACATCAGGCACATGGCGAAGCACACGAGAAGGCATACGACTCGGAGGCACCTGTCTATTCGTCGCAATGACATCGAATCCACGGCTCTGCTAATTCTCCGAAGGCATCTCAACATGATCGATCACAAGCGTCTCAACCGGACCTTTCGCCGATTGGAGCTTCAGCCCCAGCTGCTCCTGAAGTGCCGTAAAGATCGTAGGTCCAGAAGAGTCTGGTGCAGCGTCAGCTTTCGGCAGTGAGCCGTCTGGTCCTTTGAACATCGGATCCGCCCCCTGGTCTGGCGCCCAAAACAACTCGATGTCGTACTTGCCTGTGAGCCCCGTCTTCTCAAGCACAGTTCGGCGGAGTTGCTGCGAGAGCATGTTCGCTAGATTGGTCATGGGGACCGCTTGCGCCGTGAGCTGGCCGGGGCCCACCCTCATCATGCCTCCGCGTCCCACGCCGTCAGGCCTTTTAATGCCATTGGCGTAGGTGTCGCCAGGGTTTGCCTCCTTCAATTTGGAACCATCCTTCGCAAGAACAAGGTCATAAACAGGAAGTTGTTTGGTCTCGATGTGAACCTTGAGCTTGAAGCGGTCAGCCAGGAGTGGCCGGAGGATCAATCTGCGTTGTTCGGGAGTGAGCTTTTTCAAGGCATCGACATCAGAGTCCGCCACCTTAGCCTCGATATCGAACCGGGCTGAGTCGGCCCAGCTCGGCGCTCCTGAGACCAGATCCTCTCTGATCCCATATGCCCCCTGAATCAGCATCTTCAACGAGACATTCGATGCAGCATAACCATCCGGTCTCCCCATGACTCTGACCATGCCGCTGCCGGATTTATTCGGCTTGACCGAAACAACATCGAACGCCGGCACCTTTACATCCGCGGTTGCGTCCGGCTGTGCCGCTCCTGTCTGACCCAGCACGCCCGGCAAAGCAACAGCCAACGATCCGGCCAGGAAAAGCACCAGCAGCCCTCGAGTGAAATTCAGTTTGCGCACACTACTTCCGGTCATATTCAGACCATTCCTTTTCCTGAGATCGGCACTCACACCTCTGGACAACCAAACTGCAAAATTCAAGGGAGAAGTGACTGTAAGACGTTTGTAATCCGCGATCGCACGCGACCAATAAATTTATTTTTGTTTGTTATACGCGACATCGGAACACATAGTTCACCAAAACAACGCTCTCAAAGTGGTGCTCTTCTCGATATTCGGGACCGGTGTTCAAATTCGGACGATCGAAGCGATGGGGAAGCAGGTGCGTCATTTCACACCAACGAAACCCGATAGACCAAACGATGGAGAACACTCTCCCGCGTCGCGCGGTGAAGCTAAAAAGACCGCCAAAAAGTCGCAAAGGAGGATGAATCATAGGGAACAACATCAACATCAATTCATCTATATACAACGCTGAAAGAGACATCCTCCGCCCGGGAATAGATCTCGCAACCGCGTGTTTAACAGAAAGTGAAAAAACTATGTCATGGAACCACGACGGAACACACCGAGCGGACGCGAGGGGCATCGAGCATCTCGACGGGTTGTACAGTTACGCCATGGTCTTAAGCCGTAACCATGCAGAAGCAGAGGACTTGGTCCAGGAAACCTACGTTCGAGCCATCCAGGCGATGGGGCGGCTGCGCGCGGGCAGTAACGTGAAGAGCTGGCTTTTTACCATCCTGAGAAATATTTGGTTCAACCAATTGAGAAAACGGCGAAACGGTCCTCAGATGATTGAGATTGAGGCAGAGGATGGCGTTGCCAACAGCATCGCAGAACCATCCAAAAACTCACACGATCTTTATGTGAGCAAGATGGAGGCAGAGCAGGTGCGCACGGCAATTCAAAGGCTGCCGGTAGAATTTCGCGAGATTATTGTGCTACGGGAATATGAGGATCTCTCCTATCTGGAGATTGCGAGTGTCTTGGATTGTCCTGTTGGAACGGTTATGTCGCGATTGGGAAGAGCGCGCGCAAAGCTTCGTGCAATGCTTTCGGAAGCATTCAAGGAGTCTGATTCGCCAGCAGTGAGAGGCACAAAATGAAGGATTGTGGTGGTGACTACGGTTCGACGATTCAGCTCTATCTCGACAAGGAATTGAGCGGTCCGGACCTTCAAGAATTTCAAGCTCATCTGGCAGGGTGCGAGACCTGCCGGGCAGAGCTTGCGGCGGGAGAGGAGTTGTCCCGTCTACTGCAGCGGTCACGGCCGTTGTATTCCGCTCCGGATGCTCTGCGCGATCGGGTGATGCGAACGACGGAACAGTTGCCTTCTTCCGCGCCTTACGCTTCTTCTCGCCTGCGAAAGCGTGTCTTGAAGATCTTAAGGCGGCCATTCCAATCTGGCGCCCGTGGCGTTCTTCGTTGGCCCGTGTTGGTAGCTGCGATTCTTCTCATTGCTGCACTTTTGCCACTACCGGGAATTCTGCGGCAGGCGAACGCTAATAGTTACGTCGAAGCCGCCGTCGCTGCCCACCGCAGCTCTCTGAACGGCAGCCTTCCTCTTGAGATCAAGTCCGAATCGCCCAGCGCAGTCACGGCATGGTTTGCCGGTAAAGTGCCTTTCAACTTCAGGCTTCCAGATGACCCGGAGGGAGTGGGACATGAGCAAGTCTATCGACTGACCGGAGGACGTCTGGTCAACTACAAGGACGGTTATGCTGCGCTGGTTTCTTATCGGATGCAGCAGCAAACAATTAGCCTTCTCGTCGCATCAAGCAAATCTGCTTTAGCTGCCGGAGGCGAGCAGGTGCCTTCTGGCGGAATAGTTTTTCATTACATCAAACAAGCGGGCTTCGCCGTCATTACCTGGAGCACTCACGGACTGACCTACGCTCTAGTCTCCTCTTTGCCTGGCTCCGGACGGCAGTCCTGCCTGGTGTGCCACCAAAATATGGCGAATGGTGACCGCTTTACCGCTCAGCATAAGAGCATCGATCCCATCCCCACCGTTCGCGGCAAGGGTGGATTGGAATAGATTTCCGGTTTATGTGTCTTGTCTTCAGAACACGCAATACGGACACCATCCCAGAATAGTAAAACGTCTTCAGAATGAAGTCAGTGAAGGAGTGTAGTTATGAATTTCCAGGTCGAGCTAGTTGATTGGATTGAAAACCCGAAGGCCCGTGAGGACGGGAATGTTGATCGTGACACGTATGGCTTGCAGCCATTTTATCCGTCGCCCGCTGTTAGAAAGAATGCAACCCCGGCATTTCGTTCAAGGTATTCGCGAGAGAGTTTGGACCCGTTGGACGTTTTGTTCTCACGCTATCGTCGCGTTCTTTCTCTGATCGCCTACCGCGTGCTCGGCAATCATGAGGATGCCGAGGATGCCGTGCAGAACTGCATTCGGGCAGCCTCCAATGACGCTCCACGGTTTGACCATGAAGGAGCTTTCCGCAGCTGGCTGGCTAGAGTCCTTATCAATGAGGCAGTGACGATTCTCCACAACCAAAGGAGTTCAATAAGGGAACCTCGTGACTATGGTTGCCAGAGTTTATTAGAACCTGCGAATCAGCAACGCTTTCTCCCTGCAGCTGCAATGTGAAAGCGGATCTCCGCGTCCGATTGTTTTGCATCCTTGGCGTCCAATCAGTGCAAATGTGACGGGCTGTCGAGTCAACATCAACAGTCTTTCTTCTACCCAAGAGCCGATGCGGCGCCCTCTTACTGCAGAAGAGCCAGCGCCGCATCGGTCATTGCCGTTATGCCGGTCCGTAGAGTGGGCTCGGGAAGCGGAGCAAAGAAAGGAGAGTGCGGCGACGGCAGCCCAACTCCGGTCCGCTCACTTTCGGCAACCTTTGCAGGGTCATAAGCTCCCAACCAGAAGATCGTCGCTGGAATCTGGTGATCCAGGCTGAAGATTCCAAAGTCTTCGCTGCCCATGATGGGTTGTTTTTCAATCACGTTCTCCGCTCCAAGCTTCGCCACGAAGATCTTCTGCAGCTTCGCCGCAAGCGCCGGGTCGTTGATCGTCGCCGGCGTCGACTCATCATCGAGCACAGTCACAATCGGCATGCGGCTTTCGGGAACACCCGCTGCGATCGCAACACCTTTTGCTGTACGCTTTACGCCTTGGATGATGGTTTCCCGCACCGCTTCGCTGTAGCAACGGGTCGTCAGCTCCATCTTCACCTCATCGGAGATAATGTTGCGCTTCGTCCCGCCATGAATATCGCCCACCGTCACCACTGCGGGTTGCGAAGGAGGAGTCGACCGGCTCACAACCGTCTGCAGCTCCACAACAAACTCGGCCGCCATCACGATCGGGTCTTTACCTGCTTCGGGCGCTGCGCCGTGGCTCCCCACACCACGCATCACGACGTCGATCGAGGTCGAACTCGCCAGCGCAGGTCCGGAGACAACCGACACCTTGCCCGCGGCAAAGTTCGCATCGTGCAGCGCGATCGCCAGATCAGGCTTGCCGAAGCGCTCATAGAGATGGTCCGCCAGCATGGCCTTGGCGCCGTCGATGGTCTCTTCGCTGGGCTGGCCGATCAGCATCAACGTGCCGTGCCACTGGCTCTTGAGCGCAACCATGTTGCGGGCTACACCGATCATTGTCGTGATGTGAATATCGTGCCCGCAGGCGTGCATCACGCCGACCTCCTGCCCTGCCGGATTCTTCGCACGCACCTTGCTGGCATAGGGCAGCTTCGTATCTTCTGTCACCGGCAGCGCGTCGATGTCTGCCCGGACCAGCAGTGTCGGCCCTGCGCCGTTTTTCAGAATCCCTACCACCCCATAGGCCTGCGATCCATCGGGATACTTGCCCACGCGCTCAGTCACCGTGTACCCGGCCTTGCGCAACTCCTCGGCCAACAACGCCGAGGTCTGTGCTTCATGATGGGACAGCTCAGGCGCTGTATGTATACCTTTGTAAGTAGCCAGAAGGCCGGGAAGCTGCTTGTCCACCAGCGCGGGAACCTCCTGCGCTACTAACTGCGTCGTTAATCCTGCGGTTACCGCCACAGCTATCCCACACGCCATAATCCACTGTCCTGGTTGCATCAAACTCTCCGGTTTTCGTTGGAACTTGTTTGTACTGAACTGTACATGCTTGCCGCGATAGACTCCACCTATCGTGACTTTCTACTGGCCGGCGATCATCGGTTTTCTCTTTGGTTTCGGATTTGGCGTGGGGTGCGCTCTCGCTGTCATGTACTCGATTTATATGGGTGGCTACCGCGCCGCCGTCCGCGATTCGCACCTGCAAACGCCGCCCGAGCGATACTCGAAGGCGGTTGAAAAACTACTTCGCGAGCCAAAACAATAGAACCCGAGCCATCAGGCGGTAAGCAGCAGGGCCCCACCCGAAGTGACAACCACTGTGTGCTCATAGTGCGCCGCCAGTGAACGGTCGCGCGCCCGGACCGTCAAGCCATCCAATCTCATCGTTGACGCTGATGCAGTTTTGGCCGGGAAACTGATAGACCAGCTTCGGTGCGAACGGCCTCTGTCGGCTCGCATGAGGGCAGCCCCGATCTCATCCAACTCCCCCGTGCTGATTCCGGGCCGCACCGCCTCTTTCATCGCCTTCAGGACCGCCCGCGTCACCTTCCCCTCAATTCCATCCCTGCGAAGATCTTCGGCCGACTCGATCGACATGCATCCTCCTCACCTGAAACTGCTGCTCGGGAACCAAAGTCATTAACACATTAGCGAGTCGCCAACTCGGCGCGCATGCCCTTTACTTCGCGAGTCAACGCCTCAATCGCCTTCATCAGTTCGGCGCGCTGGGCGTCATCACTCATCGCCTTAATCCCTTCCAGATAGAAGTTCCCATTCGGCTCCAGCACACATTTTTCCACCTGGTTGAAGTCGTCGAATCCCTGCTTGTGCAGCACAGAACGCAGTTCCAACTCCGTAAGCGCCTCCTTCTTCATCGCCTCCCAGTCGACCACTCCGTGATGAATCAAAACAGTCGGGGGCAACTCAAAAAAATGGTTCAATTTTGGCGCGTGGAACAGGACCCGAGTCAGCAACCAGTTGATTGTCAGCAGCGAAAACGCACCGATGACGCCACCCGACACCGAGTTGTCGTCGCCGATCATTGCATTTTGCACCGTGTTCGAAAGGCTCAGCAGCACGACCAGGTCGAACGGATTCAACTGCGCCAACTCGCGTTTGCCAAACAGCCGAAGAAAGCCAACGAGAAACAGATAGACGAACACCGGACGCAGAATCTTCTCCAGCAACGGCAGAGGTAGGTGAAACATGCTCTCGAACAAAACAGTCTCCTTCTCTATTTCACTTCCTGAGCGTACCGCTTCTGGTGGTGCCACTCCCACGCGCTGGCGATAATCTGATCCAGCTCCGCGAACTTCGGTTTCCATCCCAACTCGGTCTTGATCTTCTCCGAACTCGCCACCAGCACCGCGGGATCGCCCGGCCGCCTCGGACATTCCTCAACCGCGATAGGTTTTCCCGTCACGCGACTCACCGACTCGATCACTTCCAGCACAGAAAATCCCTGGCCATTGCCAATGTTGTAGATCAGCCTGCTCTTCGCCTCGCTCAACGCGCCCAGCGCCAACAGGTGCGCCTCCGCAAGATCGTGCACATGGATGTAATCCCGGACGCAGGTTCCGTCCTTGGTCGGATAGTCCCGTCCAAAGATCTTGATATTCGCTCTTCGCCCCAGCGCCACATCGAGGATCAACGGAATCAGATGAGACTCCGGCTCATGCGCCTCGCCGTAGCCTTCGATCGCGCCCGCCACATTGAAGTAGCGCAGGCTCGCATATTTAAGACCATGACTCACATTCATCCATCGCAGCATCTGTTCCACCAGCAACTTGCTCTCGCCGTAGGGATTGGTCGGCTCGAGTTTCGCGTCTTCAAGGATCGGCGTAGACTCCGGCTCGCCGTAGCACGCAGCGGTCGAACTGAAGACCAGCCGATCGTGCCCGGTGGCCAGCATCGCCTCCAGCAGTGTCAGTGACGCCGCCGTGTTATTCCTGAAATAAATCTCTGGCCGCTTCATGCTCTCGCCGGCTTCGATTAATGCGGCGAAATGCATCACTCCGTCGAACCGTCCCCGGCTGAGAGTCTTCTCCAACAGGGCTCGGTCGGCAATATCTCCCTCGACAAATTCGGCTTTCGCATCCACGGCTAAGCACTTGCTGTGGCAAAGGTTGTCGTACACGGTCACGGCATGCCCCTCAGACAGCAAAAGACGCGTCAGCGTACCCCCAATATATCCCGCTCCGCCAGTCACTAAAATCTTCATCGATCCTCTCTTTTTCGTTCCTAGTTGGATACCACAAAAGTACCAGTGTCAATCACTTACGCTTACGGCAATATACTTGCAGTAAGTGAAGAGCAGAGTACCGGCACATGAACAAGCATGTGGCTCTCCCCGATGCACGGTACCTGCTACAACCTTTTTCTTTGCGGCTTGCGTCTCTCTAAACAAGGTAGCGCAACTTCCGCGACGTTTCCCTGGTCGTACTACTAGCTGTCGGGTCAGATAAAACCAGGTTCGATCTATACTACGGCGCTCTTCGGAGCAGACTTCCCATACCGGTTCTGACAAGTCGCCAGCATCGGTCCCATATTCCGCCTCCAGCAACGAGGCCCTTCAAGGATTTTCTATGGCAAAGCCGCTCCGCACTGATGATCCCGCACCGCAGAGTATGCAGTTCGCACACTTCGGCGTCCTGAACGACGGCAACCAGAGCAAGGGTTCCCTCTTCACCTCCATCGCGCTGAACGTGTTGCTCGCCTTTTGCGCGGTCGTCATCGGCGCCGCGGCGAAGAAGACCATCGACAACCGTCATAAGCTGACCGACCTGACCGAGCCGATTCCGATCAAGAAGGCCGAGGAGCCGCCTCCGCCAAAGATCAAGATCAAGCTTCCGCCACCACCTCCAGTGGTCAAAGTGGAACCGCCCAAGATTAAGCTGCCCGACGTCAAGCTGCCCGACGTTCCAAAACCGCCAGAGATCAAGATGGCCCAGCCGATGCCGGTCGTTCTTCCCGCACCGCCGAAGCTGGTTCAGGCGCCGCCGGCCCCCAAGGTTGTCAGTCTCGCTCAGGCGATGCCTGCCTCGGTGCCGAACAACTCTCCGCATCCGACCGCCGTCGCACTCGGTTCGACGACAAACCCCATCGCAGTTTCCAACAAGCCCTCAACGACCGCCATCAATCTCGGCAACAAGGGCATGTCTGGCATGCCGGCATCCAATAACGGCGCCGGAGCACCATCTACCGTTGTCAATCTTGGTTCCGGCTCGCCCGGCAGCCAGAACATGAAAGCCACCGGTCCTGTAGCTGTCGCGGGCATTCCGCATGGCGTTCCCGGAGGCACCGGCCCGCTCAATTCTACGGGCAAGGTCGCCGGCCCGGTCAATCTCGGACAGGCCACTCCGCCGCCGATGCCGAAGCCTGTTGGACCCACCTCTGCAACTGCCAAGAGCGGACCGAAGGTGCTCTTTAAACCCAAGCCAGAGTACACCGCAGAGGCCAAACAGCTTCACATCGAAGGTAATGTCACGGTCAGAATTCGTGTCTCTTCATCTGGGTCCGTCCAGGTTCTGGGCGTCACCAGCGATCTCGGTCACGGTCTCGGCGACTCTGCCGTCCGTGCCGTTCAGGCCACTCGCTTTTCACCTGCCACCGACGATTCGGGTCATCCGATCGATTGGGAAGGCGTCGTCAACGTCGCATTTCAACTCGCTGGATGAGAAACATAATTGTTATCCGGTTGTCGCAGCATGCACTAGCATCTAGTCCATATTCAGGCCGACCGTAGGGTCAGCCGCAGGAGCCGACTACATGATTCTCGGGAAACAGTCTACCGCCGGTCTAGCCCTGGCACTCTTCGTCGCAACAACTCTCCCCGCCCAGGCAGGAGCTGCCCTCCTGCACGGAAAGAAGAAGCAAGCCGACGATCTCTCGACCACGCGCAAACCTACGCCAGCGCAGAATGCGCTCATCGACAAGGCGATCGCTCGCGAGAAGGTGGTCGTCAAGACTATCAAGGAACGGGCTCCGCTCGTTGAGACCTACATCCAGAACATGAAGCCCGACCCGCTCCTGGGTCAGGTGCCCGAGTCCGACCAGCACTTCCTCAGCCGCGTCGACTTTAAGAGTGTCATCAATGACCAGACCTACTCGGTCAACAAGGACACCTCGCAGGGCAGCGGCAGCAGCAAGATGGGATTCTTCAAGCATTCCCTCTCCGCTGTCGGCAGCCTTGGCGGCAGCCTGCACCTCAACTTCCACGAGGCCGGCTTCGTCCAGATGTTGTTGATGGACTCCAACAACTTCGACCGCCAGCACTATAACTTCGGCTACGTGCGCAACGACTTCCTCGGCAACACTCCTACCGCGGTCTTCGACGTAACGCCGATCTCGGGCAAGAAAGACTTCGGCCGCTTCTTCGGCCGTGTCTGGATTGAAGCTCGCAACGGAAACGTCGTGCGCTTCAACGGCGACTTCGCCGGCACCGAGGAAGACCAGAAGGAGTTCTACCACTTCGATAGCTGGCGCACCAACGTTCAGCCCGATCTCTGGCTCCCAACCTCGTTCTACGTTGAAGAGAGCGACCCCAAGAGCGTCTCCCGCACTCTGAAGTTCAAGGCGATTAACCATATCTGGGGGTACGTCCTCAAGGTTCCTCCTCCGGAAGCCGCAGACGCCTCGCTTGAAGTTGTCGGCGCGACCGACGTCAGCAACGACGCGCAGGATGTCAGCCCGCTCGGCGCCCAGCGCGCCTGGGTCCAGCAGGCAGAGGACAACATCGTCGAGCGCCTCTTCCAGGCCGGCCTTCTTGATGCGCCCAGCGAGTTCGACAAGACGCTCGAGGCCCTCGCTAACAATATTCTGGCCTACAACAACATTGTGCTCTCCCGCCCGATCCGCTGCCGTACGCTGCTGACCGAGCCGCTTGAGTCCCTCGCCATCGGCAACACGATCGTCGTCTCCAAGAGCCTGCTCGATACCACCGGCGTCGTGACCCAGGACGGCGCACAGCAGATGGGCAACCTCAATGCGATTCTGGCCTTCCAGATCGCACACATCATCCTTGCCCACCGGCTGGACACCAAGTACGCCTTCAACGATCGGCTGCTCTTCCCCTCCACCAGCGTCTTCAACCGCATCCCGATGCACCACACCGACGCCGACAACACCGCAGCCGCCAAGAAAGCCCTGGAACTGCTGAACGCGAAGGAACTCGAGGGCGGCCAGCAATACTTCAGCCTCTACCTCCAGCAGCTGCAGCAGCGCGTCAAGAACCTCAAGGCCCTCAACGAGCCGATGATCGGTGATGGCCTCACCAAGAGCGATGAGGATCCGACCTTCTGGATGCAAGCCATCACCGCCAAGGGACCCAAACTCGATATGAAGGATCTCAAGCAGCAGGCAGCAATGCCTCTTGCAAGCTTCCTCCGTTTCGATCCCTGGACCGATCAGGTCTTTGTCATGCACTCGCCCTTTGAGCCTCTTCTGACCGCGGCTGACAAGATGCCGTTTGAAGTCGAGCCCGTTTACTTGAAACTCAGCTACTACAAGGCGCCGGCAGATGCTGCTCCTGCACCGGCTGCGGCAGCGCCAGCCGCGACTCCTCCGGCCGACAACACTGCCGCTCCTGCTGCTGCAGGTACCGCCGCGGCTCCGGCAGCTCCTCCAACCCCCACTCCTCAGCTAAACTGAACTTCAGAGCGTGGTCAGCCGATAGTATTAAAAGACTGCCCACGCTCTTCCACTGCCTGAGGCCAGTTTGCCTCACAACAACGGAAACGCCGAATGTTCCACTTCGCAAGGAGGCACCAGTTGAAGCGGCATACTCTTATCGGCTGTTTCGCCTGCGTCCTCAGTAGTATGTCTGTTTGGGCGCATGCCCAGGCTACGCCTACTGCCACGCGAATCAGTTCGATTGCCTTCGGTGTAGGCGGAACTATCATTAACCCGGACTTCGCCCAATCCCACATCGGAGCCATCACCTTCTGGGGAGACTACAACCTCCCTTATAATCTCGGAATCGAAGGGGTTATCCATTACTCCGTGAACACGCCCTCCGACGTCAGCGAGAACTCATACATCGCTGGTCCGCGATATATTCTGCGCCACAAGCGTTTTGAGGGTTACGCCAAGGCGCTCTTCGGTGTTGGCCACTTCGGGTTGCAGCAGGGCAGTTTCGCAAATCCAAATACCGCGACTTACTTTGAATATGCCCTAGGCGGTGGACTCGACATCCACGTCGCTCGCCACATCAACATCAGAGCGATCGATTTTGAAGTTCAGAAGTGGCCTGGTTTTCATCCGAATTCTCTCTCCCCCTATGGAGGCACCATCGGCGTCTCCTATGTCTTCCACTAGATCGACTTGCCCAACACACTACATAAACGCTACACAAAAATTGTGCGAGGTTTTCCTGCGCAGCAAAGCTGATGCTATGTTTTCTGCGGCTTGACCAGCTTTTCGAGGGATTCACATGCTTATAAGGGCGATCGTTTTCATCAGTCTGCTGGGATTAGCCTCCCTTCTCCGTGCCCAGTCCGAACCCACAGGATTGAAGAGGCTCGATCTCAAAGTAGGCGGCAGCTTCGCAACGGCCAACTCGGACTATGGCGGTCGCTATAACGGTGGCGCCGTTTACTTCACTGGAGACTTTTTCCCGCATCTCGGCATCGAAGGCGACTTTCATTTCGTCAAGGATTCCTCGGATCTCTACGAAAAGACCTACGAGGTCGGTGGCCGTTACTTCCGCGCCTACCGTAAATTCGTTCCCTATGGCAAGGTGATGTACGGGCGTGGCGTGTTCAACTTCCCTGCTCAGCCAAATGGGTCTCACGCCAACCTGGCTTATAACCTCGTAGCCGGCGGCATTGGCACCGACTATCGAGTGAGGCCTTACCTCTATGTCCGCGCCGATTGGGAGTACCAGAACTGGCTCGGCTTCCAGAACTCCAGTCTTTCCCCCACCATTCTCACCGTCGGCGCTGCATACCACTTCAAATAACCATCTCTCTTGCCGAAAAGCAAAGCCCCGGTCAGCGCCGGGGCTTTTGAGATTAAGATGCTTCCGTTAGAAGTGATAGGCAACGCCAATCGACGGAGTCGAAATGACCTCATACCGATTGGTATTGAAGATGTTCCCTGGCATGCTGAAGTTAGGAGTCTTCACCAGGAACCCGCGATACTCTGCCCGGATATCCCAACTCGGGCTCAACTCGTACGCCACGCCGCCACCAAAGAGCAAGCCGACGTTCGTATTCCGCTTCGCGTCGAGATTCGTCGTTCCGGCGTCCTTTAGGGGACTGAAGATCATGGCGCCCGGGCCGGCTTCGAGGAACGGATTGAAATTCTTGAAGTTCATATTGAAGACGTACGCTCCGCTAAACTCCTGTTGCAGAACGTGAATCCCGCCGTTGGCCCTTCCGAAGACCTGGTAATACTGCGTATTTTGCTGATAACCGTAGTTTATTTCCAGTGCGCTCCGTGGTGTCAGCATGTACCGGTAGCTCGCCAGCAGGCCCATGGTCATGCTTGTATTCTTTTGCACGCTGTTTCCGGTGATCTGGGGAGCAAAGGCAGCAGTAGCGCTTACGCTCACGTCCTGCCGGCTCTCCTGCGCATAACCCGCCGCCGCAGATACCATCAGCGCGCCCAACAACAACATCGTCTTCTTCATTCTTCGCTGGATCCCTTCAAATTCGTCCGCGACTCTTGCGCCGTCCCGCAGGCAAAGCAACGTCAAGAGTTACGGAGCGCCGTAGTCACTGTTCTTTCATTGTAACCGCACCAGTGCCGGAACAAGGGTCAGCCACGCAAGAAGGCCGAAGGATATACTTCCCTCCGGCCTTTCCCACATTTATTCGAGTGAGTAACGTGCTACTCCTGTGGCGCGGACGGTGGCGCAGGCGGAGGAGGTCCGCCCGGCCCACCATGGCGATTCTCCATTCGCTGGCGCATCTCTGCCTGCAGCGCGTCATACTTGGTTTTTTGATCGTCCGTCAGCAAAGCGCGAATCTTATCCTGCGACGCCTTGTGGATATCCATCATCTTCGTCCGCTTGTCCGCTCCGGCAACCGAAGTATCTTCGCGCAACGCCACGAATTGTTCCCTCGCGTCATCATCAATGGCCTTCAGCCGGGTCACCTGGTCAGGTGTGAGGTTCAGTTTCTTGGTGAGGAAATCTACCTTGTTCCCTCTCATTCCGTCTGGTCCACCATGTCCATGTTGTGGACCGGCCTGACCCTGTGGCGGCGGGGGCGGCGCAGCAGGATCCTGTGCCATCACCGGCAATGCAATTAGCGCGACTATACCCAATGCCAAAGCGGCGACCTGCAGGATTGTTTTGCGAAACATCGTCATCGTCATCGGATTCTCACCCTCCAAAATCATCTCGCCGGAGAGTGGCTCTCCGGGTGGTCATCTACCCGGTACAGACGCACTCTTTTCGCAAATGTCTTCGTCCCTCACAAAATTGACAATTACATTCCCCGCTCCGGGAGAAAACAGTACGGATCGCCGTGCGCGGCCGCATACGCCTCCACCACCTTCAGGAAGGCCAACGCTGCATGCGACAGGCTTGCCTGCCTCCGGTACACCAGCCGCAGCTTTCGCTCGATCTGCAGCTCCGGTACCTGTACCCGCACCAAGGCGCCGCTCTCCAGCTCCGGCCGCACCGTCAACCCCGGCACCAGCGCCACGCCGTTGCCCATCTGGACGAACCGCTTGATCGCCTCCAGCGACGGCAGCTCCACCCCCATCTGCAACGGAGTCTTATGCCGCTTGAATGCCTGAATCACCTTCTGCCGCTGTGGCGAAGGAATATTGTGCGCAATAAAATTCTGCGCCCCCAACTGCCGGATCGAAACCTTCCCCGCCCCCGCCAGCGCATGCCGCGGATTCACCACAAACGCCAGCTCATCCCGGTACACCACCATCGACTTCACCTGCGCATCGTCCGGCCGGAACGACAGGACCCCAAGCTCGACCGAATGCATCAGCACCTCATCCGAGATCCGGCTCGCCAACGTCCGTTGCACCGCCAGTTTGATCCGCGGATTCTGCCGTCGAAACTCATCCAGCAGCGGCAATAGATAAAGACAGGTGTATTCATTCGCCGCCAGGTTCAACCGTCCCCGATGCAGCTCCCGCAGCTCAGTCAGCGCGCCCGACGCCTCATTGCGAAGATTCAGCAACTTAGCCGCATACTCCCGAAGCACCTCGCCCGCATCGGTCAGCGTCCCGTCCCGCGAAGAGCGCTCAAACAGCACCTCACCCAGCTCGCTCTCCAGTTTTGCGATTGCCTGACTCACCGCTGGCTGAGTACGATGGAGGCGTGCGGCCGCCCGCGAAAAACTGCGCTCCTCCGCCACAGCCAGAAACGTCTCCATCTGGACTAAGTCCAATCATCACCTCGCGACTGCAACGATATATGCATCGAATACGACAATTAGAATTTATGATAAACCTACCGACCATCATAAGCATGCATTATGATCAAGTCCAGATCGAGAGAGCCAGGCCCTATGTCCTCTAATCAGATCGTCTTCTTCGACACCACCCTCCGCGACGGCGAACAGTCCCCCGGCTGCACCATGCATCATGAAGAAAAGCTCCGCATGGCCCACCAGCTTGCAGACCTCGGCGTCGACGTCATCGAAGCCGGTTTCGCCATCGCAAGCCAGGGCGACTCCGACTCCATCCGCACCATCGCCCGCGAGGTCCGCAACGCTCGCATCGCCTCCCTCGCCCGCTGTAAACGCGAGGACATTGAAGCAGCCGCCCGCTCCATCGAGCCCGCCGCAAAATCCCGCATCCACACCTTCCTCGCCTCCTCCGACCTCCATCTCCAGGCCAAGCTGAAGATCACTCGCGCCGAGGCCCTCGACCAGGCCGCCGAGTCCGTCCGCCTCGCCCGCACCTTCACCGACGATGTCGAGTTCTCAGCCGAGGACGCCACCCGCACCGACCCCGAATTCCTCGTCAAAATCGTTACTGTTGCGGTCCAGGCCGGGGCCACCACCATCAACATCCCCGACACAGTGGGCTACACCACGCCCGAGGAGTACGCCGCCACCTTCCGCATGCTCATCGAGAAAGTTCCCGGCGCCGGGAACGTCATCTTCTCCACTCACTGCCACGACGACCTCGGCATGGCCGTCGCCAACACCCTCGCCGGCATCCAAGCAGGAGCACGTCAGGTCGAGTGCACCATCACCGGCATCGGCGAGCGCGCGGGCAACGCGGCCCTCGAAGAGATTGCCGCCGCCCTCATGGTCCGCCGCGACAAGCTGCCCTACACCAACAACATCAAAATGGAGAAGCTCTACCCCACCAGCAAGACCCTCGCCGAGTTCATCAGCTTCGGCTGCTCGCCCAACAAGGCCGTGGTCGGAGCCAACGCCTTCGCCCACGAGTCCGGCATTCATCAACACGGCGTGATGGCCAACCCGCTGACTTACGAGATCATGACGCCGGAGTCTGTCGGCGTCCCCGCCAATAACATGGTGCTCGGCAAACACAGCGGACGCCGCATGCTCGAGCAGCGCCTCAGCGAACTCGGCCACAAACTCACCCGCTCGCAGCTCGACGAGGTCTATCACCGTTTCACCGAACTCGCCGACCGCAAGAAATCCATCTACGACCAGGACCTGCTTGGCATCCTGCAACCAGACAAGTCCACTGTCGTCACGCACTAGCTATTCACAAGAGGAAACAGAGTCATGCGCCTCAAAATTGCAGTCCTCGCCGGCGACGGCATCGGCCCCGAAGTCACCCGCGAAGCCATCAACATCCTCCGCGCAGTGGCAGAACTAGGTGGCCACGAATTCCTCTTCGTCCCCGGCCTGATCGGCGGCATCGCCATCACCGAAACCGGCTCCCCGCTGCCCACCTCCACGCTCGACGCCGCGCTCGAGTGCGACGCCGTATTGCTAGGCGCAGTCGGGGACAACAAATTCAACGCCCTCCCGCCAGACAAGCGCCCCGAAGCCGGCCTCCTGCAAATCCGCCAGGCTCTCGGAGGCTTCGCCAATTTGCGCCCCTCCATTGCCTACGCCGCGCTCTCCGAAAGCTCACCCTTACGCCCCGAGGTCACCAAAGACGCCGACATTCTGTTCGTCCGCGAGCTCCTCGGCGGCCTCTACTTCGGCGCACCGCGCTGGTGGAACAAGGAAACCGACGAAGCCATCAACACCATGCGCTACACCAAGTCCGAGGTCGTTCGCGTCGCGCGCATCGCCTTCGAGCTCGCAAGCAAGCGCCGCAACAAAGTCACCTCCGTCGACAAGGCCAACGTCCTCGAAGTCTCTCAACTCTGGCGCGCCACCGTCACCGAAGTCGCAAAGGACTACCCCAACGTCACGCTCGAACACCAGCTCGTCGACTCCATGGCGATGCACATCATGAACATCCCGCGCAACTTCGACGTCGTCCTCACCGAAAACCTCTTCGGCGACATCCTCTCCGACGAAGCAGGCGTCATCACCGGCTCGCTCGGCATGTTGCCTTCAGCCACGATCGGCGGCGCAGTCAACCTATACGAACCTGTACATGGCTCTGCCCCCGACATCGCAGGCACGGGCAAAGCCAACCCGCTCGGCGCAATCCTCACCGCCGCCATGGTCCTTCGCCACTCCGCCAACCTTGAACAGGACGCCAAAGCCGTAGAGCAAGCCGTCCACAAAGTCCTCGACGCCGGCTATCGCACCGCCGACATCGCCCGCGGCCAACAGCCCGGCCAAACCCGAGTCACCACGCAGGAGATGGGTAAGCTCGTCCACCAGGCCCTGACCGAGTCCATCGACCGCCGCCAGGCCATGCACGCCGTCTAAAAACCATGAGTCTGAGAATCAAGACGGCCCTAGCAAACCTCGCAGTCACCGCAGCGTTGATCTATCGCTGGCTTCACGGCTCGCCGCCGATGGCGCTGCTCATCACCGCGATCATTATGTTTCCGCTGATCAACGGCCTGCTGTGGCTCAGTCAAAGAAGCTTCAACCGGCCAAGACAGCCAAGAGACTACCGCTAGACCGAACTCCTAGACCTGACCTCCATGACGTACCGCGCCCTCCAATTCGTCGCCTCCGTATCGCTCCTGTCAACGATCAGCGTGTATGCGCAGATGCCGACGCCTCAGCCAACCCCGCCCCCAACTGCGGAGCCGCAGATCAAGAAAGAAAAAAAGCCGCACAAAGAAAACGTCGAGTGGCTCTGGCAATACGGCCCGCCACCCGCCGAAGGCCGGGAAACCCAGCTCGTTCTCGACCAGCGCTTCCGCCCCTTCCTCGCCCAATACCTTACTGCCCCGCAAACCTTCTGGGGCAATCCGAAGACTGGCTACAAAACCCTCGCCGAGACCGCACTCGACTTCCTATCCGTTCCCGACAAAGTCGTCTCCGACAACAACCGCTATATCACTATCACCGGCTGCGTCTTCCGCTTCTGTCCGTCGCGCGGCATGCTCTGGGTCGACCTCAACGGTCCTCACCCACTCGTCGTCTTCGCCGCCATCGACTGGATCAAGGACAGCAAGACGCCCAGCGAGCCCGACGCGGAGTACACGCTCTGGATCTTCCCCAACCACCCCATCGAGCCCGACCACATTCCCGCAGCGCTAGTCCACAGCATCGCGCGCTGGACCGCGCAGCCGCCAGGCGGCAGCACCGTCATCCAGCAGATTCGTAACGCCATCATCGTCGACCCCGACGGCACGCCGCACCCAGTCGAAAAAGCCGCAACAGGCGCAAACACCTTCACCCTCCCACCAACCGAGCAAAAGGCACACCCATGAGCGCACCCAAAACTCTCTTCGAAAAAGTCTGGCAACAGCACCTCGTCGCCGAACCCGCAGGCGAACCCAGCATCCTCTACATCGACCTGCATCTCGTCCACGAGGTCACCAGCCCGCAGGCCTTCGACGGCCTCCGCATGACCGGCCGCAAGCTTCGCCGCCCCGACCGCACCATCGCAACGGTGGACCACAACGTCCCCACCAGCAGCATCGAAGACCGCCTCCACATCGTCGACCAGATCGCCTCGAAACAGATCGAAGCCCTGCGCAAAAACTGCGCCGACTTCGGCGTCGAACTCTACGACGTCCAGTCGCCCAACCAAGGCATCGTCCACATCATCGGCCCCGAACTCGGCCTCACCAAACCCGGCATGACCATCGTCTGCGGCGACTCGCACACCAGCACCCACGGCGCGTTTGGCGCTCTGGCCTTCGGCATCGGCACCAGCGAAGTCGAACACGTCATGGCCACGCAAACCCTGCCGCAGGACAAACCAAAGACCTTCCGCATCAACGTCGAAGGCACACTCCCCATCGGCGTCACCGCCAAAGACATCGTCCTCGCACATCATCGGCCAGATCGGCACCGCCGGAGCCACCGGCCACGTCATCGAGTACGCCGGCTCCGCCATCCGCAACCTCTCGATGGAAGGCCGCATGACCATCTGCAACATGAGCATCGAGGCCGGAGCCCGCGCCGGCATGATCGCTCCCGACGCCACCACCTTCGCCTACCTCAAAGGCCGCCGCTTCTCACCGCAAGGAGCGGCATGGGACGAGGCCGTCCAGCACTGGTCCGAACTTGTAACCGATACAGGAGCAATCTTCGACCGCGAACTCACCATCGCCGCCATCGACATCACCCCCACCGTAAGCTGGGGCACGTCACCCGGCATGGTCACCGGCGTCAAATCAACCGTTCCCCTGCCCGATCCCGACCGCCTCCGAAGCCGACCAGAAAGCCTTCGAGCGCGCCCTCGAGTACATGGACCTCAAAGCAGGCACGCCGATCGAACAAATCAAAATCGACCGCGCCTTCATCGGCTCCTGCACCAACGCCCGCATCGAAGACCTCCGCGCCGCCGCCTCCGTCGTTCGCGGCTACCACGTCGCCACGACAGTCCGCGCCATGGTCGTCCCCGGCTCACAGCACGTAAAAGCGCAGGCCGAAAAAGAAGGCCTCGACAAGGTCTTCACCGAAGCAGGCTTCGACTGGCGCGAACCCGGCTGCAGCATGTGTCTCGGCATGAACCCCGACATCCTCGCCCCCGGCGAACGCTGCGCCTCCACCAGCAACCGCAACTTCGAAGGCCGCCAGGGCCGCGGTGGCCGCACTCACCTCGTCAGCCCGCAGATGGCCGCCGCCGCCGCCATCACCGGCCACTTCACCGACATCCGCGACTGGAAGTTCATCTCAAAACCCTAAAACCTTGTCATCCTTCGCGCGGCGGAGGACCTGCTTTGTACTTGCACTTGTTCTTGTCTTTGCTTCTTTGGTGTCACCCTGAGCGTAGCGAAGGACCCCGAGGGTCTCTCGATCACCACAACCGCGCGGAGCCTTCAAACCCGAATCCGTTCTCGCTTTTGTACTCGAGGTTTACAGATATGCATCCCATCAACGTTCTCACCAGCCACGCCGTCCCTCTCGACCGCCCCAACGTCGACACCGACCAGATCATCCCCAAGCAGTTCCTCAAGCGCATCGAGCGCACCGGCTACGGCGACTTCCTCTTCTACGACTGGCGCCGCATCCAGGAAGGCCCCCACGCCGGCGAGCCCCATCCAGACTTCGTCCTCAACAAGCACCATCACAAGGGCGCGAAGATCCTCATCGCCGGAAAAAACTTCGGCTGCGGCAGCTCCCGCGAGCACGCCGCCTGGGCCCTCACCGACTTCGGCTTCCTCGCCGTCATCGCCCCCAGCTTCGCCGACATCTTCTTCTCCAACGCCGGCAAAAACGGCATGGTCCTCGTCCGCCTCCCCGAGGCCGACGTCGAAACCCTGATGCACCGCTCCGAAAAAAATCCCGCACACAAGATCACCATCAACCTCGAAGCCCAAACCATCACCGACGACGAAGGCTTCAGCGCCAAATTCGACATCGACCCATTCCGCAAATACTGCCTGCTGAACGGCCTCGACGACATCGGCCTCACTCTGCGCCACGAAGCCGAACTCGACAAGTACGAATCGAAACACGATACCGAGTTCTGGCTAAAGCCACGTAGTACAGAGGCCGCCTGATCAAATGAGCAACTTTGAGAATGTGCGCAAGAGTTACCGTCCCCGCCGCATCACCACGTTGTTTGTGGGCGAGTCGGCGCCTCACGGTGGCACATTTTTCTACAACCGGAACAGCGGGCTCTTCCGCGAGATACGGAAAGCATTTCAAGGTACCGAACTCCTTTCTCGAAAACTTCAAAAGGAATGGCTTCTATCTGGACGACCTGGTACTCGAACCAGTCAATCATCTCGCAAGACCAGATCGCATCGCACTCTGCCGAGAATCGGTTTCGTCTCTTGCGAAAAGACTGAGCAACTACAAACCCAAGGCGATCGTAATTTTGTTGCATTCGATAAAACCCATGGTCTTGCGAGCAATGAGTGAGGCGGGCCTGTCCTATACGCCCTTTTGCACTCCATACCCGGGCTTCGGAAACCAGCCGCGCTTTCACAAAGCAATGATTGAGATCATCCCAAGCCTGCCCGTCACGAACGGCAACAAATGGAAGGAATACTAATCTTGTCGAACGAAATCAATCCGAAGAAAAACTCCATCGTCCTCACCGAAGGCCCGTCCCGCGCCGCTGCCCGCTCGTACTTCCGCAGCGTCGGCTTCAGCAAGGAAGACCTGCACAAGCCGATCATCGGCATCGCCAACACCTGGACCGAGATCGGCCCCTGCAACTTCCATCTGCGTCAGGTCGCCGAAGCCGTCAAACAAGGCGTTCGCGAGGCCGGCGGCACGCCCATGGAGTTCAACACTATCACCATCCACGACGGCATCACCATGGGAACCCAGGGCATGAAGGCCAGCCTGATTTCCAGAGAAGTCATCGCCGACTCCATCGAACTCGTCACGCGGGGAAACAGTTTCGACGGTATCGTCTGCATCGCCGGTTGCGACAAGAACATGCCCGCCGCCATCATGGCCCTTGCCCGGCTCGACATCCCTGGTCTCATGCTCTACGGCGGCAGCATCGCCCCCGGCTCACTCAAGCAGCCCGACGGCACCACCAAGGAGATCACCATCCTTCAGGTCTTCGAGGGCATGGGCGCGCACGCCGCCGGAAAGATCAACGACGCCGAACTCGAAGCTCTCGAAGCCTCAGCCTGTCCCGGCCCCGGAGCCTGCGGCGGCCAGTTCACCGCCAACACCATGGCCATGGCCGGCGAGTTCCTCGGCATCTCGCCCATGCAACTCACCGGCGTCCCCGCCATGTCGCCGGAAAAACACGAAGCCTCGCGCCAGGCTGGCCGCCTCGTCATGGACCTCGCCCGCGCCGGTCTCACCCCACGCAAGATCATCAACCGCCAAGCCATCGACAACGCCATCGCAGCCGTCGCAGCCTCAGGCGGCAGCACCAACGCCGTCCTTCACCTCATCGCCATCGCGCGCGAGCTCGACATTCCGCTCTCGATGGAAGACTTCGATCGCATCTCCGAGCGGACGCCCTTTATCTGCGACCTCTCTCCCGGCGGCAAATACGCAGCCAAGGACTACCAGGACGCAGGCGGCAGCCGTCTCCTCGCCCAACGTCTCCTCGAAAAAGGTCTGCTCAAAGGAGACAGCATCACCGTCTCCGGCAAAACCCTCGCCGAAGAGGCCGCGCTCGCCGTCGAAACCCCGGGCCAGCCTGTCATCCACACCTGGGACAAGGCACTCAAGCCCACCGGCGGCCTCGTCATCATGCGCGGCAACCTCGCCCCCGACGGCGCCGTCATCAAAGTCGCCGGCCACGAGCGCATCTTTCATCAAGGGGTCGCTCGAGTGTTTCGAATCCGAGGATGACTGCCACGCCGCTGTCGAAGCCGGAAAGATCAACCCCAACGACGTCCTCGTCATCCGCTACGAAGGCCCACGCGGCGGCCCGGGCATGCGCGAGATGCTCGCCGTCACCGCGGCCATCAAAGGCATCCCCGCGCTCTCCGAAACCGTGGCCCTCCTCACCGACGGGCGTTTCTCTGGTGCAACGCGTGGGTTAATGGCCGGCCACGTCGCCCCCGAAGCCCAGCTCGGCGGCCCCATCGCCGCCGTCCGCGAAGGCGACACCATCACCTTCGACATCCCCAACCGCAAACTAACCCTCAACGTCCCCGAAGCGGAGATCGCCAAACGCCTGGCAGCATGGAAGGCCCCAGAGCCACGCTACAAACGCGGCGTCTTCGCCAAGTACGCCAACTCGGTAAGCAGCGCCAGCGAAGGAGCAGTCACCACATGAGCGAACCATTCGCCTTCTTTTTATTTGAACGCAATTTAGGGGACGCCGTGGTCTTCATCGGCGTCTTCATGCTCTTTCAACTTGCGCTTTCAGTCGGAGCAACAACATGGCTTTGGATTATTCGCTATCGGCAAAGACTTGTAATTGGCACAAGTGTACGACAGCGTCTTCTGGTTTACGCCACCATAGCCTACACAATTGCGGCGACAGCTGCAGTGTTGATCTGGTGCGGTCCGGTCGGCATGAAAGCTAATTCGCGTTTCCTTGCCACAATAGGCGCGATCGGTTCACTTACAGCATTCGCTTTCGCTGTCTCAGGACGTGGCAGAGGCCGGATTCTGAACTCGATCTCCGCACTGCTGCTCGCTTGCAGCTATCGCCTCTACTTTTAGACCGAATACCGCTCTCACGTAAAAACGCATAAACGACTTCAGAGGAAAAGGCCATGGCAAACAAAAATCAACATCCCCAACTCACCGGAGCCGAAATCATCTGGGCCACCCTCGCCGGCGAAGGCGTGGACAAAGTCTTCGGCTACCCTGGCGGAGCCATCCTCCCCGCCTACGACGCGCTGCGCAAGTTCCCCATCCACCACATCCTCGTCCGCCACGAGCAGGGCGCCGCGCACATGGCCGACGGCTACGCCCGCGCCTCCGGCAAGGTCGGCGTCTGCATCGCGACCTCCGGCCCCGGCGCCACCAATCTCGTCACCGGCATCGCCACCGCCATGCTCGATAGCATTCCCATTGTGGCGATCACCGGCCAGGTCGGCAGCAAAGTCCTCGGCTCCGACGCCTTCCAGGAGATCGACATCACCGGCATCACCCTGCCCATCACCAAGCACAACTACCTCGTCACCCGCGCCGAAGACATCGCCCCCGCCATCCGCGAGGCGCTCCAGATCGCGAAGTCCGGCCGCCCCGGCCCCGTGCTCGTCGACATCACGAAAGACGCGCAACAAGCCACCGCACCGTTCAGCTTCGAAGCTGCAGCCCCCAGGCCCTATCGCCCGCATCCCATGCTGCGCGCCGAATCCTCGTCGATCAAGCAAGCCATCGAGCTCATCAAGGCCGCAAAGAAGCCCGTCATCCTCGCCGGCCACGGCATCACGCACTCCGGCGCCGAAGCCCAGGTCCTCGCCTTCGCCGAACGCCAGCAGATCCCCGTCGCCAGCACACTCCTCGGCCTCGGCGGAGTCCCCACGCATCACCCGCTCTCGCTTGGCATGATGGGCATGCACGGCGAGTCCTGGGTCAACAACGCCATCCAGCAGGCCGACCTCCTCCTCGCCTTCGGGATGCGCTTTGACGACCGCGTCACCGGCAACCTCGCCCAGTACGCCCCCAACGCAAAGAAGATCCACATCGAGATCGACCCCTCCGAGATCAACAAGAACGTCCGCGCCGACGTCGCCCTCATCGGCGACCTCAAAGAGGTCCTCGAACTCCTGCTCCCGCTGCTGCCGAGAAACTCCGACACCAGCTGGCTCCGCGAGATCAACGCCAAGAAGGGCGACGCCGCCGTCCGCGACATCATCAACCTCCCCGACAACGGCCACCTCTACGCCGCGCACGTCATCAACGACATCTGGCACGAGGCTCAGTCCGCCGGAAGAACAGACCAGACCATCATCGTCACCGACGTCGGTCAGCACCAGATGTGGGAGGCCCAGTACTACAAGCACGACACCCCGCGCTCGCTCATCACCTCGGGCGGCCTCGGCACCATGGGCTTCGCGCTGCCTGCGGCAATCGGCGCAAAGGTCGCCTGCCCCGAAAAAGACGTCTGGGTCATCGCCGGCGACGGCGGCTTCCAGATGACCTGCCGCCGAGCTCTCCACCATCGTGCAGGAAAAACTCGCCATCAACATCGCCGTCATCAACAACGGCTTCCTCGGCATGGTGCGGCAGTGGCAGGAGGCCTTCTACGACAAGAACTACGCCGCCTCGCCAATCCTCTCACCCGACTTCGTCCTGCTCGCCGCCGCCCACGGCATCGACGGCGCAACGGTCAACAAGCGCCAGAATGTAACCCCCACAGTCACAAAGGCCCGCACGAGCGGCAAACCCTTTCTCATCAACTTCCAGGTAGAAAAAGAAGACGGCGTCTACCCCATGATCGCCCCCGGCAGCGCCCTCCACGAGATGGTGCGCCGCCCACAGAAAGACCCGCTCCTCGAAACCGCGGAGGACGAGTAGGTGTCAATTTTTCCAGAAAAAAATCTGACATGGTGCGAGAGTGCGAATCTTCCATTTTCCCTTGTTTTTGAGGGGTGTTTTGGGAAAAGCGGTGTGCAGAAGGTGGTTTTTTGATGGTAAGAACGTGGTGAAATGCATGGTAAACGTGGACAGAAAACAGCAGGTTTTTGCCTTCTGAAAATTTTCCACTATTTTGAGATTTTTTTTGCACTCTGCGGTTAAAGGATTCCCAATGTCCTGTTCTTTCGTTAACCAGAGCAACAAAGCCGGCGTCCTCACTCGAATCGCCTCGTTTCTTTTCATCGCAATGGCGTCGACAATCGTTCTCGCCCAACCACCACAACCCCTCCACATCAGAATCATCAATGCCCAAACCAACAAACCCATCCACGACGAACGATTAAACGTAGCACTCAAGGTCGATCAGATCGGCTCCGTCCCCATGGCAACCGACAAAAACGGCATCATCCTCGTGAACTACGGCGCCGCGACCATCATCCGCATTCTCGCCAACATGTACGCCGACTGCCGCCCGCGCGCCGAGCTCTACACGAACTACCCCATCGACGCTATCGTCAAAACGGGCATCACCACCGGCAATCTCTGCAGCAGCGCCAACCCGAGGGCTAAACCCGGCGAACTCATCCTGTTCGAAGTTCCTAAAACCTTTATCCCCTCGTATCCCGCTCCTCCGCTGCCTCCGCCGCCCCACTCGGACGAGAACCCCCACGTGCCACCGCAATAGCAACGCACCACGAATCAATGCAGGATTCTCCACAGTCTCGCAGCTCATTTTTTGAGAGCCAGGAATTGACCCAAACGCTCCAACTCGAAACCTCGCGCCTTACCCTCCGCCGTTGGAAGGAGGCGGACCGCGTACCCTTCGCAGCAATGAACGCCGACCCCGTCGTCATGCACTACTTTGCCGCTCCCATGACCCGTACTGAAAGCGACGAAGCCATCGACCGCTATCTCGCCGCCTTCGAGCGCGACGGCCTCAGCTTCTTCGCCGCCACCCTGCGCGACACCGGCGACTTCCTCGGAACCATCGGCCTGCAAACCATGCGCGACGTCGTCCCCAATCTCCCTCAACCCGCAGTCGAGATCGGCTGGCGCCTCGCACAATCCGCTCATCGCAAGGGCTACGCCACCGAAGGCGCACGCGCCATCGTCGACTACGCCTTCAATCAAATCGGCCTCCACGAAGTAGTAGCCATCGCCGCAATCCCCAACCAGCCATCGCGCCGCGTCATGGAAAAACTAGGCATGACCCACCGCCCCGAACTCGACTTCGACCATCCCCGTGTCCCCGCAGGCCACCAGTACCAGCGCCACACCCTCTACAGCCTGCGCAATCCAAGTTCCCGGAGTAAGCAATGAATCCAATCTGGGTAGGACTGTTTCAAGTCAGCGGACCACGAGACAACGCAATGCTCGAAGGGGACGCTGGCGCGTGGGTATGGGTTGCAGCTCAGGCAGAAGATGCGGCGAAGCTCACACTCAGAGTAGAAAATGCAATGGCCAAACTCGGGCTGAACTTGATCGAGAGTGAACAGTTACAAGAAGTGATCGCGGAAGATGATTTATCGGACGCGGTAGCGGAGCTGATTCCCCAAGCACGGCGAGATGTAGAGTCGGTCGTTTGCGGAACTTGGCACAAGTTCAAAAATCAAGATGCTTAGATAGGAAACCGACATGCTCCACACCTTCGTAGCCCTGGTTCAGGACAAACCCGGCGTCCTCACGCGAGTCGCCTCGCTCTTCCGCCGTCTCAATATCAACATCGTCTCGCTCACCGTAGGCGAATCCGAGCGCACCGACGTCTCCCGCATGACCATCGTCTGCGAGGCGCCCGACCACGCCGCCCACCGCATCCGCGCGTCGCTCTACAAACTCGAGATCACCGTCGACGTCGACGAGGTCGGCCGCGCCGACGCCGTCATCCGCGAGCTCTGCCTGCTCAAGGTAGGCGCAGGCCCGTCGCATCCCCTCGGTCAGCACTCCCGCTCACAGATCTTCGAGCTCGCCACCGTCTTCAAGGCCCGCGTCGTCGACCTCGCCCCCGAGTCCATCATGCTCGAGCTCACCGGCAGCTCCTCCAAGATCGAAGGCCTGATCCAGGTCATTACCGAGAGCGGCTACACCATCCTCGAGGTCTCCCGCACCGGCCGCATGGCCATGCGCCGCGGCCACCACACCAGCCGCGTCCTCAAGGCGCTCGGCACCCCCGACCCCAACGAACCCAGCTTCACCGAAAAACACGGCGCGGGAGACCCCGACGACCTCCCTGAGATCGACGAAAAGGAAGAGGAATAAGCACCACTTCTACTGTCGTCATCCTGAACGAAGTGAAGGACCCCTGTATTTGTTTTTGCTGGTTCTTTGGTTCCTAACAGCATCAAAGGGATCCGTCGCAAACAATGGAAAAGGCCAAAACAAACAACAACGAAATACAGGGGTCCTTCACTTCGTTCAGGATGACGACGGTAGTGTAGTGACGAAGGGAAGGAGAGGAGTTTCATGGACGAATACGCCTACGTTTACATACTCGCCAACGGCTTCAAGAAGCTCTACATCGGCATCACTACCGAACTTGAAATCAGAGTCCAACAGCATAAAGAGAAGAAAGACCCAAATTGCCACACGGCTAAGTACAACATAAATCGGCTCGTATACTTTGAGCGCTTTACCACTGTTACCGCGGCAATCGCTCGCGAAAAGCAACTCAAAGGCTGGCTCCGTATCCGTAAGCTTGAACTGATCATCTCGACCAATCCGACGTGGCTCGATCTGAGCTCGGATTGGGACAAGCCGACCAAGTCCTACCCCTTGCAGGCGAGTATCGAATCGCACGATACGCCCTCGCTGAGCTATCACAACTTGTTACCATAACGCTAAAGGAAGAAGAATAGAAAAATGGCAAAGGCATACCACGACGCAGACGCAGACCTCGCTCTCATCCAGGCAAAGAAAGTCGCCATCATCGGCTACGGCTCGCAGGGCCACGCCCACGCCCTCAACCTAAAGGACTCCGGCGTCGACGTCCGCGTAGGCCTTCGCCCAGACTCGCCCAACGCCGAGCGCGCCCGCAAGGCCGGCCTCGTCGTCGACACCGTAGCCGAGGTTAGCAAGTGGGCCGACGTCATCATGAACCTCACCCCGACCAGACCGCCGCCAAGGTCTATCACGCCGAGATCGTCTCCAACATGAAGCCCAACGTCACCCTTATGTTCGCGCACGGCTTCAACATCCGCTTCCGCACCATCACGCCTCCTCCCACAGCCGACGTCTCTCTCGTGGCCCCCAAGGGCCCGGGCCACCGGGTCCGCGAGGTCTTCACCGAAGGCGGCGGCATCCCCGGCCTCGTAGCCGTGGAACAAAACGCAAGCGGCAACGCCCTGGCACTCGCTCTCAGCTACGCCAAAGGCATCGGCTGCACTCGCGCCGGAGTCCTCGAAACCACTTTCACTGAAGAGACCGAGACTGACCTCTTCGGCGAGCAGGCCGTCCTCTGCGGTGGAACCAGCGCTCTAGTCAAAGCAGGCTTCGAAATCCTAGTCGAGGCCGGCTACCAGCCCGAGCTAGCCTACTTCGAAGTCCTCCACGAGCTCAAACTCATCGTCGACCTGATGTACCGCGGCGGTCTGGCCTACATGCGCCACTCTATCTCCGACACCGCCGAGTGGGGCGACTACGTAGCCGGCCCGCGTATCGTCACCCCCGAGGTCAAGAAAGCGATGAAATCGCTCCTCAACGACATCCAGGACGGCAGCTTCGCCAAAAGGTTCATCGCCGAAAACGAATCCGGCCGCAAGGAGTTCGCTCGCATCCGTAAGGCCGAATCCGAGCTCCAGATCGAAAAAGTCGGCGCCGAACTTCGCAAATCGATGCCCTTCCTCGACCCCGTGGTCGTGGTTGATGGTGCAGTGCAAAAGGCATAAACGGCCAGGTTCAGAAGGCGTAACCCAAACTTCTACCGGAAGATAGGCATAAATTTTTCAAATCGAATCCGAAGAGGCGGCGTCTAATTAAGACGTCGCCTCTTCGCTTCAACATCAATTGCAGTATCCGCAAAACTTATAGCGAAAGACTAAAGTCGGAACTCCTGTAACAAGGGAGACGTAAACTAACAGAAACGATTCGACGCCCCAGGCAGTAAAAGGAGCCCTGAGAATGGCCACACTCAACAGTTACGAAGGCCTGCTTCCCCCACAGTCGCTCAATCAGTCCGAACAATCGGTAATGGCCG
Source organism: uncultured Acidobacteriaceae bacterium (assembly GCA_963838555.1). GTDB lineage: Bacteria > Acidobacteriota > Terriglobia > Terriglobales > Acidobacteriaceae > Edaphobacter. The sequence continues at coordinate 409,988 of CAWIRK010000004.1, read as the reverse complement.
GCCCACCCGCAGTGCCGACACCTCTTCCCGAGATCATCGCCGCACTCCGCACCGTAACCCAACTCGACGGAATCACGGATGAGGAATACACCTGGCTTGCGACTCACGGCAAAGAGCGCGTCGGTCCTGACCGCGCCATCCTCTTCCGCGACAATGACCCGGCCCATAACATGAACTTCATCCTCCGTGGCGAGGTTCAGGTACGCCGCCGTCAGGCAGGCAACGTCGCCTTGTTCATCGGCCGCGCCGGCTCCATGACCGGCAAGCTTCCCTTCTCGCGAATGAAGAACTACGGTGGCGAGGGCTTCGCGGTCGGCCCGGTCTGGTCGATCGACATCCCCGACACTCTCTTCCCCGAGATGCTCGCTGCGATTCCTTCCATGGCCCAGCGCTGCGTCTCTATATTGTTGGATCGCGTCCGCGAGGTTACCCGCATCGAACAGCAGTCGGAAAAGCTCACCGCTCTGGGTAAGCTCGCCGCCAACCTCGCCCACGAACTCAACAACCCAGCCTCCGCTGCCCAGCGCTCCGCCGCCAGCCTCTTCGGCGAGCTTCGCGAGTACGGCGAGCTGAAGTATCGCCTCGGCAATCTCTGTCTCTCTGAAGAAGAGATCGCAGGCTACCGCGCGTGGGTGCAGAACGCCCGTGCCCGCATGTCCGCCTTCTCAAGCCACTCCCAGGGGCCGCAAAGCCCTCTTGCCGTCACCGACAGCGAAGCAGCCCTGGTCCGTTGGCTCGAAGCCCACAACGTTCCCCGCGCATGGACCATCGCCCCCGCGCTCTCCGAGACCAATCTTCCCATCGACCTGCTCGACGAGCTTGCCGCTATCACTCGTCCCGAGGTCCTTCCTGTCGCTGTCGCCACCGTTGCGGGATCCCTGCGCGTCGAGCGCATGGCCGAAACGGTCGTCGACTCGACCGTCCGCATCTTCGACCTGATCAGCGCCATCAAGGACTACTCCTACATGGATCAGGCGCCCATCCAGGACGTCGATCTCGCCCAGTCCCTTGAAAACACGCTGGTTATGTTCAACTCGAGGCTCAAGAACGTCACCGTAGAGCTCAACTTCGACCCTGACCTCCCGCCCGTCAGCGCCTACGGCAGCGAACTCAATCAGGTCTGGACCGCCCTCATCGAAAATGCTCTCGAGAGCATGAACGACATGGGAACGCTTCGCCTCATCACTCGCCTCAACGGCTCCATGGCGCTGGTCGAGGTTTGGGACGACGGCCCCGGCATCGACCCGTCCATCCGCTCCCGCATCTTCGAGCCGTTCTTCACTACCAAGGCCCCCGGACGCGGCCTGGGGCTGGGCCTGGATGCCGTCCAGCGCATCGTCAGCAAGCACTCTGGATTCGTTACTGTGGAGTCGAAGCCGGGCGCCACCTGCTTCCAGATACGCCTTCCCCTCGATCGCGCGCAGGCTTACTAGAACAAAACGGGAGAGGCCGTAGCCTCTCCCGCACAAATTCCTTTGTTATCAACTATTTGGTAATTTCAACGCCGCGCCAGAACGCCACATGGTGTTTCACACTCCGCGCCGCGGGCTTCGGATCGGGGTAATACCACGCCGCATCCGGGTTTTCCTGCCCATCCACGATAATCGTGTAGTACCGGGCCTGCCCCTTCCACGGGCAACTGGAAGTCGTTGAACTTGCTTTCAGAAACTCCCTCTTCACCGATTCTTCCGGGAAATAAATATTTCCCTCAACTGTCTCCGTCTTCTCACTCTCGGCCAATGTCTGGCCATTCCAAACTGCCTTCGCCATATTCACTACCTGCATTCTTTTCCTTCATTCTTTGCAACGATTTACGGCGGGCGCCGAGCATCAGCGAGCCATCACCGTGGAATCCAATCCCCTGAGGCTATAACGCATTTGTAACAGAAATGATGCAAAAAGGGAATGCCCGGGCATCGGTAGACGGGGTCACCCCGATGCTGGCCTTCCGCCTCGTGGACCTACCAATTTTGCCTTTCGACATAGTGAGCCAACTTCTCAAGCGAGGACCTGCAGCCTGCCTCATTGTCCTCCGGCCTTACACCCACGGGTATGTGCTCGCACTCAATCGTCACCCTCGTCCCGCCGTCTTCAACTTCAAATGTAGCTGCCATAATCATCTCTCCCGCAAAAGCCGGATCGGTCGAGTTGAAAGTGACTGCCTGCACAATCCGATTTGGAGGGTCAAGCTCGACAAACCGCGACGTAATGTTGTCTTCTCTGTCCGAGGTCTTGCCACGGAATACCTGTTCGGATGCGGGATAGAACAGCGACATCCGATACCCTCCGCCAACCCGGGCGTCGAAACTATAGACCTCACCGGTCATCTGCCCTGGCGGAAGCCAGACGAGCAAGGCAGCGGGGTCAGTAAACGCCCGATAGACAATCTCACGCGAAGCCTTGATTACCTTTGTGTTTCGAGTACTGGCAACTTGGGGCATCCTCAACCCGCTACTTTGTCAGTCCGAAGTTCTTCAAAAATATTTCATGGCGTGCCTTAGCCGCAGGATATTTCGCGATCAGCGCAGCCGTCTGCCCCATAAACGGGTTCCCGCTCTGCTTCTCCGTCTCCTCGTGGAAGTGGTGAAACTTCGCGTAAATGAGAATCCCCTCAACACTTGAGTCAAGGAACAGGTCCGCATCGAGCGCACCACGCAGCACCAACGACGCCGCCATCTCCCAAAAACTCATCGCCTGCCGCCAGCACGGGTTGTACTCCGACTTCGTATCTCGCGACACTACCCGCAGCTCCTCAACAGTCTTCGGATTGAACTCAAACACGAGAAACCGTCTCGCCTTACGTAGTGTCTCCTCCTGCCGAAGTTCGTAAAGCCTCAACACCAACTCCGCATCCGCTGCAGTCGCCATTCCTGCTCCCTTACCGTCTCTCAGTTAATAAGCTACGCTCTCGACAACCGCCCGGGTCTTCTCCGGATCAGGCCGTTCTATCACCGACGGCGCCGGCGCCGCAATCTTCTTCTCATACGTGCAAAGCGGAGTCGTCGGCTCCTCCTCCGGCGCGCCCTTCTTCTTACGCCGCTTCGGCAGCGCCTCCCGATTATTCGGACACACCAGGTGAGTCCCTTTGTCGTTCGTCACTTCAAGCAGGTACGCGCTGTCGCACTTCGGGCACGTCTTATCAACCAGCTTCAGATTCGAAGCAAAGTCGCACTTCGGATAGTTCACGCAGCCATAGAACACATCGCCGCGCTTGGTCTTGCGCACGGCAATATCGCCGCCATCCTTCGGACACTTCACATCCAGCAGCTCCTGCTTGATGTACTTGCACTTCGGATACCCGCTGCAGCTGATGAACTCGCCATACTGCCCATTGCGCAGCAGCAGCGGCTTGCCGCACTTCGGACACGCCTCTTCCAGTTGCGTCGGCGGTTTCTGCTGCACCTTCTGATTCAGCTTGCGGATCGTCTTGCACGGTGGATCTTCGTTGTACCCGGGGCACGCCATAAACGGCCCCCAAGGCCCATTCCGCAGCACCATCACCCGTCCGCAGTTATCACAGAACTCTTCCTCTGCAACCTCATCCGCCCCCGGAGCACTCAAGTCGGGCTTCGCGGCAAAGTTCTCCTTGGTGAAGTCGCAGCTGAAAGGCTCAGCCGTAACCTTCTTGCCCGCCGCGGCCGCTTCATCAATCGCAGCCGCCAAATCCTTCGCGTTCAAAGTCTCCTTCGAATACTCGATCACATCTTCGGTCGTCGCCTTCACAATAATCGGGAACGAGAACGCCTTTGTGATCTTCTTCATCACTGCCTTCGAATCCTTCTTCCAAGGCCCGGCCGCCACCGTCATCGGCTTTACCTTGGTGAAGTTGCTGCACGAATAGAAGCTGCCAAACTTGCCCCATTTCAGAATCAGCGGAGCGCCGCAGTTGTCGCAGACTTCCTTCGTCGGCTCCTCCATCCGCTTGATGTCTTCCATGTTCTTCCCGGCGACGTTCAGCTCCTTCTCGAAGTGGCCGTAGAACCCATTCAGCAGATCGGTCCACTTCTCATGGCCCTCCTCCACTGCGTCCAGCTCGCCTTCGAGCGTAGCCGTGTAGGCTGTGTCGAAGATGTAAGGAAAGTTCTTCACCAGCAGCTTGGTGACGACGATTCCAATCTCCGTCGGCACAAACTTCGCCTGAATCTTCTTCACATAGTCGCGATCCTGGATTGTATTAATGATGGACGCATACGTCGAAGGCCGCCCAATTCCCTTCTCCTCCAGCGTCTTCACCAGACTCGCTTCGTTGTACCGCGGCGGAGGCTGGGTAAACTTCTGCTGCGGATCCAGCTTCTCCAGGCGCAGCGCCTCACCAGCGCTCAACTCCGGCAGCCTGCTCTCGGCCTCTTCCTCGCCATCAGCCTGTGCGTCCTGGCCTGTCTGATCGGAAGCCTTAGCTTCTTCCTTCGCAGCCTTGTCCTTCGCCGCCTGCCGCGCCCGCTTGTCTTCTTCGTCGAACTTCAGATGCCCGTCAAACTTCAGCACACTGCCCGTCACGCGGAAGTCATACGCCTGCTTCGCCTGCGCCACAATATCCACCGTCGTCTGATCGAAGACCGCCGGCGTCATCTGGCTCGAAACAAACCGCTGCCAGATCAGCTTGTACAACCTGAACTGTTCGTCGGAAAGATATTTCCGAATCGAATCCGGCGTAAACGCCACATTCGTCGGCCGAATCGCCTCATGCGCGTCCTGCGCCTGTTCCTGTTTCTTGCCTGCATACTCGTTCGGCGACGCCGGCAAATATTGCGCTCCCAGCTTCCCGATGAATTCCCGAGCCTCAGCAATCGCATCCGGGCTCACACGCGTCGAGTCGGTACGCATATACGTAATCAGGCCAACCGTTCCCTCCGCGCCAATCTCCACGCCTTCGTACAACCGCTGCGCCACGCCCATCGTGCGCCGCACATTGAAACCCAGACGGCCCGAAGCATCCTGCTGCAGCTTGCTCGTCGTGTAAGGTGCCTTGGGATTATTCCGCCGTTCCTTCTTTTCGACCGAACGCACGCTCCACTTCGCATGCTCTAGCTCGCCAATCGCCTCATCGACCGCCTCTTTATCCGGCAGCGCATTCGACAAAAAGAGTTCCTTGCCCTCTTCGTCCTTCCCATTCGCAACCCGAGACGGTGTCCCCTTCACACCGACAAATCGCGCCGTAAAGCTCTGCTTACCCGCAGTCGGCTCGAGTACAGCATCAATCGTCCAGTACTCCACCGGGTTGAACGCGTTGATCTCACTCTCGCGTTCCACAATCAGTCGCAGCGCCACCGTCTGCACGCGTCCCGCTGAGAGTCCACGCCTTACCTTATCCCACAGCAACGGCGAAACCTGATACCCCACCAACCGATCCAGCACCCGTCGCGTCTGCTGCGCGTCCACCAGGTTTTCATCAATGTCACGAGCGTGCAGAAACGCCGCCTGCACCGCCTTCTTCGTAATCTCGTTGAAGGTCACTCGCCGCACCTTCGACTTGTCTTTCACCATCGGCAGCAGTTGCATCGAAAGATGCGCGGCAATCGCCTCGCCCTCGCGGTCCGGGTCCGGCGCAAGGTAGACCATGTCTGATTTTGCTGCCAGCTTCTTCAGCCGCTCCACAACCTTTTCCTTGCCTGGAGACACGATCAGCGTCGGCTCAAACGTCCGGTTCTTCAGCTCCACGCCGATGTCGTTCTTCGGCAGATCCATGATGTGGCCGATCGAGGCCTCCACCTGGTAGTCGCTGCCGAGATATTTCCCGATCGTCTTCGCCTTTGCCGGCGACTCCACGATCACAAGTGATGATTTAGCCATTCGTTCCCTTCACCACCAGAACGCATCGCCAAGGCGAAACGTTCCGGGGGTCTTCCTTGTTCCCTTGCGAACCTAACACGCTTTCCGCAAACGCGTCATCCCACCACAATTCCTCAACTGACGAAAATCCGTCCAGAAGGTCATAACCATACAGCATCTTTCAGAGGAAAACTTACACAAGAAGCCAACTGCCAAATCAAACGGCAGCTTGGACTTACATTTATTTCTCCGATCCTCACCCTACTACCCGAACCGTGCCGGGCCGATACGCTTCAAAATGCCCGCACATAATTTTTTCCGGGAAGCTGCCGCACCCGCCCCGCAAGCTCCAGTTCGAACAGCGCGGTGAATATCTCCGCCGATCCCAACTCGGCCTCCAGCTGCTCGATCAACTCATCCAATTGCATCGATTCATCGTGCCGCAGCTTGTCAAAGACGATTCGTTCATGCTTCGGCATCGGCGTGTCATTAAACAGAGATGCAGTCCCTCCTTCTTTCGATTCACCCTGCCCCCCTGCCGCCATCCGCTCATCCTCCAGCGCCAGCCGGATCTGCGACGGCAGATCCTCCCACACATCCTCCCAGGTGGCGGTCAGCTTAGCCCCCTGTTTTATCAATGTGTTAGGCCCCCACGCGTTCTTGTTTGTGACGTTGCCAGGAACCGCAAAGACGTCCCGATTCTGCTCCATCGCACACCGCGCCGTAATCCTCGTCCCGCTATACTCCGCCGCTTCAATCACCAGCACTCCCACGCTCATCCCGCTTAGAATGCGGTTGCGAATCGGAAAGTTCTGCGGCGCCGGAAACGTCCCCAACGGATACTCGCTCACAATCGCCCCGCCGGTCGCCACAATCTGCTCCGCCAGCTTCTTGTTCTCCTTGGGATAGATCACATCGATCCCCGTCCCCCAAACCGCCACCGTCTTTCCGCCCGCCTCGATCGCGCCCTTATGCGCCGCCGTATCCACCCCCCGCGCCATCCCGCTCAGGATCACCAGCCGCCGATTCGCCAGGTCCCGCGACAACAACTCCGCCATCCCCGCCCCATACGGCGAAGGCTGCCGCGTTCCGACCACCGCAATCCCCGGCCGGGCCAAGCTGCGTCACATCGCCGCGAATCCAAAGCACCGCGGGCGGATCATAGATCTCACGCAGCCGCTCCGGATAGGCCTCATCCTCCGGCGTCAACACCATCCCACCCGCCTCAACGACGCGCTTCATCTCATCCTCAGCCGCCGCCCGTGCCTTCCCCTCAAAACAGAACTGCGCCGCCGCAGCCGGCATCCCCAACCCCTCCAGCTCCGTCAGCGAAGCCTCAAACAACCGCTCCGCCGCACCCAGCCGTCCCATCGCCTTCCAGATCCTTGTCGGCCCCATACCCGGCGTCAACATCAACGCCATCCACGCCAGCCTCGCCATTTCCCGCTTTTCCACAACACCCGCTTCATACCGCTCTGCGAAGCTCATCCCTCTGATTCCTCTGGACCACTGTCCCGATTTCTTCCATCTAAATATAAGCGCGTACAACCATCACTGAGTGCAAGAACTTGCACTCAGCTCCAGTCTGTCATCGAAAAATCATCTGCACGCAAACCACCGGGCAACCTTTTCAGTGCATCCAACTACTCCCGCCTCAGTGCGGAGGGAGAAACCCTCTATGTTCAAGCGTCTCTGTTTGTCTGGGCCCCTTTTCTTTGCTCTCGCACTCGCCATCCCCGCACACGCCGACACCATCACTTACACCGCAACCCTTCTCGGATCCAATGAGGTTCCTCCAACCGGAAGTCCCGCAACCGGGTTCGCCGTCTTCACCCTCAGCGGCAATCTTTTGTCGATCAACGAAAGCTGGAGCGGATTATCCGCCCCCGCTAGCGCGGCACACATTCATTGTTGCGGTCCTATCGGAGTCAACGAAATCGTAGCGGTTCCGTTCACTCCGTTCCCGAATACCACTTCAGGCACCTTCATGGCAACGGTCGATTTGACCCTTGCCGCAACCTATAACGCCGCGTTCATCACCCAGGAAGGCGGAAACGTTGGGTTAGCAGAAGCTGGCCTCATCGCAGCATTGAACAGTGGAAACACCTACGCCAACATCCACGACACCAACTTCCCTGGTGGCGAGATCCGAGGCCAGATCGCACAAGTAACGCCCGAGCCGTCCACTCTTCTGCTGTTCGGCACAGGCTTGATTGCCACTATGCAAGTAGTACGCAAAAGAATCCGCGCCTAAAAAGCGCGCCCAGAGCGAAAGTCGAGAGCTTCCGCTGCCAACCATCGGCGGAGGCTTTCTTCTGCCTCACCCCAGCGACTGAATCAACCCCCGAATATACCCATAACAAAACGCGAACGACTGCAAACCCTCCGGATCATTCGGCGCAACCGGCACATGGTCCGGCATCAACATATACGGATAGCCCACCTCGCGATACACCTGGATCGCCTTCACCAAATCCACATCGCCCTCGTCCGGATACACCTCGACAAAATCATTCCGATGCCCGCGAATGTTGCGGAAGTGAACATTGAAGATCTTCTTGCGCGTCCCAAAATATCGAATCACGTCATAGATCTGTGTCCCGGGATCGGCAAGCATCTCCGATACCGTCCCCTGGCAAAAATTCAACCCGTGATAAGGACTCTCCTGAATCGCAACAAACTTCTTCAACCCATCAACCGTGCCCAGCACGCGATCCACACCCTGGTAGCCCTCCGGAGGCACGCCCGGGTCCTGCGGATGACACGCCATCCGAATCTTGTACTCATTCGCAACCGGAATCACGCGATCAAGAAAATAAGTAATCCGCTCCCAGAACATATCCGCATCGACATGCCCCGCAATCGTCAGCGGAGTCTTGGGATGCGCCTCCGCAAGCTTCCATTTGCTATAGCTCGCATCTCCCCGCCCCGGCGTCCTGCCCGTGCGCAACACGCCAAGAATACTCATGTTGTACTTGATCGACGGCAACCCCGCCTGCGCACAGTTCTTGATCAGCGTCTGAATCGATTCAATATCCCGGTCGCGTTCCGGACTCTTCGCCAGCATGATCGCAGGATGTTTCTCATTGTCGATATAACTCGACGTCAACAACGGTGGTCCAACGCAATCGACCTCGATGCCGTTCTTCGCGGCAAGGTCCTTCATGCGACTAAGCGCATCTACCGTAGCCCAGTTAGGATCATTGCCGCGTTCATCGCCACCAGGATACCCGCAGATATTCTTCACTGCATATCGCGCGAGGTACTTCAAATGCTCATCGTTCGTAGGCGCACTCTGACACCCGAGCTTCATCAGCACAGGCTTAGTCGCAGACGCAGCAGGGGCAGCCAACGCCGTCGATCCCCGGCCAACCGCAAGCGCCGCCACACCCGAAGATGAGATAAATTGCCGTCTATTCATTGATTGAATGCACCCCGCCGTTCCAGATTTCTTCCATACGTCCCAGCCAAAACAAAAGACAGTCCGCACATCGCCACCGCGATAAACAGACTGGTAACCTCATTGCCGTTACGAACCGCACCCGCCACTCGAGGGATATGCAGTAGCACAACCCAAAGAAAAAACATCGTTCCCAAAAGCATCGCCGCCATCCCCAGCATCTTCTTCGTCGCGATACTAAGCGCCGCAGCAACAAACGCAACGCCGGTAAAGTAAGCCCAGAACAAACGCGCCGGAATCCACGCCGGTACCAGCGTCGCGACGAAGCGCGCATACATGAAGTGCTGCACAGCAAACACCACTAGCGAAATGGCAATCAGGAAGCGACCCACATCGGCCAGCTTCCACACAACGTTGTTCCAAGACTGAGTATCCGGGCCATCCGCCGGAAAACTCGCAGCCAACACCCACGCCCCGCCAACCAGCGCCAGAATCTCAAACAGAACGGTCCATGGACCCGGATCGTGCACCTTCGCCACCAGCGCCGGCATATAACGAATCAATCCATAGAGAAACAGAACAACGCCTAATACCATCGATACCAACCGAGCCATCGTGCCAGTCGCGATGCTCACCCCGGCCAGAATGAATCCCAAGCAAGCCAGCCAATCCAGAGACACCCCCCCGTGACTCCACGGAGGGCCCGGAAGCGGTCCACGCATTGAACTGACAAAGATCAAAAATTGACCGCCAAAAAACACCATCGCAATCGCAAAAAATAACCGGCCAGATGTGAGCAACCCGTTCATCCTCTTCGCTCCGTCGAAAACGACCTGCACTGCAACGTGAAAATCCTACTATGAAGCGCTACTCCGACTCTTCATCACACTTCTTGCACTCCATCAAACTCCCAATCCGCGCCGCCCTGCCCTCTTCCGTAGTCACCCACTCCCGCACGGTCCATGGCGGATCATGCCGCACATGCTGTCCATGCCCACACTCCAGGCGCGCCGCCCACTGCCCTTCTTCGTCCTTGATAAAAACTCACCACCGCCCTCTGCATCGCACGCCCTCATCCAATATCAAATAAACTAGTCTTTTGATGACTCCACCACCACCCGCCAGACTCCGCGTCGCCGCCATCAACTTCCTCAACCCCGCTCCCCTCATGTGGGACTTCGAGCACCCGCCCCACGCCGCCGACCCTCGCCCAGCGCTACACCCTCCACTACACTCAACCGTCTCTATGCGCCGACGAGCTCCTCGCCGCCCGAGCCGATCTCGGCCTCATCCCCATCGCCTCCCTCACCCCCGATCTCGCCATCGTTCCCGGCTGCACCATTGCTTCACTGAACGAAGTCCGCTCCATCCAACTCATCGTTAAATCTCCCCACACCCTCAGCTCAGTCCGCACCATCGCCGCCGATACCGCCTCCCGCAGCTCTCTCGCCTACGCCGAAATCCTCTTCCGCAAATTCCTCAACACCCACCCCACCTTCCTGCCCGCCGCGGCCGACCCCATCGCGATGCTGCAACACGCCGACGCCGCCATTCTCATCGGCGATCCCGCTCTACTCGCTCTCGAATCCCGCGAACACGATCGAAGCCACCATCGGCCCCTGCGTATGGCACGACCTCGCCCATGAGTGGCACACCCGTACTGAACTCCCCTGGGTCGCCGCCGTGTGGGCCGTTCGCCCCGAAGCCCTGTCCCCATCCAAATCCCCGTCCACACTCACCGCCGCCGAACTCACCGAAGATCTTGAAGCCTCCCGCAACCACGGCCTCCTCAACATCGAAAAGCTCGTCGAACAATGGACTCCACGCATCGCCATCCCACCCGCCACCATCCGCCATTACCTTTCCTCGAATATTCACTACGTCCTCAACTCCGACTGCATCCGCGCCATCGAACGTTTCCGCCAATACGCCGCCGAAGTCGACGTCCTCCCGGCGCTCCCTCGCCTCCGCTTCCTCTAAATCAAAATCGTCAAACTGCAAAATCCTGCGACTTCCCCACGCTCAAGCACGTCATAATCAGGTATGAAGTTTCTCGCGGCGGCACGCACGACAGCGAAGTTCCTCGCGACGGCTGCCCCCCAGGCCGCCGCAACCCATCGCGGAGCACGCAATCCGTTCCTCCATTTCCTCTTCAGCTTCGGGCTCTTCGGCGTCTTCCTCGTCTCCATCGTCGACAGCTCCTTCGTTCCGCTGCCCCTACCCGGCGTCACCGACATCATGATCATCATCATGTCCGCGCAGCATCAGAACGTAATCCTGCTCGTTCTGCTCGCCACCGCCGGCTCCGCGCTCGGCGGATACTTCAGTCATCTGGTCGGCCAGCGCGGCGGCATGGCCTTCCTCGAGAAACGCATTCCCCCGCGGATCTTCAAACGTGTCTGCCAGTGGATGGAGAGCCACGCCATCCTTTCCGTCGCCCTGCCCGCCATCCTTCCGCCGCCCATGCCGCTCAGCCCCTTCGTCCTCGCAGCGGGCGCGCTCAGGATGTCGCGAAAAAAATTCATGATCGCCTTCACCGTCAGCCGATGCCTGCGCCACCTCATCGCAGCCTGGCTCGGCATCCACTACGGCAGGCACATCGTTCGCATCTGGAACAGCCTCTCCGCGAAATACGCAACGCCAGTCCTCATCGTGATCTGGGTCGGCATCGCGATCAGCTGCGCCTTCGCCTTCTGGCAGCTCTACAAGACCTCGCGCGCCGTCGGCGTGGTTTCTGGCAGCCTGGTAAACCGTCCCAACCCAACCGCCTGACCTAGGCCACAGCCTTCGCTCGAGGAGCAAACTTCCTCTTGTAATACGCCGTTGTCAGCACAATCGCCGGCACGCCCACGATCGTCGGCCACAGCCACAGCCACACGTGATTGCCGAAAATCCGGGGCAACGTCACGACGCGGAACGCTGTCCACGCCGCAATATAGCTTCCAATCATGTTCCCCAGGTGCGTGTACCACCAGAACATCTTCTCCGTCGGCTTCCGCACAAACTTCCACATCTCCGCCGCTGCAGCGCGCATTCCGATAAACCCAAACACAATCGCGACGATCCCCATGTCTCTGCACCATCGCCGGACGAAACGCCCCAAACCCAGCCAGGCAAGCGCTCGTCAGGAAAGCAGATCACCGCCGCAATCCAGTCAATCGGCTCGGCACTCCCTCCCCGCGCCAAGCTCCTTCAACGCCAGTCACGCGCCATCCCGAAAACGCCAGATAAAAACTGAACACCGCCACCAGCGCAAGAAACAACACAGGCCGATACAGCGCCATCGGCAGCGCCGTAGCCGCCACCACGCCCATCGACCACAGATACACCATTCCCCAGCGTCTATGCTGCTTCCCGCCCTTCGCCGTCAGCCAGCGCCACCGGAGCAAGCAGAAACGACGAAGCTCCAGCCGCAATATGAACCCCAAGAAAAACCTTCATCCAAATCGGATCCGCTGCATGCATCACTTGCCTCCTTTTCGCCCGTGCTCCAACTTCTCCAGCTCCGCCAATGTCTCCTTGCACCACTTCACCATCGCCGTGCTGCGATGCCGGCCCATATTCAACGTCATCAACCAGAACGGAAGTTGCGGATCATTCGCCTCTTCCTTCCGCAACTTCTTCGCAATCGCTCCATATACCTGAAGCTCCTTCTCGTGCAACTCAAGATAAGCCTGCACGTGTTCCCGACTGACACTCGGAGACACATGCGCGCCAAAGAACAGCTTCAACAGCAGCTCGTTCCTCGGCACCTCCTTCGCCACCGGAACCTTCAACCATCTCCGCAATTGCTCGCGCCCTTCTGCCGTCAGCGAATAAACATGCCGGTCCGGACTCCCCTTCCCGCGCTCCGTCTTCTTCACCACGAGCCCAGCAGCCGCAAGCCGCTTCAATCCCGGATAGATCTGTCCATAACTCTCGCTCCAGAAGTGCCCAATCGACTGCGGAATCAGCTGTCGAATGTCATACCCGGACATAGGCCCAAGGCTCAGCAGCCCCAGCAAAGCATTCGGAGTCGCTCCGCCCTCACTTGCCATAGCTACAAGATATATATCTATTAGATACATATTGTCAAACTTTCTACGCCAACAGAAGAGGCCCACCGTAAGCTACTCCCTACCCTATTCCCTACTCCCTGCTCTTAAAACTCCCACCGCAACAAAGTAGCCCCAACCGTAAATCCCGCCCCAACACTAGCCAGCAGCACAAGATCCCCCTTCTTCAGCCGCTTCTCCTCCAGCGCCGTCTGCATCGCCATCGGAATCGTAGCCGCTGTTGTGTTGCCAAACCGATCGATATTGATGATCACCGACTCCACCGGCATCCCCAGCCGCTCCGCCGTCGAAAGAATGATCCGCTTATTCGCCTGATGCGGAATAAAGCAGCCCAGGTCCTTCCCCTCCACCCCATTCCGCGTCAGTATCGTCTCCGCGGCCTCGGCCATCTTGCGCACCGCAAACTTGTACACCGCCTGCCCATCCTGATGGACATAGTGCATCTTCTTCTCCACCGTCTCCGCAGTCGGAGGATGCAGGCTCCCACCGCCAGGCATATTCAACGCCGCCGCCCCCGACCCGTCGATCTCGTGGAAATAATCGATCAACCCAACTTCATCGCCTTCGCAGGGCTCCAGCAGCACCGCACCCGCACCATCGCCAAAGATCACGCACGTAGCCCGGTCGGTATAGTCGATGATCGAGCTCATCACATCGGCTCCAATCACCAGCACGTTCTTATGCATGCCGCTCTCCACCAGCTTCGCGCCCACCTGCAGCGCATAGGGAAACCCCGAGCAGGCCGCCGACAGATCGAACCCCCACGCCCCCTTCGCTCCCAGCCTGTCCTGCACCAGACATGCGGTCGCAGGAAAAAACATGTCCGGCGTGACGGTCGCAACGATGATCACCTCAACTTCGCTGCCATCCATGCCGCGAACCGCAAGACACTTCTTCGCCGCCTCCAGCGCCAGATCGCTCGTCGCCACACCCGCGTCGACAATATGCCGCTCACGAATCCCCGTCCGCTCCGTTATCCACTGATCGTTGGTCGCAACCATCTTCTCCAGATCGGCATTGGTCAACAACCGCGGCGGCACATAGGTCCCAACCGAACTGATCTTCGCGCGCACCTGCGTCCGCGGCTTCAACGTCAAGCTCAAACTCTCACCTCACCTGGTTTCACAGCTATCAAAACAAAGAAACGACTACAAATGAACCAATGTTCACCGTCGCAGATCATTCTCTCCGAGATGCGCGTGCATGTCACGCATACAGTGACGCACCATATGCGGCAAAAGACGTTCCTCACGTGGTACAGCAGTCTGAGACAAGCCCGCATTGTCATTAATGGAAAGAGAAGAAGGGAAAAAACGTAGACTGATGACCTACTGCGCCACTGCGCGGATCACCGCCTGTGCAGGAAGGAGGGAAATTCAGTGCACCGGGCGACCTACTGCGCCCATAATTACCCGTTACCGTTGCTTCCTTCCGGACCTGGCGGGGTTGGCGGGATTACGTCGCGTAGGACCCGGCACAGGAACTATTTTATCACTCAACACTCTCCCTCGCTCACCGAGCAAATTGCCCCCGTGCAAAACTTGCCCACGCTATTCTCTGCAACTAACCTAGCTCTCATGCGCACAAGCCTGCTGCTTGCCACGGTCCTGCTTCCCATCTTCGCCCACGCCCAGGACGTCCACATCCGCGTCGACCCCTCCGCCCCACCCGCCGCACCCGGCAACGAAGACCGCACCGTCTTCCCCACCATTCAGAACGCCATGGACCATCACCCGTGGCCCGGTCCCGGTGGCCGCGTCTACATCGAGATCGCCCCCGGCACCTATCACGAGCGCGTCATCATCACCCAGAACCACCCCAACATCACCTTCCTCGGCAAAGGCAAATCCCCCGAAGACGTCGTCATCACCAACTCGCTCAATGCGAAACAAGCCGGCGGCACCTTCTTCACCGAAACCGTAGAGATCAACGGCACCGGCTTCGAAGCCGACAACCTCACCTTCGAAAACGCCGCCGGCAACACCGGACAGGCTGTCGCCGTAGCCAACCGCTCCGACCGCAGCATCTTCAAACACTGCCGCTTCCTCGGCCATCAAGACACTCTCTTCGCCGACTACGGCCGCCAGTACTACGTCGACTCCTACATCGAAGGCGGCGTCGACTTCATCTTCGGCAACGCCGACCGCCGTCTTCGACCACACCGAACTCCACGCCAACGGCCCCGGCTACCTCACCGCACAATCGCGCACCGCTGCCCGACCAGACCACCGGCTACGTCATCCTCAACAGCCGCGTCACCAGCAGCATCAACCACGACGCCCCGCCCATGGACGCCACCACCCCCGGCGCGAAGAGCTCCGCCTCCGCCCACAGCACCACCGGCCTCGGCCGTCCCTGGCGCCCCTACTCCCGCGTCATCTACATCAATACCGAACTTCCCGCCGACCTCAACCCCGCCGGCTGGAACAACTGGAACAATCCCGCCAACGAAAAAACCGCCTACTACGCCGAATCGAACTCGACTGGTCCCGGCTCCAACCCGAACACTCGAGTCCCCTGGTCTCACCAGCTAACCCCCGCCGAAACAAAAAAATATTTGACTGAAACCTTCCTTCAGGGAACAGACCACTGGCGTCCCAGCGAAGAAGCGGCTACACTTCCCTGAAAGCAAAATGAGGAAAAAGCCCAGTGCAAAATCGATTTTCTATTTCTAGACGCGCCTTCGCTCGCCTCTTCGGATCCGCCGCTCTGGCCCCCGCCGCCCTCTCAAACCTGGCCACCTCTGCCTTAGCCCAGGACGGCCACTCCCCCTCGACCCCCCGATCCTTTCCCCAGGGATTTCTCTGGGGCTCCGCCACCGCCTCCTACCAGGTCGAAGGCGCCGTCAATGAAGATGGCCGCGGCCCCTCCATCTGGGACACCTTCTCCCGCATCTCCGGCAAGACTAACAACGGAGACACCGGCGACGTAGCTGACGATCACTACCATCGCTACAAAGAAGACATCGCAACTCATGAAGGCCCTCGGCCTCAAGACCTACCGCTTCTCCGTCGCCTGGCCGCGTGTCTATCCGCAAGGCACAGGCACGCCCAACCCCAAGGGCCTCGACTTCTACAACCGCCTCGTCGACGAACTGCTCGCGAACAACATTCAGCCCTACTGCACGCTCTTCCACTGGGACCTCCCACAGGCCCTCGAAGACAAAGGCGGCTGGCAGTCCCGCGACACCTCCGAAGCCTTCGCCACCTACGCCGGCTACGTCGCCCAGCATCTCTCCGACCGCGTCAACCACTTCATGACCCTCAACGAGATGCGCTCTTTCGTCGACATCGGCTACAAAGACGGCCGTCACGCCCCCGGCCTCACGCTCCCACCGGCAGGCGTCAACCAGGTCCGCCATCACGCGGTGCTCGCCCACGGCCTCGGCGTCCAGGCCATCCGCGCCCACGCCAAACCCGGCACCAAAGTCGGCCTGGCCGAAAACGCAACCGCCGCCGTCCCCGTCATCGAAACCCCTGAGCACATCGCCGCCGCAAAAAAGGCCATGCGCGAATCCAACGCCGGCTACCTCACCGTTGTAATGGAAGGCAAATACACCGACGCTTACCTCAAGCACGCCAAAGCCGACGCGCCCAAGTTCACTGACGCTGACATGAAAGCCATCGGTTCGCCCGTCGACTTCGTCGGCCTCAACATCTACACCCCCTCCTACGTGCGCGCCGACGATTCACCCCGTGGATTTGCAATGATTCCCCCTCCGGCCTCCTTCCCCCACATGATGAGCAACTGGCTCCAGGTCGGCCCCGAAGCCCTCTACTGGGGACCAAAACTCGCAGCCGAGCTGTGGAACATCAAAGAGATCTACATCACCGAAAACGGAGCCTCCTCCGCTGACGTCCTCACCCCCGACGGCCAGGTCTACGACACCGATCGCGTCATGTATCTCCGCAACTACCTCACCCACCTTCACCGCGGCGTCTCCGAGGGCGTTCCCGTCCGCGGCTACTTCTGCTGGAGCCTGATGGACAACTACGAATGGGCCGACGGCTACGCCTACCGCTTCGGCCTCCATTACGTCGACTTCAAAACTCAAAAGCGCACCCCAAAACTAAGCGCCCACTTCTACAAACAGGTCATCGCAAGCAACAGCCTCGCCTAGGTATCAAAGTTTGTAGACGAGCCCGCGATCTTGCTCTAATCTGTCGCAATGATCCGCGGGCTCGCTCTGCTTTTTCTGATCTCCTCTGCCTCTCATGTTCTCTCCCAGCAACGCGAACGAATCCCCGTTATCGAAAACGGCTATGTTACGCGCTCGGTCTCAATAGCTGACTTCGACGTCAACGGGTTCCACGTCATCGCCGGCAAGAACGCCGCTTTCCTCCTGGAGACAGCGCCTCATGCGGGCACAACGACCAGAGCTGCCCCATATCTCGGCCAATCCGCAACGATTTACGGCACCCTCAATAAGAAGCAACATCAGGTCATTGTTGACGATGGGTTGTTCCATCCGGTGGAGACAACCGCGCTCAGCGGATTTGCCCTCGTCGAGCGAATCGTCGCACCCGCCATCCCTCCCGTTGATCCCTTGCGGCTGCTACTGCGAGCCGACGGATACGTCATCCTGATCAACGCAACCACGAAAGTGAGTTTCCAGTTACCCTTGACCTCCATCCCCGATATCAAAACCAATGTCTGGCTCAAATATCACGGCAAGCTGCAGGCTGACGGCTTCCTCCTCGCCGATAGTGCGAACTTCAGTCCGAACTCGATCCCTGACAGCGAAGCCAAACTCCTCGACAAAAACGACTACGACCCCGCAGCCGTTGACCCCGACTCCAAACAAAACATTGCAAGGGAGTTTTTCTTGGGTATCGATCCAAAAAAAATCCCTCCCTACAAGGACGCCGCCATGCAGGCCCGTATTGATCGCATCGGGTCGAGTCTGATTCCTGCCTACCAGCGAAGCCTCCCTGACAGTGACCTCTTGAAAATTCTCTTCAAATTTCAACTAATTGATGCCTCCAACTGGAACGACGCGCTCGCGTTGCCGACTGGCATTATTCTCATTCCATTCCAACTGATCGAGCGCCTGCAAAACGACTCACAAATTGCGACCCTATTGGCAGATAACATTGCCACCGCCTTGGAAAAACAAACCTACCGCGCACAACCGGGGCGCAAAAAAATGACGATAGCCGAAATCGCCAGCGGCGCGGGCGGCCTTTCCACCTTCGGTGCAACCACCCTGATCACCTCAAGGGTCGCGAATGCAGACAAACGTAACGCCGAGGATCAAAGCGGCAGGGTCAGCCTAGGGCTCCTTCACGACGCCGGTTACGATATCAACCAGGCTCCCATCGCTTGGTGGCTACTTGCAAAGAGTTCGGCCCATGACCTCTCGTCGATCCCGCTCCCGCACCGCGCCGCCAATCTCTACCGGTCCCTCGGAATTACTTGGCACAACTACGCCGAAGCATCTACGGCACCGTCCTCAACCCTGCAAACAAAATAGTCGCGCGGCATCGTCCGCAACGGCCTCACAAATGGAAAGGGCAGTCAATCCAATCGATTGACTGCCCTTCTCAGCTTCCAAACAGAATCGCCTGCGTGGGCTTATCGCATCCCACCCGCAACCTGAAGCAGTGAGCCAGAGACCCAGCGCGCGTCGTCAGATGCCAGAAACGCTGCCACCGTCGCAACATCATCCGGCTGGCCAAGACGCCCAAGCGGCGTGCTCTGCAGCATCTGCTTCTCGAAGTCGCTTCCCTCCACGCCCGCCGATTTGAAACCCTCCGTCACCACCGGTCCGGGGTTTACGGCATTCACGCGGATCTTTTTGGGGCCAAGCTCCTTGGCCAGAACTCGCGTAATCGCGTCCACCGCGCCCTTGGTGCCGCTGTAAACCACCGACATTGGCGGCGTCTGGTCGCTCGCCACCGATCCCACATTGATGACGCTGCCACCTTCCGCAGGAAACAAAGCCACTCCGGCCTTAGTGGCCAGGATAAGACCCGTCACGTTGGTGCGATACATCAGATCGATGCTCTCTTCTGTCACCGCCTCGAGCGGTGCAAACTGGTACACGCCTGCATTGTTCACCAGGATATCCAGCTTGCCGTAAGCCTTCTTCGTCGCTGCAAACAGCGCATCGATCTCTGCGGCCTTCGTCACACTGCCGCCTACTGCGATCGCATTGCCGCCGGCTTTCTTGATCTCAGCGACCACCTTCTCCGCGCCCTCTTTGCTCGACGCATAGTTCACCACAACCGAAGCGCCCTGCGCCGCGAACTCCTTTGCAAGAGCCGCACCAATACCTTTGGATGCACCCGTAACCACTGCCACCTTACCCGTAAGTTTTCCCATTGTTGTAACCTCACTTTGACATTCATCGAACGACCCGACAGTCATGAAGATAGATATCGAGGCTTCCAACTTGATTCAACGATCCGTGAAATAGTTCAATCTGCTCGCAAGCCGTCTTCGATCCTCATCCGTGCCGTTTTCATGGCCAACTCGTAACCTCAGGCAGAGACCACTGATCGCAACGAAGAGCGCATGAAAACTGCTAAAATAGAGGTCTGTGACTCCCCCCGCAACCATCGATGATCTGACCGTGGAGACCCCTGTCTCTTCCCGTCCCAAGGTAGGCTTCGTCTCCCTCGGCTGCCCCAAAAACCTCGTAGACTCCGAGGTCATGATGGGCCTGCTCCACCACAACGGAGCCGAGCTCACCCCCCGCGCCGAAGACGCCGAGATCATCGTCATCAACACCTGCAGCTTCATCGACTCCGCCAAGCAGGAGTCCGTCAACACCATCCTCGAGATGGTCCAGCACAAGCAGCAGAACGGCGGCAAAGCCCAGCGCATCGTCGTAGCCGGCTGCCTCGTCGAGCGCTACCGCGACGAAATTCAAAAGAACATCCCCGAAGTAGACGCAGTAGTAGGCACCGGCGAACTCGAAGCCATCCTCGCCGCTGCCGGCCTCACTCCCAGCGGCCACGCAAACAACAACTCCCCATTCAACATCCTCCCGCAAGGGACACCCGAAGCCACCATCCACACCCACGCCATCGGTATGGTCGAAACCAATAACGAAGTAACGCAACTAATCGACCGCGCACCAAGCGCCGTCTCCCAGCACTCCCGCCCACTCGCCGACCCCGAGCACGACCGCGAGATCGCCCCACAGCTCCGCATCGTCCAATCCCTGGCCGAAACCGGCACCACCCACGGTGACAGCCCGCTGAATCACACCGGCGATCACATCGCGCACCCGCCCATCAGTCTCCCTCTCGGCATCGACCCCGGCAACACGAGCCGCCCTGAAGGCGACCTCCGCGAGCAGCAAGGCCGCTTCTCCCGAGCCTCATGGGACGGTGCCACCGCCGCGCTCCCCGAATACCTGTACAACGACGCCACTCCTAGAATCCTGACGACGCCAAGAGCGTCGGCATATATAAAGATCGCCGAAGGCTGCGACCACCCCTGCAGCTTCTGCATCATCCCGCAACTGCGCGGCAAATTCCGCTCCCGCCGCATGTCATCCATCATCGCCGAAGCCGAGAACCTCATCGCACAAGGCGTCCGCGAGATCACTCTCATAGGCCAGGACACCACCTGCTACGGCGAAGACCTGGGCTTCACAGACGGCCTCGCCACGCTGCTCGACGCCCTCGCCATTCTTCCCGGCCTCCGCTGGCTCCGCTTCCTCTACACCTATCCCAACAAGGTCACCACGCGCCTGCTCGAGACCATGGCGAAACACGCCACTATCGCAAAATATCTCGACGTCCCTCTCCAGCACGCCAGCCCCAGCGTCCTCAAGCGTATGAAGCGCGGCGGCAACGCGCAGATCTTCCTCGACCTCATCGCCAAGGCCCGCCGCATCGTCCCCGGCATCGTCATCCGCACTAGTTTCATCGTAGGCTTCCCCGGCGAAACCGAAGCCGACTACAGGGAACTCGAAGCCTTCATCACCGCCGCCAAAATCGACTGGCTAGGAGTCTTCACCTACTCCGACGAAGAGGGCGCCAAAGCCTTCGAGCTGGCCGACGAACTCAAGGTCCCCAACCGCACCATCCAGTCCCGCCGCCGCAAGCTGATGAAGCTCCAGCAAAAGATCAGCACCAAATCCAAAGCCGAATGGATAGGCCGCGAGATCGACCTGCTAGTCGAAGGCGAATCCGAAGAAACTCCACTCCTCTGGGAGGGCCGCACCGCACTCCACGCCCCAGAGATCGACGGAAAAGTCTTCATCAACGACTTCGGCCCCCACGAAACCCTCGTCCCCGGCACCTTCTACCGCGCCCTCATCACCGAATCCCACGACTACGACGTAGTCGCCCGCATCCACGAATAATCGCAGCAATCACCCCAACTATTCGAGAGTGATGTCAGGGTCAGCCTCTAAATGAACATGCGAAGAATTTGCGCTTTCGATCCGGCCTTTGATCCAACATCGATGACCTTTATCGACCACCTTAAACTTTTGATACTTATCGATATCGATGTAGGCCGACACTAAGACGACGAAGTGCTTTTCGAGAGAATGAAAGATCACAAACCAATGGTTTTGGTCATCGTCTTTCTGAAATGAGGAAAAGACGACTGGCCAACTAATCAACAAGCCCACATAATTCTTTGAAATTTGGATTTACCCGTAGTGCATGAGCGATTTCGATCAAACTAGGGTTCGAAGGAACCCTACGGTGAATATCCCCAGATTCTTCCTTGCTCAAACTGATGTAGTTGTACGTCGAATCCTGATACGTCTGGGTAATATTATCTCCAATTGCGACGTTCGATTTCGAAGTACGTGCGATCTTTGAAGTTCGCGTGGAACCTCCAAGTTTGAACAAACCAATGACGGCGGCGATGATCGCAGCTACGCCTCCGATGATTGCCGCAATCGTGGTTGGTTGCATCGATTTAGGATAAACCCAGTTCAATTGCTCAGGATGATCGAACCAATGCTCACTCCCACCTACCGCGACCATCCCTCCTTCCTCCTAGCCGGCCTCCGCCGCTTCCACACCTTCGCCGACGCCCCACGCGACATCCCCACCCAATGGGCCGAGTTCAACCAACTCCCCATCCCCGGCCTCCACGCCACAAAAATCTTCTACGGAGCCACCTGCCAGACCGACCTCCCGAACCAGCGCTTCGAGTACATGTGTGCCTTCGAAGTCCCCGACCTCTCCGTCGCCCCTCCCAACGGCCGCATGATCGTCCCCGCCGCCCACTACGCCGTCTTCACCCACTTCGACGGCACAGCCACCCTCCACGACACATGGCAATACATCTGGAACCAGTGGGTCCCCACCTGCGGCCTGAAACCTGCGCCAACACCCGACTTCGAACGCTACGACGAACGCTTCAACCCCATCAGCGGCCAGGGCTCCATCGAAATCTGGTTCCCCATCCAACGCGCCTCAAGCATCTAGCCAGCCGCCCTATCGCCCCGCCACCACCTCAAGCAGCAAATGATCCCCAGCCCGGATCACCGCCGCTCCCTTCGGATTTGTAATCGTAATCAATCCGCCCGATGACTCCAGCTCACTGCCAGTGTCATATCCATAAAGCCCCCGGGCGTTCGTCGAAAACACCCCAATCGCAAGCGGCACCATCACTCCATCCTCGCCCCCCAGTTGCACCGGCAAACTGTAAACCCCGTAGTAGTCCGCGCGCCCTACTGTTACCAACCCTCTCCCGACCACCGGCCCAATCCAGCCCGACCGCACGACCTGCTGCCCTCCCACCTGCGCCGTCGTCCAGCTCGCCTCACTGGAATTTCCGCGATCCGCGCCTCCCATCAGGGGCAGGAACGTCCCATCCACGTACATCAGGTTCGCCATCGCAACCGCCTTCGTCACCAACGGCACCGTCATGCCCCGGTAGCTCAATTGCGTGAACCGGATCGCCAGCGTCGCGGGATGCTCCGCCGTCCGGTTCCCGGCATCGGACGTCACCACCTCACAGCGAAGCGTCGCTCCCCGGTTCAGGTAAGCATCTTCGGAGACCGGAACCCGCTGCGTCGTCTTTAGCAGAAACACAGTTCCCGGCTTCACCTTCCCCGCGCGAAGCGTGTGCCCAACCGCCACAGGCAACGTAATACCCGCCGGTAATGGCTGCAGCTCCGATATCTCCTGGGCCTTCTGTGTATCAGCTGCTCTCACAAAAATGGAGAGACACACCAGCGCTAAACCGGAGATCCACATGGCCCGCTTCCTGTTGTTTAAGGCGCAGCTTGCACCCATAACGCACCTCACATTGGTTAGACACGCCCGGCGGTTAGCCACTTTCTCTCACCGCCTAGGAAGACTAAACTAGTTTCATGTCGGCGACATCGAAAACCAAAGCGCTGCGCTGCCCCACGTGCCGGACCCTCGTCCTTGCCGGCAGCGAAGACTTCCCCTTCTGCTCCGACCGCTGCCGCCGCATCGACCTCGGGAAATGGGCCAGCGGCGACTATAAAATCTCCACTCCCATCCAGGACCCGGACCTCCTCGAAGAGCTCGCCCGCTCCAACAAACACAACCGCCACAACGACGAAGACTAGACTCGCAAGCCGCTGAGAATAAACGACAAATCGTGAGCCACTCCCAACATTCCCGGGTAAAGAAAAGCCACGCTCCCTGCAAAGATAACCCACGCCAAATCAAGACTTTGCCGCGAAAATGCCCGTAAAACGCCTGCCAACCGCCCCAAGTCCGCACCTAACCACCATCGAATGAAGACTTTGACGGATTGTCCAGGGGAGTGGGGGCCGAACCCCTGTAAACTCTCAGTCAGCCTCCGCACAACAAGACCCTAATGGCCAACTCCAAAGTCCAACTGCATTCCCCCTCCGAAAAGAAGACCCTCTGGGCCTGGCTCGTAGGCACCTTCTTCGGAGCAGGCCTGCTCAAACCAGGCCCCGGGACCTACGGCAGCATCGCCGCCGTCCTGCTCTGGTACGCCACCGCCCACATCCTGCACCCACCGCCCATAGCCTTGGCGATCGGAACAGCCATAGCCGCAGCCATAGCCACACTTATCGGCATCCCCGCTGCCACCATCGTCGCCCGCGAATCCGGCCGCAAAGATCCCGGCCACGTCGTCATCGACGAGGTCGCCGGCCAGCTCATCGCCCTGATCGCCATACCCGTCGATTGGCGACACGCCGCCCTCTCCCTGCTCCTCTTCCGCCTCTTCGACATCTTCAAACCACCCCCTATCCGTCAGCTAGAACGCCTTCCCGCCGGCACCGGTATCATGCTGGACGACGTAGCCGCAGGCTGTTTCGCTCTCGCTGTCGCTCAACTCCTTCACATCTGGTTTTAGTTTTCTAACGTCTTATCTTTAGTTGCACTCGGTTGCACAGCCGTCTAGGCTAAACCTCAACATGACCACGCTCCGCTCACTGCTGACGCCTGACAAACCCGACACCCCGGCCCCGCATCTCGACCACCTCACACCCATCGCCGCAATGCCCGGTGGCGCAATCGACGTGCACGGCCAGCACCTCGACTCCCACGGCACTCACATCCCCCGCGCCACCATCGGCGACATCGCCGCCCCTATCATCCTCAGCCGCCCCACCCGCGCCTCCATCCATATCCCCGAAGGCACCATCACCGGCAACCTCATCCTCCACCGCAGCGCCACCGAGAGCAACCCCCTCCACCTCCGCGTCGCCGTCCCCATGGCAGAAAATCTTCATCCCGTCGCCAACCCCGCAGTCGACCCCAACGGCAACGTCTATGCCACCGTCTCGGGAGAGCGCGGTCAGGCTGTCCCGGTCTCCATCTTTCAAATCCAGCGCGACTTTCAGATTCGGCCCTTTGTCCGCGACCTCCTGAACGCCACTGGCCTTGCCTTCGATCCGGACGGCTATCTCTACGCCAGCTCCCGCGCCGAAGGCACCGTCTACCGCATCACGCCTGAAGGCGCGGTCTCCACCTACGCCGAGGGGATGGGCATTGCCACCGGCATCGCCTTCGACCGCGACGGCAACCTCTTCGTCGGCGACCGCTCCGGCACCATATTCAAGATCAGCCGCTCCGGCTCCGGCGGCGCCAGCGGCGAAATCTTCGTCTACGCCACCCTCGAGCCTTCCATCGCCGCCTACCACCTGGCCTTCAACGACGCCGGCACACTCTTTGTCACCGGCCCTACCACCTCCTCCAATCAGGCCATCCACGCCATCGACCGCGATGGCAACACTACGGTGTTTTATCAGGGCCTGGGCCGCGCCCAGGGCATGGCCTTCGACGTCGACGACAATCTCTACGTCGCCGCCAGCCTGCGTGGCCAGCGCGGCATCATCCGCATCACACCCCGCCACGAAGCGACACTCACCGTCTCCGGCAGTAACCTCGTCGGCCTTGCTTTTCTAGAGGACGGGAACGCGACCCTCGCCACCCACGACGCCCTCTACCACGTCTCTCTTGATATCGAAGGCCGCAGGCTAATTTAGCCCTGCTCAATGTCGACAGACACTTTAGTGTTAGCTGTGTTCGACTGGCGACCATCAATTTTGTCGCCAGATAGCTGCCATTTTCGTTAAAATCATCTGCGCCGGCTATCTCGAGTTCGGACACGACCCCAAAATCAGCACGAAACCGCACGAAGGAAGATACTGTGGACCCGCGGCTCTATAGCAGGCTTTTGCTCCGTCTCCTTGCCTTGCCGATTGCAGCACTCACTGTTCTGGCTATCATTCTCGGCTATGGCCTGCAACGTATTCAGCAGAGTGCGAGCGCCGTCGATCGCGCCGACGTGGTCATTCTCCACGCCAACCGCCTGATCAAATTGATGGTCGACGAAGAGACCGGTCTTCGCGGCTTCCTGTTGTCTCGTAACCCGGTCTTCCTTGAGCCTCTGCATGAGGCAGACAAACAGATCGAACCCGAATTCAGCACCCTGTTCACCATGGTTCAGCGTCCCGACCAGGTGGCAGGACTCCGTCGCCTTCAAGCCGCTCATCGGGACTGGGAGCAGAAGGCATATCAGGAGATCCATTCGGATCCTGTCGACACATCTGTCATGGGCCAGCGCATGCTTCAACGCAAACAGGACATGGACAACCTGCGCGCCCAGATGGATGAGTTTTTGAACATCGTCATCGGGCGCCGTGCCGAACACTCCGCTGCTGACATCGAAATCAACCAGTACGCCCGAATCGGAATCGTCCTCCTCGTCGCTCTCGTCGCTGCGGTACTTACATTGGAGACGCGCAGAGTCTTCTACAAGCTCACCTCCGCCTACAACCGCCAGCTTCAGGAGATCAAGCTGCGCAGCGAGGAGTCCTACGCTCGCGAGCAGTGGCTGAACACCACCCTCCGCAGCATCGGAGACGCAGTCATCGCCTGCGACGCCGACGGCAACGTCGAATTCATGAATCTGGTCGCCGAACAACTCACCGGCTGGACGGAGGCAGACGCCAAAACGAAATCCCTCCACGAGATCTTCCACATCTTCAACGAGGACACACGTGTAGCCGTCGAGAATCCCGTCGACAAGGTACGCCGCCTCGGCACAGTCGTCGGTCTAGCCAACCACACCTTCCTTATCGCCAAAGATGGCACTGAAGTCTGCATCGACGATAGCGGTGCGCCGATCCGCGACAGCTCCGGCAAAATGGTCGGCATCGTCCTCGTCTTCCGCGACATCACCGAACGCCGCATGTCCGAAGGCGCCCTGATGCGTGCCGAAAAACTGGCTGCCGCCGGCCGCCTCGCCGCCTCCGTTGCACATGAGGTCAACAATCCGCTCGAAGGCCTCACCAACCTCGTCTACATAGCCCTGCGTTCCAACGACCTAGGTGAGATTCACCACCTGCTTGGGCAAGCCGAGAACGAACTCGGCCGCATCGCCCACATCACCCGGCAATCCCTTGGATTTTACCGCGAAACATCCACTCCTACTCTCTTCAAGCCGGCCAACATCGTCCGCGAGGTCACCGATTTCTACACATCTCGCGCCATCGGCCTCGGAGTCTCCTTCATCGTCAACGCGACAACAGAGAGAGAAGTCTTAGGCTCGGCCGGAGAGCTTCGTCAGATCCTCTCCAACCTGCTCGCGAACAGCCTCGACGCCTGCGCCAGCGGGTCTACCATCCGCATCGAGGCAAGTTCCGCAGTCGACCCTCGCGACCTGTCCCGCCAGGGCGTTCGCATCACCATCGCGGATACCGGTTTTGGCATTCCTGCGAACCATCTCGAAAGCATCTTCGAACCATTCTTCACCACGAAAAAAGATACCGGGACAGGTCTTGGCCTATGGGTCTCCCGCGAACTCGTACAGAAGCACGGTGGCAGCCTTCGCGTCCGCTCCCGCACCTCCGATCCATTCTGCGGAACCGTCTTTTCCATCTTTCTGCCAAACCACGGAAGGCACCAGACGATCGATTCCTTGTCCACAAACGATCATGTCAGACCTGACGGCGCCCTGTAGGTCTTTCGACGGACTGCCAAAACTTAGTGCAATCCGTTGACGCCGAACATTCCCTGCGCCGTCTGAATCGAGTGGACGTCGACGACAGCCTGCGTCTGTCGAATCCGGCGTTCCACGACATTCGCCGCTTCCGCCTTTTGGTCCTCATGCAGAAATTGCGCATAAAACTTCAAAGCTCTCACATAGGCGGGATGCCCCCAGCCGAGTTGTATGCTCATCAGCTGCGTTCCCCGTTCCATATACTCCTCTGCTTCCGACATGTTGCCTGATTTCCAATACGCGTAACCCAAAAGAAAGTTGCTTATACCAACGGGGAAGTCGTCCGCGTGCAGCACAGCCTTCGCCTCATCCAGGGTCGCCTTCAGCAGTGAAATAGCGGATGGACAATCCTTAAGGCTGCAAAGCGCCTCTGCGAGGGTAACCCGTGCAGTGACTCTGTCGAGAACATCAGCTCGACCATTCTTATCAAATTCAGCCACAGCTTGCCGCGCAAAATCTCTCGCCTTCTCAAACTTCTGTTCCGCCAGGTAGAGTATCGCGAGATCATCGCGACTGCGCGCGATCAGCAACTGGTCTCCGATGTCCTCTCGAATTCTCAGAGCTTCCTTGCTCTCCCGTTCGCTCTCTCGAAACTTCATCATCATCACATGCAGGCTTGCCAGCTGACCGATGGCCGTTGCTAGATCTGCCCCTGGCTCAAGTGGATGTCGGAGCAGGGAAATTGCATGATCCAGCGCAGCCTCAGACCGTCCCCACTGTGCCGCATTCTGGTACCACAGACCAAGCTGCACGTAGTCCCTGCTGAGCACCTCGTTGGTCGCATGCGCAGCCTCCGCCTGCCGCACCACCGCCTCTGCCAAAGCGACCCGGCGCATCAGATTTTGCTTGACCGCATCGGCAGTGTTCGCAGTAACGTTTGTCGGCTGACCAGTCTGGTCGACACCTACCGCCATCGGTTGGCCGGGAGCATAGTGTGAGAGCAACAAAACAAGAATCGGACTTACAACAAGACGCACGTTCATCACGACCTCCTGTGTTTCTCGGTGAAGCGCGCAGCCAAGGGCGCGCTAAAGACAGGGGTTTCCTTTCGCGTCAGGCAGCGTGAAGATCCGTCACGCCCCAGAACACGCCGAAGTTCTTTGCAAAACGTCACATCGCCGACGAGGGCACATCGAAGGGGATAAGGCCGGTGAGCGCCTTCCTCAAGGCGCAGTGAAAATATATACGAATATTTTCGTAGTAGTCAACGAAAAGTTTCGTAGACATGCTCCCACTCGACCCCCGTAAAGAACGAAAAGCGTTCTGCTCTCAATCGCTAGGCATCGTTAAAAAATAATTGGCTAGCTGAACCGGGTTCTCTTTCTTCGAAAGCATGATTCATGCCCTTCCAGCCTTTCCATTTCGCCGATTAGACAAGATGGCCCGCTTCCGGTTAGGAAAAAATCTAGAAAATTCTTTCCCTGTAAAACCTCTCCACCATTGACTGGCTTTGCTTGTCCACGTTATCCCGCAATGTTGCCTTTGCTAATACAACGGATCAGCGCCGAAACGGTTAACAGAATGGTCTCAGCCACTATCATCAAAGCTGAGGCTTCGCCATTAACTGCAACGCACTTCAAAATCAACTCACTGGCATTAGCATTGGAATCGCGCACAAGGAAGGGCTTACAAAACAACACATGATCGCAGAAATCATCGCCGCTGGCTCCGAGATGCTCACACCTTTCCGGCAGGACACCAACTCCCTCTACCTCACCGACGGCCTCAACGACCTTGGTGTCCAGGTCTCCTTCAAGACCATCGTTGGAGACAATCTCGCGCACCTCACCAGCGCCGCCCTTATCGCCCTCTCGCGCGCTGATATCGTCATCTTCTCCGGCGGCCTCGGCCCCACCGAAGACGACCTGACCCGAGAAGCGGTCGCCGCTGCGCTGGGCATTGGCCTCCACTCTGACAACGCCATTCTCGCGGCGCTCTACAAACGCTTCGCCGCACGCAAGATGGTCATGCCATCCAACAACGCCAAGCAGGCCGACATCCTCGACGGCGCCACCGTACTCGAAAACCAGAACGGCAGCGCCCCGGGGCAATACATGGATACGACGGTGCTGGACGTTAACGGCAAACCGGTTCGTAAAATCGTCATCCTCCTTCCCGGTCCCCCGAAAGAGCTCAAACCCCTCTTCGACAACTTGGTGAAGCCGCGCCTCGCCGCCTCTCTTCCCGTCCGCCATCTCGCCAGACGCACGCTCCGCATGGCGCTGATCCCCGAATCGCAAGTCGACGCGCGCACCGCTCCCATCTACCAGAGGTACACCGATGTCGAAACATCGATCCTCGCCGGCGCCGGCGAAATCCAACTCCACTTCCTCTGCGCCAAACCCACGTTAGCCGAAGCTCAGGCGCGGGTCGACGAACTCGCAGAAAAGATCGAAGCCGAGATGGATGACGCCATCTTCTCCTCACACGGCGAATCGCTCGAAGAGGTCGTGCTCCTCAACCTTGGCCTTCGCAACCTCACACTTGCCACCGCCGAGAGCTGTACCGGCGGCCTGCTCGCTGAGCGCCTCACCGCCATCCCCGGCAGCTCACGCTACTTCCTCGGCGGCGCAGTCGTGTACAGTGACACACTGAAAACCACTTTCGCCGATGTTCCCGCCGAACTCGTCGCGAACAAAGGTCCGGTCTCAAGCGAGGTCGCGCGTTCACTCGCCCAAGGCATACGAGTCCGCACTGGCGCATCTCTCGGCATCTCCATTACCGGCATCGCCGGCCCTGGCCCCGGATCTCCCGGCCCCGACGCCGACAAACCGATCGGTCTCGTCTACATTGCCCTCGCCTACGCCCAGAACACACAGGTCAAGGAGTTCAACCTACCCGGCGACCGCGAACGCATTCGCTGGTGGGCCAGCCAGCACGCCCTCGAACTCATCCGCCATCACCTCTTGTAAAAAGGCTTCACACGCCACAGATCTCCATGGACAACATCCTCACTCACCCTTGCTAAACTACATCGCAGACGACATGAACCCCTGGCTCCTCTCCATTCCGCTGGCCTATCTCCTGGGTTCGATCCCCTTTGGCTATCTCCTCGTCAAAATCTTCCGCCATCAGGACATCCGCGCCATCGGCAGTGGCAATATCGGCGCAACCAACGTCGCGCGCTCCGGAGCCAAAGGCCTCGGCATCGCCACCCTTCTGCTCGATTGTGGCAAAGCCTTCCTTGCCGTCAAGATCGCCCAAGACATCGCCCCCGGCAACTACGACCTCGCCGTGGCCGCCGCCGTAGCTGCCATCCTCGGGCACGTCTTTCCCATCTGGCTCGGATTTCGTGGCGGCAAAGGCGTCGCTAGCGCCCTCGGCGTCTTCCTCGCACTGTCGCCCCCCGCGGCCGGATGCACGTTCGCTATCTTCCTC
Organism: uncultured Acidobacteriaceae bacterium; assembly: GCA_963838555.1. Classification (GTDB taxonomy): domain Bacteria; phylum Acidobacteriota; class Terriglobia; order Terriglobales; family Acidobacteriaceae; genus Edaphobacter. Next base: position 378,950 of record CAWIRK010000004.1, on the reverse strand, counting down.
ATCATCTTTCTCATCACCCGCTACGTCTCGCTCGCCTCCATCATCGGCTCGGCCTTCTTCCCGCTCTTCGGTCTTTACTTCGTGCCTTACCGTACTCCACTCGTCATTGCCGGCTTCCTCTTCATACCCCTCCTCATCATTGTCAAGCACCACGAAAACATTCGCCGCCTCCTCGCCGGCACCGAAAATCGTTTCGGCAAAAAAAAGGGGGCAATATGAGCCGCATCGCCATCCTTGGCGCCGGGGCCTGGGGCACCGCGCTCGCCCTCTCCCTCGCACGCCGCGGCGGGCATGTGCTCTGTCTCTGGTCCCACTCCCCCGCACTCGCCGAGCAGCTCGCCGACACAGGCGAAAATCTTCCTTACCTCCCCGGCTTCACTCTCCCCGTCGACATCCAAATTACCTCCGACCTACCACGCGCTATCTTCGAAGCCGATATCCTCCTCTGCGTCACGCCATCGCAGCATCTGCGCGGCGTCATCACCCACATCGCTCCGCTGCTTACAAGAAGCCAGATCATTCTCAGCGCCACCAAAGGTATCGAGGAGACCACGTTCCTTCGCATGTCGCAGGTCGTCGCCGCCGTCGCAAACAATCCGTTCGCTGTGCTCAGCGGTCCGTCCTTCGCACAGGAGGTTGCCGCCGGCATGCCCACCGCCGTCGTCGTAGCATCCAACCATCAACCAGTAGCCCAGATCATTCAACGCGACTTCACCTCTCCCACCCTCCGCGTTTACACCAACGACGACGTTCCCGGCGTAGAACTCGGCGGCGCCATGAAGAACGTCATCGCGTTGGCCGCCGGCGTCGCCAACGGCCTGAACCTCGGTTACAACTCCTCCGCCGCGCTCATCACGCGCGGCATCGCCGAGATGACTCGTCTCGCCATAGCCTGCGGAGGCCGCCGCCAGACCCTTGCCGGCCTCTCTGGCATCGGCGACCTCGTCCTCACCTGCACCGGCTCTCTCTCGCGCAACCGAAGTGTAGGCATCGAACTGGGGCGCGGCCGCCAGCTGCCCGACATCCTCGCCGGACTCAATGGCAAAGTAGCCGAAGGCGTGGGCAGCACTGCCGCCGCGCTCGGCCTCGCCGCACGCTACGCCGTCGAAATGCCCATCACAGAACAGATGGACGCTATCCTCCACCACAACAAGAGTCCGAAAGAAGCCATCCGCGAACTCATGTCCCGCCCCGGCCGCGACGAATAGGCCGCTGCAAATAATCCGCAACCAATCACCCTCACGCAACTAACCGCAAACCAAGGCTTCGGCATCCAAGTAGCCATGAGCGAGCAGAAGCCCACAGCGAGCAACCCTACCCCCGAACAACGCGTGGGAGATTCGTCGATTAAGCCAGTCGTTATCGCCTTCCTCGTAACGATACTGATCATCCTGGTAGCGGCCATTATCTTCATCAAAGCCCGTCAGACCAAGGTGGTCCCCAAGGCCACCGACCCGCACCCCGCAACTCAAACGACTCCACCTACCCAACCGCCGGTTAATCTAGGCTAGCCATCGCTGCGTAACTCTTCCCTGTGACAAAATATTTTCAGCCGGGCAGCGGATCAACGCAATTGCAAAGTAAGCTTGTGTGCATGCCCGAACACCACCACGAACGCGACCACGAGCACGAACACATCCCACCTCCTGATCTTCCCCGCCACAAAACCCTGATGGGCTTCCGCCCCCACATCTTCATCGGCGGCCTGGTCCTCATCGCAATCCTGCTAATCTACCTCCTTCTTCTGGTGCGCCCGGGCATCTATTCCCCCACTCCGGCAAAGCCTGCACCGACATCGACTCCTTAACCGCCCCGCCCGCAGCAAGGCACTCCGCGCACCCACGGCGCAGGCCAGAGCATCAGAACTATATGAAGATTCTGATCGTTGGTGCCGGCGCTGTCGGCGGCTACTTCGGAGCGCGACTCGCACAGGCCGGACGCGATGTCACCTTCCTCGTCAGACCCTTACGCGCACAGCAGCTTCGCGGTGAAGGCCTCCGCATCGTCAGCCCCCACGGAGACCTCACCCTCCAACCCAAAACCATCACCGCCAAAGAACTCGATAGCCCTTTCGACATCATCTTCCTGAGCGTGAAAGCCCCAGCCCTCGAGCAGGCAATGGACGACATGGCACCTGCCGTCGGCCCCGAGACCATGATCTACCCCGTCCTCAACGGTATGCGCCACCTCGAAACCCTCGCTAACCGCTTCGGGCAGCGGCCGGTTCTCGGGGGCGTATGCAAGGTTATCGCCGACCTCGACGAACAGGGACGCATCGTGCAGATGAACCCGATCCAGCAACTCATCTACGGCGAGCGCAACAGAGAGATCACCCCACGCATTCGTCTGGTCGATCAAACCTTTCGCGACTCTGGCTTCGACACCGAACTCTCCACGAACATCACCTACGCGATGTGGCAGAAGTGGGTTATGATCGCCTCCCTCGGCCTCATCACCTGCCTCCTCAACGCCCCCATCGGTGAGATCAACGCCGTACCCTACGGCGACGAGACAGCCCTTCGTGCCATCGAGGAGTGCGCTACAGTCGCCACCGCATGCGGGTTCCCTCCCTCTCAAACCTTGCTGGAAGACATTCGTAAACGTGTAACTACCAAGGGCTCCAAACTCACCTCGTCCATGTACAGAGACCTGCAAAGAGGCGCTCCCATCGAAGTCGACACTATCCTCGGCGATTTGCTTGAACACGGCCGCTCCCACCATGTCGACACGCCTCTGCTCCAGGCCGGCTGCGTCCGTCTCCGCGCCTACCAAAACAAACTGAAGCCCTCGTGATTCGTTCCATCGTCATCGTCCCGCACGAATCGTCCCACGCATCGATATCTCTACGGCTTCGTATCCGCCGAGCCGATCGTTCCCGTCGCCGCATCGCGCATCACAATGCGCACCCGCGATGTCCCCGCGGGCATCGCGAAGGGAAAAGTAAATCCAACCTGAGATTGCGGCCCGATCACATCGCTGGCTTCGATCAGCTGCTTCAGTTCTGCAGCATGCTGACCCATCTCCTTGTCGTGATTGCTGTACCCCACAGCCACCACCGTCACCTCCGCCAACCGCGACCCGTCTGGCTGAGGCGTCCAGCTCAGATCGCTCGCCTTCACCTTCAGCAGATAGCCGTCCTTCGCCAACACCGGCTCGATGTGCAGCCCGCCATACACCATCGTCGTTCTTGCGGCGCCTGTCAGGTCGAAGAGCAGTTGCTTGGGCTGCTTCCTCACCGTGTTAAGCGCTACCCCATCCACCTTCTCTTCTCCGCCGAAGTAACCGTCGCGCGTAATCGCGCGCAACGAAGGGTCGTTCAGCTTCACGCTGATCTTGCGGTACGGCTTGGCGGCATCGTTCACGCTCGTTGGCACATACGCAAGGGTGTAGTACTTCGTCCCTTCCCTGGTCGTCTGCCCGATCTCTGCATCGACGTCGTTGTGCCCCGCGAGAATCCGCCCGCCCGTCGCATAGACAAGGCTTTCAAATCCAAGACCAGGAGCGTAAGCTCCGTAACCCGTCGCTGCATCGCCAGGCATTCCATTGCCAAGCGAATCGGGATTACCCGGATCCCTCGCGATCACGCCCTCCGGATCGATCAAATACAGCGTCGCGTGTGCCGACAGCATACGGTTGGTTACCGTCTGGATTGCAGCTTTCACTTTGTCATTGTCAACGTTGGACAGATTGTTCAGATCGCTCGCGTTCCGGTATCCCGTTCCCACCCAGATGACGTTCTTTCGCCCCGGCACTCCGCGCACGCTGCTCGCAATCTGCGTCAAAGCACCAAGCGTCTTCACCATGCCCTCATCCGAACCTGACTTGCCGCCGTTCAAAGTATTCGTCAGCATCGTGAAATCCGCGTCGGTTGTATGCGTCCGAATACTTTGCAGCAGATCCGCACGGCTCTGCGTATAATCGTGCAGCACCGCGATCTTTTTCGCGCCTGCCGCGATAAACAGTGTCGGCACCGGCAGCACCTCCGGCATTCGTTTCAGATAGCGCTCCATCATCTGCCGTGCATGCGCCAGTTGCAGGAATGGCGTATTCACCTCATCAAAGACAAGAATGTTTACCGGCGCATTGCCGATCTTCGGCAGGTCCGCGCTGCTCTCAACCAGCATCTTGCCCGCAGACCCCGGCGGCATCTCGTGCCCATCCGGCGGGTCGAAGTTCCGGATCGCCTGCGCCACCTTGTCTTCCGTCACGGTGAACTGCGAACGATCAAGGTTCGATACGAACTTGCCGTTGCGGTCGATCACCACCACGTCGAGCACCACCAACCGTGATGCCACATGTAGCGTCGTCGTATCAGTCGAGGGAACAGGCGTCTCTTGAGCGCACAGCGACCGTGAAACAACCGACATCACCATGACAGAAAGGAAGAGTCTAAGCAAAAAAGACATTTGTGTGCCGCGCATAATCAGCTAAACCCAAGCTAACACGCAAGGTTTCGCCCTCCGCTACACTAAAGTGATGGTTTTCTCTCTCTTCGGCAAACGCGACAAGCCCGACCAACCGACTCCGGCCGACCCTGAACCACAGGAGCCGAAACGCGGCCTCTTCGACCGCATGAAACAGGCGGTCACCCGCACTCGCGAGTCATTCACCGAGTCCATCAGCTCCATCGTCGCTCTCACCCGCGAAGTCGACGAAACCACTCTCGTCAACCTCGAACCTCTCCTCCTGGCCGCCGACCTCGGCGCACCCACCACCGCCATCGTCATGGAAAACCTTCGCCAGCGCGCACTCCGCACCGGCATCCAGGGTGGTGACGAGCTCAAGCAACTCCTCAAATCCGAACTGAAGCAAATCCTCGACGGTGTAGCCCGCCCCATCAGGCACCCCGCCGCCCCACCCGAAGTCATCATGATGGTCGGCGTGAACGGCACCGGCAAGACCACCACCACCGGCAAACTCGCCGCTTACTTCACCGGCGGAAAGGATGGGCCGGCACGCACCGTCCTTCTCTGTGCCGCCGACACCTTCCGCGCCGCCGCCATCGAGCAGCTCGAAGTCTGGGCCCAGCGCTCCGACGTCCAGATCATCAAAACCAAACAAGGCGGAGACCCCAGCGCCGCGCTCTACGACGCCTGCGCCGCCGCCAAGGCCCGAGGCACCCAAATCCTGATCGTCGACACCGCCGGCCGCCTCCACACCAAGACCGACCTCATGAAGGAACTCGACAAGATGCGCCGCACCGCGGAAAAACTGATCCCCGGCGCCCCGCACCAAACCCTTCTCGTCATGGACGCGACCACAGGCCAAAACGGCCTGCAGCAAGCCCGCCTCTTCACCGAGGCCGCCAACGTCACCGGCATCGTCCTCACCAAGCTCGACGGCACAGCCAAAGGCGGCATCGTCCTCGCCATCGCCACTGAACTTAAGCTCCCCGTCATCTACGCCGGCATCGGCGAAAAGCTCGAAGACATCATCCCCTTCGACAGCAGCGCCTTCGTTGACTCCCTGCTCGACTAGCTCGAAGCCCCTACCGACTCAGCCGAAGCGCAAACTGCACAACCCGCGGATCGGTCGTCGTGCTCGTAATGCTCCCGAACGCAGCAGCGCCGAAGCTCCCATTCGGCTGCGAAAACGCAGGCGTATTCGTAATATTGAACAACTCCGCGCGGAACTGCAGATTCGCTTCGAGCGGCAGGTTCACATTTTTCACCAGCGCAAAATCCAGGTTGCGATAAGCAGGTCCGCGCACTGGATTCCGCGACGCAGTCCCAATGACAAACTGCGGAGCCGTTGCAAAAGCCGCCGTATTAAAAGTAGCGCGCAGGCGTTCTCTGACCCGGCGGCAGACTTGGGTGCCCGACGATATTTGGCCGCTGCAGCGCAAATCCGGCGAATGAGTTATTGTTCGTCGCCTGGGTCACCGTCACCGGCATCCCCGACTGCAGCAAGAAAATCGCATTCAGCGACCATCCCCCCAACACTGCATTTCCTATCCCGGTCGACGCAAACCGATGCCCCCGTCCGGCAGGCAGGTCATAAATCCCGCTGAACGAAGTCACATTCGGCATATCTCCATTCGACGAGTCACGCTCCAAATAAGGTCGAAACGTATCGGCCGCCACCAGGCTGCTCGAGTTAGGCGACGAAAGCACCGTCGACGAGAACACCGACGACGCGTCATCAATCAACTTCGAATGCGAATACCCAAACAGAAAGGCGACCCCATGCGAAAATCTCTGCTCCACCTTGGCTTCGACCGCGTTGTAGTTCGTCGTGCCGCTATTGTTCCGATACATCGCAATATTAAGAAACCTGGGATAAGGCTTCAGCAGTTGCGCCTGGCTCACCGTCTTCGTCCCGATCGAGCTCGAGATGGGAATCTGCCCGAAATAAGGATTATTCACCTGCGTCAGTAGCGAAGGCCCCTCCGCAAGCTGCGAAGCCGTCAGTTGATTAAGGTTTGAATCCGGAATCCCCACATGAACAATATGCGATCCCACATACGCAACCTCCACCGACATATTGTTCGTAATCGACCGCTGCACCGCCAGGTTCCACTGCTGCACATAGCCCGACCCGGCCGTCTTCTTCGCCGTATAAACACTCTGCCCCAAGCCCGCGTCCGGAGTAAACGGTATCGGCGCGACTGAAGGGCCGCCCGAAAGCAGAAACGCGGAATTCACACTATCCTGCGTCTTCTGCTGCACATTCTGAATAAATGGAAACTGCGGCGTAGTAAACGGAGTCGTAATCCCGGATTGGTCGATAAAAACAATCCCATACCCAGCGCGCACCACCGTCTTCGGAGTAGCAAGAAACGAAAACCCCAGCCGCGGCGCAACATTGTCATAGTGCAGCTCACGCGCACTCCGCGAATTCCCATTCTGCCCCAGATAATCCAGCTGCTGCGTCCCAAGATTAAACACCGCACCCTGATTCGTCTTTTCCACCGAAGAAAAATGAAGAGTCCACCGAGCACCGATGTTCAGCGTCAGTCGCGGCGAAACCTTCCAGTCGTCCTGCGCGAAATACTCTTCAATCATGTCGCGCGGACGGATGATGCTCTCCTGCAGGTCGATCGCAAACGTATCCACCTGCCCCAGCAGAAAACTCGCAACTGAGTTACCGCTGTTCGTCACGCCCTGCTGATTGGTGCCCGTCGTAGTAAACGCAAACGACCCTGTCGGATTCGGAGGAGACACCGTATTCAACTGATACCACCGGAAATCGATGCCCGCCTTGATCGCATGCGGCCCCTTGGTCAGCGTCACCATGTCCACCATCTGCCACACGCCCGTCTGAAACCGCGAGAACGTACTCGCCGACGGCCCGAGCTGCTGAATGCCCGTAAGCGTAAACAAAGGCAGCGCATTGTTGAACGCGGCGTTTGTCGGAATGCCAGGAATGCCCAGCGCCGATGAAGCCGTGGTACTCAGCGTAGGCCCCACAATCGTGTTGCCCCGCCGGGTATAGCCCACTGCAAGATTATTCAGCAGCCGTGCAGAGAAAGTATGCGTCTCGTTGAAGACAGCCTGCTGACCCAACACATTCGACAACCCCACCACACCACCAGTCCCCAGCACCGCACCACTCATGAGCCCACTTCCATCCGGCAACGGCGTCACCGGCAGTTCCACCTCGTTGTAATAGGTATAGCGTCCAAACGCCCGATCGCGAGTCTTGTAAATCCCATCTACGCGAACATCAAACTGATTCTGATGATCGGAATCGTTCGCCGTCCGCGTGTAGTTATTCGCAGCAGCGGAATTAGTCGGCATCGGGAAACGCGCCAGCAACGATTTCGCTGCAGGATCGAGCGGTATGTTGATCACGTCGTTCGGAAACTCCTGGCGAACGAACTTCCCCGCAACAGTCTGCGTCGTCGTAGGATCATAAATCTTCGACGCCCCCGTAAAAATGCCTTGCCGCATCGGCAGCGTAGGGATGGTCGAGATGCGTGTCACCCCGATCAACTGCTTCACGCCCTGGTAGTCGCCAAAGAAAAAGAGCTTGTCATGAATAATCGGAGCACTCAGCGTAACCCCATATAAATTGCGCCGATACTCCGGCTTCCGCCCTGTCGCCGAGGCAAAATAGTTACGCGAGTTCAAAGCTTCATTGCGAAAATACTCGAACAAACTTCCATGCACCGCATTCGACCCCGACCGCGTGGCAACGTTCACCACGCCGCCGTTGAATCGCCCAAACTCGGCCGGCACATTGTTCGCTTCGACCGTAAACTCCTGGATATCGTCGAGGATCGGAAAGAACGCCACCTGTCCGGGCTCCGGCTGCAGCGCCGAAATGCCGTCGTAGATATACTCATTTGTCCTCGGCCGTCCTCCATTGATGCGGGGCAACAACGTCCCCGGAGGGAGCTCCACTCCCGGCGCCAACGTCGAAAGCTGAATAAAATTACGCGTATTCAAAGGCATCGCAGCAATCGTCGATCCAGAGATATTCGTTTGAATATCGCTCGTTCCCACCTGCATCACCGGATAGTCGCTATTAACCGTCACCGCCTCTTGGTCGCCGCCAAGACTCAGTGCAAGATCGGCAGTTACAGTTTGCCCCACGGCGACCGTAATCCCCGCACGGTGCATTGTTTGGAAACCCGATGCCGTCACAACAACTTCATAAGATCCAGGGTTAAGATTTGTGAATACAAAGTCGCCCGTGCTCGACGTAGTCGTCGCCTGATGGACATTCTTCGCAGACTCGATTAACTCGACATGAGCATTAACAACCGCCGCGCCCGAAGGGTCAGCCACGCGCCCTCGAAGGCCGGCCGCAATCTGTGCAAAAGACACCGGCCCAGCGAACAGAACAAAAAGGACAAACCCGGAAAAAACGCGAAAGTATTTCATGGAAAAGCCGCTCCTGAAACGCAGCTCGCATCTGCATCTGCGGTTGGCAATGAATTGCGGAACAAAGGTCGAAGCACGCTGAAAGAGAGCAAAAGTCACAGAGTACGCTTCGAATCACATACTACGAAGTTAGCCGATTCAAATCGTATAGTCAACGATGCGCCATGCCCACAAATCAGCGTCGCCCGGCCGACTTAGCAGTTGCGTTCGACGGAGGCTGTAACGCATCTATGAACAGCAAAGCGAAGAGGCTTGCTTCCCTCCCCACTCCTCCACAAAGCAACAAGACCTTGCGTCGCCAGCTAAATGAGATCATCCAGCCGCTCGATCATCACGTCGGTTGACTTGATAAGAGCAGCTGCCGTATCCCCCTTCTTCAACTGCAGTTCCCGAACCGCATTCGCCGTAATAATCGCCGTCACATGCGTCTCTCCCACCGAGAGCACCACCTCAGCCAGAAGCCCCTCAATGCGGATACTCACGACCTTGCCCACCAGCTGATTTCTTCCGCTCACTCGCCGGTAGCGCTGACGCGAGTCCACCGCAGGCTTCATCTTGTCCTTTTGCAAAAACGGTCTCAGCGTAGCCTCTGTCAGGCGATGGTGCCCCCCGGGGGTCTGCACTGTCTTCAGCTTGCCGCTCAGAATCCATTGTTTGATCGTGGCATAGCTCACGCCCAGCAACCGCGCCGCCTCACGAGGTGTCATCATCGGACTCGTAACTCGCATGGCTACTGTTGTAGCACCTTCCAGTCATTTCGTGGCGGTCGCCGGACAACTTGGGATCTTCCTAACACACGAAAACCCTTTGCCCCCTACAAATTTTTGAATAGCGGGATGTTACGCCCGAATACCCATGAAGAGACGAAACATCCCCCTAAATCATCACACCCACAAAACCGCTATCCTTGAAAGAGAGATGACGGTACACGCAAGCACCACCCAGGACGAAGTCTTCATGCAGCGAGCCCTCAACCTCGCCACCGAGACCATCGGTCTCGCCTCTCCCAACCCTCAGGTAGGCTGTGTTCTGACAAAGAATCCCACCGGCGGTGACACGCCCGAGATCATCGGCGAAGGCGCTCACCTCTACGACAACCGCGACCACGCCGAAATCGTAGCCCTCAAACAAGCAGCCAAGCGCGGCTTCTTGACCGATGGCGCCACCGCCTACGTCACGTTAGAGCCCTGCAGCCACCACGGCCGCACCGCGCCCTGTGCCAACGCCCTCATCGCGGCCGGTGTCGCCCGCTGCGTCGTCGCCACCCAGGACCCCAATTCCCTCGTCAGCGGCCAGGGCATCGAAAAACTTCGCGCCGCCAACATCGAAGTCGCCCTCGGCGTCCTGGAACAACCCGCACGCGACCTGAACGATGCCTTCGCCCACTTCATCCAGCATCGCACCCCCTTCGTCACGTTAAAGGCCGCACTCTCGGTCGACGGCAAACTCGCTCCATCCTCCGCCTCACGCCATCCCAACCAGCCCTTCTGGCTTACCGGTCCTGCCGCCCGCTACCAGGTGCAACTCCTACGCCACGCCTCCGACGCCGTCCTCACCGGCATCGGCACCGTCCTCGCCGACGACCCCCAGCTGACCGACCGTAGCGGAACGCAAGATCCAGCGGCCCGCAGCGAAGCCAATTCACTCCCTCGCCGCCGACCGCTCCTTCGCGTCATCCTCGACACCCACCTCCGCATCCCAGCTCACCTCGCAACTCGTCCGTTCCGCCGCCGGCACTCACAGCTCTCACGGCTCGCACTCAGACCTCCTCATCCTCTGCGGGTCCGGCGCCCCACCCTCAAAGGCTGCCGCCCTCCGAGATCTCGGCCTCGAGGTCGAGCAGATTCCCGCTCACGACGGACGCCTCAGCCTCTCCGCCGCCCTCTCCACCCTCGCCGAACGCAACATCCTCAGCCTCCTCCTCGAATGCGGCTCTCACCTCAACGGTGGATTCCTCCATCAGAACCTGGTCGACAAAGCAATCCTCTTCTACTCCGAAACCGAACTGGGCGACCGGGCCCTCCCCTTCGCCCAGGGCATCGCCTCCCCCTACCTCTTCGAGCAGTCTCTCCACCGCATCACCCGAACCACATACGGCCCGGACGCCTGCACCACCGGCTACCTTCACGACCCCTGGCCCCAACCCCCATCTACACCCTACCCCCTACACCCTGTACCCTAGTATTTATGTTCACCGGCTTGATCGAAACCACCGGAACCCTCCTCGCCGTAACTCCGACCGCAGGCGCAACTCGCATCACTATCGCCGCGCCAACTCTCACCGCACGCCTCAACACTGGCGACAGCATCGCCGTTAACGGCGTCTGCCTCACCGCGCTCAGCATCGAACCCAACGCCTTTCCCCCGCGCTTCTCCGCCGACCTAGCCGCCGAGACCATAGCCCGCACCACGCTCTCTCACCTGCGCCCCGACGCCATCGTCAATCTCGAGCTACCCACCCCCGCCGGCTCACCCCTCGGAGGCCACGTCGTCCAGGGCCATGTCGACGGAACCGCAACGCTCCTCTCCTTAGACCCCATCACCCCAAACGCACCCGACACCGATTGGCGCCTTCGCATCCAGCTCCCTGAAGCCCTCACCCGCTACGTCGTCCCTCAGGGCTCCATCACCATCGAAGGTATCAGCCTTACCGTCGCCTCGATCATCGGCAACGAGGTCGAGGTCGCCATCATCCCCCACACCTACGCCGCCACCAGCCTACGCACCCTCAAATCCGACACTCCCCTCAACATCGAAGTCGATGTCCTGAGCAAATATGCCGAACGCCAGCAGGGAAAACACGAAAAGTTCACCCTCACCGAGCAATACCTCATCGCCAACGGCTACTAACGCCGTAAAAGGACTCTCTCTCCAATGAATACTGCAAAGCCAACTGCAAAGCTGCTCATGCTCGTCGGCGACTACGTCGAAGACTACGAAGTTATGGTTCCCTTCCAGGCCCTGCAGATGGTCGGCCACACCGTCCACGCCATCTGCCCCGAGAAGAAATCCGGCGACTTCGTCCGCACCGCTATCCACGACTTCGAAGGCGACCAGACCTACTCCGAAAAACGCGGTCACAACTTCGTTATCAACGCCACCTTCGCCGACATCAAGCCACAAGACTACGACGCACTCGTCATCCCCGGCGGACGCGCACCCGAGTACCTGCGCCTGAACCCCAAAGTCCTTGAGATCGTCCGCCACTTCGCCGAAGCCGATAAGCCCATCGCCGCTCTATGCCACGGTCCGCAGATTCTCGCCGCAGCTGGAGTCATCAAGGGCAAGAAGCTCAATGCGTATCCTGCCTGCCAACCGGAGATCGAGCTCGCCGGCGGCATCTTCGTCTCGCTCCACGTCACCGGAGCCACCGTCGATGGCAAACTCGTCACCGGGCCTGCCTGGCCCGCGCACCCCGCGTGGCTGGCGAAGTTCCTCGAAGTCCTGGAGCAACATCTCAGCAAGTAGTCGGAATCATGGTCCTTCCGACCAACGGGAGGACCATCGAACTCCATCCTGCAAGACAAGGTATACACGCCACGAAGTGGCCGCCCCACGCGCAGTGGGCCCGTCCGGCAGGACAAGAAGCTCCTACCCGTCCCACCCGGCAATCTCCACCGCTTTCGCCAAACGTATCTCCACCACCTGCGAACCTAGCCGCGGATGCTTCGCCGTCAGCCGCACCACACCCGCCTCCTCCTTCGCTCGCACCCACACAGCCCCCGTCCCTCCAATCACGGAAAACGGATTGTCTCCGATCAACACACCCGGCCCCTCAAGCGTGAAAGCAATCGGGTCATTCGCGTAAGTCCGTAGCGCGCCAAACTCATCCGTCACTCGCAATACCATACGCGTAGTGTCCGCACCATCCGCAATCAGCGAAGTATCATCCGCCACCATCACAAACTTACGGTCCACTCCTCGCCCCGAGAGCGACTTCGAGATCTTCTTCTCGCCCTTGATATACCCGTCAATCCTGAGATCCCCCCACGCAAACTTCAGCTTGGTCAGGTCCAGCACAAACGGCGCATACTTCAGATGATTGAACTCAACACGTTCAGGATCGAGCTCCGCCAGCGGTATCCACTCCGCGCTTTCTACGCTCCCCGGCCGAGTAAAAAACTTCAGGTGATCGCAGTTCGAGCACACAACCGCCTTTGTGAAGTGGGTCGACTCATCGCTATTGGCCCAGTGAAACGCCGGCTCCAGGACTACCTCCTCCACCGGATCGCACTGCGACTTATAGAAGCCAGCCGCCGCCTTCGGTTCGCGAAAGATGTCAGTAACACCGTGGTAGCAGATGCGGTCGCCCGCGCCGAAGTCGGCGTGCGTGTTGTAGTCGAACGCGCACCACCCAATTCCCCCGGCATACTGCGGATCCGACGCCAATTGATTATGAATCCGGGCATGGCGGAGCGTGTGCTCCCTCTGCCGCTCATTATCGTCAGTCGTCTTGGTCGGAAAGGTGTGCCCAACAAACTCCGTATTCAAATAGAGAGGATGGTTTGGCTTCCTCAACGGAAATCCGAAGTCATTTATCGTAAACACGTCTTCCAAAAGTTCAGACCCTTCGAAGTTACGAATTCCCCCCGCCGGCCGCGTCGTATCCAACGCATGCGCCAGCGCGGTGGTGCGCACATAAAAGTCGTGATTGTCTCTCGACTCGTTGATTCTTACCCCCCATAGAACAATCGACGGATGGTTCCAATCACGCCGTATCATCCGCCCCACATTGTCGATCGCCAGCTGCTGCCAGGCTTCGTCGCCAATATGCTGCCAACCAGGAATCTCTTCCAGCACCAGCAATCCGATCTCGTCGCAGCAATCCAGAAAGTGTCGCGACTGCGGATAATGCGACGTCCGCACAATATTGCAATGGAGTTGCTGCCGTAGAATCTTCGCATCCTGCCGCTGCACGCGCGCCGGCATCGCCTGTCCCACAAACGGAAACGTCTGGTGCCGGTCCAGGCCACGCAGCTTGATGATCTGTCCATTCAGCGAAAAGCCATGATCGGTAAAGGTCGCCTCGCGAAATCCCACTCGACGTGTGCCTTCGTCGATCATCTGCCCGGCATGCATCAGCCGCACCCGTACGGTATATAGCTGAGGACTTTTGAGATCCCACAGTTTAACACCCTCAATCTGCTTAAGCGTCACCGTCTGCCGCGCCGGATCACGCACGCTCTCCGTACTTGCACAGACTGGAGCAGAGGTCACCGGGTCAGCCGCTGCATCCGGATCTCCAGCCTTTCTCAACGCCACCGCGCCACTCGCCTTCGCCAGCGTGCCATGGTCATCAAACACCTCGACCTCGAGCGAGAATGGACCCGGCACATCCGTCCTTCCAGCAAGAAAGCAGTCCACATCCAGCGAGGGCTTCCCACTCAGCACGTCCTTGGCGTGGGCAAAGATGTTGTCCAGATAGATCTCCGGCACAATCCGAAGCGAAACCTCACGGTAGAGACCGCCGAAGGTGAGATAGTCGATCTGATAGCCGAACGGCGGTATGTCGGGTCGCTCGGTCGAATCCACCTGCACGACCAGGACATTTTCACCACCCTCCTTCGCCAGGTGCTGCGTCAGATCGAAGGAAAAAGGTGTGTAGCCCCCGCGATATTCTCCCAGCGGAACACCATTGATCCAGACCGTCGACGCCGTCATCACGCCTTCAAAATCGACAAAGACACGCTTGCCGGTTACAGCCGCAGGCGTCTTGAATCTGCGTCGATACGTCGAGACGAACTCATAATCCTTATCGTCGAAGCTATGCCACGGCAGGCTGATATTGGTATGCGGAACCACAACCTGCTCAAACGAGGAGTCGTCGAAGCCCGGTGCCTCCGCACCTGCGACCTTGCTTGGGTGATAACGCCATTTTTTGTTCAGGGGAAGAATGACACGTCCCGGCACAATGCGGTCGGCAGCAAAAGCAGTGGAAGCAGGCAGCACCGTCGCAGCAAGCGCAGTGCCGGTAGTCTTTAGAAAATCACGTCGATCCATAGGGTACCCATAGTAGCTGATTGAGTGCACACCCGGATCGAATCGATCGTCCGTGGCACCCTTCGAACGCAAAAAGAGCGCGGCCTCCGCGCCACGCTCTTTTCTCCTCATGCATAATATGCGCTCTAAATCGAGCTCATATTGTGCAGAAACTCCTGATTGTTCCGGGTCTTCGCCAGCTTATCCGTCAGCAACTCCATCGCCTCAACCGGCGACAGCGGATTCAGCACCTTGCGCAGAATCCAAGTCCGCTGCAAGTCTTCCTTCGGAATCAGCAGCTCTTCCTTACGAGTACCCGAGCGTTGAATATCGATCGCCGGGAACACGCGCTTATCCACCAGCTTGCGATCCAGGATCACTTCCATGTTGCCCGTACCCTTGAACTCTTCGAAGATCACTTCATCCATCCTCGAACCGGTATCAACCAGCGCCGTAGCAATAATCGTCAGCGAACCACCCTCTTCGATATTGCGCGCCGCGCCGAAGAACCGCTTCGGACGCTGCAGTGCATTCGAGTCCACACCGCCTGAGAGCACCTTGCCCGAAGGCGGCACGATTGTGTTGTAAGCACGCGCCAGACGAGTAATCGAGTCCAGCAGAATCACCACGTCGCGCTTATGCTCCACCAGCCGCTTCGCCTTCTCGATCACCATCTCGGCAACCTGTACGTGGCGTGCCGCCGGCTCGTCAAAGGTCGAGGAGATCACCTCGCCCTT
Organism: uncultured Acidobacteriaceae bacterium; assembly: GCA_963838555.1. Classification (GTDB taxonomy): domain Bacteria; phylum Acidobacteriota; class Terriglobia; order Terriglobales; family Acidobacteriaceae; genus Edaphobacter. The sequence goes on along the minus strand of CAWIRK010000004.1, from coordinate 363,406 downwards.
CACCGACCGCTGCATATCCGTCACTTCTTCCGGCCGCTCATCGATCAGCAGAACGATCAACACCACCTCAGGATGGTTCGTCGTAATGCTGTTCGCAATCGACTGCAGCAGCATCGTCTTGCCGGTACGCGGCGGAGCCACAATCAATCCACGCTGCCCCTTGCCCACCGGAGTCAGCAGATCCATCACGCGACCAGAGATGTGCTCGCGCACCGTCTCCATCTTCACCCGCTCCTGCGCATACAGCGGAGTCAGGTTGTCGAACAGAATCTTGTTCCGTGTCTCTTCCGGCGACTCGAAGTTAATCGCCTCAATCTTCACCAGCGCGAAGTACTTCTCGCCCTCATGCGGCGGCCGCACATTGCCGCTGATCGTATCGCCCGTCTTCAGGTCGAACTTGCGTATCTGCGATGGCGAAACGTAAATATCATCAGGGCCAGGCAGGTAGTTGTAATCAGGAGACCGCAGAAAACCATAGCCATCCGGCAGAATCTCCAGCACCCCTTCGGCGAAGATGTGCCCTTCCTTTTCGCTCTGCGCCTGCAGAATCTTGAAGATCAGGTCTTGTTTCCGCAGACCGCTCGTGCCGGCAATGTCAAGGCCACGCGCCAGCTTACTAAGCTCGGCAATATTGTGCTCTTTTAATTCAGAAATAGTCATGTTTTACCTGGGATTTGAATTTTAGGAGGGATGTTTTGAAGCTTCAGGCGGGATCTGCTTGACGAGGGGGTCGTGCGGAAGGCCAGAATAGAGCGAAAACCCTAGTAGTGCGGAGGTGAATTGTGATGCAGCTAGATGGGTTAGAGGGTTGGGTTGGAATTACGAGCCGGGGGTGAAACAGCCGCGCGTTAAGCCGCGCGGCGTTCCTGCAATTGTACCTTCTCGACAACAGCTTCGGACTCGTCCATCGGAACGGTGTCCTTGAAGCGGTCCAGCACTTCGTTGGTCGTGTCCTGAAGCCGGGTGTTGGGCTTGTGCAGTTTACGTGTCGCCTTCGACGCCAGTTGACAGAGTTCGTATCGGTTGTTCACGTGCGTGAGAGCTCCAAAAATAAGATCCGAGCGCATAGTTGTTCTCCCTTTCCTTTTTGAGACGTAAGCGTCTTGTTAGCGCTCACTCGCCTGAAATCACTTCCAATATGGCAACCGCATCGATCAACCGCTGCCGTGTCTGAAACTACATTTGTTAGACGCAGAATAACCCGGGGGGACTCTACAATCCTTCTACAATCTCTTCGGTTTATTGGCCGTCAGCATGAGCAGACAAACAAACCCCGACTGGCTAAACCCAGCAGATTCCACAACACTGTCTCTTCCGCAAGGTTCAGCGCTCTCCGCGCCCAGGCTTGAAACAGAAAGCCAGCCAGTATCCCGGCGAGCCAAAATTTGCATCGCAATTCACCAGGCCGTTTACATAATCCTGCCGGCGAGACCAACTGCGACACTCATGGAAAACTAAACTGTCTGGCCCCCAAGGTCAATCCTTTTTTTGGGAACCTGTTAATAACGTTATTCCAGAAACAGAATTATCTCAAGATAAAAAAATGACAGGCTCTCCTCTGGAAAATCTCCCTACGACCAGTAGCTCCGATCCAATGTGCGGTACTGAATTGCCTCCGCGATATGTTTTACCGCAATATCCTTCTCCCCGCCCAAATCGGCTATCGTCCTTGCTACCTTCAAGATACGGTCATGCGCCCGTGCGCTCAGCCCCTGCTGCTGCATCGCCCGCTCCAGCAGTCGCTCCGCGTCCGATGACAACTCGCAGTACGCCCGAATCTGCTGGGTATTCATTTGTGCATTAGCAAATATTCTCCGAGAAGCCGCTTTCGCCGATCCCGCCCCATTCCGCCCCGTCCGTTCCCCCGCCTGCCCAAACCTCACATGCTGCCGCTCCCGGGCAGCCAGCACCCGCTCCCGTATCTGTTCCGATCCCTCCGCCGCCGCCCCCCCCCGTAACTCCTTGTATTGCACCGCCGGTACCTCAATATGAATATCGATCCGGTCCAGCAGCGGCCCCGAAACCTTCGAAACATAGCGCTGAATCATCGGCGGCGTACACATGCACTCTCGCGACTTATCGTTGAAGTACCCGCAAGGACAAGGGTTCATCGCCGCCGCCAACATAAACCGCGCCGGAAAGCTCAGGCTCATCGCCGCACGCGCGATCGTCACATTGCCATCCTCTAGCGGTTGCCGCAGAACCTCCAGCACATTCCGCGGAAACTCCGGCAGCTCATCGAGAAACAGCAGCCCATTGTGCGCCAGCGAAACCTCGCCCGGCCGCGGCATCATCCCCCCGCCAATCAGCCCCGCATCCGAAATCGTATGGTGAGGCGACCGGAACGGCCGATGCGCCACCAACCCCTGCTCCGCATCCAGCACCCCGGCAACTGAATGAATCTTCGTCGTCTCCAGCGCCTCTTCAAACTCAAGCGGAGCCAGAATCGACGGCAGCCGCTTGGCCAGCATCGTCTTCCCCGACCCCGGCGGTCCGATCATCAATATATTGTGTCCTCCCGCCGCCGCCACCTCCAGCGCCCGCTTCGCCACCTGCTGCCCCCGCACATCCTTGAAATCAAAGGGAAAGTGCTGCATCTCGTTCAGCAACTCGCTCGTCTGAACCTTCAACGGAGCGGCAGTTATCCCACCCAGTACCGCAGAGTTCAGCAGCTCCCGCACCTCCAGCAGCGACTTCACGGGGTAAACATTCACCCCCTCTACCACCGCCGCCTCCCGAGCGTTGCTTGCCGGAATAATCAGGTTCTTGATCCCCTTCGCCCGAGCCGCCACCGCAATCGGCAGCATTCCCTGCACAGCCCGCAGACTGCCATCAAGCCCCAACTCCCCAACCAGCAGATAATCACTCACATCTTTGATATGCAGCCCGCCATAAGCCCCCAATATCCCAATCGCAATCGGCAGGTCAAACCCCGACCCCTCCTTCTTGAGGTCCGCCGGAGCCAGATTGATCGTGATCCGCGTAGGCGGAATCTCAAACCCTGAATTCTTGATCGCCGACCGCACCCGGTCGCGGCTCTCCCGCACCGCCGCATCCGGCAATCCCACCGTATGGAACTGTTCTTCATTTAGCTTGACGTTTGAAAAATCGACTTCAACATCGATGATGTGGGCGTCAATCCCATACACAGCAGCACTACGAGCTTTGAAAAGCATTATTTAGGCCTGATGAACCCTTGAGGCAGTCACTTTTCCGCGAGTATAGCATCCCATATTTATGGAGGTTTCTTCACCTAAACCCCGACGGAGCAATATCGAATGTCGCAACCCTACTTGCCGCTGACCGCCGTACTCATCGGAGTCCTGTCTCTTTGCCTCAACTCCACATCCCCGGCTCAGAAACCCGCCACACCGCCCAATCAGAAATCAGCCGACCAAAAATCACCGGCACCGGACGACGACCAGGAGATTGTCCCCACCGATCGCCTTCACCGCACAGTCGCTGAGAACACGTCGGAGGCGTGGGAGATCCTCTCCACCGCCCTCAACGACCCCAAGCACGCCGACGTTCGCACCCAGGCACTCGCAGCTCTCGGAACCCTTGGCAACAATGCTCGCGGAGAAAAGCTCATCACATCCGCGATGAAGGACCCCGATTTCGACGTGCGCACCGCCTCCATCCTTGCCGCCGGACAGACGAAAGATCGCAATCTCACCACTCCCATTCGCCAGATGCTCGACGACAACGAGCCGCAAGTCGCCTTCACTGCAGCCACCACCCTCTGGAAGATGAACGATCACTCCGGAGAAGACATCCTCGTCGCAGTAGTGGATGGCGATCGCAAAGCGACAGCCACTCTCAAAGACAGCACCAAACACACCATCAGCAAGGACCTCCACAGCCCCTCAACTCTCGCCCGCATCGCCGCCCTGCAGGGCACTTCCCTTCTCCTCGGTCCCTTCGGCTTCGGAGTCGGCGCCTACGAGTACATGCACAAGAACGGAGTCGACACCTCCCGCGCCACCGCTGTCGAGCTGATCTCCGAAGAGAAGATCAACCCCATCCGCTCAACGCTAATAAACGCACTGAACGACAAAGACCCGGCCGTACGCGCAGCAGCCGCCAAGGCCCTCGGTACCACCTATCACGACAAGGAAGTCTCCGACGCACTCCTGCCGGTCCTTGACGACAGCAAAAAGCCGGTCCGCCTCACAGCTGCCGCCGCATACATCAATGCCACATCGCCTCCTCGTACCCACAGGCGAAGCTGAGAGGGATGAGGCAATCGCGTCCTCCACATTTCCGTAGTCATCTGACCCGAACGACGCGGACTGGCACTATCCAATTATTTCGCGCCTAAAGGCGGTGCTGCGTACTGAAAAACTTGCTCAAGTGGAACACCGAACACATGGGCGATCCTGAAGGCGACTTCGAGCGAGGGCGAATACTTGTCGCGTTCAATCGCAATGACAGTCTGGCGCGTGACGAAGATGAGGTCGGCAAGCTCCTGTTGTGTCATCGAGCGCGCGGCGCGGAGCTCTCGTATGGTGTTGCTAAGGCAGGAGCTCACGCGGCCATCCGATAGGCGACAAGTTCGCGGACGATGCGCACCGAGCCAGCAAGAACCAGCAGGTGGAACAGAATGCCAATAAGAAAATTGGCAGAGCGCATGCTGCCATGATCCCAATACAAAACAAGGATAGCGACGAGACCGAGCCAGAGAATGATATTGCTCCAACGAGATCCGATCGCGGCGATGGAACGGTCACGCTCGTCTTCCACAACGCTGCCGGAACGACGGCGGAAGAACGTCCGGACAGAAGCAAAGAGGAAGAGCAGCACAAGAAGAAGGGCGTGGAAGTAGTGGTGTCCTGGACCGGAATGAATCAGAAAGTGCCCGTAAAACACAACGACAACCACAATGCCGACAAGCTGTGCCCACAGCATCTTTTCCTGAAAGCTGATACGAGACATGAAACTCTCCATGTCAAAAATATTTGACATGGAGAACTTTAGATGAGTCAAGTACCGATGTCAAATATTTTTGACATCCGCGCCGCGTGAGAATATGTCTGGCATGGATATGGTCACGATTAAGAAGGTCAAGCTGAAAGAGCACCACCTCAAGCCGGGACGCACGAAACACACTCTCTCCGATGGGAAGGGTATGAGACCTTTCCCTCCCTTCACCTCTTTAGCAATCACACGATACGGCGACGAGGCTGGATATTACCTGATGCATATTTGCGAAAACCATCTAGGAACAGATACCTTTCACGAGACTCTTGAGGAGGCTCTTCACCAAGCAGAATGGGAGTTCGAAGTTCGGCCTGAAGAGTGGCTCGACGTTCAAGAGCGCTTCTAAATTTCAAATTGCACAGGAACTTGCAACGAGTGAAAACCATCCGCTCTCACCCATCCATTGCAGAGACAAGGCCTTTACTCCCAACCATCAGCAACGCATCCGCAGATGCTCTTACTGGCCAGCGGTAAATAGCTCCGCCGACCGTGCCTTGGTCTGCACAATCGCAGACTTCACGATTAATTTCGCCCGAGTCGGGACGCAGACGCACATGGACTTGAGCGACCTCCCGCTATACCGGGATTGGGAACCGGACTGGGCACCGACAGCGACGAGGACAAACAGGGCGACTGTGAACAGAGCAAGACGATTCATGGGATGACCCCCGTGATAGATCATACGGAGACTACGCCATCGCAGTTCCTTACTCCGTAAAAGAAAGAAAAGAAAAATCACTTTCCGTCAAAGATATTTTTCTTTACCCATTTTCAGCCCAAAAATCGCATGTCAAGCCCCAAAACCATTCAAGTCACTGACCCGCAATGACTTCCACTTGGCATTTTAGTTACGTCCAATTGGCTATACTTAATACAGTGGAAGAAAAACAAGCTTCCCCGGGTCATTTGCCGCCATAACCCCTTTATTTGCCCAAATTTAGCGAGAATCCTTTTGTTTGGACAAATTTACGGGGGAGTAACGACTCTTATGGCCATGAAACAAAATGACTTACTGCCGGGTAATGGGGAGGGGGGTCCCTCCCCGAAAAGAGCAAAAGAGGAGGAGAGACAGATGAAGGCAAACTCACAAATACCTCTCTTCCGCCGCCTCGCCCTCCAGCTCTCCGGAGCCGTCGAAAGCTCCCACATGAACCACCCCGACTTCCGCCTCAACAACCGGATCTTCGCCACCCTCTCAGCCCAGGAAAAAGGGTGTGGCGTACTCAAACTCACACTCGACCAGCAAACCGCCTTCATCGCCGACCAGCCCAACATCTTCTCCGCGGTCCAGGGAGGATGGGGTCGCATGGGCATGACCTACATCCACCTCAACCAGGCGGACGAGCCCATCATGGCTGGCGCTCTCAAGACCGCCTACAACAACCTCCAGGAAAACATCCGGGAGAAGCAATCGCAAAAGAAGTCCCCGAAAAAATCGCCAACCAAGTCCGCTCGCAAAGCCACCCCAGCCAGAACCCCTCGGCGACCCCTACAATAGCCCCCGTGAACACCAGCCTCTTCGAACTCTTCAAAATCGGCATCGGCCCCTCCAGTTCCCACACCGTAGGCCCCATGCGAGCCGCCCTCCGCTTCACCCGCGAACTCGCCTCCGCGAATCTGCTCGAAAAAACCGCAAAGGTTAACGTCGACCTCTACGGCTCGCTCGCCCTCACTGGCATCGGCCACGGCACCGACCGCGCCATCCTCCTCGGCCTCCTCGGCGAAGCACCCGACACCGTCGACCCCGCCACCGTCGAAGCAAAAATCACAGCCATCCGCTCCACCAACTCTCTCAAGCTCGCCGGCCGCAACACCATCCCCTTCATCGAAACCGAAAACCTCAACTTCCGCCGCAACCAGATGTACCCCGATCCCGAGGTCCACTCGCACCCCAACGGCATACGCTTCACCGCCTTCGGCAACACCGGCACAATCCTCGCCGAAGAGGTCTTCTACTCCATCGGCGGAGGCTTCATCGTCTCCGAAGCCGAGCGCACCGCCGAAACCACCACCAGCCTCCGCAAAGTCCCATACCCCTTCCGCAGCGCCGCCGACCTTCTCGCCACCGCAAAGCAAAACAACCTAACCATCGCCGACCTCCTGCTCGCCAACGAAGTCGCCCTCCTCAGCGACCCCAACATCCACATCAGCCGCCCCGAACCAATTTCGATCCCAACCACAATTCAGAGTTTTGTTAAGGGCACGGCTTCAGAGCCTGTCCTGAGCGCAGTCGAACGGATGCCGCGGACATTCTCGTCAGAAGGGGCTTTAGCCCCTGAGGTACCCTCTCCCTCGTTCAGCCCCGAACTCACCCCCGAAGCCCAGATCCGAGCCAGCATCCTCGCCCTCTGGCAGACCATGCAGCAGTGCACCGAACGAGGCATCGCCACCGAAGGCATCCTCCCCGGAGGACTCAACGTTCGTCGCCGAGCCCACCGCCTCGCCGAACGCCTCAACACCATCGGCTCCAAAGACCCCCTCGCCCCCATCGACTGGGTCACCGTTTACGCCATGGCCGTCAATGAAGAGAACGCCGCCGGAGGACGCGTCGTCACCGCACCCACCAACGGAGCCGCCGGCGTCATCCCCGCCATCGCCAACTACTACACCCACTTCATCGAAGGAACACCCGAAGAAAAGCGCGAAGGCATCATCCGCTACTTCCTCACCGCCGCCGCCATCGGCATCCTCTACAAGGAAAACGCCAGCATCTCCGGAGCCGAAGTCGGCTGTCAGGGCGAAGTAGGCGTAGCCTGCAGCATGGCCGCCGGAGGACTAGTCGCCGCCCTCAACGGCACCAACGCCCAAATCGAACACGCCGCCGAGATCGCCATGGAGCACAACCTCGGCATGACCTGCGACCCCATCGGCGGCCTCGTCCAGATCCCCTGCATCGAGCGCAACGGCATGGGCGCCGTCAAAGCCATCAACGCCGCCCGCATGGCCATGCACGAATCCGGCGACCACAAACTCTCCCTCGACCAGGTCATCGCCACCATGTACCAGACCGGCCTCGACATGCAATCCCGCTACAAAGAAACCTGCCTAGCCGGCCTCGCCCTCAACATCATCGAATGTTGACCTCGAACAATCCATCCGTTCGAATGCGGGTGTTTGAAAAAAAGCCTCCACCTTAAATCGAGTCGGTCTGTCTACCGCTCCACCGCCAGCGCCACCGAATTCCCTCCACCCAGACAAAGCGCCGCGACGCCCTTCTTCACATCCCGCCGCTTCATCTCATAAATCAGCGTCACCAGCACTCGCGCCCCACTCGCTCCGATCGGATGCCCAATCGCCACCGCCCCGCCATTCACATTCACCTTCGCGGCATCCAGCCCCAACTCCTTCATCACTCCAAGCGCCTGCACGCTGAACGCCTCGTTCAACTCAAACAGATCCACCTCGTCCCGTTTCCATCCAGCCCGCTTCAGCACTAACTGCACGCCCGTCACCGGAGCCAGCATCACCCACTTCGGCGCAACACCGCTAGTGGCCTGCGCCTTGATCGTCACCAGCGCCTGCAACCCAAGCTCCTTCGCCCGCTCAGCCGACATCACCACCACAGCAGCCGCCGCATCGTTCACTCCCGGAGCATTCCCCGCCGTCACCGTCCCATCCTTCCGGAACGCCGGCTTCAGCGCAGCAAGCGCATCCAGCGAAGCATCGTCCCGAACACTCTCATCCCGCGCAACCACCGTCACCGCGCCCTTCTTCCCCGGCACACTCACCGGCACCACCTCCGCCTCGAACCGCCCTTCTCTCCACGCAGCACTCGCCTTCCGATGCGAAGCCAGCGCATACGCATCCTGCTCCTCCCGCGTAATCGAGTGCTTCTCCGCAACGTTCTCCCCCGTAATGCCCATGTGATAGTCCTCACACGCGCACCACAGCCCATCCTTCACCATCGAATCCACCACAACTGAATCGCCCATGCGAAAGCCCTTCCGCCCCTGCGGCAGCAGATAAGGCGCATTCGTCATCGACTCCATTCCGCCGGCAACCACTATCTCCGCATCCCCCGCCATCACCGCCTGCGCCGCCAGCGCCACCGCCTTCAGCCCCGACCCGCACACCATATTGATCGTCATCGCCGACACGGTATCCGCCAACCCACCCTGCAGCGCCGCCTGCCGAGCCGGATTCTGCCCCAGCCCCGCCGGCAACACGCAGCCCATCAAACACTCATCGACGCTCGCTGCATCGATCCCCGCCCGTTTTACCGCCTCCCGAACCGCCACCGCCCCCAGTTGAACCGCCGTCATCTCCGCGAACGCCCCTTGAAACTTACCCACCGGCGTCCGCACCGCAGCAACAATCACAACATCCTTCATCGATCAAAACACCTCGATGAAAACTCTACTCCTCTAGTCCGTCTTCACACTAGCGGGCGTGGCTCCGGCAGGCACGATGTCATACTGCGGCTCCGGCATCCCCATCAGGTATTTGTCGAACCAGCTGACGATATTCTCCAACCGTTCCACACGATGCCACGGTTGCCCGCTCCGCGAAAGCTCATGGCTCTCTCCCGGAAACCGCACCATCACCGTATCGATGTGCCGATACTTCAGCGCACGGAAAAAATCTTCGCCGCCACCGGTAGGCGGCGTGCGATAGTCCGCATCCCCCAGAATGAACAGCATCGGTGTCTTGATATTCGTCACATAGGTAATCGGCGAGTACTTCTTAAACTCCTCCACCTTATCGAACGGCGCGCCTTCAAACCACGTCGGCTGAAACAGAGTAAAGTCCGCCGTGTACCACCAGTTCGTCCAGTCCGTTATATCCCGCTGCGACACCGCCGCCTTGAACCTCGTCGTCTGCGTTACCGTCCAGTCCGTCAGCAACCCGCCGCCGCTCCCGCCGGTCACGCCCATCCTCGCCGGATCGACATACCCCAGCTTCACCACCGCATCGACACAGTCCATCAGGTCGTGAAAGTCGTCGCCCGGATAGTTATGCTGAATCACATTGGCAAACTGCTGCCCATAGGTCGTCGACCCACGCGGATTCGGATACACCACCACATACCCCTTCGCTGCCATCCATTGCATCTCGTGGTCGAACACCCACCCATAAGCCGAGTGCGGCCCGCCATGAATATTCAGGATCAACGGATACTTCTTCGTCTTATCGAAATCGGGCGGCAGTTGCACGAACGACTCAATCCTGCTCCCCGCAATGTCCTTCGCACTCGCCGTCGGCGTCACCTGCATATCCTCCGGCATCGTCAGGTTCAGCTTCGAGAACAGTTCCTTATTCACATCCGTCAGCTGTGTCTGCTGCTTCGACCCATCCGGCGCCACCAAAAACAGATCCCCGATACTCACCGGCGTCGAGATCAGCGCCAGCATCTTCGTTGCATCCGGCTTCACCGCAAAACCCACAACCGCCTGTTTCTCCGCGGTCAACTCCTTCACCGCTCCGGTCTTTGCATCGATCGAAACCAGCAGCGCGCTCCCCTGCTTACCCACCACATCAATGATCGACTTACCATCCGACGTCCAAACCAACCCACCGCGTCCGCCCCCTCGCGGAGCCGTATTATCTCCGCCAACTCCACCGCCCACTTCATAGTCATAGTTGGCCGTCAAATTCCTGGGCGCGCCCTTCGCAACAAGATCCAGCACAAACATATCCGGCTGCTGATGCGACCGCGGCTTCGTCAGCGGTTGCTCATCCCCATGGAAAGCGATGCGTTTCCCATCCGGCGAGATCGCCAACCCCGAAGCACCAAACGTCAGCTTCGCGACCAGGGTGCTCAGCGGTGGAGGTGCCTTCTCATCCTTTGTCGGCCCTTCCGCAGGAGTCCCCAGCATATAGATCTCGTTATGCGGCAGATCGTAGTACGGCTCGTCCGTATGCTCCGACGTGTAATAGATCTCCCTCGACGACGGATCCCACGCAAATTCGCTTACCGGAAACCGTCCAGCAGTAACCTGCAAGGCAGTTACCGGCTTCGATCCAGTCTTCGCCGTATAGAGCAGATAGAGCTGAGACGCGTCCTTCGTATCGATATACCCGGTACCGTTGTTGCGATACACCGCCTTCGTAATGATCCGTACATCGCTCTTGTGCTCTTCCGCCTTCGCCCCTTCCTTCTTCTCCGTCTTCGGCTCCGGCACAATCGACGTCTCGCTCAACACAGCGATGCACGTTCCATTCGGAGCCCACTGCGGTGAGCCGACTCCCTTCTCCATCGACGAAACCTGCACCGGCTCGCCCCCAGCCAGTGAAAGCACATACAACTGAGCCGGCTGCGGCTTGCCGTCCTTCTCCACCGCGCGCGTAAACGCAAGCTGTGCTCCATCAGGAGACCACCGTGGCTGCGCATCATGCGGCCCGTTTGTCAGTCGTCGGGCCGATGTCATCGGCTGGCCCGTATCCAGAAGGTAAATCGCAGTATCGTAGCCGTCGCGCTTCGCATTCACCGTCGTCTGCACATAGGCAGCGTGACTCCCATCGGGCGAAAGCTGCGTATCGCCAATCCACACGAAGTCGAAGATATCTTTCTCAGTGATGTTTCGCTTCTGCGCAAACATTGCACCTGTAAGAAGAAGGCAGACAACCGTAATCACGTTCTTGGCACGCATTCAGCGCTCTCCCGTAGTACTGAAATCAAATCAGCCGCAAAGAAACGGCCGTCCCTTTTTTGCTTTTCATGACTATAGCCCACAGCTCCTCGCATCTAACCGCAGACTTCAAATCCATTTTTTCTTCATGCAATCACCTCGCACGACTCCAATCCACGTCGTAAAAAGTCAATCCCCGGTCCGTTTTCAGTCTTGAGCGCAAAAAAGAATTTCGCCTTTTCGTCATTTTTTTCTTGACAGTGAAATTACGTAAATCTATACCTTCGTTAGCTGCTCTGCAGCGTGTTGTAAAGACGATGTCTAATCAATAGGGAGAATAGGCAAAATGGCAACTAAGAAAGCAGCAAAAAAGGCAGCCAAGAAACCAGCGAAGAAGGCAGCAAAAAAGAAGTAGTTCAACTAAGGCAACCAGAAAGGGGGACGCGATGAGCGTCCCCCTTTCTGCGTCTGCACTCTAAAAGGCCCGTCGTTACTGGCCTCCCGTTGCCTTCGCTGCATTCTTCGGCGTCGACAGATACCCTGACACCTTGTTCTTCTCGATCACATTCACCACCAACTCATACAGCACCGGATCCTTGCCGTTGTAAAACTGAACCGGCTCATCCAGCCCTTTATCCTTCTTTTCGATGTTGCGATCGTCCGAACTCACCACTAGCGTGTACTTCGAATGTTTCTCGTCCGCCTTCTTCAACTGGAGCTTTACCGTCGACAGCAGCGTCGGCTTCGCCCCCTTCTGCAGGGTGAACTCAAGATAGTTACGGTCCCCTTTATGCTTCAAAACCTCGAGCTCGTCGTGATTAGTCGCAATCAGCCCGCTCATCACGCCCGCATCGCCCATCACGCGAGTCAACTGCGTCTTGGTCGCCTCCAGGTCGGACTTGGTCGTCGCAACATCCGTCTTCACGCCGCCCACATCGGTCTTTACGCTGGCGACATCACTCGACACCGCACCGATTTGTTTCGTCGTCGCCTCCTGCTGCTGCTCCAGCTTGGCGTCCGCTGCCCTCTGCGAAGCAATGATGCTCTGCGTCTTAAGCTCAATCTGTTTCTGGGTCATGCCCACGCTCTGCCCCAGCGTCTCGCTCGTCGCCCGCAGCCGTGCATTGGTCGCCTCCAGTTGCTGGGTCAGCTCCGCGTTCTTCTGCTCTGCCGCAGCAATCTTCTGGTCTGCCGCAGCAAGATGGTTTTGCAAACTGTAAGCCCACACTAGTCCACCCAGCGCGGCCAGCAACGCCACCGCCACCACGGCGAGCAATGCTCCCCCGATTGACCTCTGTTCTACGTACTCTTCATCGCTCATTTCACTCTCCTCGTTCCTGGTTTACCGCTCCTGGTCTTGGCTTACAGCTTCCTCTATTTGTCCTGCATGCCCATCTTGCCGGTCTCCGGCCGTTCATCCCTCTGCAAACCGGTACACCCAAACTATAACCTCTCCGCAACCGAACTAAACTTAATCCATGCATCACCCTGTCTCTTCGGATCCTGATATCTGTATCGCTGGCGCCGGCGTCATTGGACTCTCTCTCGCCCTTGAACTGCATCTCCTTGGCGCCAGGATAACCGTGCTCGATCAATCCGCCCCACTCTCCGAAGCTTCAACCGCCGCCGCCGGAATGCTCGCCGCAGACGATCCCCACAACCCGCCGCAACTTCGTTCCCTCGCCAACCTGAGCCTCTCACTCTATCCCGCCTTCCTCGACTGTCTCCACGTTCTCTCCGGCATTCGCGTTCCCTTCCAAACCCAAACCACTCTGCAAGCCATCCCGCCCAGCGTCTCCACCACAAATAACGAACTCACTTCCGCGGACCTCGCCCATCTCCTGCCCACACTCAACCCCGGCGACCACCGTTTCATCCTCCTCGATGAGTACAGCCTCGACCCCCGCCAGTTCGCCACAGCACTTCTAGCCGCCATACAATCCACCAACATCGACCTCCGCGCCCACACGCCCGTCCTGTCCACTCGCTCCGTCAACAACGCCATCGAGATCCAGACACCCACCAGCGTCCTGCACGCAAAGCAGTTTGTAGACTGCACCGGAGCCTGGGCCTCCATCACCTCTCCCCTGCCCAACATCAAGGTCGCACCAAAAAAAGGCCAGATGCTCGCAGTCTCCCTGCCAACCTCGCTTCCCCTTCATCTCGTCGTCCGCACTCCCGGCATCTATATAGTCCCTCGCACCTCCGGACCCAACGCCGGTCGCGCCATCATCGGAGCCACAATAGAAGACGCCGGCTTCGATAAGACCCTCCACTCCTCCGACATCGCTCATCTGCGCTCCCTCGCCGCCGCCCTCCTTCCGCCTCTGGCCGATGCGCCACAACTTGAAGCCTGGGCGGGCCTCCGCCCGGCAACTCCCGACGGCCTTCCTCTCCTCGGCGCTCTAACCATTCAACCCAACCATTTCATCGCCACCGGCCATTACCGTGACGGCATCCTCCTCGCCCCGGCCACCGCGCATGTCATGGCACAACTTCTCTCGGGCGTTTCCCCTTCCATCGACCTCACACCCTACTATCCGACTCGCAAAATGCCCGAAAGCACATAACACCTTAGTCGCACAGAGATACCGATATTCGCGCATCCCGCCGTGACAACCGTTTCTCCGCTGCGCTATAACCAGATGTACTAAGTTTCTGTCTGGAGAAGCACCCTATGCCCACCGCTGTCGCACCGAAAGGCCTGGAAGGCATCGTCGCCACCAGCTCCTCTATCTGCTGGATCGACGGAGACGCCGGCGTCCTCTCTTATCGCGGCATCGACATCCACGAACTAGCCGACCGCTCTACCTTCGAGGAGACCACTTATCTCCTCTGGTTCGGCAAGCTACCCAACGCCACCCAACTCGCCGAGTTCACCGCGAATCTCGCCGCCGCACGCAAGCTCGATCCCAAGATCATCGATCTCCTCCGCAGCGTCCCCAAAGACGCCACACCCATGGAGGTCCTTCGCACCTCCGTCTCCCTCCTCAGCATCTATGACACCGACGAAGCCGACAGCTCCCACGACGCCAACGTCCGCAAGTCCTACCGTCTCACCGCGCAGATCGCCATGATCGTCGCCATCTTCGACCGGATCCGCAAAGGCAAGCCGATCGTCGAAGCCGACCACACCCTCTCGCACGCCGCCAACTTCCTCTGGATGCTCAACGGCGAGAAGCCCTCCGATACCGCCACCCGCGCCTTCGACATCGCGCTTATCCTCCACGCCGACCACGAGCTCAACGCCAGCACCTTCGCCGCCCGCGTCATCGCCGCCACACTAGCCGACATCCACTCCGCCATTACCGGTGCCATCGGCGCACTCAAAGGCCCCCTCCACGGCGGAGCCAACGAGGCCACCATGCGCCTCCTCTATGCCATCGAAAAAGCCGGTACCGACCCAGTCGAATATGTGAAGCAAATGTTCGCCGAAAAGAAAAAAATCTCCGGCTTCGGCCATCGCGTCTACCACACCGAAGATCCCCGCGCGACCCACCTCCGCCGCATGTCCGAAGAACTCGGCAAGGCCGCCGGCAATACCAAGTGGTTCGACATGTCCCGCAAGATCGAGCTCTTCGTCAAAGACGCGAAGAAGCTCAACGCCAACGTCGACTTCTACTCCGCCTCCACCTACACCACCCTCGGCATCGACATCGACCTCTTCACCCCCATCTTCGCCGTAAGCCGCATCTCCGGTTGGGCCGCCCACGTCATCGAGCAGCATGACGACAACCGCCTCATCCGCCCGCGCGCCGATTACACTGGCCCCACCTACCCCGCACCATACGTCCCCGTTGGAGAACGCTAGTCCTGCTCCACACCCGAACATTTTCTGGTTCAACAGACCATCGAACAGAAAAGCCCACACTAAAAAAAGTTTGGCGAACGTCCCCAAAGATGTCATGCTCACCGCAGAGCTCACGTCAGGGGACATGCTTGCCGTTAAAACTCCATCGCCGTGCAGCCTCCTGCATCTTTCTTTTATTCGCGCTGCCCCTCAGTGCTCAAGCTCCCCGCGAAACGCTACCCGAGCCGCAACCACCCACAACGCAGCCGCCGCCAGGAGATTCCCAGGACGTCCCGGAGGTCCCCGGCCTCTCGCCCACGCTCCACGGCTGGAACGCCGGCGCCACCATCACCGGCGTCCACGAATCCACCACCGGCTGGGAAACCATCTTCATTCCGGCGATCGGCTACAACTTCAACGACATCTTCTCCATCGACGCCACCATCCCCATCTACATGTTCCGTCTCGCCCAGACCCTCGCCACCCACCCCAAGCCCAACGCACTGCTCGTCGCCCAGCGTGGCGAACCTGGCGACGCCATCTTTGGTCTCCACGCTCAGTTCATCCCACATCAATTCCTGTACCAGCTCACCGGCCTCGTGACCGCGCCCACCGGCGACGAAACCTACGGTCTCAGCACCGGCCGCGTCACCTTTGACATCAGCAACCATTTCGAGCGCACCTTCCGCCGTTTCACTCCAAATCTCGAGATCGGTGGAGGCGACTCAACCTATCTCGTCAACCGGATCGTCAACAAGAACTACACCTCGCTCGGCCCGCTCGTCCACTTCCAGATCGGACTCGGCATTGAATTCATCCGCGGCATCTTCTTCGAGACCGACGCCTACGAGCAGCTCCCCATCGGCGACCAGAAGATCTACGGCCCATCCCGAAACGGCAAAGCCACCATCGTCATCGGCCACAACGTCACCGAGGACAACGGCTTCATCAATGCGCTGGATATTCCCATCGACAGGCACACCACCCTCTCCGGCTACTACAGCCGCAGCCTCCGCTTCCGCACCGACACGGCAGCCATCGGTCTCACCTACGTTCTGCGTCCTGCCCCAGTCACCGAAGACAGCCCCATCGACGATCTATTCCGCTGAACTGTTATCCGTTCACCTGTCCAACCCAAAACAAAAAGAGAGCGGCGGACCGCTCTCTTTCACAGAACTCGAACGAGTCTACTTCTGGCTTGCAGGGGGAACAATTCCGTTCATCCGAAGATACTCCACCATCTGCCCGTAGTGGTCGCACATATGCGCGATGCCAAACGCCGCCATGCTCGTCTTCGTCTGGTCGTCCTTCACTGAGGCAAACGCATTCGCCGCCGTCAAGGTGGCAAGCTGCTTGTGAGCATAGGCAAACGAGCCCTCCAACGCCTTCACTGCGTCTTCTTTCGATGTCAGATCTCCCATTGCCTTCATATCGACATCCGGCTTCGCCCCGCCCAATGTGCTGAAGAAGTAGTAGTTCGCCTGAGCTATGTGCGCCACCGTCTGCCCAAACGTGTTCACGCTCTTTGGTGACACGAAATCCACCTTCTGCGAAGGCGCAAAGATCGCCTGGCTCGGCGCAAAGTTGTACTTCTCCGCCGGCATCGCTTTCGCCGCGCCTACAATCTCTTCCTCATAAATCTTCAGCAGCCCATCCAACGACTTCCCGGGCTCAATGATCGTCCCTGCAGGAACCTTCGGGGCCGTCTGGCCCGTCTGCGCCCTCGCACCCGTCCCGCAACAAGCTGCCAGCGCCAGCACAACAACCATTTGCTTCATCATCTTTATTCTCCAATTCATCGGAATCGCCGCGGCGAAAGGCCACAGAGTCGCGACAAGCCTACCAGATTCATTCCTCCACCGGCGTAAGCCCACTGTTCATTCGTCACAAAAACCGTCAGGCAGGTAGGCGCAAACTCTTTAGTCCTCCACACGTCTCCTGATATAACAGGCAAATCACCCCTCAAGGAGTTCTCCGGCCCCCATGAAACTGCGCGCTCTGCCGTTGTCCCTCTCTACATTGACTCTGTTCGCAATCCTTCCGGCCCTTAGCCAGACCGCCGAACCCCCACGCAAAATCACCACTCCGAAGCAGGCCCTGGGCTTCAACATCGGCGACGACTACTACCTCGCCAACTACGCCCAGCTCACCTCCTACTGGCAAACCCTCGCCAAAGAATCCGACCGCATGAAGCTGGTCGACATCGGCCCCACAGCCGAAAACCGCCGCCAGTACATGGCCATCATCTCCTCGCCCGAGAACATCGCCAAGCTCGACCACTACAAAGAGATCTCCGCCAAACTAGCCCGCGCAGAAAACCTGACCGACGCCGAAGCCCACGCTCTCTCCGAAGAAGGCCGCGCTATCGTCTGGATCGACGGCGGCCTCCACGCCAGCGAAACCGTCGGCGCTCAGCAACTCGTCGAGACCGTCTACCAGCTCAACGCCCTCACCGATCCCGAAACCCTCCGCTTCCTCCACGACGACATCGTCCTCTGCGTCCTCGACAACCCCGACGGCATGGACCTCGTCTCCAACTGGTACATGCGCGAACCCGTTCCCGAAAAACGCGTCACCGAAGGCCCCGCCGGCGGCACGCCTCGCCTCTGGCACCACTACATCGGCCACGACGACAACCGCGACTTCTACATGAACAACATGCCCGAGACCACCAACATCTCCCGCATCCTCTTCCGCGACTGGTACCCGCAGATCATGTACAACCACCATCAGACCGGCCCCCTCGGCACCGTCATCTTCATGCCGCCCTTTCGCGACCCCTTCAACTATCACTACGACCCGCTCATCCCCCTCAAGATTGAAGCCGTCGGCACCGCCATGCACGAGCGTCTAGTCGAAGAGAACAAGCCCGGTTCCGGCATGCGCAGCACCGCCAACTACTCCACCTGGTACAACGGCGGCCTCCGCACCGTCACCTACTTCCACAACATGACCGGCATCCTCACCGAGATCATCGGCAGCCCCACCCCCATGCAACTCGCCCTGGTCCCCGCCCGCCAACTCCCCTCCAACGATCTTCCCTATCCCGTCGCCCCGCAGCTTTGGCACAACCGCCAGTCCATCGACTACGAACAGACAAACAACCGAGCCATCCTCGACTACGCCTCACGCGAGCGCGAGCATCTCCTCTACGACACCTACCGCATGGCGAAGAACTCCATCCAGCGCGGCAACGAAGACTCCTGGACCGTCACCCCCAAGCGCATCGAAGCTCTCGAAGCCGAAGCCGCAAAGACCAAATCGGACGAGCGCCCCGCAGGCCCATCCTTCGACAACGCACGCACCGCGCCGACAAACCTTTACAAGAAAGTCCTCCACGATCCGGCCATGCGCGACCCGCGCGGCTACATTCTCTCCGCCGACCAGCCCGACTTCCCCACCGCAACCAAATTCATCAACGCCCTCATGAAGAGCGGCGTAGAAATCCAGCAAGCCACCGCCGACTTCGAAGTAGCCGCCAAGCACTACCCCAAAAACTCCTACATCATCCTCTGCGCGCAAGCCTACCGCCCCCACATCCTCGACATGTTCGAACCGCAGGATCACCCCAACGACTTCGCCTACCCCGGCGGCCCACCCAACCGCCCCTACGACGCCACCGGCTGGACACTAGCCTTCCAGATGGGAGTCCAGTTCGATCGCGAATTCGAACCCTTCACCGGCCCCTTCACCAAAATCACAACGGAGCTCGCCAAGCCAGTCCCCGGCACCATCACCGGCCCAGCCAAACCTGCCGGCTATCTCGTCAGCCACGCGTACAACGACGCCTACACCCTGACCAACCGCCTCCTCAAAGCCAACCAGCCCGTCTACTGGCTAACCGCAAAAACAATCGTCGACAACAAAGAACTCGCAACCGGCGCCCTCTGGCTCCCCTACTCCACCGAAACCCAAAAACTCCTCGAAACCGCAACCCAACAACTCGGCATCAACGCCCTCGCCGTCGCAAAAAAACCAACCGGCGAAGCCCTGCAACTCCACGCCGAACGCATCGCCCTCTACGACCAATACGGCGGCCTGATGCCCTCCGGCTGGATTCGCTGGCTCCTCGAACAATTCGAATTCCCCTTCACCGTCGTCTATCCGCAAACCCTCGACGCCGGCGACCTCCATCAAAAATTCGACGACATCCTCTTCAGCGACGGAGCCATCTCAGCACCACGCGAAGGCCAGCAGGAAGGCCGCGTCGGCCGCCAGCCAAAACCTGAACAGATCCCCGCTGAGTTCCGCCCCTGGCTAGGCACCATCACGGCAGAAAAAACAATCCCACAGCTTCAAAAATTCGTCGCAGACGGCGGCACTCTCCTCGCCATCGGAAGCTCCACCGGCATCTCCCGCTACTTCAATCTGCCACTCGAAAACGCCCTCACCGAAATCGTCAAAGGCAAAGACCAGCCCGTCTCCCCCGAGCGCTTCTACATACCCGGCTCTCTCATCCGCACACAGGTCGACACCACCAATCCCGTCGCCTACGGCATGCCCGCCAAGGTCGACGTCTTCTTCGACCACAGCCCCGCCTTCCACGCCACACCCGACGCAAACCTGCGCGGCGTCCAAACCATCGCCTGGTACGCCGACGGCAACCTCCTCGACAGCGGCTGGGCCTGGGGCCAGACCTACCTCAACAACTCCATCGCCGTAGCCCAGGCAAAAATCGGCAAAGGAAAAGTCCTCCTCTACGGCCCCGAAATTACCTTCCGCGGTCAACCCCACGCCACCTTCAAATTCCTCTTCAACGGCCTACTCTACGGCCCATCAACCCCCACCGTCTTGAAATAAATACCCTTCACCACAACCAAAAGAGACGCGCACCACGTCTCCTTTTGCCCTTGCCGTTGCCTTTGCCGTTGCCTTTGCCTTTGCCTTTGCCTTTGCCTTTGCCTTTGCCTTTTAGTTGTCATCCTTCGCCGAAGGCGGAGGATCTGCTTTTTGTCGTTGCTTTGTCTTTGTTTTTCTCATTGCCGTTGCCTCTTCAGTTGTTTGTCATTCCGCAGCGTAGCGAAGGAATCTGCTTTTAACCTCACATCCAGGTACGCCAAGCCTTCAAGCTTGGCTCTCTCCGGCCTTTCCATAAAAGGGGCTTAGCCCTGGCATCGGCCACCGCAGTAAACTCCACCCAACACCCATGAAGCGTCACATCCTCATCCTCGGCCTCGTCGGCGGCGTCCTCATCGCCATCCTTCGCTGGTCCGAGTACCAGTTCCTCGTCATCGAACACTCCCTCGAAATCTATGGCGCCATCGTCGCCATCATCTTCGTCATCTTCGGCATCTGGCTCGGCATCAAGCTCACCAAACCCCGAGAGAAAATCGTCCTCCGCGAAGTCCTCGTCCCCCTGCCCGCGCCAGACGAACCAGCCGCGCCGGCCACCTTCACCCTCAACCAACCCCAGCTCGACGCCCTCGGCATCACCCCCCGCGAGCTCGAAATCCTCACCCTCATCGCTCAGGGGCTCAGCAACCGCGAAATCGCCGACCGCCTCTTCGTCAGCGAGAACACCGTCAAAACCCACTGCAGCCGGGCCTTCGACAAGCTCGGCGCCCGCCGCCGCACCCAGGCCGTCCAGCTAGGCAAACAACTAGGCCTCCTCCCCTAGAGCAGTTTCGCTGTTGGTTTTAGCCGAGGCTTCAGGTACTCTGGCCGTCTTTCGGTAGTGGTTCAGCTTCGAGCCCGGAACAAGAACACCGACCAGATGTAGAGAGCAAGTTGCTGCATTTGTTGTAAGAAAATAAACCTATGATCGAACAGGATCAAATAACCATCGTGAAAAAGAAACAAATCGAAATTGCAGCCAGGGCGGCAGATTCATCCCCAATCACCGAAACTATGGAGTCGAACTCTCTCTTCACCCGGCGTGAAATGCTGGGAATAACCGGTATGGCCGGTATGGCCGTACGGCTTTGACCGGTATCGTACCCGATGCTGTTGCGCAGACTGCGCAAAAACGGCCTCGTATCGCCTGTCTCGTCAGCTATTGGGGTCTCCCGACTTCACATGCGGACTGGATCGTAAACAAGCTGATCGACGGTTATTGGTGGAAGGGCGCCCACACTCCTTCGCGGGTGGACGTGGTGTCCGTTTACATCCATCAGTTCGATACGAGCCTGCTGGCTCAGAAAGTATGCAAAGCGAAAAACATTCCGATCTTTAAAACAGTAGGCGAGGCCGTCACGCTTGGCGGCAAGGAACTTGCGGTGGATGGTGTTGTCATCGTCTGCGAACATGGGAATTATCCAACCGATCTCAAGGGGCACTGGCTCTTGCCGCGCTGGTGGATCTACCAGCAGGTCATGCGGGTCTTCGAGCAGAGCAAACGCTCGGTGCCCGTGTTCAACGACAAGCACCTCTCCTACAACTGGGACGACGCCAAGTGGATGTTCGACAAATCCCGTGAACTGAACTTTCCCCTGACCGGGGGTTCTTCCATACCGCTCTACTTCCGCAAGCCCGAGATAGAACTCGCTATCGATACGCCGATTAAGAACTCGATCGTGGTTGGAGCCGCGCCGGATGAGGGAGCCATCTTCCATTGCATCGACGTGCTTCAGTCCTTTGTCGATCGCCGCAAGGGCGGTGAGACAGGCGTCAAGTCGGTGCAGTCCATTCGCGGGCCTGAAACATGGAAGTGGGTCGAACAGCAATCCCTGGGCCAGCAATCTGCTTGAAGCAGTGCGGAAGAATTTTGACCTGAAGCCGGGACACTTTCAGGAGAGCGCGCGACCAAACGTCTGCATCGTGGAGTACAACGATGGGACCAAAGCGGCGGTAATTTCGGGCGCGGGTGTGGGCTGGACCTACGCCGGCGAAATCGAAGGGCAGAAAGACCCGACGATCATCTCCATGCTTGACTTGCCCTGGCCCCATCTCGCAGTACCACGCTACGAACGCCTTCGCGCACTGGATCATCGAGATGATGCTGACCGGAAAAGAACCGTTCAATGCGGAGCGGCTGCTTCTGTCAACCGGGATTACGAACCACTACATGGACTCAAACTGGGAGAACGGCCGTTACTCTGCCGTCGGACGCCGCATCGAGACGCCGTACATGAACATGAAGTATCGCTCGACACACGGACCGATGTTTGAGACGGGGCCGCGGCCGCCGAATACTCCCTACATACGGGGTTTTGAATCATAGGTTCTGCGCGGGCTGTGGCGTCGGCGCCGAACCCACTTCGGCGCCTCACGGAGCTAAGCTACCTGCTGTATCTGTCGCCTTATTAGCTTCGCTCCTGAAAAGTCGGGTTTTTCGGCGAGTTGACTCGTTCCCATCAAACTGACCCGCAACACGTTTTTCCACAAAACGACACTCGCACACCGTCGGAGTGGGCGCAGTGACAGTAAACTGCCCTAAACCCTCATCCCAAAGCATGATTTCCCCCACCTAGCCTCAAAATCACCCAAAAGCATGACGACAAACACCGCCTCCGACCCGCAAAGTGTCTTCAAGTCCACCTCCACAGGAGCCTCACATTGAAGAAGACCATCCTCACCTTCGGCCTCATCTCCGGCGTTCTGTCCTCCGTCATGATGTGCGCCACGATCCCCTTCCTCCGCGACCTCAACCACAGCAACAAAGGCTATTACCTTGGCTACACCGCCATCGTCCTCTCCTTCCTCCTTGTCTTTTTCGGCATCCGCTCCTACCGGGACAATCTAGCCAACGGCGCCATCACCTTCGGCCGCGCCTTCACCATCGGCCTTGGCATCACCCTCATCTCCTGCCTCTTCTACGTCGTCACCTGGGAGATCATCTACTTCAACTTCCTCCACGGTTTCATGGACAGCTACTTCGCTCACCAGATCCAGAAGGTTCAATCCGCACCCGGCACCCCCGAAGCCATCCAGGCCAAAGTCGCCGCCATCCGCCACGGACAGCAACTCTATGAGAACCCCTTCGTCAACGCCCTCTACACCTTCATAGAACCCTTCCCGGTTGGCCTCGTGATCACACTGATCTCCGCCGCTATCCTGCGCAGGAAGCCCCAATCCCAAGTCACTTCACTCCCGGCGACAGCCTAAAAAACCTTGCGTTGAAGGGTACGAGCTTCAGCTCGTATCTAAATTCGCGCACTCCTAACAACGGGACAAAAAGCGCTTCGCACTACATGGTTTCGTCGTTATGCCCGACCACATCCACGTCCTAATCACGCCCGCAATAAACGAATCAACAGCAAAATGCGTTCAATACATCAAGGGCGGATATTCCTTCGCTGCACGCCAACAAACTTCCGGAGAAATCTGGCACAGCGGCTATCATGAACATCGCATCAGAAATAAAGACGACTTCAAAAACCAATTCATTTACATCGGAAATAATCCAAACCGCAAACACTACGAAGACTATCCACACGTCCACACCAATTATCTCGACCGCCTCGACACAATCCCAAATCATCTCCTTCACGACAAAGACGACTAGTCACACCAAACCTGCGGTCCCACCTTCGAGAGGATTTCTAACCAAACGCTGTTCCGTTGCTTCTAGGTACGCCAAGCCTTTAGGCTTGGCCCTCTCCGCCCTTCCCACAGCAAAGGGCATTAGCCCCTGGGGTATGCTTTTTTGCCCTCCCTGTAAAATAGAACCATGCGCCGGATCTACATGGACGCGAACGCGACCACCCCTCTCCTACCCGAAGTCTTCGAAGCCATGCGCCCCTTCTGGATGGAGCACTACGGCAACGCCAGCTCCATCCACCAGCAGGGCCAGCAGGCCCGAGGAGCAGTCGAACAAGCCCGCACCGCCGTCGCCCGCTTCCTCCACTGCCTCAACTCCGAGATCGTCTTTACCTCCGGCGGCACCGAGAGCGACAACCTCGCCCTCTTCGGCGTCCTCTCCCCCGAATCCACCCACGGCGAACCCGCCCACCTCATCACCACCACTATCGAACACCACGCCGTCCTTCACGCCGCCGAAGCCCTCGCAAAAAATAATGTCGAGGTCACCTTCCTCCCCTCCACTCCCGAAGGCCTGATCGAACCCGCCGCGCTAAAGGCCGCCCTCCGGCCCCACACCAAGCTCGTCTCCATCATGTACGCCAACAACGAGACCGGCGTCATCCAACCCATCCCTGAACTAGCCGCCATCGCCCACGAAGCCGGAGCCCTCTTCCACACCGACGCCGTTCAGGTCACCGGCAAGCTCCCTCTCGACCTCTCCGCCGATGGCCCCCTCAAGAACATAGACCTCCTCACCTTCTCCGGCCACAAGATGTACGCGCCCAAAGGCATCGGAGTCCTCTTCGTCCGCCGCAACGTCCGCCTCGCCCCCATGATGCACGGCGGCACCCACGAGCGTCAGCGCCGCGCCGGAACCGAAAACGTAGCCGCCATCGCAGGCCTCGGCAAAGCCGCCGAACTAGCCCACGCCTGGCTGGCCGCCGAAACTTCCACAAATCCGGGCGGAGCACCCCCTCATTCCGCTGGAGTCACAAATCCGGGCGGAGCACCCCCTCATTTCGCTGGAGTCACAAATCCGGGTGCCCCATACATCGATTCTGATGTGTGGGCATCGCGCGCATCGGGGTCCCCGTCGAGCGCTTTTGCTCGAGGGGGTGAAGCAAGCGCGACCGCTCCCGCCCATGTCGGCTCAGCCAACACCCCCACCCAACTCACTGGCCTAAGAGACCGCTTCGAACAAGGCATCCTCGCCCAGATCGACGACACCGGAGTCAACGGAGCCGGAGCACCCCGCGTCTCCAACACCAGCAACCTCTACTTCAATCACCTCGAAGCCGAAGCCCTCGTCATCGCCCTCGACCTGAAGGGCATCTCCGCCAGCGGAGGCTCCGCCTGCCAATCCGGCGCAGCCGAACCCTCCCACGTCCTCACCGCCATGGGCCTCCCCCCCGCCCGCGCCCGAGCCAGCGTCCGCTTCTCCCTCTCCCGCCTCACCACCCAGGAAGAGATCGACGAAGCCCTCAAAATCATCCCCGCCGCCGTAGCTCGCCTCCGCGAGCTCTCCCCTGCCTACAAACGCAAAGAGCCCCAGCCCGTCTAAATAGGCACTTGTTGTGTTTTAGTTGTTGATCCTGACCCTGAGCGCAGTCGAATGGGGAAGGACCTGTATTTCGCTGTTGACTTCGCACGTTCTCAAGTCCGTCTCAAGGGCAAATCCGCATAAGCCCACTTTGAGAATCGGACAAAAAATAAATTTCAAAAACGAGGAAAATTTTCGACCGCCGAAAAGCGGCCTCCAACAACCACGTTCTTACCATCATCCGACCACAACTTCACCACAAAATTACCATCAGAAAATCACCAAATTTCCAACGAACCCCCTGTATTTACGCCTATCCCGCCACGCTCACAAATACCAGGGAATATTAACCACCACAATCCGCTGATTCCCCTTCAACAGCAGCAACAGCTTCAGCAACTGAACCCGCTGATTGTGCAGCGCGTTCTCCCACCAGTGCCGCACCACCAGCTCCGGCAGCAGCACCGCCACCTTCCGCCCCGGGTTCTTCT
The DNA here is from genome assembly GCA_963838555.1 of uncultured Acidobacteriaceae bacterium. Classification (GTDB taxonomy): domain Bacteria; phylum Acidobacteriota; class Terriglobia; order Terriglobales; family Acidobacteriaceae; genus Edaphobacter. The sequence continues at coordinate 337,576 of CAWIRK010000004.1, read as the reverse complement.
GTTCAAGCTCCAGAATGTAATCCATCAAAGGATTGATAATAAACCGGTAACTAGACGGAATCGTCACCAGCTCCGGCAGTTGCAGACCCTCCCGCTTGATCGGCTCCTCAATAAACTTATTCCACAACTCATCCAGGCTGCCCTCCTCGTCATCCGAGTGGACGTGCACCACCTTGATCTCCTTCGACAGCAGCAGCCCAAACCGCATAGCCTTCTCAGAGATCCGGTCCCAACGCGCCATCGGAATCACCACGATTGGCTCCTCCAGATTCGCCAGGTTCAACGGCGTCATATCCGACATCTCCCGCTTCACGCGCGAGTAATGTCGCTTCACCACCCACATGATCCCTATCAGCGAAGGCACCAGCAGCGCCGTGACCCACGCCCCTGCTCTAAACTTCGCAACCAACACCACAATCGATGTCAGCCCCGTAGCTACCGCGCCAACGCCATTCACGAACGCATGCCACAACCGGCCCGGATGCTTCTCCATCTTCAACCAGTGCACCACCATCCCCGACTGCGACAGCGTAAATGCAAGAAACGCCCCAATCGCATACAGCGGAATCAAACGGTCCGTCACGCCGCCGAACAGGATCAGGATCACCGCCGTAAATCCGGTCAGCGCATAGATTCCATGCGAATAAAGCAGTCGCCGCCCGCGCAGAATAAACACATGCGGCAGATAATCATGCGTCGCGATCGCACGCGTCAGTCGCGGAAAATCCGCAAATGCTGTGTTTGCGCTCAACGCCAGCGCCAGCAGTACGCTCCCCATCGTCAGGTAATAGAACCAGCCACGTCCGAACACTACGGTGACCAGCAAGCTGAGCAGACTCTGATAGCCAGTGATATCAGGCTCCATCGGCATCACCCGATACGCCTTCGCCAGATACGCAATCCCGAACAGCAACACCATTAGTATCCCGATGATCACCGTGAGCGTCCGCTGTGCCCGCTTTACTCGCGGCTCGCCGAACGCCATCACTCCATTCGATACCGCCTCGACGCCGGTCATCGCCGCGCATCCGCTCGCAAACGCCTTCAACAGCATCCACGTGCCGAGCGCTCCCACCGTCGCCGGCAGCGGCGGAGGAACCGGAGCCACTGAAATCGGATGCCCGCCCGTCAGCACCGTCTTCCACATGCCAACTGCAATCAACGTCAACAGCGTCCCGACAAACAGAAACGTCGGCAAAATAAACGCCGTTCCCGTGTCCTTGACCCCACGCAGATTCACGATTGCCAGAAGCGCAAGAATCACCAGGCATATCAGCAAAGTGTGATTTTGCAACGCCGCATACCGCGTTCCCTGCACCGACGAGGTCAGCGCCGTCACTCCCGCCGAGATTCCCACCGCTGCGGTCAGAATGTAGTCAATCATCAGCGCCGCCGCTGCAAGCAACCCCGGCTTCTCACCCAGGTTCTCTGTAGCGACCGTGTAGCTTCCGCCGCCTCCCGGATACGCCGCAATCGTCTGCCGATAGCTGAAATACACAATTGTCAGCAGACAGAGGATCGCCGCGATAATCCGCCAGCCGTACTCCACTCCAGCGATCCCCAGAGGGATCAACACCGTCATCGCAGCCTCTGGCCCGTACGCCGCGCTCGTCAGCCCATCCAGGCCGAAAATCGGTATTCCGGCCGCGACGCCAATATGCTCGGCACGCTCTTCGCTTGTAGCTAGAGGTCTTCCAAGAATCGAATCTGTTAAGGACATACGATTTAGATCGTACCGCCTCTGTCAACCAATCTACCCGGCGGCAGAAAATAAACTGCGCCTCCTCGATAAACGGCTATGAAGATTCCATAAGGTTTCGGGCGAATCCTTGCTACTGAACAAAGTCCTCGTAAGATTCCCATCCCACAGCCCCGCCTATAATTAATGGAAAACAAGAATCAGGAGAAACCATGTCCACTGCTCCCGTCTACGACATTCCGGTCAACAAAATCACCGGTGAAACTACCTCCCTCGCCGACTACCGCGGCAAAGTCCTCCTTCTCGTCAACGTCGCCTCTAAATGCGGCCTGACTCCCCAGTACGATGCCCTTGAAAAGATATACTCCCGCTTCAAGAACTCCGGCTTCGTCGTCTGCGGCTTCCCCGCCAACGACTTCGGCGCCCAGGAGCCCGGTTCCAACGACGACATCCAGACCTTCTGCCGCTCGACCTTCGGTGTCGACTTCCCCATGTTCTCCAAGATCGCCGTCACCGGCCCCAACACACACCCCCTCTATCAAACCCTCATCGCTGCGCAACCCGAAGCAGACGGCATCAACCGCGACAGCTTCCGTGAGCGACTCAACGGCTTCCTCAAGGACAAGCACAACGGCGCCACAACTAACCCCGAGCCCGGCATCCTCTGGAACTTCGAAAAGTTCCTCATCGACCGCAACGGCAACGTAGCCGCCCGTTTCTCCCCCGAAATCGTTCCCGACGACCCCACTGTCATCGCCGCCATCGAGTCTGCCCTCAAATCCTGACCAACCACGCCAAGCGGACGCAGCCCGCATCAGATTAGGCTGCGTCCCTAGCCCCTTCCACTTCGTCTACCCCTCATATCCAAGATCCAACCTCACTTCGAGAGGAAATTCCCCGTTGATGATCGTCCGCCACGCCCTACTGCCTTTAACCCTACTCACCCTCTGCTTCCCCAATCTCACGCAAGCGCAGAAGACCCCGATCCAGATCACCGCGGACCTGTCCGAAGCCCCTCGCAAGATCTATCACGCCGAAGTCGACATCCCCGTCAAACCCGGCCCCGTCTCGCTCACCACTCCCAAGTGGATTCCCGGCAACCATCGTCCCACCGGCCCTGTCGACCAGATCACCGGCGTCGTCTTCACCGCCAACGGCAAGGTTCTTCCCTGGCGCCGCGACGATGAAGACCTCTACCAGTTCCACTTAACCGTCCCCACGGGCGTGACCACCCTCCACGCCCACCTCGACTGCATCGTCACCTCGCGCCTTAGCCAGAAGCTCGCCGTCCTCGAATGGGAAAAACTCCTCCTCTACCCAGCCAACACTCCGGTCAAAGAAATCCCAATCCAACCCTCCGTTAAAGTCCCCGAAGGCTGGGGCATCGGCACCGCTCTCACCCCAACTGACGGCCCCGGTTCTCTGAATGTAGACCCGCAACACCCCAAGGGCGGGCTCACTCACTTCGCCGCCACCAACGTCGAGCAGCTTGAAGACTCCCCCGTCATCACCGGCGAGTACTTCCACGAGTTCCCCCTCGCCCCTGAGGTCACACCCAAACACTACATCGATGTAGTCGCTGACTCCCCCGAAGACTCTCAGCTCCGCCCCGCGCTCCTCACCGAACTCAGCAACCTAGTCCGCGAAACCGGAGCCGCCTACGCCTCGCGCCACTACAACGTCTACCACTTCCTCCTCACCCTCTCCGACGTAGCCGGCGGCGAAGGCCTCGAGCACGGCCAGTCCTCTGACAACGGCGTAGGCGAAAAAGGCTTCTCCGACGCAGCACACCAGCTTGCCGAATCCGACCTCCTCTCCCACGAGTTCACCCACTCCTGGAACGGCAAATACCGCCGCCCCTTCAACCTCTATCAGGACGACTTCGCCAAGATGCAGGAAGGTTCTCTCCTCTGGGTCTACGAGGGCATGACCCAATATCTCGGCAACGTCCTCGCCGCCCGCTCCGGCCTCAAGTCGCAGGAGCAGTACCGTGACATGCTCGCCGCCTCCGCCGCAAACCTCGACTACAAACCCGGCCGCGAGTGGCGGTCTACAGAAGACACCGCAATCGCTGCCAGCATTCTCCGCGGCGGCAACCCCGCATGGTCCAACTGGAAGCGCGGACAGGACTACTACCAGGAGGGCGAGCTCTTCTGGCTCGACGCCGACACCCTCATCCGCAAGCTCACCGACAACAAAAAATCCCTCACCGACTTCCTCCACATCTTCCTCGCCAAAGGCGGCAACACCGGCCCGCTCATCGTCACCTACAACCGCGACGAGCTCATCGCCGACCTCAACCAGGTCGCCAAATACGACTGGGCCACTTTCATGCGCGGCCGCATCGACGCCATCACCCCGCACGCCGACCTCGCCGGCATCGAGCAGGGCGGCTACAAGCTCGTCTTCACCGACAAGCCCACCAAATCCGCACGCACCATCGCCTCCACCGGCGGCCGTCGCGGCGGCGGCATCGACGTCTGGTATTCCATCGGCCTCCGCCTCAACAGAGAAGGCGAAGTCTCCGACGTCCGTTGGAACGGCCCCGCCGATAAAGCAAAGCTCTTCCCCGGTCAGAAGATCATCTCCGTCAACGGCAACATCTTCTCCGGCGACGCTCTACGCACCGCCATCAAAGAAGCCAAGGGCAAGACCGAACCCATCCACCTCATCCTCCAGGGCGACACCTTCGTCACCACCGCCGATCTCGACTACCACGACGGCGAACGCTTCCCATCGCTCGTCCGCGTAGACGGCACTCCAGACTACCTCGACGACATCACCAAATCCCTCACCACACCTGAGAAGGCCCCTGCCGAGAAAACCGGCCAAGACTCCACCGAATAGATTCGCATCACGAAATCAAAGCGCCTCTCCACTGAAGGCGGCGCTTTTTCAAAATCAGACCACTCCGGCGAGAATTCGATAAGCTTGGAACTCGTCCGGAGAACATCACGCCCATGCTGGGTCTCACCCTGAACATCCTCGTCCTCGCCCTCACCATCGCTGCCTCTATGCTCTTTATGGCCGTGCTGAACCGCATCTGGCCCCGGGAACAGCGTCAGATACACAACGATCTGATCGGATGGCAGCTCAACATCATCGGCACCACCTACGCGGTCATTCTCGGCTTCATGCTCTACACGGTGTGGACGGACTTCGTCTCCGCCAATCTCAACGTGGACCTCGAGGCCAGCGCTCTTAGAAACGTCTACCGTCTTGCCGAGGGACTCCCCGAAAGACAGCGCGTACAGCTCCAACTCCAGGCTCGCTCCTACGCCGACACCGTTATCAATCAGGACTGGCCCGAGATGGCACGTGACCAGGTTCCGGAAGAAAGCCACGAGATCAATCAAGCCATGTGGAAGACGTTGATGTCCGTCAAACTGGCAACGCCGTCCGAGATCGTCGCCGAAGACCATGCGCTCTCGGAACTCAGCTCGCTCACCGAACACCGCCGTACGCGTCTGCTGCAAAGCATGTACCGGCTGCCCGCGATCTTTTGGGCCGTCCTTCTCATCGGAGGATTTCTAACCATCGCCTCAGCTTCCATGTTCGGCTCGGCAAATGCGCGCCTCCACGCGCTCCAGGTATTCTCCTTCACGCTTCTTATCACGCTAGTGCTGCTCGCGATCGCAGACGTCAATCAACCCTTCCGCGGGTGGGTGCATATCAGCAACTACGCCTTCATCAGAGCCCAGGAAAACATGAAGGACTAAAACTTTTCGCCGGGCCAGTACGTCTCGCATTCACCATCTCATCTACCGCCTCATGGAGACACCTTCACAATGATTAGCCGCATCATCCTCCTCGCGCTCCTCGCGACCGCAACCGCAGCCGCCAACGCGCAAACCACTCCCAGCAAATGGCCCACCCAGGACGGCGCCTTCGACATCGCCAACTTCCATTTCAATGACGGCGAGACGATCGAGAAACTCCACCTCCACTACATCACACTCGGCAAGCCCCACCGTGACGCGGCCGGCCACACCGACAACGCCATCCTCCTCCTCCACGGCACCGGCGGCAACGCCCACTCGCTGATGAATCCCATCTTCTCCGACGTCCTCTTCGGCCCCGGCCAGCCCTTCGACATCACAAAATATTTCCTCATCCTCCCCGACGACATCGGCCATGGCCAGTCCTCTAAACCCTCCGACGGCCTCCGCATGAAGTTCCCTCAATACGACTACGACGACATGGTCGCCTCCCAGCACACAATGCTCCTCGAAGGCCTCCACGTCGACCACCTCCGCCTCATCCTCGGAACCTCGATGGGCTGCATGCAGTCCTTCGTCTGGGGCGAAACCTACCCGCAGTTCATGGATGCCCTCGCCCCCTTCGCCTGTCAACCCATCGAGCTCGCCGGCCGAAACCGCATGTGGCGGTACATGGCCATGCAGGACATCAAAAACGATCCCGCCTGGAAGAACGGTGACTACACCACCCCACCCACCGAAGGCCTGCGCGGCGCGAGCGATCTCTTGGTCATCGCCGGCGGCGCTCCCCTCCAGCTCCAGAAGAACTACCCAACCCGCGCCCAGGTCGAAGCCTACGTCGACAAGATTATCGCCGCTGACATCGCCCACACCGACGCCAACGACTTCCTCTACTACGTCAACGCCTCGCGAAACTACAATCCCGCGCCCAAGCTCTCCACCATCACCGCCCCGGTCCTCTGGATCAACTCCGCCGACGACTTCATCAACCCACCCGAGCTAGGCATCCCGGAAAAACTCGTCACGCAGATGCCCCATGCCAAGTTCATCCTCATCCCAATCTCCGATGCCACTCGAGGCCACGGCACCCACACCGTCGCCAACGTTTGGAAGCAATACCTCATCGACTTCCTAGCCCAGACAGAGAAGAAATAATCTCCTAACCCACGCATCGAGCTGACATAAAAAGCGCCCATGTCTCAGATCAGAGACATGGGCGCCTTCTCATGCTCACCTAATTCTCGCTTCTCCGATAGTTCTGCGCGTAAATATCTTTCGGCATCCCCTCACGTTTCGCTTTACCCGAAAACGCAAACGCATCCTCCCTGGTCATAGGGCCACCGAGAGTCACAAGAAATGGCCCGCGCCCGTTCGGCTGGAAGACCGTAGGATTCAAATCCGGATGACTCTGCGCAATCTCCTTAGCTTTCTGTTGCGCCTGATCCTCGCGACTATAGGTAAAAGCAATCACCCGCCAACGACCCCGACTATCACCCGTCACACTCTGTCCTGCGGCGGCGGGGATATTCCTGGTCGCTGCGGGAGCACTCGGCGCAAGATGCGAACCAACAGCCGTCGCAGCCGAGTTCTTCGCAGCAACAGGCGCACTCTCCTGCGCCGCCGCAGCGGGAGTTGTAGCAGGCGTCTCCTGCGCCGCACCGCTCGAGCCCGAGGAACCGGAAGACCGGCTATGCACGAAATACCATCCCAACAACAAAATCAAAAGCGTGCCCACACCATAAGCGATCCCACGCGGCCCGATCCTTCGCGGCTCCTCGTCGACAGCAACCCGAATCCGCCTCGCAACAGAAGGCGGAGCGCCAAGAGGCGGATCGACAGTCACCGCTACTCCCGACGTGACAGCAGCAGCAGGTTCCACACTCGGCATCTCAATCTTCGGCGCATCTGGCGTCACCCCCGCACGGGCAATCGCCTGCGCAACCGAAGGCGTCTTCAATGCGGTACCGATCTCCTTCAGCCCCCACTCCCCTTTGATTCCCTTTCGTACAATCTGCTCAAACGGAGCAGGCAACGCGCGCGACCCATCTCCCAGTGTCCTCTGCTGGGTCAGAGCCTGCAGCAGCACCGTGGCATAGTCGCGCACATCCTTCCGCTTCAGCGCAACCCCTTCCTCGCCCTCAAGCGTCTCCCGGATGCAATCGCTCCGCAGTTTGATCACCTCGCCCACTGCAAGCACATTCTCCGGCATCACATGCTCGTGAACAAACCCGGACGAATGCAACGCCTCAATCGCCGCCAGCAGACTCGTCGCAATCTGCCTCGTCTCAAACTCCGTCAATCGGCGTTCCTGTAGTATCTCGCTAAGGTTGGCTTCAACCGGCTCCATCACCGCATACACCAGTGACGTCTCATCTACCACCACATGCCCAAAGCTTTTCAGCTTCACCAGATTCGGATGATTCAGCGCCGCCACCCCGCGCCACCTGGTCAAAATCTCATCGCCGTCGAAGTGCGATTCGATCAGCCGTATGACCGTCGGCACACCCGTCCCATTCGACGTGGAGAAAAAAGCGCTCCGGCCCTCTGGCCGAATCAGCTTTGTCAGGGGGTAGACCCCATTTATCGTCCGTCCTTCATATTCTGTCCACAGGTTCATTGTCCGAATCCTTCCGGTGTTATGGAACCAAGGAAGAAGAAGAAACACAGCCAGGGAAAATGAAACAGGGGACCCACGAAAGGGCAAGCCGGCAGAATCAGGCGCCTCTTTACCACGAATCATTATCCTTCATTGCGCCGCAGCACTCAACGCAAACCGGCCCCATCGAACCACAGCACTAACTGCCGGATGGCATCACCAGGTACTGCTCCAACTTGCCATCCGGCATCTCGTACACCGTCACCCTCACCTGCCTGCTGGGAAACCCGACGCTGAAAGCCCGGAACGTCATCCCCCCACGTTTGCCCACAGATGTCTGCTTGAAGCTGGTCGGCGTCCCGAGCGGCCCCAGGCTCGAGGCAAAATCGTCCACTGCCTCCTGCGTAAAGTACGCATCGCAAAAGGCCGTCAACTGCGTGCGGTCGAGCTTCCCGTCCTGTAAGCCCGCAAAAATATCCCGCGCCCGCTTCTCCGCCGCCGCCGCTTCTTCCGCGTTCGCACCCGACGTACCCGAAGCCCCGCCAAGCACCAGCGGCGCAATCTTCCGCCCCAGAGCTCCCGCCGCACTCGAGGCATCCTCGTTCGTCAGCACCGTGACTGCTGCTTTGTCGTCTGGAAACACAATATTCTCCGACACAAACCCCGACACCTCGCCGCTATGTTCAATAAATCGGTGCCCGTTCCGAACTCCCACCTCTACGCCCAGCCCATACCCTGTGCCTTTACCGTCCTTCAGCTTCACCTCGGTAAACATCGCGTCATACGAAGCCGGCGCCAGCAACGTCCGGTTCATCATGCTGATGTTCCACAGCGCAAGATCGCTCGCCGGCATCGCCAACTCCCCCGCGGCAAACATCCACCCCTGCCCTTCCTTTGGCGAAGGCCGCAGTGGCCCCAGCGCATGCTGATAGTAGCCCGTAGGATCGTTCGCAGGCAGCCGGCTCGCGTCCGAATTGAACACCCCCGTCATCTTCAACGGCCAGAAGATCCGCTCCTGCAACTGATCGATCAGCGGCTTGCCTCCTGCAATCTCCGCAATCCGCCCAGCAACCACATAGTTCGTGTTCGAGTACTGCCACTCGGTACCCGGCTCGAAGTCCAGCGGTTTCTTCGCCCACACATCCAGAATCTGTTGCGGATTCGTCGACTTCATCATCGACGTCATCACATAGTCCTCTGGCCAGAAGTCCTGATACCCCGACGTCATCGACAGCACCTGCCGGATCGTCACCTCATTTGCCCGCGTCAGCCCCGGCAGATACTTCCCCACCGGATCGTCCAGCTTCAACTTGCCATCCTGCGCCAGCAGCAAAATCACCGCCGCCGTAAACTGCTTGCTGACCGACCCAATCGAATACCGCATCCCCGGCTCAGCCGCCATCGCCGGATCCAGCCTAGCCATCCCATACGCCTTCACGTACGCAACCTTCCCACCCTTCACCACCGCAACCGAAGCGCTTGGAACTCCCGTCGTCTTCAGCACATCTGCCGCCGCCGCATCAATGCCACTCGCAGTGGACGTCGGCAAAGAGTTCTGCGCCACCAGCGGCATAACCGAAACCGCACACACCAACCCCAAAATGCCCGTCGCACGTACCTGCATTTTCGTCATGCACGAAAGACTAACAGCGTCCCCATCAGCAAGTCAGCCACCTTGAGTGGGATATCGCACGAAGCGCGATCCATCAACTCTTTTCGCCTTTCATCCTCCTTATCACCCTTACGCCTTTATCCGCGTTCATCCGCGAATATCCGCGGTCGACTTTCTCGAACGTCTCCAAATTTGCTACCCTTGCCCCCATGCATCCAAGACATCTCCCCCTCGCGTTAGCGCTGACCTGCTCAATCGCTTTAGCCCAGTCCTTCACTCCCATCCGCGAGCAGAAAAACCTCTCCCCCGCCGCGATCGCAAAGCTCCACACCATCGAGATGCTCAACTCTCTCCCCGTCGGCGAGTGGCGTTTCCACGCAGGCGACATCCCCCACGGAGAATCCCCCTCCCTCGACGACTCCGCCTGGCCCCTGCAAAAGCCCCGCGCCAAAGCCCCCCAGGACGCCGTCTGGTACCGCCGCGTCATCGAAGTCCCCAAGACCCTCAACGGCTATGACCTCACCGGCTCCCGCATCTGGTTCCAGTTCCGCGCCGACGCCAACGGCCCCATGCCCGAGATCATCTACTTCAACGGCCGCCGCGTAGCCCTCGGCGACGACCTCGAACCCATCGTCCTCTTCGACCCCGCCAAGCCCGGCGACAAAGTCCTCGTAGCCGTCAAACTCCTCCGCACCGTCGACGAAAAAACCTTCGCCGGTGTAAGCCTGAAGATCGAACCCAATCCCAACGCCACCGCCGCCAGCGCTCGCCCCAACCCTGAAGACATCCGCATCCAATGCATCACCGCGGCCAACATCCTGCCCGCACTCCCCACCCCACGCAAAGATCTTCTCCCCAAAGTTGAAGAAGCAGTAGCAGCCATCGACCTCAAAGCCCTAGAAGCAGGCGATCAATCCGCCTTCGACGCCTCCCTCCGCAAATCCCAAAGCATCCTCACCGAGCTTCACCCCGTCCTCGCCCAGGCCACCGTCGACCTCGCCGGCAACGCCCACATCGACGCCGCCTGGCTCTGGCCCCGCTCTGAAACCATCGACGTGGTCAAGCGCACCTTCACCACCGCCCTCCAGCTCATGGACGAATACCCCGGCTACACCTACTCCCAGTCCGCCGCGCAATACACCGCCTGGATCGCCGAAAAATATCCCAAGATGAACGACGAGATCCGCAAGCGCGTCAAAGAAGGCCGCTGGGAGATCGTCGGCGGCATGTGGGTCGAACCCGACCTCAACCTTCCCGACGGCGAATCCCTCGTCCGCCAGCTCCTCGTAGGCCAGCGCTACTTCCAAAAGGAATACGGCGTCACCGCCCGCATCGGCTGGAACCCCGACTCCTTCGGCTACAACTGGCAGCTCCCCCAAATCTACAAACGCTCCGGCATGGACTACTTCGTCACGCAGAAAATGCACTGGAACGACACCAACCAGCTCCCCTTCCGCCTCTTCTGGTGGCAGTCCCCCGACGGCAGCAAAGTCCTCACCTACTTCCCCACCGACTACGTCCACACCAACGTCAACCCCACCCGCATCTCCGCCGACTTCGCCGAATCCGCGCAACGCAACCCTGGCACCACACGAGATGCTCGACCTCTACGGCATCGGCGACCACGGCGGCGGCCCCACCCGAGCCATGCTCGACGAGGCCGACCACTGGATCGACGCAGGCAAGCAGGATGCCGTTCCCACAATGCGCTACCACACCGCGCAAAGCTACTTCACCGCAGTAGAAAAAAATCTCAACCCCGACTCCCCCACCTGGAACTACGACTCCATCGCCAAGGGCTACACCGCACCGCCAGCCTCCTCAACCGGAGCCATGGGCCTCCCCACCTGGAACGACGAGCTCTACTTCGAGTACCACCGCGGCGTCTTCACCACCCAGGCCGCACACAAACGCAACATGCGCACCAGCGAAGTAGCCACCCTCGACGCCGAAAAACTAGCCTCGCTAGCGTGGCTCAACGGTCGCCCTTATCCCGCTGACCAACTCACTGATAACTGGAAAAAAATTACCTTCAACCAATTCCACGACCTCGCCGCCGGCTCCGGCATCGGCGTCATCTACAAAGACGCGCAAAAGGACTACACCGAAGTCTTCCAAGTAGATAACGAGATCGGCGATGGTTCCCTAAAGGCACTCTCAGCTCATATCGACACAACTGATTCCAAGAATCAAAATAGCGTTCCCATCCTTGTCTTCAATCCCATGGCATGGCCTCGCAGCGAAATCGTGGAGACGAACGTACAACTTCCCGCAAGTGCAGACGGAATTGAAATTCAAGGCTCCGGCCATCTGATTCCGCTTCAAGTCCTCTCGCACGATGCGACAACGAGCAGCTTCAAGGTGCTTGTCCGTATCAACGAACTACCTCCCCTCGGTTACTCAGTCCTACACGCTTCGGGACAGCATGGCTTAGGAGGGGTCCTTTTTTCAGGCGGCCCCAAGCTCGAAGAAAGTCCGGCGGCATTCGTCCTCTCGAATGAGCACATCAAGCTCACTATCGACCGCAAGACCGGCTGCATCACCAGCCTAGTCTCGTTGCCGTCGAGCGCGGAATCCCTAGCCCCCAACGCCTGCGGCAATCAACTCCAAACCTTCAAAGATACACCGAAGCAATACGACGCCTGGAACATCGATCCCGGCACTCTCGATCACATGGCGCCCATCACCAACATCGACAGCGTCACACTCCTAACCAACGGCCCTCTGCGCAAGACCATCCGCGTCACTCGCACCTGGCAGTCCTCAAAATTCATTCAGGACATCTCCCTCGACGCCTACGCCGACACCGTCCAAATCGAAAACGACATCGACTGGCACGAAACCCACGTCCTCCTCAAAGCCGCCTTCCCACTCGCCGCCACCGCCCCCAAAGCCACCTACGAGATCCCCTACGGCTCCATCGAGCGCCCCACCACCCGCAACAACTCCTGGGAGAAGGCCAAGTTCGAAGTCCCTGCTATGCGCTGGGCCGACCTAGGCGACGCAAAACAAGGCCTCTCCGTCCTCAATGACTCCAAGTACGGCTACGACGCAGCGGGCAACACCCTCCGTATCACCCTCCTGCGCTCCGCCACCTGGCCCGATGAAGTCGCCGACAAAGGCCGCCAACAATTCACCTACGCGCTCTACCCGCACGCCGGCACCTGGAAGCAAGCCCTAACCGTCCGCCGCGGCTACGAACTCAACGACCCCCTCAAAGCCGAACAAGTCTTCCCCCATACCGGCACCCTACCCGCCGAACACTCCTGGGCCAGCATCGAAAATCCCAACGTCACCCTAACCGCAATCAAAAAAGCCGAAGACTCCGACGCCCTCATCTTCCGCATGTACGAATGGGCCGGCACCCCCACCGAAGTCAAACTTCACATCCCACCCGGAGCCACCTACGCCATCGAAACCAACCTCATGGAGAAACCCGAAGGCGCCCACCTCAACTTAAGCGGAGACGTAGTCACCGTCCCCATCAAACCCTTCGAAATCCTCACCGTCCAGGCCATCTACCCAATCAAAACCGTTGCAGCGAAGTAATTCGCTGCAACGCCTCACCACAATCACTCATTCCGTAAAGCCACCACTGGATCAACGCTAGCCGACCGCCTCGCCGGCACAATCGACGCAACAGCCGCCGCAACCAGCAAACTAAACGCAGCAAACACCAGCGAAAGCGAAAGCCCCGAATCCATCGCCGCGAACGAATGGATCAGAATCCGCTGCGCCACAAACGTCAGCACCAGCCCCGCCAGTATTCCCGCGCCAATCAGTACCAGCGACTCTCGCAGCATCAGCGACACAACCTGCCAGCGCTGAGCCCCCATCGCCATCCGAATCCCGATCTCCGTCGTCCGCTGTGAAGCCGTAAAACTAAGCAACCCATAGATCCCAATCGCCGCCAGCAATAAAGCCAGCCCGCCAAACATCGTCAACAGCCACACCAGCAGATGCCGCGCCGCCAGCGAATCGCCGACAAAGCTGCCAAGCGTTCCCACATCGTAAACCGCTTCAGTTGAATCCACCGCACGCACCGCCTCCACTAGCGGCGTCCGCATCGCATCCGGATTCATCTTCGTCCGCACCACAAACACCGCCTCGTCCACCGGCTGCTGCGCCATCGGACGATAGATCACGCCCTTGTTCTCTTCCACCTCCAGCGAGTCCCGCCGCACATGGCCAATCACGCCCACAATCTCGATCCACTGCGACTTCGGACCGCCAAACCGAACGTGCTGCCCAATCGCACTCTTTCCCGGCCAGTAAGCCTTCGCCAGCATCTCGTCGATCACAGCAACCTGCGGTCCCCCAATCCGGTCTTCTTCGCTGAACCAACGTCCCTGCAGTATTGGAATCTGCATCGCTGCAAGATACCCCGGAGTAGCCCATGCCTTGTCGCCATGCGGCCCCGGATCATCTGGCCCCGCCGGCGGCCGCTCCTCAATCCCAAAGCTTCCCGACGGAAACATCTGACTCGCGAATGGCGCCGGAAACACCGCAGCAGCCGCCACCACACCCGGCTGTGCGCTCAGCCGCTCCGTCACATCCCGCACAAAATTCGCCTGCTTCAAATCCTGGTCGCGATAGTTCGTCGCATTCAGCGTCACCTTACCCGTCAGCACTGAATCGCTCCTGAATCCCGGATCAACCGTCTGCAGCTCTCTTAGACTCGCCAGAAACAACCCGCTCCCCGCCACCAGCAGAAACGCCAGCGCAATCTCCGTGCACACCAGAGCATTGCGGAATCGTTGCCGGCCGGCGCCCGCCGTCGCACCCTTGCTGTACTCACTCAGTTGCAGCGACTTGTACCTCCGCGCAAGCTGAACCACCGGCGCCAGCCCCGCCAAAAACGCCGCCAGTAGACCAAATCCTGCCGCCGCCAGCACCACCCGCAAATCGGTATGAACTGCAAAGCCCCTTGCCAGATCATGCGGAATCGCAAGCAAAAGCAGTCTGCCCAGCAGCGGCCCCGCCACCACGCCGATCACCGTCGCCGTTCCTGCCAGCAACGCCGTCTCCACCACAAACTGCATCGCAAGCTGCCGAAGCGAAGCACCCAGCGCCGTTCGTATCGCCAGCTCTTTCATCCTCGTCGAAGACCTCGCCAGCATCAGCCCCGAGATGTTCGTACAAGCGATCAACAGAATCATCGCCACCACCGCAAACAACGCAAACAGCGGCTTCCGCAAATCTCCCGCAGCATCCTCCGTCCACGGCTGCGCAAACATCCCCCACCCCGAGGTCTGTCCAAAGTTGAATCCGCTCGTCCCTTCCCGTCGAATCTCCTCCAGCCTCTTCTGCTCAATCCCCGCGTTGAACTGCGCCACCGTCACACCTGCCTTCAACCGCACAACGCTGCCATACGACTCGTTGAAGCGATTGTTCGAAGCAAAAGCCGTCGGCTCCAGTCCCAGCGGAGTCCACAACTCCACGCCCTTCGGCCACGCAAAGTCACTGCGCATCACACCAATCACGCGATACGACTTGTCATCCAGCAACAGCGTCTTGTTGATCACGTCGTGCTGTCCGCCGAACATTCGCTGCCACGCCGCATAGCTCAACACAATCACGCGGTCCGCGCCACTCTGGTCCTCCTCCGGTAAAAACGTGCGTCCAAGAATCGGCTCCGCTCCAAACACCTGAAACCACTGCCACGTCACCCTCCCCGCCCGCAGATGCTGCGTCCTTCCATCGAACGTTGCATTGAAGCTAGCTGCCTGCACCATCGCTGCCGTGTCCACCAACCCATGCATCGACTGCGCATCCTGAAAATCGGGCGCAGACACACCAATGCTCGGCAGGTTCAGTTGCGTGTACTTGCCGTGGAAGGAAGCCACTCGTTCCGGGTCCTGTACACCAGAGGGATGCAAAAGAACCGCCTGAATCACGCTGAAGATCGCCGTATTCGCGCCCACCCCCAAAGCCAGCGTCAGAATGGTTACTGTCGTAAAGGTCGGCGCCCGGAAGAGCTGCCGCATCGCATATCGCAAGTTTTCGAGCACAGTTTTCACTCCTCCTTACTCAACTACTACGCAAGATCAAAGCATGTGGTTCACCAAACAAACCCGCTAGAACCAATGCATTTACAGCAACTATTAGACAGCGACTCGCAAGAACATGTTCACTTCCGAACTTCTCCGTTCATTTATGGACATACTTCGCACCGCCACCTGCGCCTCATCAAGTCCCAAAAATGCGAAAATAGAAACAGCAGGACTGAAGCACCAGACGATGCCCACCACACCCCACAACGAAGGCGAGACCATCGCCGTAGCCATGTCCGGAGGAGTCGACTCCTCTGCGGTCGCAGCCCTCCTGCGCGCCCAGGGACACACCCTAGTCGGCCTCACCCTCCAACTCTGGAACCAGCGCCGCCTCGCCGGACACGAAGGCATGCCCGAAGCCGTCCAGGGCCGCTGCTGCAGCATCGATGACGTCTACGACGCACGCCACGTAGCTGAGCAACTCGACATCCCCTACTACGTCGTCAACCAGCAAGACCGGTTCGAAGCCGAAGTAGTAAAGCCCTTCGTCAGCGAGTACCTCGCCGGCCGCACCCCCATCCCCTGCACCCTCTGTAACAACTACCTCAAGTTCGACCAACTCCTCATCACCGCTCGCCAGATCGGCGCCGATCGTATCGCCACCGGCCACTACGCCCGCAATCACTTCGACCCAATCCGCAGCCGCTGGATCCTTTCCCGCCCAGCCGATCACACCAAGGATCAGACCTATTTCCTCTTCGGCCTCACCCAGGATCAGCTCTCCCGCACACTCTTTCCTCTAGGCGAGATGTGCAAACCCGAAGTCCGCGAGATGGCCGCCGAAGCCGGCCTCGCCGTTGCCACCAAGTCCGATTCGCAGGAGATCTGCTTCATTCCCGGCGGCGACTACAACACTTTTTTGAAGGCCTACCTCAACGAACAGAACGAAGAGCTCCCCGACACCGCAGGAGAACTCGTCACTACCACCGGCGAGGTCATCGGCCACCACGAAGGCATCCAGAGCTTCACCGTCGGCCAGCGCAAGGGCCTCGGCCTGACCTCGACCAATCCGCTCTACGTCCTGGCCATCCACCCCGATTCGCATCAGGTCACCGTGGGCCCCAACGAAGACCTATTCTCGCGCAACCTCTTCGCCAACCGCCTCAACTGGATCTCCATCCCTGGCCTGGCCGAAGGAGAAACCATTCGCGTCAGCGCCAAGATCCGCCACCGCCACACCCCAGCCATGGCCACGCTCAGCGGCGTCGACGATAACACCGTCCACGCCCTCTTCGACGAACCCCAGCGCGCCATTACCCCCGGCCAGTCTGCCGTCTTCTATCAGGAAGACGAAGTAGTCGGAGGCGGTTGGATCATCTAGTGGAAACACAATACCGATTGGTCAAAAGTAGATTTTGTCATCCTGAGCGAAGGCACTCATAGCATTATCGTGAGTGCCGGAGTCGAAGGACCTGCCCGCCAGTGTGCATGAGATTCTGGGCAGCGATCTTCTGTGTTTTTTCGTTCACCGGGTGGTGGAGGGCTGGACCTTGGCGGTTTCGAGGAGGCGTACAGCGCCGAGGGCGGGATGCTGTACCATCCTTCGCTGCTGCTGAAGGTGTGGCTGTACGCGTATGCGCTGGGGGTGACCTCGAGCCGGCGTGTGGAGCAGCGCATCCGGGAGGATCTGGCGTTTCGCTATCTGGCGGGCGGGGCGCGGCCGGATTACTGGGCGCTGAACGCGTTCCGGTGGCGGCATGGGCGGGCGATCAACGACTGCTTTACCCAGGTGGTGGAGAGGGCGCGCGGCCTGGGGATGCGGCAGCCGGGTACGGTGGCCATCGACGCAACCCGGATCCTACCCTGCCACCACGATCTCCGAAAAATCCGCAATGCCGGAGAAATCCCTGAGCACCTTTTCAAGCAGCGCTAACCGGTTCGCACGCACCTCCACATCCGGAGCCATCACCATCACGGCATCGAAGAACGCATCCACCTGCGGCCGCAGCGTGGCAATCTGCTCCAACGCCGCTCTGTAATTCTTCTCCGCGCTGAAAACCTTCACGCTCCGCGCCAATTCCGCCGACCATTCCGCCAGCGCCTTCTCCGTTGGCTCAGTAAGCAACGCAGCATCAACCCTCGAGCCCGCCGCAAACCCCTTCTCTTTCGCCTGCGAAAGAATATTCTTCATCCGCTTGAACGCCGAGGACACCGCAGCAAAATCTTCCGAGCTACGAACCGCAGTCACGGCTTCAGCCCTCGCCACCGCATCCCGCACATCATTCGAACCCGCCCCAAGCACAGCCTTCACCACGTCGTATGCCTGCCCGCGCGCCTCTCGCAGATAAAACTCCAGCCTCTCTGCAAAAAAACTCCTTACCACCTTGGCGGACACCGCAGCATCGTTCGCGCTTACTCTCGAAACCTCATCCAGCGTCAGCGGCAGGGCAACCCCACTCTCCGCCAGGATCTTCACAACTCCATTCGCAGCACGCCGCAGCGCAAATGGATCCTTCGATCCCGTGGGCTCCAACCCCAACCCAAACATTCCCGCAATCGTGTCAGCCTTATCCGCAATCGCCAGCAGCGAGCCTTCCACTGTTCGGGGCACACTGTCCTCCATCGACTCCGGCTTGTACTGGTCATAGATAGCGTCGCTCACCGCAGCCGGAAACCCCTGCGCCCGGGCATACAAACCACCGACAACCCCCTGCAACTCCGTAAACTCCTTCACCAACTCCGTCGTCAGATCTGTCTTCGCCAAACTCGCAGCGTCAATCAACGCATTGAATTCGAATTGCACCCCGCGCCCCCCCACAAGAGAGCCGAGTCTCTGAGCCAGATCGCGTATCCGCTCTGCTTTCTTCGCATAACTCCCCAGATCCTTCTGAAACGTCACATGCTCCAACAACGCAACCCGCTCTACCAACGGCACCCGCTGATCGAACTCCCAGAAGAACCGCGCATCATTAAACCGCGCCCGAAGCACCCGCTCATTGCCATGCCGAATCACCGCCATCCCCGCCTCATCGGTTTCGGTATTCAGCACCGCGAGAAAATACGGAGCTAGTTTCCCCTCCTTGTCCTCCGCGGCAAAGTAGCTCTGGTGATCCCGCATCACCGTCACCAGAACCTCCTCTGGCAGCGCCAGATACTCCGCCTCAAACCCGCCGATCAGCACCGAAGGCCACTCCGTCAAATGCGCCAGCTTGTCCACCAACGCGTGATCCTCACGCCACCGCAGCCCCTCAACGGTCCGCGTTACCTTATCCAGAGCCTTCCGAATCCTCTGCCGCCGCGCCTCTACATCCGCAATCACAAAGCCGCTCAGCAACGCATCCTCATAATCGCCCGGCTCCTTCAACGCAATCGCATCCTCCCCAAACAGCACCCGATGCCCATAGGTCACCGCTCCCGCCTGATACCCGCCGAAGCTGACCGGCACCACCTCTGTCCCCAGCATCGCCAACACCCATCGCACCGGCCGCACAAATCGCTCCGGCTTCCCCGGCCGCCAATACATAGTCTTTGCCCAGAAAATACCCGCCAACTCCTTCGGCATCTCCGCCGCAATCACCTCGGCAGCAGCTCTACCCGCCTTTACTGCCGCCGCCGCAAGGTACTCCCCCTTGGCATTGATCACCGTCTTCAGCGCGGCCACCTCCACTCCAGCCCTCTTCGCAAACGCCACCGCCGCAGGCGTAGCCACACCGTCCTTATAAGCCACCTTCACCGAAGGCCCCACCATCTCCTCAGCCACATCCTCCTGCCGCTCAGCAACATCCTTCACCCAGAGCGCCAGGCGACGCGGCGTAGCAAAACTCCTCACGTCCGCACCCGAGCGCACCAGCCGCTCACGCTCCAGCATCTTCACCACACGCTGCTGCAACTCCGCCTGTGCGCCCGCAATCATCCGCGCCGGAACCTCCTCCAACCCAATCTCAAACAAAAAATCGGCCATCGTCCCTCAACTCGTCTCTCTAACTCAAGCAACAAAAGCCCTTAAACAAAAGCCCGGGTGCCCATCCTTCGCGCTCTCATCGCGAAGGGGCTGTAGTCCTTCACCCAACCATCTCCATACCCAACAACGCCTCTCCTTGCGCCGCATAGGCTTTCGCCACACCCACCACCAGCGTCCGGATCCGCGCCATCACTCCCACGCGTTCGGTCACCGAGATCGCACCCCGCGCATCCAGCAGATTGAACAGATGCGAACACTTCAGCGCCAGCTCATAAGCCCCCAGCACCGGAAAACGCTTCAGCGTCAGTTCATCCATCCGATCGAAACCCTTCGCTTTCTCGAGTAACGCCAGACACTCCGCCTCATAAAGTTCCAGGTGCTTCCACAACGACGAGACATCCGCATAGTCGAAGCTGTAAGCCGAAAACTGCTCCTCCTCGGCCAACCGCATCTCCCCATACGTCACCTTGCGGCCCGTATCCGGTTCCACCGCCCATACAATGTCGTAGATCGAATCCACATCCTGCAGAAATCCCGCGATCCGCTCCAGCCCATACGTAATCTCGCCAGAGATCGGATCCAGGTCCATCCCCCCGCACTGCTGAAAGTAAGTGAACTGCGTGATCTCCAACCCATCCAGCATCACCTGCCACCCAACGCCCCACGCGCCGCCAACCGGCCATTCCCAGTTGTCCTCTTCAAACTTGATGTCATGTTCTCTGAGATCGATCCCGATCGCCACCAGCGATTCGAGATACATCTCCTGAATATTGACCGGTGGCGGCTTCAGAACCACCTGCAACTGCGTATGCCGAAACAGCCGATTCGGATTCTCCCCATACCGGCCATCCGCCGGCCTGCGCGAAGGCTGCGCATAGGCAATCCTCACCGGCTTCGGCCCCAGCACGCGCAGAAACGTATCCGGAGACATCGTCCCCGCCCCAACTTCAACATCATAGGGCTGTTGCAACACACACCCACGATCCGCCCAAAACCGCTGCAGCGTAAACAACAACTCCTGAAACGTCAGCGCCCGCTTCTCCCCGGCCGCAGAAACCAATCCACTCATATATCTCTCTTGAAATCCGGCAGTCCTTTGATTCTAACCGCTAAGCACCCCTCTGCCTCGCTCAGGGAATCGACAACCTCAAGCCCGGCCAATCAGTGAGGTGTCGACATGGGTTTGCGCGTGCCCACTACCGGGGTGCGCGACGGTTCCGAAGGAACCGTCGTCGGATCGTTCATCACGGCCGCATCCGGAATCGGCACCGAAATCCCTGCCGGCCTGATGAAATCTTTGCTGTTCGCAATCCTCACTTCCTTGACGTGCATGCCCGACGTTGCGTTAGCCGGCCGCGGAAACTCTACGATGTAGCGTTCCCGCACCAACGTCACAAATCGATGCAGCGTAAACTCAAGTGATTTTGTCGTAGACAGAAGCACCATACCTCCACTCAACTCACATACCGAATGGAATGGATCCTCACTGCTCCAACTTAGAAACTTACTTTGCAGGTCTTTGGCTTCGAAAGGAACATAAGTCACCCCGAAGACAGCTACTCCCGCCGCCTCAGCCAGGTATCTCACTTCGTTCCACGAGCGAACGCTGCCTTGATCGCGTCCGTTGCTCACCGTCAGAATCACACGTCTGCCCGGCAGCTTCGACAAGTCCACAACAACGTGTGCCAGGGCGTCCCAGAGATGTATGGACTGCTGGCATTTCACTTCGGGCGGCATCCACGTCTGCAGTGCCTCGTTAACTGCAACCTTTAACCTCTCACTCTCCGCAGGCAAATCATTCAACGACTGTACCAGAGAACAATCCAGCGCATAGATCGAAACATGATCCTTTGCGTGCAAGCCATCCGGCGCGAGGGTTGCAATCGCAGCATTCATCTTCGCCATCAACTCCGACGAATCCCCGCTAACATCCAGCAAAATCGAAAGCGAGATCGGATCATCGCCTTCTTGGCGTACATGCGTCGCTCGAAACCACGGCCCCGAGTCGATACTCACCGAAAAGCGGTTCGCCGCAATCGGCTTCTTGAGCGGCCGGCGCAGCGGGTCCAGCACCAAGGTCGGAACCTGAATCAGGTTCGCGTAAACGTGCAGTGTAGGAATCTCCTGCTGCCCCGCAAGCGCAACTTCGCTCTGCGCCAAAGCAAGCCCGCAGAGACACAGCAGAAGTCTTAGGCCCCGCGCGACGGAGAAACACCGAATCGGCAAACAACTCTTCCGCGTCATGCCGCTGATTCTAATCGCTGCTCGGCGCACCCAGCACGAATTACTTCGGCTTGTTGATCACCTTTCGCGTACCCTCCTCCGGCGCCTGCGACGGGCCCGCCTGAATCGTCGTCGGATCTGTCACAACGGCCGGATCAGGTAGTGGCACCGACACCCCGGACGGTCGAATGATTATGTAGTTGCCTTTGTCGATCTTCACTTCCAGGTCATGCTCGCCCCCGGTCGACTTAGCAGGCCTTGGAAACTCCACAATGTATCGTTCCCGCAACATTCTTACAAACTGTTCCAGCGCGCTCGACACCGTCGCCGGATCACTCATTCTCATCACAATGCCGCCGCTCAGCTCGCACACCGAGACCAGCGCGCTCTCGACAGCAGAAGCGCCTCCTCCGCTCGGCAGATATCCTCCGCGACCCGCACGATAATTTCCCATTCCCATGGGCGAGACAGGAGCATAGTTCAGTGCAAAAATCGCGATCCCCTGCGTCTGCGCGAAGAATCTCACCTCGTTCCACGAGCGTTTGCTCCCCGTATCCCGCCCGTCCGTAACCGCCATAATCACGCGGCGTCCTGGCAAAGCCCGAAAGCTCAACAGCAACCGCCCCCAAAGCATCCCAAAGATGCCCTCTAAGGACACATCCCCCTTCATGTTTGCTTCGTTTGCGCAACATCCACTGCTCCAGCGCTGCACCCACGGCTGTTCTAAGCAACAAGCTATTAGCCGATACGTCATTCAGCGAGCGCCGCAGCGAGCAGTCCAGCGCATATACCGACACCCGATCCCGCGGGTGCAGCGAGAGCGGAACAAGCTTTCCCAGCGCGTCTTCCATCTTTGGCATCAGCGTCGCCGCATCTCCGCTGACATCCAGCAGGATCGAGAGTGAGATCGGATCGTCGCCCTCCCGCCGCACATGCGTCGCACGAAACCAGCGGCCCGAGTCAATACTGACGGAAAATCTGCTCTCCGCAATCGGCTTATCGATCAGATCATGATTCGTCGTCAGCACCAGCGTAGGCACCTGAATCAGATTCGTGTACACATGCAGCGTCGGTACGCTACCATCCGCTGCCTGTGGAACCGTCACCCGCGGAACTTCCTGCGCTGCCAACGCCATTCCGTTCAGTGCAGCAGTGAGAGCTGCCGCAACCAGCAGGAACATTGCTCCCACTCCCACAGATCGATAACGAAATCCGAGCGCCATAAATCCGCCACCACGCAGTATGACAGAACACACACAACAAGCGAGGCTACACCCTCTCGTCGAACGCCGCACGCGCCCGCTCAATCTCCCCGCCATGCCGGGCCGCCCAAATCCAAACCCCACAAAAAGCCTCGCCCAGGCTGCGTCCCAGCGCTGTCAACTCATACTCCACTCTTGGCGGAATCACCGGATGCACGGTCCGTGTGATCAAACCGTCCCGTTCCATCTGACGAACCGTCTTTGTCAGCATCTTCTGGCTCACGCCCCCCACCAACTCCCCCAGGCGCGTGAACCGAACAACACCATGCTCCTCCAGCACCTCAAGCACCAGCATCGTCCATTTGTCCGCCACCCGTTCGATAATCTCCCGAACCAGCGCCTCCAGCTTCGGGTCCGTCACCGCAGGCGGCTTCACTTTCGCCGCCTGCGCTTTAGCTCTGAAAACCTCTTCGCCCGGATCCGGCAGCAACTTCCCTATAGATTTCTTTCCATTTTTCCCCATAAATTCCTCACTCTCCTTTGGGTAAGTATGGATATATCAGGTGCCTACTTCCCAATGGATACAAACCATCCTACTATCACTTCAGGAGAAAAGAACCACCATGAAAATCACCGGCAACACCATTCTCATCACCGGCGGCGGCTCCGGTATTGGCCGCGGCCTCGCCGAGGCCTTCCACAAACTCGGCAACAAAGTCATCATCGCCGGCCGTCGCAAACAAGTCCTCGACGACACCGTCGCCGCCAACCCCGGCATGGCATCCGAAATCCTCAACATCGAAGACGCAGCCAGCATCCGCTCCTTCGCCCAAAAACTCACTTCCGACTTCCCCGCGCTCAACGTCGTTATCAACAACGCCGGAATCATGCGCCCCGAAAACCTCCTGGCGCCACCCGCTGAGGTAGCCGACGCAGAGGCCATCATCACCACCAACCTCCTCGGCCCCATCCGTCTCACCGCCGCACTACTTCCTCACTTCCTGAAGCAGCCCCACGCGACCATCATGACGGTCTCTTCCGGCCTCGCCTTCGTGCCCCTGGCCCTCACCCCCACCTACTGCGCCACCAAGGCGGCCATCCATTCCTACACCGAGTCCCTCCGCTACCAGCTCAAATCAACCAGCGTCGAAGTCCTCGAACTCGCCCCGCCCTACGTCCAGACCGAGCTCATGGGCGCCGGACAGGCCGCCGATCCTCGCGCCATGCCCCTGAAGGACTACCTCGCCGAGACCATCGAAATCCTCAAGACCCAACCCAACGCCACTGAAGTCCTCGTCGAACGCGTCAAGCCTCTCCGCTTCGCCGAACAAAACGGCAAAGAAAAGTACGACGCCTTCTTCCAGCAATTCAACGACGCCATGATGGCCCCTCACTAAATCGTCTCGCCCACAACGCTGGCACTCTCAATCTCGAAGGAGTGTCAGCGGAATCGCCTCCGCCATTGCCTTATACCCCGCCGGACCCGGATGCAGATGATCTCCCGAATCATAAGCAGGCAATAGCCGCTCCGGATGTTGCGGATCGCGCGTCACTTTGTCGAAGTCCACCACGCCGTCAAAATGGCCGGGCTCGCGAATCCAGGCATTGATCGCCTGCCGATCCGCCTCGCTCTCCGGCCCCGGATGATAGTAGCCCGACCCGACATAAGGAAGAATCGTCGCCCCAATCACGCGAACCGCACGCGCATGCGCCCGTTCGATCATCTGCGAATACGCCGCCTCAATCCGTGACACCAGCGCCGCATGCTCCTCCGGCGAAGCATCCTGGTCCCGCGTCAACGTCCCCAAATCATTCACGCCCTCAAGAACAATCACCGCGCGCACCGCCGTCTGCGCCAGCACATCGCGATCGAACCGCGCCAGCGCATTCGGCCCCAGCCCATCCAGCAGCAGCCTGTTCCCTCCAATTCCTTCATTCAATACACCGTTCGCCCGCGTCGACTTATCCGCCTGCATCCGCGCCGCCAGCACATCCGGCCACCGGTCATTCCCATTCGTCGTCGCGCCGTGTCCATCGGTAATCGAGTCCCCCAGCGTAACCACCGCTGCCGCCTTCTCCGGCCCCACCACATCCACACCGGAGATCTGGTACCAGTGTTCCACCTTCGTCGCATCCGGCAGACTCGCCGCCGAAACCATATCGCCATGCACCACATACGACGTCGCCCGCGAGCCCGGATGCCCAGTCTCTCCCACCGGCGACTCATCGAAATGAATCGTAATCGCAAGATCCGAAAGCGCAGCTACCGGAAAAGCCACCGCATCGGACAGATACTCCGCCCCCGCCGGAATCGTCACATCCGACACTCCATGGAACGTCAGCGCCGTATCGCTGGCCGCATCGATCGTCGCACTTGCCGCGGAGACCGGCCGGGCCACATGCACCGCCGTCAGATGCAGGGGCTGTAACCCAAACGCATTCGACACCCTCACCCGCAACCGGTCCCCTCCCACCGACAGATGCACAATCTGCCGCAACGTAGCATCCCGCATCGCCTCGGTATCAAGCCGGTTCTGTGTCTCCGGCACCTGCTGCGACGCCGCCCACGACCCAACCCAATGCGCCGTTGACACCCTCTTCTGCGCTTCGACACGCCCAACCATAAGCAGCCAGATCACAACCCCGCAAACGACAGTCATCTTCCACAAACGCACTCGCATCGCATCCTCTAGTTTTTATTTCGCTCGGCTTCACCGCAAAGGATAGGATCGCTCCCACCCAACACCCCACCAATTACTTCTTCAAAAACTTCCCCTGCTCCAACTCCAGAAACGCCTCCTGCAACTGAGCCTGCGTGTTCATCACAATCGGCCCATACCACGCCACAGGCTCTTTCAGCGGCTGCCCCGAAACCAGCAGAAACCGAATTCCTTCCTCACCCGCCTGCACCGTCACCTCGTCCCCGCTGTCAAACAGCACCAGCGACCGGTTATTCACCTCTGCCGGCGGATGCGTATCCAGCCACTGCACTCCCTCCGTCGGAACCGCCAGCGGCCCCGAAGCATTGCAGAACTTGCCCGACCCACCAAACACATACGCAAACGCCTGGCTCAGCGTCTCCACCGGCAGCGTCTTCCTCTTCCCCGGCCCCACCGACACATCCAGATACGTCGGATCCGTAGCAATCCCATCCACTGGCCCTCTCTTTCCCCAGAAGTTTCCGCACACCACCCGCACCACGGTGCCGTCATCATCCGTGATCTCCGGAATATCCGGAGCCTTCACCTCCTGGTACCGCGGCGCCGTCATCTTCTGCGACGAAGGCAGATTCGCCCACAGCTGAAACCCATGCATCCGCCCGGCCACATCGCCCTTCGGCATCTCCTGGTGAATAATCCCGCTCCCCGCCGTCATCCACTGAAGATCGCCTGCGCCGATCGCGCCCTTGTTGCCGATGCTGTCGGCATGCTCCACCGTCCCCGCCAGCACATACGTAATGGTCTCGATCCCGCGATGCGGATGCCACGGAAACCCCGCCAGAAAATCCGCCGGCACATCATTGCGAAAATCATCAAGCAGCAGAAACGGATCGAACTCCGAAGTATTTCCAAACCCAAACGCCCGCCGCAGATGCACTCCCGCACCTTCCATCGTTGGCTTCGATTGAATCAGCCGCTTAACCGGACGAATCGACATAGCACCCTCCTGATGAATTGACCTACCAGCCCACATCTCCTCAGGTCAATAACGATACCTTCTCCAAAAGAGACGGTCTACGCTGCGAAGCGTATCGACGAAACACAACGGCCGATTGCCCATCTCGGCCAAGAGTCATACATTAGTCAGCAAAGGTGAAATCTGAACCGTTCCTTCCTGCGTAATCACCTCGGGCCCCAATTCACTCCATGGGGATACGAAACATGGCGAGGCTCGGAGCATTCTGCTTTCCAGGCACCGGACACATCAATCCAATGGCCGCGCTCGCGCGGCGTCTGCAACAACGTGGCCACAAAGTCATCATCTTCGGCATCGCAGACACAGAGGCCCGCGTCAGATCCGCCGGCATCGACTTTCAGCTCATCGGCGCAGCGGACTACCCTCTAGGCACGCTCCAGAAACTCGACCAGCGCCTCGGCGAACTGAACGGTCTCGCCACCTTCCGTTTCACCGTCGAGCGTGTCAAAAACACCGCGCGCATGATCCTTCGCGACGGACCAGAAGCAGCGCGCAACGCCAACCTCGACGCCATGCTCATCGACGAAGCCGACATGGGCGGCACCGTAGCCGAACACCTCGGGCTTCCCTTTGTATCCATCGCCTTCTTCCCTCCGCTGATCAAAGACGACCGCATTCCGCCGTTCTGTTTTGGCTGGCCCGCCGGACAAGACCCCCTGAGTCGCCTGCGAAACCGCCTCGGCATGCGCCTTCTCTCACGCGTAGCCGCTCCGCATCTACGCGGTCGTCAACCAGCAACGCAAAGCCTGGAATCTGAAACCCCTCACCCACTCCACCGACGCCCTCTCACCGCTGGCGCAGATCACGCAGTTGCCCCAGGCGCTCGAGTTCCCCACCGCCCACAAACCGCCAAACCTCCACTACACCGGGCCCTTCGTCGATAACCAACAGAGGCCATCCATCTCCTTCCCCTGGGATCGCCTCGACGGACGGCCGCTAGTCTACGCCTCCCTCGGCACCCTCCAGAACGGCTCCGAGAAAAACTTCAAGATCATCGCCGAAGCATGCGCCGGCCTCGATGTTCAGCTCGTCCTCTCCCTCGGCGGCGGACTCGATCCAGCTCGTCTCGGCACCACTCGCAGGAGATCCCATCGTCGTAAGCTACGCCCCGCAGCTCCAACTCCTCAAGCGAGCCGCCGCAGTCATCACCCACGCCGGCCTGAACACAGTACTCGAATCACTCGCCGAGGGTGTGCCCCTCGTAGCAGTTCCCCAGGGGAACGACCAGCCCGGCGTCGCCGCACGCGTCGCAGCCCAAGGTGCCGGCATCGTGGTCGCAAGACGGAAACTGAATATGTCTCGGCTGCGCAACGCCACAAGATCTGTCCTGACAGACCCTCAATATGGCGAAGCCGCCCGCCGCCTCCAGGCTGCGATGCAACAAGTCAACGGTTTAGAAACAGCCACGGACATCACCGAAGACGCCCTGAAGATCAGGCACCTTCACAAAGCAGCAAGCTAGCTTGATGCCGGCTCCGCAAACGGGTACTGCACTGCATAAAGAAAGAGAACCAGAAGGAGAACTGCTTGCAGAACTCCGCAATAGAGAAAATAAGTTGGAAACGTAAACAGCTGAAAGGATGCAAACAGCGGAACGAACAACAAGATCGCCGTCGACAGCCCATCGATGCACACCCCAGCCCTATCCGCGCGAATAGCAACGAAGAACAGCACCAGCAAAGGCGCGTACAGATTAACCAAAGTGTGAAAATACGAGATACTGGGAAGCGCCAACATGAAAACACTCGCACCCAGCAGTTGATTCGCAAACGGCATCTTTCGCAGTCGCCCGAAGAACACAGCAACAAAAAGCAACCCTCCGCACACGTAGTAGACCTTCACCAGCTTCAGCGCCGAGGTGCCTGCAATCGTCGCTGCAAGCTTAACCAGCAAAAACCACGAGTGATTTGCATTCATCTCGCGTGTACTCAACTCAGCCGCACGCAGGACCTGATAACCAAAGACATTCTGGAGTGAACCTTTCCAAGCCGTCGCAAGGTCGGGCCCAAGGTACGCCGCCGACAGCAACGTAACCGCGACAAAGACGAGCATTCCCACCGTGAACGCGCGAAATTTGCGCCGCGCCAGAAGCAGCAAAAGCAAAACCGCCGGATAGAATTTCGACGCTGCGGCCAATCCCCAGAAGATCGCCGCAACATCATCATGTTCTCGCAGGTAGGCCCACGTGCCCACCACTGCAAAGATCCACAGAAATATCTCAATATTCCCTTGAACCACGAGCCTTTGGATGGGAAAGGAAACCAGCGCAAGTGTTAGCGGGAAAAGCACCGCTGTACGTCGGTCGATACCAACCTCAACCAGCGCCCGGCTCACGCCCCATATCGCGAAACCCAACGCCACCGCAGCCAGCACAAGAAACAAAATCACCGGATGACCCGAGAAGTACAGCAGCCCAAGCTGGACCGCGCCGAACGGTGGATAAGCGACTGGTGACGGATTCGTCGAATCGAAGAATGCAGCCGTATGCAGCAGGCGAAACGTCGGAATGTCCTGGATCAGGTCTCGGAAATAGGGAGTATCGAATCCAGACCAGCGATAAATGTTCATCCCCGCGCGATATTCCAGCCACGCGACCAGAAGCGTCAACGCAAACGCACTCACAGACCCAATCCAGAACCAACGCAAAATCTTCGGGAGCCGCATTCCTCCCCTGTCGTTCCCGCTCACTGAATCTATCTCTGAACCGTGCGAATCTGCCGAGATCAAAGTGTCTTACCTCAGGCGAGGAATGGAGGCATAAGTGATCCGCTCCAGTCTAACCGAGCCGTCAACCCTTACCCTCTCCCCAACGCCCTCGCACTCACCAATCGCCGCTCCAGATGCCGCTCCAGCGTCTCCACCGCAAACCGCCGCAGGTCCGCCGCCCGCGTCTTCGGCCAATCCTCCTCCGCCAATCCCTTCACCGTCCCCCGAAAGATTCTCTGCGCATCCGCCACCGAAGCCGCTGCCAACGCCACACTCCCCGCCCGCCGATCATCCCCGCAAGTCACCCCATCGCTCGTCGCCGAATACCAAACCGTCCCTCCACGCAAATCCAGTCCACACGCCACACAATGCCCAAGCTCCGGCATCCACCCCATCAACCGGTTCATCCACAGCGCAAAGTACGTCACCGGCATCCACACCCTGCCCACCTGCATCTCGTCCAGCACCGCCAGCATCAACCGAAACACCGCATCCTCCGGAGCCCCTTCCGGCAGCGCCTCCTCCACCACCTCGGCGACAAACTGCAGCGCCGCCGTCCGCGCATAATCAATCGGCCGCGCCAGCGGCGAGCTCAAAATCTCAAATGCATCCAGCCGCACCAGCTCCTGCTTCGGCCTCTCCGCATACGAAGCCCGCACATACGTCATCGGCTCCAGAGCCCCGCCAAACCGCCGCCGCGACCGCATCGCATGCCGCGCCACTCCCTTCACCCTTCCCTGCTCCCGCGTAAACAGGCTCACCAGCAGGTCCGCCTCATGAAACGGCCACACCCGCAACACAATCGCCTCTCCCACCCGCTGAATCATCTCTTACCGGCCAAACTGCCGCAGATGATGGTCCGCATGCAGATACCCCCAACGCATCCAGTCCTCCGGCGTCATCGGCCCGAACATCGGGTGCGACGGCGCATACTGCGGCCCTCGCGCCACTGCCTCCATGCTCTCGACCACCGCACGTACCAGCACGTTAAACTCAACCTCCGAGTTCTCCGCGATCGCCCGCTTCAACTCCGGCGTCGTCTGAAGATTCTTCGGCCAGCGCAGGCCGGACCGCAGCGCAATCCACTTCATCAGCACCGGTACCGGCATCTCCATCGGTTCCACCGCACGCTCTCCCAACGCCACCTCGTACGAGCAGATCAGATGTCGCACCATGCGCTTGGCCGTCATCTTTCCCCACCGCGCCCGGTCCTCCACCCTGACGCTCCGCAACCTCAAGCGAATCTCCGACAACACCTCGACGGTGGCCAGGCTCTTCATGCCCGGACTCTCCCGCAAAGCAAAACCGCGCAGCCGGA
Organism: uncultured Acidobacteriaceae bacterium; assembly: GCA_963838555.1. Lineage (GTDB taxonomy): Bacteria > Acidobacteriota > Terriglobia > Terriglobales > Acidobacteriaceae > Edaphobacter. The sequence continues at coordinate 306,851 of CAWIRK010000004.1, read as the reverse complement.
GGGCCACGCGGTCGCAAATCCAGACAGTCCGGATCTACCGCCCAAAGTGCGAGGCGTTCTTCGTCTGATACTCCGCCCACTTCTCCGGCAGGTCATCCCCTGCGTAGATCGCCGACACCGGGCAAACCGGCACGCACGCGCCGCAGTCAATGCACTCTACCGGATCGATGAACAGCTGGTCCGCCTCGCCATATCCCGCTTCATCCTTCTTCGGATGAATACAATCCACCGGACAGGCATCCACGCAAGCCGAATCCTTCGTTCCGATGCACGGTTCCGCAATCACATAAGCCATCTCGAAAAATCTCCCTTACTTCTATCTAACCTCGCCGCCTATTCCTAAGCTTTGGTCTAGATTCTAGCAGCACAACCGCTCCCCACTGCAACTCACAATTCGTCCGCATCTGCGACCTCTTTAGACCTCAATCACCGTGCCCGCCCGACTCTGCTCCCTCATCCGGCCCGCCAGACCCTCCGGAAAGATCCGCTCCTTCGACGCCTCAACCTCCGCCGCGCTCCACCAGCGAACCTCCTTCATAATCTCCTTCTCATCCGTCGTAAACCCTATCAGCCGAGGCTCTTCGCGCCCGCACTCCGCCCGAAAAAGAAAATCGACATTATCCTGCATCTCCCCCTGATGCCAGAACTGGTTGCTGTCGCAATAAACCGGCCCCGTCACCGTCAACTCCAGCCCCAACTCCTCCCTCACCTCACGCGCCGCCGCCTCGATCTCCGTCTCCCCAGCCTCAATCTCCCCACCCGGCAGCGCCCAGAAGACAAACTCCCCATCCGGCCGCATCACCACAAACCGAATCAGCAAAATCGCACCGTCCTCATCGAACAGCATCACCCGCGCCGTCCGCCTCTTCCGCACCTACTTCCCCGCCATCCGCCGCGCCGCAAACTCCGCCGGAGTAGGAATCGCCTCAATCTCCCGCCCCGCAAACATCTCCGTAAACAGATGCACCATCTCCCCCTTGATCCGCCCATTCGTCGCCAGCACCTCACGGCTATCCAGCGTAAACGGGCTCCCATCGAAGTGCGTCACCGTCCCGCCCGCCTCCTCCACCAGCAGCACACCCGCCGACGTATCCCACGGATTCAGGTTGAACTCCCAGAACCCATCCAGCCTCCCGCAAGCCACATACGCCAGATCCAGCCCCGCACTTCCCGCCCGCCTCACCCCATGCGACCGCAGCGTAATCTCCTGGTAGAAGTAAACATTCGGGCTGCTATGCCGCTTCTGGCTCGGAAACCCCGTCCCCGTCAGCGACTCCTGCAGCGTCGCAATCTTCGACACCGAAATCTTCTTCCCGTTCAGCCAGGCCCCCTTGCCCCGCTCCGCAGAAAACATCTCATCCCGCAGCGGATCGTAGATCACCCCGGCCACAATCTCCGCCATCCGCGATCCGCCGCCAGCCCCGGCGCCCGTCGCTCCAGCCCCAGAATCACGCAGAACGCCGGAAACCCATGCGCAAAGTTCGTCGTCCCATCCAGCGGATCGACATACCAGCGATACTCGCTCTCGAGCCCGGCCCGCGTCCCCTCCTCGCCATACACGCCATGCCCAGGAAACGCCGCCTTCAGCTTCTCGACAATCAGCTGTCTCGCTCGCACGATCGGCCTCGGTGACCAGATCCACGTCGCCCTTGTACTCCGTCGCCACACCCTTCGCATAAAAGCTTCGCAGCAGAGCACCCGCCTGCCTCGCAATCCCATCCGCCACATGCGCAAACTCAAATCGGCTCACAGTTTCCCTCTCGTCTCACTCTAATGCAATCCCTTTTGTCGCCGCGATAAGAACGGCGAGATACGGCCCTGACACCACCACTCACCGAGCGTCCGCGTAATACCCAGCCCTGTAGCGAAGGTCATACTTTCCCTGCAGGGCTTCATTCGTCAGTCGAACCTTAATCGTCCGGTACGAATCATCCTTCCCCCGCCGCGGCGCATAGTACCCCAGCAAATACTGCGTCCGCAGATCATCCGACACATGCCGGAACGCCGGCTCCAGATCCTTCGGGTCCACCACGTAGTAGTACTTCCCACCCGTATCCTGCGCCATCTGGATCAGCGCATGCTCCCCCGCCGTGTTCCTCCCCGCATCCGCATAGATCGGCACAATGATGATCGAGTACACCATCGCCCCCGCCCTCTGCGCCTGCTCCAGCGCCCGCGTGTAGTTCTCCCCCTTCACCGTGTCGCCGCCATCGGTGATCAGCACCACCACCCGCCGCCGCCCATCCGCCGCCGACGTCTCGCTCAGCCTCTGCGACGCCAGGTACACCGCGTCATACAGCGCCGTCGCCTCGCCATGCTGAATCCCGTTCAGCCCAACCTCAATCCGCTTCTTCTGATTCGTAAACGGCACCAGCTCCCGCACCACGTCGGAGAACTCCATCAGGTCCAGCTCATCCTGCTCCCGCAGCAGCGCATTCACAAAGTGCTTCGCCGCCTCTTTCTCCAGCCGTTCACTCGTCAGCACGCTCTCGCTCGCATCCACCGCCAGCACAATCGACAGCGGCGTCGTCGCCTCCTTCTCAAACACCGCAATCTTCTGCGGCTTGCCGTCTTCAAAGATCGCAAAATCCTCCCGCCCCAGCCCGCCCACCGGCGAGCCCTGGGCATCCATCACGTTCAACGCGACATTCACCAGCCGCGTCTCCACCTTAATCGTAGGAAACCCACCCTGCGGAGCCTTACCGTCCGGCACTTCCTGTACGTTATCCTCGTCCTTCGGAGCCTGCGCTCCCGTCGGCGGCGGTGGCGGCCTCCGCTCGATCGGCGCCTGCGCCCACCCGCACTGCACACACAGCACCAACGCTAAAACACCCCACCTCACTCGCCCGCCTCCGACTTACGAACCCCCACAGAACCGGGTGCCCCATACATCGATTCTGATGTATGGGCATCGTCCGAACCGGAGTCCCCGACGAGCGCTTTTGCTCGTGCGGGTGGAGCAGGACGACCGTCTTCCTCCCCACAATCCGCCGAACTCCCCTGAACACCAATCTCGCTCGGAAACGGCTCCCCATCCGCCCAAACCGCCCCATCCACAAAATGTTCCTTCTTCCAGATCGGCACCGTCTTCTTCAGCGTATCGATCAGCCACCGGCAAGCATCGAACGCCGCCCCCCGATGCGCCGAAGCCACCACCACCAGCACACTCGTCTCCCCCACCCCCAGCCGTCCCAACCGGTGCACCAGCGCCACATCCCGCACGCCAAACTTCGCCACCGCCTCGCCGGCAAGCGCGCGCATCTGCTCCAGCGCCATCTCCCGGTACGCCTCATAATCCAGATAGAGCGTCTTCCGTCCCCGCGTATTGTCCCGCACAATGCCATCAAAAACACAAACCGCACCGTCGGACCCGGCCTTGATCCCCGCCACAATCTCCGCCGCCGGAATCACCGCATCTGTTATCTCAACCCGCATACCGTTCCAATCCTTCAATCCCGCCACTGACCGGAGGCAGCAAAGCAACCTCGTCTCCATCCTTCAAAACATCACCAGCCCGCGCATACTCCTGATTCACCGCCACAGCAATCGACTCCCAAAGCGCCTCCCGCCCCTTCGCCAACCCGCGGTGAGCCTCCAGCAACTCCGCCACCGACGCGGATTCCGCCAGATTCATCTCCGAGCGGCCATGCCCAACCAGGTCCTTCAGCACCCCAAAATAAAGCACGTAAACTCGCATCCAGACAGAATACCCGACCCTGAACCTTTGACTCTGAGCCAGCCAAAACAGGTAGTTAGCCGCCCTTCCCTCGCAAAAAGCCCTCACGCAAGCAGCCTTTCCATACCTTTAACCCATCCCATATACAAAAAAACATCTAAATTTGATGTTGATTGGGCGCTGGTGCATAAGATGGACGAAAACAATCGCCGGAGAAGAAAGCCCGTGTGTTGCAGGAGCCGTTCGTGACAGTGAAAGCCGTAAGTAAGCCAGACAGGCTAGAGAAGAATCCAGAGCGGTCCGCCTCCCCAACCTTCAGGCAAAACTTCATCTTCGGAACTGGCGAGATGGCCGATCTCATTCGCGCCTTCGACTGGAGCCAGACCCCCGTCGGCCCCATCGAGCACTGGCCTGAGACGCTGCTCGTCACCGTCAACACCCTCCTGTCCTCCCGTCACCCCATGTTTTTATGGTGGGGCAAAGACCTCGTCCAGTTCTATAACGATGCCTATCGCCCCAGCATCGGCGCCGACAAACATCCCAGCGCGCTCGGACAGAATGGCATCGACTGCTGGCCCGAGATTTGGCCCATCATCGGACCGCAGATCGAAGCCGTCATGACCGAAGGCCACGCAAGTTGGCACGAGGATCAGCTCGTCCCCATCGTTCGCGACGGAAAGCTCGAAGATGTCTATTGGACCTACGGCTACAGTCCCGTCCGCGATCGCCATGGAACGATCTGCGGCACCCTCGTCGTCTGCACCGAAACCACCCGTCGATTTCTCGCCGAACAACGCCAGCTCACCAGCCAGGAACAGTACAAGGCGCTCTTCGAACTGGCCTCCGACGCCATCTTCGTCGCCGACATCGATGGCCGCGTCACCGAAGCCAATCATGCCGCCTGCAAGCTCCTCGGCTACACCCGCGCCGAACTTCTCCAGCTCAACTACGCCGACATCGTCGACGAGTCCGAAAGGCCAAGACTGTGGAGCGCCCGCGATGCTCTGCTCAACGGCGGCGTCAGCGTCGAAGAGTGGCATCTCGTCACCAAGAGCGGTTCTTCCCTCGCCACCGAGGTAAGCGCGGCCATCCTCCCTGACGGCCGCTGGCAGGCCTTCGTGCGAGACATTACCGACCGCAAGCGCCTCGAGCAGGAGCGCTCCCGCCTCATCAGGGAACTCCAGCAACAACGCGAACGGCTCGCCGACCTCTTCCAGCAGGCGCCCGCCTTCTTCGCCGTCCTCCGCGGCCCCGAATACATCTTCGAGATGATCAATCCGCTCTATCAGGAGCTGATCGGCCAGCGTCCGCTGCTTGGGAAATCGATTCGTGAAGCTCTGCCAGAGGCCGAAGGCCAGGGATTCATCGACCTTCTCGACGAGGTCTACCACTCCGGCAAACCCTTCGTGGGCCGCCGCACTCCCATCCACCTCGCCCGCACCGCCTCCCAGCCTCTCGAAGAGCGTTTCCTCGACTTTGTCTATCAGCCCCGCCGTGAGGCCGATGGCACCATCTCGGGAATCATCGTGCTGGGCGTCGACGTCACCGAGAGCAAGCGCGCCGAGCAGGCGCTGATGCAGACCGAGAAGTTGGCCGCCGTAGGCCGCCTCGCCAGCTCCATCGCTCACGAAATCAACAACCCCCTCGAGTCCGTCACCAACCTCCTCTATCTGGCGCGTGAAACCTCCCAGAATCCCGAAACCAGGGACTATCTCGAGATCGCAGATCGCGAGCTGCGTCGCGTCGCGGTCATCGCAAATCAGACCTTGCGCTTCCACAAACAATCCAGCAAACCGCAACTGATTACATCCGACGATCTGATCGGAAGTGCGATCTCCATCTATCAGGGTCGTCTTGTGAACTCGAATGTAGAGGTTGAGAAACGCATCCGCACAACAAGTCGGGTGCGGTGCTTCGAAGGAGAGATCCGCCAGGTCTTGAGCAACCTGATCAGCAACGCCATCGACGCCATGCATCCTCACGGAGGCCGGCTCCTGATGCGCGGCCGCGAAGGAACCGATTGGAAGACCGGGCGCAAAGGCCTGATCCTCACCGTCGCCGACACAGGATCGGGAATGTCGCCGGCCACCACGGCCAAAATATTCGAGCCCTTCTTCACCACAAAAGAGATCGGCGGAACCGGCCTCGGCCTGTGGGTCAGCCACGAAATCGTCGAGCGCCACGGCGGCACGCTCGCCGTCCGCAGCAGCCAGCAGCCCGCGCACTCCGGCACCGTCTTCATCCTCTTCCTCCCCTTCGACGCGGTGGTCCGCTGATGCCTTCAGGTCCCCTTAAGCCAATGGCGCTCACAATCGATCTTAGGAACTAAAGGAGTGTCCCCATGAGTAACAGGACGACCAACAGAACCCACCGCACCGTCCTCTTCACCGCTGCTCTCGCCCTAAGCTCCTGCGCCTATGCAGCCGAACACTCCGTGCCTTGCGGCACTCTTCCCGACGCCGTTCAACAGCGCAGCAAAAGCCTTCTCCAGTCCGGAATCACCGTCCACGGATGCGTCAAGGACGTCTCCGCCGGAAAGACCACCTACGAGATCGAATTGATCACCCCCAAAGGCAGCAAAGACGTAACCTTCAGCGCAACCGGCGACATCCTTGAGGTCGAGCAGCAGGTCGAACCTGCCACGCTGCCCCCGGCCGTCTCCGCAGCCTTGACCAAAGCCGCAACAGGCGGCAAACTCGGAAAGGTCGAGTCGCTTACGCGCCAGGGCCAACTCGATCTCCTACGAATCCACCATCGAAAAAGACGGCAAGCATCGCGAACTGGCATTCCGGCCCGACGGCACTCCGATGAAAGCAGATTGATGGCATCACGTCTCCCGATCCCGCAGTCTCCTGCAGCGTTTCTCTCCGCTCGCAAGGCATTACGAGTCGCCCTCACCCTCGCTCTGCTTGCCGCCACCGCATGGCCTCAGCAGCCCGGCCTCGTCGAAAAAGTGGCCGCCAATGAAGTCGCTGCGCGAAAGACGCGGCCCCACTACTTCTTCATCTCCCAGGAACGCTCTGCCCGCACCGGCGGTCACCTCTGGAAGGAAAACGTCGTCGAGACAACCGACGGCCCTCTCCGCCGCCTCATCGCCGTTGACAACAAGCCCCTCACCGCAGACGAAGCTGCAGCCGAGCAGCGCCGCATCGACAACCTCATCTCCCACCCCGACGAGTTCCGCAGACAGAACCAGGCCCACAAGGACGACGAGGATCGCGCGACTCAGCTCCTTCAATTGCTCGCCAGCGACTTCGCTCTAACTCCCGATGGCGAAGTCAACGGATGCCTCCGCTTCACCTTCCAGCCCAAGCCCGAATTTCGGCCATCCTCCTACCAGGAACGCGTCGCTCACGAGATGGTAGGCACCATCTCCGTCAAGAAACCCGAAGACAGACTTTGCACCCTCGACGCCAAAATCATCCGTCCCGTCGAGTTCGGCTTCGGCATGCTCGGACACATCGATGAAGGTGGTCATTTCAGCCTGCAGCGCAAGCAGGTAGACGAACAAAACTGGAAGAGCGATCGCATGACCGTCCACATCAACGGCCGCATCCTCATGCTCAAAAGCCTCGCGCAGGATCAGGAAACCGTTCGTAGCGAAATCCGTACAGTCCCGCTGAACCTGACCCTGGCGCAAGCCGCCCAACTCACCCGCCAGTGATTCGGCTTTTTCCGCAGGAGCGTTTAGCCCTGCGAAAAGCGGAACGTAGGCTGAAGCAAGGGCTTTAGCCCGGGGCTCTTCTGGTCGTCGCACCAAATCATTTCTCCCTAGCCCTAAAGGGCTTCCACCCCAAACAAGCCATTCACCAACCTCATCAGCCAACCCACCCGCAAGATAAGGCTTCCCATCCGCCTCGCCTGAGGCATAAGATTCCGTCCCGAAATACTGGAGGCTCGTATGCTGAAGCCTTTGTTCGCTCTTCTCGCCTTCCTGCTCTTCGCGCCCTCCGCAGCAACCGGCTGCCCCGCCCGCACAGTCCACGATTCCCGCCGACGCCGCGCACACTGGTCAATCCCATAAAGCCCACCCCCGAATCCCAGGCCAAGGTCAAAAAGATGTACGGATACGACTGCGCCATGTGCCACGGAGCCACCGGAAACGGCAAGGGCGATATCCCCGATCTGAAGCCTGCCCCCAAGGACTACACCGATCCGGCAGCCCTCAAAGACCTCTCCGACGGACGAGATCTTCTACATCCTCAAGAACGGCAAAGGCCAGATGCCCCCCGACGGTGGCCGCACCAAACCGGACGACATCTGGAACATGGTGATCCTGGTGCGCTCGTTCGCCAAAAAATAAAGCGCAATGCATCGTAAGGTCAACGATGCGACAGCCTCGCCTAGAAACTTATTCTCGCTCCCAGTTGTACGCTGCGAGCGTCACCAACAGCCGTAGCTTGTCCAAACGTGGCGTTCGGATTGGCAGGATAAGTTCCAGCTCCCCACGTGGCATTAGGAATCATGTCGTTGCGGTGATTGAGCGAATTAAAGGCTTCGGCAATCCCCTGAAGCTTCACCCTCTCTGACAACGAAAAGGTGCGGCTGAGACGAGCGTTCAAGCTAAAAAAGTCAAACCCAATCCCCGCGTTGCGTCCGATCACCGCCCCAGGCGAGTGCCTCCGTGCAGGGATTCAATCCTCCATTGGCTGTCAAGCTGAATCCCGGAGCACATGGTCGTTGCGATGTTGCCTGCTTCGTATTCGCACCCGTCGTGATGTTGAACGGAAGCCGTGAATAGTACTGCAGCACGCCACCAAGCTGCCAGCCGTGCGTCACATGATCGACCCACCCTTTGGCCTGACTGCTCGGCGAGTTCAGGATTGCATTGAAGACCACGCGGTGCCGCTGGTCATCGTCCGAGCGGCTGCGATCTTGCCCCGGATAGAAGTTGTTGATCGGAGAGCTGAAGAAAAACTCTCCCACATCATCGATCGCCTTGGACCACGTGTAGGAGAGTCGAACTGAGCCCCACGAAACCGGCCTCTGCAGAAACGACACAGCCAGGCCGTTGTAGTAGGAATCGAAGATCGAACTGTAAGGCTTTACGTTTCCCGCGCGTTGGATCGGGCCGAGTTCCATCGACATTGATGTTGGTATTGATCGAACTGATCAGATGTACTCCGCGCAGATATTGGTAACTCACACCAAGCGTGCTCGTCGGCGAAAGCTGCTGCTCCACCTCAAGACTCGCCTGTTGTGAATAAGGATTCTCAATGTTGCGATTCATGAGGGCATAGTTTGGTTTTGCGGCCGTAGGCGGCGCCGTGGCCACCGAGGGAAATGTCGGCGCGCCCGCATCGGTAGGAGAAAACGTGTAACTGAAGAAGCGCCCCTGTGCGGATCGGTTGTGTTATTTGCCGAAAGTAAAGCATTCGCCAAGGGCCGCAATGGAACCCGGTCATAAAAAAGCCCATAGCTGCCGCGCACCACAGTTGTACCGGCCGAAAAAGGCGACCAGGCGAAACCCACGCGAGGGGAGACATTGTTCGTGTCGGTGTTAATGGTACGAAGCCACTCCAGGTCGTATCTCACCCCGGCATTCAAAGTAAGAGAAGGACTCACCTTCCACTCGTCCTGCGCATAGAAGCCCAGGTTCGGATTGTTCTGCTGAATCGTCGGAATACCGAAGTTCTGTGTATACCCCTGCGAGTTGTAGGTTCCAGCGAGAAAGTTCGCAAGCGATGAAAAGCTATAGGACCCACGCAACGACTGCGGGTAAGTAATGCTGTCATCGTTGTACAGGAAGTCCACCCCGACCTTTACCGTGTGCATGCCGCGCTGCATCACAACGTTGTCAACGACCTCATACAGGTAATTGAGACGCCCAGTCGGAGAGGACGTCGATCTCCCGAACGTAGCCAGACCAGAGATCGTCACGGCTGGTCCAATCAAGTCATTTGGAGGGGCGGTCAAGTCGTCATAAGCTGAACTGGCCACGAGTCTCGTTGAACGTATTCGGTGACAGTGTCGCGATATTGCTGACCGCCACCGTTTGATTGGTGTCGTAAACAGACGTCCCATTGCTCACCTCGTTCAGGCCGCCCGCGCCGCGGGCATTCGCGCTGCTCAGCTTATACAGGCTGTAACGAATGTCGAACTGATCGCTCTGACTGAACCGGTGATCCCCGCGCACAAAGAGAGTATCCGTATGCAGAGTCGTCGGATACAGCGTCGTTGCCGTGCTGACAACCGGAAGTAGCGGTGCCTTATAGCCAACCGCAATAAGACGCGCATTGATCGCAGATGCATTCGCAGGAGTAACCGTGATGATGCCTGCAGTGTTGAGCCGGCCTTCTTCAAAATTTCCAAAGAGAAAGCTCCGATCCTTTTTGATGGGACCTGAGACGCTTGCACCATACAGCCCCTGCGTCAGGGGAAGCTTACTTCCGGAAAGAGCATTATCGGCATTCAGGCGCTGGTTTCGCAGAAACCCATAGGCAGTCCCGTGGAGCTGGTTCGCGCCGCTCTTCGTAATCAGATTGAAATAGCCGCCGAGAGCGCGTCCAAACTCCGCTTGCCCTCCGGAAGTAACAACCTGGAACTGTTGGACAACGTCCATACTGAAAACATTCCCGGCGACTCCAGCCGCATCGTCGTTGTCCGACAGACCATCGACGATAAAACTGTTAGAAAAATTCCGCTGGCTGTTGACCGAATACCCCTGCCCGACTACCTCTGATGTCTCAGCAAGCGTCTGCGTGCTGGCAGTATTCGTCGGCGAGACCCCTGGCAACAAGAAGCGACAGATCGAGATAGTTCCGGCCTTCATAGGGAAGATTCGCGACCTCTGGCTGAAGCACGGTCTGGCTGACCTGGCTTCGATTCTCCTCGATGAGGGGCGGCTCTCCAGTTACCTCAACCTTGGTCTCTGTCGCAAGTCTCAGCTGCAATGTAATGTCAAAGGCGGAACCGACGGTGAGCTGTACTTGCCGGGATGCTTTCAGGAATCCGTCGGCCTGTGCGCTGATTTGATATTCGCCAACCGGAAGGTAGGGCAGCCTGAAACGCCCTTGACCATCAGTTTGGACGGTATGAGTCTGGTTCGTTGCCATCTGGGTCGCGGTAACCGTGCTTCGGGCAACCACCGCCCCGCTCGGATCGAGGACGCGACCGCTGACACTGGCATTGTTGAGTGTTTCCTGCGCGCTAACCAGTGTGGTCAACACCAGCAGCAGCGTTAGAACAAAGGATGGAAATATCCGTCTTAATCGAAGCATCATGTCTCCAGTGAAGTGGCAACCTCTCTCGGGTTGCAAGCCTATCGGTCGTGGCTTTGAGCGAAAGGGCTGGAGACGGCGGGCCGCGCTTGCAGTTCGCGGGCGATAAGAAAGAAATGCAACACCTGGTTGCGATGACGACTAGAGAAGCGGGAACTATGCCCCATCCAGCGAACGTCTTCTGCAGGCTGACCGAAGGGAGCGTTGTGGATGGTGTAAGTCCAGGCCAGGTTATACGTACAACGTTCGGAAACTTGAGAGACGGCGGTAGCACCAGAGCTTGACGCCGTACGGCCCTCCGCTGAGAGACGCTTGAAGCACATATGCCTTCCATGCGATCGGCAGCAGGTCGGCAGCAAAGCCTCTGCTGATGCGTGGAACGGAGATAACGCCAGCAACCAGGGACCCACAGAAAGCAACAACAGGAACAGAGCGCATACACGTCTCATTCCCTGTCGGCCTATCTGTAGTTTCATCTGCATGTTGCTGATCTCCTCAGTTGGTCTTCGCCACCGAATGGATCTTCTTCCGAAAGGCTCTTCGCTTACGATGCTTCCAAGAGAGCTAGGTCTGCTTAACCCGACCAGGTAAGGAACGTGCTGGCAGGGGTCCATGATCCCTGCCAGACACCGACGATGAGACGGAGACACCAGCCTGAGCACAGTAGAACGCTCACAGCCTTGGTGCTTTTTATGCGAGAGAAGAAAGAACTGGAGGGCCGCGCTTCTGACGAGAACGATCACGCGATATGCGTCGCATCGACTCCGTCTGCATCACGCCCGAAGGATGGCTGACGAGCAAAGCGAAAACCGCATCGCCGATTGGCGTGGCGAGGAGTTCGTTACGCGCAGCAGCAACAGCAGACGGACAGTAGGGACACTTTTCGGCAGGAGCGCTAAACTGCGTTCCGCTCTGCGTCAAATTACCCCGATCCGCGACACTCCCCATGCAATGATGCTTCCCATCGCGACGGCAGCACGCATGCAGGCGCGCCGCTTCAGTCGTACTCAACGCGAACAGCGGAGAGACAACGGGGAGGCCAAAGACGACCAGCAACAAAATGGAAAGCAGCCTACGCAATAACCGTATTGAACCATCGAAGCGTGCGTAACCGCAAGAAATGTGCCGAATTACCCGTATATCTAGTAGTTCGGTGGTTTAGTGAGTCGGCAAAACAAAAAACAATGGCGAAAGGGCGTTTTGCGGAAGGTTGACTCGACGACAGCGGGAAAATACGTTACTCCTGGTGAGGAATGCGATTACAGAACAGCGTGGACGCCGCCGGCGTCTGCCTCATCGGGAGGAGACATGTCGACCGCAATCAGATCGACGGTAACGCTGCACGTGGTTTCAAGCCTTGATGGCTTCATCGCCAAGAAGGACAACAGTGTTTCGTGGATGGACAGTTCTGGCGACGTCTACGAACGAGGGGTTACGACGACGGCGCCGAGGTCATCCAGTCGATAGACTGCTACGTGCTGGGTTCTCGCACCTATGAGCACGCGCTGCAACTCGGCTGGCCCTATGGCGATACTCCGACGGTCGTGACGACAAATAGAGAACTGCCGTCCACGAGGGAGAGCGTGGAGTTCTATTCAGGCGACCTCAAGAGATTGGTGCGATGAGATACTCGCGCCTCGATACCGAAACATCTGGCTCGTGGGAGGGGCCATGTTATGCCAGAGTTTTCTCAGGCTCGGCCTGGTGGATGAAATCAGATTGATGATCGCGCCGGTCATATTGGGTGACGGACTGCGCCTATTCGGTGATTCCGGTACCGAGCAGAAGTGGCGTCTGAAGGACGTAGTCGCTTACAAGAACGGCTTTGTTGAGTTATCGTACAGGCGCCAATCAACCGACTCCTGGCCTGAAAGCCGTCACGTCAGGCGGCCTCCCCTGAAAACCTCGGCCTGAAGGGTACGCAAAGTACTGCGGGCAGTCGCCCCCGGATTTACGTGCCCATGATCGGTTGACGACAACACGGCATGCCAAACTTTCGGGCGACCAGGCTCAGCTCCAGAAAAAGAAATCAACGACGCAGACTTCATATCTGAACTGGATGATCTTCATCTCGTAAGTAGGCAAGATGAGGCACGAAGCCGTTGTCCAACGGCTTCGTGCCCGATCAACGTCATCGAATTGACCCTGGAACATCCCTACTTGCTGGACTTTGAGCGCATTCTGACCACGACCAAAATTACAATCAGAAGCACGGCCAAACCGACCCAAAGAAGGTAGTTTGACTTTTCCGGAGTCGGTTCGGCAGGAGCAGCAGGTTGTCTCCGTCTCGGCCGGGACAGGAGTGGGCTCTCCTTCGGCAACGAGCAAAGGAGCATCGGGTGCCGGAGAGGGGGGGATCGTGCCAGTCACAGGCTGTGGCTGCGTCGCGACCTCCGTCGGAGCCGCAGCGGGCGCCTCACCCTTTTGCGGCGCTGGGGCCGCACCCGAGCCCTTGCGGCGCTGGGGCCGCAGCCGGCGTCGTGCCAGTCACACTCTGTCGCACGGATGAAACCACCGACGGAACCTCCACGATCTTCGTCGCGGAGACCTTCATACCCTTCCTCAAGGCAAAAGCGTCGACCATTTGGCCGTCGACGTTGAATTTCTGGTCCTTAGGGATCTTGAACTCCTGGTTTGTGTTGTCTTCGAGTGTGAGGATCACCGAAACTGGTGGATTGACATGCCAGACCTTGCCTGTCACGGTCTGGATTGTGGTGACGATCATAGGAGTGGTTGTGGTAATGATCGTGCGCTGGAGCATCATGCCCGGCTTCAAGTCGTGGATGCCAAGCTGTTTCCCATCAACCGTGGCTCTGGCAGACTCGGGGACATCCGGAAAATGCCGGAAGGTGCCATCTTCCATCTTCACGATCAAATCATTACCGTCCACAGCGTAAACTTCGCCGCGGTTGACCGTAACGGTTGTGGCTGCTCTGGCCCGCCGTTGTCGCTGTTGTCGTCTGGACCTGCGCGCTGGTTTGAACAGCAAATGCTAGACCGAGTGTTCCGGTAGCGAGCAAGAGTCCCTTCTTAATCCATCTGGCACCAAGCTTCATGGTCTATCCTCCGTGAACCTCAATTTCTCGGACCAACCTCGAATAGGTACTTAACTCCACGCAGTGCATGTATGTCGACTGGGGAAATACCTAGTCAGTCCTAACGAAACATTGGTAATTGGGGTCGGGGGATCTGGATCAGGGACGTCGGAGCCTCCCGCCCAAAGACACGAAAAGAAAGGCCCAGCACTTCAAATGGGTATGTCATTAGGTCAGCCGAGTTGCGCGTAAAAACACTCTCAGGTGAACCGATTGGCCGCGTGCGGCTGAATCAGGCAACTTCAGGATCGCTTTGCCGAATGATTCTCGGCTGGCGCCAGCGGGACTTAGCACTCATCCAAGCCCGATATTTGGTTCCTTCTTCTGAGTTACGGGTCGTCGGCGACTCGGCATTTCGCCTACGCAAACAGCGTCCTCTCTCCCGGATACCAGACCTTCTCCCCCTCCACCCGCGCAAACTCCGTCATCGCATGCGGCCGCCGCGAACTCCTCCCATTCGCCTCGACAAAGATATCCTCCACCACCCCGCCCCGCGCCAGCACCGCATCCCCAATCAACGACCGGTGGCACCTCCACGGCACCGCCTCCGCGCACATCACCACCGCGAAGTCGAAATCCGCCAGCTTCATCAGCCAATCCACCTCGCCATCAAACGCCGGGGTCTGCATATAGTCCGCGTACCCCCGAAAGCTCTCGTTCCTCCACCCCGTATTGATGCTGTCCTTCTTCGCCTCTCGTCTCCCGCCCAGACCCTCCCGCCACACCGCCCGAATCCCCGCCTCATGCAACGCAGCAAACAGCCTGTCCTGCCCAAACTGCGGATGCCGCCTCGACCCCGGAAACCGCCTCACATCCACCAGCGTCGTGCACCCGTTCTCCCGCAGCGCATGCAGAAAAACCTCCAACTCCAGCGTCGAGTGCCCGATCGTCATCATCCCATCGCCTCACAAAAAAATGCACCAAAAATAAATCCAAAACAGTGACATATTTTTAGACGCCAAAAAACAACCATCAACGCACCACGATCTACCACGCAATTCACCACAACTTCACCACAAAAACACCACACCAAAACACCTTTTTTCGCAAAAACCCCCTGCAAAAACGCCGCTCCACCACAAAACAAAAAATCCTCAAAGCAAAAAAATGCGGCCCGGCAATGCCAACCGCCGAACCGCATCCTTCTAATCAAATCCACACAGCTTTACACGCCGGCGTGAATAACCTCTTCCCGCACGACCTCATCCTGCACCTTCTCCCGAGGAGTCTTCGGCAGCGCAACCGCCAGAACATCCTCGATCCGCGACGCATAATGAAGCGTCACGCCCTCGATCTGGTCCGGCGCTAAGTCCTCATCCACCTGCTGCTTGCAGTCCGTCGGCAGAATCACATCCCGCACGCCGGCCCGCTTCGCCGCCAGGAACTTCTCCTTGATTCCGCCAACCGGCAGCACATTGCCGCTCAGCGTAATCTCGCCCGTCATCGCCGTCAGCGGATGCACCGGCGTATTCGTCAACAGACTCACCAGCGCAGTCGCCATCGTCACGCCCGCCGAAGGACCATCCTTCGGAATCGCCCCCGCAGGCACATGAATATGCAGGTCCGTATCCTTCGTAAAGTCCTCATCAAGCCCTAACGACGCGGCATTCGAGCGCACCCAGGTCAACGCGGCCTGCATGCTCTCCTTCATCACATCGCCGATCTGCCCGGTGATCGTGAACCCGCCCTTGCCCTTCATCCGGTTCGCTTCGATGAACAACACATCGCCGCCCGCCGGTGTCCACGCAAGCCCGACAGCAACGCCGGCCCGCTTGGTCCGCTCCGCAATCTCCGTATCCACGCGCACCTTGATGCCGCCAAGGAACTCATGCACGATCTCCGGCGTGATCACGAGCCTTCTCGGTATGACCTTCGGCAATCTTGCGCGCCACCTTACGGCACACCGTCCCGATCTGCTGTTCCAGCTTGCGAACGCCAGCCTCTCGCGTGTAGTGCCGCGCAATCAGATGAACGCTCTCCTTCGGAAACTCGATCTGCTCTGCGGTCGATTCCGTTCTCTTTGATCTGCCGCGGAATAAGGTATCTGATGGCAATATTCACCTTCTCCTCTTCCGTATAACCGGTCAGCTCGATGATCTCCATACGATCCAGCAGCGGCCCCGGAATCGTATCCAGCTGGTTCGCCGTGCAGATAAACAACACCTTGCTCAAATCAAACGGCTGGTCGAGATAGTTGTCGCGGAACGTATTGTTCTGCTCCGGATCAAGCGTCTCCAGCAGCGCGCTCGCAGGATCGCCCCTGAAGTCACGCCCCAGCTTATCGATCTCATCCAGCATGAACACCGGGTCCTTCACCTCAACCCGCTTCAGGTGCTGAATGATCTGCCCCGGCAGCGCGCCGATATACGTTCGCCGATGTCCGCGAATCTCCGCCTCATCATGCATACCGCCCAGCGAGATTCGTGAAAACTTCCGATCCAGCGCCCGTGCAATCGACCGCCCCAGCGAGGTCTTACCCACGCCCGGAGGCCCAACGAAGCACAGAATCGGCCCCTTCATATCCGGCTTCAAACGCCGCACCGAAAGATAATCCAGAATGCGGTCCTTCACCTTCTTCAGGCCATAGTGGTCCGCGTCAAGAATCTCCTTCGCCTTCAGAATGTCCACCTCGCCCGCAGAGGTCTTCGACCACGGCAGCACCGCCAGCCACTCCACATAGTTCCGTGTCAGCGAGTAGTCCGCCGCCGCAGGATTCATCCGGCTCAGACGCCCCAGCTCCTTCAGCGCGTCCTTCTTCACCTCCTCCGGCATCCCCGCCGTCTCGATCTTCTCCTTCAGATCGGCGATGTCCTTCTGGGTATCGTCCACATCGCCCAGCTCCTTCTGGATCGCCTTCAACTGCTCGCGCAGGTAGTAGTCCCGCTGCGACGACTGCACCGAATCCTGCACCTCGGTCTGAATCTTGTTCCGCAGCTGCTGCACCTCAAGCTCCTTCGCCAGGTGCTTGTTGATGCGCTCCAGCCGCGCCGAAACATCCGCCGTCTCCAGCAGCTCCTGCTTGTCCGTCGTCGTCAAAAACGGCAGCGACGAAGCAATAAAGTCCGCCAGCCGGCCCGGCTCCTCGATATTGATCGCAATCGTCTGCAGATCATCGCTCAACGTCGGCGACGAGGTCACAATCTGCTGGAACTGGCTCACCACATTCCGCTGCAGCGCCTCCGCCTCGGGCGACTTCTGCGGCTCGACATCCGCGATCGGCTCATACTCCGCCGTCATGAACGGCGTCAGCTGGCGCAAACTCGCCCAGATGCACCCGTTCATTGCCCTCGGTAAACACAAAAAGGCTCTGGTTCGGCATCTTGACGACCTTATGAACGGTCGCCCGCGTGCCAACGGCATAGAGATCCGCCGCCTGGGGCGAATCCTGCCGCGCATCCCGCTGCGCCACCACAAGAATCGTCTTCTCCTCCCCCAGCGACTGAATCAGCTGGATCGAGCTGTCACGCCCCACCGTCAGCGGCAGCACCGCATGCGGAAACAGAACGGTATCCCGCACCGGCAGCACCGGAACAGGTCGTTTTCCGGCAACCTCCGGATCGGATCCTTCGGCGCCTTTGGCTGCCGTCGGTTGAATCACACTTACGAAATCGTTTGGCATTGAGTGTACCTCTATCAGATTATCCACTATTCGATGCAGCAAGTCCTCCCTCTGGTCGCAACTCTGACCCCGCTCCCGCCAAAACATATGGCTATCCCCTAGTCATCGGCCATAACCCCTTTTTCATCAGTAGATCGGCGGATTAGACTCCGTGGAGAGCCCGCAATCGGAAGTGCCAAGTTGAACAAGGCAATCCTGCCCCGTCGGTCGAGAAACTGGCCGGTCACTCAATAAGACGCTCGAAAGGCTCACGAGGAGCGCCGCATCAATCGAAGTCTCAATTCTCGGCATCCTACGTCCTCGGCAAGCCAAAAGCACCTGCCAGATCACACAAATCATATCCCCATCCCCCGCGCAGACAGACCAGAAGCCTCCCTCAAGCCGCCCGGTACCGCCCCAGCACCTTCACCATCCGGCAGTGCTCGCGCAGCGCAGCCAAGGCACGCCTCCGCCTTCGCCGCCGTGTCGAACCGCACATCCACATAAAACACGTACTCCCAGGGACTCCCCGGCACCGGCCGCGACTCGATCTTCGTCAGATTCACCCCTGCCTCGCGCCAGCCGCTCCAGCGCCGCCACCAGCGTCCCCGGCCGATGCTCGACGGCGAACGCCAGGCTCATCTTATCGGCGCCCGGTCACGCTCCCCTCCAGCTCGCATCCTCCCGCCCCAGCAAGTGGAACCGCGTGTAGTTCTCCGCGTGGTCTTCCACCCCCGCCACCAGCACCTCGCCCCCATACTCCCTCGCCGCAAGCTCAGGAGCGATCCCCGCCACCTCCCGCAAACCCGCCTTCATCAGGTGCTTCACGCTCCCGGCCGTGTCATAAAACGGCACAACCTCAATCTCCGGATGCTCCGCCAGAAACCGCCTGCACTGCGACAACGCCACCGGATGCGACATCACCTTCCGCACCTCTGCCAGCCTCACCCCCGGCATCGCAATCACGTTGTGCCGGATCCGCAGCAGACTCTCCCGCTCGATCCGCACCGGCAACTCGAGCAGCAGATCGTAGTGTTCCGCCACCGATCCATGCAGGCTGTTTTCGATCGGCAGCACCGCGCCGTCAACCTCGCCCGCAACCACCTTCGCCAGAACCTGGGCCGAGACCGTGCACGGCACGATCTCGACGTCGCCTCTGGTCGCCCAGCATCTCAACCGCCGCCATATGACTGTTTGAGCCCAACTCTCCTTGAATCGCCACCCTCAATCCGGATACCTCGCTTCTACGCAGACAATTGCTTCATATTTTATTCTCACTGGCAACCTACCCGGCATGTCCGGCAACTTATCACCTGTAAGCGCTGTACTGCACATCACTGCGAACCGGGGGAAGCTAAAGCCGGCAATCGTTTAGGAGAACGAAACATGCTTTGGACAATTACGATTATTCTCTTCATCCTCTGGGTTGTAGGACTCGTCAGCAGCTACACACTGGGAGGCTGGATTCATATCCTTCTGGTTCTCGCCATCATCGTGCTCATCTTCAATCTCATGTCCGGCAGACGAGCCGTCTGAGCGGCTCAGCGCCATGGCAGCACTAACCAGCAGCCCTCCCCGCAGCACCAAGGAGTCATGTATGAACACCGAAAAAGTTGAAGGAAAGTTCGACCAGGTAGCAGGCAAAATCAAACAGGGTGTCGGCGAAGCCGTCGGCAATCAGAAGCTGGCCAACGCCGGAGCCGCTGAGCAGATCAAAGGCGCCGCGAAAGAAACCTGGGGCAATGCGAAAGATACCGCCGACGTCGTGCATGAAGACAATCGCGCCAGAGCGCGCGCTGAAGGAGAAGATCTGAAGTACCGTGCCGAAGACTCAGCGCATAACGCTCCGCGACAAAGTCACCAACACCGCACAGAACATCAAGGAACAAAGTCAACGAGAAGCTGGACGACATGAAACGCGAGCACCGCAGCTAACCTTAGACGACACATGCCCTCCCAGAAGGCCCGCCACCCGGCGGGCCTTCTATCGTTGCAGTCAAAACATCCAGCGCAATAAAGACAAAGAACACCACCGAGATGACGCCATTCAACGTAAAGAACGCCGCATTCATGCGCCGTAGATCCTTCGGCGAAATAATCGAGTGCTCATACAGCAGCAGAATCGCCACCACCGCCACTCCCAGCATCGCCACCTTGCCCAATCCAAACAGGACCACCAGCCAGCACAGCAGCAGCAGCATCGCAACATGCATCGCGCGGGCGATCCAGAACGCAGGCACCAGCCCGAACGCCTGCGGCACGCTGTTCAACCCCACCGCTGCGATCATGCTCAAAGTCCTGGCACGCATACAGCACATCGAATCCGCCCACCCAAAGCAGCACCGCACCCGTCAGCACCACAATCCGCCAGTCCAGCGATCCCCGCACCGCAATCCACGCAGCCGAAGGTGCAATCCCCAGCGCCAGCCCCAGCACCAGGTGCGACCACCGCGTCACCCGCTTCATGTAGCTGTAGACCAGCACCACTCCCAGCGCCAGCGGAGCCAACTCCAGCGTCAGCCGATTCAGCATCGCCGCACCCAGCACAAACACCATCACCGACACCAGAACAAATCCGCCGACAAAGCCGTTGCTCAGCGTTCCCGCCGGCAAAGCCCGCATCGCCGTCCGCGGATTCGCCGCATCCAGCCGCGCATCCACCAGGCGATTGAACGCCATCGCCGCCGACCGCGCCGCCACCATGCAGACCACGATCCAGCCCAGCACCCGCAGCGTCGGCCAGCCTCCCGCCGCCAGCACCGCGCCCGTCAACGCAAACGGCAGCGCAAACACCGAGTGCTCCCACTTGATCATCTCAAGCGTTACAACCGTACTCCTCCACAACGATGTCATCCTTCTATCGTAAAAGAGTTGGGCCGCGCCGACATAGCCGGCGCGGCCCTAATGCAACGAAACCCACATCTATTTCTCAGACTTTTCCTTCTCCGGCTTCTCCGATCCACTCACCACCCTCCAGATTATTCACCACCTTGAAGACCCCCGGAACCCCATTCGCCCGTATATTCGCAACATCCTTGTCCGCCTGGCGATCCACCACACCGACAGCGTCACATTGCCATTCACCACCGTAATCCGAATCGGCTTCGCAGGATCGATCGCATACTTGTTCAGCTGCGGAAATCCATAGATCGCCCGCGCCTCCGCCAGCCGGATCCGATCGTCCATCGGAGACACCGGCGCCACCTCAATATTGTCGACCACGTCCTTCACCCCGGGATAGTTCTCCACCAGGCTGACCGCCGAGTCCTTGTCCGACGGACCATACGCCGTTCCACCCAGCGTCACCACGCCATTCTGCACGCCGATCGTGAACGCATTGAACGCCGTCGTCCCATAGCCCACCCGGTCGTAGGCCAGCTTCTCCGCCAGCTTGTCCCGCAGTGTCGTATCATCCACCGTCGGCCCCGCAACCTCAATCTGATTCTCGACGCCCTTCACATTCTTGCGATGATGCGCCCGGTTATCCGCATCCAGCTTCGCGCTGTAGAGATCCACCGTCCCCGTCAGAGTCACCACCCCGTCCTTCACCGAAGCCTTCACGTCTTTGAATCGTTTGTTGTCCAGCGCCTTCATCACATCCGCCTGAATCTGCGCATCGTTCTGCGCACCGTTCGACCCGCTCTGCGCCATCGCCCTTGGCCCGGCGACCGGCAGAACCCCAGTCAGACACCCAGGCCAGCCCCAGCAAACCCGCACGTCTCCTACTCGTCATCCAATTCATCCTTCCTCCCTCAAGCGGTCATCACCGTGCAGCTCGCTTCAGATCCACAGAATCCCACAAGAATAAGATGCCGCTTTCCGGCTCTCGAGCGGTCTACCGGTAACGCTTCCGCAGCTTGTAAACAACGCTGAAGACACGCCGGACTCATCGCGCGTCACCACAATCGAATTATCGTGATTCAAATCGTATTGCACCTGGATCAACTGCTGCGCCGACGTATTCACGTTCGTCGCAAACGTCGCCGTAACCTGCCGCGAAATCTGCTGCTGCACCGTGATCCTCGCCGACGACTGGCCCAGCGTCCCCACAAACGCCGGATCGATCTTCACGCTGCCCACCCCAAACAGCTTCTGCACCCGGTTGCTCACCGTAGCATTCAACGCCCCGCCCAGAAGCGCGCTCGTCGTCGGATCGGTGCCCTGCTGCACCTGCTGCTCCTGATAAAGCTGCGCCTCCTCCTGCGTCCGCCCCAGCGCCAGCAGCGCGAACACGTCCGCCTCGCTCAGCGGCGGCTCCGACCGGTACGTCGGTTTCAGATTCGTCGCCGTCCCATGCAGCCCCACCGTAATGTCGTAGTTCTCCACCTGCGCCGTCGCATCCAGATCGATGATCGGATCGATCCGCACCGGGTTCGTAAAGTAAATCTCTCCCCGCTGCAGTTGATACTTCTGCCCCGCAAACGTCGCGCTTCCCTCGTTGATCTCGATCCGCCCCAGCACCGACGGCACCGCCGCTGTCCCCCGAATCGTCAGGTCCACCGTCCCCGCCAGCTTCGCATACGAGTTCTGAAAGTCCAGCTGCGGCGCACTCGTCACATGCACATCCAACCGGATCTTGTTCGCCGGAGAGTTCGGATCAGGCGGAGCACTCACCCCGCCCGGCGACCCGAACGCCGCAAAATCCACATCCGGCCCAATCCCAAACCGCGTTATCAGGATCGTGCCGCTCAACATCGCGCTCTCCGTGCCGCCCTGCAGCTTCAGATTCGCGTTCGCCGTCGTGCTCAACCCATACAGCCGCACCCGCACCACATTGCCCGTCGCCGTCAGATCCGCATACACGCCGTTCCTGTAACGAATCGAGCCGCCAATCTTCAGCGTGCCGCCGCCCGTCGTCGCCGTCAGGTTCTCCACCTGCAGCCGGTCGCCGTTGAACACCAGCGTCCCATTCATATTGCTCAACCCATTCGGAACCCCGTCCATCGCGATGTTTACCTTGTCGAACTGCACCCTGCCCGTCAACTCCGGATTCGTCACCAGCCCGCCCGCCGCCACCGTAAACTCCAACTTGCCCGTCGAGAGGATGTCGTTATCGAACGTGTGCAGCAGCGCCATGCTCACACTTCCGACCGCCTTCACATCCAGCTTGCCGCCCTTCGGATCCGTCGCCCCAAACAACTGCGCCGTCCCGCTCGCCCGCATATCCGTGTCCTGTCCGGTGATATGCACCTGCTCCAACGTGGCGACTCCGTCGCGCAGCGCAATCCGAATCGGCTCAGACGTCTTTCAGCTCAATTCCCTGCACCTTCACATCCGACTGGCTGAAATTCACATCAACCTGGCTGAACTGCGCCTCTCCGCTCAACTCCTTCGGCCTCTTCAGCGGTCCGCTCACCGTCGCCGTCGCATCGATCGTCGATCGCACCTTCATCGTTCCCGGCCCAAACATCGCCATCGGCTTGCCGATATCGAACCCCGTAATCGTCACCTTCGCCTGCGCCGGATAATCCCCCGTCAAGCCTCGCCTGTCCCGTCGCATCCACCTTCGCACCCACCAGCGTCGAGTTCGCCGTGACATACACCGTATCTCCAGTACTGTGTGCCTCCACCGCCGCCTCGCCGACTCCTTGTCCCCGATACGTCGCACGCGTGAGCTTCAGATTCGCCTTCAGTCCCGGCTGCGTCATCGTTCCATTCGCATCCGCCACCACGCTCACAACCCCATCCACCTCGGTCTTCGCGCTCTGCACCGTCACAAACTTCGACAGCAAAATATCGTGTCCCTCCACGATGCGCATGCAGATGTTCGCTACCCCAGTCATACCCGCCGTTGCCGGCGATCTGCATCCCATGCACCTTCAACACGACGTGGCTCGCCTCAATTGCCTTCCCCTGCACCGTCAGCTCCGCCACTGCAGACTCGTACGGCTCGCCATAAGCCACACCGTTCGCCAGCGCGACATGCCCGCCTCCACTCAGGCTCTTCAGCGTCCCCGCCGCATGGCCATTCAACGCCATCGTTCCCGTCAGCGGAATCTTCCCCTGCTGTCCGGCAATCTGAAGCACGTCCACCACCTGCGCGTTGGCCAGTTGCGCCTTCGCATCCAGAGCCATTCCGTCATCCCACACATACGTCGCCACGCCGCGACGCGACACCACCTTCCGCGGCACAATCTTCCCCTCGACATTCAGCACCGCCGTCCCACGCTTGATCGTCGAACTCGCCACAATCACTCCCGAGTTCGGCGAATACTCCGCATCCGTCACCACCGAATCGATCAGCACGTCCGTCGTTCCCAGCGCAAACTCCGCATTCGTCGCCTGCAAGTGCCCCTTCACATCCAGGTCCGCAATCCTCCCCTTCGCCGTCCCATTGAACTGCATCGCACCATGCAGCTTCACAGGAATCGCCGCCGTTCCCCTCTTTCCATTGCCTTCCAGATCCAGCGTCGTCAGCAGCTGGTTGTACTCCGACAAATCCCGCACCGTCAGATCCACCCGCAGATCAGTCAGCGGATCGCCCTCGTTCACCCCCAGCACGCCCGATGCCTCAAAGTTCGTCTGCGGCATCTGCAGCGTGATCCGCTGAATCCGAACCGTCTCATTCTTCCCCGAATAGTGCGCCAGCGTCTGCCCCGTCACCGGAACATCGTTCAACGCGCCCGGCCGCTTCACCCCCGTCGGCGCAAACGTCAGATTTCCATCCACCTCCACCGTATCGTCGATATTCTTCGCCGGTCCGCCCCACTCCACCTTCACCGGCCCGCTCACCGCCGTATCAAATCCCAGATCGCCATAGTGCTCCGGCGCCGTCACATCCATAATCGTTCGCAGCGGAATCTTCGCCAGCGTCGCAGTCAAATAAGCATGCGCCGTCTGCACCGGCGGCACCTTCACGGTTTTCTCGGGAATAGGTTCCTTCGCCCCGATCGCCTTCGCCGTCTTATTCGTCGTCGTCACCGCAGCCTTCGTCGTAGCCGAACTCGCAGCAACATCCGTCGGCGGCACCTCGCCCAGCCAGTTCGCAATCCGCAGCTCTCCAGACGCGCTCCCCCCGCCCGGCAGATAACCCGTCAGCGCCGTCAGCAAAAGCTCCGTCGGTGTCACATGCAGCGTCGCGCTGCCGTCCACATCATGCAGCCGCACATGTTCGTTCCTGTACGACGCTTTATAAATCTTCGCCGTCCCCACCAGCAGATATCCCGCCACGCAGTCCGGATCCGGCGGCAACGGCCGCGGCGGCTTCGCCGTCTCCTTCGGATGGCTCCGCTGCCAGAACGGCGGATGCTTCTGCGCCACCGCCGGCGGCGTCACGCAGTTATGGCTCTTCAAATCCAGCGCGACCGTTCCCGCATTCAACCCATCCACATCGGCCAGCACCGAAAGCTGCTTCAGCTCCAGCGAACCCTTCACCGTCGCCTGCCACTCCGGCTTGGCAAAGTGCTTCAGACTCGCTGTCGCCTCCAGCTTCGAGCTCTTCCCGCTGGTGAACTCAAAATGCTGCAGCTCAACCGTGTCCCGTCCCAGCTCCCCCGCCACATGCAACGCAGACTGCGCCTCCACCTGCTTCGAAATCTTCGTCCGCAGATCCTTCAGATCGACGGTCATCCCATAACGATCCGTCGAGACAATGTAGTGCACTTCGGCGCCCAGGTCCCGGGCAGCCATATCGAACGGAATCGCGCGATTGTTCAACAGCGCAATACCATTCGTCACCACCACCTGCTCCGCCTTCAGGTCCAGCAGCGTATCGGTCAGCGGCGTCTTGCTCGTGTTCGGATGCTTCGGCTCCGGCTGATTCGTCTTCCCATCCTTATCCACGATCAAATGGAACTGCGGATGGACAACTCCCAGATAACTCAACCGGACATGCGACTGCAACTCCCGCCCCCGCCGAATACGAAAGCAGGTTCAGACAGCTTCAGTCGAAGCTCAATCTTGTCCACCGCCAGATACGGAGCCTCGCCCGGCCCCTCCAGCCCATGAATCACCAGCCCATCGGCTTCAATCGCCAGATGCCGCAGGTCGAAGCTTATCCGCCCCAGCTCCACTCGCCCGCCCGTCGCATCCTCCAGAACGTTGACAACCTCCTTGCCCACCCGACGATTGAAGTCATCCGTCGTCGAATACCACGCAAACGTCCCAAACAACACCATCACCAGGACCACAATCCCAATCACAGTCCAGGCCACCGCCCGCCCCATCCGCGTCGCCAGCGAACGCTTCACCGTGGCGATCTCTCCGCCAACCTTCTCCTCCAGCAGCTCCTTCTTCTCCTGCAATTTCTGCTCCAGATCGCTCACGGCGTCACCTCACCCGGCGTGATGATCCGCACGCTTCCCTGCGCCCGCAGCGACTTCAGCCAGTCCTGCAGCAGCGCCCCAACCTCCTGCTGCAGCAGCACCTCTTCAATCCGCTTCTGAATCGTCTCCAGCTTCGGCGGCGTCACATTCCGCTTCGCATACTCCGGCAGCATGGTCTTCTCGTAGTACGTCCTGAATCTCGGAGTCCTTAACGTTGATCCCATTCCGAAAGCGTACCTCGATAAACTTCAGCAGCTGCATCCGCAGCTTCCACCGCGCACGGAACTCCTCCTCCGTGAAACCCGTGGTCGCCCAGATATTTCTTCCACCCGTCATCGGTCTCGCAGTGATATTGCTTGCACGCCGGTATATCCTTCCGCAGCGTCGCCAGCTGAGCATCCAGGTCCTTATCCGGGATCGCATCCTCAGGCTCCAGCGCCGCCTGCTGCAGAATCAGCGTCCGGTCTATCAGCCTTTCAATGATCTTGTCCCGTGAGAACACAGGCGCCGAGCGGTAGGGCTGAACCTCCTCAAACCGTCGCTCCTCGTCCACATCGCTCTCCAGAATCACGTCCTCGTTCACCACCGCAACCAGGCGGTCCAGAACCACTCCCAGCTCCGGGCCCGCGTTCGCAACCGCAGCGCCGGCCTGAGCGATGTCTGCCTGTGGAGCAGCCTTGTGCAGCCGCAGCCTGCCCCAGCCCACACCCGTCCCGCCATCAGCCACAGACATCGCGACAGCATCGCAGAGGAACGCAGCCGCGCCCTTCAACCTCCGCCCTCGTCGTCTGTGCCATCGCTCTCATCTAGAAGCTCTCTCCAATACTGAAGAAGAAATTGAAATGCCCCGCCTGCCCCTCATGCGGAGGGTTGTTGTTGAAGTCATAAATCACCGGATACACCGGAGGATTCAGGTTATAGCTGAAGTCCAGGCGAATCGGCCCCACCGGCGTCTTGTACCGCGCTCCCAACCCCACATCATGAGAAAAATAATTGAAGTTACACGTCCCGATGCTCCCCGACACATTCGCGCACGTCTGCTTATCCGGCTGATGGAAGCGCAGAAAACTCGGAAACATCTGCGACGCCAGCTGAAACACATTTCCCATATCGTGAAACAGAACGAAGTTCACGCTGTTGCCCACATAGGGCAGCGTCGGTGGCGGCATCCGCAACTCAAACGTATTCACAAACGCAGCCGTCCCGCCCACCGGATATCCCGTCTGCAAGTCCCGCGGCCCGGCTCCGTTGATCGGAAACCCGCGAAGCGAGTTCGCGCCGCCCGCATACAACCGCTCCGGCAGCGGAACCGCAGACGCAACTTGCGTTCGTGTTCAACAGATCGTTGCCCTGTGCATCCGGATTCAAGCAGGCCGTGTTCCCCACGTTCGGGATTCGGCCCCCATGACTGCTCATACCCAATCCGCGTGCTCCGCGCAATCACATACTTCAGCTTGCCAAACTGGTAGTACGTCGAGTTCGTTCCGTCGATCTTCCAGAAGTCCGTCTGCGAACCGAACTTCGACGAAGCCAGAAACGTCTGCAGCGTCGTGTACTGGCCCTTCACCGCATCCAGCGGCCCCGGCGACCGCGTATCGTGAAACCACGTCACCCCCGGACCCCCCACACGCACCGGCTGCGACAGCAGCGGAATCAGGTCCGCCGAAACCTGCAGGCTGTTCGGATCCACCTCCACCCGCCGGTATAGAAAGTCGTAGATAAACGTGTCCCGCCGTCTCAACCTCTGCGTAATCGCGAAAATCTCCCTGCAGCGTCGACGACGTGAACGTCGTAATGTCCTGGATGTTCGAGTACCCGCCCGAAATCGCCGCCGAAAAATTCTTGCTTCCGCGACAGGTGCGGGTTCTGCAACGTCAGAATCGCCACCTGCTCCAGCAATCCATACGACGAATGCAGCGTCAACGAGTCCTGTGTCCCCCACAGGTTGATCCGCGACACGTCCAGCGAAACCCGCGGGCTCACTCCCGTCTTGCCCTCCTGCGACAATCTGATTGCACGGGTTGATCATCAACTGGATGCACGATGCCTCCGAGATCGTGCCCGGTCTGCGGCGTTCCCGTCTGCGCCTCGAAGCCGAATCCATACGTCACGTTCCACCGCTTCGCCTCCGTCAACTGCAGCAGCACGTTCTTCTGCGGAGCGTCCCCCTGCGGATTCTGCACCGCCGCAATCACCTCGTTGAACAGCGCAATGTTGTACAGGTTCCGTTGCGTCTGCAGCAACGCCGTCTGGTCCAGCGGATCGCCCGGATGCACCAGGATCTGCGACTGCACCACCTTCGGCTTGGTCTTCTCCACACCCGACAGCAGCACCCGGTCGACAAACACCTGCTGCCCCTCCGTCACATTCAGCGTCACATCCGTCTTATCCGAGTCCGCCATCTCCTTCTCCTGCCGGATATCGACCTTCACCTGGTCGAAGCCGTGGCTCAGGTAGTACTGCAGCACCGTATCCCGGTCGCCCGAAAGCGTCACCAGCGAAAACGGCTGCCCCGGCTGCGTATTCATCAGTGCCCTTACATCCTTCATCCGGCTCGCGTCCACGCCGTTCAAGTCCACCGTGCCAAACTTCTGCTGCGGCCCTTCCACGATCGTGTAGGTCACCGCGATCTCTCCCACCTTCAACGGCTTTCCATCCGGCGACGTCGAGATATCCTTCACATCCGTCGTCACCGTCGCCTGATCGAATCCATTCGCCCGATACAGCGCCTTGGATCGCCGACACATCGCCCGACACCAGTGCCGGGCTATACCGTCCGCTGCGCTGGTACAAGTCCGCCTTCTGCACCCGCATCCGCTCCTGCAGCAGATCGTCCGTAAAGTATTTATTGCCCTTCAAGTCCACCGCGATCACCTTATGCTTCACTCCGCGGTCCACCGTAAACACCACCCGCTCCGCCGGCGTATCCTCCCCAATCACCTTCACATCGACCTTCGCGTCGAAGTACCCCTGCTGCTGCTGGTAGTCGCGGATATTGAAGACCCCTTCGTTCAACAGGTCGTTGTCGATCGTCCCCTCTTCGAAGATCGGAACCAGCAGGTGCAGCCGCTTGTCCGATATCTTCGCCCCCTCCACCACCACCTTCACCTCCGGCCCCTGGTTCGCGTGGAACTGCATGTCCAACTGCTTTCGCGTCTTGTCGTAGGTCTGCTTCTGCAGCGAGACCGTCGCCTCCAGGCGATCCTTCTTCTGGTACAGCTTCCGCAGCCTGTCCAACGCATTGCTCGTCGTATCCCGCGTCACCCTGCTGCCTTGCTTCAGCTTTCCCTTCTTGCGAAACTCCTCCAGCGTCAGGCCCGCATCTGCGCCTTGCAGCGTGATCTGTCCCACCCGCGCCTGCGGCCCAATTGCAACCGTATACGTTACATTCACCTGGTTGCCCGCCACATCGACCTGCGAATCGGCCGACATGACCGACTCGTAGTACCCCTGCTGCTGCAGCATCTCCTTGATCCCCTCCGCCCCGGCTGCAATCTGCGATTCGTTGAACGCAGTCCCCGGAGAAAGCTTCGTCGCAAACTCCAGCAGCGACGCCAGCCGGTCGTTCTTCACCCCATCGATCGTCACCCGTCCCACGTAGTACCGCGGCACGCCGGTAAAGATCAGCGTCACCCCGTCTCCCTGCCGCACTCCGCGAACCGAGATGTCCCGGTAGCGTCCGCTGGCAAACAACCGCCGCATGCTCGTCCCGCACCTTCTGCGGATCGAGCGGCTCCCCCTCCTTCTGCGGCAACTCCGTCGGCAGCGTATCCGCCGCATCGAACGTCACGCCTTGAAACAGAATCTTGTCGACCCGCAGCCCCTTCCACTCCCACACCGTCGTCGTCAGTCCCGCATCCGCCGGCAGTCTGCGTCTCACCCGCCTTCCAGCCGCCGGACTCGGTTGCGCCTGCAGCAGGAGTCGCCGCATTCGCTCCGCGTCCCCACCGCAGGCGGAGTACGCGCTCGGCGGCGGCGGACTCGCCGGCAGGCGAAGGCGCCTGCTGCGCCCCAGCCATCGCCGGCCGCCATCAACAATCCAACCCACACCGCCGCCGCCGGCACGCCCGCACCTTACCCCTCGGACTCCTCGCGCGCGACCTCGTTGCATCTGACCCAAAAAACCACCCATCATCCTGTTCTGATTGAGAAGCCCAGCAAATTCTTACCGATATTTAGACGCGCGCGAACACCCGCATCCTAGCCTGCCGCGCGCCGCAGGCCCTTAGTGTCCCGTTGGATGCCGAAAGCCTTTGGCGTGTCGGCCCGTTCCCTGCGCATGCATCCTTCCCTATACTACGAAAGAGCAGCCATTTTTGGCCGCGGTGCTCCTCATGTCAAAGCATCCCATCTCCACCCGTCCCCGC
The DNA here is from genome assembly GCA_963838555.1 of uncultured Acidobacteriaceae bacterium. Lineage (GTDB taxonomy): Bacteria > Acidobacteriota > Terriglobia > Terriglobales > Acidobacteriaceae > Edaphobacter. The sequence continues at coordinate 276,631 of CAWIRK010000004.1, read as the reverse complement.
GTCTGTGCAGGAACCGCCAGCCAGCATCCAGATCAGCAACCCCACTCGCCGCTTACCCCACCGCCCCGCCTCCCTCCGATCTCCGACCCCATCACCGATCAACGACCGCTACTCCCGCCAGATCCTCTTCCCCGGCATCGGCGCCGCCGGCCAGCATCTCCTCGCCTCCGCCCACGTCGCCATCGTCGGCGTCGGAGCCACCGGAGCCGCCACCGCCTCGCTCCTCGCCCGCGCCGGCGTCGGCACCCTCACCCTCATCGACCGCGACTTCGTCGAACCCTCCAACCTCCAGCGCCAGGTCCTCTTCGACGAGGCCGACGCCCGCGAATCCCTCCCCAAAGCCGAAGCCGCCCGCCGCAAGATCGCCCTCTTCAACTCCACCATCACCGTCCACCCCCACATCGCCGACCTCGTCCCCGCCAACATCCACGAACTCCTCGCCCCCGCCCACCTCATACTCGACGCCACCGACAACTTCGAAACCCGCTACCTCATCAACGACTACGCCGTCCAGCAATCCAAACCCTGGATCTACGCCGCCGCCATCGGCGCCTACGCCGCCACCATGAACATCCTCCCCAAACCGCCGGGCGATCTTTCTACTCCCTACTCCCTACTCCCTACTTCCTGTCCTCCCACCGCCTGCCTCGCCTGCATCTTCCCCAAGCCCCCCACCGGCCCCGTCGAAACCTGCGACACCGCCGGCATCCTCTCCACCGCCGTCAATCTCGCCGCCTCCATCCAGGTCACCGAAGCCCTCAAACTCCTCACCAACCAGCCCCACCTCATGCGCCGCACCCTCCTCTCCTTCGACCTCTGGACCCGAAGGCCAAGGCAATTGCCGAAGCGAAATCAACACCGGCACCCCCAACCCCGCCTGCACCGTCTGCGGCCAGCGCATCTTCTCGCACCTCTCCGGCGTCGGCCGCCCCCACATCACCCTCTGCGGCCGCAACTCCGTCCAGATCCACGAGCACCACCGCCCCGTCGACTTCGCCGCCATGCGCAACCGCCTCGCCCCCCACGGCGACATCCACGACCTCCGCTTCAACGATCTCCTCCTCCGCTTCCGCGCGGCCACCACACACCTTCACCCTCTTCCCCGACGGCCGCTGTCTCATCCAGGGCACCACCGACATCACCCTCGCCCGCACCCTCTACGCCCGTTTCATCGGCTCCTGATCGGCCTCGAGCTCTATCCTGATGAAAACTCAGGCCTCTTTCGCATCCACGCCACACAACCTTTCCCGCCGCTCGCCACTCAAACGAACAGTGTCAATTGCAGCAATGATCTCCCACAACCGTTTGCGGTAGGCTCAGAGCAGGCGAAACTTAACGGTGAACCATCGACTTTTCCGGAGTCTAGCTTATGGACGTCCAAGGCCTACAAATGACCCAAAACACACCCGCTCCCGGCGTATACAAGCGAAACCCGCCCATCGCCGGCGAAGCAGAAGCCATCGAAGCAGCCAAGAACGGCGACGCCGAGGCATTCTCCAAGCTCTACGCCCTCCACAAACGCCGCGTCTACACCCTCTGCCTCCGCATGCTCGGCAACGTCTCCGAAGCCGAAGACATGACCCAGGAGGCCTTCCTCCACCTCTTCCGCAAGATCGGCAGCTTCCGCGGAGAATCCGCTTTTTCCACATGGCTGCACCGACTTACGGTAAATCTAGTCCTGATGCATCTCCGCAAAAAGGGCCTCAACCTCGTCTCCCTCGAAGAGACCATCAACCCATCCGAAGAGGACGCACCCAAGCGCGACTTCGGCAGCCGCGACCTCCAGCTCACCGGCTCGGTCGACCGCGTCGCCCTCGAGCGCGCCGTAGCCTCGCTCCCCCCCGGCTACCGCATGGTCTTCGTCCTCCACGACGTCGAAGGCTTCGAGCACAACGAGATCGCCACCATGCTCGAGTGCTCCACCGGCAACAGCAAATCCCAACTGCACAAGGCCCGCCTCAAGCTCCGCGAACTCCTCCGTCAACCGGACGAACAGTCTGCCCAGCCAGCCGGCTTCAACGAGGTGGCAGTATGAACGACTCCGACGCTTTCCCGACTTCGACACCATGACTCCTGCGGACTTCGAAAAATACCTGCCCGAATTCTTCGCCAACGGCGACGGCCACGTCAGCACCGACCCGCGTCTCCAGACCTTCCTCAAGAACAACCCCGACTGCGCCGCCCTCGTCCGCGACCTCGAAGCCATCGCCGACCAGGCCCGCAGCCTCTTCGAACCCACCGACCCCGGCGACGCCGTCTGGACCGGCATCCAGGACAAGCTGAAGCTGCAAGGGCCCGAAGACGACGATCTGCCCGTCCCTCAAACCGTTTAGCACCTCAAGCATCAACGCGCCCATCTTCCGCAGTCTTCCGCGAAGATGGGCAATTCGTTTAAGCGAACCGCGTCAGCTCTATTTCACCGAATATCCGCGCGCATCCATACAAGCTGAAAATCCTCGCTTGAATGTATTCATCTGCTGGTTGTAAGCGGCCTGGGCTTGGTTGGATTGCTGTTGCACCTGTGCCCCTGCCGCCTGGGACGCCTGCTGCTTGGACTGCTCGTTAGCCGTGCGCTGCTGTCGTCCGCCCCGCACCGTGCCGACTGTCGCTCCAACGGCCGCACCAGTGCCTGCATCGCCGACGATCCCTCCGACGACCGCCCCACCCACGGCGCCCTTCGCTGCCCCCTTCGCTCGTCCTCCCTTGGCTTGGGGAGCGTTAGCCGCAGCCTGCTCTTGGGCAGCCTGCACATCCGCTGCAGACGCACCTGCTGGCGGGGGAGCCTCCGGGTTTATTCCCGTCTGCTGCTGAACTTGCCCGTAGCAGTCATACTCGTCGCGAAGTTGCTGATCGCTGGTCTGATTGTTTTTGCCGTACGCGAACATTCCAAGCTTCTGCGCAGCAGAAAACGGTGGCGGCGGCGTACTAGGGACGGCTGGGGCAGCAACGGGCGCGGGCGTTGCAGTGGGCGCCGGAGTTGCAGCCGGAGCGGGACTGGAATCGGATTTCTTGCAGCCTGAGCCCGGCAACAGAAGCAATAAAAGGCATAGTGCTGGAAGTCTGGAGTGTTTCATTTGTTCCTCCTTAGTATTTTTTCTGACCCTTGCACTTGTGGATGCCCGTCGCGTTACTGGGCAATACAACTCTCACGGCCACATTCCTGCATTCGGTGTAGAGGTGAAGACGGATCAGTCTAACGGCTGCTGCGCAACCCGCATAACTGGCAAAACTTGTAGCCCGCACCGAAACAGTCTGACCCTCGTGATTGCCAAATCACGAGAGAAAGTCACCAGACCCTCCCATTTTGAGGGAGTAGTATGGGTGTGCCAGACGCCAGTTTCTCGCTATTTCCTTCGCCATAGTGGTTATCCCCGGGGAAAGAGGAAATCAATGAACGCAGAGCGAACCGGGCCCAACAACTCAGCCATCCTGTTCGGAGGAGTTCCAGCCATCCCTTCTCCGGAAGTCTTTGAGAATGCCCGCAAGAACAACCCAACCTGGTACCAGCTGCTTGAGAAAGCGTACGAGCAATTTGCCACCAGACCCGAAAACGCCGGAGTCTACGCAGATCCAAAAGGAAAAGGGGCTACGCTGGAGCAGGCGTGGCTCGTCTTCACTCTCTTCGGCGTCGAGCCTTACTGTCTGCTCGCGCGTAAAGTGCCGCAGAACCAGACCTCGAAGATCAGCAGGCTCGTTCCTTCCACCGCCGGACAAGTAATCGACACACTCAAGAAGATACAGAGCGGAGAGGGCGGTATCCACCAGTCCACGCTGCACTATGACGGCAAGACCGGCCACAACATCGTCGTCACCTCCTACGATCAGAAGCGCGATCGATTCATCTATCAGGACCCCTGGCCCCTCAAGTCGCTGCTTTGTCGTGAGAACAATATGGCCGACGTCGACGCGCAACCGGAAGGAACCCGTTGGAGCGTAACCTCGGAAGAACTCGAGCGGGTCATCTTTGCGTCCATGGTGTTTCCTCACGTCTGGGCACGGTTGCAGGGGGTGGACTTCGACCTCATGTTCGAGCAATGGAAACAGAGCGAGTTCTTCAAATTTTTCCACCTGAAAGAAATCTCCCAGCGCTCCGAAAACGGGATGACCAGAGTGATGTTCAGCGTCGGCCCCTTCAAGGAAAGCATCTCTCTCATGCTCGATTACAAAGAGAATGGCAAGATTGTGAAAGCAGTCCTGCTCATCAACAAGGAGTGGGCGGTCAAGAACGCAATGATGGCACTGGATCTCGAGAAAAGTTTCATCTCATCCTTCGCGCCGGCTCCGGACAACGATGCATACGACGAGATTGGCCTCGCCCTGTGGAGCCTCAGGGGCGAAAAGTTTGCCGAAGACGCCAAGGCCAGGATTAAGAATCAATCCCAGGCCATGCAGTTTCTCGACGCCTTCATGGGATCAGCGCAAAACGCTTCCATGACTACCGATTTCGGCAGTCTGTCGCTCAAAAACATCGACCACGGACAAGAACATCTTCACGAGTTGGAATTCGCTCTCCTGTAGCAAATATGGTTGCGGCAACAAAGCCGGGCATCGTGCAAACAGCACTCGACCTTGGGCTCGAAACCCATAGGAGGCAAGTATGGGCTCGGTGGGCAAACAGTACATGCGGGCGATCTACGAAAGGTACTTGTACCTCGCGGCCTGGCTGCCGAATGCCAATCTGAGGATCGGCGACGTGGGAATACAGCAGGGCGAAGAATTCAAGCAAATGACAACGCTGAAAGATCTGGGCATCCCTTTCCGCGTTCGAAAAGGCAAGACTCCGCTCGAATTCACTTACACCTCCGGCTCGGGGGTGAAGATCCAAACCAAACTCGCAGGAGAACTCGCGATCGGCACCGCGCTGCCTTTAGGCGAGGCGGGGATTTCCCTGCGCTTCAGCGAGGAAGCCGGATTCGTCTTCAAGGCAGTCGGCTGCATGATCGACGAGGTCGACAACAAGGCAGCGTTGGGCCAGGCCGTCGTCACACTAGCCAAAGCCGGGATGTGGGAACCCGGCTGGGCCGTGATCGACACGCTCGTGCGCGCCGAATCCGCGACCATCGTCGTATCCAACTCCGGCTCTGCTTCCCTCGACCTGACAGCAAAAGTACCCGTCACCCTCGCAAATCTCGCCAACCTCGACACCGGCCTATCCGCCAACTCCCAAACCGGAGAGATGATCCAATTCATCGCATCAAAGGGACTGACGCCAATGTTCGGACTCTCCCGCGTCAAGCAATCTCTTCTTTCGAAATTTCTCGGGGATTCGAGCGGAATTACCTTCGGCGGCGCTTCATCCGACGAAGCTGCGGAAACATCGACCGACGAAACCGTCCTCGAGTCAGTCGCACCGGAATAAGCAGGATTCTCATAAACCGAAGTCGCAACTTGTTCCGGACAACCCGCTCATCCCTCTGATATAGTTTTCGCCCTCAGTTCAAACCAATAGAGGTGTGCTATGAAAAGGATGTTCTTGCTTGTTGCCTTCGCGGCCCTGTTCCTGCCCATGTCAGCGTCGGCGCAAAGCGCCTTCGACGGTACCTGGAAGATCGACATGAACAAAGTCGACTTTTCCAAGAAGCCGGACGTTTTTGTCCTGCAAAACGGCATGTATGCTTGCAAGACCTGCGTTCCGCCTTACGACATCAAAGCCGACGGCACCGACCAGTCTGTCACCGGACATCCCTACTACAACACCGTCGCGATTAAAGTCGTAAACGACCACGCGATCGAAGAGACCGACAAGAAGGACGGCAAGGTTGTCTCAACCTCCACCTCGACCGTCTCCTCAGACGGCAACACCGTCATGTTCACCTTCAGCGACAGCAGCAACACCAACGGCGGCCCTCCGGTCACCGGCAAAGGCGAGGCAACACGCGTAGCCAAAGGCCCCGCAGGATCGAATGCCATCTCCGGCTCCTGGCGAACCACCAAAATAGAAGGCCTCTCCGAGAACGCCACCGTCTGGACCTACAAAGTCAGCGGCGACGAGATCACCATGACCAATCCCACCGGCCAGTCCTACACCGCCAAGCTCGACGGCACCGACGCACCCATGAAAGGTGATCCCGGAATCACCAGCGTATCCGTGAAGATGCACGGCAAGGACACCCTCGAAGAAACCGACAAGCGCGACGGCAAGGTAATCACCGTCTTTAAAATGACAATCGCGAAGGACGGTAAGACCGCCAAAGCCAGCGTCGATGACAAGCTGCAAAACAGGACTACCGACTTCGACGCAACCAAACAGTAAGACCCGCAGGAAATGGGCACAAGCGACATCCAGTGGGCGATCGAGCATTCTGTTGAGACAACAGCTCCTCTTGCCTTCGCATGGAGGTATATGGCTGACGTCAAGAACTGGGACGATCCTCCGGCGCAGTTCACATTGCATGGATCGTTCACCAGTGGATCCTTGGGAACCACCGTAATTCCAGGACAAGAGCCGAGGCAATGGCGGCTGCGGGAAGTCAAGCCGCAAGACTCGTACACCGTAGAGATTGCCTTAGAAGGAGCACTCATCCTATGCCGGTGGGTATTCGAGGAAAGCCCTGCCAGCCAAACTCGATTGACGCAGCACATTACGCTGCAGGGCGAGAACGCCTCGTCATACAGGGACGAAGTTCAGCAAGCGTTCGGTCCTGGCCTTGAGCCGGGAATGAACAGAATTGCAAACGCCATCAGCCAGGCTTATGCCGGCGATCCCCTTCGTTGAGCTCATTCCCGACGTCGCAAAAGCGCGACCATTTCCCGAACGAACGTAACCTCCCACCCTGTCGTATCCCCTGTAAATGCCATCGAAATTCGAGCGCTTTCGTTTCTCCGACTGTTATTTCTACTAGTTCCGCTCCTACTTCTCGAGGTCGTAACCTGAACGTAATTTTTCGTAGCGAATCGCGATCGACCGCACCGCTCGAACCTCAAAATCATGGGTCACCGTCTTCACACGCAACCGCAAAAATAGCGGAAGAGGAGGAATGCATGGCAAAGGACCACAGCACGCGCCTGATTTCGACGGTAAAGTATCTCGCGCTCCTGGTAGGCTTAACAGCCATCTTCGGCATAAAAGCCGAGGCACAGGCAAAAAAACCCAACATCCTCGTCATCTTCGGCGACGACATCGGGCAAGCCAACATCAGCCGCTACACCCACGGTCTGGTCGGCTACATGACACCCAACGTCGATCGCGTCGGTGCAGAGGGCATGACCTTCACCGACTATTATGCCGAGAACAGTTGCACGGCTGGCCGCTCATCGTTTATCACCGGTCAATCGCCGATGCGTACGGGGCTGACGAAGGTAGGTGCTCCCGGCGCGTCGGTTGGCTTGCAGCAGCGGGATATCACCATCGCACAAGCGCTGAAGCCGCTTGGTTATGCCACCGGGCAGTTCGGCAAGAATCACCTGGGCGACAAGGATGAGTATCTGCCGACGAATCACGGCTTCGATGAGTTCTACGGCAATCTCTACCACCTGAACGCAGAGCAGGAGCCGGAGATGCCTTACTGGCCCAAGAATGATCCCATAATTGAAAAGTATTATCACGTGCGCGGCGTCATCCACTCCTATGCCGGCGGCAAGGTTGAAGATACCGGTCCGCTAACGATGAAGCGCATGGAAAAGTTTGACGATGAGACGACCGATGCAGCGGTCGGCTTTATGACGAAGCAGGCAAAGGCGGGTACTCCGTTCTTTGTCTGGATGAATACGACGCGCATGCACGTCTTTACGCATATTCGGCCTGAATATCAGGGAAAGAGTGGGATGCCGGGCAACGATTATGCAGATGGCATGTGGGAACATGACCAGGATGTCGGGAAGCTGCTGAAGACCCTGGATGATTTGGGGATCGCGAACGACACCATTGTGATTTACTCGACGGACAACGGTCCAAACCAGTTCAGTTGGCCGGACGCAGCATCGACGGCCTTCCGCAGTGAGAAGGATACGAACTGGGAGGGCGCATTCCGCGTCCCGGCGATGGTTCGCTGGCCGGGTCATATTAGCCGAATCAATGGTCGAACGAGATCGTCTCAGGCCTGGATTGGTTCCCGACACTGCTGGCCGCAGCGGGCAATCCGGATATCACGCAGCAGCTTTTGAAGGGAACGGGACCCGGTGGCATGGCCCACAAAGTCCATCTGGATGGATATAACATTCTTCCCTATCTCGAGGGTAAAGAGGCTCATTCACCGCGTAAAGACTTCTTCTATTTCGACGACGACGGCCAGCTTGTGGCTATGCGGCACGAGAACTGGAAGTTTGTCTTCTGTGAACAGCGCACCAAGGGCAACTTCAACCTTTGGCAGGATGACTTTACGTGTCTTCGAGTACCGAAGCTGTTCAACCTGCGGATGGATCCTTACGAGCGGGCGGACATCACGTCTGATCAATACAACGATTGGATGGTGAAGAATATCTATCTCAACGTCCAGGGGCAATCCCTTGCGGAGCTCTTCATGGAGACGTTCAAGGAGTATCCACCGAGTCAGGCACCTGCGAGCTTCAATATCGATCCGGAAGCGATCTTGAAGATGTTGCGGCGTCAACAGCAACAAGCGGGAAAGGATTGAAACTAGTCGAAGGAGATGCCGCACTGCAGGCGCTCCCTATCAATTCGACCGCACCGCCTGAAACGATCCCGTGCCTCCCCGGTCATGAAAGGTGCCTTCAATCGAATTGCCCTGAACCACCCCTCCCGCCCGCGGCCCATTCACCCGTCCGCGAAACGTCAGCACGTCGCGTGTCTTCGTATGAACCACAATGTGTTGTTCTTCGATCGTCCCCTGCACGCCGCCTGACTGATTCGGCCCCTTGAAATGCCCGGTAATCACCGCCCCGTCCTGTTTCAGGTCAAGATATTTCGTCGAGGTCGATCCATTCGGATCCTTGCAGTACAAAGTCCAGTTGCCCGCAGCATTCGCCGGCGGCTGTTGCGGCGGCGGTTGCTGCCCCCTCGCCATCCCGCCCACCGTCACGAACACAACTAACCAAACCAGAAAAAAAACCAACCGAGACCGTCTCACCCTTCCCTCCCCATACACTCCAGCAGTATCGAAGCGGCCAACCGGAATCTCAAGCCTTTTTCTCACAAACCCACCCTAAGATAACCCTAGGATAAAAAGATAAAATCCTCTCCTCACCAAAAGTTTCCCCGCGGTCCACTCGAAAGGACAATTCCGCGCTCATGCCAAACCCATCCGATCAGCATCCCCTCCGCCAACGCCTGAGCCGCCGAACCCTCCTCAGCAATCTCGCTTTCACCGCCGCTGCCACCACCATCAGCCCCGCCCTCGAAGCCCTCGCCCAACCGCAGTACGGCGGATCCACCGGCCAGCAGCGCGCCGAAATGGGCCGCATCGCCGGCGACTTCCGCAAACAATTCGCCGTCCCCGCCACCTCCATCGCCATCGCCCGCAATGGCCCGTTCGTCTACGACCAGGCAGCAGGCATCGGCGACCACGCAAACCTCACCCAGGTCCAACGAGACTCCCTCTTCCGCATCGCCTCCGTCACCATGCCCATCACCTCCGTCACCATCTTCTCCCTAATCGAACAAGGCAAGCTCAACCTCAACGACAAAGTCTTCGGCCCCAACGGCATCCTCGACAACGGATACGGCAAGCCGCCCTACAAACCCTTCATCACCGACATCACCGTCGACCATCTCCTCACCCATACCGCCGGCGGCTGGCCCAACGACTCCAAAGACCCCATGATGCTCAACCTCCCCTGGAACCAGACTAAAATCATCACCACCACCCTCGCCAAAGTCCCCCTCACCAACCCGCCCGGCACCCACTGGGCCTTCTCCAACTTCGGCTACTGCATCCTGGGCCGCGTCATCGAGCAGGTCGTCGACGAACCCTACGAAACCTACGTCCGCACCAACATCCTCGGCCCCTGCGGCATCTCCACCATGCAGATCGCCCGCAACCGAGAAGACGACCGCGCCAACAACGAAGTCGTCTACTACGGCCAATACTCCGAAGACCCCTACAAACTCAACATCACCCGCATGGACTCTGACGACGGATGGATCGCATCCTCAACCGAACTCGTCCAGTTCCTCAACCACGTCGCCGGAGCCCCCGGCATCCCCCCGCTCCTAAAACCCGATACCATAAAAATGATGACCACGCCCACCCCCGCCTACCCCGCAGGCGACGCCCGTTACGCCCGCGGCTGGATGGTCCGCAACAACGGAGCCGGCCCCTGGTGGCACAGCGGAAGCCTCCCTGGCACCACCTCCATCATGGTCCGAACCCCCACCGGAATGTGCTGGGCCGCCCTATGCAACACCCGCACCGAACCCGCCGACCAGATCAATACAGCCCTCGACCAGATGATGTGGAACATAGTCCGCACCGTCCCAGACTGGGGCGCATGACAATCACTTGATCTTCACTCGCTGAACTGGATGCCAAACGTGAGCAGGGCCGTTGATGGTGATCGATGTTGTGAGCCGACAATCGTCGGCTCCTTCCCCATGGCTTTCCAGATAGAAACGCTACATCATTGATATAAACAAGGCGCACATGGTCGCTGGTTTCGTTCCTCCGTTCATACGCGGCACCGAAATGTCGCACGTCATGTGCTCGCTTTATTCGTCATGGAAAAGCCGTAGTATCTTCGCCAGCAATTTACACAGCGAATTGGATGTAACGCGAACCAGGATAGGGCGCGGTCGAGAGGCTGGAACTCCGCCTCGGCAAACTCGATCGAAGTACAGACTGGACATTCTTTAGGCGAACTCAGCAACCTCGGAACTGCAGCCGGCCAGCTAAATCGCAGTGAATTCATTCCGATGACTCCAACTGAATCTTTTACTCGCTAAGTGATGCTTCTCCGCAGCAAAGCAACGGATGATGGAAGGCGAGGAGCTAAGGATCGATTACGACCCAACCCCACAACCTATTTACTGCAGTTGACCGTCCAAAGAGGCGCGCACGTTCCTGCCCATGCTTGCTACGACAGGGCAAGAATAGGATTCACAGCTAGCGAAGACTCATCTCCCCCAGCTATTCGTGAAAGGGCATCGTTGATAGTGTCTGTGGTGTTTTTCGCGGCGATGTGAAGGCGGCGAGTTGCCTTTGAGGCCGTCTGACACAGCTTGTACTTGTTATCGACTGTTTCCCTCGCACGAAAGATCAGTTCTGAACGCACGTTAGCCTCCATATTTCTTGCGGCGATCAGACTAAGTTCTGCTGAGTTCGCGGGTGAAATGCATGTTTCTTCCTCGTAGCGACGCGCTACTCGGCGCAGAGAACCGAAAACGGTTGCCTTTTTCCGTCGCCGGTTACCTCAGATACACGTGCGGTTCTGTCGGCATTGAACGGGCTCACAATGTTGTCGCCCGATTTAGGAATTACTGCGCCGATTTGATATTCCAGCGACGTGACTTTATTGGTGGAAGTATCTTTGAAGTGAACTGTGACTGACATGGTCGGCTGACCTCTCTTCCAGCTTATCCTCCGTAATACGTGGCCCTAACACTCCTGTAGCGTCTAAATCCGGCCGATCCGGACATTTGGCCACCCAATCTCTTGTTCGATCCTCGGGAACTCTCCGAAACACGGGCCCAACTTCATTCCATGGCCTGAGGCAGAGTTCGTTCAGAAATTGAACAAGGCTGGATTGGTTAGCGCGGTTTCCGAGCGCGATCAAAAGCCTGTCGGGACAAGATCGAAGGATTGCAGACGTGGTATCTGTCGCGCTTTGCTAGGTCGGCTTCAGTTCTTGAGTTAGCAAGTGTGAGCAAGCACTTCAGGCAAACGGAGTCGAACGAACCGTCTCGATTTCGTCTATGCGGGAAGAAGGGCGGAAGCGTGAGAACCACCTTACGACCTCTTTCTTGGTGAGGCTCAAGCGTAGTCCTATATGGGTGCATTGTCTACCAGGACAGATAGACAGCTCTGTGGCCCACATCTAAATTGGGTGGTTGCTGGCCCATATATAAAATCTGGGTGCCCCATCGCGCAAAGCGCGATCCGTCTTGCTTAAGGGCACGGCTTCAGCGGTGTCGTGGGGACTGATCCGTGGCTTTTCGTCCGGAACCCGCACGAAAACCACCATTCACCCTCTAACCTCTCGCGGCAACACGCTATGGGCAAACCTCAATAATGATGGAGCCCATTCGATCGCTGTGGGCATACTCTCGGTGTGCTCTCTGGATCTCGTCTAGCTTAAAGATCGCCTTGATTGGCACTGAGATCTTTCCTTCTCGGAGCAATTCAAAGAGCAACTCCAGATCAGGCGCAAAGTGCTTTGATCCGCGGGTCACACCGAAGAAAGTTGTCCGCTTCCCGGACCAGAAGAGCAGGTTCTTCGAGAACAGTTTCAGGGCCGACGGAATCACAGAACGCGCACGAGCTCCGGTCCACGCCGGTAAGTTCATTCCATATCCCACCAGAACCCCTCCTCTCTTCAGCACCGAATACGACTCGTCGAAGCTCTCGAATCCGAGCGGATCGAAGACCGCGTCCACACCTCCAAGCTCCTGTATGGAGCCGATCCAATTCGTGTTCGAGTAATCAAAAGGTACAGCTCCGAGCTGACGCAGTTCGTCGTGTTTCTTCGGCGACGCTGTGCCGAACACTTGAGCTCCCTCCAACTGTCCCAGTTGAAGAAGCGCCCTGCCCACGCCGCCACTCAACGCATGAACGAAGATCTTCTGCCCGGCGGTAACATTCGCAGCGCGATGCAGCATCTGATACGCAGTGACCCAGTCAAGGATCAGGGCGACAGCAGCGCTTCTGTCCACTCCTTCGGGCACGCGCACCAGGTATTTTTCAGGAAGATTGATCAGCTCAGCCTGCCCCTCGTACTTCGAAAGACATGCGACGCGATCACCGATCTTGAACTTGGAGCAGCCTTCTCCGTTGAGCCGCACCTTCCCAATGACACTGTAACCAGGAGTCAGGGGAGGCTTCTTCTGAAGCGGATAGGTACCGCGGCGCATGTTGACGTCCGAGCCTGAGACGATGGTGTACTCAACCGACAGTTGAACTTCACCAGGTGCTGGATCGGGTAGATCAGCTTCCACAATTGCCAGCTTGCTTTCGTCGCCGAACGCCGTGATAACAACTTTCTTCATCCTGGCCACGAGCCTACCACCAATTCGGTAGCGACCCGAACCGCAACAGCCCTCCCTACCGAAATCAAACCTTGATTGATGGCGCGAGATATCCCTCATTTGCAAGATGCTCGCCCATGCTGGCATACATCACAGGATCTTCCGGCTGCCACGTCGCAAGTCCATCGACGTAGCGATTGAACATACAAAACGCAGCGGCGATCAGCACCGTATCGTGAATCTCCGTGTCGCTCGCGCCTAGTTCGCGCGCCCTCGCAACGTCTTCCGCCGTAACGTGCTTACCACCCAACTGCACCTTACCCGCGATAGTCAGCAGCGCCTTCAGCTTCTCCGAGATCTCAGCACGCGCAAAGTCCCGTTTCACCTGGTCGACCAACCCCCAGTCCTTCCCCATGTGCGCCGCCGCCGCCGCTCCATGACTGGTTTGGCAAAAATAGCAGTCATTTCTGCTCGAAACATAAGTCGCAATCAGCTCGCGCTCCCCCGGACTCAGCGTACTCGGTCCGTGCAGCAGAACGTGCGCCAGTTCACGCATTGGCTTCGCCGTCTCCGGACGAAACACAAAGCCGCCGGTAATTCCCGGAAAGCCTTCAGGCAAAGAGATATGTGGCATTTGCTTCCTCCTCGTTATCGAGTCACTGCTGCAGGTAAATATTCCTTGCTGACATTCACATAGCCGTCGCGAGCGATCCATCTTCCCCGTTCCCGATACATCGCTTCGTCGCGAGGCTGCGCTGTCGCCAATCCGTCGACATACCGGTTGAACATGCAGAACGCCGCAGCAATCAGTACCGTATCGTGAATCTCAACGTCTGTCGCCCCGAGCTCACGCGCACGAGCCACATCTTCTTGTGTCACATGTTTTCCGCCCCGTTGCACCTTGCCTGCAATCGCCAGCAGCGCCTTCAGCTTCTCCGAAATCTCGGCATTCATAAAATCCACTTTGACCTTCTTCACCAGCTCCTCATCACCGTTCAAACTGGCCGCCGCTACAGCACCATGAATGGTCTGGCAGTAGTAGCAATCGTTCTCCGACGAGACATACGTTGCAATCAACTCGCGTTCTCCCGGAGTAAGCGAGTTCGGTCCGTGCAGCAAAACTTCAACCAGATCGTTAAGTGGCCGCGCCGTCTCAGGCCGAAACGCCATCGCCCCGCGTATACCAGGTAATCCTTCAGGAAGCTTGATATGTGCCATAAAGCTGAATTCCTCTCATTGTGAAATTTGTTGGGAAAGCGTGCTTGCCGTAACGCCCGACTTAGAAAAGAAATATCGCCGCACCGGATCGCCGCAAAGCACAATCGCCAGTCCGATCAACGCCGGAACCGGATCATGCATCAGGATCATCAGATTGATCGCAACGCAGCATGTAAGAAAAATCACCGGCGCTGCGGGAAACCACCATCGATCCACCGGCTCACGAAGACGAAAGAGCGAAGTTACCGAGAGCGCCAAAAAACAGACCGCCGAAAAAATGATGAACGAAAGTATCCGGTCAAACGCGCCGAAGCTGAGCACCAGCAGCGCAAGCCCCGTCTGCAGCAGCACTGCATTCGCAGGCGTTCCAAACCGTGGATGAAGCGTCCCGAATGGAGCAAAGAACGCGCCATCCTTTGCCATCGCGTAATAGACCCTCGGCGCAGCCATCGTCAGCGTCATCAACCCCCCCAGCACCGACAGCAACACACACCCCGACAGCACTCTTCCTCCCGTCGCGCCGAACAGCGCCTCCCCGAACTGCGCCACGAACGCCGTGTTCGAAACAATTCGCTCCAGCGGCACTACCGACAGAAAAGCAAAGCTCACCAGCAGATAAACCCCCGTCACCAGCAACACGCCGCACGTAAAAGCCAGCGGAAGATTTCGCCGCGGGTTCCGCACCTCACCCGCGACCTTACCCGCCTCCCACCATCCGCCGAAGCTGAAAAATGCACTTACGGTCGCGCCCGCAATTGCGGCAAAGATCGGCTCCGACCCCGCACGTCTCTCTGTCAACGGCATCAGACGCGCCACCGTCGCATGTCCCGAAATCCACGCCCACGCCACCAGACTCACCAACACCGCAATCTTCAGCAGGTTCGCCGTCGCCATCAATCGCCTGCTCAGATTCGTGCCGGCATAGTTCAACACCGCCAATCCAACCAGCATCAGAACAGGAATCAACCATTGCACCCGCGCCCAAAAACCAAAAGCAGAAAAACCAAAAAGCGCCACCACGTAAGGAGTCGCGCCCACCGCAAGTGCCGCCGCCAGCCCCGGGTCCATCACCGCGGCCGACATCCACCCGAACAAAAACGCAATGCGCCCGCCAAACCCCTCGCGCAGATAAACATATTCGCCCCCAGTCACCGGGAAATGTACCGCAAGCTCCGAGTAGCACAGAGCTCCACACATCGTCATCAACCCCATGCCGCACCACACCGCCGCCAGCAGCGCAGGAGAACCCAGTGACCGCGCCATCGCCGCAGGCGTCAGAAAAATCCCCAGCGCAATCGACTCGCCCGTCACCACGGCGATCGTCGCCGCCAACCCCATCTGCCTGCCCTTATCCATTGACCCGCAATCCTACACGCGCGGTACAGCATCAACATCCATCAGAAGGTTGAGATCCAAACGGCTGGGTAGCCCCCATCTAAACCTGGGTGCCCCATCTTCGCGACGGATTCATCGTCGCTAGTCGAGGTCGGGGTGAACTTCGGTGGGCCATCGCCCAAGGGGTATAACGCCCGAGCGCAGGCCCAGACCAGGCGACCCGGGACGCCCTCCGGGTGGTAGGCTGTTTGCCATGTCACAAGCCCCTTCGGATCTCTTGAACGAAAAGCTTGCATCTGTCGCGACCGACATTGAGGCCATCGAAGAACTGATCGCCTTGGAGCCGTTACAGACCACAGACCAGCTCCTGGCACTCCGCACCGTTCAGGAGCTATACCGGCGCCTGGCCGACGATCTCCGGGTCGCCATCTCTCTCTTCGAGTAGGCTGGGCTAACGGTTAACAACGATCCCGGCTCCACACCCGTCGAAAGAGGAACAGGGACTCTACGACAACTCTCCTTCGAGATACAGCATCAAACGCCCGTAATGTCTTTTCGGCGCAAAGGCAAAATTTTAGCTCTGCGAGCACTCCTGGCTGTTGTCCACGAGGAAGAGCAGAGACTTCTTGCCATCATCAATTCGAACGAGACCCCCGCCCAAGAAGTATCGAAGGCGTTCAACGACCTGCATAAGCTCTGGAGTACGACGATCCTAAAAGCAACCGACATTGAGGACGCAGCGGTACCGAGCAGTATCCATCTATTCATCAGAGAAGTAAGAAGCAAGTGAACGACTGCCGCCGCCCTTCAGGCTTCCATCGCAATTCTTATCATTCATGCAATGGCCTTTTCCGTTGCGCTTCCAAGGAAGCGCCGCGAAGCGGCCACCGCTCTGCCGAACGCCCGGGCGAAGTCCGAAGCCCCGGGCGGAACCGAAGGAAACTGAATATCGCCTTCGCCCGGAGCCGCACACATCGTCCAACCGCCACATCTCACTTCTTTTTCTTCGCCGTAGCCTTAGGCTTCAGAGTCCCCGCATACGCAAAACTCAGATCCAGATACCGCGCCAGTTCCTTAGTCTTCCCCAGCAACCCATCCGGCACCGCGACATACTCCTTCATCACCGCGCCGTAAGCCTCCAGCAGCGTCGTCCCATACTTCTTCAAAAACTTCGCTCGCTCCTCCTCCGGCAGCCGAATGCCCAGCTTCTCAGACCCCAACAGGATCGTGAACATGTTTCCGTTCACCGCTGTGTAGGGATTCGCATCGCCCTTCCGCTCGATCTCTGGCCGCGTCGCGATCAGCTTGTCGTACAACGCCACCTTATCCGCCGCCTTCCCAGCCGCCTTCTTCGTCTTCGCCGTCACCATTCGCCTCCTCCGTTCAACTCCCGACCAAAAACGCCAAAAATCCAGCAAAGTCGCGTGTCAAGCCCGACAACCCTCAAATCGTAACGCCCCACAGCGATAATCCACCCAGATTCAGACACCTGCAATCAACAAAGACCCAGCCCAAAATCCTTGCAATTCCCCCACCCCCGTTGTAGCCTTATCTCCAGCATGTCGAGCCGAAACTCATTTACGTTCTTTACCCTCTGCTATTGGCGCCACCCAGCGGCCAGCGGAGTCCTCGCATGCATCTCTGAAAACACCTAAACAACTTCAGAGTCTTCGAACTTCCCGAGCCGCAGCCCAAAAAGGTTGCGGCTCTTTCATTTTTCCCGCACCATCAGCAAGGAGAGGCCATGACGTCCACCGAGTCCGAAGCGCAAACCGAACCCCAAACCACAAACGAGACCATGCAAAACAACGAGCCCGGCCCCACCCTAGCCCCCGCGCACCTCCGCCGCCTCGTCCTCACCGGCTTCATGGGAGCAGGCAAATCCACCATCGGCCGCCTCCTCGCCGCCCGCCTCAACTGGACCTTCCTCGACCTCGACGCCCACCTCGAGGCCCGCACCGGCGCCACCATCCCCCAGCTCTTCGAGCGTCACGGCGAAGCCCACTTCCGCCGCCTCGAATCCTCCGCCCTTGCCTCCGCCCTCGGCCAGAACCACACCGTCCTCGCCCTCGGCGGCGGAACCCCCGAAGAGCTCACCAACCGCCTCCTCCTCGAGCAGACCCCCGCCACCTTCACCATCTTCCTCGACGCCCCCTTCCCCACCCTCTTCGACCGCTGCATGCTGCAGGACATAGCCCGCCCCGTCCTCGCCGACCCCACCGCCGCCCAGCTCCGCTTCCAAAAACGCCACCCCCTCTACCGCCGCCTCGCCAACCTCACCATCGACACCGCCGACCAAACCCCGGAACAAACCGCGGAAACCATCCTGAAATCCGGCCTCTAACAAGCACCCGTCAGAAACGGAGAACAAACAACTCGCGCCACCCGACTCAAACTCCACACTCCCGCCCTGAGCCGCAAAGGCGCAAACTAGTTGCATCCAACAGTCAGCACCTCAAGGAGACGCCAGCTGACCATCCCCGCAAGCGAAGACCTCACCCCCTACGAGAAACGATCCCGCGCTGAAGTCCGCGGCCACATTCTCTTCTGCATTGCAGTCCTCCTCCTCCTCGCCCTCGCCTGGACCCTCAAGAAAGAGCTCCTCATCATCTACGTCAGCGCCCTCTTCGCTGTCGTTCTCATGCCAGTCGTCACACGCATCACTCGCCTCAACCTGCGCGGCTACCGCCCATCACGTCCCGTAGCCATCATCTGCCTGATGGCAGCCGTCGCTCGGTATCCTCGCTCTCTTCTTCACCACCGGCCTACCCCCCGTCCTCCGCGACCTCCGCCAGTTTTCCGACGAACTCCCCCAGCGCATCCCCGACTTCGTTGCCAGACTCAAACGAGTTCCTTTCGCCAACCGGTTCGGCGTAGACACCCTCGCCCAGCGCGCCATCGGCGCCTTCGATGCCACCGCCGGCTATCTCTTCACCAACGTGCCGCTCTGGCTCTCCCACCTCTTCGACATCCTCACCGCCGCCTTCCTCTGCATCTACTTCATGCTCGAAGGCGAATACGCCTACCGCTTCTTCCTCTCCCTCGTTCCGACCGACCAGCGCGGCCGCCTCAACAGCACCCTCAAGCGAGCCGAGACGCAAGATGAGCAAATGGCTCGTCGGCCAGGGCGCTCTCATGCTCATCCTGGGAGTCTCCAGCATCATCGTCTTCGGTCTCCTCCACGTCCGCTACTTCCTTCTTCTCGGCTTCCTCATGGGACTCCTCAACATCATCCCCATCGCCGGCGGCGTCATCACCATCACGCTCGTCGCCATCGTCGCCGCACTCGACTCCTGGACAAAGATGACCGGCGTCCTCATCTTCTATCTCATCTACGTCAACGTCGAAAACGCCATCCTCATCCCCCGAATCATGCGTTCCAGCGTCAACCTCATGGGCCTCACCGTCCTGGTTGCCCTGCTCCTGGGAACCGCCCTCGCCGGTGTCGTCGGAGCCCTCGTCTCCGTCCCTACCGCCGCCCTGATCACTGTCCTGCTCGAGGAATACGCCGTCCAGAAAAACTGAAATAACGAAGTTGCGGCGCCCCTCGCCACCCAACGGTCCAACCGCTCCCGTTCCAACCGCATAGCTACGTACGTCACCGCTTACGAACGCACCATCAAAAAAACTTATTGAAATTTCGTTCCTTTTATCCTTCCTGAAACTGCTTCCTCCTTGCTATGCTCATGCCAGTGTCCGATCTCAAGTTCGCTCAACCCGCTCGACGGAACCTGCTGGCACCCGTACTCCTCGCCTTCCTCATCCTCGGGATCGTCCTCGCTCTCCTCCTCCGCTTCACTCCGCACCGAACCGCGGACCTCACCATCGTCCGCACCATCATCTACCCAACCCACACCGTCTTCAAATCCGACTCCATCATCGTCGCCAATCAGCACACCGAGGACGCCCTCTACGTCCTCACCACCCTCCGCATCGACGACCGCCTCCACCTCCCGCTCTTCCTCAAAGACTTCACCGCCACTCTCACCACGGCCGAAGGCGAAGAGGTCACCACCAGTGCCGTTGAAAAGCTCGACCTCGAAAACGTCTATACCTCATTCCCCGGCCTCAGGCCCCTCGCTTCCGAGCCTCTCCTTCGCGACACCATGATCAGTTCCGGCCAATCCGCCGAGGGCATGATCCTCCTCCACTTCCCCGTCACCAAAGAGGTCTGGGACCATCGCCGCACCGCCGTCCTCAACATCGACCTCTACCATCAGGGCCAGCAGGAAATCCTGATCAGCCGCGCCAGCGAAGCCGTCTCCAAAGGTACCCCCACACCCAGCCCGGTCTCCTCGCCCACAAACTAAACTAGAGAGGCATGACTCGCCGTCGCTTCATCGCCGACTCCTGGACTGCCACCACCGCCTCCCTCACCGGCGACCAGGCCATCCATCTCGCTCGCGTCCTCCGCGCCGAACCCGGCCAGATCTACGACATCGTCTCTAACGGCTTCCTCCACCGAGCCGAGATCACCAGCGTCAGCGAACACAAGGTCGACTTCACCCTCCACGAAGAGCTCTCCTCCGACGCCGCGCTCCCTCTCCATCTCCTCCTCGCCGTCTTCAAGTTCGATCACATGGAGTGGGCCATCGAAAAGGCCACCGAACTCGGCATCGCCCGCATCACTCCCATCCTCGCCCGCCGCACCGAAAAGCATCTAGCCCAATCCGCCGCCAAACGAGCGGAACGCTGGCGCCGCATCGCCCTCGAAGCCAGCAAGCAATCCCGCCGCACCACCATCCCCGAAATCGCCGACCCCATCGCCCTCAACTCTGCCCTCGAACACGAAACCACCCCGACCCGCATCCTCCTCAGCGAAACCGAACAAGCCATCACCCTCACCGACGCTCTCCAAAACTCAGAACCTGACACACCAGTTCGGGTACCCCATCCTTCGCAATCTTCTCGCGAACCGGGGTCCCCAGCGAGCGCCTTTGCTCGCTGGGGTGGAGAAGGGTGGGAGTAAACTCTTCCCCAGTCCAAATTACCCACGCCATCGCTATCGGCCCCGAAGGCGGCTGGACCCCTGAAGAGATCGTCCTCTTCACCCAGCACCAGTGGCAACCCGTCACCCTCGGCCCACGCATCCTCCGCGCCGAAACCGCCGCCATCGCCGCCATCGCCATCGCCGGCGCTCACCTCACCTGAAGCACATCGCCCCTTCACCTCATAAAACACACAACCGGCACATATACTTCTGCTAGCTGCCCCTTCGTCGCACAAGACATATACTGATCTGCCATTCAGGCATCGCGAGATTGAAGTTCACCCTCCGCAACCTGTCTCCTCCAGGAGTGATCGAATGCATCGTAGGCCCCGAACCACATCTGCACTTCTACTCATCGCCATTCTCCTCTTCCCCACGTTTGCATCGATCTTTGAGGCACAGTCCGAGGCCCAGACCGCAGCGCCCGCGTCACAACCCGCACTCCCACCACCGCCCACTCCACAGCAGTTAGATCAGCTTCTCGCGCCGATTGCCCTTTATCCCGACGCACTCCTCGCGCAGATCACCACCGCCTCCACCAATCCGCAGGAAATTCTCGACGTCACCAACTGGCTGGCCAAGAACCCCAACCTCACCGGCACCGCTCTCACCGATGCCGCCCAAAAGCAGGGCTTCGATCCCGCCTTCCTCGCTCTCGTCACTTTCCCCACCGTGCTTCAAATGATGTCCGACAACATCGACGACTACGCAGCCATCGGCCAGGCCATGACCGCCAACCAGGCAGAGGTCGCCGCCTCCATCCAGCGCCTGCGCAGCCAGGCCTACGCCGCAGGAGCGCTCCGCACCAATGAAAAGCAGACGGTCGAGGTCCAGCAGGTTCCCAATCAGTCTCAGCCCGTCTATGTCATTCAGCCCGCCAACCCGCAGATCGTTTACGTCCCCCAATACAACCCTACCGTCGTCTACGTCGCACCCAGCACCAGCACCGTCGTAGCAACGTCGCTCATCACCTTTGGAGTCGGCATCGGCATCGGCATCCTCCTCGCCAATAACCATCCCTGGGGCTGGGGCGGCTGGGGCTGGGGATGGGGTCACGGCGTCTACTACAATCGCGGCCCGTGGGGCGGAGTCTGGGTCGGCGGCTATCGTCCACCCGCCTACTGGTATCACCCGCGGCCTCCCTACTACGTCGGCCGTCCCGGATACGGCGGCAACTGGCACTATCACCCACCGAACTACCGGCCGGCCTACCCCGCGCACCGGCCGGTCTACCGTCCGCCCTCGCACTATCCTGGCAACCCTGGCTACCGCCCACCCGCCAATCGTCCTCCCGGCTATCGCCCGCCAACAACGCAACCCGTCCGTCCAGGCCAACCAGCCTATCGTCCCCCCACAGGACAACCCGGAACGCGACCGCCGGGCAATGGCAATGGCCAACCCGGAACGCGCCCACCAGGCGGCGGCCAACCAGGCACACGACCACCAGGAGGAAATAGTCCTAACCCCGGACAACCAAGCACTCAGCCAGCCCGGCCCGCTCCCAGCACTAGACCGGCGCCCCAAAACCGTCCCCCAGGCAACCAACCCAAACCGCAGAGCCACCCAGCACCGCAATCACGTCCCGCAGCGCAAGGAGGCCAAAGCAGGCCCGCACCGCAATCGCGTCCCACGCCGCAAGGCGGTCAGGGCAAACCAAGTCCTCAACCGCGACCCTCACCGAATCTCTAAAACCTCGGCGCAATCTACAACCTGTCTTGCTTAAGGGCAGGGCTTCAGAGCCTGTCCTGAGCGCAGCCGAATGGATGTCGTCTGCCGTCTTGAAATGCGCAATCTACAGCCTGTCTCGCTTAAGGGCACGGCTTCAGCCGTGCCGTAGCTGCCACGTTGAAATGCGGCTTCAGCCGCTGAGGTACGCTTTTATCTCCAAGGCACCTCACTCACCATTCCCAATGACCACAAACCGCGTTTTTCCCGGCAACTCTTGCACAAACAAAAAGCCCGAGCCAAAGCCAGGGCAATACAAGGGACTGACAACTGAGAACGGACCACTGACAACTCCCTAACTAGCAGTGTCCAACCGGAAGGGCTCAGCATAGGGCTCCACCGGATACCCCTTCTCCTTCCACGCCGCAAGGCCGCCCTTCAGCAGCTTCACCCGGGTAAAATTCAGCGCGCGCGCCTTCCCCAAAATCATCTGACGAGTCTCATCGTCCCCACCCGTGCAATAGATCACCGATTTCTGATCCCGGGGAAACGATACCGTCTCTTCCGCGACATCCTTCGGCGCAATCCTCATGGCTCCCGGAATCATCTCCGGATGCGCCAGAAAGTCCAACGGCTGGCGCACATCGTATAGCAGAACCTGCTTCGCATTCAGCAACTCGTACAACGCCTCAGGCTCAATGCTCTTCTCTTCGATCTCCCGCTTCGCGCGCAGCCGTCTCGCCATGACGAATCCGAAGATCAATACGCAAAACACCGCCGCGCCAATGGCCAATTCACTCATCCCTGACCTCCAGATATCAGGAATTTAGATGCGCCGTTGCAGTCCAACTCGGCGCCCAAATAACCAAATCAGTTTTAATGGCAGTCCAACTTGAACGAACCAATTGAAATTCTGCCGTTGGTTGCAGCTATCCTCGGCTGGATCGTGACCCCCTTCTCATTTGGGAGTGGGTCCGTTGGACGAAAAGCCCAAAGTCAAAAACAGTCTACTCGATTTTCTCTTTATCTGGCTTTCCTTCTTGCCATCTCTTCCGTGACTGTACACTCACATTCTCCCTAACGGCCTTCCGTTAAATGACCCGACGCTGATAAGAATCTACAGATGGGGAGCATTGCTTTCGGT
The DNA here is from genome assembly GCA_963838555.1 of uncultured Acidobacteriaceae bacterium. GTDB lineage: Bacteria > Acidobacteriota > Terriglobia > Terriglobales > Acidobacteriaceae > Edaphobacter. The sequence continues at coordinate 253,204 of CAWIRK010000004.1, read as the reverse complement.
CGCCGGATTCTGTTTGGGCATCGGTGGACTATGGCGGAAGAATTCATTGCGGCGCATGCGCGATGCTCGCATTTTGGCTGCTCGCGGCAGGAAGTCAATGATTTCTCTGCCGGAGAAAGCAAAATGCCCGAGCCAAAGCCCGGGCATTTTCGAAAACTGAAAACGGATCACTGACAACTAACTAAACATCTCCTTCACCTTCTCAAACAATCCACGCGAAGTCGGCGTATTCTCCACCACCATCGTCTCGCCCAACTGTCTTAGCAGGTCCTTCTGCGCCTTGTTCAGCTTCGACGGAGTCTGTACCCGAATCTCCACAATCAAATCACCCTTCCCATGCGAGTTCAGATGCGGCACGCCCTTGCCCTTCAGCTTGACGGTCTTGCCGCTCTGCGTTCCCTCCGGCACCTTGATCGAAGCCGGCCCCTCGAGGGTCTGGATCTCCAACTCCGTCCCCAGCGCCGCCTGCGGAAACGAGATCGGCATCACACAATGCAGATCATCGCCATCGCGCTCAAAGAACTTGTGCGCCTTCACATTCAGCACAACGTAAAGGTCACCCGCAGGCCCGGCAAACTTACCCGACTCGCCTTCCCCGGAATAGCGGATCCGCGTATCCTGCTCCACACCCGCCGGCACCTTCACCAGAATCGTGTGCTGCGTCTCCACCCGCGTCTCGCCCCGGCACGTCGTGCACGGATCGACAATCAGCGTCCCGGTTCCGCCGCACACCGAGCAGGTCCGTGCCACCGAAAAGAACCCTTGCTGAAATCTCTGCTGCCCGCGCCCGCCGCACTGCGTACACGTCACCGCGGCCTTGCCCTTTGCTGCGCCCGAACCCTTGCAGTCCGTACACGTCTCCATCCGCCGGATCGTGATCTCTTTCTCCTTGCCGAAGACCGCCTCCTCGAACTCCAGCGTCAGGTCATACCGCAGGTCGCGTCCACGCTGCGTCCGCGAAGCCTTGCGTCCCGTGCTCCCGCCCATGTTGAACATCTCGCCGAACAGATCGCCAAAGATATCCCCCAGGTCCACGTTTCCGCTGAACCCGCCGCCGGTAAACGGATTGCCGCCGCCGTTCTGGAACGCCGCATGCCCATACCGGTCATAGGCCGCACGCTTCTCCGGATCGGTCAGCACCGAATACGCCTCGCTGCACTCTTTGAACTTCTCTTCGGCGGCCGGATCCCCCGGATTCCGGTCCGGGTGATACTGCATCGCCAGCTTTCGATAAGCCGTCTTCAGCTCCGAATCGCTAGCGTCCCGCGAAACACTCAACACTTCGTAGTAATCGACCTTAGTCACGTTTGCCGTCGCCATATCCCTGAAAGTCTCTTCCCGCTGTCGTTGCTCTGCCTGCTGTCGTTGCTTTGCCTGCTGTAGCCCTTTTAGTTGTCATCCTTCCGCCAAGCGGGAGGATCTGCTTCTGCACTTGCCTTTGCCGTTGTCTTTGCTGTTGCCGTTGTCTTTGCTGTTGCCGTTGTCTTTGCTGTTGCCGTTGTCTTTGCTGTTGCCGTTGTCTTTGCTGTCGCTTTGATTTTTAGTTGTCATCCTTCGCCGAAGGCGGAGGATCTGCTTCTGTCGTTGCCGTTGCTTTTGCTTCTGCTTTTTTGGGATTAGCGTAGGGCTTCAGCCCTACGAAAAATCCGCCAAAGGAAAGGGGCTTTAGCCCCGGGCCTCCCGCGGAAACTAATCCGCCACCTGATCCGGATTCACCGCAATCTTCACCAGCGCCGGACGCAGCAGCTTATCGCGGATCTTGTACCCCCGCCTAATCTCCTCCAGCACCTGATGGTCCGGAAACTCCTTGGTTTCGATGCTCCCCAGAGCCTCATGGATGCGAGGGTCGAACTGCGCCCCAACCGACTCAACCGGCTGAACATTCAACCCCTTCAACGCATCCTCCATCTGCTTCAGAATCAACTCGACACCTGCCCGAAGCTGTTCCTTCGTGCCATCCGCCTTCAACGCCAGCTGGAAGTTATCCATCACACTCAGAAACGGCTCAACCGTATTCGAGATCGCGTAATCCCGCGAATCGGCCCGCTCCTTGATCTCCCGCTTCCGCGCATTGTCAAACTCGGCCTGCAACCGCGCCAGCCGGTCCAGCAACTGGTCCCGCTCGCCCTTCACCTGCTCCAGCTCCGCATGCGTGGGGTTCGTCTCGCTAATCTCATGGGCCGCGTCAACCGAGCCCGCCATCTCCGGCTCTAAGGTCTCCCGTCCCGTCATCTCATCCTGCATCTGTTTATCGCTCCTCATCGAATTTCCTCTTCTATTGTCGACCATCCCGGTCCATCGCGCGAATCGATCTCTGCCAGACATGTGCCCCCCACCCCAACGCTTTTTTGCTTCTAGGTACCCAAGGCTTTAGCCTTGGGTCTCTCAATTCATCTGAATCCTCGGGGCTTTAGCCCCTGGGGTATGCCTTTAATCTCCCGGCCAAAAATAAAGGTAAAAAAAGTGGAAATTTTTCAGCAGCCAAAAAACACCATCCAACACACCACGATTCACCAGCAATCCACCACAAACTCACCACAAAAAAACCACGTTCTACACACCGTTTTTCTCAAAAACCCCCGCAAAAACCACCCTCCACCATCGCAGAAAAAAAATCACTCCCGCGGTTCCAGCATCCGGTCAAAAACCTGCGCGATATAGCTCACCGCGTTCATCGTGTTCTCGTAATGCATCCTCTTAGGCCCTATAACCCCAACCGTTCCACGGCTTTCTCCGCCCATCCGAGCCGGCGCGGCAATCAGCACCAACCCCGACATCTCCGGAGCATGCTCATCCAGATCAAACACCACCCGCACACTCTCCTGTCGGGCATCGATATAAGCATTCAGCAGCTCCACCAGCCGCTGCTTAGCCTCCAACGCAATCAGCACCTCCCGCAACCGTTCCCTATCTTCTTGACTCCCAACAAGATTCGCCACGCCATCCACATACACCGACTGCGCAGGAGCATCCGGAACCGCCTTCACCCAAAGCTGCTGCACCGAGTTCAGCATCCTCTGATACTCGCTCCGCTCCCGCTCCAACAATCGAGCAATCTCCGCTCTTACCCGCTCCAGGCTCCAACCTCGAAAATTCTCATTCAGAAAATTCCCCGCTACCTCCAACTCCCTCACAGTCAAGTCTTTATCGAGCGCCAGCACACGATCCCGGACCAGTCCGCTCCGCGTCACAACCACTGCCAGCACCCGCGCCGGAGCCAGCCGAGAAAAATGTACATGCTCAAGCACGTCTCCCTCCGCCGCCGCGGCAATCGCCACACCCACGCCACTTGAAAGTGTCGCTAGTACATGCGACGTACGTTCCAACACCGCCTGCGTCCCCGCAACCCCTTGAAAACTAAGATCAATTTGCGATCGTGACCGCGCCGACAAACGTGCTGCGTCAATCCTTGGATGCGCGCCCCCGCACAATTGCTCTACATAGATCCGAAAAGCCCGTGCAGTAGGAACTCGCCCCGCAGAAGTATGCGGCTGCTCCAGCAGCCCCTCCTCCGCCAGCTCCGCCATCTCATTGCGCACCGTAGCCGAGCTAAGCCCCGAGCCCTCACCACTCTGCAAACGTGCAATCGTTCCCGATCCCACCGGCTCGCCTGTCTCGATATAGCTCTCAATAATGGCCGTCAGAATAGCTCTCTGCCGCGCCGTAACCCGCTCCGCATCCGCCATTCGTCCCTCCACTCCTTTAACTCTACGCCAGCCGTCAAGCGCCCTCTGCGGACACCACAAAGCGCGAGCCACAAACCTGGGCCCGTATTTTGCGCCCAAGCGGGGATTCGCGCAAAGCGCGAACCGCACTCCCATTTTCGTGCCTAAGAAATCTCGAGCACATCCTCACTCTTAGACGCGATCTCCTTTGCCTTCTCCGCGACCTTCTTGGCAACCTCATAAAAATCCTTCGCGAGCTTCGAATCCGGCCCCGCCAGCGTAACCGGCAACCCGTTATCGCCCCCCTCGCGAATCTGCGGATCCAGCTCCACCGCCCCCAGAAACGCCAGGCCAAACTGAGCCGCCGTCCGCTCCGTCCCACCCGCCCCAAACACATCAATGACTTCGCCACTTTGCAGCGTCATCTGCGACATATTCTCCACCAGGCCAATCACCTCCACCTTCACCTGATGAAACATCTCCAGCGCCTTCCTCGCATCCTGCAGTGCCACGCCCGATCCTGTCGAAACCACCACAGCCCCGGTCAACGGCACCGTCTGGACCAGCGAGATCACGACATCCCCCGTCCCCGGCGGCAGATCCACAATCAGAAAATCCAGCTCCCCCCACTCCACCTGCTGCAGAAATTGGCGGATGATCTGGTGCAGCATGGGTCCGCGCATCACCATCGGCTTATCACCCGGCGAGATCAAACCCACTGAAATGAACTTCACTCCATGCGCTAAAATCGGCTCAATCCGGTTCTCGCCCACAATATTCGGCTGCCGCGAAACTCCCATCATCATCGGCACATTCGGCCCATAGATGTCCGCATCGATCAACCCGACCTTATACCCCAGCTTCCCCAGCGAAACCGCCAGATTCACCGCAACCGTCGTCTTACCGACACCGCCCTTACCACTCCCAATCGCCACCACATGCGCCACCCCCGGCAAAGGTTGCGGTCCTTGAGGCGATCCTGCTCCCATATGTCCCATCACATTTCTCCTATCTTCTAACTTTCCCAAACTTCATCATCCTGAGCGAAACGACTCACGGTCTCATCCTGAGTCGCGCAGTCGAAGGACATGCGGTTCCTTCATAAGCCACGGCCAATCCCATTGGCTTGAGCTAAACGTGCCAACCAGCCCCTAGCGAAGCCCGCATCTCCTTCTTCCTATGCGTCTCTCCCGCCCGCATCTCTCGCCGACGCCCCGCATCCCCAAACCGCCTCTTCTGATGCTCCGTCTCTGGCACCACCTGCGGCACCACCAGCCGGTTCCCTTCGCGATCCACCGCCACAAACGTCAGGTAGGCCGAAGAGACGTGCCGCAGCCGCTGCTCCCTCACATCCTCCACCATCACCCGAACCCCTACTTCCATGGACGTCCGAAACGCCCGATTGACACTAGCCTTCAGAATCAGCAACTCCCCCACCCGCACAGGAGCCACAAAATCCAGATGATCCATACTCGCCGTCACCGTAAACGCCCGAGCATGCCGCGAAGCCGCCATGGCCCCGACCAGATCGATGTACTGCATCAATCGCCCGCCAAACAAACTCCCGATCGCGTTCGAATCCGCCGGCAGCACGATCTCACTCCGTTCCGACTGCGACTCCGACACCTTCCGCTCTGCAACCTGATCACTCATACTTCAAGTCTAAATCCCAGCAACCTCCGTCCTGACCTTGTCATCGACCCTGAAGCCAAGCACCGGCTTCAGCACTTGCCGTTGCCTTTTGTCAATCCATGTCATCAGTCAAATCCGCGGTCGTCCTCTTTTCCCCGACTTGCCAACCCCACCCACAACACCGCACCATCAAGTCATGGACAAGATCGCCGCCCTCTCCGAAATCCTCACCGCCGACCCTACCAACGCCTTCGCCCGCTACGGCCTCGCCATGGAGCACAACACTCGGGGAAACACCGACCTCGCCCTAAACGAATTCACCACACTCATCCACCACAACCCCGACTACGTTCCTGGCTACCAGATGTCGGCACAGACCCTCGCCAAACTAGGCCGCACTGACGAGGCCACCACCCGCCTGAGAGAAGGCCTCACCGCTGCCCAGCGCACCAGCAACACCCACGCCGCCAGCGAAATGCAAGCCCTACTCGACGATCTCAACACCTGACTAGTCTGAAAAGCGGACGATAGCGATTGCGATCAGAAGGACGAGACTGAAAAGATTAAACAATAGGAGCGAGAAGTAGCCATTTGTGATGAGGTTGTAAGTAAACGTCGCCTCGCCATCCGTAAAAAATGTCCCATTGCACACAGGGAACAGACAACACTACGCCGTGCCCACCCAGATCGCAGGTTTCTTTAGTCCTGCGAGCTTATCACTCTCGTAGCGACCGTCAAGAAGGCTCATTTCGCTGTAGAAGCTGTAGAAAAAGATACGATCCGATCCCATCGCTGACCGTAACCCCCGCCCCGAACCCTTCGTCTCCCCCAAACATCTATACTTAGACATGGCGACCTCTCTTCCGCAGACACTCGGTGCCCTCCGCTCCAGCGAATTCACTCCCGCCCGCCTCGCCCGCTCCGTTAAAGACGAGCTCCGAGAAAATCTCATTACCAAACTCCGCGACTCGGCAAAGACCAAGGCGCCGCTCTTCCCCGGCATCGTCGGCTACGAGGACACCGTCATCCCGCAGCTCGTCAACGCTGTCCTCTCTCGGCACAACTTCATCCTCCTCGGCCTCCGCGGGCAGGCCAAGTCCCGCATCCTCCGCGCCCTCACCACCCTCCTCGATCCTCTCTGCCCCTACGTCGCTGGCTCCGAGGTCCGTGACAACCCCTACGCCCCCATCTCCAAATTCAGCCGCGACCTCATCGCGCGCCTCGGCGACGAAACGCCAATGGCCTGGCTCAGCCCTGACGATCGCTTCGTAGAAAAACTCGCTACACCCGACGTGACAGTAGCCGATCTTGTCGGCGACATCGACCCAATCAAAGCCGCCCGCTCGAATCAAGATCTGGGGTCCGAGCTAACCATGCACTACGGCCTCCTCCCGCGTGCAAACCGAGGCATCTTCGCCATCAACGAAATCCCCGACCTCGCCGGCAAAATTCAGGTAGCCCTCTTCAACATCATGCAGGAAGGCGACGTGCAGATTAAGGGCTATCCCGTCCGCCTTCCCCTCGACGTCGCCATCGTCTTCTCCGCCAACCCGGAGGACTACACCGCCCGCGGCAAGATCGTCACCCCGCTCAAAGATCGCATCGGCAGCGAGATTCGCACCCACTACCCGGAGAACGTCGAGGAAGGCATCGCCATCACCGCGCAAGAAGCCTGGACGAATCGTGCGAAGAGCAAAGAGGGGCGCCCCTCATCCGGCAACATCGAAATCCCCCACTACATCCGTCAGATCGTCGAGCAGATCGCCTTTACCGCCCGCGAAGACAAAAAAGTGGACAAGCGCAGCGGCGTCTCTCAGCGCCTTCCCATCTCCACCATGGAGCTCGTCATCTCCAACGCCGAACGCCGCGCCCTGCTTCACGACGAAACAATCGTCGTCCCCCGCGTAGGCGACATCTACACAGCACTCCCCGGCATCAGCGGCAAGATCGAGCTCGAGTACGAAGGCGAGATGCGCGGCGCCGACACTGTCATCCGCGAGATCATCCGCGCCAGTGTAGCCAGTATCTTCGATCAGTACTTCGCCGACACCAATACCCAGCAGATCGAGCAATGGTTCAACCTCGGCGGCACCGTCCAACTCAACGACGCCCAGCCCGCCGCCGGCTCCCTCGAAGAGCTACAACAAATCCAGGGCCTCTTCGAAAAGCTTTTCCCTCTCGACATCGACGCGAAATCCAAACCCGAGATAGCTGTCAGCGCCGCCGAGTTTCTCCTCGAAGGCATGTACGCCCACAAGCGCCTCAGCCGCGCCGAAGAGCGCATCTTCTCCGCCGCCGAAAAGAAATCCCGCAACGAGGAAGCCAGCCGATACGCCGAAAAGATGCGCGAACGCGAGATCGAGCGGGACGACTACGCCAAAAATCGCACCCGCCGCGGCTTCAACTAGCTGCCGTTAGGCGGTTGCCCTCTGTTCTTTTTTGTCATTACCGAAGCGAAGCGGAGTAATCTGCCGTTTCATCTACCGAATCCACCATGTTAATAACCGCCACACTCGCTCTCCTCGCACTCGCCGCTCCAGTCAAATCAGCGCAACATATTCCCGTGCCTCAGCTCACTGACATCGCCACCATCCTCGCCCACGATGAGGGCTGGCCTCTGGGCAATCCAGACTACACCTTAGACCCGATGATCCCCGTCGACGAAGATGGCTTCGACTCTATCGGTGTCTATCGCAAGGGCCATCTCGTCCGCATGTACTCGATCTATCGCACCACCGGGGACGTCGTCGACTTCATGCGCGGCTGCCAGGTCTTCCGCTTCGACGACATCAAGCGCTTCCAGGCTGAAATGAAACAAAAGTCCCACGCATCCCCGCTCACCGACCAACAACTCGCCGCCAAAGCCGGTTGCCCCAAACTCACCGTAGTCAACTCCCGCTGGGTCCATTGAGGAACAGCTCGGGTGCGTCTTCCCACGCAGGTCTAGAATGAATCAAGGACTCATATGAAGCGCGTCCGCTACACAAAATTCACTGGCGACCTCTCCTCCTCCTTCGGCCTCGAAGACCTCATGCAGGCCCTCTCCGACTTCCTCCTCGATTCCGGCTTCTACGACCCCTACAGCTCCCGCTTCCAGGAGTTTAACGGCGACCAGACCATGGAGAACCTCCGCGAAGCCATCCGCCAGGCCCTCGAATCCGGCGAAGTCTTCGACGAAGAGGCCCAGGAAAAATTCAATCAACTCGACGCCCAGCAAGTCGAAGAACTCATCGACCAGATCATCGAAAAAATGCAGGAGCAGAACTTTATCAACGCTCAGCAGCCCGAAGAAGGCCAGGGCCAGCAGGGCGACGGCAATGGCGAAGCCCGCTTCGAGGTCACCGACAAGGGCATGGACTTCCTCGGCTACAAAGCTCTCCGTGAACTCCTCGGCCCACTCGGCAAATCCAACCTCGGCCGCCACGATACCCGCCACGAAGCCGCCGGTGTCGAGACCAACGGCAGCTCCAAGCTCTACGAGTTCGGCGATACTCTCAACCTCGACATAACCGCCACCCTCTCCAGCGTCTTCGGCCGCGAAGGCATCGCGTCAGCCGTCGAAGGTGAAGAGCACACCCCGATGAACATCGAGTACTCGGATCTGCACGTCCACCAGTCCGACTACCAATCTTCCTGTGCCACAGTAGTCCTGCTCGACTGCTCCCACTCCATGATCCTCTATGGCGAAGACCGCTTCACCCCTGCTAAGCGCGTCGCCATGGCCCTCTCGCACCTCATCCGCACCCAATTCCCCGGCGACACACTCAATCTCGTCCTCTTCCACGACACCGCTGAAGAGGTACCCATCTCTCAACTCTCTCGGGTCAAGGTCGGGCCTCATTACACCAACACCCGCGACGGCCTGAGACTAGCCCAGCGCATCCTCGCCCGCCAAAACAAAGACATGAAGCAGATCGTCATGATTACTGACGGCAAGCCCTCTGCCCTCACGCTTCCCGACGGCCGCATCTACAAAAACGCTTTCGGCCTCGACCCCTTGGTCATCTCCGAAACCCTCGAAGAAGTGGCCCGATGCAAGCGCTCCAACATCATGATCAACACCTTCATGCTTGCCAACGACTTCACTCTCATGCAGTTCGTACAAACAGTCTCTGCCATGTGCCGCGGCAAAGCCTACTTCACCACCCCACAAACGCTAGGCAACTATCTGCTCATGGACTTCATGTCCCGCCGTATGAAAACTATTCACTAGCATCGAGCGAACTGTCGTGCAGCACTGCGCGTCAACGAAAAGATTGATTCGAGAGAAGTTACGGTTTGGACTCATCCTTCTTGTCCTTGTGCCTGAGATCCAACCCAAACTTCGGTGCAGACTTCGTCCCGCTAATCTTCACCGGAATCTCGGCCCCCGCGCCATTCTTCTTGAAAAACGGGTCGACCGGCTTCAACAGAATCGATTTCCACTTGGAAGCCACCATCTGCGACACCTTCGCATCGGTCCGCATCTTCCCCTCAAACTCAAACTGGTCTCCATCCAGCGAATACTGCCCCGTCAACGCCACCGCCGCACCCGGCAACGTGTAGTCCAGCTTGCTGAAGCTCAGCTTGCCGCCCCCCAGTACAAACTGCCCCACCATCTGCGAGTGCACGTCGTCCGCACCCGGCTTCGCGTCCTTCGCATCGCCCTGTGCCCGGAGACTCAGCATATCCACCTTGTCCTGCACCTCAGGATTGGTGAAGTGAATCTGCCGCAGCGTAAACCCACCCTTCAATCCGATCTTCCGCGTCACACTCTCCTTCCCCGGAGGAATATGCAGCTTCGTCTTCATCGTCAGACGCCCCGTCATCACCACCGGAGTCGTCTTCACTCCCAGTTCAAGAAAATCCTGAATCCGCCCATTCGGCACAGACACATCGAGATCGATAATGTGGCCCTTGCCCTTCACATTGATCACCGCGCCGCGGCAGGTAAAATCCGATTCGCCCAGCCGTGCCTCCACCGGTTGCAAATAGGTATCCCCATTTGTACCATCTACAACCGCATGAAACTTCGTATGCAGCGGCATCGCATGGTTCGCCGTGTCCAGCGAAAAATCCGGCGTCTCCGTTGTCCCATCCACCACAATATCGTTGAGCTGCCCGTTAAACTCCCCCACAGAAGACAGGATCCCACCGATACCCTTGATCGTGTTCAAATCCGCATGATCGAACGTGTAATGCCCCGTCACCGTTGAATCGCCCGGACTATCGTTGTTCCACGGCCCGAACGTCCCCTTCGCATGAATATCGCCCTTTGGAGTCGCATTCACCAGCGTCGCGTCATAGTCCCACGGCGCATTTGGCCCTACATTCCGCATCACGATGCGGCTCATCTCAAAATCCAGCGGCTCCTTGTCCAGCTTCAATGTCCCGATCACCAGCTTCGAATCATCGAACACAATCTCGTCCACCACAATCTTGATCTTCCCGATATGCCGTTGTCCCTTCGGCGCCTGCGCCCGCATCTCCTTCGGCGGAATCTGGATCGCCATGCCCGTCACATGCACCGCTCCCACATGCATCGGATCTGCAAACAGCCCTCTCCAATCCGCATGAAATGAAAAGTGGCCAAGCGAAATCAGCGGCTCCGTCGCCCCGGCCGCAACCACTTCGTCCTCGGGAAAAATCCGAAGTTCATTTCCTGAAACCTCAAGCCCCTTTACCAGCGAAACGTCGAAGCCATCCAAGTCCACGCGACTATTGAAGCGAGTACTCAGCGTCTCAATCACACGCCCCTTTAAGATCGGCGCCGCCCGATGCACTATCACCTCGCCAATCACACCGAGAACCGCGACAGCAACCAGCAGGGAGGCAACAATCCATATCCACACGTGACGGCGTTTCGAAATATCGTGGATTTCGACCCGTTCATTTTGCTGGTCAATCAAATTTCTTCACCAGGGTTTTTGATGCGAAAACAAATGCTCTCGTTTCCCTCATCTCCCCGGCAAATCCACAACACTGCGCCCCTCGTGATACACCGCAGAGATCTTCCGCGTGTTGCGAATATCCAGCAGCGGGTCCGAATCCAGCACCATCAGGTCCGCACGCTTCCCCAGAGCAATCGTCCCGCGATCGGGTAGATGCAGCAGCTTCGCATTCTCTCCTGTGGCCGCCATAATCGCCTGCATAGGAGTCAACCCCGCCTCCACCATCAACTCCAGCTCACGATGCTCCGCAAACCCTGGAATCCTGCCCGGCAACGCCCCCGAGTCCGTTCCGAACCCAACATTCACCCCGGCATCGAACAACCTCTTCAAATTCTGCTGCCCAATCGCAAAGTCCTTCCTATGCTGCGCCGTCTGCGAATCCTGATTGATCCTCTCCCCATACCCCGGCGCATCAAACTTTGCCATCAGCTTCGGCCCAGCCGCGTCCTGAAAGAACTCTGTTTGCATAAACGCAGGACGCTCTGCATAAACGAAAAATGACTCATCCACCGTGAACGTCGGCACATACCAGACCTTGTGCTCCTTCATCGACTGAACAAACGCATCATCGACCACCCGGTCCCGCACCGAATGCGCCAGCACATCCACTCCATCCGCAACCAGTTGCTTTGCATCCTCCAGCGCATACTCATGCGCCGCGACCCGCATGTGCTTCTGATGGGCCTCATCGATCACAGCCTTGTAAATCTCGGGCGTCATCTCGGGCATTGTCCCGTGCCCCTTGTCCACCCAGATCTTAACAATGTCTGCATGATGCCCAGCCAATTCATCAACATCTTTCCTTGCCTCATCCGCAGTAGCCGGTCGATAGATCTGGTCTGCGGCAGCCGGCAACCCCGGCGCACCTCCCGGCACGCCAATCCCGCGCCCCGCCGTGAAGATCGTCGCGCCCCCCAGCCGGCCCTTCTTTTGCTCCTCCCTCAACTCGTACACCAGATCGCGATTCACCCCGAGCGACATGATCGTCGTTACACCATATCGTTCAAACTGCTTCAGCTGATCTGTAACATTCTCCCGCGTGTATCCGGTCGCCGACGAATCCGCATCATCGACAATCAACCCAAGGTGCGAGTGCGCGCTGATCAACCCTGGTATCACCGTCTTCCCCGACAGCTCCCTCACCGGCACACCCTTCGGCACAATCATTGTCTCGCCGATCTTTTCGATCCGGCCATCGCGCAGTAGCAGCGAAACATGCTCCCGCGGCGCTGCTCCAGTCCCGTCGATCAACCGAACGTCGCGCAACAATACGGTCTGCGCGGCCAACGGCTGCTGTGCCTCGGCAACGAATCCCACACCGATCCCGGCAAACACCACAATCACGCGGATAAACATGGGCTGTGCTCCCAATATTTGGATGCAATCCCATAGCACGGGGTCCGGGCAATTTATCTCGAGGGCTTACCTTGCCGCTCTCTCCAAAGCCGGTACAGCCCCCACGCCGCAACCGTGCAATTATCGACAATCGTCCCATCCACAATCATCTGCTCAAACTCGGCAACGCTCACCCGCCTCAGCACCAGGTCGCTCTCCTCCGCGTCTGGAGTGGCCTCTCCCATCGTCAGCCCTTCTGCGAGAAACACATGGTGCTTCTGATTCATCACCCCATACGCGATCTGCAACGTCGACAGAAGAGTCATCCGCTCCGCCGTCAACCCAGTCTCCTCTTTCAGTTCCCCCCGAGCCATCTCCTCCGGCACCACCTCCGCCGTCTCCCACCCACCCTGTGGAAGCTCCCAGTGCCGTCCACCCACGGTATACCGGAACTGCTCAATCAAATAAGCGAACTCCCCCTCCGCCGTCACATCCAGAGGAATAATAATCGAAGCCGGGTCCTTATCGACCACCCCGTAGATACCACGCACCCCATTCGCCCGTTCAATCACATCCTCACGAACGCTGGTCCAGGGATTGCGATAAACCTCCCGGCTGCTGATCGTCTTGATCGTCACCAGTCCTCCATCGAAACTTACTCCGGAACCGAAAACTCCAGATGCGAAGGATACTTCTCCGACCCATAAATAGTCTGCGTCGCCTCCTTGTACGCACTCGCCGGGGCCGTCATGATATTCGGCACAAACGTCTGCGGATTCCGGTCATATAACGGAAACCAGCTCGACTGCACCTCCACCATAATCCTGTGCCCCTTCAAAAACGTATGGTCCGCACCATGCAGACTCCACTTGAACTCCGTCACCTTGCCCGGCGTCAACGCCTCCGGCTTCTCAAAGCTCTTCACATAGCGCCCACGAAAGATCTCATCCACAATCATCAGCTGATACCCAGCCATCGGCGCCGGAGCATCATCCGGGTACACATCGATCAGCTTCACCACCCAGTCCGCGTCCGAGCCGGTAGTCGCCGCAAAGATGTCCGCCATCACATCGCCTGTCACCGTCACATCTTTGTCCAGCACCGGCGTCTCGAAGTTGGCCAGATCTTTCCTCGAACTAACAAAGCGCTGGTCCTCCACCAGCCACGTTCGCCACTTCGACCCATCCCCATACGTCGGCTGAATCGGCCTGTTTCGATAAGGAATAGGATTCGCAGGATCGGCCACATACGAACCCGCAGCTCCACCCTCTTTCGGCTCGGAAAAACTCAACCCCCCGCCCTGCGTCAGGTAAAGCTTCTCTTCCCGAAACCCATTCTTCGGCGGCCAGGCATCATACCTCTCCCACTGATTCACACCTGTGCGAAAGCTCGCCGCATTCCTCAGCTCAAATCCCGCGCGCCCCTTCAAGTATTTTTCAAAGAACGGCGCCTCAATCGTCTTCCGGTACTGCTCCCCGGCATCCACGCCAAAGCTCACTGCACCCAAACTCAGTGTCCGCCGATTCCAACCGCCATGGTTCCATGGCCCAAGCACCAGAAATACGTCGTGGTCCTTGTCATGCGGTTCAAGTGCAGCATACTCTGCCTGCGGACCCCACATGTCCTCCTGGTCCCACCAACCACCCACCTCCAGCGTCGGCACCTCCACCTTCGTCAGATGCTTCTCCATCGCCATGTCCTGCCAGAACTTCGTATAAGCCGGCTGCGTCAGGAACACCTTCGCCGTCGGCAGATTCTCCATCTTTGCCGCCTGCGCCGCCCCGGCAAAGTTCACATTGCGCAAAAAGAAATCGTACATATCTTCCTTGCTCTGCACCCGAACATCCGTCTTCTGACCCTCAAGCTGCTGCACATAATCAAACCCGTACGTCTCGCGAAACGCGCCGTTATGAAAGAAATCGTCTCCCAGCCAAATGTTGGTCATCGGCGCCTGCGGCGAGATCGCCTTCACCGCCGGATGCGCATCCACTCCCGCCGAGATCGCCAGAAAACCCGGATACGAAACCCCCAGCACGCCAACCTTTCCGCTGTTGTTCGGAACATTCTTCAGCAGCCAGTCGATCGTGTCTCGCGTATCCGTCGTCTCGTCCACGTCATTCTTCGTCGTATGCCCGACGATCGGGCGATTCATCACAAATTGCCCCTCAGACTGATAGCGCCCGCGAATATCGCCGAACACAAAAATATATCCACTCGCCGCCAACTCCGGCTTCGCGATAGCCACATTCTTCGACGAGTAGTTATCCGTGCCATAAGGCGTTCGCTCCATCACGAGCGGCAGCGGCTCTCCCCCGCTTTCCGACCCCGCCGGCCGCAGGATCACCACATGCAGCTTCACCCCATCGCGCATCGGAACCATCGCCTCGCTGCGCGCATATTCCTTCGACGGCGCTTTCTGAGGCGTCTCCTGGGCTCTTGACCCGTTAACCGAAACCAGCAGACTTACCGAAAGAACCAACCTGCAGCACGGGCGAACCCACATAAGGCATGTACCTCGAGATGAAATCAAATTGGCGAATCTAGAAATTTCAAGTCAGCCAGCGGACAAGGCGCAGCGAAAGATATTCTGCAATTGCGGCTTTCCCGTACCTCAACCCAAAGCAATAGGTTCCGTGGGGATGGGGCTTGCCTCACACTTCCATCCCTCCCTGCCATGCGTCCCATCGCAAAACGGCCTCTTAGAGGACAAGCCGCAACGGCAAAGCGAAATCGCCGGTTTCCCAGTCAAATCCCACTCATTCCCATTTACGTCGATCAGGGAGATAGGCCCCTCCACCCGATAAGGCCCATTCGGACGAACCGTAATCTTTACCTTCGTTGCTTCCACTGGAGCCACATTCGAAACTTCGTCCGGCATAATACTCCTCTGGTCTTCATTTACCGGAACGCATCGTCCGGGCTAAAGCCAGAATAGCAAACACCGGCTGGTATGCCCTGGGAGAGCATGCCTCCCGCTCAGGAAGGCCACCGCTCGTCCAACTCAATCTCATCGATGTAGCACCATCCCCAATCCTCTCCGGGCTCCATCGAACGCATAATCGGGTGCTTCGTAGCATGAAAATGCTTCGTCGCATGTTTATTCGGAGAAGAGTCGCAACACCCCATATGCCCGCACTCCATGCACATCCGCAGATGCACCCACTGACCACCAATCTTCAAACAATCCTCACAACCCTTCGCCGACGGTTTTACCTTGTGAATATGCGTCAAATGAGTACATTGCATCGCACACCTTCTTCCACCCAAATTCTATTCCCTCCAGGCGATGCATCATTCCGCCAAAAGGCGCCACCTTTCTCCTCCAAGAAGTCCATCGGTCGGGTGGCTGGAGGAAAACAGACAGCGGCAACGGCAAACCAACCTCAACTAATCCCCCAAATCTTCCGTAATCCCATACTCCTTCAGCTTCCGGTACAACGTCGTCTTCCCAATGCCAAGCAGCTTCGCCGCCATTAACTTGTCGCCCTTCAATTGCCGGATCGTCTCCAGAATCGCGTGCTTCTCCATCTCCGCAATCGACACGATCTCTCCTCCGCTGGTGCTGGTTCCTTCACGCCTCTCCGGCCTGTCGTCCTCCTCGCGAACCGCCAGTCCCTGTTGCAGGCGGAAGTTCTGCAGCTGCGTCGGCAGATCGCCCATATGCAGCACCGGCCCCGACGACAGCGCACACGCCCGCTCGATCGCATTCTCGAGCTCCCGTACGTTCCCCGGCCAGTCATACTCCGTCATCACCCGCAGCGTGGAATCGGAAAAAGTCCTCTCAACCCCCGACTCCTTCTCCATCCGCTCCAGAAAATGCACCGCTAGTGCCGCAATGTCTTCCCGCCGGTTCCGCAGCGGCGGAATCCGCAGGTTCACCACGTTCAAACGAAAATAAAGGTCCTTGCGAAAGGACCCGCGCTCCACCATCCCCGCCAGATCGCGATTGGTCGCCGCCAGCACGCGCGCCGAAATCGGCTTCGCCACGGTCGACCCCACCGGACGAACCTCCTTCTCCTGCAGCGCCCGCAGCAGCTTCGCCTGCAGATCCAGCGGCAGCTCTCCAATCTCATCCAGAAACACCGTCCCACCCTCAGCCGTGGCCAGCAGCCCCTCCTTCGTCCGGTCCGCCCCGGTAAACGCCCCCTTCACATGCCCAAACAACTCACTCTCAATCAGCGTAGGCACCAGCGATCCGCAGTCCACCGGCACAAACGGCTTCGCCGCATTCGGCCCGTTGAAGTGAATCGACCGGGCCACCAGCTCCTTCCCTGTCCCGCTCTCGCCCAGGATCAAAACCGGATGCGTCGAATACGCCACCTTCGACAGAATCCGATACAGCTTCTCCATCTCCGGAGACCGCCCAACCAACCCGCCCATCCCCTGCTGCGTTCTCAACCGCTCCCGCAACAATCGGCTCTGCACATCCAGCTCAAGCTGCCGCGCCGTCCGCTCCAGCACCGTAGTCAGCTCCTCCAGCGCAAACGGCTTCGTCAGATAATCCCCTGCACCAATCCGCATCGCCTCCACCGCAGACGACACTGTCGCAAACGCCGTCATCACGATCACCGCCGTATCCGGATGCAGCGCCTTCACCTGTTCCAGCAGCGGCAGCCCGCCGCCGCCCGGAAGCTTCAGGTCCAGCAGCAGCACATCAATCCGCTGATGTTTCAAAATCGCCCGCGCCGCCGTCGCACTCTCCGCCCCCGAAACCACGGCAAACCCCATCTCCTTTGCGATCTGGCAGCATGCCTTCCGTACCGCCTCATCGTCATCGACCACCAGCACATGCAGCAGCCCGAAGTGCTCCGCCGCGTCCTTGGCCGCCGCCGGAACATTCACAGGCGACACCCCTACCAGCACTCCGGAAGGCTTATCAATCACGTGCGTATCCGTCGTGGCGAAAGAATCATCAGCTATCGGCATACTCTCTGCTCGCTCCTTCAACACTTCAACATCTCCTGACTTCATCGCTTCCGAACCCACAGCCCTTAACATGCGATCCACCCCGCCTCTCCCTTGAACACAACCTTTACCCCAGCCTCGATCCCCTTTGCCTCATCCTGCCGCATCTCCGCCTCCGTCTGTTTCACCGCGTACCACTCCGTAGAGATGCTCGTCCCCACATCCACCTGGCTCTCCACAGTCAGGCACCCGCCCGACATCGCCACCAGCTCCCGCACCACGCGAAAGCCCAACCCGCGCCCGCTCGCCCTAGAGATCCCTCCCGCCTGCATCAACCGACGCACTGCTGCCTGATCCATCCCGCAGCCCCGATCCCTCACCGCCATCACCACCCGCCGCCGAGCCTCATCGCCCTCGTTTTCGCCCTGCTCGATCACACCCTCGACATGAATCGAAATCGCCCCCACCCAGGGCGTCGCCTCGGCAGCATTCTTCACCAGATTCGTCAGGATCCGTTCCACGGCCTCCACCGGCACCCGCACTGGCTGAAACGCACCCACCCCATACGAGATATCTAGCATTCGCCCCGCCACCCGGCTCAACAACCCCCGGCACCGGTCCACCACATTCGGAAGCACTGAAATCTCTGTCTGCGCCTGAGCCGGAAGTCCTGACCGCGAATGGTTCACCAGCCGATTGATCATCGCCCAGCTGCGATCGCTCAACATCCGCAGCTCGTCGGCATACTCGCGATGCTCTTCGTTCAACACGCCCGGCATCGCCAGCAGATCTGAATACAGACTCAGCGCTCCCAGCAAGTTGCCGGCGTCATGCGCCAACCCGGCGCCTTCTGCAACTCCCGCAATCGGAGCGGCCGCGTCCTCGACAGCCGTCGCCACCGGCCGCCGCACCACCGGCATTGCAGCCCGGTTGAGGCTCATCTCCCGTGTCACATGCCGAAGCGCCGCAAACTTCCCTGAATAAATCCCTACCCCTGAGGCAGTACTGCTCTGCAATGCCTGCATTCCGTCTTCCCGCCATTCCCTGCTCAACGTTTCCTGACAGCAGATGCACTTACATAATCACGTCAAGTGCCAAACTGGAACTTTCTCACTAAGTATCGCCCCATCAACAAAAACGCTGCCATACCCCATCCCGGTCACAATCCAATAATTCCCAATATAGAACTCCACCTCCGCCAAACCCTACAAAATCTTCACCGACGCCAGTTTCATTCCAGTGTCCCATTCTGGAACAGTCCCATTTCGGAACTCATTCAAACAAATCACTGAAGAACCGGACAAACGAACTACTGCAACCCGATCCCGAAGCCATCGCTCCTTCCACAATCAACAAAAAATCATGAGAAGAATCTCACCTCTATAATTCCTGAATGTCCGTAACCACCCCGACGCCGCAAGTCTTCCGCCCCGATCATCGCCCAGCTGACGCACTCCGCCCCATCCGTATCACCCCGCACTACGTCGCCATGGCCGAAGGCTCTGTCCTCATCGAGTCCGGCAACACTCGCGTCCTTTGCAACGCCACCATCGAGCAGGGCGTCCCCGGCTGGCTCCGCAACTCCGGGCGGGGCTGGGTCACGGCCGAGTACGGCATGCTCCCCCGCGCCACCCTCACCCGCACCGCGCGCGAGGCCGAGCGCGGCAAAATCGGCGGCCGCACTCACGAGATCCAGCGGCTCATCGGCCGATCCCTGCGCAGCGTCGTCGACATGAAAGCCCTCGGCGAGCGCACCATCATCCTCGACTGCGACGTCCTCCAAGCCGATGGAGGCACCCGCACCGCCGCCATTACCGGAGCCTGCGTCGCCCTCGCTCTCGCCCTCGGAAAATTAGTCGCAGCAGGAACACTCAAAACCGCGCCCCTCAAACAGATGATCGCCGCCAC
The DNA here is from genome assembly GCA_963838555.1 of uncultured Acidobacteriaceae bacterium. Taxonomy (GTDB): domain Bacteria; phylum Acidobacteriota; class Terriglobia; order Terriglobales; family Acidobacteriaceae; genus Edaphobacter. Next base: position 233,829 of record CAWIRK010000004.1, on the reverse strand, counting down.
CAGCGTAGGCATCGTCGACGGCAACGTCCTCCTCGACCTCTGCTATGAAGAAGACTCTCGCGCCGGAGTCGACATGAATGTCGTCATGCTTGCCGACGGAGGCCTAGTCGAAACCCAGGCCACCGCCGAGCACGACTCCTACACCCGCCAGCAGCTCTACGAAATGCTCGACTACGCCGAAAAAGGCATCCACGAGCTCCTCACCGCCCAGCGCGTCGTCCTCGACAACTCCGTATAGCCTTTCCTGCTACACTGCCTCATACCAACGCACACAAAAAGAATTTTTCTTGGAGGCTCCCCTGAATTCTTCCATGCGTAAGGGCCCATTCCTCCTCGGAGTATTTCTCCTTACTTTTTCCCTGCTTACATTTCAGATCATCCAAACGCGAATCCTTTCAGTGATCGCTTGGTACTACATGGCTTTTTTTGCGATCAGTGTAGCCATGCTGGGCATGACCGCCGGCGCGGTTTGGGTCTATCTGCACCGTGACCGAATCGAATCTAGCTCGCTGTCCATAACCCTGACCAACTTCGCCCTCGCAACAGCAGTGGCGATGCCTGCATCGGTCATGGTTCAGTTTTGCCTCATCACCATTACTTCGCTTTCGCTTACCACCGTCGTTTCGTGGAGTCTGCTTCTGATCTTCATGGCCATCCCCTACGCCTTCTCGGGAGTTGTGGTCAGTCTCGCGCTGACCCGCAGCCCATTCCCCACGGGACAGGTCTACGGAGTCGACCTCTTGGGCGCTTCGCTCGGCTGCATGGGAGTCATTTTGCTCCTGAATCTTTTGGATGGCCCGACCGCTGTGATCGCATCCGGCGCCGTATGCGGTCTGTCCGCTATAGCATTCGCAGCCAGCGCTCCCTCCGAAGATCGGCAACGGTTGGAATCAAGGTCTTGGTGGCGTCGTCCAATCCCCATCACAATCGCGCTCATGGTATTCGCGATACTCAATTCACTGGCGCCCGTCGGCATGCGTCCCATTCTCGTGAAAAACAGCTTTGAGACCTACACCCTGGGAATATACGAGAAGTGGAACTCCTATTCCCGAATCGTCGCCAGCTCTCCAACGCTGCACTTCCCTGACATGTGGAGCGTCTCCCCTGCCCTCTCTGGGAATATGCGTATTATGCAGGCGGAACTGAATATCGACGGCGCCGCAAGCACCCCCATGTCTCACTATGATGGAACGCCAAACTCCCTCTCCTTCCTGCAATACGATCTAACTAGCCTGGCTTACCGCCTTCCTGGTATCCGCAAATCTGCGGTCATTGGAGTTGGCGGCGGCCGCGACCTGATGACAGCCCACTTTTTTGGGGTTCCCGACATCACAGGAGTGGAGCTCAATCCCATCTTCATCAATCTCCTTACAAAGAATCCTTTCTATAAGAGCTTCAGCAATGTGACTGCCGTGCCGAATCTGAAACTCCATGTCGACGATGCCCGCAGCTGGTTCGCAAGCACAAACGAAAAATTCGATCTCGTACAGATGAGTATGATCGACACTTGGGCGGCAACCGGAGCCGGAGCCTTCAGCCTGAGCGAAAACGGACTCTACACGCTTGAGGGTTGGCACGCCTTTTTCGGAACACTCAACGATGACGGCATCTTTACCGTAAGTCGCTGGTACAGCCCCGGGAATATTGACGAAACCGGAAGGATGATCGGGCTGGCGACAGCCATCCTTCTTGACTCCGGTGTCAAGGATGCCCGCCCGCAGATGTTCGTCGCCAGCGCCGGCAAAATCGCCACCCTTGTGTTATCGAAGAAGCCCTTCACTCCGGAGCAGCTGCGAATATTGCATCAAACAGTGCGCAGCCTCGGCTTCGACGTGTTGCTGGCGCCTGACCAGCCGCCTCAGTCGCCGCTGCTGCGCGCAATCACGGAGAGCACCGATCGCGCCTCTTTGGACCGCGTAGTCGATGGAACCTTTCTGGACCTCAGCGTGGCCACCGATAACCGGCCGTTTTTCTTCAACCAGCTCCGTTTCCTCAGTATCCCGCGCGCAGCAGAACGTTTCTTCCGCAAGACTCTCGGCGTTGGCGTCGTACTCGGCAATCTGACGGCGTCAGCGGTACTCATCATGATTCTGTTTATCTCAATCTTGGCGGTCATCGCCACAGTCCTCGTGCCTCTCCGAGATGCGGCCAGGGCATGTCCATTACCCCTCGCCGTCGCCGGAAGCCTTTATTTTTCACTAATTGGCATGGGCTTCATGCTAGCCGAGATCGCCCTGCTGCAGCGGTTCAGCATCTATCTCGGCCATCCCATCTACTCTCTTAGCGTCTGCCTGTTCAGCCTCATTCTGGCTTCTGGCCTGGGCAGCATGGCATCGGACCGGCTGAAGCTGAACTCACGAGGCAAATTTCAGATCTGGGCCCTTCTTGTCGTCGCCTATCTGGTGGCTATAGGCCAGATTCTACCCGTCATCTTTCAACACACCACCGGCCAGGATCGCCCAGTGCGCATTGTAATTTCGATCGCCGCCATCGTCCCGCTTGGCTTCCTGCTCGGCTTTGCCTTCCCCACAGGCATGCGGCTGGTAGAAGCGGTAGACCGGCAGCCAACCCCGTGGTTCTGGGGAATCAATGGCGCAACCGGCGTTCTGGCGTCAGTGTTGGGCGTGATGTTCAGTATGGCGCTGGGCATTCATGTGACCATGCTCTTATCAGCACTCTGCTATCTCCTGCTCATCCCCGCAGCCTTTGCTCTGTTAGGAATGAGGCAGCGAATCCCCGCAAAGGTTCAGGAAATGGCCTAAGGAACGCCAATCAAGTCATTTGGCTGTATAGCGCCGCCCGGCAGCGAGCCCTCGCTGGCGCCTCATAGCCACGCCAGTTTTGTGAGCCCAAACTGACCTGCTTGCCGTCAACGATTGAACCCCACGCTGCGCCCCAGCTTCTTGCTGTCATACATCCGGCCGTTAGCTACAACGCTAACCACCCGCCGGATATCGCTGATCTTCTCCAGCGGATTCCCTTCCACCAAAACCATGTCAGCCCGCTTGCCCACCTCAATCGAACCCGACTCCCCATTCAGCTTCATCACTCTCGCCGACACGATCGTCGCCGACTGGATCGCCACCATCGGACTCATCCCCGCCTCCACATATAACTCAAGCTCGCGGTCCAACCCATATCCCAACAAGCCCGTATCGCTGCCCGGCACAATCGTCACGCCGGCACGGTACAGCGCTCCCACAACCTTGAGGTTCGACTCCATCCGTTCGTGAAACTTCGCCCCATCCGCAGCGGGCACACCCAGCGCCCGAAACTTCGACGACAACGTGTACGGTGCAGCATCAATGCCAGGCTCAAACGACGCTACGTCGACGTTCTTCGGATGACTCGCCATCTCCCCCCACCCCAGCGTAGGGTCCACCACAATATTCTTCTCCTTCAGCAGCGCAATCAGCTTCGTCGCCCGCTCAGACTCGAGATCGACAGGTGAAGGACTGCCATCAGACGTCATGGCCCGCGTCACAAACTGCAGATGATTGATCTGGTCCATCCCTTCCGCAATCCCGTCAAACGCATTGATCGCCGCAGGAACATGCCCCGTCACCGTCATGTCCCTTTTATGTGCCTCGGCGCTTATCGCCTTCAGCACATCCGGCTGTAACTGCGTATACACCTTGATCTGTTCGAACTTTGCGTCCGCATAGTTGTCCACTGCCTCCACACCCTCAGCCGGAGTCTTCACATCCACGTAACCAAACGCCAGAGGACCGCCACTATCAATCAGACCTGCGAGCAGTAGCTTCGGTCCCAGCGCATGGTCTCGATCGATCTTCCTCCGCGCCGTCGTGAGAAACTCGAACTCGCCTCCACAATCCCGCGCCGTCGTCACGCCAGCCGCCAGCAGCGCCGGCCCAAACTCCACGCCCGAGTAATGCGAATGCATCTCCCACAGCCCCGGCAACAGCGACTGTCCCTCCGCATGAATCACCCGCATCCCCGCCGGCACTTTTACCGTCCCGCCCTTTCCCGCCGCAACAATTCTCCCGTCCCGCACCATCACTACCGAGTTCTCAACCGTCGGCGAACCCGTCCCATCAATCAGCCGCGCGCCTACAATCGCAAACGCCCCGCGAGCCTCCGGCGGCACCTTACGATCAAGATCATCGAGGTCCAGCATCTCCTGCTGAATCCCGCTGTGCTCCAGATCCGCCTCGACCAGCTCATACCCTTCGAGGATCTCTTCCTGCGGCAACCCTCCGGCAAAGGTCATCAACGCTGCCAGCCGTCCACTGTCGTTCATCCAGACGATCTCGCGGCCAAACATCAGGTTTGCCACCGTATAGCGCGTCAGCCGAACCATCCGGCCCTTCACGGAGAAAGAATCATGGCCCACCAGTCTGATCTCCAGCGGCAACGCCTTTTCGCTCGCGCGCAGAATCGGTAACCGCACCGGTTGATGGTGCGCTTTCCAATACCGCATCATCATCATTTGGACCGAAGCCGGCATCGTGCCAAAACCAACAAACGCCACCGGAGGCCTGCGCATCGTACGATTCACGCCGCGCTCCACAATCGTCACCGAGCCACCCTTCACCTCGGTCAACGACACGTCCTCCGCGCTTCCGCTCGAAGCTCCTGACGCCCTCTGCTCCAGCACCACCGGCGCAAACTGCGGCCCCATCTCCAACTTCGTACTGCTCGTGCGCTTCATCCCCCGGTCCGATGTCGTTGACGTCGTCGTCATCACCATCTGTCCCGGCGCCGTCTCGGTAACCGTGTAACTCTCCGTCCCAATCGTGTGCAACAGCAGGTGAATGGAATATCTTCCTTCCTCCACTACAAGCGGCTTGTTCTGGGCGCTCAACCCCAATCCTCGCACAAACAACAGACACAATAGCGCCGCCGGGACAAAGCTCGTTCGCATCAAAAATCGGATCCTTTCTAGATAAAACCTTGGCTCGAAGTATCTGTCCATCCTAACGGAAGCCTCCCGATCCTCTCGAAGGCAGCGCGCCGGACACACGGCGACCCTTCGCAATCGCCGCTCTGCAGCACATTCGCCGTAGCATGTAAAATCACCTACGAGAGATAGACAACTCGTAACAACCCCTCAGGAGACATGCACCAATGGAAAAGGAAAAGCTGACCCCAGGAAAACTCGCCGGACTCAAAGCGGTCTCCGACCACCGCGGCGTTATCGCCGCTGCCGCCATGGACCAGCGCGGTTCGCTCCAGAAGTCCCTCGCCAAGGAGCGCGGAGCCGCCGCCGACGCCCACGATCTTGAAGTCTTCAAGACTCTCGTCACTAGCGTCCTCACCAAGCACGCCTCGGCCATTCTCCTGGACCCCGAGTACGGTCTGCCCGCCTCCAAACACCGCAACGGCAAGGGCCTTCTCCTCGCCTACGAGAAGACCGGCTACGACGCCACCACCCCCGGCCGCTTGCCCGACCTCCTCGACGTCTGGAGCGTCCGCCGCCTCAAGGAAGCCGGAGCAGACTGCATCAAGATCCTCCTCTACTACACCCCCTTCGAAAAGACCCCCGTCAACGACCTCAAGCACGCCTGGATCGAGCGCATCGGCGACGAGTGTGTCGCCCACGACATCCCCTTCTTCCTCGAGTTCGTCGGCTACGCCACCGATGGCGGCGATGAAAAATCTCTCGCCTACGCCAAACTGAAGCCCGAAGTAGTCTCCGGCTCCATGGCTGAGTTCGGCAAGGCCCGTTACAACGTCGACGTCCTCAAGGTCGAGGTCCCCGTTGAGATGTCCTTCGTCGAAGGCACCAAGGCCTTCAAGGGCGAAAAAGCCTACACCCGCAAAGAGGCCCTGCAGCACTTCCGCGATGCCGCCACCATGACCCACAAGCCCTTCATCTATCTCTCCGCCGGCGTCTCCAACCCAGTCTTCATCGAAACCCTCGAGCTGGCCGTCGAGTCTGGCACCAGCTTCAACGGCGTCCTCTGCGGCCGCGCCACCTGGAAGGACGGCATTCCCATCTACGCCAAGCAGGGCCCAAAAGCCTTCGAGGACTGGCTCAACACCACCGGCGTTGAAAACATCAACAACGTCAACAACGCGCTCAAGCAAGCCCGCTCCTGGCACGAAAAAGTCGAGACCCGCTAACGACACAAGTGACGGCAAGAAAGGCGCCGCGACTGATCGCGGCGCCTTTTCTTTTTCAGTCTAACCTTCGCTCCTCCGGCGTCTTATCCATTCCTCAAAGTCCTCAAAGCGGGCCAGAACGATCATCCTCGAAGGCGCCAGGCAACTTTACCCGCTCTCGACGCGCCCCCGCCTCGAATCCTGCGTCTAACCCACCAGCGCCGCGGCCATCTCCACGGCTCTGCTCATATTTACTTAAGGTTGAGCCCCATAGAATTGGTCCCAATGATCCGCAAATCGGCCCTGGCTATCGCCCTCTCACTCTCGCCTTGCGTAGCCCTATGCCAGACCGAAGGTGGAACTCTTCCCGCAGAAACCCCGCTCGCCCTCAGCATCGACGACCACCTTCCCATGCGCGACGGCCAGCCGGTTCGCGCATACTTGATCTACCCCGTTTACCACAATGACAAACTCCTCCTTCCAAAGGACACCGTCGTCACCGGCAGCGTCGTCGACCTCCGCTCCGACCGCTCTCGCCGCATCCGCGCCACCATGGGAGGCGATTTCACCCCCTTCAAAATACCCGTCGTCCACTTCACCAGCTTCGTTCTCCCCGACGGAACCACCATCCCCTTCACCTCCGACAACGCCACCGACGGTGCCCCCATCTTTCGCGCCGTCCCTTCACCGACCAAGGGAGGCTTCCTCCGTCAACAGTTCGACAGTCTCCTAACTGTCGTCCGCAGCGATATCGCCATCTTCACCGCCCCCGAGAAGGGTGACCGATTCGTTCAGTTCATCTATACCCAGATTCCCTACCACCCCCAGCGCATCGACAAGGGCACCGCCTGGACCATCGAGATCTCGCACTCCGTAGAGATTCCAGCCGAGCCCGCACCACCAGTAGTCGCCGCTGACCCCCCGAAGAAGCATCACTTCTGGGAAGAGCCCCTTCCCCCCGCCGTCCCCCCGAACACCGATACCGGCAGTTGGATCGTCGAGGCCAATCTCGACGAGGCCATCAGCTCAGAGACCTCCAAAGAAGGCCAGACAATCAAGGCCACGGTAGCCGAACCCATCTTCAATCCCGACCACACCATCGCCATTCCCCAGGGTTCCACGCTCATCGGCTCCGTTAGCCGCGCAAAACCTGCACGCAAGTTTGGCCGCACCGGCGTCCTCACCTTCAACTTCCGCCAGCTTCAGATTCCCCACGAAGAAACCCGCATCGTCGAGACCAGGCTTACCGGAGCCGACTCCGCCCGCGACATCGCTCTCAGCTCCGAGGGCCAGGCAAAATCCAAACCGCAGGACAAGATCAGCCTCCCCATCCTCCTCGCCCTCATGGCCAGCCGCCCCCTCGATCAGGACGAGGGAAAAGTCGGCGGCGGCGGTAACATGCTCGGCAAAAATGCCGTTGGCGGAGCTGCCGGCCTGGGGCTCGTCGGAACCATCATCAGCCTCACCGGAATCTCTTCAAACGCTGCCGCTGGCATCGGTTACTACGGCGCAGCCCGGGCCGTCTACTACCGCTGGATCGCCAAAGGCCAGAAGATCGACTTCGCCAAAAACACCCGGATCGTCGTCGAAACCACCCCGCGTCGCTCCGCCCCTATGAAGGCTGGTCCGCAGCCCTGACCGCAGCGCCTACTCCCACTCAATCGTCCCTGGCGGCTTCGACGTAATGTCGTACACCACGCGATTGATCCCCCTCACTTCACTCACAATCCGGCTCGAAATCGTTCGCAAAACCTCAAACGGCAGCGGAGCCCAATCCGCCGTCATCCCATCCTCACTCTCCACCGCCCGCACCGCACACGTATTGGCATACGTTCTCTGATCCCCCATCACCCCAACTGACTTCACCGGCAACAAAACCGCAAAACTCTGCCAAACCTTGCGATAAAGCCCAGCCTTCTTGATCTCATCCACCACAATCTGGTCTGCCTCCTGCAAGATCCCCACGCGCTCCGCCGTAACCTCACCCAAAATCCTCACCGCAAGCCCCGGCCCCGGGAACGGCTGCCGCTCAATGATCTCCTCGGGCATCCCCAAATCCCGACCAATCCGCCGAACCTCGTCCTTGAACAAATCTCGCAACGGCTCAATCAGCTTCAGCTTCATATCCGCCGGCAGCCCTCCAACATTGTGATGACTCTTGATCGTATGACTCGGCCCATGCACGCTCGATGACTCGATCACATCCGGATACAGCGTCCCCTGCACCAGCCACGCAATCTCCTCGCCGGCGCTCTTCTCGGCTTCAAAAATTTTCTTCGCCTCATCATCGAACACAGCAATAAACTCGTTCCCAATCACCTTCCGCTTCTGCTCCGGATCCGTCACTCCTTCAAGCTTCTTCAGGAATCTCTGCGAAGCATCCACGGCAACCACATTCAGCCCAAGCTGCTCCCGCATCGTCGTCTGCACCTTGCGAAACTCATCCTTCCGCAGCACACCATTGTTCACGAAGATACAAGTCAGCCGATCCCCAATCGCCCGCGCCACCAAAACCGCAGCAACCGAAGAATCCACGCCTCCGCTCAGCCCGCAGATCGCATGTCCACCACCAACCTGCGCCTTCACTCGCTCCACAGTCGACTGGATAAAGTGCTCCGGCGTCCAATCCTGCTTCGCTCCGCAGATATCCAGGCAGAAGTTCCTCAGCAGTTCCATTCCCTGCGGCGTATGCGCAACCTCAGGATGAAACTGTACTGCCCAAATCTTCCTCGCCTCGTCTGCAATCCCCGCCACCGCATTCGCCGTCTTCGCCGTCAGCTCAAACCCCGCAGGCAGCGCCTCTGCATGATCTCCATGCGACATCCACACATTCAGGTTCCCAGGCAATCCACGGAACAGCGGCGTTTCCGCCACCACCGTCACCTCGGCATGCCCATACTCCCGAGCCGCCGCCCCCACCACCTTCCCCCCAAGATGATGCACAATGAACTGTAACCCGTAACAGATCCCCAACACCGGCACGCCCATCGCGAGCACGCCCTCATTTGCCGCCGGAGCCTCCGCATCGTACACAGAGCAAGGCCCACCCGAAAGAATCACGCCCTTCGGCTTCACTGCCTTAACCTGTTCCAGCGGAACCGTGCAAGGCAGCACCACAGAAAAAACATTGAACTCGCGAATACGCCGCGCAATCAACTGCGTATACTGCGACCCAAAATCCAGAATGACGATCGTAGAGGTATCCACCTACCCAGTGTAAACGCGACTGCGGCGGCACTCTCATCTCTCAGTAGTGCGAATCCTTCTGGCGATCGTTCTCGAGACTAGATACAACTCCGATACCGAGCATGATCGCCACAATAGCCAAAATATAAGATGCAGGGATATGACTGAGATACGCCAGCCGGGACACAACGACGACCAGAAGAAGGTATCCAAGGACAAAAAGGGCAGAGGACATAGCTTTCTCCAGACATGAAGATTGGGGGCCCTAAAATACTGAGATGCAGATTCCTCCTTCAAATGCGAGGAAAAATTTCGTCGCCACGAAAGCCTTTGTCGAAGTTAGAGATAGGTCCGGCACAACCATCAAGGAGATCTGGGCAGGCCGAAAGCACCAGGCCTTAACTCGGATCCTTATGTCGGGTGGTCTGCACCCCCGTGACCACTCCAACTCCGAGCATGATCACTGCAATCGCCACGATGTACTGCTGTGGGATATGCATCAAGTGGGCCAGATACGCTACACCCGCAATCAGAATCAAATAGCCAACCGCATAAATTCCGAATGACATCGTCGATCTCCGAACAAAAATTCAGCGCCTGTCCAGTGAGATGCGGAATTCGCACCTACCAGCGAACAGAATTTTCTTCGTTCTCATAAGCACGCCAGAGCTGCAAATAGGCAACTTGCCGCGCCACATGAAAAAAATCCGACCCCAGAAAATAAAGCACCGTCACCCCCACCCACCACCACAGCAAAAACTCCGGTGTCGTCACACTTTCAAAGGGCAGCGGCGTCGCCGAAAACACCATCGCCAGAACGATCAGTGCTATCTTCACAATCCCCATCACTAGATTGATCTCCACCAGCTTCGACTTCAACGGACCCAATCGAAACGCAGCCAGGAGGCTAGCACCCACCCCCAACCCACGCAGCATCGCCAGTAACGGAGCGATCGCCAGCGCCCAGCTCACTACCGCCCACAGCGTAAACAACCCCAACGTCACCACAATCACCAACGAAAAATACCCCACCAGATTCGGCTCACCCCCCGTCGCTACCGGCCCCGTCACAGTCATCTCCGCCACTCGTTCCATGCACCAGAACCAAAGTCCAAAGCTCCCCACGAGCGCCACTACACGCACCGCCTGCAGCACAATCAGCGTCCCCACCTGGGGGTTTAGCCGGCCATCCACCCTCAGCAAAACCACCGTCCGTCCCACCGCCGATATCACCACCCACGCCACCACCATCAGCGGAACCAGCCACAGCGCCACTCTCAACACCAGTGGCAACAACATCTGCATAGCCTTCGCCAGAGTGGTTGCAGATCCCATCGGGTCTAGCACCGTCATACTTCGCAGCGCCGCAAAATCTATCGGCGTCTCCCGCAAAATCCGTATCGCCTCATACCGCAACACCAGCAGTACCGGAATCCCATACACCCACCGCCACAGCACCTCCAGCGCCGTCAGCGAAGGCCGCCGCCAGCACTCCGAAAGCGTGTGCACAAACGATTGCGTCCCCCGCACCGTCCCAGCCGCAATCACAACCCCATCCTGCGGCACCCGTCCTTCGGGTGATGTTTTCACTACTTCACCACAAGATTCACAAGCTTGCCCGGCACCACAATCACCTTCACCACGGTCTTGCCTTCAATGCGAGCTTTGACCTTATCATCAGACAAAGCCGCGGCTTTCACTACATCATCATCGCTATCCGCCGGCACATTCACCACATTCACCAGTTTGCCATTCACTTGCAAAGGAATTTCAATCTCGTCTTCCCGTGCAAGCTCTTCATTCACCGATGGCCACGGTCTACGAAACACCACGCCCCCGCCGCCAATCTGGTCCCACATCTCCGCCGCAAAGAAAGGCGCGAACGGAGCCAGCAGCAGGATCAAACCACGGAAGACCTCGGTAATTGCCGCAGGAGAAATCTCGCCCGCGTCCATCGCATCCTCATTCGCCGCAATCTCATTCACCAGAATCATGATCGACGAGATAGACGTATTAAAGTGCCAGCGCCCATCGAAGTCCTGCGTGATCTTCGCAATCGTCTGATGCAGCCTCCGCAGCAAAACTTGATCTTTCGACGCTGGGGCAACATCGGTCGAAGTCGCAGCGTTAGCGTATTTCATCGTCAGCCGATACACCTTCCCCAAGAACCGGCTGATCCCCGCAACGCCTTCTTCCTGCCACTCCAGATCCCGGTCCGGCGGCGCAGCAAACAATGCATACATCCTGGTCGCATCCGCCCCATAACGTGCAATCATGTCGTCGGGCGACACCACATTACCCTTCGACTTCGACATCTTCGCGCCGTCCTTGATCACCATTCCCTGCGTAAACAGACGCTCCGCAGGCTCATCATTCTTGATCATCCCCGAATCCCGCATCACCTTCGTCCAGAACCGCGAGTAGATCAGGTGCAGAATCGCATGCTCCACTCCACCGATGTACTGATCAATCGGAAACCAGTAATTCGCCTTATCCGAATCGAACGGAGCCTTGGAATTTTTCGCATCCGTGTACCGATAGAAGTACCAGCTCGAGTCGACGAACGTATCCATCGTGTCGGTCTCTCGCCTCGCCGGTCCACCGCATTTCGGACAAGTCGTATTCACAAACTCCGCCACTCGCCCTAACGGCGAACCATTCGTCTGAGTAATATCGATCTGCTCCGGCAACAAAATCGGTAACTCGCTCTCCGCCACCGGCATCGGCTCATCCGGCGAGCATTGATCGCAATACACCATCGGTATCGGCGTCCCCCAATACCGTTGCCGGCTCACCCCCCAGTCCTTCAGGCGATATGTAACCGTCGGAGTGCCAAATCCCTTCGTCTTGGCAAACGCTGTCATCTTCGCCTGCGCCGCCCCACATTCTAGCCCGCTCCACTCCGTCGAGTTAATCACCACAGCATCTTGCTCGGCGGTATACGGCAACATCGGTTCCTCCGAACCCGCGACAGCAGGCGCGATCACCCGTCGCACTGGCAACCCATACTTCTGCGCAAACTCAAAGTCCCGTTCATCATGCGCCGGCACGCTCATAATCGCGCCCGTCCCGTAATCCGCCAGAATGTAGTTCGCGACCCAGATTGGCACGCGCTCGCCATTGAACGGATTCACAGCAAACCGTCCTGTATTCACGCCATGCTTTTCAATCGCACCCAGCGCATCGGTCTCGCGCGCCTTCTGCTGCTCCGCCAGCAAGCCCTCAATCTTCCCCCGGAGCCCGTCATCCTCGAGCGCAAAAGCCTTCGCCACCGGATGCTCCGGCGCCAACTGCACCGACGTCGCACCAAAGATCGTGTCGATACGCGTCGTAAACACCGTAATCTTTTCTGCCGACCCCTCAACAGCGAAATCGACCAGAGCTCCTTCGCTCCGCCCGATCCAGTTCCGCTGCATGGTCCTGACCTTTTCCGGCCAACCCTCCAGATTGTCGAGTCCCTCCAGCAGCTCATCCGCGTACTTCGTGATCCGCAAGAACCACTGCGTCAGATCACGCTGTTCGACAACTGTGTCTTCGTGCCGCCAGCAGCAACCGCCAACCACCTGCTCATTGGCCAGCACAGTCTGGCACTCCGGACACCAGTTCACCTTGCTCTTCTTCCGGAACGCCAGCCCCTTCTCAAACATCTTCAAAAAGAACCACTGATTCCACCGGTAATAATCCGGCAGGCAAGTCGTCACCTCGGTTGACCAGTCGTAACTTAACCCCATCCGGAGCATCTGCTTCTTCATCGCCGCGACATTGCCCAACGTCCACTCCCGCGGAGGCACACCATTCTTCAGCGCAGCATTCTCCGCCGGCAGCCCAAACGCATCCCATCCCATCGGGTGCAACACGTTATACCCGCGCATCCACATATGCCGCGCCAGCGCATCGCCAATCGCGTAGTTCCGCACATGCCCCATGTGCAACGCCCCGCTTGGATACGGCAACATCTCCAGACAGTAGTACTTTGGCCTGCCGGAATCATGGCCCTCCGCCGCATATAGTGACGGATCCGCGTCCCACCGCGCCTGCCAGCGAGGCTCAATCTCAGCAGGTGTATATCGCTGTTCTGGATTTGCAAAGGAAATAGACATTGCCGTCTGAGGAGAATTTTGATTTTCGGGCATACCCCACTATTTTACCCGCTGCCCACATCCCCACCGCGCAGCACCTACCGGCGGCTCCTCAACCATCTTGTAATCCGCCACCATCTGGAAAACCGCAGCATCCGGGGTCAAGGACACCCAGGGACGCCCCTCCTACTCCTCTGGAAGGTCCGTCTGTGCCTCGGGCAAAATTGTGAAACTGAGGAACTCCTGATTCGCCACAGCGGCTTTCACAGCCGGTAAGAGGTCGCGTACTGCATCCGATTTCGCAATATATCCCGCCGCACCAATCCGCAAAGCCTCACGTATCACGTCTGGATTGGGAATCACGCTCAGAAACAGAATCTTCGAGTCTGGCGACAGAACGCGAATCTCCCGCGCAGCTTCCAAACCACTGAGCCTCGGCAGCCCAACATCAAGCACCACGACGTCAGGGTGGAGTTCCTGGCAGACCCGAACCGCCTCTAAACCATCAGAGGCCTCGTGGATAACCTGCAACTCCGGATCTTCCTCGATCATCGAAACAATGGAACGTCGCCAGGGTTCAAAATCATCTACGACAAGAATACGAACTGGTCCCAAACCGCTGATGCCTCCGCCAAATCTGAAGTAGTCCACAGCCAGGATTGGCGATGCTGAACTCATTGATTCAAGCGTGACACCTTCGATTTATTTAGTCGTTGCTCCAGAGCAATAAAGAGCGCCCGCAAGAACAGACTTGCGAATACATTCGAGGCAAAGTTCAGGCCTGTAGCCGAACCAGCTCCTCTGGCGAGCGGACCACAACTTGACCTCGCCTCTTAACCACCAAACCCCTCTTTTGCCACTCCCCCAACATCCGGCTGACCGTAAAGATCGTCACGTTCGCTTCGTTGGCCAATTCCTCATTGCTGATATGGATCAAGGTCCCTTCAAAACCCTTCCGCCCCGCATCTCTGGCCAGCCTGCCCAGTACATATGCGACCCTCTGACTGGCCGTGTGGTAACTCGCCGCGACGTGCATATCGCGATAAGCTGCCAGATACTCCGACGCAATCATCAACGCATTTTCCAGCATTATCGGATACTGTTTCGCGAGGTACTGGATCGAAGTACGGCTCCAGACCAATGCGTAACACTCCGTCACCGTCTCGGTGCTCACGAGATACACAGTGGGTTTAGCCAACAGCGCTCTTCCCCCAGAGGCGTCCCCCGCCGGGATCCGGAGAAGCAGGACTTTTTCTCCCCTGCGTGTCGTCGTAAAAGTACGTGCGTGCCCTTCGATTATTAGAAATAACTCGTCCGCACAATGTCCCTCGCTTACGATGATCGTGTGTGCGGGAAAACGGCGCAGCGTAGCCGACCCTAGAACGATTGCGACATCAGCCGGCGCCATTCCTTGCAGAATTTCCGGCGCAAGTTGGCTCACTCTGGCAGCAATCTCAGAAGCCGTCATCATTCGTCGTCCAATTGACTCGATCTTCATTTGGCCGCCTGTTCCTGGCTTTCAAGGCCATATGCTCGATTTTCCAGACTGTTCAGCCGTCAGACTAACAAGCTCCCGCAGCGGACACAATTCCATTCTCTCGTCCATCGCCTCTGCCAGAGTCCCCGCGACAGCCCCTTAGCCGACACATGGAGCCATTAGCCAGCCGCCAAGGTTCGCAATACACCCACATTCCTCGCCTCATCCCCCGGAGCATCCACCGGCGTCTCCGCAATGAACGCCGCATCAGCAAATCTCTCATCATGCAGCAGCCGCCGAAACACCTCCGCCCCAATCGTCCCCTCCCCGATATGCTCATGCCGATCCAGCTTCGACCCCATCGCAGCCTTTGCATCATTGCAGTGCCACACCTTCACCGCATCAAACCCCACCGTATCTCCCACCAGCATCATCGTCTCCACATACCCATCCGGCGACACCATGTCGTACCCCGCCACGTGAACGTGGCACGTATCCAGGCACACTGCCACTGGCGCACATGGCTTTAGCTTCTCCACCAGCTCTGCCACCTGCTCCAACTTTCCTCCCAGCGAAAACTCCGCGCCAGCCGTATTCTCAATCAGAATCTTGAAGTCCTTCCCCTGCCACGCCACACCATCGATCGCCTTCTCAATCGACTCCGCCGCCAGCCGCAACCCCTCATCGCGAGTCAACCCTTTCCAACTCCCCGGATGCAGCACCAGATACTCCGCCCCGAGCGCCAGCGCCCGCTCCACCTCGCCGCGAAACGCCGCCACGCTGCTCATCCGCACGCTCTCCGTCTGGCTGCACAGGTTGATCAGGTAGCTCGCGTGAAACGACACCGGTCCCACGTCGTGCTTCGCGCGCAGGTCCCGCATCTTCACCGCATCCGCTGGTTTGACCACTGCCGCCCGCCACTGCCGGGGACTCGACGAAAAAATCTGAAACGTATTCGCCCCCGCGGCCACTGCCCGTTCCACCGCAGTCCACGTCCCGCCCGCCGTCCCCACATGTACGCCAATCCGCTTTTTCACAGCCTTCGTCATCCCATAAGCCTACCCCAACAAGGTGATATGCTGAGGCCCGTCCACACACCCTGCTTCAAGAGGATTCCAATGCCAACTCCGCAGAACCTCAAGAACCACACCCGCTTCTACCCGCCCTTTCACTTCTTCGTGCTGCCCATGCTTCTTCTCAACTTCATCTTCTCCATCTATTTCACCATCCACCACTGGCCCGAGCATTGGGCTCTCAATCTCTGGTGGGTCGCCATGTCCCTCGTCTTCTTCATCATGGCAGGCATTTCGCGCGGCGCCGCCTTGACCGCACAGGACCGCATCATTCGCCTCGAAGAGCGCCTGCGTCTCCGCGCCCTTCTTCCAGCAGAAGATCGCGCCCACATAGACGAGCTCTCCATCAAGCAGCTCATCGCCCTACGCTTCGCCTCCGACGACGAACTCCCCGCGCTGGTCCGCAAAACGCTCACCCAAAACCTCGAGCCCAAGGCCATCAAGCAAAGCATCGTGAACTGGCGAGGCGACTACCACCGCGTCTAGCCTTCATCCAACGCCGAGCAAAGCGAGGCCCCAAGCCTCCCACCCATCCAAGACCGGTACACCCGCCACGAAGTGGCCGCCCTCCGCGCAGGAGGCCCGTCCGGCAGGACCCCTTCTAGTAAACGTCCCGCTGATAACGCTTCTGCTTCTTCATCATCGCCAGGTACTCCGCCGCATGATCCAGCGTTCCATTCGACCCCTTCGCGATCACATCCAGCAGCGCCACCTCTACGTCCTTGGCCATCCGCGTCACATCGCCGCAGACATAAAAGTAAGCCCCCCGCTCCAGCCACTCGAACAGGTCCGCAGCATGATCCCGCATTCGGTCCTGCACATACACCTTCTGCGGCTGATCCCGCGAAAACGCCGTATCCAGTCGCGTCAGCACGCCATCCTTCTGCATCGCATGGAATTGATCGCGGTACAGAAAGTCCAGCTTCTCTCGCTGATCTCCGAAAAACAACCAGTTGTCCCCCGTCTGCCCCGTGGCCTGCCTCTCCTCCAGAAACGCGCGGAACGGTGCGACGCCCGTCCCCGGCCCGATCATGATCACCGGCGCTGACGTGTCCTCCGGCAGCCGGAAGTTCCCATTCGCATGCAGAAAGATCGGCATCGTTGCCCCCACCGCAGCTCGTTCGCCAAGCTGTCCACTCGCAACACCCTGCCGGACTCGGCCATGCGACTCATATCGGATCACCCGCACAGTGATCTGCACATTGTCCTTATGCAACCTCTGGCTCGACGCTATCGAATACATCCTCGGCACCAGCCGCTGCAGCACATGGAACAACTGTTGCGGCTCCGTCACGACACCCGGATACTCAGTCACCAGGTCAATAAACTCGCGACCCCAGCAGTAGTCCTCGGCCAGCGCCTTGTTCTCCGGGTCCACCATCGCGTGCAGGCTTTCGAGCCCCGGCGCCAGCTTCGCATACTGCTTCAAGCTGCCCCGCGCCAGCTTGCCAATGCTCAACCGCGTCCGCAGCGCCTCCTCCAGGCTGATCTCGACCTTGTAGTGGTCCAGCACCCGCTCGTCGCCCTTGAACCCCAGTGCCGCCATTACCTCCGCCACCTCCGCGGCCCGGTTCTCCGGATTGATCCCTACCGCATCGCCCGGCGTATAGGTCATCCCCTCATCAAGCGTCAACTCGATATGCCGCGTCTCTTTCTCCGACCCCGCGGCCGTCTGCAACTCGTTCACTCTCACCGTGGATAAAAATGGGTTATTCCGTGTGTACTTCGACGAATCTCCCACCAGGCCCTTAACTTCCTGCTCTAAAACCTCACTCATCCTTCTATGGTAAAACGCCACCACCCAAAACGCATATTCCCCGTTGGTGCAGGGTTGTGTGATGCAACACACCCACTGCGAGCCAAATCATAGCTTTACAAGGAAATGTAGCCCATGGAAATCGAATGACCCACCGCCACGGCCTACGATCCCGCCGCGACCGTCATCACGCGCAATTCGGGAGACACTATCAACTTCGCCTCCGTCCGCGCCTGGACCTCCGCCGCATCAAGCCCCTCTGCCACCTCAGTCAGGACAAGCCCTTCCGGCGTCACGTGGATCCAGCAAAGTTCCGTCACAATGTCATGCACAACATTCTGCCCGGTCAGCGGCAGCGTACACTGCTTCAGAATCCGCGAAGCACCATCCTTCGTCTGGTGCTCCATCGCAACGATCACCCGCCGCGCCCCCGCCACCAGATCCATCGCTCCGCCCATGCCCTTTACCATCTTGCCCGGAATCGTCCAGTTGGCCAGGTTGCCATGCTCATCCACTTGCATCGCCCCCAGAATACTCATGTCCATATGGCCGCCGCGAATCATCGCAAACGACTCCTCACTCCCAAAGAACGAGCATCCCGGAATCTCCGTCACCGTCTGCTTCCCCGCATTGATGAGATCGGGGTCCTCCTGTTCGGCACTGGGTGGTCCCCCCACGCCAAGCATTCCGTTCTCCGACTGAAACATCACATCGATCCCCGCAGGAATATAACCCGCAATCATCGTCGGCAGCCCAATCCCAAGATTGACATAAAAGCCGTCCCTGAACTCACGAGCAATCCGCCGCGCAATCCGCTCCTTCCCCGTCACGTCGCACCCCCGCCCTGGCCAATACCCGCCTGAATAAACTTCGACTCGATCGGCTTCCGGTAAGCCGCGCCCACTAGAATGCGATTCACATAGATCCCGGGCGTAATAATGTGGTCGGGATCAAGCTCTCCCGGCTCCACCAACTCCTCCACCTCCGCAATTGTCAGGTCCGCCGCCGTGGCCATCGCTGGATTGAAGTTCCTCGCAGTCTTCCGATACACAAGGTTCCCCAGCCGATCACCCTTCCACGCTTTGATCAGCGCAAAATCCGCATGCAACGCGTGCTCCAGAACATACGTCCTGTCACCGATCTTGCGGGTCTCTTTCCCCTCCGCCACAATGGTACCCAGCCCTGTCGGCACATAAAACGCCGGAATCCCCGCGCCGCCCGCACGAATTCGTTCCGCCAGCGTCCCCTGAGGAATCAGAGTGAGGTCCAACTCGCCTTTCAGCACCAGAGTCTCCAGCCGACGGTTCTCGCCAACGTAGCTACCAATATGGGAAGCGATCATCCCTGCCTCGAGCATCAACCCCATGCCGAAACCATCAACGCCCATGTTGTTGCTGATCGTGTGCAACCCCGTAACTCGACGCCGCACCAACGCCGCAATCAGATTTTCCGGAATACCGCAAAGCCCAAAGCCGCCAAGCATCACAGTCGAACCCGAGGCGATATCAGCAACCGCCTCGTCGGCAGATGAAACCACTTTGTTCATGAATCAAAACTCCTGCGCGGCGGAGTCAACACGCCGCGCGCTCTTACTTGGCCTGCGTCGAGAAGGTAAAGGTGGTCATGCTGTGACGCGTCTCCCCGGGCTTCAACTCCGTCGTCGGAAACGCCGGATGATTCGGCGAATCGGGAAAATGCTGCGTCTCCAGACACAACCCGGAGTTCTTCACATGCCCCTCCTGCGCCTTGCCGTACTTCGTCCCATCCAGGAAGTTGCCGGAATAAAACTGCACTCCTGGCTCCGTCGTGGTAACCGTCAGCACGCGCCCGCTCGCCGGATCGTAAACCCGCGCCGCAGTCTTCACCTCGCCGTTCTGTCCACGCAAAACCCAGTTATGGTCATAACCCCCGGCGATCTTCAACTGCTCGTTGTTGTCGTTAATCCGCGCACCGATCACCGTCGCCTTGCGAAAATCAAACGGCGTGCCCTCCACCGGAGCCAGCACACCCGTAGGAATCAGCCCTGCATCCACCGGCGTGTACTTGTCCGCAGGCAGCGTCAACTCTTCATTGAGAATCGGCTTGTTGTCGGCCGACAGATTGAAATACGAGTGGTTCGTCAGGTTCACCACCGTAGGCTTATCCGTCGACACGCTGTAATCAATCCGCAAAGCATGCGGATGAACCGTATACCGCACATGCGCCGTCAGAGTTCCCGGATAGCCCTGATCGCCGTCCTTACTCACCAGCGTCATCTCCACTCCATCCGCAACGGTGCGCGCCTGCCACACCAGCTTGTCGAATCCCACAGTTCCGCCATGCAGCGAATTTGCATTGTTATTCACCGGCACCTGGTACTGATGCCCCCCAACCGAAAACTTCCCCAGCGCAATCCGGTTCCCATATCGGCCGACGATCGCCCCAAAGTACGTCTTGTTATCGGCAAGATAGGCATCGAGAGAACCGTAGCCCAGCACAACGTTCGCCATCGTCCCCGCGCGATCCGGCGTCTTGATCGAGACGACCCGCGCCCCATAGGTCATTATGCTGGCCTCAATCCCATCGCTCTTCAACGTGTAGAGATCCACTGCCGTCCCGTCCGGCATCTTCCCCAACTCGCTCTTCGCTACCAGGCCATGTGCTGTCATCGCAGTTGTCATGCTAAGCAGCATAACCTTTAGCCATCTCGTCGTCATTTTTCTGTTACCCATCCCTTCCCGCCAGTTGATCGGCCGCCCATCTCGCCGCAATATTGCCTCGACTCCAGCGACCCTCGCCACTATACGTCACCCCCGCTCCTCCACGAAACAACAGCACGAAAGAACGATAAGATGGAGCCTCGAACCAATCATGTTCCAACCAAGGAAGGCCATGTCGATCAAAGCCAGAATCTCGTTCCTCCTCCTGCTCTCCCTCTGCGCGCTCGCTCCCTCCATCGCTACCGCCGCCTCACCTGCCGACCACTGGGTCGGAACCTGGGCAGCCTCCCCTATGGCCGCCAAAAATCCCGACGGCAAGTTCGGAGCCCCCGGAACCGACGGCACCACCGTCCGCGAGATCGTCCACATCTCCATCGGCGGCCCGTCCGTCCGTGTAATCCTCACAAATGAATTCGGCCTAGAGCCCCTCACCATCGGCGCCGCCCAAATCGCCCTCAGCTCCGGCACCAGCGCCATAGCCCCCGACACGGCAATCGCACTCACCTTCAACGGAAAGCCCTCCATCATCATCCCGCCCGGAGCCCTCCTCGTCAGCGACCCCGCCCCTCTCAAAGTCGCTCCCTTCTCCAACCTCGCCGTAAGCCTCTTCCTCCCCGATCAGCCCGTCAGCCAACTCACCTTCCATCCCTTCGCCGACCAGACCAACTACCTCGTCCCCGGCAACGTCGTCAGCGCCCCTTCACTCGACACCCCACAAACCTTCTTCACCTGGGACTTCCTCAAAGGCGTCGACGTCACTGCCGATAACAAAGCCGCCTCCATCGTCACCTTCGGCGACAGCATCACCGACGGCGCCCACAGCACCCGCGACGCAAACGCCCGCTGGCCCGACGTGCTCGCCCGCCGCCTTCAGGCCGACAAGAAGACCGCAAACCTCGGCGTCCTGAACCAGGGGATAGGAGGCAACCGCATCCTACACGACACCACCGGCCCCTCCGCCCTCTCCCGCTTCGATCGCGACGTCATCGCCCAGGCCGGCGTCAAATATCTCGTCATCATGGAGAGCATCAACGACATCGGCCACGCCACCGATCCCAACAAACCCTACGACGTCGTCACCGCCGACGACCTTATCGCCGGCCTAAGCCAGCTCGCAACCCGAGCCCACACCCATGGCATCAAGGTCTACGGCGCAACCCTCACGCCCTTCGTGGGAGCAAAGTACCAATCCCCCTCAGGCGAGGAGATGCGCCAGGCCGTCAACCAATGGATCCGCACCACCAACCAGTTCGACGGCGTCATCGACTTCGACAAACTCACCACCGACCCCGCCCATCCCGGCATGTTCCTTCCCCTCGACGACTCCGGCGACCACCTACACCCCGGCGACGCCGGCTACAAATCCATGGGCGAATCCATTGACCTCAACCTCTTCACCAAATAGACCCAATCCCAATAAGCGAATATCAAGGCGACAACGAATCCTGGAGACTGCCTTTCACAATCCCGAAACTCCCATCCGGTAGCCGGAAAAGTGTCGGCGTATAGGCACCCACCAGTTCCCGTCTCCACCAGACGCGTTCGATGCGCCTCTCCTCCATCGTGCTGAACCAATATTGCCAAAGCAAGGCCCGAACCATGCGCGGCGGTGCATTGGGAAAGGGATTCGCTCTAAAGAGCCCCAGCACCGCAGGATCGTTTTCAAGAAGAAGCTCTTCTGTCCGCGGAACAAACGGATACTGCCGCCACCCGCCAAGTGACGCGAACCAGAGGTTCCAGTCGAAGCGAGGCTGATACGGGGCATAGATACCCGGCCGCTCCTTCAATCCCTGCGGCTTGTACCGGAACGGATAATCGACCCAATGCTCTCCATCGTCCGACCCCTGAAACTCGATCTCATAACGATGTGGCGTCATCACCGCAAACAGTCCATACCGGTTCGCAATACGAAGCGGGTCAAGCGCAGCAACCGGCGCCGTGGGAAGCGGGGACGTGTGCCAGAACATCTGCACCAGCGGGACCAGCGTCGCATAGAAGATCCACGTCAGCACAACAGCGAATGTAGCGGAGCGAAGTGGGTGCCACCACGGTGCCCTTGTCGATGAATTCCCCTCTTCAAAAGAGGCGTCCGGTTCAGGTTGCCGAGCATCGAACTCGCGATCAAGATCCGTCTGCCATCGCCGAGGAAAACACCGCCGCAGAAACCGGTCGTCCAGCAACAGGACCGCAAGCACAAGCACAAGGTAATTGAGAAAAGCGTAGTTCGCCGTCGCGATCACCACGACCTGCCAGGCCGTGACGACGAAGAAGCACACGATCTTCCACCACCGCGGCAGAAAGGCCATCCACACCAGCCCGAGCTCCATTGCAAGCGTAGCGCCCGCCGTCGCGACGTGAAACCAATTCGGCAGATGCGCCAGGTACCAGCCGATCCAGGTCGGCAGAGGCCCGTTCTGGTAGTACTCGTACATAGCGGTCAGGTTTCGCCACGTAGGGTCGCCGCTCTCAAGCTTCACAACCCCAGACTCAAAGTAGATTCGAAACCACTCCCACAGCACCAGGAACATAGCGGCCCGCACCGCTGGCTGCTTTCTTCCAAGCCCTGGCAGAAACCCTGACGGCGCAAGAAACAGCGAAAGAAATCCCGCCTCCAGCAGCATGCCGTCCGACTGGTAGCCCGAGAAGTCCTGCGCCGCGCCAACGAATGAAACGAAACAGCAGAAGCACACCAGCAGCATCATGCGGGGCCAGATGTTGACCACCAGAAGCGCTGAGGCGATTAGACCGGTCCAGCACAACGCCACCAACATAGCGTCGCTAGCCGAAAACCACAGCAGGGTGGGGGCGTACCAAAATCGCGCAACACCCAACTGAGTTACGGACTGCAGGTATTCGCCGGCAGGGAGAATGCCTTGCGGCCCGATCAGACCGCGAATCTGGAACAGAAGCGCGTAAAACGCCGAAAAATAGATCAGGCCGAGCGCACGCAGGAACAGCCAGCGCGCAAGGAAGTGATCCCTTGAACCATGCGCGGGATCGAATAGATAACGGTAAATACCTTCGATCGTTTGCATCACGGACCGGATGACGTGTCCATCGCAGGCCGGATGAGCCTATTGGATCCTCCGGCCGCCGTTATGTCCCCTTTGTCGGAAGCAGCCTATCACTTACCCGCGTTAACCCGCTCCCAGGGCTGCAGCACCTTCACCGAAGCCATCCCGGCGGCAGTCGCCGCCTGAATCCCCATCTCGGTATCCTCAAACACTAGGCAGTCTCCCGGCGCGACTCCAAGCCTCTCCGCCGCAATCAAAAACGGCTCCGGATCCGGTTTGCTCTTCGTGTAATCCCCTGCGCAGACCAGCGTCTCAAACCGATCCAGAATCCCCAGCGTCTCCAGCGACCTTGTCACAGAGTCGCGCGTACTCCCGGAAACCACCGCAAACGGAATCTTTCCATGGCTCATGTGGATATGTTCCAGCACCTCCGGCACCGCTTTCAACTCTGGAAGAATGTTGTAATACATCCCTTCCTTGCGCCGTTGCACCTCGTCCACCGGCATCGCAAGCCCCTCCCGCACATTCAGCGCGGCAATAATCTCGGCAACCGGCATCCCACCCCACGAATAAAACAACTCTTCGTCGAACTTGCATCCCCACTCGGCCAGCACCGTCTTCCAAGCCACATAGTGCAGCGGCATCGAATCCACAATCGTCCCATCACAGTCAAACAGATAGGCCTTGAACGGTCCCTCAGGCAGTTTCAGCTTCAGCTCCATCCCTCTACCTCCTCTCCTTCTGCCGCTTGTCCTTTTTGTCATTTCGTACCCTGAGCGCAAGCCGAAGGGGGAAGAAATATGGTGTTTTCCTTGCAAGCTTCCCCTATCAACACGTAAGGCGGCAGGCAGAAAGAATCTCACGATCCACCCACCGCCGCCCGAGTTGTATCTCCGAGTTGTATCCAGGATCAACAACAGTTACTTAAGTTCATAACCGGCAAAAAAATATCCAATCTCAAATGCCGCCGTATCCTCAGCATCCGATCCATGAATCGCATTCTCTCCAATGGAAGCGGCAAATTTCTTGCGAATCGTTCCCTCTTCAGCTTGCGCCGGGTTGGTCGCGCCCATCAGCTTGCGCAGATCGGCAATCGCGTTATCCTTCTCAAGCACCATCGGAAAGATAGGCCCGCTCGACATAAACTCCGTCAATTCACCAAAAAACGGACGCGCAGCGTGAACGTAGTAGAACCCTTCCGCCTGCACCTTCGAAATCGAAAGCTTTTTAATGGAAACGATCTTAAACCCTGCCTTTTCAATCTCGGCGAGGATGGCCCCGGCGTGGCCCTTCTGAACCGCGTCCGGCTTGATAATGCTGAATGTGCGTTGTGACAACGTATTTCTCCTAGGTGAGTCTCTATTACTTAGTGTAGAACAAGGCCATCGAACTTCGCCTGTTCAACCTGGCAGCAACTCTTCTCCGGAGCACGAGCGATGATGCGAAAGACAGCGTGGATCTGGTTCGTAGGCTTCGCAGCGTGGCTCGCGGACGCTCTCCTCAGCCTCCGCATGCGAAACCTGTTTCACGCTCGTCTCGCCCTGATGGTAGCCATCGTCTTCTTCACCGCCGGCCTCTTCTACCGCCGCCAGACATAGCGAATCGTTTAGCCGTACTCCGCCGCCTGGGGAACTGCAACGAGGTCAGGCTCGCTACCACCAAGCCCTGCAAGTCGTCGAGCGGCTTCCCGCTCAATTAAAGCCACCAACTCTTCACGAATGAGCACCGATCTCTCTCGAAGTCCGGTGTAGCTCATCGCCCTTTCCATCAATTCGTCGTCGAGGACAACAGTCATTCGCAACGGAAATCTCCAATCCCCTAATTTTTGACTCTCACCTCAGCCGGGTGCCCCATCTTCGCGCGGTTTTATCGCGCTAAGGTGGGCATTCGTGTAAAGCACAAACTGCATTCTTATGAGTCTTAATTTCAGCGCAATTCTTGGACTAAATCCTGACAATGTTCAGTACTTCCAACTCGTCAAATCCGCCCCAGCAGGAGCCGTCTTCGCAATCCGCTCCATAATCTGCGGCAGATACATCGTGTTGTAATGCAGCCGCGAATAAGCATTCGCCAAAGTAGGATCCCCATTCCAGCAATGCTCCGCCCGAGGCCCATACTTCACCTCGCCTTCATACGGAACCCCATGCCCCGGCGTCCCAGTAGTCTTCAAAAAATCCTCCATCAGATAAACCGCATCATTCAAAAAGTAAGTATCCGCGTCCCCCACATACAGATGAATCTTCCCCTGCAGCTTCGGCCCCAGCGTCGCCCAGTTCTTCTGCAGAATTGCATTGAGATCATAGTGCGATCGCCAGAACTCCGCGACCCTGTGGTCGATCACCCCTGTCTGCTTGTCGAAAATCTGCTCCGGATACCCGTCCTTCCCCACCGGCGAATAAACCGCCTGCCAGATGTCCAGTTGATCGCCTGACCGCCCGGTATCCCCCAGCGCAGCCTCATACGCCGCATTGTCTCGCACCGAGATCAGCGTATGCCCCAGATAATCCCGCATCGCCGGCTGCTCCACCCGCTTGTTCGCGCCTTGGATATAAAACATGTTCTCGTCTTTGTATAAATCCCTCGTCAAATAAGCGTGGAAGTCCACCGGATCGGGACAAGCCACAAACGCCCCGTTGTAATGCTCCGGATAAAAAATCTGCACCGCCAGCGACTCCCACCCACCCGTCGACCCGCCATACATAAACCGCGCCCAGCCCTCCCCAATCCCGCGAAACTTCTTCTCCACCGCCGGGATCAGCTCCGTCTCAATCGCATCCCCATACGGCCCCAGGTTCGCCGAGTTCACCGCATACGAATCGTCGTAGTACGGATTCGCATGCTGAATCTTCATCACCAGCACCCGCGGAAACCCCGGACTGATCCACTG
The DNA here is from genome assembly GCA_963838555.1 of uncultured Acidobacteriaceae bacterium. Taxonomy (GTDB): domain Bacteria; phylum Acidobacteriota; class Terriglobia; order Terriglobales; family Acidobacteriaceae; genus Edaphobacter. The sequence goes on along the minus strand of CAWIRK010000004.1, from coordinate 207,592 downwards.
CTGATATTCCTTGTAAGCCTCCTCCTGCTGAATCCTGTTGTATCCGGCCAGGTGAAACCGCTCCGAATAATTTGGCTTCAGATTCGGATCCGGCGGCGTCGTCCGAAAATCATCAAACCCCGAAACAAAATGATCATGAAAAATCATCAGCGGAAAATGCGCCTGCGGATGCTCATCAAACCCCTCCGGCACAAGCAAAATCGCACTCAAATATGTCGGCGTCCCCCAGAACTTCGTCAGTAGCGCGCTCTCAATCCGAATATGCCGCACATATTTTGTATCCGCTTCAGGCACAATTGGCGGAATCACCTGATCGAGCGAAAGCGAAATCGCCGAACCACCCGGCCCGACATGAATCTTCTGCGGCTTGCTGTACAGATTCCCCGGCGCAATATTCCAATGCTTCCCCTCGCCCCGATCCGGCGACAGCTTGATCGTCTTTCCATCCGCCCGGTGAAACGTCTGGTACACATCCAGCACAGCCTGCACGGTATAGTCCCCGGCCGGCACCTCACTCAACTTGCGCACCGGATACCCCGCCGCCGAATCATCCACCTTCACGCTCTGCCCCGGCTTCCACCCATCCACTGTCACGCCAAAGACCATCTGGCTCTTCGGCGTATCGTCGATCTGCATCCGCGGCTCCTCCGTCGGATCATTCGACAACAAAAACAACAGCCGCCCATCCAGCGGCTTCGCCGACCGCGACTCCGGAAAAGAAACCGACACAGCCTGAACACCCGTCTGGGCATTCAACGACACACCGGCCAAGGCGGCCAGTGCGAACAACACCACGAATCTACGCATGGTGGAAGTATACAAACGCCCGCGCCTGCCCTGCTGCGTCCAACCCTTGGTATCATCCACCCAACACTTTTGCCGACTCATCTGCGTCACAAGTTCTGCCAGTCTCCGTGGAGAAATGATATGAATGCATCCCGCTGTCTATCCAACTGCCTTATGAATGCATCCCGCTGTCTATCCAACTGCCTTAAGCTCGCCGCTCTCTTCACCAGCCTCGCCCTCGCCTCCGTCGCCGGCGCCGCCGACACCCTCCCCGCGGCCAAGCCCCTCAAGGTCCCCGAGCTCAAGTACGAAAAGTTCACCCTGCCTAACGGCCTCGTCGTCCTCACCCACGAAGACCACCGCCTGCCCCTCGTAGCCGTCGACCTCTGGTACCACGTCGGCCCGCTCAACGAGCGCCCAGGCCGCACCGGCTTTGCCCACCTCTTCGAGCACATGATGTTCGAAGGCTCCGAGCACGTCGGCGAAAAAGCCCACTTCAAATACCTCGAAGGCGCCGGAGCAACCGACATCAACGGCACTACCGACTTCGACCGCACCAACTACTTCGAAACCGTCCCCAGCAACCAGCTCGAACTAGCTCTCTGGCTCGAGAGCGACCGCATGGGCTTCCTCCTCGAAGGCCTCGATCGCGTCAAACTCACCAACCAGCGGGACGTCGTCCGCAACGAGCGTCGCCAGGGCGAAGGCACTCCGTACGACGTCGCCGATGAGCAGACCTACCACATGCTCTTCCCCCAGCAGCATCCGTACTACGCCTCCGTCATCGGCTCTCACGCAGACATCGAAGCGGCCCGCATCAACGACATCCGCGACTTCCACCAGCACTTCTACACGCCCAACAACGCCAGCATCGCCATCGCCGGCGACTTCAACCCCGCCCAACTGAAGGCATTCCTCACCAAATACTTCGGCCCCATCCCCGAGGGACCGAAAGTCGAGCCCGTCACCGTAAAAACTCCGCCCATCACCGCCCAGAAGCGCGCCACCGTCACCGACACCGTCCAGCTCCCGCGTCTCTCCGTCGCCTGGCTGACCGCTCCCGCCTTCGCCAAGGGAGACGCCGAGGCCGATCTCCTCGTCCACATCCTCGGCGGCGGCAAAGCCAGCCGTCTCTACCGCAAGCTCGTCTATGAGCAGCAAATCGCCCAAAGCGTCACCTGCAACCTCCAGCCCCTCAAGCTGGGCTCCGTTGCCGACTGCGACATCACCGCCAAACCCTCTGTCTCGCTCGACACCCTCGAAGCCGCTCTCTGGAAGGAAGTAGCCAGCCTGCAAACCGACGGGCCCACCCAGGCCGAACTCGACCGCGCCCGCACCGTCGACGTTACTCACAAGATCATCGGCCTCCAGCGCCTAGGCGGCTTCGGCGGCGTAGCCGACACCCTCGATCGCTACAACCAGTTCCTCGACGACCCCGGCTATCTCCCCAAAGACATCGCCCGCTACCAGGCCGCAACGATCGGCTCCGTCAAACAGGTCGCCAGCCAGTACCTCGGCAAAGACCAAAGCGTCGTCGTCAACTGCGTCCCCGGCAAAAAAGTAGTCGACGACGTCCCCCGCAGCCCCGACAACACCGACGCCGACGCCAAGCTCACCGCTCCCTACACCCCTCAGTTTGAAGAGCAGCAGAATTGGCGTAAGACCGCACCCCAGCCCGGCCCCGCCAGCGCCTTCAACCTTCCCGTGCCGAAGACCTTCTCCCTTCCCAACGGCCTGAAGATCTACATGCTCGAAGACCACGCCCTTCCCGTCTTCACCGCAGGCGTCGTCCTCCGCGGCGGCAGCGAAAACGACACACCCGCCAAGGCTGGCCTCGCCGGCTTCACCGCCCGCCTCCTCACCGAAGGTACCACCCAGCGCTCCGCTACCGTCCTCGCCGATGACGCCGAACAGATCGGCACCAACCTCACCTCGACCGCCGGCGTAGACCAGGCCAGCGCCAGCCTCAGCGCCCTCAGCAACAACACCGAAGCAGGCCTCGACCTCCTCTCCGACGTCATCGAGCATCCCGCCTTCGCCGCCGAAGAGATCGAGCGCATCCGCAAGCAACGCCTCGTCACCATCCTCCAGGAAGGCGACCAACCCGTCGCATCCATGCTTCGCGTAGGCTTCCGTACCCTCTACGGCGACCACCCCTATGGCTTCCGCCCCATCGGCACCACCGACGGCATCAAGGCCATCAGCCGCGACGACATCACCGGTTTCTGGCAGGCGCACTACGGCCCCAAAGACGCCGCACTCGTCTTCGCCGGTGACATCAACGAAACCGAGGCCAAGCGTCTCGCCGAAAAATACTTCGCCGGCTGGTCCGGAACGGCATCAACCGCCGCCTCCCTTCCGCCCGCGCCCAACCCACCGAGCCTCAAGGTAGTCATCGTCGACAAGCCCGGCTCCCCCCAAACCGCCCTCTACGCCATCGGCTTCGGCGTCCCCCGCACCACACCCGACTACCCCGCCGTCCTCATCATGAACAACGTGCTCGGTGGTCTCTTCGCCAGCCGCATCAACATGAACCTTCGCGAGGAGCACGGCTACACCTACGGCGCAGGCTCCGGCTTCTTCTTCAACCGCACCGGAGGCCCCTTCTACAGCGGGGCCCAGGTCCGCACCGACGTCACCGCTCCAGCCGCAAAACAGCTCATGCTCGAGCTCAACCGCATCCGCACCGAACCCCCAACCGCAACCGAACTCAAGCTCGCCAAGGATTCGCTCCTCCACTCCCTACCCGGCGACTTCGAAACCACCCAGGCCTCCGTCGGCGGCCTCCAGCAGATCTTCATCTACGGCCTACCCCTCGACTACTACGCCAAACTCCCCGGCCGCTTCGAAGCCGTCACCCCCGAAGAAGTCTCCAAAGCCGCCCAATCCGATGTCCATCCCGACCAACTCATCCTGATGGCCGTAGGCGACCGCGCCAAAATCGAACCCGGCCTCAAAGAACTAAACCTCGGCCCAATCGAATACCGCGACACCTCCGGCAACCTCGCCAAGTAATGCGCGAGAAATTTAGTTTCAAGACAGAAGGAGTTAGAGAACGACATCTTGACTTTTTCTCTCAGAAGGCCCGCATGATTCCTCGACTCCGCAGACTCTGTCTCTCGTCTCTGTGTATCGGCTGGCTCTCAATCAGCCTCGCACAGGCACCCATTCCCATAAGGATCGCCTCATCTGACAGTAGGACTCAGTCCTTCAGGGACGACGAGCATTTAGGGATCGCGACCTGGATGGGACTATACGCAGATCGACTAGGCTTCCAGTGGAAGTATACGGAATGCCGTCTTCAGTGGGCTCCCGATCCTTACACGGAAGACAACAACTCGAAATGGAGCGCGAAAAAACTGGTTGTCCTCGACCATTCGCAACCGGTGTTGCTCGTGCAGGGGTTGGATGGCTTGGTTACGGTACGACCTCAAAAGGCGGAATACACCGATGAAAGTTCGCCAGAGGGAGTCCAAATCACAGAAAAGGGCCTCCCAATTCGATTCGGCCAATCGAACTTTGTGTTGCAGAGCGTACCTGCCAGGAAAAGCACCGACAAGAGCACCCTTATTCTTAGTTCAAGGGGACAGTCACAGATCATCGATGCGACCCTCCCCCCCCACATTTGACTATGGGTGGTCACTTCTGTGGGCGGGGGACCTCGATGGTGACGGCCGCTTAGACCTGATCATTCATTATGCCGACAACGTTTTTGGCAGCATGCAGCTCCTGCTGTCTTCACGTTCAAATCCTGGTGAGCTGGTTCATAATGTGGCGCATCGAAATTTTGCATACGATTAGGGTTCGAGAGTACCCATAGCATTGACACATGCAGGTTTGGTGCGGCCTCGAATCGTACCAACGCCAACGCCTAACCCTTCCCCAGCACCCGGGCCATAGCCTCACCAATCTCCGCCGGCGACTTCACCACAGTAATCCCAGCCTCGGTCATCGCCTTCATCTTCTCCGCAGCCGTACCCTCACCACTCCGTATCCCGCCCTCGAGCCCCATTCGACTTGTCGCGCCCGAACCCCTTCGCCCGCCCCACCAGAACATCTACGCCCGCCTTAAACCCATTCACCAGACCCGTGAACTCGCGCACCGGTACTTTCACCGCCCGCTGCAGCGTCTCCGAGATCTCCGCCGTAGTATTCAACACCGACGTCACCATCCCATCCACTCGTGCCGCCTGCACCCGCGCCTTCATGTTCACTTCGCTCGCCGTCGCATCGAACTCCTGCGCCTTGGCGCGAACCATATGGCTCGTCTCCACCAGGTTCTCGGTGATGATCTTCACCTTCGGTCCCGCATCGCGGATGATGTCATGTGTTCCAGCAACCAACGGCATCAACTTCTCGCGGACCTCTTCCGCGATCTCCAGCGCGCGCTTGCGCGCCTTGATTGCGCCAAGCGCCAGCACAATCACCGCGATCGCCTGCACCAGCATCGAGAGCGCTACGATGCCGACGAAGATAATCAACCACTTCGTATTCCCAGACGAAAGCGATTCCGCATCCTGCAGCCACATTCCTGAAATCACGATTCCCACCGCTTCCATATCGTCTCTCGCTCTCTCCCAGAAAAATATCGCCGACAGTCAAAAAGATCCAGCCAACAATCATAAGGCCCGGCCACCATCAACGGCTGACCGGGCCCTGTCTACCGTAAATCTACTCTACGAATTATGCTCGCTGGTCGTGCTGACATAGGCCTCTTTACCGGCGTCAATCGCAGCTGAAACCTTACTCTGATGTTCCTGAACCAGGCCCTTGCCTTTCTCTACATACTGGGCCCACTGGGTTCGTCCGCGGTCATAATACTCCTTGCCGCGATCGACATACTCACCCACCTGCTGTTTCCCTTGAGCGGCCAACTCCGCCGCCTTATCCTGCGCCTGCTGTGCAAGCACCGCAGCCCGATCCCTGGCATCCAGAGCGCTCGCCACCAGATCTTCCCGCGTCTCCTTGCCGGCCTTCGGCGCATACAGCACGCCTACCAGCGCACCGATACCAAGACCCGCCAGAAACCATCCCAATCCACTAACTCCATTCTCGTTGTCGTTATCTGACATGCTCTTCTCCTGTTCAGGCTTCAAATGCGGAATCTCTTCCTCCGCTTTTATAACTCAACTTCTACATTCATGTGCGATTCCCGTGATCGACGTCCCCGGCATGCCGCCGGCCTTTCGACTGCAAGCTCACCCTTTCCTAGGTGGATGCCCCCTCCTATAATTAGGTTGCCGTCCGCAGTCCATCTTCCATCCTCGGCCTCGTCACCAGGTCGTCCGAAGACCCCTGCCGCCGGCACCTCCCCCGCGCCTAATCACCTTCCACCCTTGCTTTCGTCTTATCTGAGAGAGAGAGAACAGCTGCAGAATGAAACTTTGTGCAAACGCCTCGCATCGGATACTAGTTCCTTGATTTAGAGTGTTTTGAAACACAAGTGTTCTTTGCTACAAAGGGGATCTATGTACGCTACTAAGAATCTCTCCATTTCACGTTCCATCCTGGCCGCCACCCTCATCATTGCCTTCGGCTTTGCCGGTTGCAAAAGCTCCGCCCCCTCAACAGACGATGCCAGCCTGACCTCTGCTCTCCAGACCCGCCTAACTGCTGACAGCGCCCTCAGCAACGAGCCCATTCAATCCTCGGTTCAAAAACAGGTCGCCACCCTCAATGGCACCGTCAGCAACGAAGCCGCGCGCTCCCTCGCCGCAGCAGACGCCGCGCAGGTCCCGGGCGTCAAGACCGTAGTCAATAACCTGACCGTCCAAGCCCCCGCGCCGGTCGTCGCCGCGACCACCCCGCCACCGTCAGCACCGCCCCACCACTACCCCCGCCTCCAGCACCCAAACCAAAGCAGCCTGCCCCCGTCAAGCAGAAGTCCGCGCCGGTGGTCCGTCAACCCGCACCGGTTGACACTCCCTCCCCTCAGGTAGCCGACGCCACCCCACCGCCGCCGCAGCCCGCGCAACAACCACCCCCGCCGCCACCGCCACCACGGCCCGCCTTCCGTAACGTCACGCTCAACCCGGGAACCACTCTCCCCATCCGCATCACCCAGACCCTCGACAGCGCCACCACGCAGCAGGGTGAGACCTTTACCGGCACCATCGCCTCAGACATCGTCAGCGATGGCGTCGTCGTCATCCGAACCGGCACCCCCGTCACCGGCCGCGTCGTCGCCGTGCAAGAGGCAGCCCACTACAAAGGCAGCTCTCTGCTCACCATCGAACTCACCAGCATCAATCGCCGCGGCGAGCCAATCACCGTCAACACCGAACCCTATAGCGTCCAGGGCAAAGGCCGTGGCGCAAACACTGCCGCAAAGGTCGGCGGCGGTGCAGCCGTCGGCGCCATCCTCGGAGGCATCATCGGCGGAGGCAAAGGTGCAGCCATCGGAGCCGCTGCCGGCGGCGGCACCGGAGCCGCAGCCAACACCATCACCCGCGGACAGCAGGTGCAAATCACCTCCGAAACCCTCATCCGCTTCAACCTCACCAACACCCTCTCTCTCAGAGTTCCGACCGGCGGCGAAACCGAGAGCCCAGCCCCCACTCCAACCCTGCAGCAGCATCCCCCAAATCAATCGCAATAGGAATGCGAACCGCTGCATCTAACCAGATGCAGCGGAGTTCTCCACTCCGCTGCATCGGCCACCAGAAGCATCATTCGTCAGCTGGTGTAAACTCAAGTGCAGCAGGCCGGTTCGCCCCCTGCCGCCCCTAACTGAAAATTTCCACTGAGGTGTTCGTCTTGACGAAGGCATCGGCAACCCGCCCAGCAGGATTTCTTACCTTCACCCTGCACGCGCATCTGCCCTACGTCGTCAATCACGGCACCTGGCCGCATGGCATGGAGTGGCTCCACGAGGCAGCCGCCGAAACCTATCTCCCGCTCCTCCGCATCCTGAAAAATCTTGAGCGCGACAACATCCGCTTCAACTGCAACCTCAACCTCTCGCCCATCCTGCTCGAGCAGCTCTCTCATCCCGTCTTCATCGCCGAATTTCCCAACTATCTCAACCGCAAAATCGTCGCCGCCCGCGAAGACGAGGCCTTCTTCATTCAATCCGGTGAAACTCACCTCGCCGAGACCGCCCGTTTCTGGCACCGCTTCTTCTCGGAAGCCCTCGAAGACTTCTACCACTTCGACCGCAACATCATCGCCGGGTTCCGCCACTTCAACGACACCGGCCTCATCAGCATCATCACCTGCGGAGCGACTCACGGCTATATGCCACTCCTCGGCACCGACGAATCCGTCCGCGCCCAGATCCGCACCGCCGTCGACACCCACGTCCGCCACATCGGCAAACAGCCCCGCGGCATCTGGGCGCCCGAGTGCGGCTACCGCCCCGCCGGGTTCTGGAACTACCCCGTCGAATTCGCTGACGGCTCACCCAAGCCTCAAGGCTTCGATCGCATCGGCGTCGAGCAAGCCCTCTCCGAGTCTAACCTCGAGTTCTTTTACGTCGACACTCACCTCGTCGAAGAAGGCCACCGCGTCCCATCTCCGTATGAACTGCTCAACGGCGCGGTTCCCACCGACGAGCAGGTCGAGCAGATGACGCACGAGCCGCACCGCTCCCTCTACCAGCCCTATTACGTCGACGGCCCCTACGACAAGCGTTACGCGGTCAGCATCTTTCCGCGCGACCCACGCACCGGCGTACAGGTCTGGTCCGGCGACACCGGCTATCCAGGCGACGGCGTCTACCTCGACTTCCACAAGAAGCGCTGGCCCGGCGGTCATCGCTACTGGCGCGTCACCGGCCACAAAGTCGACATGGGCGACAAGCTCCCCTACTACCCCCAGCAGGCTGCCGAGCGCGTCAAAGGCCACGCGTCCAACTTTATTCATCTCGTCTACGAGGCACTCAAGTCCGGCTTCAACGACGAGATCCCGCCCATTCTCTGCTCCCCCTTCGACGCCGAGCTCTTTGGCCACTGGTGGTTCGAAGGCATTCTCTGGCTCGAAGCCATCGCCCGCGACCTTCACGATCCGAATCGTGGAGGAGCTACCGGCATCCAGCTCATCAGCAGCGCAGAATACCTCGACCAATACCCCCGCGCCGGCTTCATCGCCATGCACGAAGGCTCCTGGGGAGCCGAGGGCACCAACCAGGTCTGGATGAACCCCGAGACCTCCTGGACCTACACCCACATCTACCCCGCCGAGCTCTACACCCGTGAAGTCTGCACCGCCGGCCACTGGCGCAACTCCGCCCAGGGCAAGCGCATCATGCAGCAGCTCTGCCGCGAACTCCTCCTCCTCGAATCCTCCGACTGGCAGTTCCTCATCACCACCGGAGCCGCGCGTGACTACGCCGAAATCCGCTTCCTCACGCACAACGATCAGTTCAACGAAGTTAAAGCCATCTGGCAGAGCTTCGAATCCGCCGGCACGCTCACCAAAGGCTCAGGAAGATCGTCTCGCCGAGATCGAACGCCGCGACGGCGTCTTCCCCGACATCGATCCCGGCCTACTGGATCGCCGGAACAAAGCAGGAACGCGTCGACGCCGCCAATTCCAGCGACGCACGCATGCTTCCGGAGTCCTCTGAAAAAAGCCCCAGCATCTCCCCCGCCAAGTCGCGAACGGTCTCCGACGAAGCCGCCAAGAGATTGGCGGCCGACAGTACCAAGTTCGACGGCGTCCAAATCGATCCAGGCGTCGCTCAAACCCCCAAGAAGCTATAGCGAGCCTGCTGATTCGTCGCTGCCCTACCCGCGGCGCAGTCTACACATCGGTCCGGATAAACCAGTCATACTCCAACGTGAGTTTTTCGGTCGCCACCCCGGTCCCGCTCGCATTCAACTCCGAAATCGCTTCGTACGCACTCGGCCAGCAATTGCGCAGCTGAAAGACAACCGCGGGATTACGTTCCCGGTCCAGCACACTAATGATGACGTCCCGCCGGAAAGGGCCGGCCGCGTTCGCCACCTCCCCAGCCCACGTCTGAAACTCCGTATCGCCGGGCATAATCTCTCTTTCCAGCGTGATCGGCCCATACACCGACGGTCCCGGCCCCTTTTGCGCCAAATTCAGGATGTTCGAACCCGATCGATGGTCAACCACACCCGTGCTCCATCGCAACGGACTCACGCGAAGCATCTCTGCTCGAGTGCCTCCCCAGTTCACCAGAAAGGAGGCTGACTCCAATGAATCCGTGTTGGCCTCCATCTCCCTCTCCTATCCAGAAATCAGCGCGAACCCATCGCAGCCCGCAACGCGACTCGCGCGGCACTCTATTTCCCCACTCACTTTTAGATGCTCATTCCGCGCATACCTGCGATGGACGGCACATCTGTCCCTCCAATTAGGGAAAAATTATCATTCTGAGTCTGTGAAGATCCCTCGCGACAACGTCTTTCGTTTCAATGCGGTTTGAACGTTTTACCAGTCTCGATCAGCGTCTTCAGCCGGGAAAGAATCCGGGGCCAACCGTCGGCGGTGGCGGCGTAACCGGAATCGTTGTCAGCCCACTGGTCATGCGTCACCGTCACTTTGGTAGCTTCCGTCTCGGGAACCAACTCCACAGTCACGCGGGACTTTGTATCGCTTTGCCCCATCGCAAAGGTGTACTGCAGCACCTTCGGCGGGTCGAACCGAAGCACTTCTCCATGAACATATTTCATAGGCTTACCGTCAGACCCCGGCCCTACCCATGCCATCGAGCCGCCCGCCCTCCACTCAGCCTCAAGCTCCGCTCCCCCGAAGAGAATGCTATTGGACTCCTTCGACACAAAACCTTCCCACACTTTTTCCGGCGTCGCTGCAATGTAGATGACATAGCTCAGTGGTGCTTGATCCGCCATGATCTCTCCTTCGGAAGTTCCTCTGCCTCAAATTGAAGTTCTCCTCGCCTCAAAGCCACAAACTGCCATCCACCTTACCAGCATGCGAGCCTTAATCTGAGTGCATCCCGAAGATGCCTGCCCTGAGCGAAGTCGAATGGGGGATCTGCTGTTGTACTCGCCTCTTGTCCTTGCTTGCAGTAAAGCAACGCTTCAGCCTCGCGTCGAAAAAACCGCCGCGAAGCGGGTGCCGCCGGGTGCCCCATACATCGATTCTGATGTGTGGGCATCGTGCAAAGCACGACCCGCTTTTACCTCAGCCGGTCACCTTACTTCTGGCCTTGACCATCCCGCCCTTAATCCGCACTTATCGCCGTTTCGGTTTTTGCAACGCCGACTGGTACACAATCGCCTTTGTTTACGCCCCAAAACCCGTCCTCCAAACTATTTTTCACGCTTTTGCTCAGCAGAATCGCATGTCAAGCCCCAAAACCACCTAACTCCCTCAAACAAAACAGGATCCACTTGGCATGTTAGTTACCTTCAACCCGTTATAATTAAATTAGAAATCAAGAAAAGCCCCGGCCAAAAGCTGGGGCTTTTCCATTCAGAAAGGAAAAACCGCCTAACCCATTTGTTTGGAATATTTTGGACGTAACCCATTTATTATGAATAATTTACAATCCCAAGACGCCGCGTAAACCACTGAATACAGGACATTTCCGCCCGGGCAATGGGGGGGTACCCCCTACCGAAACAACCAAGATTACACTCGAAGAGCCATGCCAACCCGCAAATCTTTAGCCCCAAACCGCCGTGCGTTCCTCCTCGGAACCCTCGCCGCCGGAGCCGCCGCCACTCTCCCCGAAGCTCGCGCCACCGACATCCCTTCGAACAACCAAGATCGCACATACTGGCTCCAGCAGCTGGAACTCGTCTCCGAACCAGTCCTTGCGGCCCTGAAAGAACGCAATCTCCGCCAAAAAATGCCCATTGAAGCCGCACCCGGCCAGACCCAGGCCCGCGCCGTAGGAACCCACCTCGAAGCCCTGGGCCGCCTCCTCTCCGGCCTCGCGCCCTGGCTTGAACTCGAACCCTCCCCCGGCGAAACCCCAAAGGAAACCGCCCTCCGCAACCGATACCGCGACGCTGCACTAGCTGGAATTACCTCAGCCCTTGACCCCGCCTCCTCCGACTACATGCACTTCGGCGAATCTCCCCAGACTCTCGTCGACTCCTCCTTCCTCGCCCTCGGTCTACTCCGCGCCCCAAAGCAACTCCTGCAAAAACTCGACGCAAAGAACCGGCAACGTCTCGCAGAAGCACTTCTCACCGAACGCAAAGTACAACCGCCCTTCAACAACTGGCTCCTCTTCGCCGCCATGAACGAAGCACTCCTCATGACGCTCAATCAACCATGGGATCGCATGCGCGTCGACTACGCCCTCCGCGAACTGCAAAGCTGGTACCTCGGCGACGGCACCTACGGCGACGGCCCCCACTTCCACTGGGATTTCTACAACAGCTTCGTCATCCAGCCCTACCTCCTCCAACTCATGGACACGGTAGGCGACCAATCCCCCGCCTGGTCCGCCATGCGCACACCCATCCACGATCGAGCCCAGCGCTACGCGGCCATTCAAGAGCGCCTCATCGCCCCCGATGGCTCCTTCCCGCCAATCGGCCGCTCCATCACCTACCGTTGCGGCGCGTTCCATCTCCTAGCCGACGCAGCCCGCCGCAACATCCTCCCCGAATCCCTGACGCCACCACAAATCCGCTGCGCTTTGTCGGCAGTCATCAAACGCACCCTCGGCCCCGCCGGAACATTCTCAAGCGACGGCTGGCTGCAGATCGGCCTCGCCGGCCATCAACCCGGCCTCGGCGAAACCTACATCTCCACCGGCAGCCTCTACCTCTGTAGCGCGGCATGGCTCCCGCTTGGCCTTCCTCCCGCAGACCCTTTCTGGTCTCAACCCCCGCAACCCTGGACCTCGCAAATCATTTGGTCCGGCAACAACTTGCAAGCAGACCACGCCCGCGACGAATAGAGAAGATGAATAGACAAAACATGAAGCTCACTTTCGCCGGCATACATCCAAGAGGCAGCCTTACATCTGACGACCGGGACGAAGGAGCAAAGATGAGTCCACAACCGCCGCAGAATCTAGTGCCACCATTCACCCGCGAGACCGCCGCCGCAAAGGTTCGCAAAGCAGAGGACAACTGGAACACGCGCGATCCCGAAAAGGTCGCACTCGGTTACACCGTGGACAGCAAATGGCGCAACCGCGCCGAGTTCGTCAACGGCCGCGAAGAGATCGTGAAGTTCCTCACTAGAAAATGGCGTCGCGAGCTCGACTATCGCCTCATCAAAGAACTGTGGGCCTTCGACGGCGCGCGCATCGCCGTGCGCTTCGCCTACGAGTGCCACGATGACTCCGGCAACTGGTATCGCTCCTACGGAAACGAAAACTGGGAGTTCGACGAAAACGGCGTCATGCATCATCGCTACGCCTGCATCAACGATCTCCCCATCAAAGAATCCGATCGCAAGTTCCACTGGCCGCTCGGCCGCCGCCCCGACGACCACCCGGGCCTCTCAGATCTGGGCCTCTAACGACGAAACGGAGTGCAGTACGGATACGATGAACCAAGTGACCACCGCGCCGGCCGAGCCGACTCTAAAAGCGATCGCCCGCCACTCCGGCCCTCTCGCGCTCTGGCATCTTCTCTCCCTCGACGCCCCAACCATCGCCGCCCTCTGGACATGGTTCATCGCTTCGGCGAACCACGTCCGTCTTCCTCTCTCTTCCACTCTGGCCATGGCCATCGCCGTCTGGATGCTCTACGCCGCCGATCGCCTGATGGATGCCCGCCTCATGGACGCGCGTCCACTCGACGCCGACCCAGCCCACTACGAAGGCCTCGAAGCCCGCCACTACTTCCACCACCGCCACCGCTCCGCCTTTTTCATTGGGATCCTCCTTGCCTCGATCGCCCTCGCTCTGCTTCTGCCCCACCTCGAACCCCAGGCCATCCACCTCCACCTCCTCCTCGCTGGCCTCGTCTCCGTTTACTTCCTCCTCATCCACGCCACGCGCACCGCCGCGGCCCAACAGAAGGTTGCCCACCTCCTTCCCAAAGAGATTGCCGTAGGCCTCTTCTTCGCCGCTGCAACCTTCATCCCCACAATCGCCCGCTGTCCCAACCTCCGCTCGCGCCTGCTCCCCTTCGCGCTGCTCTTTGCTGCGCTCTGCAGCCTCAACTGCCTCTTCATCTATGCCTGGGAGCATTCCCATTTCCCCACCCACAATCCCCCTCACCCGATCACCTACATCGCACTGCAAAAACTGCCATCGCTCACCGTCCTTCTCGCGCTGTCTGGCGCCGCTATCACCCTGTTCGACTATCGGGCCCCCTGGCCTGTCCCCTACGCCATCGCTCTCTCCGCCGCTCTGCTCCTCCTCCTGCACAATCATCGGCTGGCAATCACCCCCGTCACACTCCGGGCCGCAGCCGACCTCGCCCTAGCCACCCCGCTCCTGCTCCTTCTCTTCCTCCACGGATGAGCCCCACCTCACCCAACTTTGATCTCATAGCACGTCCCTATCGCTGGCTCGAATACCTCACCCTCGGCAAGGCGCTCGAAAACTGCCGCAATCACTATCTCCCGCAACTTCTCGACCGTCGCCAAGCACTAGTCTTGGGCGAGGGAGACGGCCGATTTCTCGCCCAACTCCTCGCTTGCAACCCGCAACTCCACGCCGATGCGGTCGACATAAGCCCCACCATGCTCCAACTTCTCCGTCAACGAAGCGAAGCCACAGCTCCCAACGTCCCCCTTCGGCTCCGCACTCATCAAGCCAACGCACTCACCTTTCCTCTCCAAGGCTCAGAAGCCTCATACGACCTCGTCGTCACTCACTTCTTCCTCGACTGCCTTACCCAGACCGAACTCAACACTCTCATCACACGCATCGCGCCCACCCTCGCACCCGGAGCCCTCTGGCTCATCTCCGACTTCCGCATTCCCGCCGGCCCCATGCGTCTCCCCGCACAACTCCTCATCCGCAGCCTCTACCTCGCCTTCCGCCTCCTGACCGGTCTCCGCACCACCCACCTCCCCGACCACGCCACACCCCTCAAACAGTCCGGCCTCTCTCGAGTCTCTTACCAGCATCGCCTGGCGGGCATCCTCACAACCGAGCTCTGGCAGACCTGACCACGCCACAAACTTTTCCCGCATCCAAACCCGAAGCACCCTACAATCCCTCTATGCTGCGCACCCACCTCCTCACTGCCGCCGCCATCTTCCTTGCCGCCGCCGTCCTCGAAGCCCAAACCGGCACCCAGAGCAGCATCGCAACCAACTCCCCCAACGGCCAGCCCCTCTCTACCCGCATAGTCGCCTACACCATCGACGCCCGCCTCGACACCGACAAAAAATCTCTCGATGCCACCGAGACCCTCACCTACAAAAACCTCACCGGCCAATCCCTCGCCACCATCCCCTTTCACCTCTACCTCAATGCCTTCCGTCCCGAGTCCACCTTCACCAGCGAAACCCACTTCAACGGTGGAGTCCGCGACCCCGAAACCGACGACGGTTACCCTCCCGAAAAACTTGGCAGCATCACCATCTCCCACATCGACGCCGACGGCTACGGCGACCTCACCTCCGCGATGCACTTCATCGCTCCCGACGACGGCAACCAGCAAGACCACACCGTGGCCGAAATCGTCCTGCCCCACCCGCTCGCGCCGAACAACTCCATCACCTTCCACCTCGCCTTTCACGATCAGTTCCCGCTCTCCGTCGCCCGCAACGGCTACAAGCGCGACTTCATCATGGGAGGCCAGTGGTACCCAAAGCCCGGCGTCTTCTGGCACGGCGCCTGGAACTGCCACCAATACCACGCCACTACCGAGTTCTTCTCCGACTTCGCCACCTTCAACGTCAACCTCACCCTCCCCCGCCGCTACATCGTCGGAGCCAGCGGCGTGCCCACCGGCGAAGTCATCAACCCAGCCGCTCCCGGCAAAGACGACACCAAAACACTCAGCTTTTACGGCGAAGACATCGGCGACTTCGCCTGGGCCGCGAGCCCCAACTTCACCGTCACCGACGGCACCTTTCTCTCCTCGCTCGGCGCGGTGAAGATCCACGTCCTCGCCCTCAAGGCGCATCCCCGCGCCGGCCCGCGCTATCTCGACATCCTGCAAAAAACCATGGCGCAATTCGACCAGCGCTACGGTCCCTATCCCTACAAAATCATCACGCTCATCGACCCCGAACCCGGCGCCGAGATGGGCGGCATGGAATACCCCACCCTCTTCACCGGCGACACCGGCTGGTACGATCCCACCCACATCACCGAGCTCACCGCCGAGCACGAGTTCGGCCACCAGTACTGGTACGGCATGGTCGCCACCAACGAGTTTGAAGACGCCTGGCTCGACGAGGGCATCAACTCCTACACCGAAGTCAAAGTCCTCGACGCAATTCTCGGCCGCAACACCTCCGTCGTTCGATCGCCCCTACACCAACGCCGGCGACTATGAGCTTCAGCGCTTCGACTACCTCTCGGCCCGCGACTACGATCCCATCACCCGCTGGGCATTCAAGTTCCGCGACTCAGAATCCTACGGCGGAATCACCTACGGCAAATCCGCCACCCTCCTCGCCACTCTCGAAAGCCTCATCGGCACCGACACCATGGACGAAGCCATGCGCACCTACTTCCTGCGCTACCGCTTCACTCACCCCACCACCGAAGATTTCCTCCGCACCATCGAGCGGGTCGCCATCGCACACGGCAAGGCCATCGCCACCACCACCCCTGCGCCTTCGCTCCCATCTCAATATCACGTCATCGTGAGCGAAGCCGATCACAACATCGACACAAGCGGCGGAATCGAAGCACCTACGCCTGTCTTTCCCTCATCGCCGCCCTTCACCTCAACCGGCAATCCCGACTACGCCTCCGCACCCGCCACCAACTCCAGCCTCCGCGACTACTTCAACCAGGCAGTCTACGGCACTCAAATCCTCGACTACACCATAGACGGCATCTCCTCCGATCCGCTGCAATGGTGGCTCCCCGAACCCAAAAACAAAAAACAAATGCAGTACCTCTCCACTGTCTACCTTCATCGCAAAGGCGACTTTATCCTCCCCGTCACCGCCGAGATTGTCTTCGACGATGGCACCCGCATCCGAGAGCGCTGGAACGGCGTCGACCGCTGGACCAAATTCACCTACACCCGCAACGCCAGAATCGTCTCAGCCGAAATCGATCCCGACCACACCGTCCTTCTCGACACAAACTTCTTCAACAACAGCTACACCACCGTGTCTAATCCAATCCCGGCCCGCAAACTAACCAACCTCTGGCTAAGCTTCAACCAACTCGTAGCACAACTCGTCGCATGGATCGTATAGCCAACCAGCGACAGAGACACAACCGTTCTAATCCGCTAACTAGCTAACTCGCTAAAGGTGCACATGTCTGAACGCCGCAACATCTTCCTCCACGGCCTCTCTCTCACGTTGCGCCGCCTCCCCGCGCTCCTCTGGGCCTACGTCTTCAACCTCGCCCTGGCCTTCCTCTTCTCCCTCAGCCTCAACCTTCAACTCTCCAAACTGCTCAATCACTCCCTCGCCGCCCAGCGCCTCTCGAGTGGCTTCGATCTCGGCCCCATCGGCGAAACCTACCTCCACCTCCACGAAGGACCGATAGGCGACGCCGGCGCCGTCACCGGCCACGCCTCCATTCCGCTCTTCCTCATTGTTTACTTCCTCCTCGTCCCAGGCACTCTCTTCTGCTACCAGACCGACGCCCCCGCCCGCCTCGGCACACTCCTCCAGCAAGGCCTCCTCTTTTTCTGGCGTTTCGTTCGCATCACCCTTCTCACTCTCATCGTCTCCGGTCTCATCCTCGGCCCGCTCTTTTTCCTTCAGGGCAAATGGGCCGACAACGTCGACGACCACATCGTTGGACGCCCCGCATTCTTCCTCATCCTCGCCGGCAACATCGTCCTCTTCCTCGTCGCCTCCATCCTCCGTCTCTACTTCGACCTCGTCGAGGTCTACACCGTGCAACTCGGCCAGCACCTTCGCACAGCCCTCTTCGGACAGCAAGCCAAGCCCGACCGTCGCGTCCGCCGAGCCCTCGCACCCGCATGGCGAACCCTCCGCAGTCGCTTCTCCGAAGCCTGGCCCATCTTCCTCTTTCTCACCCTGCTCGGATTCGCCGCCGTCATCCTCACCGCCCGCATCTCAATGCACATGCTCGCGCAGCCTCGCGTCTGGCCCATGTTTCTCCTCGCACAGCTCGGCCTCTTCCTCATGCTCTTCACACGCTTCTGGCAACGCGGAGTCGAAACCTCCCTCTCCCTCCAAAACCCAATCCCTTCGCCGTCACTGCCGCACCCTGTTCATGTCGCCAGCCACGTTCATCCCACCGACCCCGTGAATCCCACCCGCATACATCTCACTCTCGAACCCCACACCCCACCCCCAACGCCAACTCCAAGTCCAACCCCCGAGCCCATCTCCGACCCCGAACCCGCTCCTCCCTCACTCGACGAGCCCGACCCCGGAGTCTTCCATCACGAACCCATCAAGCCACCCACCGAACCACCACACTAATCCCAACATCTCACCGCACATTCACCACACAGCTACCACCCAGAAACAGACCTGCGATAAAATGTGAATAGACTATGAATTTGTTCATTCTTCGCCACGCCAGCGCCGGTGAGCCGCGCAACAATCCTCTCCTCGACACCAAACGCCCACTCGATAAAGAAGGCAAGAAGCACTGTATTCAGCTCGCTCACGTGCTCAATGCGCTGAACATCCAGTTCGACCTGATCGTCTCCAGTCCCCTCAAACGCTGCCTCCAGACCGCCTCACTCGTCGGCACCGAGACTGGCTATGAGGCCCAGATCCTGCACTCCACCGCGCTCGCCCCCGACGCAACCCTCAAAGACTTCCAGAAGCTCCTTCGCGAGTGCTCCGAACGCGAGAACCTCCTCCTCGTCGGCCACAATCCCAACCTCACCACCTTCCTGGGTTCCCTCCTTGTGCCCGCCTCCAGCCCTGAGGCCAGGGTTCGTCTCCGCAAAGGTTCGCTCGCCCGCGTCGTCCTGACCCGCGGCCCCGCCACCCTGCAAGGGTTGCTCGATCCCCGAACCGTACGTGCTCTCTACGCCACCTCGACGAAGAGCTCCCGACGAAAGACCTCGCGGAAGTAGTCCGCCTCTTTCCGCAGCGACCAAGCCTCTAGCTCCGCTCCACCGCGGCCCGGAACCAGCTCCAGCAGCACCCGCTTCGGATACACATGCGTCCGCATCTGCAGCACCGCGCTCGCCCGGTCCTGGTTCAACGCCACCGCCAGCCGCAACAACACCACCGCCCGTGTCACATGCACGTGCTCTTCCACCGGGATCCAGCGCATTGGCCGGTCCATCGGCTCTGGCCGGCTCTTGCCCATGTACCGCGCGAGCGCACTCACGATCAACCGCTGCTCCGGGGAAAACCCAAATATCTCCGAGTTGGCAATGATGTACTGCGTATGCCGGTAATGCCCCTGGTGGTTCATAAACTTCCCGACATCCTGCATCATCGCCGCCGACTCCAGCCACAGCTTGTACTCCTCCGGCAGCTCATGCACCCTCGCGAGCGAATCGAAAAGCTCCACCACATGCTGCCGCACCGGCTCCACACTCCGCTGCTCGATGTTGTACCGCTTGCATACCTCCAGCACTCCCGCCCAGCGCTCATTCTCGATCTTCTGGTGCACCGAAGTCCGTAGATCCACCTCGGCCAGCATCTGCGCCAGCACTCCGTCCCTCAGCCCCAGCGGCGAATAACGAAATCCCCTCAGCCCCAGCCGCTCCAGCAGACTCGCATACACCAGCGACCCGCCAACAATAATCTCCGATCGCCGCGGCCCAATCCCCGGCACCGCCTCCCGCTGCGCGTTATTCATCTTCGCCAGCCTGTCCGCCAGCTTGCGGACATCCGGAGTGTCCGCCGTCATCGCCCCAACCCGCTCCAGTCGCTTCTTCGCCAGCGTCTTCTTCGTAGCCCGCCCTTTACGAATATGCCCGCTCGCCTCTGCCAGCGCCGCCGCCGTCCCCGATGTCGCAATCACCAGCCCCACTCGCGGTGTCCCTAGCTTCTTCTCGGCCCGCCGCAGTTCGCGATCGATAAATTGCTTCAGCCGCGCAACGTCCTCCTTCGCCGGCGGATCGACCTGCAGAAACTCCTCCTGCAGCCGTACCGCTCCCAGGGGCATCGTCACCATCGTCTTGAGGCGTCCGCCATCGGACAACGTCACCTCACAACTCCCACCGCCGAGGTCTATCAGCAGACACTTTCCCCGCGCGCCGACCTCATGCGTCACCACACCAAGATGAATCAGCCTGCCCTCTTCCAGCCCCGAGATCACCTCAACACTCCATCCCGTCGTCGCCTTCACCCACTCGATAAACGCCGCCGCATTCCGCGCGTCGCGCATGGCGCTCGTAGCCACCACGCGAACCTTGTCCACCACATGCAGCTGTACCGCCTTGTGAAAGCGCTTCAAAGCCCGAATCGTCGCCGCCATTGCCTCCGGAGAGATCACCCCGGTCTGAAAGACGCTCTCTCCCAGCCGCGTCACCTCGCGATCTTCATGCAGCGTCTTCAATCGGTGCATCTGCACCGTAGCGATCTTCAACCGGCACGAATTCGATCCAATATCCACCGCGGCAAACGTAGCCATCGTCCTGCATCACCTTTAATCCGGGAATGTCCCGCCTTAAGCAGATTACATCCCGCG
The DNA here is from genome assembly GCA_963838555.1 of uncultured Acidobacteriaceae bacterium. Classification (GTDB taxonomy): domain Bacteria; phylum Acidobacteriota; class Terriglobia; order Terriglobales; family Acidobacteriaceae; genus Edaphobacter. Next base: position 187,173 of record CAWIRK010000004.1, on the reverse strand, counting down.
TCCCCAATCCCCTGCATCCTTTCCTCCGCTCGTGCGATCTACCAGATAACCCATTTATGCTGAAAGAGCAGCACGAACTCATGGTCAATCCTCCCCTCCTCTTCGAAACACCCGCAGAACTCCCTGCAACGCGCTATACGGGGGCCCCTGGGCGCTCTTCTGCTCTTCTCCTCCTCACCGGTCTCTGGCTGATCCTCTTCTTCGCCGCCCTGTTGAGCCCCGCCGCTCCTCGACGACGCCGACGCCACCCATGCGAGCGCCGCCCGGCACATGGCTCTCACCGGTGACCTCGTCACTCTGCGCGTCGACGGAGTCCGCTACCTCGAAAAGGCGCCGCTGCCCTACTGGCTCGTCGCCCTCAGCTTCCGTCTCTTTGGCTTCAACACCTTTGCCGCACACCTGCCACAGGCCATCGGCGTTCTCCTCCTCGCCCTTCTCGGCTACCGCTGGGCCGCACAAGCCTTCAGCGCCCGCGCTGCCTTCTACGCCGGCCTCGCCACGCTCACCTCCGCAGGCATCTTCCTCTTCACCCGCTACTTCATCCCCGAAGTCCTGCTATCCCTCTTCCTCTCGACCGCCCTCTACTGCCTCCTCCGAGCCCTCGAAGACCCCGTCACCGCCACTCCGGGCGCCCCATTCATGCAGTCTCAACGCATGAGTGGGCATTCGCGCGAAGACGCGAACCGCTCTCCTTCCCCCAACCCCAAACCCGTCATTTCGACCGGAGGCGGCGCACTTGCCGCCGAAACGGAGAAATCTGCTTTCCCCCTCTCCCCCGCCGCTCACGCCTACATCATGTGGACCGCCCTCGCCCTCGCCGTCCTGACCAAAGGCCTGGTAGCCCTCGTCTTCTTCTTCGGCGCAGCCACCATCTACCTCGCTCTAACTGGCGAGTACAAAAAATGGCGCCAGTTCAAACCCCTCACCGGCGCCCTACTTTTCCTGGCGATCGCCGCCCCCTGGCACATCCTCGCCGGCCTCCGCAACACCGGCGGTATGAACGGCCACGGCTTCTTCTGGTTCTACTTCGTCAACGAACACTTCCTCCGCTTTCTCGGCAAGCGCTTCCCGAAGGACTACAACAAGCTCCCCAGCTACCTCTACTGGACCCTCCATCTCGTCTGGCTCTTCCCCTGGTCGCTCTTTTGCGGCGTTCTCCTGCGGCAAGCCGCCGAAAGCTTCTCTCGCTTCAACCAGAACAACCCCATCGCCAACCACATCTCCTATTGGCAACCCTTCGCCGTAGTCGCCGTCGGCATCTTCCTGCGCGACACCATGCACGTTCCCTACCTCTTCACCGTCTTCGTCGCTCTCCTCGCCTTCCTCGTCTACGAGCTTCGCCAACGCCAGCTCAACTCTCCCAACGGCACTCCACTCCTCCTCATCTCCACCTTCACGCAACGCACCACCCTCCTCCTTGCCCTCTTCGCCACGCTCGTCCTCGTCTTCTTCTCCCTCTCCACCAATCAGGAGTACTACACCTTCCCCGCCTACCTACCGCTCCTGATCCTCATCGCCGCCGCACTCACCCGCGCAGAAAACAGCTACTCCGAAGATCCCGCCTCCCGCCGCTGGATCACCGCAGCCCACGCAACCTTCACCATCCTCGGCCTCGCCATAGCCTTCACTCTCGCCTACGGCCTATGGACCTCACGCCACATTGCCTTCGTCCCCGACATAGGCGACCTCCTCGCTCACCGCAACGTCAGCAACTACACCCTCTCCATGTCGAGCCTCTTCGACCTCACCGGCCCCAGCTTCGCCGCACTCCGTCTCCCCTCAACCCTCGCGGCGCTCGCCTTCCTGATCGGCCCCGCCACAGCCTGGTTATCTGCGCTCGAAAAAACAACATCTCGCAGCCACAACAACCATCGCGCTCACTTCAGCCACCTTCCTCATCGCCGCCCACATCGCCTTCGCCCGCTTCGCGCCAATGCTCTCCTCAAAGAACTTCGCCGAAACCATCCAGCAACTCGAAGCCTCTCACTCCATCTCGCAGCAGGACCAAGTCCTCCTCTACGGCGACCAGGCCTACGGTTCCTCCATCCCCTTCTACCTCGGCCGCGAAGTCTCTCTCGTCGACGGTCGCTCTACCTCCATGCTCTTCGGCAGCACCTTCCCCGACGCCCCACCCATCTTCCTCACCCCGCAGGATCTCCTCAACACCTGGGGCAAGGGCGACCGCAAGATCCTCTTCGTCCCCATAGAAAAACGCGACGAAGTCGACCATCTCCTCGGCAACAACAAAGTCCTTCTCAAAGAAAGCTCCGGCAAAGCCCTCTACACCGACCGCCCCTTGGACAACCCCGACAACCCCGACAATCCCGACAATCCCATCGGACCGTTCATGCACCCGACAAAGCCCTGACCCGGACCGATACGAGTGCCCCAGACATCGCAGCTTTTATCGCGATGTCTGGGCATCGTGCAAAGCACGACCACCTTCGCTAGCTCGCAAGCACGAATACCTCGTGCGAAACTAATCTCAACCCCCAAAAGAATCCCCAGTGCACGCAGCTCCTCAACCCGCAGTTTCCCCCCGCCGCTGGAGCCCACGCTCTCTCGCAATCCTCATCCTCGCCTGGCTCATCCTCCAGATCGGCGGCCTCTTCACCCCCGGCCTGCTGGACGACGTCGACTCCATCTACATCGAAATCGCCCGCGAGATGATGCAGCGCCACGACTACGTCACCCCCTACATCAACGGCATCCGCTTCTTCGACAAGCCGCCCCTCCTCTACTGGATGGCTTCCTCCTCGATGACCGTCTTTGGAATCAAGGACTGGGCCGCCCGTCTCCCCCTCGCCCTCGCCGTCCTCGCTCTCCTCCTCGCCACCTACGCACTCGGCATCCGCCTCTTCGCCGCAATCTCCCCCACGAGCCCCGACCGCGCAGGCTTCTACGCCGCTCTCGCCTTGGCCACCAGCATCGGCCCCTACCTCTACACCCGCTTCTACATCCCCGACATCCTCCTCGCCCTCTGGATGACCCTGGCCGTCCACCTCTTCCTCGTCGCCCTCGACCGAATTCACGACGCGGAAAAACACCGGCTGTCCCATGTTCGCCGCAGTCTCATCGCGGCCAACGTGGGCCATCGCGACAGCGATCCGCTCTCCTCCCCTACCCGCCAAACCTCGGGTGCCCCATCCTTCGGGTCTTTTGCGAAGAGTGGGAACGTCAAATCACCAGTTCTCCCCTGCCTCGCCTTCGCCGCCGTCATGGCACTGAACGTCCTCACTAAAGGTCTGATCGGCCTGGTCTTCCCCATCGCCTTCGTCCTCCTCTACCTCGCCCTGACTAAACAACTCCAGCTCCTCCTGAAACTGCACCTCCTCGCGAGCACCTCGGTCTTCCTACTAATCGCCGCCCCGTGGCACATCCTCGCCGCGCTCCGCAACCCAGCCATTCCCATGCCAACAGGCATGGGCCTCCCGGCCAACGCAGGCTGGGCCTGGTTCTATCTCTACAACGAACATATCGCCCGTTTCCTCTCCAAACGTATCCCCCAGGACTACGGCCTCACCCCCATCTGGCTCTTCTGGCTCTACCTCGCCCTCTGGATCATGCCCTGGGCCATCTTCCTTCCCACCGCCGTCGATGGATGAACTTCGCGCCCTGCGCAACCGCGCCATCGCTTCCGTCCGCGAACATGAAGCATCCCTCTCCCTCCTCCTCTGGGCACTCGTGGTTCTCGGCTTCTTCACCCTGTCCAACCGGCAGGAGTACTACAGCCTCCCTGCTCTCCCAGCCCTTGCCCTAATGATCGGCGCCGTCCTTACCCAAGCAGAATGCACCTCATCCGGAATCGTCAGCCCAGACAAAAACCGCAGCATCCTCAACTGGCACCTCTACGGCCTCGTTCCCGTTACCACCATCGTCGCCATCGTCTGCGGCTACTTCGCCTTCACCGCCCCGCACCCCGCCCCAGGCACCGACATCGTCTCTCTCCTCACCATGGCCGGAAGCACCGAGGCCTACAACCTCTCCCTAAGCCACGTATCCGATCTCACCACGCGCGCCATGGGTCTCTTCCGCGGACCTCTCGCAGCCACCACACTCGGCATGCTGGGCATCGGTCCCATCAGCTATCTCCTGCGCCGCCGCGGCCGCACCTACGCAGCAAACCTCACCCTCGCCGCCGCAATGATCGTCACGCTACTCGCCGCACACGAAGGCCTCGTCCGTTTCTACCCCATCATCGGCTCAAAGGGCCTCGCTCTCGCCATCAACCAGGCCGAACAAGCCGCGCCAAACCCCGGCGACCTCATCGTCATCGACGGAGAACTAACCTGCCGGCTCCTCCCTGATCTTCTACACCGGCCAACAAGTCCACCTCATCAACGGCCGCGTCAACGGCTTATGGTACGGCAGCTTCTGGCCCGACGCCCCACCCATCTTCGAAACAGAAGACTCCCTCCGCCAGCTCTGGGCCAGCCCGCACCGCATCTTCCTCTTCACCTACAACCCCACCACCCGCACTAACGACCTCACCCCATACGGCGCCGTCCACACCCTCGCCACCGCCGGCGGCAAGACCATCCTGACAAATCACTAGAGCGCATCAATAAAACTCAACGGAGTAACAGTGATCAAACAGATTAGGAAGAGATAAAAAACAGCGACCCCATTCGTCTTATCGCTTTTATCCCGTCTTTATCCCCCGAATCACTGTTACGTCGTTTGCGACGTAGTTCCGGGGTATAAATCCTGCTAACGCCGTTCAGGAGTCGAAGCGAACTGGTTCGTCGCCAAAGAACCGGTTCTGCTTCCCGCTGCACGCCGCATCCGCCCGCCATCCACCAGCTCATAGATCTCACCTCTCCACTGGATCCGGTTACTCGCATAACTCAGCGCCCAGATCAACGGGCCGATCAGATCGCGCAGCGGAAACAAGACCATCGCCATCCAGATACGTTTTTCCTGAACAACATACTTCCCCACCACCCAGGCCTGAAGGCTTCTTCCCAGCACGCTTCCCACCAAGGCACACCATCCCAGCACCGGCATTCCCAGCAGCAGAGCACCTGCCCAGGCCATCACGCCAAACGGCACCCCGAACGTCAAGCTAGTACCCAGATGCCCCTTTGGCCGCGAGAATCGCGTGCTCTTCATCCAACGCACCTGGTGTTTCATCGAGTCCACAAAGTCCGCCTGCAGCACCATATGATCGATCGCGTGCCCGCTCAGCACCACCTTGTGTCCATTCTTCGCAATGCGGTTTCCCAGCACAAAGTCGTCCGCGCAATAATCCGCCATGCTCTCGAACCCGCCCATCTCTTCGACACGCGCCCGGCGCGTAACCATCGTCGGTCCCAGCGCAAACCGCACCGGCTCCACCAGGCTGTCCGCACAGATGCCCGAACTCATCTCAATCGTCATCCCCACAGCCTCCAGCTGCGACCAGAGACCACCCTTCATCACCACACCGCGGTACAGGCAGGTCGAGCAGCCGACCTGCTCTTCGGCAAACGGCAGCACGATCCGCCGCAGATAGTCCGAAGTCACCCGCACATCGCTGTCACTGATCGCCCACAGATCGTGGGTCGCCACCTTAGCCATCGCCGCCAGCGAGCACACCTTCGCATTCGCCGCCCACGGCGCGCCACTGGTCACAAACTTCGTCATAATCTGCGGATAATCCGCAGCCACCCGTCGAGCAATCTCCAACCCCTCGTCGGCCTCGCTGCGCGCGCAAAACAACACCTCCACCCGCGACACACCGTTCTCTGCCGTCGCGCCTCCCAGCGCCGCGACATGCTGCAGATAATCCTGCTCGAAGAACGTTCTCAAATTCGCTTCCAGCCCATCCTCATCCCCGTGTAGCGGCTTGAACAGGCTGATCGCCGGCAAAAACTCCGGCCGCTCTTCCAGTCGAGCGTCCTCACGGACGGCCCCCCGCCGAAACCGCAAGGCTCCCACCAAAACCATCCCCAGAAAAACACTCGAGGTCAAAAGGCCGAATAGCCCAACCAGCAACACACCCCAATGTACTGCGGACATCAACCGCCTCCAATTGACCGGCAGCACGCCAGCCCTTTCATCGCCTGCTTCCAGTCAACTGGCGACGTCTTGTATGTGGATCTCTAGAATTCAGATAACCCAGACCCTTTACTTTGACGCTCATTCGTACCCACAGGTTCCGCAAAATTCGAATCCCGCTCTACTGCGGCTCCTCCACACGCCCCCCGCCCTTCAACGTATAGATCTTTCCCCGGTAGTAGAACTTGTCCCCTCCATAACTGCCCAGCCAAAGCACGCATCCCAACAAATCACGCAATGGATACAGCAACATCCCTCGAAGCCACACCTCATCTCCCATCACTAGCAGGATTGCCCCCGCCTGCAGCCACCGGTTCAGGATAGTCCCTGCCAGCCACAACAGACCCAGCAGCGCATGCCCGCTCAACAACCCCCACAGCAACCCCAGCAAGCCGAACGGCACGGCAAACGTAAGCCCCGACCCCATATGCCCCCAGGGCCGCGACCGCCGCGTGCTCTGCATCCACCGCAACTGATTCCGGAACGACAGTCGAAACGGAGAGTCCTGAACCATCAGCCGGACCACGTGGGTCGCCATCCGTACCCCAACCCCCTGCGCTGCCAGCCGGTTCCCCAGCACGAAATCATCAGCGTAAAACTGCCCCAGCTCCTCAAACCCGCCGGCCTTCTGAAACGACTCCTTCCGCACCGCCATCGACACGCCCAGCGCGAACTTCGTCCCCTCCAGCATGTCCGCCACCAGCACACCCGAGGTCATCTCCACACTCTTGCCCACCGCATCCAGCTGCGAAGAAAACCCCGCCTGCGTCCCCGCATCCGTCGTTCCCAGGTAAACGCACGAAGCCAGCCCCATCCGCGGGTCCTTCAGGTTCTGCACCATCCGCCGCAGATAATCCTTCTTCACCCGCACATCCGCGTCGCTGGTAATAAACAAACTATGCTTTGCCACCGAATCCAGCTTCGCCAGCGAATACACCTTCGCATTATGAAAATTCGGCGTTGGCTCGCCACACGTCACATACCGTGCATCGACCTGCGGATACCGCGCCCCCACACGCCGCGCCAGTTGCAGGCCCTCGTCGCTCTCATGCCGCGCGCAGAAAAGCAGCTCGAACTCCGGATAATCCTGCTCAAAAAAGGACTCGATGTTCCGCTCCAGCCCCTCCTCGCTCCCATGCAGCGGCTTCAACACACTCACCGCAGGCAAAAACGTCGCCTCCGCACCATCCTCCCGCCGCTTCTGCACTCCAAAGCGCACCGCAGCCGCAATCACCATCAGGCAATAGATCGTGGAGGTCACCGTGCCGCACATAGCGACCCAAAACAAAATCTGGAGCAACAAACTCATCTCGCCCTTACATACGCTCCAGCGCAACCCGGAGCGCGATAACAATCGCAGTGCTTCAGTTTATCGCAGGTAATTGCTCGAATCACCCAGTGAGATAATCTCAACGCGGGGAACACTCGCTTGCCCATCCCATTTATCACACGAGCCAGACCGACAATTTCGATTCTGGCGATTTATCTCACGGTCATATGGCACGCATCCGATCACGCCGCAACTTACTCGAGAATCAACGACCGCGATCAATTCACTTATATCTGGATACGTCCCGGCTCCTACCTCACCGGCTGCGATCCGCCGGATAAAGAGTGCATCGGCTGGGAGAGACCACGCCAGAAGGTCGTTATCGAAAATGGCTTCTGGATCGGTCAGGCCGAAGTCATTCAGGCCGCATATCAGCGCATCAGCACCGCAACATCGGTTTGCGCTGCGTCGCCAACTCGCTCCCCTAGCCGCCTCTACTTCTTCCTCACCGTCTTCACCGAAGTCACCTTCACCGTTGGCACCACCATCGGCCGCCGCATCGGAACCAGCCCCACTCCCGGCTGCTGCTGTTGCTGCATCCGCGTCAGCATCTCCGTCCGAACATAGTCGACAAACCCCTGCATCTGCCGGTTCATCTCCTCCATGCGCTCCCGCATCTGCAGCACAATCGCAATCCCGGCGATATTCACCCCCAGGTCCCGCGCCAGGTTCAAAATAAACTCCAGCCGCTCCAGATCTTCATCCGTATAAAGGCGAGTATTCCCTTCACTCCGCGAGGGCCGCAGCAAGCCTTCCCGCTCATACAGGCGCAGCGTTTGCGGATGAATCTCATACATCTCCGCCACCGACGAAATCATGTACGCGCCCTTGCTCTTCCGCTTTGTCGCCATCTCCCAACCTCGTGGCCCAACTTCTGCCGGTTCTTTATCGAAAGTCTAGCTCTTTCCCACATACGCCCGTCAAACAAACTCTGTACCCTTCAAACAGCATCTCATCCGCCAACATGACAAAATCCAGAGCCGCCCTCCACACTGCTCAGATTCTCACCGGCGTCATCGCCGCAACCGCTGCATATGCCCTGAAACCCAGGTCCGCACGCCGTCCCGGCCAGATCGTCCTCATCACCGGCGGCTCCCGCGGCCTTGGTCTCGCGCTTGCCGGACGCTACGGCCGCTCCGGAGCCAAACTCATTCTCGCCGCCCGCGACCTCGAAGAACTCATCACCGCCCGCCACACCCTCCTTGATCGCGAAGCCGTCCAATCCCCCGACGACGTCCTCCTCATCCCTGCCGACCTCACCGACGCCGCCCAGGCTGTCTCGCTCATCGAACACGCCGTCGGCCACTTCGGCCGCATCGACATTCTCATCAACAACGCTGGCATCATCGAAGTCGGCCCCGTCGAAAACCAACCCCTCGACGCCTACCGCCGCGCGATGGCCACCAACTTCTTCGCCGCTCTCCACACCACCCACGCCGCGCTCCCTCACCTTCTCCGCCGCAACCCCATCCACGGCGACGCAGCCATCGTCAACATCGCCAGCATCGGCGGCAAGGTCGCCGTACCCCACATGCTCCCTTACGTCGCCAGTAAGTTCGCCCTCGTCGGCTTCTCCGAAGGTCTCCACGCCGAGCTTCGCCGCAAGGGCATCCGCGTCACCACCGTCTGCCCGGGGCTGATGCGCACGGGCGGCGAATCCCACGCCGACTACACCGGCCAGACAAAAAAAGAGCAGCGCTGGTTCACCCTCGCCGCCCGAACTCCGGTTCTCGCCACGTCAGTCCGCCACGCCGCCAATAAGATCTACAACGCCGTAGCCGCAGGCCGCGCCGAAATCACGATCACCCCACAGGCTTGGCTTGCCGCTCGGGTAGCCGGCCTCGCCCCCGAATCGACCCAATACCTCACCAGCCTCGCCAACCACCTGCTCCTCCCCGCCCCGTCCCCCGGCGACCAGCTAACCCTGGGCTTCACCCTCAAGGTCGCCACCACCAGGACAACCGCGTCGTTCGAGCCGGAGATCAACCTATAGCAAAGCTGGACCATTCCTGCACCGCCGCCCTACACCGCCGTGAACAAACTCTCCCGCGGCTCCTCCGGGTTCAGCTTCGCCAACTCCCTGAGTATCTCTTTCGAGCGCTCATCCTGCACCTTCGGCACCACGACCTTCACCTCAACGATCTGGTCCCCACGCTTGCCCTCATGCGCAGCACTTGGCACGCCCTTCTCCCGCAGTCTCAGCTTCTGCCCCGTCTGCGTCCCCGGCGGAATCTTCAACTGCGTCCGTGCGCCGCCCTCGTGCGTATCGATCGTCGGCACATCGATCTTCGCACCTAGTGCAGCCTCCGCAACTGTAACCGGAACAGTCACATAAATATCATCGCCCGTCCGCGTAAACACCGGATGCGTGCCCGCCTTGATAATCAAAAACAGGTCCCCCGCAGGTCCGCCGTTCGTCCCCGCGTTCCCCTTCCCCGCCAGTCGAATCCTCTGTCCGTCCCGGGTCCCCGCCTTAATACGAAAATCCAGCGGCTCCCGCTTCACCACCACGCCTTCGCCCTCGCACGTCGGGCACGCATTCTGCACCTTCCCCGAACCACCACACCGCGGGCATTGGATATTGAACTTCATCCGTCCGCCCATCTGCGTCACCTGTCCCGACCCATGGCACTCCGGACACTCGATGCTTCCTCCCGTAGTCGATTTCCCCTTACACGTCGGGCATATCTCCTGCCGCTGAATCTCCAGCCGCGCCACGCCGCCCCGCACCGCCGTCCAGAAATCCACGCTCACCTGATACTCAAGATCGGTCCCCGGCTGCGGCCCGCGAGCGGCGGCCTGTCTCCCCCCGTTGAACATCCCGCTGAAGATGTCCTTGAAGCTTCCGCTAAAACCCCCACTCGACTGCTGCTCTTCCCGGCCACCCTGAAAGTCAGAAAAATCAAACCCGCCAAAGTCGAACGGAACCTCCTGCCCCGCGCGTCCGCCCGTGTGCGTCGTATAGCTCCGCGGGCCGCCACCTCCCCCGCCATATCCACCGCGAGCCGCAGCCTCCGCCGCCGCCGGATCGATATTGTCCGAGTAGAAGCCTAGCTGGTCGTAAATCTTCCGCTTCTTGTCGTCGCTCAAAACATCGTTCGCCTCAGAGATCTCCTTGAACTTCTCTTCCGCCTTCTTGTCCCCCGGATTCACGTCCGGGTGATATTTGCGCGCAGCCTTGCGAAACGCCTTGCGAATCTCATCCGCGGTCGCCGTCTTCTTTACACCGAGTGTGCTGTAGTAGTCCTTCGTCTGTGTCGCCATAGTCTTCTTCCATTCTGCAGCCAGCGCGTCTATTAACGCACCTCTAAACCTTACCCCGCTAAACTCTAAGCCAAATCTCTAAGCCGCCTGACAAACCGGACACCAGAACAAATTCCGCCCCGCCATCACCTTCGTCAAAATCTTAGTCCCGCTCACAAAACAAAGATGCCCCTGCCGCCTGTACACATAATGCGCCTCTTCTTTCAGCACGGGACCCCTCTTATGCGGCCTGTCCGACGCCTTCGTCGTCACGATCCGCCTGTCGACCATCGCTGCCTTCATTAAGATGCCCGCATCCTTCCATATCGACCGCAGCGTGTTCTCCGCTACTTCCCTACCCGGCGTAAACGGATTCAGCTTCGCCCGAAACAGCAGCTCCGCGCGAAAGATGTTCCCTACGCCGGCCGAAACCGACTGGTCCATCAGCAACTCACCAATCGCCTTCCTGCTCGCCTTCACCTTTTCAACAAACTTCTCCGGCCCATCGCCATTCAGCGGATCGGGCCCCAGCCGCTTCAGCAGCTTCTCCCACATCTCCTGCGTATAAACCGAGCAATCCATCGGCCCCCGCAACTCGACCCATGCAATCGTCTCCGGAGCAAGGTTGTCGGTCCCGTCATCCTCCGAGTACCACCGATGCGGCTTGCTCGCATCCGGTCCTGCAGGCTTCTTCACCGCTTTCGCGTTCCACATCCGCAGACGCAGCGCGCCGCGCACCTCCGGCAGCGGCCCTGCGCCCTCCGTAAAGTCGCCTTGCAGCCCCAGATGCACATGCAAAATCCGGTCCTTCCCAAAGTCATACCCCAGGTGCTTCCCCACAGCCATCACCCGCCGCAGCTTCCTTCCTGCGATCACATCGGTGTCCGTAAACCGCCCCTGCGGCCCATCCACTCGAACGGCCCTGCCGCCGAACGCAGCAAAGTGCCGCTCCGCCCAGCGATGAATCTCATTGCCCTCCGGCATCGCGCCCCTCATCCTCCCGAAAAACAGAAAACAATGGCGACGGCATCTCACCGTCGCCACCGTCTGTAAATTAATCCACAACGTTCACAGCTCGTTCGCTATCGAGAAAACCAGGCCCGAATCACAACCGTCTATCTTGCAAACGGTGTCATCGGTATCAGCTTTTAATTCCAGACCTGCCTTGCTTCAATCGCCTCAATCGAAAACACCTGATCCGGCTCCATCTGCTGCATCCGCTGCACAAACTGCTCCGCCTCTTCGCGAGTGTCGAACATCATCCGGTTATACAACCGTCCCGCGCGTACCTGGTCACATCTCCACATCGTCTCGGTCATCGCTTTCCCTCCAAGCAATCGATTGAGTTCCAGGTTCTCCAGCCAAAGCAACTCCGCGTATCTGTCCTGCCTGTCACTACTACTCACTTCAACACCTTTCCGGGTGATATGTCGCACTCTACACGTCAATCCACCCAATCTAACTTGATAAAAATGAGGGGCACCCGATCAGGAACGCCCCTCACCTTTAATACGTCGACAAAACACTTACGGATTACACTTACTTCTTATCATCCACGTCGACATACTCTGCATCAATAACACCTTCGTCCTTCTTCGGCTCTTCCGGCGCGCCGCTTCCTGCGGTCGCACCATTGGCCGTCGCTGAAGCCGCAGTCGCCTTGTACATCGCCTCGGCGAGCTTGTGGCTCACAGCAGTTAGACGATCCTTAGCTGCATTCAGCTCACTCGCGTTCGGCGTGCCGGAGAGCGTCGACTTCGCCTCAGTCAGAGCCGTCTCGACTTCAGTCTTGTCCGAATCCGCAACCTTGTCGCCGGCTTCCTTCAACATCTTCTCGACGTTGTACACCAGCGAATCCAGCTGATTGCGCGCCTCGACCGCCTCGCGCTGCTCCTTGTCCTCAGCGGCATGAGCCTCGGCATCCTTCGCCATCCGCTCAACCTCTTCCTTGCTCAGGCCCGACGAGCTCGTGATCGTAATCTTCTGATCCTTGCCCGTCGCATTGTCCTTCGCCGTCACATTCAGAATGCCGTTCGCATCGATGTCGAACGTAACCTCGATCTGCGGCACGCCACGAGGAGCAGGAGGAATTCCCGCCAGCTTGAACTTGCCCAGCGTCCGGTTCTGCGCCGCCATCGGCCGTCTCGCCCTGCAGCACATGCACCTCAACCTCGGTCTGCGAGTCCGCCGCCGTCGAAAACGTCTCCGTCTTCTTCGTCGGAATCGTCGTGTTCCGGTTGATCATCGGTGTCGCCACCCCGCCCATCGTCTCAATCGACAACGTCAGCGGAGTCACGTCGAGCAGCAGCAGGTCCTTCACATCGCCCGCCAGCACGCCAGCCTGGACCGCGGCGCCGATCGCCACAACCTCATCCGGGTTCACACCCTTATGCGGCTCCTTGCCGAACAGCTCCTTCACCAGCTGCTGGATCTTCGGCATACGCGTCTGACCGCCAACCAGCACAACCTCGTCGATCTTGCTCGCGTCAACGCCGGCATCCTTCATCGCCTGCTTGCAGGGTCCAATCGACTTCTGCAGCAGGTCATCGACCAGCGATCTCCAGCTTCGCGCGAGTCAGCTTCCGCACCAGGTGCTTCGGCCCGCTTGCATCGGCCGTAATGAACGGCAGATTGATCTCCGTCTCCTGCGCCGTCGACAGCTCGATCTTCGCGCGCTCGGCCGCGTCCTTCAACCGCTGCAGCGCCATCTCGTTGCCCTTCGAGTGCAGGTCAAGCCCGGTCTCCGACTTGAACTCCGAGATCAGCCAGTCCACAATGCGCTGGTCAAGATTGTCGCCGCCCAGGTGCGTATCGCCATTGGTCGACTTCACCTCGATCACGCCCTCGCCAACTTCAAGAATCGAAATATCGAACGTACCGCCGCCAAAGTCGTAGACCGCAATCGTCTCGTCCTTCTTCTTATCCAGGCCATAGGCCAACGCAGCCGCAGTCGGCTCGTTCACAATGCGCTTCACATCAAGCCCAGCAATCTTGCCGGCATCTTTCGTCGCCTGCCGCTGAGCATCATTGAAGTAAGCCGGAACCGTAATCACAGCCTCGTTCACCGAGGTCCCCAGGTAATCCTCTGCAGCCTTCTTCAGCTTCTGCAGAATCATCGCCGAGATCTCAGGCGGGGTGTACTCCTTGCCCTGCGCCACAACAACGATGTTGTCGCCCTTCGGCACCACCTTGTACGGCACCATCTTCAACTCATCGCTCACTTCGTTGTAGCGGCGACCCATAAAACGCTTGATCGAGTAGATCGTGTTCTCCGGGTTCGTAATCGCCTGCCGCTTGGCCACCTGGCCCACCAGCCGCTCCCCGCTCTTCGTAAACGCGACGACAGAAGGCGTAGTCCGGCCACCCTCTTCGTTCGGGATCACCTTCGGCTCGCCGCCTTCCATCACGGCTACGCACGAGTTCGTCGTTCCCAAGTCAATTCCGATAATTTTTCCCATCCCAAGTCCCCATTCCGGGCTCACTGCCCCTCAAATATTTAGCCGCGCTCAAGAATCTCACCTTGAGTCACTTACTGTCAACTATTCTGATGCACCTTATCCCTAAAGCGATTCGCAAAAATTCCAAAATCGCCAAAACCCCCTATCCGCTAATCCAGCTCAAGATACCGCCGATAAAGCCGCTATGTTCCCACGCTGCACAAACCATTTATTATCAATACGCGCCCACAGCAACCCACCCTCCAAAGCCCCTTTTTCCACCACAAATCCACCTACGCCTAAGGTGTCATTGTCGCTCCTGATGCCCCCCGGTACGCTTGCCTCAATTCAAGCAGCAACCATGCACCACCTTGGAGCCTAGCTCATGTCCTTTCTGCCCGTCTCTCGCACCAAACGCAACCTCATTAAAGTGGCTTCCCTTGGGCCTCGCCGGCCTCCTCGCCGGCCTCCTGTCCGGCTGCAATTCAGCTGATGCCTCCATCCGCCCCTCCAGAGCCCAAACGGTTACCGGCTCCCTGAGCCCCGACGGTTCCGTGGCCCAGCCCGCTGACCTACCCAGAGCATCGAAGCGACCCAGATCCCAGCCCTCCGCCACCCCCCCACCGCCCGCAGGGTCGGAGCCGCTCACACGGTCTCCCAAACGGCGGCCCCGAACGGCCGCAGCGGCTACTAAGCGCTGCGACTCGTTCCCGGCCAAATCAACCAACTCAACAAACCAACCAACAAACCAGGCGGCAGTCCCATGCACGAACGGGACTGCCGCTTTTCGTCGCTCCACTGCGGAAAAGGCATCCTCTACTCCCTTTTTCAGCTCTACATAGGAGACAATCACTCCCACAAGAAAGAGTTGCCCACCACCCATGGCCTCAGCCGCAGTCGCACCTCCAGATCAATCCGCTGAAGCTTCCCACGGCATCAACCCCTGGCTGATCGCCGCCTCCGTCATGCTCGCCACCTTCATGGAGGTGCTCGACACCGCCATCGCCTCCGTCGCCCTCCCCTACATCGCCGGCTCCCTCTCCGCCTCCACCGACGAAGCCACCTGGGTCCTCACCAGCTATCTCGTCGCCAACGCCATCGTCCTTCCCGCCAGCAACTGGTTCTCCCTCCGCTTCGGCCGCAAGCGCTTCCTCATGTCCTGCGTCGCCATCTTCACCGTCGCCAGCTTCGCCTGCGGAGCCGCCCCCACCCTTCCCATCATGCTCCTCGCCCGCGTCATCCAGGGCGCCGGCGGCGGAGCCCTCCAGCCGCTCTCCCAAGCCATCCTCCTCGAATCCTTCCCACCCAAAAAACGCGGAGCCGCCATGGCCGTCTTCGCCTTCGGAGTCGTCGTCGCTCCCGTCCTCGGCCCCACCCTCGGCGGCTGGCTCACCGACACCTACTCCTGGCGCTACGCCTTCTACATCAACATCCCCATCGGCATCCTCGCCCTCTTCATGATCAACCGCTTCATCTTCGATCCCCCCTACATCAGCAAAACCAAGGTCGCCCCGCTCGACCGCTACGGCTTCGCCGCCCTCGTCATCTGGACCGGCTGCCTCCAGGTCATCCTCGACAAGGGCCAGGAGGACGACTGGTTCGGCGCCACCTGGATCCGCTGGGCCACCTTCTTCCTCATCACCTCCTTCATCTACTTCTGCTGGCACTGCTGGCGCGACAAAGACACCATCGTCGACCTCAAGGTCCTCAAAGACCGCAACTTCCTCATCGGCTCCATCCTCATCTTCATGTTCGGCATCGGCATCTACTCCACCGTCACCGTCCTGCCGCTCTTCTATCAGGAGCTCCTCGGCTACACCGCCTTCACCGCCGGCCTCGTCGTCGCACCTCGCGGCATCGGAGCCATCTGCGGCATGCCCATCATCGGCTACCTGTCCAACAAGGTCGATCCGCGCTGGCTCCTCACCTTCGGCTTCTTCACCTTCGGCCTCACCACGCTCTACTTCGGCAACGTCACCCTCGACCTCTCTCCCACCACCCTTCTCGTGCCCATCCTCATCACCGGCTTCGGCCTCAGCTTTGTCTTCGTCCCCATCAGCACCGCAGCCTACGGCACGCTCGACAACAAACAAATCGGCAACGCCAGCGGCCTCTTCAACCTCATGCGCAACATCGGCGGCTCCATCGGCATCTCCATCGCCCAAACCCTCCTCACCCGCCGCAGCGCCGTCCACCAGAACGAGATCATCAACTCCGTCCCCCGCACCGGCCAGCAATTCCAGAACTCCCTCAGCGACCTGACTCGCTCTCTCACCGGATACTTCGGCAAAGCCAACGCCGCTCGACCCCGCCCAGGCCCGCCTCTACAGGAGCTTCAGCGCCAGGCCTCCAACTGGGCCTTCGTCGACGTCTTCCGCTGGCTCTCCCTCCTCTGCTTCTTCTGCGTCGGCATCGTCTGGCTCTTCAAAAAAGTAAAACCCGGCAAAGCCCCCGCCGGAGCCCACTAATCTTCATGCCCACTCTCCACCAGATCACTCCGTCACTGGCCTCCAGTTACAAAGAAGTCCGCCTAAGCGCTCTGCTGGACGCCCCCAGCGCCTTCGGCAGCACCTTTGCCCGGGAGTCTCAGTTCTCCGACGCCGACTGGCAGCAGCGCGCCGCCAATCTCTACACCCCACGCTCCATCGGCTACCTCGCACACTATCTGGATGAGTACTGCGGCCTCGCCGCTGCCTTCCTCAAAGTGGAGAACCCGCAACACGCGGAACTCGTCGGCATGTGGGTCGCGCCCGGGCATCGTCGCACCGGCACCGGCCGTCTCCTCGTCGAGGCCATCGAATCCTGGGCGCGCGCCACGGGAGTCCACACCTTTCAACTCATGGTCACCAGCACCAACCTCGCCGCCATCGCCTTCTACCAGCGCCTCGGCTTCGCCGCCACCGGCCACACCGGGCCCTACCCCAACGATCCCGCGGTGATCGAGTACGAGATGGCAAAACCCATCCGCTGACGAACACACCTGCTGCTCTTGCCGTCTGCTCCCTCTCAACAAAATAAAAGTGTCATCCTGGGCCGGGTGCCCCATATCTCGATTCTGAGATGTGGGCATCGGGCGAATCGGGGTCCCCGTCAAGCGCTCTTGCTCGATGCGGTGAAGAAGGCGCGACCGCTCCCGCCAATTCTGACCCCATCCACGCTCCATCCCAGCCAACAAAGGCATCTGCGATACTCACTCCATGCAGCGAGACCGGCTACCCTATCTCCTCATCCCAGTAGCCGCATTCCTCGCCATCATCCCGCTCCTCATCAACGGCTGCTCCTGCGGCCACGACTTCGATTTCCACCTCCTCAACTGGCTAGAAGCCGCCCGCCAGTTCACCCACGGCAACCTGCACCCGCAATGGGCCTACACTCCCGCATACAACGCCGGCGAACCCCGCTTCGTCTTCTACCCACCCCTCTCCTGGACCATCGGCGCCATCCTCGGCCTCCTCTTCCCCTGGACATGGACCCCCATCGCCTACACCTGGCTCTCTCTCACCGCCGCAGGCCTCGCCCTGCACCGCCTCGCCCGCGACTTCACCACCCCAACGGCCGCACTCATAGCCGCCGTGCTCTACACCGTCAACCCCTACATGCTCTTCACCGCCTACGAGCGCACCGCCTACGCCGAACTCCTAGCCGCCGCCTGGATCCCCCTCCTCCTCCAGGCCATCCTGCGCGAGCAAGTCACCATCCCCCGCATCGCCATCCCCATCGCCCTCCTCTGGCTAACCAACGCCCCCGCCGCAGTCATGTCCTGCTACGCCCTCGCCCTCCTCACCCTAATCCGCCTAGCCACCAACTCCTCAAACCAACGTCCACACATGGCATCGAACAACCTGAGCGCCAGAAAGCTGAGTATCACCGACTCCTCAAACCTAGTTCCACCCGTCGCATCGAACGACGGGATCGCCACAAATTCGGGTGCCCCATATCTCGATTCTGAGATGTGGGCATCGCGCGCCAGCGCGACCGCTCCCGCCCATGCCAACATCTCCACCACCACACCCCAAACCTCACTCCAACTAACCCTGAACGCCATCGCCGGAACCGCCCTAGGCCTCGGTCTGGCCGCCTTCTACATCCTCCCCGCCGCCTACCAACGCCGCTACGTCCAGATCGCCATGGCCATCATCCCCGACATGCGCATCCAGGACAACTTCCTCTTCCACCACACCGGCGACGTCCTCCACGATCAAGTCCTCCACACCGCCTCCCTCATCGCTCTGGCGATGATCGTAGCCACAGCAGTCACCCTCCTCGCGCTTTTCCTAAGCCAACAAAGCCCGGGTGCCCCATCCTTTGCAGTCTCACCGCAAACCGGGGCCCCCGGCCGGCGCTTTTGCTCGCTGGGGTGGAGAAGCGTGGGATGTACAAATACCACCCAACATCCTCCTCCCACTCACCATCCTCACCATCACCATCACCCTCCTCCTAACCCCCCTCACCACCCCAATCTGGACCCACGCCCCCGAACTAGCCTTCCTCCAATTTCCCTGGCGGCTCACCGCCATTCTCGCCGCAATCCTCACCATCACCATCGCCATCGCTCTCCGCTCCCTAAATCTGAAGCCCGCCACCACCGCAGCCATTACCCTCATCCTCGCCGCAGCCTTCACCTACCCCGCTTACCAGTTCTTCCACCAGACCCTGCGACGAAGAAGACACCGTACAAGCCCGCCTCGCCCTCTTCCAATCCAACCAAGGCACCGAGCCCACCGACGAATACACCCCAACCACCGCCGACAACGACTCCCTCGCCCCCACCGACCCCGCCTACTGGCTCTCACCCGACCCCAACGCCAAAGCTCCCGCAAACACCAGCCCCGGTCCCGCACCCGCTCACCTCACCGTGAACTCCCAAACACCCGAAGACCTCATCCTCAACCTCCGCGACTATCCCACCTGGCGTATCACCCGCAACGGAACCCCCATCACCAACCACCTCCAACGCGACGACGGCCTCATCGCCATCCCCATCCCCGCCGGCCCCTCCACCATCGACATCCACTACGCCCAAACCATGGACCAGACCGTCGGAGACATCCTCTCCCTCGCATCCCTCACGTTTCTTGCACTCTCCCTCTCGCGTCGCAGAACAAAGTCGCGGAACAAGATAGTCTCAGCGCTCTAAGAGTTTGCTACTCCCTACATCCCTATTCCCTACACCCTGCATTTATCATCAACTCCACATGCATCCCGACGTAAAAACCCTGCTGCAATCCGGCGTACAACTCACCGACGCTGCCCTTGAACGCCTCCTGCCTTCACCCGACACCCTGCCCCACTCCATCCACCGCGCCATGCGTCACAGCATCTTCGCTGGCGGCAAACGCCTCCGTCCCATCCTCTGCATGGAAGCCGCCCGGATGGTCGCAGGCGGTACAGAAATCCCAGCCGGAGCAGCCGACCTCGGCGCCGCCCTGGAGATGATCCACACCTACTCCCTCATCCACGACGACCTGCCCGCCCTCGACAACGACGACCTTCGCCGCGGCAAACCCACCTGCCACGTAGTCTTCGGCGAAGCCACCGCCATCCTCGCCGGCGACGCCCTCCAGACCCTCGCCTTCCAAACCATCGCCCAACTCCCCGCGCCACCCGCCACCACAGTCGTCATCCTCCGCGAAGTTTCGCTCGCCATAGGCACCGGCGTAGGCCGCGTCGGCGATCTCGCGACCAAACTCCCGCCCGGCATGATCGGCGGACAAGTCATGGACATCGAATCGGAAGGTGTCGAACCCACCGCCGAACTAGTCGAATCCATCCACCGCGCAAAAACCGGAGCCCTCATCACCACCAGCATCGTCTCCGGCGGCCTATACGCGCTCGGGCTGCTGAAAGAACGTGACCGTGGTTCAACGAACTCTGTTTTAGGTCCCGAATGCGGCACCGACGAAGACACCATCGCCCGCCTGCGCACCTTCGGCGAAAAGGCCGGCCTCGCCTTCCAGATCGTCGACGACGTCCTCGACATGACGCAAAGCTCCGAAGAACTAGGCAAAACAGCCGGCAAGGACACCGCCACAACCAAAGCCACCTGGCCCGCCGTCTACGGCATCGACCGTTCCCTCAAAGACGCCGAAGAGCTCATAGCCGACGCCTTCGCCGCATTGGACGCCACAGGGCCGGGCGATTTTGGCGGCGGCTTTGGCCCCGCCGCCACCCCCTTAAAATCCCTCGCCCAATACCTCGTCGAACGCAAAAACTAACCTTCCTCCGACTATCAACCAAAGCCACCCGCGTGTCATTCTGACCCTGAGCGAAGTCGAATGGGGAAGAACACCCGTATTTGCTTTTGCCGTTGCATGCCTTTGCTTTTGCTTTTGCTTTTTAGTTGTCATCCTTCGCCGAAGGCGGAGGACCTGCTGTTGCACTTGTTCGTCGTCCACCAGCCACAACCAAGCTGGTGCCCCATCCTTCGCAGTCTCATCGCGAAGGGTGGGATGTAAACCGTCTACCGGCCACAGAGCCGTTGCACTCCCCCCTGTCCTTGGCTGTCACCCCGCGGGAATAGGCTGTTCTTGTCGTCGCTACCGAATCCTGCATCCGAAACTTGACAAACAAGCCCCGGGGAGACGCCCCCATCACAAACATCAACCATAGTTCATCCGGGCAAGTCCAAACCTAAAGTATCTGAATGGAAGACTTTGCACACATTTGACGGAGTGGGGGGGCATCACCCCGCAGCCCCATACTCCTCATCCGTCACCTTCCGCCCCCAGACCACGGTCTTCCCCGACTCATCCGGCTCGTGCATCGCCAGGTGCACCATCGTGTGGGCCGCCTCAGCCCCATGCCAATGATTCTCCCCTGGCCCAATCACCACCACATCTCCCGGCCGAATCACCCGCGCCGCCTCCCCCTCCAGCTGAACCCATCCCAGTCCCGAAACCACCTGCAGCACCTGCCCAACCGGATGCGCATGCCAGGCCGTCCGAGCCCCCGGCGAAAACGTCACATAGACCGCCTGCAGCCGCAAAGGCGCCGCCGCCGTCACAATGTCATCCACCCACACATCGCCGGTAAACCAATCAGCCGGAGCCTTCCTGCATCCACGCTCATTACTCGCCACAATCTTCATGCCGCCACTCTAGCACCTCTTCGCCGCCGCATCTCGTGACACCCGATATCATCAAACCAGCATGCTCACCGAGTCCGACATCCTCCTCGCGCTCCGCGACTGCTACGACCCCGTCCTCCCCTGCAACATCGTAGACCTCGGCCTCATCCGCTCCATCGCGGTCACCCCCGACCTCGAGGCCCCCGGCACCCACATCCCCGGCGTCCCCCAAAAACACAAAATCCGCATCGAACTCACCCCCACACAAAAAGACGAAGCCGCCGAAGCCCACCTCCGCGCCCAGATCGCAAACCGCCTCGCCGGCCTCGAAACCGTAAGCCACACCACCATCACTCTTCTCGACCAACCCGCATGGACTCCATTCAGCATCACCCCCGCCGGCCGCAAAACCCTCGGCCTCGAAGGCAACCCCAACCTCATCCAGATCCGCTGAGAACATCTTGCCGACACGAAAACCCAAAGCCCCGCTAGTCATGCCGGCCCCACCGCCGCCGCAGCACCCCTTCGACCAGATCCACGGCGTCGACACCAGCGGCCTCATCGCCGCCGGCAACCTCATCACCGGCCACCCCAACGACTCCCACGTCACCGCCTACTACGGCGTCGCCCCCAGCATCCTCCGCACCCTCATCGACCTCTGGCGCGCCACCACCCCACCCCACCCCATCTCCCACTACACCTTCATCGACATCGGTGCCGGCAAAGGCCGCGCCATGCTCGTCGCCAGCGAGCTTCCCTTCCACCAGGTCATCGGCATCGAACTCAACCCCGCTCTCGCCGACACCGCGCAGCGCAATCTCGACCACTGGCTCGCCGCCCACGCCGCCGACGCCACCGCCCCGCCCCTCGCCCCCATCCGCCTCTACGAGCAGGACGTCCTCACCTTCGACCTCCCCCGCACCCCCACCCTCGCCTTCCTCTTCCATCCCTTCGAGGCTCCGGTTCTCAAGCTTTTTCTCCGCCGCATCGAAGCCCGCTTCGCAAAGAAGACAGGTTCTCCCTCACCAGCCTTCGACCTCCTCTACGTCAACGCCGAGTGCCGCAAGATTCTCGACCAGCATCCCGCCTTCACCCGCCTCTTCCTCGGCCCCGTCGCCATGTCCCCCGAGGACCACGCCGCCGATCTAGCCGCCATCGCCCAGCAAAAAGAATACGGCTCTACCGGCGACGAAGAGTGCGCCATCTACCGCTACACCGGCCGCAGCAAATAACCCGCCCTTGTTGTCCGGACGACGACCTGCGCTACGCCCTGACCCGCACCAGAAACAACCGCTCATCCCCACCCGCGTGTTCGATTGCGATCTCTCCATCCGCCCGCCCCACAATGCTCGGAAACTTCTCCCCCCACTCCACCAGCACCAGCGCATCCGGCTGCTCCGCCATCTCCTCCAGCCCCAGCGTCAACAACTCCCGCTCCGTCTCCAGCCGGTAAAGATCGAGATGATAAAGCCGCACCTTCCGCCCCACATACTCATGCACCAGCGTAAACGTCGGACTGGTCACATCCTCCGCCTCCGCCGCACCCAGCGCCGCCGCAACTCCCTTCACCAGCGTCGTCTTCCCCGCGCCTAAATCTCCCCGCAGCACAATCAGCTTCGGAGCAGGCAGCAGCATCTCCGCCACCCTCTCTCCCATCGCCAGCGTCCCCGCCTCACTCCGCGTCTTGAACCGCTTCTCCTTCATCCCCGCAGTCCGCAGATCCAGGTCAACCCATCCTCATCCGTCACCCGGTATCGGAACGCATCGGAAAGATGTGTAACCGTATCAGTTGCAAGTACGGTATGTTCGTCCATCGCACGAGCAGCAAAGTCACCCGCCAACCCATGCAGGTAAACCGCCGTCTCCACTGCGCGAACCACATCGCCAGGAAACTGCGCCAGCATCCCCGCCACGATTCCCGTCAGGATATCTCCGCTTCCACCCTTTGCCATCGACGGATTCCCACTCGTATTCACCGCAATCGAACCGTCAGGATGCGCCACCAGCGTCCGCCATCCTTTCAACACCAGCGTCAGGTTATGTTCCGTAGCAAACCGCCGTGCCAACCCCACCCGATCCGCCTCAACCTCCTTCACCGTCAACCCTGCCAGCCGCGCCATCTCACCCGGATGCGGCGTCAACACCAGCACCCTTCCTTTGCCATTCAGAAGATCCGCCTTCCCCGCAAACGCATTCAAAGCATCCGCGTCGATCACCACCGGCACCGTAGTCTTCTCCACCACCTGCCGCGCAAACGCCGGCGCATCCCCCTCCGTCGACAAACCAGGGCCCACCGCCACCACGCTGATCTGCTTCACTAGCGCATCCAGCTTGGCCCCGTCCAGATTCTTGAACGACACCGCGCCCTTCGTCCCCTCCGCCAGAGGCACCATCATCAACTCAGGCGTAATCCCCGCCACCGTATCCACAATGCTCTTCGGCACCGCCGCGGTCACCAAACCCGCTCCCGTCCGCAGGCACGCAAGCGACGCCATCGCCGGCGCTCCAGCCTTCCCGTAACTTCCCCCGATCACCAGCACATGCCCAAACTTGCCCTTATTCGAGTTCACGTCGCGAGCCTTCTCCGCCAACACCTTCGACGCACCCGTCCACGTCAGCCCGCCCGTCGAAACCACCGCCTGCTCCGGCGATCCAATCTCCGCCACCACCACCGGCCCAAATGTCCCGCCAGTCTTTTCATTCCGCGTCAGATGTCCAAACATATGCGCCAGCTTCGGCGCCGTAAACGTAACCACCGCGTCCGCCCGAAACGATTCCTCAGCGGTCTGCTCCATCGAATTCGCATCCCACCCCGATGGCAGATCCACCGCCACCATCGGTGTATCGAGCCCTTCCACCATCTCCCGCAGCAAAGCAGCCAGTCCTCGCAGAGGTGGCTTGAACCCTGTTCCCACCACCGCATCGATCAACAACTCCGCATCCTTGAGCACCGGCAGGCAGGCCGTCAACCCAACTTCATCCAGAGCCTCTTCCACAATGACAGCCGAAGCCTCCTCCCGAAGCCGCTGCAATGCCATCGCAGCCTCGCCCGCCACATCTTTCGTCCGCCCCAGCAGAACCACCCGCACGAACCACCCCGCCTGCGCCAACCTCCGCGCCGCGACAAATCCGTCCCCCCCGTTGTTTCCTTTACCGCAAAGCACAACCGCGCCCGGATCGGAACGATACTGCCGCAGGCAGAACATTGCCACAGCATTCCCAGCGCGCTCCATCAACGACTCGAGCGGAACCCCAAACTCTTCCGCGGTGCGCCGATCGACTGCACCCATCTCCTCTGCCGTTAAAATGTTCATGGTTCCCTTCTACGCGATTCCGCAGCGCAAGCCAAGAACGCGGTAAGCCCATGGGGGCCCACACAGGCCAAGCTCGAATAGCAACCTGAGCCCGTCTCTCCAATCAGATGCAGAAAATTGTCAACGAGCCAAGCCTCGGACGACCCCTGTAGGAATCTCTATCGAGAACACTTGACGGCGAACCCAATCGGCTTACCTTGAGCCTATTCAATACCACCCATGGCGCCGTCAGCCGCCACCACCGTCTTCTGCAGGAAATAGCTCTTATCCCACAGCGACCGGTAGAACTCGCCCGTCAGCTCGGCCGCCTTCGGTCCAAACGTGGGCCGGCCGCCTTCAAGGAAAAACACCGTAACGATCCGCCCATTCGGAGTATCCGCATAAGACCCGAACCACCCAAACCGCGTCCCGTTGTTCGAGCACGTGCCCGTCTTGCCCATCACCGGAAACTGGCTGAAGTTAGCCCGCAGCGACCGTGCCGTCCCATACTGCACCGCACCCTGCATGCCGACCGAGATCTCCGGAATCAGCGGAGCGATATCGAGCGTCCGTTTCACCTTCGGCTCAAACGTAGCCACATCCAGCGAGCTCTCCGGATGCTGCAGGTAATAGAGAGTTCCTCCATTCGCAATCGCGGCCACCAGTGCTCCCAGCTGCAGCGGAGTCATCGAAACGCTCTCCCCAAAAGAGCACATCCGTCCCACGCCGCCCAGCGCCGCCGGCAGCTCCTCATCCGGATACGTCCCTAATTGCTCCCCTTGAATGTGATATCCCGCCAATTCTCCAAGCCCAAACTCATTCGCGTAACGTTTCACGCGCTCAAATCCCAGCTGTCTTCCCAGCGTCTCAAAATAAAGATTGTTCGAGTGAGCCAGGGCTTCGGTCATGGTCATGTGGTATCGGCCGCCCAGATTCACCGGCGTATCGCGCCGTACAATTCCCTCTTCCAGCGCTGCCAGCGCCACCGTCAGCTTAATCGTCGAACAGGGCTCGGCCCCACGCGATAGCGCCAGCTTCTGATTCACCATCGCCAGAATCCGCCCCGTCGAAGGGTCGATCGCGATCGCCGTACCATTCATGTTGCCCAGCGCCTCAATCGCCGCGGCGCGAACCACCGGGTCCTCGCCCTCCGTCACATCGCCGAGCGTCAGATTGTCCGCAAACGAGCTGGCAGAAAAATGCTCGCGATACCGCGTCCGTCGCACTGCAAGCGTAGGACGAGCCCCATGCCCATGCGCCACAACCTTGGTGGTCGCGGAATGTGTCCCAACCGTCTTCGCCCCCGCGCTCTTCACGCCCGTATGCGAAGAAGTGTGCGCCGTCACCTTCGTAGCGACCTTCGTCGTGCCTGCTGAGTGACGCTTGAGCTTGCCGGTCGTAATCGTTGCCGCACTCGCCCCCACTCCGGCACCTAATACCAGGCAGAAGAGAACAGCGGCAGAAACCTTAAGAGAGACTAATCGCGACACTGGCGGGTTACCTCTTGATGATGTGATTGCAATCGAACTGCCATCGACCCGAAATCTACCGTCGATGGAGCCTTTATTTAACTACATTCTCCACGCACGCAGCGTGCCACTTTCGGGTAGCGTTACCCAAATAGTAATAGATTCATCCATTTCCGCGTCGAAGAAACGCCGGAATGTCCAATTCGTCCGGTTCAGCATGATTGACTGCCGCCTCTGGAGTCCCCCCAAAAGGCACGCGGGCTGCGGCCTCCACAGGGAAAACATCTTCCGTTAGTATGCGAACTTCCTCATCTTTGACACGCCCAGTGCCAGAGATTGGACCCCGCTCATGCAATCCACCCTCCATCCTAATCCCCTCAAAGACCATCTCGTCACGCGTCGACGAAGTCCGGAAGAAGTCGTCGTCAAACACGGAAGCCCTCACCGGAACTAACTCTGGAGCAGCATCATGCCCCCCACTCGCAGTCTTCTCCTTCCCTTCAATGACCGGCGAACTCGACAGCTCCAGTTCCGGCTCACTGGCAAATCGCGGGGTCGGCCGCGGCGTCACCACCCGCGGTTGAATCGGCACGTCATACCGCATCGTCGGCAGTGTCGACTCCGCCAGCATTCGCTCCCGCCGCTGCGGCATCTCCTGCTGCTTGAAGCCCGTCGCGATCACCGTGATCTTCACCTCATCGCCCATCGGTCTCGTCCTGCACCGCGCCAAAGATAATATTCGCATCCTCATGCGCCGCATTCTGAATAATCCTCGAAGCCTCATTCACCTCGCTCAGCTTCAGACTGCTCGATCCCGTAATGTTGATCAGAATGCCCCGCGCCCCATCGATCGCACCCGCCTCCAGCAGCGGCGAAGCCATCGCAGCCATCGCAGCCTCCACCGCGCGATTCGCGCCCGTCCGCATCGCCGTCCCCATCACCGCGTAGCCCATCCCCGCCATCGTCGTCTTCACATCGGCGAAGTCGCGATTGATCACGCCCGGAATCGTAATGATGTCCGAGATCCCCTGCACGCCCTGCCGCAACACATCGTCCGCAATCCGGAAGCTCTCAAAGAATCCCGCATCCTTCGCCACCGCCAGCAGCTTCTCATTCGGAATCACGATCACCGTATCGACCGACTCCAGCAGCTCCTGCATGCCCGCGCTCGGCCTGCATCATCCGCCGCTTGCCTTCAAACGCAAACGGCCGCGTCACCACCGCCACCGTCAGCGCGCCCATCTCACTCGCCAGGCTCGCAATCACCGGAGCAGCGCCCGTCCCCGTCCCGCCGCCCAGTCCAGCCGTCACAAACACCATGTCCGCGCCCTCAAGCGCCTCGATAATCTTGTCCGAATCCTCAAGCGCCGCCCGTCGTCCCACATCCGGATTCGCCCCCGCGCCCAGCCCGCTCGTCAGCTTCACCCCAAGCTGCAGCTTCACCGGTGCGTTCGACATCTGCAGCGCCTGCACATCCGTATTCGCCGCGATAAACTCGACCCCCACCACATTCGCCGCGATCATGCGATTGACGGCGTTATTCCCGCCGCCACCCACACCAATCACCTTGATCCGCGCTCCGTGCGGAATCTCGTCGTGATAGTGAATACGAAGGTCGTCGTTGGGCAGATTCGGCATGGCAGCAGGTACTCCTTAAGGTTTTTTAATTCTCACACCTCCTCGCCCCACCGACGACATTCGTTTTCCACGACCCGTACCATCAATGGTTCAGCACCCTCCCGCGCAACGCCGGCAACGCCTTCGCAAAGACCAACGCAATCTCAGTTCAAGAATCACAAGGCCCACAGCGCAACCTGAGATATGCTTGCAGGCACACAGGAGAAACTTTGCCCAATGATTCTCGAAGCGGAATTAGAACGCCTTGATCCAATGACTGCCGTCTTCCGGCTCACCGGACGCATGACCCTCGGCATGCGCCTGCGCGAGATCGAATCAAAGATCACCGACACCACAGACAACGGCGTCGAAAGACTCATCCTCGATCTATCCGGCGTCGAATTCATCGACAGCGCCGGCCTCGGCGCCCTCATGATCCTCTACGGCAACATGAAAGTCCGCGGCGGCCAGCTCCGTCTCGTTGCCCCCGCCGCCAGGGTCCTCGACGTCCTCAAACTGACCCACACCGACTCCATTCTCCACATCGACGGAAACCTCGAAGCCGCGCTGGCGTCCTGATCCCGAAGGACAGTCCACCAGCGCAAGCATTCAAAGCCGAACAGCCAACGCCGCAAGCCGGTCCAGACTCTGGCTCCAGCCCTGCGACATCCCGGCAAGGAACTGCGGAGCAGCCGGAGTCGAACTAGTCACGCGAGCAACCAGCGATATCTCCGTTCCCTCATCGACAGCGGTAAAGATAACCGTGTTGAGAATCTCGAACATCGCCTTCCCTTCACCATCAAGGGCCGCCGTCAAAAACACCAGCCGGTGCGGCCTGTCGATCTCCACAAACCTCCCGGTCATCGGATACACCGTCCCATCCGGCGCACGCATGTGAATTCGAATCGCCCCGCCGACACGCGGGTCCACTTCACAAACAGGGTTAGTAAATCCCTTTGGCCCCCACCACTCCGCCAGATGCTTCGCGTCAATCCACGCCCGAAACACAAACTCCGGCGCCGCCGCAATCCGTCTCGTAAGGCTGACTTCAAGCAGCCCCGCCTCCAGTACGCTACTGTTTCCCACGCCGCCCCTCCTTTGTCTGTCCGTCGCCCGTCTGTAGCTGCCCCAGATAATCGGCCAGCTTGTCGAAGCTGCTGTTCCATCCCCGCATATGTCCATCGCGGTCTTTATCGGTTACGAAGAACGCCTGGTGGAAGTTCATCGTCGTCTTTTCGTCATGCTCCTCAAGCGCGATCGTGATCACCGTCTCAACAATCGCCGAGAGACCGGGGTTATCTTCCCACTTGAACGTGTAAACCAACCGCTCCGGTTCGACCACCTCAAGGTTTTTACCCCCTTGCCACAGATCAAATTTCTTCAGCTCTCCGTCGCCAATGTCGAAGCCATCGGTATGCAGGCGAAGCCGCCACTTTCCTCCCGGCCGCGGATCGTTTTCAATATCTCTCGCCTCAAATTGACGCGGCCCAGCCCAATGCTTCATATGCTCCGGATCAGTCCACACCTTCCACACCAGCTCGCGCGGAGCATCGAACACCCGCGTAATATGCAGCTCATGTTGCGCTGCCACCTTCGGTGACACTGTTGCTGTACTCATCGCATTCCTCCATTCGTTTTCGCAGAGAAACGTGCGGACAGGTGCTCCGCCAGCCGCTCCAGCGTCTGTTTTCCGCCCTCAATTGAGCCGTACACCCGCACATTCTCGTCCCTCGCCTCTGCCGACGCGAAGACCATCCGCATCGTGAGCCGGGTCTTATCGCCGTCGTCCTCAAACGTCGCCGTCATCTCAAACTGCGCCGCCGGTCCGCCCCGCTTGCCACCGCTCAACCTGTACCGCAGCCGCTCATACGGCACAATCTCCGTAAAGATGCTCTTGTTCGGATAATCCGTTCCGTCAGGCCCATGCATCACCAGCTTCCACACGCCGCCCGCACGCAGGTCCATCTCGTCGATCGTGGTAGTAAAGCCCCTCGGCCCCCACCACAGCACCAACTGCTTCGGATCGGTCCACGCCTCCCACACCATCCTGCGCGGAGCGTCAAAGACCCGCGTCAAAGCAATCTCCCTATCAGCTGTACTCTCGATGACGTCGATTATTTTTTCTGGCATGCTTCTTGTCTCCTTCGCAGGTAATGTCTGCAGGTGCAACGGTCCAACCGATCGAAGCTCGCCTATGACGCTACGGCCGCTACTGCTCGTCATACGGCTCTTCCGCCCTCAATCGAGCTCTACTCGCGCACGTTCTCTTCGCGCCCCTCAGCCGGCACAGAGAACATCCGCATCGTAAGTCGCGGCTTGCCTTCCTCCGCAAAGGTCGCCATCATCTCAAACTGCCGTGCCGGCCCGCCTCTCTCGAGCATGGCCGTAATTCTCTTTGACCCCAACAACAGCGCCACCTGCTTCGGATCCGTCCATATGACAGATTGCGGCTCAACCATCGCGTGCGGCGCATTGAAGTCCTGCGCCACCGCTTGAGACGTACGAATCACCTCCGTACCCTCCTCGCATTCAGCTCCGCTTTCCGCGGAACCGGCGCCTCCCCCAAAACTCCCGCGAATCAAAAACTGGACCGACGAACTCTCAGTCGGCGAAGGGGTCGAGGTGATCCAGAAAAGAATCACCAGAACCAGGACCCAGGCTAATATCACTCGCGTAAAAGCAATCTCCCGCTCAACCGCGCTCTCTTCATCGATGTCATTTCTTTTTGCTGGCATGTGTCTTCTCCTTCGCCTGCAAAGTCTTCAGGTACTCGTCTAAACGATCGAAACTCTCCTCCCAGAACCGGCGATACTCGTCCAGCCAATCCGCTGCCTGCTTCAACGGCTCCGCCTTCAACTTGCAAGGGCCGCCACTGCGCCTCCCGACCGCGCGCAATCAGCCCCGCCTTCTCCAACACCTTCAAATGCCTCGAAACCGCCGGCATACTCATCTCAAACGGCTCAGCCAATTCTGTAACCGAAGTCTCCCCCAGGGCCAGCCGCGCCAGAATCGCCCTGCGCGTCGGATCGGCAAGTGCTGCAAATGTCGAACTAATTTGGTCTGTCATACCGTATTCAACCTCTTGGTTAAATAACCATAGTGTTAAATACAAAATCTGTCAAGTCGGATTTTTTGTTTTCTTCAGACATTGACCGTCGTCAGGAATGAAAGAATCGGCGCATGGATCGGCTAAAGGGAAAAGTAGCGTTAGTATCAGGTGCCGCGGCAGGCATTGGTGCAGCAATAGCTCGGGCCTTCGTGTCTGAAGGAGCGTGGGTCGCCATCACGGACATCGCCGACGAGACTGGCCGCGAGCTTGCAGCGACGCTGGGAGGCTCTTCCGAATACTACCGTCTGGACGTGCGGCAAGAGGCAGAGTGGACCGCCGTGCTCGATCACATTCTTCGCGAGCACGGCAAGCTCGACGCAATCGTGAATAATGCCGGAATTACCGGCTTCGAAGGCACCACGGTGCCACACGACCCTGAACACGCAGCTCTGGCAGACTGGCGTGCTGTCCTTGCTACCAACCTCGACGGAACGTTCCTTGGTTGCAAGCATGCTCTGCGGGCCATGCGCTCTCAGCAAGCCGGATCGATCATCAATATCTCGTCTCGCTCAGGCCTGGTCGGGGTTCCGGCAGCCGCAGCCTATGCTGCAAGCAAAGCCGCCATTCGCAATCACACCAAAACAGTGGCGCTATATGCCGCGGAACAAGGGTGGAAGGTTCGTTGCAACTCCATTCATCCAGCTGCCATCCTCACCCCGATGTGGGAGCCGATGCTGGGCAGCGGCGAAGACCGCGAGCACCGTATGCAGGCCATCGTCAAGGACACTCCGTTGCAGCGGTTCGGTCGTGCCGACGAGGTTGCAGCCTTAGCAGTTTTACTCGCTTCCGATGAGGCCACCTACATCACCGGAACCGAACTCAACATCGATGGCGGATTGCTGGCGGGTTCAGCTGCATCGCCGAAGAGAGTCGGCCAAAGCTAAAAACTACCGGCAAAAATCGCCTTCAACTTCGCCCGCAACCCCTGCTCTTCACTAGCCCGCCGTACCTGCGTCCGGTGCGTATACAGCAGCATCCCAATCGCCACCGCAAACTCCGGGGTAGCCAACTCCGCAGGCATTCGCGACAAAGGCACCGGATACCCCACCCGCGCCGGCACCCGCAGCAGACTCTCCGCATTATCCAGCAGCCCAGCCATGGTCGCGCCGCCTCCGGTCAACACACAACCCGCGCCAAGCGCCTCCAGCACGCCGCCGTTGCGCAGATTGTCCCGCAGCATCGTAAACAACTCTCGCGCCCGCGGCTCCAGAATCTCCGCAAGAAACCGCTGCCGGACCATCCGCGCTGGCTGCCCACCGGAGATCGCAAGGTTCCCCCCAACTTCAATCTCATTCAACTGAGGCACCGCCGTCACCACGCAATGCCCATAAACTTTCTTCAGATACTCCGCTTCCTCAACCGTCACATGCAGCCCAACCGCAAGGTCATTCGTAAAGTGATCCCCACCAATCGGCAACACCGCCGTATGCGCAATCGACCCCTCAAAAAACACCGCCAGCTCCGTCGTGCTCGAGCCGATATCTGCCATGCAGACCCCCAGCTCACGCTCGTCCGCACTCAATACCGCCTCGGCCGCGGCAATGCCTTCATACACCGTGTCCTGCACCTCAAGCCCCGCCCGGTTCGCGCATGTAATCACACTCTGCGCCACGCCACCCGAGCAAGTCGAAAGATGTAGATTCACCTCAAGCTTGTTCCCCACCATCCCCACCGGATCATGAATCCCCGGCTGATCGTCAAGAATGAACTCCTGCGGCAGCAGATGTAGCACCTCGCGATCCGGAGGCAACGCCACACTTCGCGCCCGGTCCACCGCCGCCCTCACCTCTTCGCGCGTAATCTCCCGCATCCGGCTGCCCATGCTGATGCCGCCCCGCGAGTTGACTCCACGCACATGCGTCCCGCCAATTCCCACCACCGCCGTCTCAATCCCAACCTTAGCCATACGCTCCGCCGTCAGCGCCGCACGATTGATCGCCTCCGCCGCCGGCCCCAGTTCCGCAATCAAACCCTTGCGCATCCCATGCGACGGTTCAACGCCATGTCCGCGATACCGCAGCACGCCGTCCTGCAGCTCCGCGACCAGCACACAGCTCTTCGTACTCCCCGCATCGAGCACGGTGATCAGATTGTCCTGCTTCTGATTCATGGGTGGGCCACCTGGGTAGGATGATGTTGTGTCGTCCCGGCCGGATGCCTTGTCACGACCGGATTATGTTTTGGAGGCGCCGCATGTTGCTTCGCCTTTGGTGCAGCGGCCGTCTTCTTCGCCGGAACTGCAAAGGACGTTTCACTCTGTACCGTCACATGCGCCGGCTTCGCCACTTGCTTCGTCACCGTGCTATGCATCGCAGTCGGTGCCTTTGCCGCCGGTTTGACGGCCACCTTGTCACTGAGTTTTGTAGAGCTATCCTCCGCGGTCTTGAGCGCGTTCGAATCAACAGCCGGTGCATTCGAAGAAGCCGTTCCCGGAGGCATCTGCAGCACAACCTGCTGTTCATACCTCATATCCACCGAGGAAAGCTTCGGATACAGCGTCCGCCACTCCGGCAGATGCTCCTTAAACCTCCGATACCGCTCCAGAAAATTATCCTCGCCAAAGTGCACCAGAATCTCAGTCGAGTGGTCCGGAATCATCGCCTGCACATCCTCCGGATTTCCAAGATCAACCTCGCTCAGCCCCTCCGAGATCTTCTCCCCCGACCCATCCAGCTCCGAAGTGAACCGCTCAAAAATCTTCATCCGCGCCGCGCGTGTCGACACCGGATCATTCCCCAAAATCCCCGTCACCACCGGAAACGAATAGTGTTCCCTCGACTTCGCATCCACAGGCATATCCAGCAGCACGCCATTCGCATCCACCAAACCAATACGGCTTCCCTGCCGCACAAACGCCACCGGCGTCCTCTCCACAACCGACACCCGCATCCGGTTCGGCAGCAGCCGCATCACCGTGGCATGAGCCACCCACGGCAACCCCTCCAACTCTGCCCGCCGCTTCTCCAGAGAAACCGTAAAGATATTCCGCTCCACATCCGCACCAAAAATCCCCAGCAACTGCGCCCGCGTCACATGCGCATTGCCTTCGAACTCAATCGAAGACGAAGACGGAATCACAAACCGTTCATCGTGCAACAAGTAACTCCTCGCCATCAAAAACCCTGCAGTTCCCATTCCCAGGCCCAGCAGCAGAACGAATCCAGCAAAGATCCGTCCCCACTTCGTCGCCGGCAACCCGCGAAACCGGACCCGCACTCCGCCACCCCGGCGGCCCACCGGCACATCGTCATCCTCATACGGCTCCGCAAAGTCTTCGCTCAGATCGCGGCGCAGCTTACGATTCGGCGCAGCCGACACTCGCCGCGGCCCCGCAGACTCCGAGGCATACCTTTCCTCGGGCGCCTCTAGCACCGCTGATCCGCGCTTCGAAAACACTTCGCTTTGTCGCACGCCTGAGCAAGGCCGCGAGAATCGCCATCCTGAGAATAACCCGCCCAACCCCCACCCCACCCCAACTTCTTCCGCATGTACCCTTTCAGGAACTCACCCGATTATCCCGCTCCGGCCTTGTCGTTGCATTTGCCGTCATCCTGAACGCAGTGAAGGACCCCGAAGAATTCCACCGACCTCAAACGCTGGGACCTTTCAGCCGACACATCCCGTCGCCGCAGTTGCTCGTACTCTAATACTTCTTCTCCACAATCAAGAACCGTCATTTCGACTCGACTGAAGGCGCGCCTTTGACGCCGAAGCGGAGAAACCCGCCTATCTACCCACCCTGTATCGCAAAACTAACGCCGCGCATTTGTTGTTGTCTGTTCTTAAATCCGGATCATCCGTGCAAATCCGTGTTAAGCCTTACCCGTGAGGGCCTCCAGCAACACCCCCCCGGCACCCGACACACTCCCCGCCCCCAGCGTCAAAATCACATCCCCCGCCTTCGCCTCCCCCACCAAAGCCGCCACTCCCTCCGCCACCGAAGCCGCATACGCCACTCCATTCCCACCCGCAGCCCGTATCTCCTTCACCAGAGCTTTCGCATCGACTCCCGCAATCGGCTCCTCACTCGCCGCATAGATATCCAGCACCTCCACCCGATCCGCATCCCCAAACGCCCCGGCAAACTCCCCCATCAAATCCCGAGTCCGCGTAAACCGATGCGGCTGAAACAAAACATGCACCCGCCCATACCCACAATCCCGAGCCGCCCGCAGCGTAGCCACAATCTCCGTTGGATGATGCCCATAGTCATCCACCACGGTCACTCCGCGCACGACACCCTTAATCTGAAACCGCCGGTCCACTCCCCGAAAACTCTCCAGCCCCACCGCAATCTGGTCCGGAGCCACCCCCAGCTGCACCCCCACCGCCACCGCCGCCGTAGCGTTCAACACGTTATGCCGCCCCGGAACATGCAGCCGAAACTTCCCCAGCACCAGCCCCTTGTAGTTCACCTCAAACAGCGAGTGGCTCTCCGAGTCCTTCTCCAGCACCTGCAACCGAAAATCCGCATCTGCACTTTCACCATACGTATAGACCTTACGCCTCACCCGCGGCAGCACTCCACGCAGCAGCGCATTATCCAGACAAGCCGTAGTCGCCCCATAAAACGGCAGCCGGTCCATAAACTCGACGAACGCCCCTTCAACATCCTCCATATCGCGATAGCAATCCATATGCTCGCGATCCAGATTCGTCACCACCGCCAGCACCGGCGACAGCTTCAAAAAACTCCGGTCACTCTCATCGGCCTCTGCCACCAGATACTGCGAACTCCCCAGCCGAGCATTCGACCCCATCGCATCCACCCGCCCACCAACCACCACCGTAGGATCCAACCCACCCCCACCCAGCACCGCCGCAATCATCGAAGTCGTCGTAGTCTTTCCATGCATCCCTGCGACAGCGATCCCATACTTCAACCGCATCAACTCCGCCAGCATCTCCGCCCGCTGAATCACCGGAATCTTCCGCTCCCGCGCCTCTAACACCTCGGGATTATTCTTCGCCACCGCCGAGCTGGTCACCACCACATCGCTCGCCGCAGCATTACTCGCCGCATGCCCCTCAAAGATCCGCGCGCCCATCCCCAGCAGCCGGTCCGTCACCGCACTCCGTTTCAAATCCGAGCCAGAAACCGAATACCCCATCGTCAGCAGGATCTCCGCGATCCCGCTCATCCCAATCCCGCCGATCCCGATAAAGTGAATCCGCTGCGACGGCGCAAACAAAAAATGCCCAGGCACAAACATATCCTTCAACTCTACCAGCGCCATTCGCCGTGCTTGCGCGGCGAATGTCGAAACTGTGGTGCTGATCAGCGGCAGAACAAGCGCGCCGCACAGCGGGGGCTATTTCTTGGCGGGCGGCAGCCCTTCAGCTGCTGGACAAATAGTCGCGTCTAGTACCCGACCCGCCCCACTCGGATCAGCTTGGAGAAATCCGGCGAATCGCCCGCCGCGTGTGCCGCGGAGTTAATGTGCGCCTGCTCCTTCAACTGCGGAAAGGGAAGTCCACCGGTCACGAGCCGCTTGCGGTTGTACATCAGCTCATCCATCGAGCCATTCAGCAGCAGTTGAATGCTCCAACCCTGCGGGTTCCCGGTCGCTTCAGCAAGCTGCGTGTCGACCGTCGATGTGCAGTTCCGGGTCAGCTCGTTGTACCACTCCGGGTTGTCCTTCAGCTTGTTCATGTAATTCACGTACGTCATCAACATCGCGCGAGCCACTGCCGGCGTCACCTGGACACGGTAGAGATACACATCTTCATCCGGATCCTTCCGGTAGTTCGTGCGCAGCCGAATCACGTCGCCCTCATCCGCCGCCACAAAGATCAGCCCAAACTGCCGGTAGAATCCCCGAACCAGCGAATAGGACTGACCCGGTCGGTAACGCGCCTCAATCGAGAACACAAGGTGCTGGTCTCCGAAATCAAAGCTGATCATCGGGTGGCTCGCAAATTTGATTCCCCAGTTATCCAGGAAGAAGTCAACACCGCGGAGTTGCGACAAATCGTAGGTGCGGTCACTCCAGCAGTCCGAATAGTCCTTCTCCGTGCGGTACTTGCAATCGCGGACGTTATGCACCACCATCTGATCGCCATGAATCTCCGCCCACGCATTTTGCGAGACATCCGCTTGCCACGGAGGGTTGTTGGTCGGTTTGATGGACAACCACCACACCAGCACCACCACGCAACAGGCGGCGCAAGCAGCCATACGCAACCAGACTCCCTTTACGGCAAACAGAATCACCAGCACAGCCACTGCGAAAAGCACCGCAGCAAGAATCCGCAACCCTGCGTGCCGAACGTCAAAGCACAGCGCCGCGAACGCCCACACCATGAAGATCGAAACCGCCACCCACCCCAGAGTTTTGGCGACGGCTCGCAAAATAATCCGCCATCTGGCTTCTACGTTTTCATTCTTCATTAGGCTCGTTAAACCTCAAATTTTCTGTGCGCAAAGATGCATTGAAATTGACGGCTCGTCGCTCTGACGATTCGTTGTCAGTCGCCCAGAGGTTCCCATCTTCAGACTCTCACGCTGCTTGGCCATTCTAGCTGTGCTCTTTGCCGCTCTCGTGAGTTAATCCTCGTCACCTGCCAACGCGCCCCCGCAATACCAACCCAGCCCTTGACGCCGCCTTTACAATAGATAGAAGCGGTAAAACCAATTCATCCACGTTTCGGACAGGCTTTTCAGCAGCTAAGTCCCTTGCAAGGAAGACTTTGCGGCAAGCCTGCTCTAAATGAAAGACTTTCTAACCGGAGTCCACGGCTAAGTATTTCCGTTTGAAGACTTTGACACAAAATCGGCACAGGGGGACCCATGCAGCACAAAGCCAAATTGACGTCCACAACAGGACCCAGCCTCACATGTTCTGCCCGTCTTAGCGCTGCTCTGATCCTCTGCCTCCCAACCTTGCATCTCTACGCCCAGCAGACCCTCCTCGCCACTCCCACGACCGTAGCCTGGGGCTACTACTCCGCCCACGCCAAACCCGTCCTCACCGTCAAATCCGGCGACACCGTCACCATCCAGACCCTCTCCACCTGCGGCCCACCCGAACGCCTCAAGACCCTCGGCATAGCCGAAGCCGACATTCCCCCTTACGTCGCCGACATCTACACCAAAGTTCCCGCCAGCGAAAAGGGCCCCGGCGGCCACATCCTCACCGGCCCCGTCGCCATCACCGAAGCCGAACCCGGCGACGTCCTCGAAGTCCGCATCGAAAAAATCAACATCGACGTCCCCTGGTCCTGCAACTCCTTCGGCGCGGGCCGCGGCTTCCTACCGAACGACTTCCCATACAGCCACTCCCGCCTCATCCCCCTCGATCGCGAAAAGATGATCGGCCACTTCGCACCCGGCATCGACATCCCGCTTCATCCCTTCTTCGGCAGCATTGGCATCGCACCACCCGAGTCCGCCGGCAAGTACAACTCCGCTCCACCCTGGATGCACGGCGGCAACATGGACAACAAAGAACTCGTCGCCGGCACCACCGTCTACTATCCCGTCAACGCCAAAGGCGCTCTCTTTGAAGCAGGAGACGGTCACGCCAACCAGGGCAACGGCGAAGTCGACATCACCGCCCTCGAAACCCAGCTCACCGGTACCTTCCAGTTCATCGTCCATAAAGCCCAACCCGCGGATGCAGCCCACCATCTCCTCTGGCCCCGCGCCGAAACCCCTACCCAGTACATCGCCATGGGCTTCGACGAAGACCTCAAAATCGCGACCGAGATGGCCATCCGCAACATGATCACCTTCCTCTCCGAACAGAATCCGAGCCTCCCTCACATGACCCGCGACGACGCTTACGCCCTCATCTCCGTCGCCTGTGACGTCGATATCACCCAACTCGTTGATACCAAGAGCGGTGTCCACGTCATGTGCCCCAAAGACCTCTTCACTACGACGGCTGCCTCTCACTAACCACTTGTAAAGAACGCACTTGGCATTCCTGCAACAAATGGAATAAATTCGTGTCTAATCAACTGAGCACTTGACCAGGGCGAACCGGCCCGGCTGGAACTCACGCTTTGCTCTCCGCGAAGTTCGGTTGCACGACAGATGTGCCGGACAAACGAAGGTGGGCAGGCAGGCAAAAACATGACGTCGCCCCGTGTCTCCAAAAATCGTCTCTACAAAAATTCGATTGCAACCGCCGCGCTGGCAGCCGCGTTCGTAGTCACTCCAATCCTCGCGCAGGCACAGGACTCTGCTCCTCCCCCTCCCGACCAATACGGCAACCAGAACCCATACCAGGGACAGTCCGCTCCGCCTGATGACGGCATGCAGTACGACGCAGCCGTACAGAACGGCGCTCCTCAGGGCGTTCAGCAACCGCCTCCCGAAATCCCCGACTACCAGCAGCCCCCCGCCCCCGGCGACGGCTATATATGGACGCCCGGCTACTGGGCATGGACCGGCTACGGTTACGAATGGGTCCAGGGCGCATGGGTCCTCGCTCCCTACACCGGCGCCCTCTGGACGCCCGGCTACTGGGGCTACGGCTACAACGGCTACTTCTGGAACGCCGGCTACTGGGGTCCCTACGTCGGCTACTACGGCGGCATCAACTACGGCTTTGGCTACTTCGGCATCGGTTTCTACGGCGGATACTGGGGCGGCGGCCGCTTCTATTACAACCGCGCCTACTGCAACATCGGCCACGGCGGCTATGGCTACCACAACGTCTACAACCGTCCGTATAACGGCTACTCCGGACACCCCGGTGGCACCAGCTACGTTCACGCCACCTCCGTCGGATACCGTGGCGGAAATGCCACAGCCTACCGCGGCTCCAGCATCAACGGTCGCACCTCAAACTTCAGTCAGAGTGCTGGCCGCGCGACTTACAATGGCGCAGTCCACAACGACTCCCGCTCGTTCAACGGAGCCGCCAACAGTAACAACACCGGCCGCAACTTTAGCCAGCCGGCCCAAGGTTACAGCGGTGCCACACGCAGCTACACCACGCCCGCGGGCACTGGACGCAGCTTCGGCCAGCCGACCCAAAACTACGGCGGTGCAACGCGCAGCTTTCCCCAACAGAGCCAGAGCTTCAACGGCGGAGGACGTACTTATGCCCCCCCCACCCAGGTCTACAGCGGCGGCTCACGCAGCTTCTCCGCTCCCAGCCCCAACTACGGTGGCGGAGCACGAAGCTTCTCTGCTCCCTCTGGTGGCAGCTTCTCCGCTCCCTCCGGCGGTTTCCACGGCGGCGGAATGAGCAGCGGCGGCAGTGGTGGAGGCTTCCATGGCGGCGGTGGTGGCGGCGGCTCCCATGGCGGCGGCGGTCATCGCTAACGACTAGCCTTCAAGGTCCACGCAAGAAAGGCTAAGAGAGAACCTCCTTCAGTATGCGAAGGACTTAGAGGGCGAATGCCACCACGGAGTCTCCAAGTGTTGTCCCAAGCCCTCCATGTCCGCCTGCACACACAATAACGTACTGCTTGCCTTTGAAGGTGAAGGTCATTGGAGTGGACTGAGCTGGAACAGGCAACTCGCCGGTCCACACTTCCTCACCGCTCGCCTTATCGATTGCACGTAACAACGGTTGCGAGCTTGCCGCAGTAAATAGCAGACCACCGGCTGTCACAATTGGCGCCCCAAAACCGACAGTACCGGTTTGCTCGCCGGAAATGAGAGTCCCTAGCGGCTTTTCGAACACCTTCTCACCTCTATTAAGGTCAATCGCCACGGTTGCACCCCATGGTTGCGGCGTGCAGGGGCGACCATCTTCGTCCTCCAATACACGGCGATAGATGCTGTACGGGGCTCCGTTGTTAGGCGAGATCTCACCAACGGCATCAGGACTGTTGACCATATTGTGACCGCGTTGATAGCTGAACGGCGTCACAGACGCAGCACCTGCGTGCCGGAAGAATGCACTGGCGCCGATCAGCAGCAACGCGACGATGGTCGCCGGTACGCTAGGCTTAATTCGTCGGGAAAGCAATACGTTCACTAACAGAGCACCAAATGCAA
Organism: uncultured Acidobacteriaceae bacterium; assembly: GCA_963838555.1. GTDB lineage: Bacteria > Acidobacteriota > Terriglobia > Terriglobales > Acidobacteriaceae > Edaphobacter. Next base: position 146,612 of record CAWIRK010000004.1, on the reverse strand, counting down.
GCGCAATCCAGAACCTGCGCCGCACAACTAACCTTTGTAGGAGCGTTGGCTTGTGAATAAGTCGAATCTCATATGCGGAACGGTTTGTATTCGCGTACAAAATGTTCGTCTCAGGGTCAAGAGACATCGATCCCCAATTCACACCTCCAAGGCTACCCGGAAACTGTAACGTGCCCTCGATGGTGGGCGGGGTGAACATACCGTCATAGCGTAGCCTATCGATTTGGTTGTGGCAGGTCGATAGATCTGCTGCATTATGCCCCAGAAGGTTGTCGAGATTGAGAGTTTGCGGATTGAGAGAGGGCAAGGAGGAAAATGGCTGCGTAGCTGAAAGCACCTCTCCCGGAACACCGTATGTGGGAACAGGGCGTTCCTCCACAGGATAGAGGGGCTGTCCAGTTAGACGATTCAGTACAAACAACTCGCCTGTCTTCGGTGCAACCGCCACAGCCGGAGTTCCCCTTAATGTGAATAGCAGTGGCTCGGCTGCAATGTCGTAGTCCCATACATCGTGATGCACGACCTGGAACGCCCAGACCTTCACCCCTGTGCGAGCGTCAAGAGCCACAATTGAGTTGGCGTCTTTGTTGCCACCTGGGCGTAGACCTCCATAGAAATCCGGTGATGGAGCACTCGTAGGCAAAAAGACTAAATTGTTCTCAGGATCGGCAGCTATCATGCTCCAGACATTTCCTGCACCTGTTCGTAGCTTCTGATGTGCCGCCCACGGTATCGGCTCCCAGGTCCACAGCAGTTTCCCCGTTCGAGCATCAAAGCCTCGAACTGCTCCTGACTCGATATCGACTTGACTGTTGTCAGCGACAGCAGAACCAACCACTACCACATCACCAACAACCGTCGCTGGGGAGGTGTTGCCGTAAGCTACATAGGGCTCACTGGTTCGAGTAGCGATCCCCACACGAAGATCGACGGTGCCACCATCTCCAAAGGCATTACAGGGTCGCCCCGTGGACGCATCCAAAGCTATTAGTCGAGCGTCCAGAGTCGCAATGAAAATGCGGCTTAGACAATCGCCGACCGCTCGCTTGCCCGAACTATCACGCCATGAAGCGACGCCACGCGAAGTGTAATTCGGGGCTTGGATCGTAGGCGACAGGTGAGGATCATAAGTCCAATTCTCAGTTCCCGTTGCAGGATTGAGTGAGATGACGCGGTCGAACGGAGTTGACAGGTATAGAGCATCGTCAACAAGAATCGGCGTTGCTTCGAAATCGGACCGGCTTACAGCGGGATGCCCCGATTCCAGAGCTCTTGTGTGATAAGTCCAAACCACATGTAGCTTTTCAACGTTAGCTCGCGTGATCTGCTTTGCGGCAGAGTATCGTTGTCCGCCTGGATCTCCACCATAAGTCGGCCACCCTTGATTAGCAGTGACTGTTTGTGCAACGACGCCGTTACTAAATCCGATGCAAAGCAGTAGAAGAAGAAAAACCGTACGAAAACTTCGTTCCATAAATATGCATGCTTCTTAACTGGCGAAATTGGAACTGGTTATCATCAGCATAATGCATGTCGAAGTGCTTGGACAAAGCAAACTTGCCGACCTCTCTTTTTCCACAACTAGCCAAGCAACGCCGCACTCCATCGGGCGGCGGCTCCCATGGCGGCGGTGGTCATCGGTAACGATTCGCCTTCAAATGCTAGGGGCTGAGAGAAAAATTCTCAGCCCTATTCTTTGCTCCTTGCACTTCTCCCGTACCACTAAAACCATTCGCAAATCGCTCTCCGCGCATTTGCGTGCTCCTGCCCCGGTATTACACTGACCCGAGACAGGAGACCGCAACGTGAAACTGGCGATCATCACCCTGCTTCTGGTCGGCACCGCACACGCCGCCGACATCCCGCTTTCCAACCTCATTTTCGCGAACGCAAATGGGCAGCCAACCACCTACCACGGTTCCCCCGCCCTGAAGATGACATCGAAAGACGGCACTCACGAGGCGATTGCCATCATCCCAGGCGTGACCTTCCGCGACGGCACTATCGACGTCGAAGTGTCAGGCGCCCCGACCAAAGGCGCTGCCGACAGCGCGCGAGGATTCATCGGAATGATCTTCCGCCAACAAAAGAACTCCCGGCCCTTCGAAATTATCTACATCCGCCCCACCAACGGCCGCGCCGACGACCAGCTTCGCCGCAATCACTCCGTGCAGTATTCTTCCGAACCTGAATGGCCTTGGGACCGCCTGCGTCGCGAATCCCCCGGAGTGTACGAGTCCTACGCCGACATGCAGGCCGGCGAATGGACCCACATGCGAATCGTCGTCAAAGGCCGTGACGCCGCGCTCTACATCAACCACTCAGACCAACCCTGCCTGATCGTCCACGACCTGAAGCTCGGAGAGTCCGAGGGTTCAGTTGCGCTCTGGGCCGGATCCGACACCGAAGGCTACTTCCGCGACCTCAAGATCACAAACTGAACCCTCCACGATCAAAGCGCCTTTGCTCTTGCCTTTGTCGGTGCTTGGCTCTTGCCTTTGTCGCTGCCTTTCTTGTTTTCATCCCCGGAGGAGATCTGCGTCTGTCTTTCGTTTTCTCAGCCCCAACAACCCGGGTGCCCCATCCATCGAGCACGTTGCGATGGATCGGATGCTACACACAAAATCAGCCTCAACACCTCGGCTCTTGCCTTTGTCGTTGCCTTTCTTGTTGTCATCCCCGGAGGGGATCTGCTTTTTGTCTTTCGTTTTCCCTGCCACAACAAACCGGGTGCCCCATCCATCGCGCACGTTTCGATGGGTGGGATGGTAAGCACTAAACCAGCCTCAACGCCTTTGCCTTTTGGGTTTAGAGCGGGGCTTCAGCCCCGCGTCCAGCCAAGCCGCCAAGCGGCTTCCTCTCTGCCGAAGGCCGGAGTGAAGCCCGAACGGCGAAGCGACTGATCTCATTGCTCTTGCCGTTGCCTTGAATTTTCTTCTTGCATTTTCCGCCCAAAAATCGCGTGTCAAGCCCCAAAACCATCTAACCCATTGAATCAAGACAACATCCAGTTGGCACGTTTACCCCGTCCAGTTCGCTATAATTAAATTAGTAATCAAGAAAAGCCCCGGCCCAAAGCCGGGGCTTCGTCGTTAAACCCATAACCCCTTTGATTAGAAGAATTTGGCCGCAACCCATTTGTTATGACGATTTTACTGACCATCCCCACACGTAACTCGTTGAAAAGAGCAAATTTATGCCCGGGCAATAGGGGGGGTACCCCCCAACGCCACCACCATCTTCCCAATCACTCTCACCGCATCCGGATGCGCCAGCGCGCGCACCTTCCTGCCCATCTCCTGTCGCCGGGCCGGATCGAGCAGAAGGGCCGCCAGATCGCTCGACAGAAAACTCTCCATCGCCGCATCGCCGCTCTGCACCCGCAACAACGCCGCCCCCGCCGCCGCAAACACCTCGGCATTTTTCAACTGGTGGTTGTCGGCAGCCGTTGGCAGAGGCACCAGCACCGCCGCCCTCCCGGCCGCCGCAAGCTCGGCCACCGTGCTCGCCCCGCTGCGACACAGAATCAAGTCAGCATCCGCAAATCGCCGCGGCATGTCGTCGAGAAAGGCGGACACCTCCCAACGAGTCGCATCCGCACCGCTCGCCCCGTACGCCGCCTCCACCGGTTCGGCAAATTTCGCCCCCGCCTGGTGCAATATCCTCAACCCCGGAACCTCCTCCATCAGGCCCTTCGCAATCTTCGGCATCACCTCGTTGAAGATGCGAGCCCCCTGGCTGCCTCCAAACACCAGCAGCCGCACCGTCCGCGAATCCGCCTCTCTGTGGGGAAGCTCGCCAATCGCAAAAAACTCCTGCCGCACCGGAATCCCCGTCACCCTCGCCCCACGAAAGTATCGCCGCGTCTCCTCAAAGTTCACCGCCGCAGCACTCACCCACTTACCAACCAACCGGTTCGCCAGCCCCGGCACCGCGTTCGGCTCAAACGCCAGCGTCGGCACCCGCAGCAGGATCGCCGCCATCATCGCCGGTCCCGAAGCATACCCGCCAACTCCAATCACCACATCCGGCCTGAAACTCCGAACCAACCCCACACATCGCATCACCCCGAGCGGAAGATCAATCAGCGTTCGCACCCGCGTCGCCACACTTACATTCTTCAACTGCCCCACCTGGATCAGCTCCAGCGGAAACCCAGCCTCCGGCACAAGCCTCGTCTCAAGCCCCCGCGCCGTCCCCACAAACCGCACCTCGGCCCCATGCGAATCCCTCAGCTCCCGAGCAATCGCCAGCGCCGGAATGACGTGCCCCCCGGTACCCCCACCCGCAATCAAAACTCGCAATCGCTGGCTCGCTGACTCGCTAACTCGCTGACTCCCTGTCACCCTAGTCGATCTCGCGTGTAATATTCAGCAGCACACCCATGCTGGCCAGCGTAATAAAAATTGAAGTCCCGCCCGACGAGATGAACGGCAGCGGAATTCCCTTCGTCGGCAGCAGCGCCAGCACCACACTCATATTGAAGAACGCCTGAATCAGAATCGCCGTAGTAATTCCAAACGCAAGAAACCGAGCAAACGGATCGGTCGACAGAAACGCCGCCCGCAGCCCGCGATACCCAAGCGCTACAAACAAGCCAACGATCACCAGCGCCCCAATCAATCCCAACTCCTCGCAGATATTCGCGAAGATAAAATCCGTCTGCACCTCCGGCAGATAGAACAGCTTCTGCCGCCCCTCCATCAACCCCAGCCCGCGAATCCCGCCCGTTCCCACTGCAATCAGCGACTGCAGAATGTGAAACCCAGCCCCCTTGGGATCGGCCTCAGGATTCACAAACGCCAGCATGCGCGCCCGTCGAAACGCCACATGGAACAACATGAAATACAGCACCGGCGCCGCAAACGCCGCACCGACCGCAAAGTACCGCGTCCGCGCCCCCGCCAGATACAGCATCAGCGCCGTCACCGCCATACAAACCATGCCGGTCCCTAGATCCGGCTCCTTCAAAATCAAAGCCGTAAACGCCAGAGGCACAGCCACCGCCCGCAAAATCGTCCCCTTCCAGTCGTCCATCTGGTGAATCCGAGTCTGCAAAAAATAAGCGAGAAACAGCACCAGCACAGGCTTGGCCAACTCCGACGGTTGAAACGTAAACAAATCCCCAAACCGCACCCAGCGATGCGTATTATGCGATCCGCTCACCGCAAACACGCCGATCAGCATCAGCATCGTCATCGCAACGGCAGGAAACACCACCCTCGGGTTGTTATACCGGCGATAGTCCACCTGCATCAGCAGCACCATCGCCACCAGCCCAAGCACTGCCCAGATCGCCTGCTTCCCCACATACGAATAAGGCGATCCCAGGCTGGCCTGCGCCATCACCGCCGAAGCCGAGAACACCATCACCAGCCCAAACAGCACCAGCAGCAGCACCACTCCGAAGAGCCACTTGTCCACCCCTACTCTCTTCGCCATGCCGTCACTTCCCGCATCCCTGCTGTTTTCTCAATCGAGTTCGTTCACCAACTGCCGGAACACCCGGCCGCGCTGTTCATAGTTTTCAAACTGGTCGAAGCTCGAGCACGCAGGCGACAGCAAAACCACATCGCCTATAGCCGCAGCCTTTGCAGCCCTCGCAACGGCGACCTGCAGCGTCTCCGCTGGAACTATCTTCACGATTCCCTGCAACTGGCGCTCAATCTTTTCCGCGGCCGAACCAATCGTGTAAACAATCTTCACCCGTTCCTTCAACATCCCGGACATCAGGCTGTAATCCGAATCCTTATCCTTCCCGCCAAGAATCAAGTGAATTCCGCCGGCAAACGAAGCCACCGCCTTCATCGCCGCATCCACATTGGTCGCCTTCGAGTCGTTATAAAATTCCACGCCATTCACCACCTTCACCAGCTCCAACCGATGCTCCACCGCCGCAAACGCAGCCACCGAAGCCCGAATGCTCTCCGCCGGAATCTTCGCCAATCGAGCCGCACACACCGCAGCCAGCACGTTCTCCACATTATGCGAGCCCTTCAGATGAATATCGCTGACTCGGCATCACCGGCTCAGCCTTAGCGCCCTCGCGAGGAACAAACAGAATGCTCTCGCCATGAACGAACGCCCCCTGCTTGATGGGCCGGCGCCCGCTGAACCAGAAGATCTGCGCCTTCGTCTTCAACGCAACCATCTGCGCCGCTTTGTCCTCCGCGTTCAGAACCAGAAAGTCTTCCGCCACCTGCCGCTCCGTAATCCTCGCCTTCGCCGCCGCGTACGTCTCGAAGCTCCCATGCCGATCCAGATGATCCGGCGTGATATTCAAAACCACCGCAATCCACGGATGAAACTCCTCTATCGTCTCCAATTGGAAGCTCGACACCTCGAGCACACTCACCGTCTCCGGTCCACTCTTCGCGACCAGATCGATCACTGGCAGCCCGATATTCCCGCCCACCAGCGTCGGCACACCCGCATCGCCGAATATCTTCCCCACCAAAGTCGTAGTCGTCGTCTTCCCATTCGACCCCGTAATCGCAACAATCCGCCCTTGCAGATACCGGCTCGCCAGTTCCAACTCCCCAATCACCGGCAGTCCAAACGCCACCACCTGCTTCACCTCCGGCGTATCCATCGGCACACCTGGCGACACCACGATCAAATCCTGCCGCCGAAACGTCAGCAGCCCATGTCCGCCGGACTCGACCATAATCCCCGCCTCCAGCAGCGCAGGAATCTCCTTCGCCAGCGCAACTGCACTGCGCGTGTCGCTCACTGTCACTCGCGCCCCCTGCTCCCGCAGAAACATCGCCGCCGACAAGCCGGACTTGCCCAAGCCCACCACCAGCACCCGTTTGTTCTTCAAATCCATCATGCCTTCACACTCTCACCGCAGCTTCAGCGTAGTCAACGCAAACAGCGCAAACACCAGCGCCAGAATCCAGAACCGCGCAATCACCTTCGACTCCGACCATCCCACCAACTCAAAATGATGGTGTAACGGAGCCATCTTGAAGATGCGCTTTCCATTCCGCAGCTTGTAGCTCCCCACCTGCAGCATCACACTCAGCGCCTCAAGAATAAACACGCCCCCAATAAAAGGCAGCAGCAGCTCCTGCTTGATCACAACGGCCACGGTCCCAATCGCCCCACCCAGCGCAAGGCTCCCCACATCCCCCATAAAAACCTCAGCCGGATGCGCGTTATACCAAAGAAACCCAATACTCGCCCCCACCATCGACCCGCAAAACACCGTCAACTCGCTCACCATCGGCATCCGCTGCAGCTCCAGATAATCCGAAAACACCACATGCCCGCTGACGTAAGTCAACACCGTCAGCGCCCCCGCAGCAATGATCGTGCAGCCAATCGCCAGCCCATCCAACCCATCGGTCAGATTCACTGCATTGCTCGCACCCGAAATCACAATCATCACAAAAATAATGAATGGCACAAACACCAGCCAGTGCATATGCGGAATATGCCCCATCCACTCCCACACCAGATCCGGCCGAAACCGCTTTGCAAACGGCACCATCAAACGCGTTGAGTATCCGCCACGTGTCTCCATCACCACCAGCGCAACCGCCACTGCCGCACTCGCCACAAACTGTAAACCGAGCTTCGCCCTCGGCGTCAGCCCCTTGTTTCTACGATGCACCACCTTGATGTAATCATCCGCAAATCCAATCGCCCCGAACGCCAGCGTCGACAGCGTCACCAGCCACACATACGGGTTCGACAGATCCGCCCAAAGCAACGTCGGCACCAGAATCGAGATGCAGATCAGCACGCCGCCCATCGTCGGCGTACCACTCTTCTTCTGGTGCGACTGCGGTCCTTCTTCCCGGATATACTGCCCAATCTGAAACTCACGCAGCTTCTCAATCACGTACGGACCAATCAGCAAGCCGATCAGCAACGCGGTCAGGCTCGCAAACACTGTGCGAAACGTGAGATAGCGAAAGATTCGAAAGAGCCGGTAATAGGGAAAAAGCTTTTGATACAGCAGCCAATAGAGCAAAACGTCTCCGCCTTCTTGTAGCTTATGGGTCTCGTGGCTTATGCCCCGCAGCTTCAGGGCCCGGTCCACGCTGCGAGTCAGGGCTATCTTAACAGCCTGTCGCCGAACTCCCCGCGCTTATCTCGTTAAGGAACCAACTCGGTTCCCTGCCCATCCGCAGAAAAACCGCAAGACTACAGGCCATTCTCCAACGCGAAGCAAAGCGCATCCGCAGCCATCGCCAGTTCAAACGCCAGGTGAGCATCATGGTCCGAGCCCTCCGCCCGACGCACCAACTCTACCGCCACCGGAAAAAGATCGATTCCCTTGCCACGCTCCAGATGCCCGATCTGTTCCAATCGACGGTCAGACTCTGCAGTAACCTTGGCCAGCCACTCGGGCGTGGGCGAAGTTACTTTCTGTTTGTGTTCAGCTCTTGCCGCATAGAGGCCAGCCATCGATAGATGCTCCGTCGCCCTCAAAACCCCGATCGCCTGCAGCACAACCTTGCTTCCAGCGTTATCCCTCACCGCCTTGCGATAGAGCGTCACCCCCCGCTGCAGCAGGTCACGCAGGTCTTCCCCCGTACCCTCTTCCATCAAGGACATCACCACCGAGGCCCGCTGCATATGATGAAAGGCCGTCATCAGGCCGTAATCAGCCGCATACACCGATCTCGGTCTGGCTCTGTCCTTCCCATTCTTCGCCGTCTTCTTCAACTGCTTCCGAGCCGCAGGTTTGGCTGCCTTATTCCCTCGCTTCTTCGGTGTCGAATCGGCCTTTGCCCGAGCGATGCCTTCACTCCCGCCCCGCCCCACCTTCTTACGACCCGCGATCTCTTTTGCCATAACCGGGAGTACCCCCTACCGAAATATGCTATCGAGAACCGTCCGCAATGACGGCCAGAGCCTTCTCCAGGCGCACGCCACGAGAGGCCTTCAACAACACTACGTCTCCGCGTGTTAAATTCGCAACCAGCCACTCCCCGGCCTCCTCCGGACTGGCGACAAATACCGCTTTTGCACCCCGCGCCTCTACCGCTTGCACGATTGCTTCCGCTGCACCGCGAACCCCAAGAACAAACTCGACTCCACGATCCGCCATTCTTGCCCCGCAAGCAGCATGAAGCGCCTCTGCTGCCGGTCCCAACTCGAGCATCTCCCCGGCAACCACAATATGCCGTTCCGCAGGAATCGCCATCAGCGCGTCCACCATCGCATTCAGCGCAGCCGGATTCGAATTGTAACAATCATTAATCAACATCGCACCACGCCACTCCAGCACCTCCCCCCGCTTGTCACTCGCCCGCATCTCACCCACAGCCGCCGCGCATTCCTCGAGCCCCATCCCACTTCGCAGTCCCACAGCGATCGCTGCCAGCGCATTCAAAACATTGTGCCTTCCCAGCATCTTCAGCTGTACGCTGGCGCGCTCACCCTTCGTCTCCACGGTAAACACCACGCCCTCCGCACCTACCTCCGCCACGTGCACGGCCCTCACGTCGGCGCCTTCGCCAATTCCAAAGAGGACCGCACGCGACCCCATCCCTTTACCAAACAAGGACACATACGGATCGTCGAAGTTCAAAATCGAAACCCCATCCTTCGGCAACGCCTCGATCAGCTCATACTTCGCCCGCGCAATCCCCGCGATCCCCTCGGGAAAAAACTCGAGGTGCACAGGGCCGACATTGGAAACCACTCCCCAATCGGGCTCTGCAATCTTCGCCAGCGCAGCAATCTCGCCCGGGTGATTCATGCCCATCTCGATCACTGCAACCTCATGGTCCCGTTCCAGCTTCAACAGTTGCAGAGGCAGACCAAACGCATTATTCAAATTCCCCGCCGACTTCAGCACCTTGAACTTCGCCCCAAGAACCTGCGCCACAGCCTCCTTCGTAGTCGTCTTCCCTGCCGACCCCGTCACTCCAATCACCCGCCCACCCCACTCCCTCCGCACCTTATGGGCAAGCTGCTGCAGCGCCCGCAACACACAGTCATCGCAGTCTGACACGAACAGCAAACGCTTCTCATCAACCTCCGATGGCACCACCCACCGATTGCTCACAATCGCCGCTACCGCTCCATTCGCAAGCGCGGCCTGCACATAATCATGCCCATCCAACCGTTCGCCCCGGACCGCAAAGAACAACTCCCCCGCCCCAATCGTCCGCGAGTCGATCCCATATCCCACCGCCTCCGCCAGCGTATCGAACTCACCATCAGCATGAATCCAATCCGCAACCTGCCCCAATGTCAGCTTCATCCAAAATCCTCGCGCCTTAGTTGCCACAAATCTGGGTGCCCCATATCTCGATTCTGAGATGTGGGCATCGTGCGCAGCACGATCGCTCCTGCCCGTTTCAATCTACTTCAACTCCTTCAAAACTCCGGCAGCCACCGCCACATCATCAAACGGCACGGTGCCGTCCTTCAAAATCTGCACCTTCTCATGCCCCTTCCCCGCAATCAGAACAATATCCCCAGCCCGCGCCGCACGAATCGCAATCGCAATCGCCCCCGCCCTATCCTCTTCCACAATGCAGGTCGTCCCCGTCTCCCGCACCCCCACCAATGCCTCGTCAATAATCGCCATCGGCTGTTCACTCCGCGGATTGTCACTGGTCAACACCACCAGGTCGCTCCCCTCACCCGCGGCTCGCCCCATACGCGGACGCTTCGTCCTATCGCGGTCACCCCCGCATCCAAATAGAGTAATGACCCGACCATCTCTTTCGCTAACCAACTCTCGCGCCAACGAAATCAAGTTCCGCAAAGCATCATCCGTATGCGCATAGTCCACCACTACCGTTACACCGTTCAAAGAAGGCACCACCTCAAACCTTCCCGGCACCTGCCCCAGCCTCTCTGCCGCAGCTGCAATCTGCTCAAGGGACATATGTCGTCCTAGAGCCGCACTTGCAGCCGCTAGCAAGTTGTAAACATTCACTCGCCCCGTCAGCGGAGAACGCATCTCAATTGAACCCCACGGAGTCTTCCAAGTGAAAGTCGTCTCGCCTCCGCGTAACACAACGTTCTCTGCACGTATGTCTAACCCATTCTTTTTCTCCCACCCGTAACGCCAGACAAGGCTGCGACGGGCTAGCGACGCCATATAAACTCCGGAAGGGTCATCCACGTTCACAATTGCAATCCGCGGGGGCGGAGTACCTACTCCCCTGAAAAGCTTCGCCTTCGCTGAGAAGTAAGCCCCCATCGTCCCGTGATAATCCAGATGATCCTGCGTCAGATTCGTAAACATCGCCACATCCACCGGCAGCCCCCAAACACGCTCCTGTTCCAGTGCATGCGACGACATCTCCATCACCGCCTCCGTCGCTCCCACAGCAACTCCATCCGCAAAAACCCGCAGCGAATCCGAAGCCTCCGGAGTCGTATGCGGAGATACCCGCACCTCATCCCCCACGTGCGTCTCAATCGTCCCGATCAACACACACGTCCGCCCCACACTCCGAAGCATCCCCTCCAGCAAGAACGCCGTGGTCGTCTTCCCGTTTGTCCCGGTCACCGCACTCAGAGCCAATCTGCGCTCCGGATGCCCCAACACCCCTGAACTCACCTCCGCGAGCGCCCGTCTCCCCCGCTCCACCACCGCCGCAGCAACCCCAACATGCGCCCGCCGCAACTTCGCATACGCTTCTCGCGAGTCCGTCACCACCACCGCAGCACCTTGTGCCACCGCCGCCTCTATATAACGATTTCCATCCGTAGCGTCACCACGCATCGCGACAAACACATCCCCGCGCCCCACGCGCCGCGAGTCATACTCAACACCCCTGACCTCAACCGAAGGCCCACCACGCTCAATCGCACGTAGCCCTGCACCTAGCATCGTCCAATTCATATAACTGTGATGCTAGCTGAGACATCCCGCCTCTGGGGAGCAAAAGCCCTATCGAGCAAACCGCACCACAACCTCAGTCCCCGCCGGAACCATCGTCCCAGCCGCCGGCACCTGCGCTCGCGCCAAACCACTTCCCACTGCCTGCACCCGCAGCCCCACCGAATCCGCCCGTTCCACCACGCTACGCAACGGCGCCCCCTCAAACGATGGCACCGGCACCCGCAACCCCGCATTCACAACGACCGCACCCTTCTCCTTCACCTGCACCGGCGGCGCATCCTTCGGTGCAGACAAATGCGCAGCGCCGTCGCCGGCATTTGTCATCGCCGAACCCGTCTCACCACTCGCCTGAAACGCGTCCACCACCTTCGCCGGCAGCAGGTCCAGAACACCCTTTGTCTTATCCGCAACCTTCGGCGCTGTTCCGATAACTGAGGTGTCACCCCCCGAAACCACCGCAGCCGCGGCATTCCCTGACATCCGCAGCGGATCATCCGCCGGCAGACTATTGACATCGTCGAACATCGCATTCAAGTCCGCTGTAGTATCCGTAGGAGCATCATCAATCACATCCTTCTGCGCCACCAGCATTTCTTTCTTCGTCTTCAGCGGCTGATCATGCGGCACTCCTAAATACTCCAACACCTGCTGCGCTACACTCGCAAACACCGGCGCACTTACCGCCCCTCCATACTTGCTCGCCCCTACCGTCGGTGTATCGATCACCACCGCAACCGAAATCGCCGGGCTGCTCACCGGCGCAAATCCCGCAAAGCTCGCTACTAGCTTCGTATGCGAATACGTATGCGTCGCCACATCGATCTTCTGGGCCGTCCCCGTCTTCCCCGCCGAGCTGTATCCGTTGAGCGCGGCCTCCTTGCCCGTTCCCTCCACCACAATACCCTGCATCATCATGCGCATCTTCGCCGAAGTCATCTCCGAGATCACTCGATGAGCCCCATCCGGGAGCGTTGCCGGCAGCTGATTCGAAGGCCGAAACCCCGCAGGCTTCAGCCGCGCATCTCCCTTCACCTGATCGGTCGACTGCAGCAACACATGCGGCGGCATAAACACTCCGCCATTCGCAATTGTGCTCACCATGGTTACAAGCTGTACCGGTGTCACCCCAATCTCCTGCCCAATCGCTATCGACAGGATGCTGGTCGAGCCCCACTTCTTCGGGTTGCGCAACAGCCCGCGCGTCTCGCTCGGCAACTCGATTCCCGACCGGTCGCCGAAACCGAAGGCGCGCACATAGTCATAAAACTTCTGATTCCCCAACTTCAGCGCCATCTTCGCCGCGCCTACATCGCTCGACCGCTCCAGCGCATACTGCACCGTCACCTGCCCAAGGTGGCCATCGCTATGGTCGTCATGCAGCGTCCGGCCATACATCGTCAGCGCGCCACCCTGGCAGTCCACGATGTCCGTCGGTTTCACTCCCGCCCCATCCAGCGCCGCCGAATACGTCACCAACTTGAACGTCGACCCCGGCTCATACACATCGCTCACCGCCAGATTCGTCAACACACTCGCATCCATGTGTTTCGAATCGTTAGGATTGAATCGCGGCGAAACCGCCAGTGCAAGAATCTGTCCGGTATGCGGATCCTGCACCACAATCGTCCCATGCGACGCCTTAACCTTGTCCACCTGCGCGTCCAGCGCCCGCTCCGCCATGTACTGAATATTCGCGTCGATCGACAACACCAGATTCTCGCCCGGCATCGGCTGACTCTCTTCGCTACCCAGCACACGGCGCCTTGCATCGACCGCCGTCAGCATATGCCCCGGCTCTCCATGCATCTCCTGGTCGAACTTCAGCTCCAGCCCGCCCAACCCCGCGTCGTCCGTCCCCACATACCCCAGCACCTGGGCCGCCAGGTCGCTATTCGGATAGAAACGTTTGAACTCCTTCTGAAAATAAACACCCTTCAAATTAAGTTCGCGCACCCGTTGCGCCGTGGCTGCATTCAGCCGCCGCGCAACCCACGCAAAGTTCCTCGACGCATTGAACCGCGCCAGCATCTGCTGCTTCGAAGTAAAGTTGTCGTGCGGATCGGCATGCACAATCTCCGCCAGAATCTCCGCCGCACTCGCGCGGTTATCCCCCAGTTCCGACGGCACCGCAAACACGCTATCCGCCTGCACAGTCACCGCCAGCTCACGCAAATTGCGGTCATACATCATCCCGCGCCGCGGAGCTACTTCAAACGTCCTCTGCTGCTGCATCGCCGCACGATGCACAAAATCCGAGTGCCGCACCACCTGCAGCCACCCCAGCCGCATCGCAATCAGTCCCGTCCACGCGCAAAAAAATAGCGCCACATAGGCAAACCGGATCCTCCGTATCGGAGCGGTCAACGCACCGGGGGCTCCCGCGAGCTTTACTCGCTGGGACGGAAACGTCTGCCGTGGCGCCTTATCCATCTCATCCCTGCTTCTTCGTTTCGACTATATTTTCTTCCGCTACTGAACCATTTGCATCCCGGGAGTATTCGCCTGCGCCAGCACCGCAGCGTTCGGATCCCCACCTTCCGGCCGCACCACCTGTCCCGGCTGAGGCTCATTCAGTCCAAGCTGCCGCGCAACTCGGTCAATCCTGCCCGGCTCGGTAAGCTGCGCCTCCGACAATCGAAGCTGCCGGTTCTGTTCCCGAAGCTGTTCCACCTGTTGCTTCTGCGCCTCAACGTGATAGCCAATTTCGATCGCCGAAAAGTGTTGCCACACATAGACCATCACCAGCACAAACAACATGCTCATCACTGCAGTAAACGTGCGCATCTCACGACGCCGCTCCGGATCATCCGCCTTCACAATGCGGCTGTTGTCGATGTGCTTGGTAAAGAACACCTCAGGAGTGGGGCCGCGCCGCGCACGCTGTTGCGCCTCAAACAGCTCGCGGTTCCGCGCGGTCACCGACTGCGCACGGCTCTGCGTCTTCACTCGCGAACCCATCATCTCCATCTGTTGTCCAGCCATTGCCGAAGCTGCCATCGCACACCTCACTTCCTGTTGCCTGCCCAGAATTTCAACCTGGACGAAATCTCGTACCGCTCTCCAAAAATACGAACCGGGCCGGGATCGCTATTGGAGGAAGGGACTTGTACTGCAGAGTTGTCTTTCGCCTGAAAGAAGGTGGGACAACCCCGGCCCGATCACTTGTCTCTTCACCATCGTGAAGAAAATCTCTAACTAAATCTTCTCCGCCGCTCGCATCTTCGCGCTGCGCGATCGCGGATTTCTCATCTCTTCCTGCTCACCGGCCACAACCGGCTTCTTCGTCAAAACCTTCAGCACCTTCGCCAGTCCTGCCTCGCGAAACGCATCTTTTACTAACCGGTCCTCCAAAGAGTGGAAGCTGATCAGCACCAGCCTCCCCCCCGGCTTCAACAGAGACCCCGCGCTCTTTAGCAGCGATTGAATCTCTCCCAACTCGTTATTCACTCGAATCCGAAGTGCCTGAAAGGTTCGTGTCGCCGGATGAATCTTGTCGCCTTTCATTGATGGGGCCGCGGCCGATACGATCTGAGCCAATTCCGCTGTCGATCGTATCGGCCGGGCCCTAACAATGGCTCTGGCGATTCTCCGCGACCTCCTTTCCTCTCCGAATTCGTAAATCAGGTCGGCGAGTTCGTTTTCGTCTTCCTGATTTACCACTTGCTCGGCCGTCTCTCCTGTGCGCGTGTCTTGCCGCATGTCCAGGGGTCCATCCGACCGAAAACTAAATCCTCTGTGCGCCTCATCCAATTGCAGGCTGCTCACGCCAAAATCAGCAAGCAGACCATCCAGACTTCCCGGCTCGATCACACTCGAAGCCTCCGAAAACGCTCTCGGCTCAAACACCACCTCCGGCATCTCGTCTCCCATCTCGGCCTTCACTTCCTCCAACCGAACCTTGGCCATCTCCATCGCCTCCGGATCACGGTCAAAGCCAATCAATCTGCCTTTTCCGCCTAGCCTCTTCGCAATCTCCGAGGAGTGCCCCGCAAGCCCCAGCGTCGCGTCACAAATCACGCCGCCTGGCCGCACATTCAAATACTCCAGAACTTCCTCTAAAAGAACCGGCACATGTCGCGGAATCTTCATCTCACCGCCTCTGCGCTGCCCCTGGGGGCCATCCTCCAACTACGAACCAGAAACCTTTGTCTTTTCTGCGAACGCCATCAGATCCGCGTCCGTCAGTTCCACTGCACCACTTGCCTTCTTCATCTCAGCGTCGAACAGCTCTGCATTCACAACCTCCAGCAGCGTCTGCGACCCCAGCACATTCACATCGCCTGTCACCTTCGCCAACTCCCGCAGCTTCTGCGGAATTAGCAACCGGCCCTGCGCGTCCATCTCTGCCATCTGCCCGTAAAAGTTCGTCACGTCCTGAAACTTCTTCCGTACCGGGTCCATCGGGGACATCTTCGCCAGCGACGCCTCGATCTGTTCCCACTCCTTCAGCGGGTAAACCTGCGCCCGCTTCCCATCCATGCTCGTGATGTAGAACTGGGGCCCGTACAACTCATCCACACGGCGCTTGAACTCGGCAGGGAGTTTCAATCTGCCCTTTTCATCAACGCGTGTTGGGTGATTTCCCCGAAACATGGCTTCCTCGATACCCGTCCGAATCAAACTTGGTTCAAAACCGATTCAGCGCCGTAGAATTTCTCAGTTGAGGGTTCGATTTGGCCACTAAACTCCAAAATCTTCTACTTCGCTCCACCAGCATCGCCGAGAGGCCTAGCCCTGTAAAGGGTTATTTCGTGCCAAACTCTGGAATTCCCAGATTGAATTGTGGAAAACTCAGCGGCTTGCGGAATCTAGGCAGGTAACCACTACATATAGTGTTTGCCGCCGTGGTTCATACCTGGATCGTCGCTTGCAGCATTCCCGCCCATCTGGTAAAGCGATGAAAAAGCGAAAGTAGCTACGCCTTCAATAGATTTTTCCGGCGCAAGAGCCAGACCAGATACCACAAGACAGCAAGGTTGATGAGCAACAGACTCAGCCGGAACCAGTCCGGTCGCCGGGCCAGCTCATACAGCTCCCACGGCAAAAACGAGACCGTCAGTATTAAGGTCAGGTACTCCGCCCACACCTTTTCCAGCAGCAACCCGACTCCCTCCGTCAAAGCCAGCGCAGAATATCCAAACGTAGCCACGCTAATCTGCCGCAACCGGTGCGCGTCAATCAGGTCGACTTTGTCCAGAAGGAGCGAAACGAACCTGCTCTCCGGATCGAATTTGAACCGCAACGCCAGCCGCATCACCTCGTCTTCAAGGTCCTTATGCAGCAGATGAATTGCCCCCACACCGATGCCGAAGAAAAAAATCGCCTTCGCCAACTTAAACAGCCCGATCGCCAACAGGCCGCGGTCATGCGACGGCTTGGTGTCTTTCCCCTTCTCTTCCGCCTGTATCAACTCGTGACCGCTGCGCGTCTGGTTTGGCATATCAATCTTCAGTTGACGAGGAGCCGATGGAATTGTCAACGCCTCCAATCTTTACCACCTCATCTTGACAGCATCAACAATCTCTCAGTTCATTTACGTCCGCATACCCGCCACGTCGCTGCAACCCTCAGCGACACGATTTCCCAAGCATCGCATGAATACAAGCAATCCAGTCCTTACAGAGAAACGTAGTTGCTTATGAGTGCCCTGAAAGCAGGGACGCTTCCAGAGATCAAGAACCAAAAGGATAACGACAATGAAGAAGACTATTCTCGCCACCCTGGCCGTAGCAGCTCTGGCCATCACCTCTCTCAACGCCCACGCACAGCAGGATCCCACCGTCGGTGGCGCAACCATGTACCCCACCAAAACCATCGTCGAGAACGCAGCCAACTCGCCGATCAACAAGACCCTCGTCGCCGCTGTCAAGGCCGGCGGCCTGGTCGACACTCTCAACAGCCCCGGCCCATTCACCGTATTCGCACCCACCGATGACGCCTTCGCCAAGCTCCCCGCGGGCACGGTCGAGACGCTCGTCAAACCGGAGAACAAGGAAACCCTCGACAAGATCCTCACCTACCATGTCGTAGCCGGCAAAGTCAGCGCCAAGCAGCTGGAAGGCATGATCAAGAAGGGCGGCGGCAAGGCCTCCCTCAAAACCGTTCAGGGTGAAGATCTCATCGTCACCACCTCCGGCGGCAAGATCATGCTCACCGACGCCAAGGGCGGCATGGCCATTATCACGACAGCCGATGTCCTCCAGTCGAACGGCGTCATCCACGTCATCGACACCGTCCTCATGCCCAACTAAGTGTCTTCCACCCAAAGCCTAAGGTGCCTCGCCAAGAGGCACCTCTTTTTCGGCAAAATCAGAAAGAAGAATCAAACAAGTCTCAAAGCTGGAAACTGACGAGCGAAAGACTGACAGCCCACCCTACTCTTATCCGTCTTTATCCCTTTGATCACTGTTACGCCTTCCATCCGCGCGATCCGTGTCAATCCGCGGTCGTCCTATGCGTTTTGCTCTAATGCTTCGCCAGCACATGATCGATCATCCGGCTCAGATAAGGCCGTGCCTTCTCCAGCGCAGCCTCTGCCGTCAATCCATACTTCTCCCGCAGCGCCTCCACCTTCCCGTGCTCGATAAACGCATCCGGCCAGCCCACCCGCACCACCGGCACCTGCAGCTCAAGTTCATTCAGGGTTTCCATCACTGCCGACCCAAACCCACCCGCCAGCACATGATCCTCCAGCGTCACCACAAGCCCGCACTTGCCGCCGAACTCCGCTACACACCCACGATCAACCGGCTTCGCAAATCGCGGATTGATCACCGCCGCTGAAAATCCTTCAAGCCGCAGCATCTCCGCCAACCGCTCAGCCTCGGGCAACATCGCCCCCAGCCCAAAGACAGCGACATCGGTGCCCTTCTGAACCACCTCGGCCTTGCCGATCTCCAGCGCCACCGGCCGCTTCTTCACCGCCGCGCCCGGCCCCACTCCACGCGGATACCGAATAGCGCTCGGCCCGTCATGCAGCATCGCCGTATACATCATGTCCGCCAGCTCATCCTCATCCTTCGGCACCATGTGGACGAGGTTCGGCACACTGCGCAGATAGCTGATATCGAACAGCCCATGATGCGTCGGCCCGTCATCTCCGCTCAACCCGCCGCGGTCCATGCAAAACACCACAGGCAGATTCTGAAGGCAAACATCATGCACCACCTGGTCGAACGCCCGTTGCAAAAACGTCGAGTAGATCGCGCAGAATGGTTTATACCCTTTCGTCGCCATGCCCGCGGCAAAGATCACCGCATGCTCCTCCGCAATCCCCACATCGAAGTATCGCTTCGGATGATGCGGCCGGAACAGATCCAGCGCCGTCCCATTCGGCATCGCCGCCGTAATCGCAACTACTTTTTCGTTCCCATCCGCCAGCTTCGTCAACGACTCGGCAAATATCTCCGAGTATGTCTTCTGCCCCGCCGACTTCGTCTCACCCGTCTCCGCGTCATACGGCCCCAGCCCATGAAACTTCTTCTGCTTCTCCAGCGCCGGCTGAAATCCTCTGCCCTTCTGCGTAATCGCATGCAGCACCACCGGCCGGTTCTGCTGCTTCAAAAATTTAAATGTCTCAATCAGCAGCGGAAGATTATGTCCATCGATCGGCCCAAAGTAATTCAGCCCAAACTCCTCGAACAGCATGCCCGGTCCAATCAGTCCCTTCGCCGCCTCCTCCGCCTTGCGCGCCACATGCGCCACCGTCTTGCCGCCAAACCGCTCAAGCAGCTCCGCCGCCTTGCCATGCAGACTTGAGATCGTCGGGTTCGTCACAATCTTGTGGAAGTATTCCGCAATCGCCCCGACGTTTTTGTCAATCGACCACGCATTGTCGTTCAGCACAACAATCAGCCGCTTCGTCTGCGCCGCAATATTGTTCAGCGCCTCAAACGAAATCCCATTGGTAAACGCCGCATCCCCGGCCAACGCCACGATATGCTCTTTACCACCCGACATATCCCGTGCCACCGCCATCCCCAGCGCCGCGCTCAACGCCGTCCCGGCATGCCCCGCGCCATAGCTGTCATGCTCGCTTTCCGTGCGCAACATAAAGCCATTCAACCCACCCGGCTGCCGGATGGTATGAAACAGCTTCTCCCGCCCCGTCAGCAGCTTATGCACATACGCCTGGTGGCTTACGTCGAATACAAAGCTGTCCGATGGCGTATCAAACACATAATGCATCGCCAGCGTCAGCTCCACCACACCCAGGTTTGGCCCGATATGCCCGCCCGTCTTCGCCACCGCGACAATCAACCGCGCCCGTATCTCCTCCGCCAGCTGCGTAAGCTCTGGAATCGACAGCTTCTTCACATCCGCGGGAGAGTTTATCGTCTCAAGAATATTGCTCATCAAAGCCTGTTCTGCAGGGCCCGCTCGTCGAGCATCGAGTCCTGCCCAAACCACACCGCACACACACTCCACAAAAACTTGGCGGCAGTTCTTAAGTATATCAACCCGGCAACAACCTCTGAGTTGCTTTTTGGTCCACCTGCTATGACGCTTTTCTTAGGCTTTCTGCCTCAGTTTTCTTCATTTTTTTGCCCTGGCCTCAAAACTTTCCCATCTGCCGCAATTGCCGCTAAGGTATGCTTCAGCCACATGATCCCTGCTGTCATCACCACGGGTCTCACCCGCCGTTTCGGCGACTTCACCGCCGTTCAGGACGTCAATCTCACGGTCGCGCCAGGCCAGTTCTTCGGCTTCCTCGGTCCCAACGGCGCTGGCAAATCCACCACCATCAAGATGCTCACCGGCCTCCTCGCCCCCACCTCCGGCAGCATCCAGATCCTCGGCCTCGACGCCATCGCCAACCCCATCGAAGTCAAGCGTCAGATCGGCGTCGTCCCCGAAGGCCTCGCCCTCTTCGGCCGTCTCACCGCAGCCGAGTACCTCCGCTTCGTCGGCCGCATGTACGGCCTCGACGCCGCCACCACCGCCGCCCGCACCACCGAGCTCCTCGAGTTCATGAGCCTCGCCGGCGAAACCAAAAAACTCATCACCGACTTCTCCCACGGCATGCAGAAAAAACTCGCTCTCGCCGCCGCCGTCATCCACGGCCCCAAAGTCCTCTTCCTCGACGAGCCCTTCGAAGGCGTCGACGCCATCGCCTCCGGCACTCTCAAAGCCATGCTCCAGGGCATGATCGCCCGCGGCGCCACCATCTTCCTCACCTCGCACGTCCTCGAGATCGTCGAACGCCTCTGCACCCACATCGCCATCATCGATCGCGGCCGCCTCATCGCCAACGGCTCCCTCGAAGAGCTTCGCGCCGGAGTCCAGTCAGTCCAGGCCCGCAACGCCGACCACGCCAACAGCCAAACCCTCACGCTAGAGCAGATCTTCCTCAGCATCGTCGGCAACGAGACCGGCGCCCAGCAACCCGAGCAGGAGCTCTCATGGCTGGGCTAATCGCAACACCAGACCCATCCCAGCCCCTAATCCACCCGTGGACCGCCGCACAAAGCCGCGCTCAGTTCACCGCTCTCGCCAAGCTCCGCTGGTGCATCTTCCGCAACGCCTTTCGCCGAAAAGGAGGCGGCGGCGAACTCGTCGCCCGCATCATCCTCTTCCCCATCCTCGCTCTCGTCGCCATCGGACCCATCGTCGGCTCGGGCTTTGGCGCGTACTTCCTCGTCTCCTCCGGCCGCACCGCAATGCTTCCCATTCTCACCTGGGGCCTCTTCGCCCTCTGGATGCTCGTCGTCCTTAACATCTCCCCGCCCGGCCTCAGCTTCGACATCAATACCATCATCCGCTTCCCGCTCAGCTTCCCGCGCTACCTCACAGCGCGCATCGTCTTCGGCCTCCTCAGCGCATCCACCGTCATCGGCACCCTCGCCATTATCTCCGCCGACATCGGCATCGCCATCGCCAACCCATCGCTGGCTCCCTGGTCAACACTTGTGCTCGCCGCCTTTGCCCTCGCCAACATCTTCTTCACCCGCATGGTGCTCGTCTGGGTCGAGCGCTGGCTCTCCACCCGCCGCACCCGCGAAATATTCACTGCATTCTTTCTCTTTGCCTCACTCGGCTTCCAATACATCAATCTCAACTTCAACCCCGGCCTCCAGGGCCGCCACCACCGAGCCTCCAGCCACCTTCCTCTACTCCAGAAGATCTTTCACAGCATCCAACCCATCGCCGCCTTCCTCCCGCCCGGACTCACCGCCTCCTCCATCACCCGCCACAGTCAAAGCCACTTCTTCGCCGCCGCCGCCTTACTCTTCGGCCTCGCACTCTTCGGTGCACTCTTCTTCAGCATCTACGCCTGGCGCATGCATCGCGAGTTCCGCGGCGAAAACCTCAGCGAAGTCACGCAGCCCAACCTGCCCGCCGCTCGCCGACCTGCTCTAGCCCCTCACACCGCGCCGACCACCGGCACCACCCTCATCCCCACCCGCACAAGCACCTTCGGCCTCAACTCCACTATCATCGCCTGCCTGCAAAAGGAGTTCATTTACCTCCGCCGCAATATCAACCAGCTCTATGGCTTCATCGCACCCATCTTCATGGTGTTTCTCTTCGCCAACCGCCTCAGCCTCAGCGGCCGCTTCGGCAACTTCATCTTTCCTGTCGCCATCGCCTACTCTGTCCTCGGCGTCTCCATCCTGTCCTATAACGCCCTCGGCATGGATGGCAGCGGCGTTCAGCTCTACTTCATGGCCCCCGGCCGCATGCGTGATATCTTCCTCGCAAAAAATCTCACCGGTTTTCTCCTGAATCTCGTTGAGCTTGTCATCGTCTTCGCCGTCATAGCGTTCGTTGCGCACCCGCCCTCTCTCGTCATCACGGTAGCTACAATCTGCTGGCTTCTCTTCGCCACCTTCATCAATGGAGCGGCTGGGAATCTCCGCTCCCTCGCCGCCCCCAAAAAGATCGATCTGACAAAAGCCAGCCGCAGGCAGGCCTCCCAGCTAAGCGTCCTCATCGCTCTGGGAATTCTAGTAGGATGCGCAGCCATAGGCTTCGCCGTCCTCCTTCTCGCTGCCGACTTCGGCCGCCCCTGGCTGATGATCCCAGTCCTGCTCATCCTCGCCATCGCCGCCTTCGCGTTCTACCTGGTCGTTCTCAATCGCCTCGACACCATCGCCCTCAACCACCGCGAAGCCCTCGCCGAAGAGCTCTGCAAAACCTAGACGCCTTCAACTCCGTCAGCAAAAGGCGAACGCGAAACCCGTAAAGTAAAAGAACCCAAAGCCGGCAAAATAAAACACACTCCACCCTCCGCGCTCTTGGCGAAACCTTAGCGTCCTCTGCGTTCGTCTTTGCCGAAGAGCTCCGCAAAGCATGCCCGCCAAGAACACCACTCCGCGTCGCAGTAGGTCCGACTCAAACAAAAAATTCTCGAAACAGTTCACTCGGCTACGAACGAGTGCAAGTCCGGTGCGGCTGTCTATATCATGCGAGACTCTGAGAATCATTGGTTTGAGAGGAGTCGCCATGAACATCCGTGCCGCAATCCTGTGCTCTCATTTGCTGCTAGCTCTTCCCCTGTTCGCGCGAGAAAGCACCGACGTAATTGTCATGAGAAATGGCGATCACCTGACAGGTACTATCAAAGCCCTGAATAGTGGCGTGCTCTACGTCAGCCTGCCCTACGTCGTTCAGACCCTTTCCGTCGATTGGTCGAAGGTGGCCCATCTCGAAAGCAAGCAGTTGTTCCTGGTGAGAACAGAAGACGGCGCGGTCTACAACGGGACCCTCAACAGCACTGAAACTGCGGGCAACCGCCCCATCGAGGTCCGCGTCACAGAAACTCCCGAGAAGGAAGTAAAACTCAACAGCGCGCAAATCGTTGACGTCGCCCAGACCTCCGAGAAGTTCCTTCAGCGATTCACTGGTGGTCTGAGTCTTGGATCCATCTACACAAAAGGAAACCAAACCATCCAATACAACATCAGCGGATTGGCTGCGTATCCCCGGCAGAACTGGGGAGCCCAGGCTGGCCTGAGTTCCAACCTGTCCGCTGCCAGCGGCACAAATACATCCACTCGCAATCAACTAACCTTCAATGCGTTTCATGTCTTGCCCTGGAAAAACTACTTTTACGGCGGCTTTGACAATTTCCTGCAAAGCGCAGAGCAAGGCATCTCGAGTCAGAATGCTATCGGTGGCGGCGTCGGACGTTTCTTAAAGAACACCAACCGCACCGCGATCTCAGTCTTAGCCGGAGTTGCCTGGCAGAACACTGCTTACAGCCCAACCATCTCCCCCATCGCCACGCAAAAAGTTACTACTGCCATGATTAATGCGAATGTGAGGCTGTTCAGGTTCAATAAAACCAATCTAGATCTCAGCGCCTTAGCGCTTCCGGCCCTCTCCGACCCTGGTCGCGTATTTCTTTCCACCAACGCGACGTACTACATCAAGATCACCGGCAGTCTCTCGTGGAATGTCTCGTTCTACGGCAACTGGGATAACCAGCCTCCCGGCAACTTATCCGGCAGCGACTACGGTTCCACCTCCGGTATCAGCTGGACATTTGGCAGCAGCCTCCGGACCGCGCCCAAGTAGGCAAGAGCACTTGCAATCGCCGAAACGGTAAGCTCTTCTGCTCCCGCTTCAATCACTTGACGCAACTCACCCTCCGCCCCTTTGGTGAATCCTTTGCGGTCCTCTCTGCGTTCGTCTTTCGAAACCGATTCGTCCTTGACAAAAGCACCTCCCAGAAAAGCCGCCCACTACGCCCACCGTGCACTCTGACACCTCCAAGTCCAGACCTAAAGTCCTTCGTTCGAAGACTTTGCACACATTAGCCGGGGACCCGGGGGTACCCCTCACGAGCGCGAGACGTCCAACCGATATTCTTCTGCGCTAAACTGGCACCCTCCGCAGAATCGACAAAAGGGGAAACAAATGCAGCCTCGAAGCCGCAAAACCACAGTCCTGCTCACTTTACTCATGGGAACAACCCTGACCTGCCTCAACGCCCACGCACAAAACCTCACCGAACAAGATGACAAGTATCAGTGGCTCGAAGACGTCTCCGGCGAGCGCTCCATGGCCTGGGTCAATGCGGAGAACGAACGCTCCGCCAAGGCGCTCGACGTCGGCCCCGTCTACACCTCCCTGGCCGAAACCGCCCTCAAGGTCCTCGAATCCCCCACGCGCCTGCCCAACCCGCAGTTTCGCGTCGGCGAAATCTACAACACCTGGCAGGACGCCCAGCACGTCCGCGGCATCCTCCGCCGCACCTCGCTCGACAGCTACCTCAAAGACCAGCCCGACTGGCACACCATCATCGACTACGACGCCCTCGCCACCCAGGACAACGAGAAGTGGGTCCAGAAGGGCCTCAACTGCCTCTACCCCGGTGACGGCCTCTGCCTCGTAGCCCTCTCCGCCGGCGGCGAAGACGCCGACACCCTCCGCGAGTTCGATCTCAAGACTGGCAAGTTCGTCGACAACGGCTTCGTCCTCTCCCGCTCCAAACAGTCCGCCACCTGGGTCGACAAAGACACCCTCCTCGTAGCTCGCAACTGGGGCCCCGGCACCATGACCCAGTCCGGCTACCCCTTCGTCGTCAAGCTCTGGAAACGCGGCGAGCCCCTCGACCAGGCAAAAGAGGTCTACCGGGGCACCCCCAACGACGTCAGCGCCGGCGCAGGTTCCCTCCACGACAGCCAGGGCCACCACGCCGTCCTCCTCTCGCGTGGAGTGAACTTCTTCCAACGCGAAGTCTCGCTCTACACACCCGAAGGCCCCAAAAAAATCTCCCTCCCTGGCAAGTCCGAAATCCACGGCATGCTCGACGGCCAAATCATCGTAGAACTCAACGAAAACTGGAAGCCCGACGGCCTCCCATCTACTTTCCCTCAGGGATCCATCATCGCGCTTGACCTCGAAGCCGTCACCAAAGACCCGACTCATCTCAAACCCACCGTCATCTTCACGCCAACCGCGCAGGAGTTCGCCCAGGAAGCCGCAGTCACCAAAAACCACCTCATCCTCACCACACTCGACCACGTTCAGGGCCGCGCCTACGTCTACACCCACAGCCCAAAGAACGTCTGGACCTCGAAGAAACTCGACATCCCCGACAACATCGCGGTCTCCATCGAAACCACCAACACCTCCGACGACCAGTTCTTCCTAGGCCTCACCGGCTTTCTCACACCCACATCACTTCTCCTCGGTGACGCAGCCACAACCACGCTCAAGCCCGCAAAGACCCTTCCCCCACAGTTCGATGCCTCCAACCTCCTCGTCGAGCAGCTCCAGGCAACGTCAACCGACGGCGCCAAGGTCCCCTACTTCATCGTCCACCGCAAGGACATCAAGTACGACGGCTCCAACCCTACCCTCATGACAGCCTACGGCGGCTTCCAGGTCTCTGAGACGCCGCGCTACTCCGGCATCGTCGGCAAACTCTGGCTCGAACGCGGCGGCATCTTCGTCCTTGCCAACATTCGCGGCGGCGGCGAGTTCGGCCCCGCATGGCACGAGGCCGGCCTGAAGACGCATCGCCAAATCATCTACGACGATTTCGCATCCGTTGCCAACGACATGTTTACCCGCAAGATCACGTCACCGCGCCGACTTGGCATCGTCGGCGGTTCCAACGGCGGTCTGCTCATGGGCGTCGAATTCACCCAGCACCCCGAGATGTGGAACGCCGTCGTCATCCAGGTGCCCCTCCTCGACATGCTTCGCTTCGAACACATCGCCGCCGGAGCCTCATGGGTCGGCGAGTACGGCACCGTCACCATCCCGGAAGAACGTAAGTTCCTCGCCTACATCTCGCCCTACAACCAGCTCAAGCCCGACGGCAACTACCCTGAGCCGCTCATCTTCACCACTACAAAGGACGACCGCGTAGGCCCCGTGCACGCCAGAAAGTTCGCAGCAAAAATGGAGGAGTTCCACAAGCCTTTCTACTACGATGAAATCGTCGAAGGCGGCCACGCCGCCGGCGCCAACCTGAAAGAACAGGCAAAAACCTGGGCCGAGCAATACACCTACCTGACGCGCAAGCTGATGGATTGATCCGGCAAATGACGCAAATAGATTTGCCAGAATCGCCTCCAGCCGAGGCGATTCTGCTTTTCGAAACCATAATCTATCCGTCGAAACGAGAAGCGCAGGCTTTACAACAAGAGAACGGAAGGATACGTCTTGGGCATCCCAAACCAAAAAAATAACGCGAAAAACGAGTTGGAGGTTTTGCAAGTTGAGGAATGGAAGCAGTACGAGTGGCTGCTCCATGGGTTCAGTACGCGCGACGGTGGGATCTCCCAGGTTTACGGGGGTTCCACCTTGAATCTCGGATGGACGAAAGAGGATGATTCTACGTCGGTAGCTGAGAATCGAAGACGGTTTCTGGGCGCCGTATGTCACGGACGTGCCGGTTCCGTTCTCGTCGGGGTGAAACAGATTCACTCCAACATCGCGCGAGTGGTGAAAAGGGGAGATGGAGCGCTCGAAGGGAGACTGCAAACCGAAGAGGGTAAGGCAGTATTGCAGGGAGACGGACTAATCACGGATATGCCCGGAGTTTTGCTGGGAGTGGGTACGGCCGATTGTGTCCCTGTACTTGTGGTCGACGTGGCCAAGAGAGTCGTGGCGGCATTTCACGCCGGATGGAGAGGGACTGTGGCGCGGATCGTGGAGCGGGGCGTCGCGACGATGCAGGAAGAGTATGGATCTACGGTCCGCGATTTGGTGGCGGCCATCGGGCCAAGTATCGGCCCATGCTGCTATGCCGTCGGCGACGAGGTGTGGTCAGAGTTTGGAAAGCAATTTACGTACTCGAAGGAACTTTTCATCCACCCGACCGATTCTGGAGACATTCGTTTGAATCTTTGGGGAGCCAACCGACGCCAGTTGTTGGACGCTGGTATAGCGGAAGCCAGTGTGGTAACGATGGGGGAGTGTACGGCATGTGCGCGGAATCCAAGCGGGGCCATGCGCTACTTTTCGCACCGGGCCGAGCACGGATTTGCGGGACGGATGCTCAATGTGATTGGAGTGGTAACCTAGGTCCGTTTCTCCCTAACTTCAGTCATTTTGTGGACCCAATAACCCTTTCGAGGGCCTATCAGGCAAATTCCTTCAAGCTCCGTGACATCCGGCGATCTACAGCGTCTACCTCTGGTGCTTCAAGGAAGATTCCCGCATCCAATGACAGGGTTAGGTTTCCAAGCCACAGTTTGGCTAACCACCTTTTATTGCAACAAAAATTTGCATCCTTGCTCGCGGGTCTGTAAGATACCGCGATTGTAGACATGAGAGTGAATGTGCCCAGCGTAGCCCCGCAATTTCTTCGTTCCCGTATCGGTAAAGTCTGTGTCGCCATCATCGGCTCCACGGCTGCCGAGATGCTTGAAAAAGCCACCGCCGTCGTCAAAGAGACGCCCTTCCTCGAGTTCCGCCTCGATTACCTCGAGAAGCCTCTTCTCGCCCTGCCGAAGTTCAAGCATTTCTTCGCCGACAACACCGCCGCCACCGGCATCGCCACCTGTCGCCGCACTGCCAACGGTGGCAAGTTCTCCGGCAACGTCGCCGCCGAGATCGAAGTTCTCACCAAGGCCGCATCAGCGGGCTTCCATATCGTCGACCTCGAGCTCGAGTCCGCCGAAGCCATGAAGAAGGGCGAGCTCCAGAAGCTCCGCGACACCGGCGTCGCGCTCATCATCAGCCACCACGACTTCACCGCCACCAAGGACCTCGACGGCATCTACGAACGCATCGTGCCCTTTCAGCCCGACTTCATCAAGATCGTCCCCACCGCCAAGACGCTCGTCGACAACGTCACCCTCATGCGCTTCATCGAGCGCATGGACGATCACACCAACATCATCGGCATCTGCATGGGCGACGCCGGCATCATCTCCCGCGTCCTCGGCGTCCGCGCCGGCTGCGCCTTCACCTTCGCCGCCGCCACCGCAGGCGAAGAGACCGGCCCCGGCCAGATCGCCGCACGCACCCTGATCGAGACCTATCGCATCGATCAGGTCGACGCGGCCACCAAGGTCTACGGTGTCGCCGGCAACCCCATCCGCAGCTCGCTCTCGCCCATCATGATGAACACGGCCTTCCGCCGCGAGACCGTCAACGCCGTCTATCTCGCGCTCCAGGCCAACAAGCTCTCCGACCTGCTCAAGCTCGTCGATGAGATCCCCATACAGGGTCTCAGCGTCACCATGCCGCTCAAGCAGGAGATCATGACGCACCTCGAGAAGACCGATCCGCTCTCGGCCAAGATCGGCGCCTGCAATACCGTTCTGCGCGCGCAGGACGGCAAGCTCTACGGCTTCAACACCGACGTCGCCGGCATCACCGGCCCGCTCGAAAAGCGCATGTCGTTGCGCGGGGCCAAGGTCCTCGTGCTTGGTGCGGGCGGGGCAGCGCGCGCTGCTGTATTCGGTCTGCGCGACAAGGGTGCTGAGGTCTTTATCCTCAATCGCACAGCCGAGACCGCGCAGAAGCTTGCTCGCCAATCCGGCTCCAAGACCATCAAGAAGGATGCGGTCGCCAAGACGCACTTCGACGTCATCATCAACGCGACCCCGATCGGGATGGCGGGAATCAAGGCGCCGCAACTGCTTGAAGCCAAGGACCTGAACACCAAGCTGGTCTTCGACCTTGTCTACAACCCGCTGGAAACGCCGCTGCTGCGCATGGCTCGTCAGAAGGGCATTCCGATCGTCACCGGTATCGAGATGTTTGTGCAGCAGGGGGCGCGGCAGTTCGAGATCTTTACCGGCAAACCTGCTCCGGAGGAGGAGATGCTGCGTGTGGTCATTCATGCGCTGCGGCAGCAGGCTGAGGCCGCTACACCCGAGCCTCAGGCAGCGGCGGATAAGCCTCCTGCTTCCAAGGCGAAGAAGGCAGCTCCCGCCAAGGCTAAGAAAGCCTCCTAATCGCTGTAGGTTTTTTGGGAAAAAAATGAGGCCCCGGTGTGAGCCGGGGTTTTGTTGTTTTTGCTGGTGTTTTTGAGGGGGGTTTTGGAAAAAGCCAGTGTAGAACGTGGTGTTTTTGTGGTGAGATCGTGGTGAAATGCGTGGTGAAACGTGGTGGGTTGACGATCGTTTTTCGGGAACGAAAAACATGCCACTTTCTTCAACTATTTTTTCAATTTTTCCACAGAGACAGCGAAGCCGCCCTTGCTGGGCGGCTTCCTTTGATTCGTGAAATCGAGGTTAGGTGCTCCTGCCTTCGGCCGAGGCGATCTTTTCCTGGGCCTGACGCATCAGGGCGTTGGCTTCGTCGTACTTCTCGCCGTCGTCACCGGCCTCCTGCCAGAGCTTTTCCCCTTCCTGAAGCTCCTGTTGGGCCTCAGCGCGGTCGATCTCGTTGGGGTGGAGCGCGGTCTCGGCCAGGATGGTTACGCGTTCGGGAAGGACCTCTACGAAGCCCCAGGCGACGAAGAACTTCTGGTCGCCGGACGAGCCGCCGTGAAGCCGCACCTCGCCCGCGCCTAGCTCTGCGAGCAAGGGTGCAGCGCCGTAGAGCGCTTCAAGGTAGCCGGACATGGACGGCAGCTCAACCGCCTCCGCCGTTGCGTCCAGAAGGATGCGGTCGGGCGTTACCAGCCTTACTGCCAACAGCCCGGATTGTGATGTTTCTGCCATGAGTCCCTCAGGGGCTAAAGCCCCCTTTATGACCAGTTCTTTACTGCACGGCTGAAGCCGTGCCTTTAACAAAACGCGTTCGATCTTATTTCAACGTTTTGCCATTTGCTTCAACTTCATGTCGGCTGCTTCGACGCTATACCGTTTGCTTCATCTTCTCAGCGGCGGCGAGAACGTCTTCGATGCCGCCCTTCAGGTAGAAGGCCTGCTCGGGGATGTCGTCGTGCTTGCCTTCGATGATCTCCTTGAAGCTGCGAACCGTGTCTGCGACCTTGACGTAGGCACCGGGGATGCCGGTGAAGATCTCGGCTACGTGGAAAGGCTGCGAGAGGAAGCGCTGGACCTTGCGGGCGCGCGCGACGGTGATCTTGTCCTCTTCGGAGAGCTCGTCGATGCCGAGGATGGCGATGATGTCCTGCAGGTCTTTGTAGCGCTGCAGAATCTTCTTCACGCCCTGGGCGACGTCGTAGTGCTCCTGACCGACAACACGAGGTGCGAGGATGCGCGAGGTGGAAGCGAGCGGGTCGACGGCGGGGTAGATGCCGAGCTCCGACAGGGGACGCGAGAGCACGGTGGTAGCGTCGAGGTGAGCGAATGTGGTTGCGGGCGCGGGGTCGGTGAGGTCGTCGGCGGGAACGTAGACGGCCTGCACGGAGGTGATCGAGCCCTTCTTGGTGGACGTGATGCGCTCCTGCAGTTCGCCCATCTCAGTCGCGAGATTCGGCTGGTAGCCGACGGCCGACGGCATACGGCCGAGCAGCGTGGAGACTTCGGAACCGGCCTGGGTGAAGCGGAAGATGTTGTCGATGAAGAGCAGGGTGTCGGCGCCCTCTTCGTCGCGGAAGTGCTCGGCAACGGTGAGGCCGGTCGAGAGCGACGCGGAGACGCGCCCCTGGCGGCTCGGTCATCTGGCCATAGACCAGCGTTGCCTTGCTCTTGGGGAGATCCTTGAGGTCGATAACGCCGGACTCCTGGAACTCTACCCAGAGGTCGTTGCCCTCGCGGGTGCGCTCGCCTACGCCGGCGAAGACGGAGAAACCGCCGTGCTGGCTGGCGACGTTGTTGATGAGTTCCTGAATGATGACGGTCTTGCCGACGCCGGCGCCGCCGAAGAGGCCGATCTTGCCGCCCTTGAGGAACGGCTGGATGAGGTCGATGACCTTGATGCCGGTCTCGAACATCTCTTCGCTGGTCGACTGCTCGTCGAAGGCGGGGGCCTGACGGTGGATAGGGAGATGTACCTTGGCGTTGACGGGGCCGAGCTCGTCCACTGGTTGGCCGAGTACATTCAAGCACTCGTCCAAGGGTCTCGCGGCCTACAGGAACGGTGATGCCCGCGCCGGTGTCGATCGCCTTCATTCCGCGGACCATGCCTTCGGTCGCGACCATGGCGATGCAGCGCACGCGGCCTTCGCCCAGATGCTGCTGCACCTCGACGATGACGTCGAGCGGGGTGGGGATGTTGAAGCCTTCGCTGACGATGCGAATGGCCTGGAAGATGGGGGGCATCTTCGACTCTTCGAATTGAATGTCAACGGCCGGGCCGCTGATCGAAATTACTTTTCCAATGTTCTCTGCCATAGGTCTCTTTCGTTACCTTCAAAACTTGCCATCCAGGAAGAATGAATACCCCAGGGGCTAAAGCCCCGTTCCTGCATGTGCTCTTTCGGCACGGCTGAAGCCGTGCCCTTAACAAAACGCTACAAAGCAGCTGCTCCGCTGACGATTTCGATAATCTCCTTGGTGATGGCGGCCTGCCGCACACGGTTCATGGTGAGCGAGAGGGCGTCGATCATGTCTCCGGCGTTGTTGGTGGCTGCATCCATGGCGGTCATGCGCGCTGCGTGCTCTGCCGCGACGGATTCGAGCATCGCGTGGAAAAGCTGGGTGGTGATGTACTTCGGCATCAGGTGGCGAAACAGTTGCCGTGGCGACTGGTCGAAGATGTAATCCACCTCGGCGGTGCCAAACTTCTTGGCCTCGGACTCGATGACTGTTTCCTCTGGAATGGTGAGGCTGACGCCTGCGGTTTTGGCGGCGAGGGCTGCAGCTTCTTTCTGCTCCTCGGTCATCTCTTCGGCCACGGTAATCTCGTGTGAGCCGAGTTTGCGGATGGGCAACAGCTTCTCGACGACGACGCGCTGCGAGATGACGGATTTGAACTCGTTATAGACGACGTAAACCGAGTCGATTTCGGCGCGGGTGTAGCGCTCGACGATGGAACGCGCCATGTCGCTTACTTCGTCGATGGCGATCTTGAGCAGGATCGTCGGGTGGTCGCCCGTAATCTCGATTGGGTGGGCGCGGTGGCGAATGGTCTCAAAGTGAGTGGCGAGATCGTTGTCGTAGTGCTCTTCCTTCTTCTCGTAGACCGCGGCGGGGTAGCGTTTGCGGTAGGTATCGCGCGCCTTGCGGCCGACTAGCTCCACGTCGATATTCTGACCCTGCACGTGGCGCGCATTGATAAAGCTCTGCGCAGCCTTGACGATGTTCGAGTTGAAGGCGCCTGCGAAGCCCTTGTCGCCGGCGACAACAATGACGAGAACGTTCTTCTCCTCGCGCTCGACCAGAAGAGGGTGCATCAGCTCGAGGGAGTCGCCCATGCGACGGACTAGGGATTCGAGCACGTTCGAGATCATCCGGGCGTAGGGGCGGGCGAGCATGGCACGCTCCTGCGCGCGGCGCAGTTTAGCAGCCGAAACCATCTTCATGGCCTTGGTGATCTGCCGCGTGTTCTTTACACTGCGGATGCGTCGCCGTAGATCGAGTACGTTTGCCATTTACTTAGCCGCGGCCGTCTCTTTCTCCTGCTTATTTTTCTCTGCCCGGTCGGCGAGGAAGTTTACCTTGTATTCCTTGATGGCGTCGGTGAGACGCTTCTTGATGTCGTCGTCGAGCGCCTTCTTGGTGGCGATGTCGGTGAGAACGGATGCGTGGCCGGACTCGAGATACGGATAGAAGCCGTCCTCGAAGGCGCGGAGGTCCTTGACTTCGACATCGTCGAGAAGGCCGTTGACGCCGGCGAAGAGGATGGCCACCTGTTTCTCCGCGGTAAGCGGCTGGAACTGTGGCTGCTTGAGAAGCTCGGTGAGACGCTGACCGCGGCTGAGCTGGCGCTGCGTGACGGGATCGAGATCCGAGCCGAACTGGGAAAAGGCAGCCAGTTCGCGGTACTGCGCGAGGTCGAGCTTGAGCGTTGCACCGACCTGCTTGGTCGCTTTGATAGCGGCTGAGAAGCCGACGCGGGAGACGGAGAGGCCGACGTTGACGGCGGGGCGGACGCCCGAGTTGAAGAGGTCGGTCTCGAGGAAGATCTGGCCATCGGTGATGGAGATGACGTTGGTCGGGATGTAGGCGGAGACGTCGCCGGCCTGGGTCTCGATGATGGGCAGAGCGGTGAGCGAGCCGCCACCGAGCTTGTCAGAGAGCTTGGAGCTGCGTTCGAGCAGACGGGAGTGGAGATAGAAGACGTCGCCGGGATACGCTTCGCGGCCTGGCGGGCGGCGGAGCAGCAACGAAATTTCGCGATACGAAGCCGCGTGCTTGGAGAGATCGTCGTAGATGATGAGGGCGTGCTTGCCGGAGTCGCGGAAGTATTCGCCCATCGCAGTAGCGGCGAAGGGAGCGAGATACTGCATCGGCGCGGGCTCCGACGCGGTAGCGGCGACGACGATGGTGTAGGCCATGGCGCCGTACTCTTCGAGCGTCTGGACGACTTGCGCCACCGAGGAGCGTTTTTGCCCGATCGCGCAATAGATGCAGATTAGATTGTTCTTCGCCGAGTTGATGATGGTGTCGAGTGCGATGGCGGTCTTGCCGGTCTGGCGGTCGCCGATGATCAACTCGCGCTGGCCGCGGCCGATGGGGATCATGGTGTCGATGGCCTTGATGCCGGTTGCCATGGGCTCGCGCACTGACTGGCGGTCGATGACGCCTGGGGCGAGACGCTCGACGGGCAGGAACTTATCAGTGTTGATGGGACCCTTGTCGTCGATGGGCTGGCCGAGCGCATTGACGACGCGGCCGATAAGGGCATCGCCGACGGGCACGGACATGATCTTGCCGGTGCGCTTGACGGTGTCGCCTTCTTTGATCTCGGTGTAGTCGCCGAGGAGAACGGCGCCGACCTGATCCTCGTCGAGGTTCATGGCGAGGCCTGCCACGTCGTGGGGAAATTCGATGAGCTCGCCGGCCATAACCTTGTCGAGGCCGTGGACACGGGCGATTCCGTCGCCGAGGGAGATGACGGTTCCGACCTCATCGACCTGGATGCGCTGCTCGAAGTTTTCAATCTGCTGGCGAAGCAGTTCTGTTATCTCATCCGCCTTGATCTGTGCCATGTCTTCCTTCTGCTTGTATCAATCTGAAAAAACTTAGCGTGGCCGTCAGCAAAGAACTTTACGCGTTCACAAGCCTCTGCTTCAACTGCTGCAGCTGCGCGCGGATGGAGCCGTCATACACTGTCGACCCGATGCGCACCACGGCTCCGCCCAGCAGGGTTGGCATCCTGATGGTAGGTGGCTCGAACGCGGCCTCCGGCGAGCCTGGCGACCTGGGCTTCGAGCTCTGCGCGATCCTGATCGTTCAAGGGGTGCGCGCTGGTGATCTCTGCCTCGGCCATGTGAGATTGTTCGTCGGCGACGACTCGGTACTCGGCGAGGATCTCGTCTAGTTCGGCGAGACGCAGATGCTCCATGATGACGGCGAGGAAGTTTCGCACCTGCGGGAACATGCCGATGCGACCGGCGATCGCGTCGAGGACCTTGAGCTTCTGGTCGTTGGGGATCGAGGGGTTCATCAGGACTTCTCGCAACTCGTGGCTGCCGGCGAGGGTTTTGCTGAAATCATCGAGCTGTTGCTGGGTCGCAGCGGAATCCAGATGCGACGACATCGCGACGGAGGCGAAGGCATGGGCGTAACGCAACGACAGGACAGACATTAGTTTTTCCCGCCCTTCGAGTCGTCGCCTGTGAGCCGCTTTGCGAAGCTCTGCACCAGGAGGCGGTCGGTCTCGGCCGTGACGACGAGCTTGCGCGCTGCCTGATCGATCGCGAGCTCGGCCGCGTATTGTTGGAGCTGCCGATGCGCCAGTGCAGTTGCGGCGGCGATCTCCTGCTCTGCCGTGGCAATGATCTTCTGCTTGTCTTCTTCGATGCTGGCCTTAATGCGCTGCTCGTCGTGCACCGAGTCCTTGTCGGCCTGGGTGCGGAGGGCGGCGATCTGTTCGTCTAGTTTGCTCAGGCGCTCCTCGACGCTGCGCAGTCGCGCACTTGCCTCTTCGGTTGCGGTTCGGGCATCGACGAGGTTTTTCTGGATCGCGGTGGTACGGTCGCGGAAGGTCTTGGGCAGCGTCTTGAGAAGGAACCAGCCTACGAGTGCGGCGAGGACGATGAAGTTCGCGACGGTAAATGCCGTGGCTGCCTGCTCGGCGTTGAGGCCAACCATCGCTCCGAGTTTTCGAACCGAAGGCGAATGAAGATACGCGTCGTTTTCGTCCGCTTCCTGCTTATTCTTCTCGGGGGACTGCGCCTCTGGCGAACTGAGTTGTCCACCGGCATCGCTGTGAGCTGGCTGCTGGGCTCTTGCGTGGCGAACCGGGGTGAATAGCGTCGCGGCCAGGACAAGTCCGGGCAAAAGCCGCTTGATCTTGAAGCTCGACCATAGGGGATTCACTGTGCCACCTCTGTTGGACGAACGCTAACCGGCAGCACGGCCTTGATGACGCGCGAACTGAGCTCATCGCTCAACGCTACAACGTGGAGCCGCGCCTCCTGGGCGCTCTGCTCGATCTCCTGACGGGCGCCGCGAACACGTTCCTGCATGTGTTGCCGGACCTGGGCGAGAGCCGCCTCCCGCTCCGCATTCCATTGCTTCAACTTCTGATCACGAGCCTGAAATATCTCAGCCTTCGCGGCGCGCAGCTTCTCTTCGTAGGCCGCGGTCTCGGCCTCAGCTGCGGCGATGGCGCTGCGTGCTTGCTCCAGCGCGCCTGAAGTACGCGCGCGCCGCTCGGCCAGCATGCGGTCGAGGGGACGGCGAACGAGGAGGCTGTAGGCCGCTACCAGCAGGATGAACAAGACCATGGTCGGCACAGAGCCGAGCACAAGTTCACCGAGTTGATTCAGTATCTGGTCCATGAATGGGGTCGGCTGGTGCCGCTTGGAAGTCCTGTCGTCAGCTGTCTCACACAGCTAGATTGTGTTGCCGGAAACGCTGGTGAAGACGACGCGTAGTGCGAGGTACACTTAGTTTTAGCAAAGCGCTTACGCGAGTGTCAACAAAACTGGCGTCGATAATCGGCCCAGTTGATCGATTTTCGCACACATGACCCAGGGCATGGTTTTATGGGCTTCCACCAGCGATTTTGCCTTTGACTTCCTCAACCAAAGGACTAGACTATTAGGTACTACCTGGACCCTACTATCTGGGTCACATAGGTCGCGTGACTGGGGACACCACCTCCGCTCCCCTTCAGGCGGCCTATGCTAGTTAAGCGGGGAGTTTTGAGCGATAAGTCTTGAGTTCCACCGCTTGGCTCACGTCCGTTCGCGGAACCTTCTGTATCTGTTCAGCAGCGATGCTGGCCCTCGGGCTGTGATGTAGGCCAGATTTCCTTCAAACCTCTTCCCTTCCACAATTGCGCCAGCCTCGAGCGCTGCAAGGACTGCGCCTTCGGACTGAGGGAGGCGAAACTGCATCTCGATCACCGGATCGGCGGTGAGAGCCGCATCGATGGCGTCCAGCAGATGGTCGAGTCCCAGCTTTTTCAGGCCTGAGACCGCGATGCTGCCCGGAGCGCCCATCGGCGTCCCGTCGCCATCGGGAACCAGATCGATCTTGTTCAACACTTCGATGACCGGTTTCTGCGAGACGTCCAACTCGGCCAGAACTTTTTGCACCTGAGCCTTTTGTTCCTCGACCATCGGGCTCGACGCATCGCGCACATGAAGCAGGAGTTCAGCCCGCTCCACCTCTTCAAGCGTGGCACGGAAGCTGGTGACAAGGGTATGGGGCAGGTTGCGAATAAAACCCACGGTGTCCGACAGCAGGACTTTTCTGCGTGAGGGGAGCTGCAACTGGCGCAATTTGGGGTCGAGCGTTGCGAACATCCGCGACGACTCCAGCACGCCCGCCTCGGTCAGCGCATTGAACAGGGTGCTCTTGCCTGCGTTCGTGTATCCAACCAGCGCGACCACAGGAACGGGCACCGCCTCCCTGCGTTGGCGCTGTTGCCGGCGAATCCGCCGCACCGACTCCAGCTGCTCCTTGACATGGTCGATGCGGAGGTTGATCTTGCGGCGGTCCGTCTCCAACTGCGTTTCTCCAGGTCCACGGGTTCCAATGCCGCCGCCAAGCTGGGACATCGCCTTGCCTCGCCCGGCCAGCCGCGGCAGTTGGTACTCCAGTTGCGCCAGTTCCACTTGCAGCTGACCTTCGCGGGTACGCGCATGGCGGGCGAAGATATCCAGAATCAGCTGCGTCCGGTCGATCACTCTACTGGGCAGCTTCGCCTCAAGATTACGCAGCTGCGACGGTGTCAGGTCGTGATCGAACAACACCAGGTCGGCCCCAGTCGAGGCGATCACGCCCTCGATCTCTTCAAGCTTGCCGCCGCCAACCAGCGTCGCGGGATCGGGTCGCGGGCGGCGCTGAATCAATGTCGCCGCAACCTCCGCACCGGCGCTGCGAGCAAGCTCCTCAAACTCCGCCAGTGAGGCATTGAAGTCGAGATCCGCGGCCAGTTTCGGTTCGGGCGAACGCGGCTCAAGCAAAGTCCCGGAGGAGACCGCAGCCGCGTTCCGTGCCAGACGTGCAGCCGCAGTGAGCTTGCGCCGCTCGCCGGTGAACTCCACAGCGACCAGCACCGCACGCTCCGCCTGAGGCAGACCGCGATGCGCGTGACGCGCTTGTGCGGCCTGCGCAGCGACCAGACTTCGCCTCACAGCCTTTTCTTGACTGACCTTCGCAACCTCAATTGTCAACGGCTAACGGCCTTGTGTCCCGTTCGCCGCCTCTTGCACCGCCGCGACAGGAGGCGCGGAACTTACTGCTGCCCGCATCTCTGGCTTGCCCTCGGGTCTCAAATCTCCATGCATGCCGGCTCGGCCACTCACCACTGTCGAGATCGCATGCTTGAAGATCAGCTGCTCCTGGCTATTGTTTTCCAGCAGGACGGAGTATTTATCGAACGACCGAATCTTCCCCGTCAGCTTGACGCCGCTAACCAGGTAGATTGTGATCGGACTCTTGTCTTTTCGCACTGTATTGAGAAAAGTATCCTGAATGTTCTGTGCCGGCTTTGATTCCATGGTGCCGATCTCCTTAGCTAGATTCGTTACCGTGCCATAAGGTTCTGCCGTGGTCCATTAACTTCAGAAGAAAACTCAGCCCACTGACTTACCGAGTCTGAAGCCAAGACTGTCAACGATACGAGCATCCACGACAATTATCAACCTGGAAGACTCCACACTCCACCCTCGGCGGCTTATCAAAGTGGTTCCAGGACTGTTAGACGTAGCCAAGGGCTTAACGAGAGTCAACATTCAGCCCACAGCGATATACCATGACAGACGTGCCGATACGCAACCCGCAACCCGTTCAGATGCTTGATTTTTCCCGTCAATATGCCAGTATCCGACAGGAACTTCTGGATGCGATGGAAGCTGTGTGTGCCTCGCAGCGATTCATTCTCGGCCCGCAGGTAGCGAGTTTTGAGCAAGCCGCCGCTAGTGCCTGCG
Organism: uncultured Acidobacteriaceae bacterium; assembly: GCA_963838555.1. Classification (GTDB taxonomy): domain Bacteria; phylum Acidobacteriota; class Terriglobia; order Terriglobales; family Acidobacteriaceae; genus Edaphobacter. Next base: position 107,472 of record CAWIRK010000004.1, on the reverse strand, counting down.
GCGCACCTCACGCCGTTGGTTGCGCGAGCGGCACAGACGCGATCTGGCTGGCTCTGGCCGCGGCGAACATCGGGCCCGGCGACGCCGTCATCACGACGCCCTTCAGCTTCTTCGCAAGCGTTAGCGCCATTCTCCGTTGCGGCGCGCAACCCTTGCTGGCCGATATCGACCCGGCGACTTTCAATCTTTCCGCGGCGGCCACCGAAAAAGTGATTCGCTCGCACGCCGGCTCAAAATTGAAAGCCATCCTGCCTGTTCACCTCTACGGTCAGTGCGCCGACTGGAATGAATTCACCGTATTGAAACAAAACTACGATCTTCTCCTCGTCGAAGACGCCGCGCAGGCCTTCGGTGCAACCTGGAATGGGATCCCCGCCGGCGCTCTTGGCGATGCAGCCGCCTTCAGCTTTTACCCGACCAAAAATCTCAGCGCCATGGGCGATGCCGGCCTCGTCACGACTGTCTCCTCCGCGATCGACGATCACGCGCGCGTGCTTCGTGCCCACGGCATGCGCCGCCGCTACTATCACGATGAGATTGGGTGGAACTCGCGCCTCGACAGCCTGCAGGCTGCGATTCTGGGGGTCAAGCTGCGCTACCTGCCGCAATGGAACCAACAGCGCCGCGACCGTGCTGTCCGTTACGACCAGCTATTTCGTGATGCCGGGATCGCGGGCTCGACCATCGCTGAGGGCGTCGTGCTCCCCTTCACCGACCCGCGCGCGACTCACACCTTCCACCAGTATGTGATCCGTGCGCCACGCCGCGATGAGCTTCGCCAGTACCTGGCGGACCGTCAGATCGGCAGCGAGATCTACTACCCCCTGCCGCTGCACGAGCAGGTCAGCCTCGCGCATCTCGGTTACAAGCACGGCGATTTTCCCATCAGCGAGGCCGCTGCCCGGGAGGTGTTGGCGTTGCCAATGTATCCGGAGCTACGCGAGGACGAGCAAGAAACGGTGGTCGAGACGATTGTGAGCTTCTACGACTGAGCCGCCGCGCGAAAGCTACCTTTTCTTTTTCCCTTTTGACGCAGCATTTTTCTTCTCAGCCGCCGGTGCCGGATGAGCCTCCCCTCCGGTTGGCGTGCCCGGTTGGATTACCCGGCGAACAAGATTGCCCTCCAGCCGGTAGGTCTTGAGAATCGTCTTCCCCGGAACGATCGCCCCGGTGACAGGGTCAGGAATCACTGGCCCTGCCTGGTCGGACAGCACCTTGTAGCTGAAGGTAGGCGCAGGCGTCATCGCCGTAGGAGACTTGCCGTACGGATCGGGCGCCATCTTTATCGTGACCGGAAGATATCCCTCGATGTTTCTGTCGCGGAAGCCGGTCTCGTAGCGATGTTTCTTGATGCTCCAGGTGAAGACGCGAACCTGGTCGAAGTCGTAGTTCAGCCCCGCCTTGTAGGGATTCATCACTGTGACATAGATGGGAATATTCTTGTCGTCCTGCTCGGCCTCGGGATCGTTCACCGTAGTGAGGATGTAAGCCCCGACGATCCTCTGTCCTTCTGCGTATCGCGTGATCGAATCAGGGGCGTCGACATCCATTAACCGACTTAGCAACCAGCCGGTATCACCCTTCGAGTCGCGCACCAGCCACCAGTCTTCCATCGCTGGCGGAGGCGGCACATCCGGCACTGGCGGTTGTGATTTCGTTCCCTTGGCGGCGACGGCCGGGGCAGGTTTGGCGACGGCCCTCATCCCCGGGGGCAACGGTTTCGGCAGCGTCGCGCGCATCAGTAGTTTTAGTTTTTCGCCTTCGACCAGCCGGTAGAACCGCTCGGTATCGCGGCCCGGTGCAGCGTGCAGGTATACCTCATCCCGCACCACGGCAGAGGCCACTGCCGGATCGTCCTTGTGTTTCTGCTTCATCCCGTCAAACAGATCGAAGATCTCCTGGGTCGCGACCACCTTCTCGTCGATCCAGCCCGTTTCGCCCTTTTCTGTCTGCACCCGCAAGAAGCGGCGGCCACGCTCGAGCACCTGCAGCTTGTCGCCATTCTCCACCGTTGCGGTGCGGTTGGACACAGCCGCTACGCGGTCCCGCAAAAACGTCTGTTTCGCTGTGACATACACATATTGAGCGGCGGGCTTTGGCCGAAGCCGGGAGCACCCGCCGAGTCCGATTGCCATGCACACAGTCAGTGTTGCCGAAGCTACGAACTGTGAGACTCGGCGGCGAAGTCCGAATTGTCGAAACGAAGAAGAAATAACCGAAAAACTCCCCAGCACGGTACACACCACATCACCCATACTACTGGCGATGGGGGAAAATCCTGCAAAACCGCCTGTTAATTCGGCGTGCGCCTGCTCAAGCAAGTATCTCCCATCAGTGCGTCAACGCAAGTGCGACGGCACCCGCCGGATCGACACCAGTCGCCACGCTGGTCGCGGGAATGAGCTTTCCGGGAACGGTGATGTCGAAGCTGTACATCGTCAGATCTGGCGCACCGCCGACCGCTGCAGCCAGCAGATACTTGTTCGTAGAATCGATCCCTACGGACTGCACGCCCGACCCGCTCGTATACGGCGACCCGGTCAGCGGCGTGAGAGATAACCCCGACACAGTCGTCGACGGCACGATCGTGAAACCGGAGATTGTTCCATCGGTGCGGTTTGCAGCGTAAACATAGGTTCCTGTACTGTCTAGCGCCACGGAGAAGGTCCCGCTGCCCGCCGCAAACGGTGTACCGGTGACAGGAGTCAGTGTCCCACCTGACCCAATGCTGTAAACGGCGACGCCTCCATTAGTCCCGCTTCTCGCGATGTAGAGATAGGCCGTCTTCGCACTCACTGCCAGCCCATAGTCGCCCGTTTGTGCATTGCCGGTGGAGAGGCCCTGGCTGCTGGTGGCGACTCCGCTCGTCGTATTGAAGGTGAAGACGACATCGCCGGCAGTGCCGAGTGCAGCAAAGATGAGCGTCCCATCCGGTGACACGCGAACGTCGCTTGGCTGCCATGTGCCCGAGGTCGTTGAGTAAGTGGCCGGAGCATTCACCGAGGTCAGCCCACCGGTAGATGCATTGATTTGAAAGATGTCGAGTTGCTGGGTCGTGCCATCGAGCGCGATCAGCCACTGTCCGTCAGGGGAGACAGTCAAGGCAGGGGCGAATACACCTGCGGGCTGAGACCCTGTGCTCGGCGCCCTCAAAGATCCGTCGGAGTTGATGAAATAGACGAAGATTCCTGCCGAGGATCCCACATAGAGCAATGCATTGTTCGGCGTCACCACCATCGACAGCGGCTTATAGGCCGTCGCCAGAGGAGAGTTGTTCACGGCAGCAAGGGTCCCGGTCCCGATCGCAAATCCGCCGATCGAGTTGGCCGCCTGGTTTGCTATATACACTCGATTCGACGTACTGCCTCCGCCTGAACCGCCTCCGTTGATTGGAGGAAAAAAATCGCCGCACCCGGTGAAGACCGGCAACGCCAGAACGACCGCGATCACCGCACACCGTTGCAGACTTCTCCTTCGTTCCATTTACGTCAAGCCTCTTCTTATCGCTTGCAACTGCCGCAGGCCAATCTCTCCACAAGACTACTTCAATCGGCGTTCCTCTATAATCTGCAAAATGTATTGTTTGAAACGCCTGCGCCGCCTGAGCCTGGCCGCGCTTGTATGCACTTTTATCTTCGCCTTCACGGGACCTGATCACACCGGATATGGGCAGCAAGCCCACTCATTCGACGCAACAGCAGCACAAACGGCAACGCTCGAACATGAAGTTCACGCGAATATGAACTTTTTGGCCGACGACGAGCTTCACGGCCGCGGCTCCGCTACGCGGGACGAGCACATCGCAGCTCTCTTCGTCGCGGCGCAACTTCAAGCGCTTGGCCTCGAACCCGGCGGCGAGAACGGAACCTTCCTGCAGAAGAGTGCGTTGCCCGATCCCTTACCGGAGAGAGTGCAACAACGCCTGTCCAGGTTCCAGAACGTGCCTCGCAAGGAGACCTGGAATGCCATCGGGATTCTGCGCGGAAGCACTGCGCCTACTGAGGTCATCCTGCTTTCCGCGCATCTTGACCACCTCGGCATCGGCCCCGCCAACGCCGCCGGCGACACCACTTACAATGGCGCGGACGATGACGCATCCGGCACGACCGCTGTTCTCGCCCTGGCACACATCCTTGCCACCGGGCCGCGTCCGCGCCGCACCATCGTCTTCGCACTCTTCGGCTCAGAGGAGATCGGAGGCTTCGGCGACCGCGCCTTTCTTGCGCATCCCCCTGTCCCCCTCAACAGCATCGTTGCCAACCTCGAGTTCGAGATGATCGGCCGCCCCGACCCGGCTGTTCCAGCCGGAACCCTCTGGTTCACAGGCTTTGAACGTTCCAACCTCGGCCCCGAGTTGGTGAAACACGGCGCGCATCTGGTGAAAGATCCCCATCCCACACAAAATTTTTTCCGCCGCTCGGATAACTATGCTCTGGCCCTGCAGGGCATCGTCGCACAGACTGTCTCCAGCTACGGATTGCACAAGGACTACCACCAGCCCAGCGATGAGCTCAGCACCATCGACTTCACCCACATGACCAAGGCCATCGAGTCGATGGTCAATCCCATTCGCTGGCTGGCGAACTCGACATGGAAGCCCACATGGAACCCCGGCGGCAAACCCGATGCCAATGCACCGACGGGACCGCGTCCACCATCAAATTAGATCTTTTCAAATAAAAAGCGCGGCCCATTGCTGGACCGCTCTTGCCTTCCTTTGAAGTCACGCGAGGTCAAAGCGATCGAGATTCATCACTTTGTTCCAGGCCGCGACAAAGTCACGCACGAAGATCGGCTGCGAGTCGCTGCACGCATACACTTCGGCCAGCGCTCGTAGTTGAGAGTTCGATCCGAAGACGAGATCAACAATGCTTCCCGTCCACTTTGGATCGCCAGTGGCCCGATCGAGTCCCTCCAACATGCCCTCTTTATCGGTCCTTTGCCATTTCGTAGACATGTCGAGAAGATTCACGAAGAAGTCATTAGTCAGCTTGCCGGGCTGATTCGTGAAAACACCGTTTGAGGACTGTTCGAAGTTTGCACCCAGCACGCGAAGGCCACCGAGCAGAACAGTCATCTCCGGAGCAGTCAGCGTCAGCAGATTTGCCTTGTCGATGAGCAACTCGGCCGCAAACGCCTCGTGTCCCGGACGCAAGTAGTTGCGGAAGCCGTCTGCGATAGGCTCGAGCACTGCGAACGAGTGTGTATCGGTCTGCTCCTGCGACGCGTCCGTGCGCCCCGGAGAGAAGGGAACCTTCACTTCCCGGCCAGCCTTCTTCGCGGCTTCTTCCACTGCGGCACAACCGCCCAGGACGATCAGGTCGGCGAGCGATACCTTCTTCGCGCCAGACGCTGCATTGAACTCCTTCTGAATCGCCTCCAGCGCGTCGAGGACCTTCGCAAGCTCGGTTGGCTGGTTCACCTGCCAGAACTTCTGCGGTGCAAGGCGAATGCGCGCTCCGTTGGCTCCGCCACGCTTGTCGCTGCCACGGAAGCTCGATGCCGACGCCCAGGCGGTCGTAACGAGTTGAGAGACGGAGAGTCCGGATGCGAGGATTTTGGCCTTGAGGGCCTTGATCTCCGCCTCGCCGATCAGTTCGTGATCAACCGCCGGGACAGGATCCTGCCAGATCAGGTGCTCCTTAGGAACGAGCGGGCCAAGGTACCGCGCGATGGGACCCATATCGCGATGAGTCAGCTTGTACCATGCCCTTGCGAACGCGTCGGCGAACTTCTGCGGATTCGCCAGATAGTCACGCGAAATCTTTTCGTAGCTCGGGTCAAATCGCAGCGCAAGGTCCGACGTCAACATCGTTGGTGCGTGTTTCTTCGACGGATCGTGCGCATCCGGCACCGTGCCCGCAGCAGCTCCATTCTTCGGCTTCCACTGCTGAGCGCCTGCCGGACTCTTCGTCAATTCCCAGTCGTAGTTGAAGAGATTCTCCAGGTATTCAACGTCCCAGCTCACAGGGCGCGACGTCCATGCGCCTTCGAGGCCGCTCGAGATCGTATTCACGCCCACGCCATTGCCAAGACTGTTCTTCCAGCCAAGCCCCTGCTCCTCAATCGGCGCACCCTCGGGCTCACGACCAACATACTGTTCAGGATTGCCAGCGCCATGCGTTTTGCCGAAGGCGTGTCCGCCGGCGATCAGCGCGACCGTCTCCTCGTCGTCCATCGCCATCCGCGCAAACGTCTCGCGAATGTCCCGCGCCGAACCGATGGGATCGGGATTGCCGTTCGGCCCCTCCGGATTGACGTAAATCAAACCCATCTGCACAGCACCAAGCGGGTTTTCCAGCTGGCGATCGCCACTGTATCGCTTGTCGCCGAGCCACGTCGCCTCGGGTCCCCAGTAGGTTTCATCCGGCTCCCACGCATCCACACGTCCGCCAGCGAAGCCGTACGTCTTGAACCCCATCGATTCCAACGCCACGTTACCCGTCAGAATGATCAGGTCGGCCCAGGAAATCTTCCGGCCATACTTCTGCTTGATCGGCCAGATCAACCGCCGCGCCTTATCCAGGCTGACATTGTCCGGCCAGCTGTTCAGCGGAGCAAACCGCTGCATGCCTGCGCCCGCTCCACCGCGTCCATCGGCGATACGATAGGTACCGGCACTGTGCCACGCCATCCGGATGAACAGAGGCCCATAGTGACCGTAATCTGCAGGCCACCAGTCCTGCGAGGTCGTCATCAAGGCATGTAGATCCTTGATCACCGCATTCAGGTCGAGGCTCTTGAACTCCTCCGCGTAGTTAAACTCCTCGCCCATGGGATCGATCAGCGGGGACTGCTGGTTCAGCGGAGTCAGATTCAGTTGATTGGGCCACCAATCAACATTCCTTCGGGCTGCGCCGTGCGAGGTTGTGACTGCGCCATGCCCGAGCGGACATTTAATTTCGTTTGACATTGTTCACCTCAAGATTTTTTGTTCCGGTTTTACCTAAGTCTGTTGGCACTTGGCACAAATGCCAATCACGTCCACTGCATACCGCTCCACCAGAAATCCGCCGGGCAGCTTGTCTTTTTTTGAAACCAGCCCAAGCTCCTTCTCTCCAATGTCGGTAATCGCTTTGCACTTCGAGCACACCATGTGGTGATGCGCCTCGTCATTCATCTCCACGCGCAGCGAGCCATGATGCATGCTCACCTCACGGAAGACGCCACTTTCAACAAATAAATGTATGTTTTTGTAAACCGTTGCCAGCGATATCGCCGGGACCCTTTTCTTCACCCGCGCATAGACCTCTTCCGGACTCGGATGGCCATGCATCGTCTTCATCACTTCGTACAGCACCTGCCGTTGATGAGTCACTGCGATGCCGTTTTCCTGGCAAAGCTCGCGAAATGATTTGGCCTCGTTCACCAACATGAGAAGAAGTATAAATGATAAATATTATTGTTCAGTAAATATAGTTATCCACAGGTCGATTCCAGCGGAACTTTCATTTCCTGGGCATTCCAATTAGTTCGATACGAGGAAGGCGCCAGTCGTTCCTTGAAACGCAAAAAGTAATTCTCAAAATATCTTCTGGATACATAGCAGAAAAGAGTGAGGCAGGCGCCCACCACGACGAAACGAAATAGGACAAAGCCAATCGTAATTTTTTGCGGATGCACGCCGAGATGTTCCGTACCCCAGTCGAAGGCAAAGAAACCTAAGGTATGGAAGAGATAAAACCCGTAACTGATATAGCCGAAAAAACGAAGAGGGGCGAGAGTGCGGTAGACCGTGGGTTGATCTCCAAACCGGAGCGAGACCAGCAGCATCGAGGAAAAGATGAGGAGAAAGGGTATTGGCTGGAAGGCCGCGCCGGAAGCGGTGCCACGACTCAGCAGGTGGAACGAAAATCCCGCGGCCAGCAACACGGCGCCCAGTCCGCCCGAGAGCATGGTCAGTTGCGCAACCCTCCGTTCCGTGGCCGCTGCAGTGCGCAGAAAGATCGCCAACAACGCACCGTAAAACAAGTTGTCGCCTATCAGCCAGGTAGTGTTGTACGGACTTCCCAGGGGGAGCCAACCCGAAACACTGATGGCACGTAAAACCGGCGACAGCACGATACCTGCAACACATAAAGTGGCTAGGGCACGCAGCCGCAATCGACGGACCACATAAGGCCACACGAGGTAAAACTGTTCTTCAACTGCGAGCGACCACAAAGGACTATACGCTGGTCCAGGAATCCGGAGTTGAGAGGCGAAGTTTGCCAGATAAAATACGCACAGAATCACATAGGCCCAGGTGCAATTCAGCGCAACCTTCAAAATGGCCAGCACAACCAGATAAAGAGGCACAATCCGAAGAAAGCGACGGATGTAAAAACTGCTCCAGTAGTTCTTTTTGGTGCGGGTATCAAGCAGAATGCCGGTGATCAGGAAGCCCGAGAGAACGAAGAAAAGGTTGACACCAAGCCATCCGAAGGACACGGCTTGACCTATCTCTCTCACGTAGGGTCCCGTCGCAGCTCCCAGGGGTAGGTACCACTTAAGACCGTGAAAGCAAAAGACGGACAGAATCGCAATTCCACGCAAGACATCCAGGCCGGGCATCTCTCGTTTCAACAGGGTGGATCGAGGCCCGCTCACGATGGGCACAGGAGATACGCTAGCCGTATTGTTCGGCACGACTAACACGCTGACAGAAGATCTCTGCATGGACGTGGAATGCTTTCTTACCAGTCTGGATGAATACATTTTCAACAGTAGGAAAAATCAGAAGCTCATCGACATGAGGGACGGGTGCCTCAGGACCACTCCCACGGAAATCATATCCTCTTTGAGGTTGCGTATCCCACCCAAAAACGGAACCGCCCGGTTGGCAGATTCAGTTCAACCGCTCCGTCTTGCCGGTCTGCGGATCCAGAGGCTTTCTTCCTGCAAAGCCCTCCTCTTCCGTGTGCCAGTAGGCAATCGCCGGCTCACCCAGCTTCCAGCACAGCAGTACCGGCTTTCCGTCCATCACAGAAGGAAAGTCGAGCAGTCCCTGTTCCAGATCCTTTACCGTGACGCCGATCGAGTCGATCTCGGCCAAAGTATCCTTAGCCTCCTGCACGGCCTTATCGCGTTCCGCCCTCCGTCGCGCTGCAACGCCCACATCCACGTGCATGCCGCCGGAGAGAAATATCCGGTGGCTTAGTTGCTGCATCTCCTGCTCCCACTCGCCGGCGCGGGTTGCCGCAGCCTGTGCTCTGCGCAGCAGCGCCTCCACCACCGGCAGCAGTGTCTGCGCTTCGCTTAGGGTGAAAGTCTTGCTCAAATCCTGATCTCCAGCATCCGGTCGAGTGCCACGCGCGCCCACTGTTTCACATCATCTTCCACCTTGATGCGATTGACCACACGTCCTTCTACCAGATTTTCCAGCGCCCAGGCCAGGTGCTGCGGGGAGATCCGGTACATCGTCGTGCACAGGCACCCGGCATCGTCCAGCGTCATCACGCGCTTGCCCAGAGGAGCAAACCGTTTCGTCAGCCGGTTCACCAGATGAATCTCCGTTCCCACAGCGAAGCTCGAGCCCTCCGGGGCCTTTTCAATCACCTCGATGATCCGCTCGGTCGAGCCGATCGCATCGGCCTTCTGGCACACCTCCCAGCGGCACTCCGGATGCACGATGACCTGCATCTCCGGATGTTCGCGTCGCACGCGATCGACGTGCTCGGGCAGAAAACGCTGATGTACCGAGCAGTGGCCCTTCCATAGAATCACCTTGGCGGCCTTCAGCCGGTCCGGGCTCAGGCCGCCGTTGATCTGGTACGGATCCCACACCACCATATCGCTCAGCGGAATCCCCATCGCGAACGCAGTATTCCGCCCCAGGTGCTGATCCGGCAGAAACAAAATCTTCCCTGCTCGCGCGAACGCCCACTCGAAAGCCTTGCGAGCATTTGACGAGGTGCAGACCAAACCGCCGCGCCTGCCGCAAAAGCCTTTAATCGCTGCAGCCGAATTCATGTACGTCAGCGGAATCAGCCCACCCGCTGGGGGGTCCGTCAGGCCCGCGCGTTCGAGCGAATCCCAGCAGTCTTCCACCTGGCCGATCTCCGCCATGTCCGCCATCGAACATCCGGCGTTCAGGTCTGGCAGAATCACCTGCTGCCAGGGCTGCCCCAGCACATCGGCCGTCTCGGCCATGAAGTGCACACCGCAGAACAGCATGTACTTCGCATTGGTCTCGGAGGCGACCTTCGAGAGCTTGTAGCTATCCCCCGTAAAGTCGGCAAACCGGATCACCTCATCGCGTTGGTAGTGGTGCCCTAGCAGAACGACGTCAGTGCCCAGCGCAGCGCGCGCTGCTGCGATGCGGTCGTCCATGGTGTGGTCCGGCTGGGCTAGGTAATTCTCCAAAGAGCAGGCAGCCGCATTCGAACGCGTCGCCGCATCATCTTCCGCCACGGCCGCAGCCGAAGCGATCTCCAATAGTCCGTTCAAAGTACTCCGCCTTCAGTCTCACAAAGGTCGTCTGGCACCGAAATCTGCCGGTACCGTCTTTTCACCTCTGAGACGGGGATGTTGAAAGCATGCACTGCTCAAGTTGCAGTGGATTCGCTGTGTCGGCCTGAAGCCTTCACCCAACCCACGGGGATGTTGCAACTCCTGTCACCTCTACGCTCACGGCTGTGTAAGCCGCGCTCACATCTTTAGACGCAAACCGCATCGCAAATGATGCGATTTTTGCCGAATCACTTCGGCACAACAAATCACGTACACCAGAAATTCTACAACAACGCAATACCCTCCCTCCATTTGTTCCGTCCACACGTAAGCCGTATCATGGGACTGAGTTATGCCTAGCTTTCAGGACAGCGCCATCCTCATCTTTCTCGCCCTGCTTCTCTTCGGGCCGAAGAAGCTGCCGGAGCTCGCCCGTCAACTAGGCAAGCTCATGGCGGAGTTTCGCCGCGCCTCCAACGAATTCCGCATGCAGATGGAAGAAGAGCTCCGCATCGCCGACCAGGAGGAGCAGCGGAAAAAAATTGCTGCCATGGAAGCTGCCGCGCCTGTCACCCCAGCGATCACCAGCGAGACCGAGAACACCATCGCTCCTCCAGCCAGCGAAGAGTTCCTTGTAGGCCACCCTCACGAGCAGCCGCAGTCACCTGAATTTAAGTCGCCTGAATTTACGCCCGGTGAAGCGAGGCCAGAGCCGCTGCCCATCGCCACCTCCGGCGACCTGAATCTTATGCCTCCGTCCACCGGCCTTCCCGTCAGCAACTCCGCACTCTCCCCCGTTCTCGACTCCATCCCGCACGATTCCGATCCGGCAGCGGATGCAGCCGACGCGGTCAGCGAGGCAACTCAGCGTGTCTGATCTCGACCCGATTGACAAGGCACGCAAAGCGGTAACCGAACGCGCCGAACTTCCCGGCATGAGCCTCATGGAGCACCTCACCGAGCTCCGCAAGCGGCTCATTCACTCCGTCTACTACCTCATCGGCGGTTTCGTCGTTGCCTACATCTTCCATGTCCGCCTCTACAACTACATTCAGCGCCCAGTCACGGACCTCGGCCTTAGACTCAACTTCACTCATCCGACCGACGGGCTCAATCTTTATCTCAAGACCTCTCTCGTCGGAGGGGCCATCCTCGCCTCGCCGTTCATCCTCTATCAGATCTGGCTCTTCATCTCCCCCGGGATGTACGCCAACGAGAAGAAATACGTATGGCCCTTCATGTCCACCACCATCGTCCTCTTTCTTTCAGGAGCGTGGTTCGGCTACCGCTGGGTTCTCCCCGGCGCCATCAAAGTTCTCGTTCTTGATTTCGGCAAGGCCTTCAACCCCATCCTCACGATCGAGGACTACACCGGCTTCTTTCTCGCCGTTATCCTCGGCCTCGGCATCACCTTCGAGTTGCCCATCCTCATCTTTTTCCTCTCGCTGTTCGGCATCGTCGACGCCAAGTTCCTCATCAAACACATCCGCTACGCCATCCTTGCCATCTTTCTGATCGCCGCGATCATCTGCCCTACGCCCGACCCCATCGGCATGTGCCTCTTCGCCACCCCCATGCTCGTTCTTTATATGATCGGCGTGGGCGTTGCGTTCCTCGTTCACCCGGCCAACCGTAAAGCCAGAGAGGCGCAGAAACCGGCATGAACCTCCATCGCGTCCCTTCCACCCCCGGGGTAACTAGAAATTGTCACGTTCAGCGGAGCCGGTCGTGCACTTTGCGAACGGCACATTCGAAGAATGTGCGATCGTTTTTGCCCTTGCTTGTTCTTGTACTCATCGCTACAAACACACAGGCGCAGCACACGGCCGCAGCCGCGCCCCGCTTCAGCGGCCAGGCCGCCTACACCCTCACGGCGCAACTGCTTCAGGTCGCTCCAAAGCGGTTCAACGGCTCGCCCGGTCATCTGAAAGCTGAGGAGTTCATCAAGCAGCACTTCGCCGCCGAAGCCGCCAAGGGCAATCTCGAAACCGACACCTTCACCGCGAGCACTCCCGCCGGTTTCCAGACGATGCGAAACTACATCGTCAAATATCCCGGCAGAAAAGAGGGCATCATCGTCCTCGCCAGCCACTATGAAACCAATTACCCGCTTCGGGACATTGAGTTCTACGGGGCCAACGACGGGGCCGCAACCACCGCGCTCCTGATTGAAATCGGCAACGTCCTCCGCGTGCATCCGCCTGAGGGTTACTCCGTGTGGCTGGTCTTCGACGACGGCGAAGAGGCGGTAAAGGCATGGGGACCCTCGGACTCCCTCTACGGGACCCGCCATCTCGCCGCCAAATGGGCAAACGACGGCACACTCGGCAAAATCAAGGCCTTCCTCGTCGCCGACATGATCGCCGACAAAGATCTCAACATCGACCGCAGTGAAAACTCCGCGCCGTGGCTAGTCGACATGTTCAAAGTCGCCGCAAAAAACACCGGCCACTCCGCCAACATCTATAAGTTCAGTGAGGCTGAAGAGGACGACCATCTTCCGTTCGCGCAGCGCGGCGTGCCTGTTCTCGATATCATCGATGCCCACTACGGCCCCTCGACCGACGCCACGCCCGATGGCTACCACCACACCGCGCAGGACACGCTCGACAAGATCAGCGCCAAATCTCTCCAGATCTCCGGCGACCTTCTCCTCGAGATGATCCGCTTAATCAACCAGCGCCCCTGAAGCCGATTTCTTGGCATCAGAGGCGCGGTCTTTGTTCCCAATACCTGCGACGTTTATTTAGTACAAGGTTTGCCGTGGTCCGCATGAGCGCCCTTGGCCTTCGCATCGGCCTCAGACATATACGCTCCCTGCTTCGTTTTGCCGTAATATGTCGTCCCGTAGCAGTGATACACGTTGCTGTCCGTATTCACCCACACCTGCCCAGGACCGCCGCCTGCTGCCTGAGGCGTAGCTGCGGCCTTCGCCGAAGGCGATGCCTTAGGCGTAGGGGCTGCAACAGGAGCGGGAGTTGGAGTCGCCACCTTCGGAGATGCGGCAGTTGGCGCCGCCACCGGGCCTGGCGAAGGAGTCGCGACGGTCGCCGGAGCCTTCGTCCCCGCTGCCGGAGCCTCGGCCGCATACCACTCCTTCACGCCTTGATGTCCGTGGCAAGCCCCCTGTTTGCTGGCGGCAGTCGTATAAGTTCCATCCTTGCACTGTCCTGTGGATCCGGCAGGCGCCTGAGCCACCGCCGCCTGCACCGCCAAAAGCCCCGTGGCTACCGCCATCAAACGAATCGCTGTCCTCATAAACGCTCCCGATGAAATTTGAACTGCGTGGCCCGGATTACCGCCAAATCCTACGCCATCCCCGCGCTTTGTGCCATTTCCGGGCACCATCAGCCCGAACCGCGACTCAAAAAAGCCATTCTGACCCAAACGAGCCCCAAAGTAACGCCTTTGAGGGATGGCTGTGCAAAACCTTCTCGTCCTACTCTCAACCTTGCCGATGGAGGTAAAACAAATGCAAACACCAGCGTTCCCATCCTTGCAGTCGAATGATAAAAGCTTCACCAACCGGGGTTCCGATCGGACCCCTTCAACCGGCTTCTTTGAGTCCCATCCTGTAGGCGAGGTCGTGCGTAGCCTCTTCTTCTCCTCGATCCTCTGGATGCTGCTCGCTATCGCGCTCTACGCGGTTTATTCCATGGTCGTCGGCTCACGCTAAGCAGAAAAGCCATCACACTGCCACGAGCGCTGTAACCGCCCATGAGTTGACCTCAGCCGCTTGCTGAGCATTCCCTTGCCTTTGCCGGTCAAAACGGCCCGTCCCAACGGCGCAACGACCGCCTCCGCCGTGCATTCACCCCTCTCGCGCTGTAGCATCAAACGCAGATGCCTGGCGCAACCCCCATCAGCCACTGGATAGGTTTTCACGTCTTCATCCTTGTCCTTCTTGGGCTTGAACTCATCTACGTGCGCCGGCAGGGCCCTTCGAAGATCCATTCCACCGCAATCGCCGCTACCGTCCTCTGGATTGCTGCCGCTCTCGCCTTTGCCCTGTTCATCTTCTACACCCTTGGCAGCGAAAGCACGACGCAATACCTCGCCGGTTACGCCATCGAAGAGTCGCTCTCCATCGACAACCTCTTCGTCTTTCTCATCCTCTTCCGCGTCTTCAACATCGAACCCGGCCGCCAGCCCAAGGTCCTCTTCTGGGGAGTAGCCGGCGCCATCTTCATGCGCGGCGGGTTCATCGCTGCCGGTATTGGCCTGCTGGACCGCTTCGAGTGGGTCAGCTATGTCTTCGCTGCCATCCTGCTCATCGCCGCCATCCGCCTGGTCCTGCCCTCCGCCCAGAAGGCCGAAACCACTCCCACCTGGATCAAATGGCTCGCCCGGGTCCACCCCGTCAGCCTCCGTCAGGACAAGTTTTTCGTCCGCGAAGACAACCGCCCGATGATTACCGTTCTCTTCCTGGCCCTGCTCGCCATCGAACTTACCGATGTGGTCTTCGCACTCGACTCCATTCCGGCTGTCCTTTCCATCACTCGCAAGCCATTCCTGGCTTACACCTCGAACATTATGGCTGTCATGGGTCTCCGCTCGCTGTTTTTCCTGCTGGCAAACCTGCTCACTAAGCTCCGCTTCCTCCACTACGGCCTCGCCGCGGTCCTCGGCTTCGCCGCCCTCAAGATGCTCTCCGCCCACTGGCTCGACATCGGCCCTCTCACCTCACTCGCGACGGTGTTAGTCATTCTGGGAATCACCATCGCGCTGTCTCTTGCCTTCAAATCGTCTCCTCACCTCGACTGATCTAGACCACCTGGGGCCTTTCTATCGCGCCCGATCACCTTTTGCCAGCCCCTCAAAGCTATATCGGACTGAATGTCGTATTTCATCTTCTTGTGTACAAAGGAATAACCATGTCTTCCTCGCATACGCTCCTGAAATACTTACGCCTGATCCATCTTTATATTGGCGTTTTCATCGCTCCCGCGCTGCTCTTCTTTGCCTTCACCGGAGCCCTCCAGACCTTCAGCCTTCATGAGACCACCCGCGGCAGCAACTACAAACCGCCCGCCTGGGCCGTCATGCTTGGCCAGATCCACAAAAAACAGACCCCAATCGTCCCTGTCAGAAAGCTCCCACCCCAGGAGAAGCCGGCCGACAAGACCTCAGCCGAGAAGTCGCCGTCCGCCGCGTCTCAGCCTCCACCGGCCGAAGCACCCAAACCAGCCGCCGAAGCTGCACCCCAATCCCACAACCCGCTGCCCCTGAAATATTTCTTCCTCCTCGTCTCCATAGGCCTCTTTGTCTCGACTCTCTCCGGCCTTTACATGTCGTACAAATACATTCGCAATAGGCGGCTGATCACCGTCATCCTTCTAGCCGGCATCATCATTCCTGTGCTGTTGACTGTGTTCTAGCGCAAAAATCGCAACAGCAGAATCAACGCCACAACTGCCACCAAACCACCGGCGAACAGTCCAGCCATCGCAGCCGCCAGAGTCCTGGGACCGCCGTGCACAAAACCATTCACTGCGACATCGGCCATCTTGTAGTAAACAACCGCCGCCACCACACAGAACGCAGCCATCCCACCCACAATGGCGACCACGACGCGCCGAAGATCCCGGTCAAGCTTCACGTCAAAAGACCCCATTCCTCTGCGCTAAGCCACAAACTCCAGGCTCCCGCGTTGCATCACCGAGTGCCTCGCCTCAGCACTGTGGAGCGGAAAATCGTTCCGATAGTGCGCTCCTCTGCTCTCCTCGCGCCCCAGTGCCGAAGCCACGATCAGTCCGGCGACAGCATGCAAATTCCTTGCTTCCAGCGCACGCCGAAACAGGCCTCGCGGCATGCTCGCCGCCAGCGCATCCAACCCTCGCTGCGCCTCACTCAATCCGTTGCCATCCCGAAGCAGTCCCGCATGCTTCCACATCAACCCACGCAGATCCGCAATCCATCTCTCGGTCGCCGCCTCAGGCGTGCTGCTCGCAGCCGCACCCTGCGGAACTGCCGCAAAATTCGTCTCCGCCACCGGAGCCTCCGCCACCATCGTCTCCGCCGCCAACACTCCAAACACCAATCCTTCCAGCAGGGAGTTACTCGCTAGCCGGTTGGCCCCATGCACCCCTGTGCACGCGACCTCTCCCGCCGCATACAGCCCCGGCAACGAGGTTCTGCCATGCACCTCTGTCTTCACGCCACCCATCAGATAGTGAGCCGCAGGCCGAACCGGAATCAAATCTCTCTCCAGTTCAAGCTGATACTTCGCCAGAAACGCCGAGATCCCCGGAAACCGCGACCGCAAGTCCTTCTTCACATGCCGCATATCCAGATACACCGGCCCATCCATGCCCTCGCGCGTGATCGCCCGCGCCACCACATCGCGCGGAGCCAGCTCCAGCATCGGATGATAGCGCTCCATAAACCGCTCGCCTTTCGAGTTGATCAGGAACGCCCCTTCACCCCGCAGCGCCTCGCTCAGCAAAAATCGCGGAGCCCCCGGCGCGCTGAACGCCGTCGGATGAAACTGATAGAACTCCATATCGCTCACCGCAGCGCCCGCCCGATAGGCCATCGCAATCCCATCGCCCGTCGCCACCGCCGGATTCGTTGTGTCGCTATAGACCTGACCGGCGCCTCCACTCGCCAGCAGCACTGCGCGTGCCTGCACCACCCGCAGCCCTCCCTCACCATCCAGCAGCGTAGCTCCTACGACGCGTCCGCTCTCGACAATCAAATCTACGCTCGTCGTCCACTCCATCAACTCAATCTGCGAACTCTCCCGCGCATGCCTTAGCAGTGACACCGCAATCTCGCGCCCGGTCGCGTCGCCATTGGCGTGCAAAATTCGCGACAGGCTATGCGCTCCCTCGCGCGTCCGCAGGAGTTCTCCACCCTCGCCGTTCTGGCCCTTCGCATCCCTGTCGAACGCCGTTCCCCATGCAATTAACTCCTCCACGCGCTTCGGCCCCTGTTCCACCAGAACCGCCGCAGCCGCACGATTTACCAGCCCATCGCCCGCAGCCATCGTGTCTTCAAGATGCAGCGCGACATCCTCTTCGCCCCCCATCGCCACCGCAATCCCACCCTGCGCGTAAGCCGTATTCGACTCCGCCAGTTCCTCCTTGGTCACCACCAGCACCGTTCCCACATCCGCCAGCCGAATCGCCGCACTCAGTCCTGCAATCCCTGCCCCAATCACCAGAAAATCTACTCGATCCATCCTTCAATGCTAATTGAGTTGTCCGTTCTCAGTTCTCAGTTGTCAGTGCGGCATCTAGTGAGAACGGAGAACGGACAACTCGATTACGATAAAAGCACCGTGCCCGTCATCCCAGTCAACACGCCTTCCGCAAAGTACAACGTAACCATCGGCACTAATCTCCTCCTCACCCTCGATCCGCGTCTTAAAAAACTCAATCGAGACAAGCCCTTTCGCCCCTTCGTCATCACCTCGCCCGACATTTGGGCTCTCTGGTCAAAGCCCTTCCTCGCCAGCTTCAAAGAATCCCCAACAGTTCTCTTCCTCGAAAGCGGCGAATCGCACAAGCGCATGAGCAGCGTCGAATCCCTCGCCCAGCAACTCGCCACCGCCGGCGCCGACCGCGACTCGCTCCTCCTCGCCTTCGGTGGCGGCGTCCTCGGCGACATCACCGGCTTCCTCGCCGCCATCTACATGCGTGGCATCCGCTACGTTCAAATTCCGACAACGTTCCTCGCCCAGGTCGACTCCTCCATCGGCGGCAAGACCGGCGTCAATCTCGTCGCCGGCAAAAACCTCATCGGCAGCTTTCACCATCCGCAAGCCGTCTTCGCCGACACCAACCTCCTCGGCACGCTTCCACCCGCCGAGCTCCGCGCCGGTCTGCAGGAGTCCATCAAAGCCGGCATCATCTACGACGCAAAACTCTTCCGCTACATGGAACAAAACGCCGACGCCATCCTCGCAGGCGACCCCGCCGCCCTCACCCGCGTCGTCGCCGCCTCAGTCCGCGTCAAAGCCGACGTCGTCAGCAAAGACGAAAAAGAATCCGGCCTCCGCATGATCCTCAACTTCGGCCACACCATCGGCCACGCCATCGAAGCCGCCACCAACTACAAGCAACTCCTCCACGGCGAAGCCGTAGCCTGGGGCAGCATCGCCGCCCTCAACGTAGCCATCGCGCGCAAAACCATCCCCCAAAAAGACGCCGACCGCATCACCCAACTCATCCTCCGCTACGGCCCGCTGCCACCCTTCAAAGCCACCGCCGAAAAACTAGTAGCCCTCACCTCCCGCGACAAGAAAAACCGCAGCGGCATCCGCTCCTTCGTCCTCCCCACCGCCATCGGCAAAACCGAAATCGTCCGCAACGTCACCGAACCCGAACTCTTAGCCGCTACCGAATCCATGCTCGCTCTCATGCGCCAACACACCGCGGCACCGCGCACCTCAAAGAAGCAGAAGCGATGAGCACCCAGCAGACAAAACCCGAACACGAACGTTCCATCGGAGCCCGCCCCGCCGGCATCACCACCGAACAAGCCGCCGCCGCGAGCGTCCAGCAGATGTTCGACACCATAGCCCCCACCTACGACCGCGCCAACCATCTCCTCTCCGCCGGCATCGACCGCTGTTGGTGGAACCGCACAGCCCGCCTCTTCCGCCCAATCCTCCAGCATCCCGAAACCGTCGCCCTCGACCTCTGCTGCGGCACCGGCGACATGACCATGGCCCTCCTAAAACACCGCCCCGAACGGGTGCCCCATGATCGGCGCGGCCCCACCGCGCCTATCGTGGGGTTACTCACTACCCCCGCTCCCATCCTCGCCGTCGACTTCTCCCACCAGATGCTCTCGCTCGGGGCCAAAAAATTCGCCCCCCACAACATCATTCCCATCGAAGCCGATGCCCTCCATCTCCCGCTCGCCGACGCCTCCGTCGATCTAGTCACCTCCGCCTTCGGCTTCCGCAATCTCGCCAACTACGAAGAAGGTCTCGCCGAACTCCACCGCATCCTCCGCCCCGGCGGTCAGCTTGGCATTCTCGAAGCCAACCAGCCCGAAGGCCTCACCGGCGCAATCTACAACCTCTACTTCAAAACCATCCTCCCCAGACTAGGCGGCCTCATCTCCGGCAAGCCCGCAGCCTACAGCTACCTTCCCGCCTCAGTCGAGCGCTTCCCCCGCCCACCCCGCATGATCCAACTCCTCAAAAACGCCGGCTTCACCAACGCCACCTGGACCAGCTACACCTTCGGCACCGCCGGCCTCTACCACGCCACGAAGCCGTGATCGCCAGGCCATGACAAAAAACTCATAGCTCCCACCTCATCGCTCCTGTACCATCAGCCATCGGCCCTCCCAACTCCGCTCAATGAGGTGGTATGCAAATGGCCGTGCGCCCAATCCCTGTCGTCGAAGAATCATCCGACGCAGCCATCGGCGCATCTGCCACACGCAAAGCCGCACTTCATCTGATCCCCCTCATCGCTCTCGGATACGGCGCCGCCTATATGGACCGCGTCAACATCAGCTTCGCCGCCCTCCAGATGAACCGCGACCTGCACTTCAGCGCCACCGTCTACGGCTTCGGCGCCGGCCTCTTCTTCCTCAGCTACGCCGCCTGCGAAGTTCCCTCCAACCTCCTGCTCTATCGTTTCGGCGCGCGACGCTGGCTCGCCCGCATCATGATCACCTGGGGCCTGCTCGCCATCGGCATGCTCTTCGTGCGCACGCCCGCGCAGTTCTACACCGTGCGCTTTCTCCTCGGCATGTCCGAAGCCGGCTTCTTCCCGGGAGCGATCTTCTACCTCATGCAATGGTTCCCGCCCGAGCTGCGCGCCCGCACCGTCAGCCGCTTCTACATCTCACTGCCTCTCAGCGCCGCCTTCATGGGGCTCATCGCCGGCGCGCTTCTCAACCTCGATGGACAACTCGGTCTGCGCGGTTGGCAGTGGCTCTTTCTCGTCGAGGGCATGCCCGCAGTTTTTCTCGGCATCGCCTTCTACTTCCTGCTTCCAGACACTCCCGCCCAGGCCAAATGGCTCAGCGAAGACGAGCGCCAATGGATCTTCCACAACGTCCATCGAAACCCCTCCACCAACACTCACCACACCGAATCGATCAGCCACGCCCTCTTAGACCCTCGCGTATGGCAGATTGGCATCTTCGAATTCCTGATGCTGTTGAGCAGCTACGGCTACATCTTCATCGCTCCCCAGTTCATCCAAAGCATCACTCACCTCAACGTCACCAGGGTCGGCTTCACCATCTGCGCACTCAGTCTCATCGGAGTTCCATCCATGCTGCTCGGCGCAATGCTCTCCGACCGCGCCCACTCCCGCTCTCAAGACCGCTACCGGCACATCATCCCCTGCTGCCTTGTCATGGGAGCTGCCCTGGCAATCTGTGGTCTCTCCACCTCTCCGCTCGTCGTGATCTCCGCACTTGTCTTCCTTCAAATCTCCTACAACGCCATGCAGGGTCCTTTTTGGGCACTCCCCACCAGCTTCTTCAAAGGCAGGTCCGCCGCAGCCGGCATCGCTGCCGTAAACACGCTTGGCATCATAGGCGGCTTCGTTGGCCCTTACTGGATAGGGATCGCCAGAGACCTCACTGGCAACCATCAGCGCGGCCTCCTCACTCTCAGCATCCCCATCGTCGCAGCGGCCGGAATCATGCTCTACATGCGCCGACAAAGCCTACAAAGCCCCTGGCTCTAAGCCCATAGCTGATAGCTCATAGCTCCTGTACCATCTCCCCATGAGCCAAACGGCCACGCCCGAGCAAGCAGCGACTCCGCACGAGTCCAAGCGTTCCGCCGCGCTCTTCTCCGTCCTCGCCGCCCTCGGAGTCACCCTCCTCAAACTCCTCACCGGCCTTCTCACTGGCTCCCTCGGCATGCTCTCCGAAGCCGCCCACTCCGGCATCGACCTCATCGCCGCAGGCATCACCCTCTTCTCCGTGCAGGTCTCCGACCGCCCTGCCGACGCCGACCATACCTACGGCCACGGCAAGATCGAAAGCCTCTCCGCCGCCGTCGAAGCCGTCCTCATGCTCGCCTCCTGCGTCTGGATCTTCACCGAGGCCATCCGCCGCATCGCCTTCCGTGAACACCTCGCCCTCAAGTTCTCCATCTGGCCCTTCATCGTGCTGCTCCTCGCCATCACCGTCGACTTCACCCGTTCCCGCAAACTCCATCGCATCGCCAGTGAGACGAGGAGCGAAGCCCTCGAGGCCGACGCCATTCACTTCCGCACGGACATCTGGTCTTCCACCGCCGTCCTGCTCGGCCTCGCCGCAACCTACACCGGCCAGCACTGGCGAATCCCCCAACTCGAACTCGCCGACCCCATCGCCGCCATCTTCGTCGCCTGCATCATCCTCCACATCACCTGGAGTCTCGCCCGTCGCACCATCGACGCTCTCACCGACGCCACGCCCACCGAGGCCCGCGCCCAGAATCGGCAGCTCATCCGAGAACTCGCCTCAATCGACGGTGTCCTCTCCGTCGACCGCGTCCGCACCCGCCGCTCCGGCCCCAACTACTTCGCCGACGTCACTCTCGGCATGCCCCGCAACCTCACCTTCCAGCGCTCCGAACAGATCACCATGGCCGCCACCGCCGCCGTCCAGCGCCACCTCCCCGGAGCCGACGTCGTCGTCCACTCCATTCCCACCGCATCGCGTGCGGAAAGCTTTCATGACCGCATCCGCGCCGTCGCCGCCCGCTCCAACCTCAACATCCACGACGTCAGCGTGCAGGAGTACCACCACCAGCTCCACGTCGAGCAGCATCTCGAAGTCGCCGAGACCATGACCCTCCGCGCCGCCCACGACCTCGTCACCCAGCTCGAATCCGAGATACGTCGCGAAGTCCCCGAGATCTCCACCATCCTCACCCACATCGAGAGCGAACCCGCCACCATCGAACGCCCGGAGTCCCTCGAACGCGACCGCCAGCTGGAAGTCCGCCTCCGCCGCACCGCCCAGGCCTTCCCCGAAATCCTCGACATCCACGAGGTCTTCGTCACCCGCGCCCACAGCAATGGAGCCGACCGCATTCACGTCAACTGCCACTGCACCCTCCCCGACGATCTCCCCATGTCCCGCGTTCACGAGATCATCACCGAACTCGAAAACTCCTTCAAACTCGACTGCCCCGAAGTCAGCCGTCTCCTCATCCATCCCGAGCCCGCCACCGACAATCGCCGCTAACCAGCCCGCCACACCTTCACCAAAACGATGACAAGCTCTCTCCAATCCCTGATACAGAAGAAGAAGAACGCGCCGCAACGCATTGTTCCCAACCGCCGTACCTTTCTGTTTGGCGCAGCGGCAGCGTTCGCAATCAGCCGCACCCCCTTTGCTCGAGCATTCGCGCCCCTGCCCGATCACAGCGGCGGTCCACTCAAGATCGAAGCCGTAGAACTCCTCGAACTTCGCGGCCGCTACACCGACGAAGCCGGAGTCAACAGGCAGCCGCAGGTCAACCCATTGGATGTCTATGACGACCTGCGCCCCGCTCCCTACATAGACAAACCCTCAGGGTCGAAAGAAGTCCTCACCACCGCGATCTACCTCCGCATCCGCACCGCCGGAGGCATTGACGGCATTTATGGCCCCATAGAAAAAGACGCAGCCATCGTAGTCAACGAAAACCTTCGCCCCTTTCTCCTCGGCAAGGACGCGCTCGCCGGCGAGGCGCTCTGGGACCAGATGTACCGCTCCAACCGCCACTCCCGCGACGGCTTCTTCATGATGGCCATCAGCGCCGTCGACAACACCCTCTGGGACATCCGCGGTAAATACTTCAACGTCCCCGTCTATCGCCTCCTCGGCGGCCCCACTCGTTCCTCAGTGGAGATGTACGCCAGCTGCCTCGGCTTCTCGCTCGAACCCGCAGCCGTTCGCACCCGCGCCCTCGCGAACAAGAAAGAAGGCTATCGCTATCAGAAATGGTTCATGGGTTACGGCCCCGGCTCCGGCCCCGAAGGCATGCGCAAGAACGTGGAACTCGTCCGCATCCTCCGCGAAACCGTGGGCGACGACACCGAACTCATGTTCGACGCCTACAGCGGATGGACCCAGAACTACGCGCTCGAGTGGGCCCACCAGGTCGAACAATACCGCCCCTACTGGATCGAAGAGGCCACCCACCCGGAAAAGATCGACAGCTTCGCCGTCATGCATCGCAGCACCACCATTCCCATCGCCTCCGGCGAACACTTCTACGGCCGCTGGGAGGTCGAGCGTTACCTTCAGGCCGGCGGCCTCTCCGTCGTCCAGGCCGACCCTGAGTGGTGCGGAGGCATCTCCGAACTCCTCCGCATCGGCACCGTAGCCTCACTACACGACGTTCCCGTCATTCCCCACGGCCACAGCCTGCGCGCCGCAATCCACATCATTGCCAGCCAGTCCCCCATGACCTTCCCGCTCGGCGAATACCTCATCCTCAAGATGCGCCACTACTACCACTTCGAGAGCAACCCGCTCGTCCCCGAAAAAGCCCACATCGCGCTACCCACCGGCCCCGGATTTAACGTCCAGCTCGATCCCGCAAAGATCGAATCACAAACCATCCTCAAACCAAACTGAAGCAGCAAGGCCGTTGCCATGCCCTTGCCCTTTTGGTTGTCATTCCCGAAGGGAATCTGGTAGTGGTTCAATTTGGAGTGAATGACTGAAGTTTCCGGAAATGCGACTTCAGGGGCAGTTCGGCGACGTAGGTTCAGCGGCCAAAGCTCGACCGCTCTCCTGAAGATGCGCAACCTCACCACGCGAAACTCCACGCAGCATCGCCGGCTCCCAACTCCCTTCACGCTGAGAGAAGCCCACGTAAAACGCACCGCTCTGGCCGAGTTCGACTTTGCGACTCGCTGTCGGACCGATAGCAACCGGCAGATAGACCATCACCGCGCCGCGCTTCTGCGCGTCCGACACCCCGCTGAACCACATAAACGCCGCGTCCTTATCGATGTCCTCGATGCGCCTCGTTAGCGCTTCCTTGCTCGGACACTCGATATGCAGCGGCGCCGCAACCACGGTCTCGTCGTACTCTGGCCCCATAAAAACTCGCTCCGCGACCACCCGATGAGGAACAAACGGCGGCACGTGCAAGCGACGCTTATGAGCGCCCACGGCGAAGCCCTTTCCAGCAGTGAACTTTCCCGCGAAGTGCATCCACTTCGGCCCAAACCAGTTGTCAATTCGGACGACGTACAGTCGCGCTGGCCCACAATCAGACGCAACGCCAATCGCCAACGCTCTCGCCTTCTCGATGAACTCGGCCGAATCTCCCTGCTGCGTGGAAACGAACTCTGCGACAGCACCGAACATGGTTGCCTCCGAACTTCCCCACCACTATACGTGTGCATTCCATATGTACCTGTGCGAAGGATGAAAGGGAAACGTTTAGCAAGGCTATGCCAAATGTCCCGTTCACTGGCCAGCTATCGAAAAACGGGGTTTTGAGCAAGTTCGCTTCGACGGGACTCCGCGAACTTGAATTGCCGCAAACCTGTGCCAGCTCAACCGGTCGATGCAACACTCAGCTAATCAGCTGACCCACAAATGCTTACCCTGAAGAATCGATCTGTTTGGCTGATGTGGCCAAACTAGCCTGGGTAAGGTTCCGGCTGATCTAATCCTAGCCAGCGCTTTTAGATTTTGTTTTCAATGAATGTGGGTCTGAGCTGAGTGTTGCGTTGACCCATTGAGACCACCTGACTTTACGGGAATCTGGAAAATCAAATTGCCTGAGTAACCAAAATTCACACCCCACGCGCAGCGTGATCTCCCCCGCCTCCAGGCCCTTCGCAGTCACCTTCACCTGCACCTCGCCCGCAGTCGTCCCTGCCTGCACAAACCCTGCGGCGAGCCCCATAAACGCACTCCGCTGACTCGCCTTGTCGGGCTCATGGCAACTCGGATCGCCATTGCCCACCCCAATCACCTTCCCCGGCCCCTCAACCGAAACGTCAGCATATCTCCCGCCGTCGGCACCGTCAGCCCCTTCGCATCCACCACCCGCACATTCACCTGAGCGCAATCCTGCCCATCCGCCCGCAGCGTCGGCCTTACTCGTCTCAATCACCAGCCGCGACGCCGCCCCTGCCGTCTCGCGCCGCTCCGTCAAAACCACCTTGCCGCCCGACGAGCCGCTCGCCTCAATCGCCCCCGGAGCATACTTTACCTTCCACTCCAGATGCCCATTCTTCTTCACCGCCTGCGACCCAGACTAGCCCCATTCAAAAACAACTCCACCGACTCGCAGTTCGCATAGCACCACACCGAAATCTCCTGCCCCTCCTTCCCCTCCCAGTTCCAGTGCGGAAACAGATGCATCGCCGGCTCACTCCCCCACCACACCCGGTAGTAGTGAAAGTTGTCCTTCGCAAACCCGCAGGTATCCATCGCGCCAAAATGCGAGCTGATACACGGAACCCCATACGGCGTCGGCTCCCCGCGATAATCAAGCCCCGTCCACAAAAATCCACCCGCAAGCCACGGATTCTCGTCGTAATAACTCCACCATGTCTCCGCCGTACTGGCCCAGACGGGATGATTCACGTCATAAGCACTCACATACCCCCGCAGCGGATCGTTCTCATACACCCCGCGCGTCGACACCGTACTCCCCGTCTCCGTCCCAACCGCCGGCTTCGTCGGAAACTTCGCGCGATAATCGCTGATGTTTTTCGTCTCGTTGATGTGAGCCCCGCCATAGTTCAACCCCATCACATCCACCACCTGCGTGAAACCAACTCCCCAGCCGCCGTTCATCGCCGCCGTCACCATTCGCGTCGGATCCAGCCGCTTCGCCTCCTGCTTCATCGTCCTGATGATCGCAGCCCCGCGCGGCGTGCTCTGCAGCGGCTCCTCGTTGCCCATCGACCAGATCACCACCGACGGATGGTTCCTGTCCCGCCGGATCATCGTCGCCAGCTCATTCAACCCCTCCACGCTCGACGAAAACATCCGCGTCTCATCCATCACCAGCACACCCAGTTCATCGCAAGCATCCAGAACCTCCGCCGCCGGCGTATTATGCGCCGTCCGCAGCCCATTGCAGTTCATGTCCTTCAACCGCTGAATCCTGTACCGCTGAATCGCATCCGGCACCGCCACACCCACACCCGCATGGTCCTGGTGATTGCACACCCCCTTAATCTTCACCACCTTGCCATTCAACAAAAACCCGCGCTGACCATCCCACGCAATCGTCCGCACGCCGAACCGCGTCTCGTCCTGATCCACCGCCTTGCCCTCCGACTCCACCACCGTCACCAGCCGATAAAGATTCCGCTCCTCCAGACTCCAAATCTTCGCCGCCGCAATCTTCCCCGACATCGGCACCGTCATCATCTCCCCCGGCCCCACCGTCACCACCACCGACCGGCACCGCGCCACCTCCTTCCCACTCCCCACCTCCACCACTACCCCAGTCACCAAACACTTCACCGCCGCGTCCCCCGCATTCTTCACCTCACTCGATATCGCCAGTCCCGCATCGCCAACCGCACCCGGCGTCGCCTGCACAAACACCCCATCCTTCACCAGGTGCAGCGCATCCGTCTTCCGCAGCCACACATGCCGGTAAACTCCCGCGCCTTCGTAAAACCACCCATCGCTCAACGTCGCATCCACCCGCAGCGTCACCACATTCTTCACCGGTCCGGTCTCCCGATGCATCTGCCCATCCGCCCCCCTTACCTCTCGCGGCGCATAGTCGAGAAAGTCCGTCACATCGATCTCGAACGGCACATAGCCGCTCTGACTCTCCCCCACCCAACTCCCATTCACGAACACCGTCGCGTTCCGGTACACTCCATCGAACTCCAGCACCATGCGCTTGCCTTCATCCTCCGGCTTGACCTCGATCTCTCTCCGGTACCATCCAATACTGCTCTCCGGAAAGTCTCTTCCCACCGGCTTGCCGCCATGCCCCACCAGAATCGGCTCGACGACGAACGGCAGCGCCACCGCCCAGTCGTGCGGCACCTGCACCGCCTCCCACTTTGAGTCGTCAAAGCTGACTCCTGTCGGGCCGCCCGCGTCGCCCGTCTTCGCATACGTCCCCACCCCTGCCAGCTTGCCAAACCCGAAGTCCCGAGCCGGATCGCACGCATGCCCCAGCGCGAACCTCCACCCAAAGTCAAGCGACAGCCGCTCCCGCAGCTCATTCTTCGCTAAATCAACCCGCACCGTACCCTGCGTCTTCGTCTGCGCAGCCGCGGCCTGCCCCCGCTCCGCCCCCTCTGCGACCAGCCCATTCGCAGTCAACGAAACTGCGCCTGCCGCCGCTCCCGCCTTCACCAACTCTCGCCGTGTCCACTGCCGCATCCGATCTCCTCTATTCCCGCGAGTTAGTGTAACGGCAAAATCAAAAGGCTTCACCCGGGGAAAACATCCGCACCACATCCAAATCCAAACATCCACGCGCACGACTCGCCATTTATCCTGACAAGGCAATGAGAATCTCTCGCATCAACCGCTTCTTCAATATCGTTCTCGGTGCGCTTGCCATGCTGGTAGTCGCGCTCCTCTCCGCGTTCCTCACCATGCGCCTCGCCATCCATGGCCGCGAAGTCAAAGTGCCCAATCTCACCGGCCTCACCCTCGCCGACGCCGGCAAAGAAACCCGCTCCCGCGGCCTGATCCTCCACCTCGAAAATCGCTTCTACTCCCCCAACACGCCGCCGGGCCATGTCCTCGCCCAATCTCCCGCACCCGGCGTCACCGTCCGCCGCCAGTGGGCCGTACGCGTTACCGAAAGCCTCGGCGCACAACAGGTCGCCATCCCCGACGTCATCGGCCAAAGCGAGCGCACCGCAGCAATCAACATCCGCCGCCTCGGACTCGAACTCGGCGCCGTCGCCCACATCGCCGCCCCCGGACCACCCGGCATCGTCATCGCCCAGACCCCCGCGCCCAATGCCACCGGCGTCGACCGCCCCCGGGTCAGCCTCCTCCTCAGCGAGCCCGAGCAAGCCGAATCACCCGACGCCTTCCTCATGCCCTCGCTAGCCGGCCTCACCCTCGCCGGAGCCGCGGCACGAGCCTCCGCCGCCGGCCTCCACATCGTCAGCGCCGAAGACCTTAACCTGCCCACTCCGTCCCCCACCCCAGCAGCAGACGCGCCTCAAGCCACCGCCTCCACACCCGGAAGCCCCTCCACGACTCCCGCTCCAGTAACTCCCACCGCGCAAACCTTCTCCATCGGCACCGTGATCGCGCAAACACCACCAGCCGGCCACCGCGTCGTCAAAGGCGACCCCGTCCACATCACCCTCACCAACTAGTCAAGCGAAGACAAGGATCCCAAGGAGCTCCATTCACACAGCGGCTCGGAGCTTTCCAACTGAATCCGTTCACCATCGTATGTTTGAACGAATGCAGGTTCACTCAGAAAATCAATCCCGTTCCAGAACCACCGCAAAAAAACCATCGCACCCATGCACTCCCGGCAAAGTCCGGAGCGCCCCGTCCCGCACCATCGAACCCACCTCAACGCCCGGCATCAGAATCCCCCCAAACTCCGCAATCAACCCCTCCACAGGAACCCTCCTCACCCCACCGACCGCCCCCACCACGCGCTCACACTCCTCCGGCTCCAACGAGCAAGTCGAATAAACCAGCCGCCCACCCGGAGCCAGCCGCGTCAAAGCCCCCTTCAGAATCGCCCTCTGTCGCTCCGCCTGCCGCGCCAGTTCCTCCACCTTCAACCGATGCCGAATCTCAGGATTCCCGGCCAGCGTCCCCGTCCCCGAACAGGGCACATCGCACAAAATCAAATCGAAGCTCCCTTCAACCGACTTCGCGTCCGCCGCGTCCGCTGCCGCAAATCGCACACGTTCCGCATACGCATAGCGCCGCAGCCTCGACTCCGTCTGGGCCAGCCGCTTCACGCTCACATCACTGGCAAGAATCTCAGCCGAACCCAATCGCCGCGCCAGAATCAGCGTCTTCCCACCCGGAGCAGCACAGCAATCCCAAACCCGCCGAGCCCCCGGCATCGCCGCAGCCGCAAGCTCCGCCACTAGCCGCGACCCATCATCCATCTGCGGCAGATCGCCGCCGCTCTCAGAAAACATCCCACCCGCTGCCGGCTCCTTCTGGTCCGCCTCGCAAATCTTCAACGCCGCCTCGCGCCCATACTCCGCCACCCAACGCTCCACCATCCACCGCGGATGCCCCAACCGCTCCGCAAACGCGGCTGTGGACTCATATACCCGCACACCCGGCCTCTGCGCCACAGCCACCTTCCGCAAAACCGCATTCACCATCCCCGCAGCATGGGGCTCCCCCGCCGCCCGGCACAACTCCACACTCTCACTCAGCGCCGCATGCGCAGGAATCCGATCCATATGCAGCAATTGAAACGCCCCCATGCGAAGCGCAATCGCCACCGGCTCCGCCAGCCTCTGCTCCGGCCGTTGCAACAAACCATGCACCCGGGCATCCAGCGCAATCTGCCACCGCAAAACCCCCATCACCAACGCGGTTGAAAGATTCCGATCCTCAGGCGACAGAGCATCCACCCGAGCCGAGTGCAACAGCTCATCGCTATGCCCTTTGCCCTCACCCACCAGCTTCAAAATCTCAAACGCAGCCCGCCGCGCCGGCGTAATCTTCGCCGTCGCCGCCTCCACTCCAGCCGTAGGCCCCGCAGACGCCGGACGCTTTCTCACCATCACCCGCTTAACCGCACCCTGTTTCGTCTTTCCCGCCTTAGATTCTTTAGATTCTTTCTTCACAGCCCCAACCGCTCGCCGCTTTTCATCTGATTGCCCCGCAGAAATTCAGCCGCACTCATTCGCCGCTTCCCTTCCAGCTGCACCTCATCCAGTCCAATCAAACTCCCACTCCCGCACCCGACCAGCAACGCATCGCCCTGCACCTCCGCCACCCCAGGCTCCCCGCCACCACCACCCGCAACATGCATCTTGTGCACGATGAGTTTCTTTCCCCGCAGCAGCGTATGCGCCCCCGGCCACGGCTGAAACCCCCTCCACCGGTCATATATCTGATGCGCCGTCCGCAAAAAATCAATCCACCCATCCTCCCGCTTCAAGATCGGAGCCAGCGTAGCCTGCGAATGATCCTGCGGCTCAGGAAAGATCATCCCCGCCTCCAGATGATGCAGCGTCTTCACCATCAACTTCGCTCCCAGCGGCGCCAGACACTCATACACGTCAACCGCTGTCTCCTCCTGCCCAATCGGACACACCTGCGCCAGCAACATATCGCCCGTATCGAGCCCCTCATCCAACCGCATCGTCGTCACACCCGTCACCACCTCGCCATTCGCCACCGCCCATTGAATCGGCGCAGCGCCGCGGTACTTCGGTAGCAACGACCCATGCAGATTGATATTCCCGTATCGCGGCAGCTCCAGCATCCACTTTGGAATGATCCGCCCATACGCAACCACCAGAATCGCATCCGGCTGAATCGCCTCCAGCCGCCAACGAAACTCCTCATTGCTCTTGATCTTCTCCGGCTGCACCACCGGCAGCCCCCGCTCCATCGCGACCCGCTTTACCGCCGGAGCCTGGACCTCCATCCCTCGCCCCGCCGCACGATCCGGCTGAGTCACCACCAGCGCAACCTCATGCCCCGCCGCGATCACCGCCTCCAGCGTCGGCACTCCGAACTCCGGCGTTCCGCAAAATACCAGCTTCATCGCGTTCAACCCTTCTTCAAACCAAGTCCTGCCGCACGGGCCTCCTACGCGGAGGGCGGCCACTTCGTGGCGTGTGTACCGGTCGTGGCGCCGTCATCATCAATGGGACTCCCGTTGGTCGTGACGACAATTATCCCCCGAGCATCGCGAGGACCCAGGAAGCTCGTCCCACCCAGACCGGTATACAAGTCACGAAGTGACCGCTCCGCGCGCAGCGGGCCCGTCCGGCAGGACATTACCACTCGCCATTCTTAATCATCTTCTTAATCTTCCGAATCACCAGGTCCCGCTTCAACCGGCTCAACCGATCAATAAATAGCACTCCATCCAGATGATCGATCTCATGCTGCATCGCCCGCGCCAGCAACTCCTCGCCCTCTACTTCAAACCACGCCCCGGTCACATCCTGCGCCTTCACCTTCACCTTCGCCGCACGCGAAACCTTCTCACGAATCTCCGGCAGACTCAGGCACCCCTCCTCTTCCACCTGCTTGCCCTCGCGCGCAATGATCTCCGGATTGATCAGCACAATCTTCTCCTCCGGGTTCTTCTTGAAGCTCACATCGATGACCGTGATCCGCTGCGAGATGCTGATCTGCGGCGCCGCCAGCCCAATCCCCTGCGCCGCATACATCGACTCAAACATCTCCTCAGTCAGCTTCTTCAGCTTCGCGTCAAACACAGTTACCTTCTCGCCGGGCTTGGACAACACCGGCTCCGGCCACTTCACCACCTCATGGATCTTTCCCAAAGCACTCTCTTTTCTTTGTCATCCCGCACCCTGAGCGAAGTCGAATGGGGGAGGAATCTGCTTCTCTACCTAACCTCTCCAAACTAATAAGAACGTATCTGTTCGCAATACCCCTCGAAATTCCGTTGCATCTCCCTAAGCGAATCCCCGCCAAACTTCTCCACCATCAGCCGCGCCACCGTCAACGAAACCATCGCCTCCGCCGCCACACCAGCCGCGGGCACCACACAAACATCACTACGCTCATACGCAGCCTTCACCGGCTCTCGCGTAGCAAAACTCACCGAAGCCAACGGCCGGCGCAGTGTAGAAATCGGCTTCAAATACCCCCGCACCACCACATCCTCACCATTCGAAATCCCTCCCTCAAGCCCCCCGGCATTATTCTGCTCCCGGGTAAACCCCGTAAACCGCCGAGCCTCTCCTGAACCCTGCTCCCTGGACCCTGAACCCTGCCCTTCATACCCAATCGCATCATGCACTGCCGACCCCACCGACTCCGCCGCCATTGCGCCTTGGCCACGGTACCCAATGGCATCATGAACTGCCGACCCCACCGACTCCGCCGCCGTCACTCCGCGCCCAATCTCCACCGCCTTCACCGCCTGCAGACTCATCACCGCCTGCGCCAGCAGCCCATCCATCCGCTCATCCCAGTTCGCATGCGTCCCCACTCCCGGCGGCAACCCATGCACCACCACCTCAAACACTCCGCCAACCGTATCACCGGTCCGAAGCACCGCATCCACCTCAGCCTTCATCGCCGCTTCACTCTCCGCATCAACACAGTTCAGCAGCACCTCATCCTTCGCCTGCAGCGCCGCAATCTCCTCCCACGTCGCCGCCCGCTGCAGCTCCGCCTTCCCCACCCGAATCACATGACTCGCCACCTCAACCCCCATCGCCCGCAGCAGCAGTTTCGCCATGGCTCCCGCGGCCACCCGGGCCGCACTCTCCCGCGCACTAGCCCGCTCCAGCACATACCGAGCATCGGGAAAGTCATACTTCAAACTCCCCGCCAGATCCGCATGCCCAGGCCGCGGCGAAGCAACAGCCTTATGCTTGCTGGCATCTCCCGCCTCAACCGGCAGAATCTCCGTCCAGTTCTTCCAGTCATTATTCGCCAGCACCATGGCAATCGGCGACCCGATCGTCTTCCCATGCCGCACGCCGCTCAGAATATGCGCCGTATCGCGTTCAATCCGCATGCGCCCGCCGCGTCCATACCCCTGCTGCCGCCGCCACAGTTCGCGGTCAATAAACTCCTGCTCGACCACCACCCCCGCAGGCATCCCGCTCACCGTCGCCACCAGACTCTCCCCGTGGCTCTCTCCCGCTGTCGAAAATCGCAACATCCTCACCAAACCCCGCGCCAGATCATCACAAACTCAAAGTCCGCAAACCAAAGTCCGCAAACTTTGATTGTAACAATCCGCGGTATCCCGGCACTATTACATCGAACGCGCCGCGACAAAGCCGCGAAATTACTTGCCATTCCAGCCCGCGCGCCATCTAATCAGGCCACACGGGTCCCTCGCAAATCCATTAAGCCCTCGGGAGGTACCATCATGCCCATCGCCGGCAAAAGACTCGCTTCATCCCCGCCGAACCATCGAGCGTTGAAACCCACCCAATTGAAGTTCGTCCGCGCAATGGTCCTGACAACGATCTGTCTGTCCTCTCTCGACCTCTCTGCCCAGACCATGGTGCCCTGGCTCACTCGCTCCGCAGACAACGCAAGAAGCGGTTGGAATCCTCACGAGACAGCACTCTCCCAGGCCTCAGTCACTTCCAAAGGAATCGTCCGCGCCACGATCATTCCAGTCTTCGGAGACGCGCGCGGTATGGAAGCCCAGCCCCTCATCCTTCCCAACACAAAGCTCGCCGATAACACCACCCACGACCTGATGGTGCTGCCCTCAATGGCCAACGTCGTACGCGGCGTTGACGCCCACACCGGCGTAGCTCTCTGGAAAGACGTGACTTTAGGCACGCCTATCGTCGGATCCACCCCCCTCGGTCCCAAGAAAAGACCTGATGGCTGCGTTGGAGCCCAACGGACCATCGACTGCCACGCCATCAACGACAAGTGGGGTGTCCTCAGCACCGGCGTCATCGATCCCGATACCCAGCGCCTCTACCTCGTCGCATGGATCTCCCCCGCCGGCACCCCGCAAACCGCAAAACACTTTGTCTTCGTTCTGAACCTCCGTGACGGAAGCCAGGTAGTGCCGCCCGTTCTGGTATCCGGCACCAGCGGAACCCAGACCTTCTCCAGCGCCATGCGGAAACAGCGCAGTTCCCTCGTCCTGACCAACATCAACGGCCGCAAGACCGTCTTCTGGGCCTCCGGCACCGTGATGGAAACCGGAGACGGCGCCGCCGGTTGGGTCTTCGCCTTCGATTGCGCAACGAATTCCATCACCGCCGCTCTAGCCATGTCGGAAGGCGAGGGCGCAGGCATATGGATGGGCGGACAGGGACTCGCTGCCGACGCCCAGGGTTTCCTCTACGCCATCACCGGCAACGGTGACTTCGATGGCAAAACTCAGTGGGGCGAGTCTTTCGTCAAGATAAAGTACTCCCCGCGCTCCGGCGCCACTCCGGCCAGCCTCGCAGTCGTCGACCACTGGACCCCCTGGCTCGACCTCGTTCGCTCCGGCCAACAGAAACTGCCCGCCGACAAAGTCGCCGGTATCAGCGCACCCACAGAAGATCTGCGCCCTGTTAACGCCGGGATGAACATGGACACGCTCAAGAACGCACGAGCGGAGATAAGCGTGGACGCAAATAACCACGCATCCGTCAACATCTTCCCCAACATGGCCAGTGGAGCGTGGTCCGACGAAGATTGGGGATCCGCCGGCCCCGCCTGCATCTTCGCCATCAACGTCTGTGTCGCAACCGGAAAGGATGGCATCGGCTATCCCATCAAGACAACGAACATGGGCGGCACCACGCCCGCAGATCTGAACACCCCACCCGCAAACTGTGCAAAGCTCGCTGG
The DNA here is from genome assembly GCA_963838555.1 of uncultured Acidobacteriaceae bacterium. Classification (GTDB taxonomy): domain Bacteria; phylum Acidobacteriota; class Terriglobia; order Terriglobales; family Acidobacteriaceae; genus Edaphobacter. Next base: position 72,654 of record CAWIRK010000004.1, on the reverse strand, counting down.
CCCGCCAGTGTGGCTCACCATGAGTCCAGGCGCAAAAGACCCCTGCCCCAAGAACCCCGACGACCTGAACTTCCTGCCGAACTTCTACAGCGCGCATCTCCACATGACGCCCGTACAGTTCTTCGATCCCGTCCTCAACTCCTGGACCATCTTCGTCTGGGGCGAAAACGCGCAACTCCACAAGTGGGCTGTCAGTAACACCGGCACCCTGACCTACATCGCCCAGAGCAACGAATTCGCCAGCGCAAACCTCCGCGGACAGCCTCCCGGTGGAATGCCCGGCGGCTTCTGTTCCGGATCCAGCAACGGAGCCGATCCCAATTCAGCCATCCTCGTCTGCACTATCCCCTACGGAGACGCCAACCGCAACGTCGTAGGCGGCCGCCTGCTCGTCTACGATCCCGTGCACCTCGCTCCGGACGGTAACCTGAACGTCCTCTGGGACTCGCAACGCTGGGGCATTCAGTTCCTCTTCAACAAATTCGATCCTCCGGTAATCGACGGCGGCCAGATCTACGTGCCCAACTACAACGGCGGTGTAGACCTCTACCGTTTGACGCCATAAAAAAGCCTCCCACCGCCCGAACAGCGAAGCTGACTTTCGTTCTCCATCAACGACGTCGTCCTACGCAGCTCACTCCTCCACAAACCGATAGCTCCCATGGCTGTCGTAATCGATCCCGTGCTTCTTCTTCAGCTCCTCGATGTACCTCAGCTGCGCCTTCGTATGCGGCTCTACGCCCTCATTCGTATGCAGCAGCATCTCCTCCAGACAACTCCCCACACTCATCCGCTTATACTCCGCCAGATCCTGCAACAACCCCGCCAGCCGCTTCTCCAGCCGCACCGGCACAGCAACCCGCTCAATCCTGATCGGCGGCCCAACGGTATAGATGTAGTGTCCGAAGACCAGCCGGTACCCATACAGATCCTTCACCGCATAGTCGCGAATGCCATACTCCCTATCCTCGATCTCCTCCGCCACCTCCACCCCATTCGCCCGATGAAACTCATACAACGCATCCGCATCGCTCACCATGAAAACCACTGCGCCGGTATTCGGAGCAGGCGTCCCCGTCTGCAAAAAAATCTCCATATCTCCCAGGCTGATCCCTGCAAATGTGCTCGGCTCTCCGCCCCAAGTAAACCCCAACCGAAACCCCAGCTTCGTCACATAAAACTCAATAGCCGCCGCAAGATCCCTCACCGGCAAAGTAACGTGCATCTTCTCGCATTCAATCAATGGTGGTATCGGGCTTGTCACAAAGTGCGCTCCTTCCAACCGCGTGAGAGACTTTCAAACGCTCATCGATTCGGCAATCGCCCACAGGGCAACTATACAAAAAGCGTCCGATAAACAGCGCCGCTATCTATCCTTCGAAGACCCGTCTCTCCGGCTATCATCGTCTGAATGTCCCGCTGCACATTTGCCCTATGTTCCGTCATCGCAGGAACCCTCGCTCTCCAGGCGAAGGCCCAGCCATGCGGAGCCAACGCACAAGCCCCCATTTCCACAGACCGGCCGCAGATCACCAGTTCGAGCATCGTAGTCCCCTGCGGAAGCCTGCAGTTCGAGAACGGATTTCAGGAGACCGGCAACGCCGGCCAGCGCACATTTGATCTCCCCGAAACAGCCGTCCGATTCGGCATCGCGAAAAAAACCGAGCTTCGCCTCACCGCCCCGAACTACTTCGTCAACGACGACACCGCCTCCGGATTCACCAACGGATTCGCCGACCTGAGCATCGGCCTCAAGCAGCAACTCGGACCCACACGCGGCGCATTCAACGTCGCGCTCATCCCATCCCTCAGCCTTCCCAACGGAGCAGACCTGATATCCAGTCACGGCTACGATCCCTCCGTCCAACTCGCCTGGTCCCATTCACTATCAAAGAACTGGACCCTGGCCGGAATGTTCTCCCTCATGTGGCCAACCCAGTCAGGCCGCCGCAACCTCACCGGCCAGTCCAGCGTCTACTTCGACCGCCAGATCCTCGCGCCCTGGGACGCCTACGTCGAATACTCCGGCGACTTTCCCCAACGCGGCGGCCCACAGAACATCATCGACTTCGGCACCGCCTACAAGCCGACGCCTCATCAGCAACTCGACTTTCACTGCACCTTCGGTCTCTCCGCCGCCACGCCCGACCACTCCATCGGCATCGGCTATTCCTTCCGCTTCCAAACCATCCACCCCCGCTGATTCACAACGCAAAATCGCCACAGAGTTCGCCCAACTACTTGCTGCCTTTTTTCTCTTGAATCTTCTCCAAAGCCAATTTCTGCGCCGTCTCCAGAGCGTCTGCCGCAGCCACCTTCACATCCGGTTCCACTCCCGTCCCCTCCCAGTTCGTCTTCGTCACCGGGTCCAGCGACTTCGCGAACGGCACCCCCACATTGAAATACTCCGCCACCAGGTGCCCCGACACCGGATGCGCCCCGCCCCCGGTCGTCTCTCCCACAATCGTCGCCCGCTTCTGGGTCTTCAGATCAAAGGCAAACTCCTCCGCTCCCGAAAACGTCCGCTTCGCCGTCAACACAAACACCGGCTGCGTCGGCATCCGCTGCCCCGGCAGGTACGACAGCGTCCAGTTCTGCTGCGTCCTGTCCTCCTTCCGGTTGTAGATATCGATCAAGTGAGTCGGCTTATCGAACAAATAGCTCGCAATCAGCGTCACCATCGCCGGCTGTCCTCCGCCATTCTGCCGAAGGTCGAAGATCAGCGCGTCCGTATGCGCCACAAACCCCATCGCAGCCACTACTGTTGGCCCGCAGAACTCCGCATCCATAAACCCATCGAACTTGATGTACCCGATATTGTTCGGCAAGATCTCCACCTTATCGAACGCGCAATTGTCCCGCTCCATCTGCTTATGAAACCGCGCCTCATCCTCCGGCGTCGGCTCTTTCCTCGGCGGAGACTTGAACGAGTTGAAGTTCACCCGCAGATGTTTATCATGGCTCACCGCCTGCAGATCCTTCGTCAACTGCGTCGCAAACGTATCGCCATCGGTGATGGCGTTGTAATCGCCCTTCGCCTCATGCGCCTTCAACGCGTCCGCCATCTGCTGCGCCACCGGCAGGTCGATGTAATACTCCTTCAAAACGTCGCCCACACCACCAATCACCTTCGTCCGTTCCGCCGCATCGATCGTGACGTTCTCCACCACCGCCCCCGGAGGAAGCCCGTTCAGCCCAAACGTCACCACCGTAGGCGGCGTACCATCCTTCACCAGCAGGTTCCCCAGGCCAGTGGTCGCCCCACCCTTCTCCTTCACCCGAAACCGCACATGCAGCGGCTCACTGCTATCGATCCCGATCAGCTCAAACCCACCCGTCTGATTGCGAAACGACATCATCCCATCCACAGTCTGCTTCTGGTCCACCGTCTTCACATACGTCTCCACCTTCGCGCGATCCCCGCTATTGAACGCATCGAGCCACGCCTGCAACGTATGTCCAGCCGGAGTATCAGGTACCGAAGTTTGGGCCATCAAATACCCAGCACCAAGGCACATCAAAGCAAGCGATCGACAAATCAACTTAGGGATCATATGGCCTTTGACGTAGTGATTCCCAAAAACTGTTAAAAACGTGCATTCGGCCTGCACATCTGATCCGGGTCGGCCCGCATCCGGGGCCCTGCTTTTAACAGTCATATTTGGCCCTTACCTGAGGGCACATTCAGTCTTGCTTAAGGGCACGGCTTCAGCCGTGCCGCAAACGATCCCCAGTCAATGCGGCTTTAGCTGTGGTGTCTCAACAGGTTGTTGACATCGAGGCCTGAGCGGCTGATGGGTGGCGACTGTTTGAGGCTAGCATGTGGTCGGTGCCAGTTGTACTGGTGAGTCCAGGGCTGAAGGTGCTCCAGTCGCTGGGCTGAGTTTTCGTATCGTCGGGCATAAGCCCACTCGCGGATGGCGGTCTGGATGAAGCGCTCAGCCTTGCCGTTTGTTTGCGGACGGTAGGGCCGGGTACGACGATGCTCGATGCCCAGAGAGCGGCAAGCTCCGCCGAACTGGAGACGATAGAAGCAAGGGCCGTTATCGGTGAGCACGCGGCGGGTGTGGATACCGAAGCGTCGGAACCAGTTGGTAGCACGATGCAGGAAGTCGATCGAGGAGACGGCTTTCTCGTTGGGGTACATGGCGGTGAAGGCAAGCCGGGAGTGATCGTCGACGGCGACGTAGAGGAACTCCCATCCAGCGCCGCGGGTCTCGTCGCGGGGATCGCCGGTGATGCGATGCCCAGCCCTGACGATGCGGGCGAGCTTCTTGATGTCGAGGTGCACCAGATCACCGGCCACAGGATGCTCATAGCGAACCACCGGCTCGGCTGGCTCCAGCATCCTGATCCTGTTCAGCTTCAGCCGAGTCAGGATGCGGCTGACGGTGGCACGACTCAGACCGGTGACCTGGGAGATCTGCACCCCGGTCCAACGCTCGCGGCGCATCGCCTCTACTCGGGCCACCAACTCAGGCGTGGTGGGCCGCCGCAGCCGCCGCGGCCGTGAACTCCGATCAGCCAGACCTGCCAGACCCTCCGTCTTGAACCGCGTGACCCACTTGGCTGCCGTCTGCCGGCTGAGCCTGTGCTCGGCTGCCGCCTCGCACAGCCTCAGCCGGCCTTCCACAACCGCCCGGCAAAGAGCTTCTCGACCATGCACCGTCAAACGGGCATGATGGTGATAGTCCATCTGGCCTCCGAAGTTACTGCTTGCTCGACACAATCAGCTTCTACGTTCTCGGTCAGATGGACAACAACCTATTGCAACTTCACATTTAGCCGCTGAGGTACCTCTTTCGCGGCTGCAACGAATCTAAAGGACTCGAACCACGCTTCCATCTTTTGTTTTGCGTTCGCCTTCCAAATCGCCTTTTAGCCCCTCAGCGTTGCTCAAGAGATGCATAAATTCTTCCAGGACGGTACCGAGAACAGACAGACTATCAACTGACGGATCCACTCCAGCTCGAAAAAGCCACTCCTTCCACTTCGTCGCGTGTGAGAGATTTGGAGGATCGCCAGGAGCTCCGGCTGATCGAAAAAGCACATCCCGTGTTGCGTGAGAACTCCTCGTTGCGTCGCCGACTACGGCGCATAGTGCTCTTGGTAATCGTACTGTGGACATGTTGAATATCATCTTAGTCTGCTGTCAGACGTGCGACCCACCGTAGAATCAAGACACCGTCCATGAAACCTAACCGGAAACTTACCCGGCAATTCGTCCTGATAGGTTTGTTGCTATTCAAAGCAATCAGAACCCAAGCACAATCCCCATCCATCGATCCCGCCCTCGCCGCCCAGATCGCCGCCATCCCGGCCATCGACAACCACGCCCACCCACTCCTCTCCCCACCCGCCTATGCCACCGACCGCAACTTCGATGCCCTACCTGTCGACAACATGGAACCCGCGACCGACGCCGTCGGTCTGCGCCCCACTCTCCCCGCGCTCCACGAAGCCTGGCAGGCCATCTTCCATTTCAACGGCCAACCACCCCTCGACGCTGAAGGCCTCAAGCAACTCGAAGCCGCCCGCGAAGCCACCCGCCGCGAATACGGCGAAAAATACGCCACCTACATCCTCGGCCGCGCCAACATCGCCACCGAACTCGCCAACCGGGTAGCCATGGGCACCGGCGTCCAACCGCCGCGCTTCCGCTGGGTCCCCTACGTCGACGCGCTCGTCTTCCCGCTCGACAACTCCGCCCTTGCCAACACCCCCGACCGCAAACAGTTCTTCCCCCTCGAAGACAAGCTTCGCGCCCAATACCTCCGCCAAGCCAATCTGAACTCCCTCCCTCCCACACTCGACCAATACCTCAGCAAACTAGTCACCCCCATCCTCGAACAACAGAAATCCCAGGGCGCCGTAGCCGAAAAATTCGAGATCGCCTACCTCCGCTCCTTCGGCTTCGACGACGTCCCCCAACCCGAAGCCGCCCGCATCTACGCCACCCTCCTCCACACCCCGCACCCAGATCCAGCCCAATACAAACGCCTCCAGGACTTCCTCTTCCGCTACATCGCCCAGGAATGCGGCCGCCTCAACCTCCCCATCCACATCCACACCACCTCAGGCGGCGGAGGCTACTTCGACATAGCCGGCGACAACCCACTCCTCCTCGAACCCCTCTTCAACGACCCCCGCCTCCGCCACACCAACTTCGTCCTCCTCCACGGAGGCTGGCCGTTCGTCCACGAGATCGGCTCCCTCCTGCAAAAACCCAACGTCTATCTCGATCTCTCCCAGCAATCCCTCATGATCAGCCCCCGCACCATGTCCACCTGGCTCCGCGAGTGGCTCGAACTCTTCCCCGAAAAAATCCTCTACGCCACCGACGCCTACCCCTACTCCCACTCCATGGGCTGGGAAGAAGCCGCCTGGATAGCCAACCAGAACATCCGCACGTCGCTAGGCATGGCCCTCACCGGCATGATCAACGACAAACAAATCACTGTACCCCAAGCCGAAAAACTAGCCCACCAGGTCCTTCACACCAACGCCGAATCCCTCTACAAGTTCTAGGCCATCGCCCCAACGCCGGGTGACCCCATCGCGCATCCAGCCACATCGCGACAAGCCACAGCAGACCGGGTGCCTCATCCATCGCATCTTGCGATGGGTGGGATGTAACCCTCCAACCCAGCGACGCTCTTGCCCTTCTTCTTGTCAGGGAGGCGCACTGTCCTTCGCCCCTCTCCGTTCGCACTAGTCTTCACTTATTCCGCACGAATCCACAGCGTGCAGTTCCCACCGCAACCGCACCCAAAAATAAATTCCAAAGTCGAGGAAAACTTTCACACCCAAAAATCGTGCACACAATCACCACGATTCCACCACGAAACCACCACAACCTCACCACAAAAAACCACGCAAAAAACCTGTGGAAATCGCAAATCCCCCTGCAAAAACGCCACTCCACCAGCGAAGAAAAAAATCATTCCCCCTTCAAGTATTTTTTCGAATCAAACAACGACCGTTCCATACTCCGCACCCACTCCGTCACCTCATCCGGCCCCTTCCCCACCGCCTCCGAAGCCGCAAACTCATTCCGCAGCGCCTGCATCTTCGCCTCAAGATCGTCCAAAGCACTCAAAAGAATAGCCTCAGGCGTCATCGGCAACTTCGGCGACCCGAACTCATACTTCCCGTGATGGCTCAAAATCATATGCTCCACCAGCATCACCAGCTTCTCCGGAAACGGCGCCAACGCGAGCACCTTCTCCCGCAGCATCCCCTGAGCAATACTGATGTGCCCAATCATCTGCCCCTCTAACGTATAGGAAAAGCTTGACTTCCACTCCAACTCCCGCACCTTCCCCACATCATGCAGAATCGCCCCCGTAACCAGAAGATCCGGATCCACCTCCGGATAAAACGGCGCCGCTGCCAGACAAACCCGCACCAGCGTCAACACATGCTCCAGCAACCCCCCTAGCCACGCATGATGCAATCGTTTAGCCGCCGGCGCGTTCTTGAACGCAGGACCAATCTTCTCATCATCAAGAAAACAAAAGACTAACCGCTTCAAGTCCTCGCTTCGGAACGCCGAAACATAGCCCCGCAGCTCCACCCACATCTGCTCCACATCGAACTTCGTCGCCGGCTGAAAATCCCTTGGATCAATCTCGGAATCTGCCGCTAACCGCAGCTTTTTCAACGTAATCTGGAACTTACCCTGGTACTTCGAGACGTCTCCCTGCACCTTGACATAGCAGCCCTCCGAGCAAGACGCAATCGGATCGGCCACATCGTCCCACATCCTCGCCTCCAGCGACCCCGTCCTATCGCTAACAATCAAAGCGAGATACTGCCCACCCTGCTTCTTATCCCTCACCTGCATCGACGACAAAACAAAATAGCTCGTAACTGTCGTGTTCTCAAACCGCACCGCGTCTTGAACAAAAAAGTCTTTCATCTCAACCAGAATACCCCTCCGCAACAAAGAACACACTCCTCCCAGACAAGACGGATGAGACTAAGTCCTTCAGATTCTGCTGTTTTTAATCAGTAGGCTGCAACCCCGGTAATACTCTGCCCGATGATCAACGTGTGGATATCGTGGGTTCCTTCGTATGTCTTCACCGACTCAAGATTCATCATGTGCCGCATGATGGGATAGTCATCCGTAATACCAGCGGCGCCAAGGATATCCCGAGCCATACGAGCACATTCAAGCGCCATCCACACATTATTTTTCTTCGCCATGGAGATGTGCTGGAACTCGGCCTTTCCCTGGTCCTTGAGGCGCCCCATCTGTAGCGACAGCAGTTGCGCCTTAGTGATCTCCGTAATCATCCACGTCAATTTTTCCTGGACAAGTTGATGACTTGCAATGGGTTGATCACGAAACTGCTTGCGTTGCTTTGAGTACTGAAGAGCCGTGTCGTAGCAGGACATGGCTGCTCCAATAGCTCCCCAACTAATGCCGTAACGGGCCTGGCTGAGGCACATCAACGGACTCTTCAAGCCATCGGACTTCGGTAAAAGGTTTGCCTCTGGAACGCGTACATCCTGCAAGGCGAGACCAGACGTGATCGAAGCTCGCAGAGACCACTTGCCATGCACATCATGCGCGGAGAATCCGGGACGATCGGTTTCGACGAGAAAGCCACGAATGCGCCAATTATCTGAATCCACTCCGGGCTCCTCAAGCTTCGCCCAGATCACAGCGACGTCTGCGATGCTGCCCGAGGTGATCCACATCTTCTCACCATTCAGAACGTATTCGTGGCCATCCTTGCGAGCGCGAGTCCGCATGCCGCCAGGATTAGACCCAAAGTCGGGTTCCGTGAGACCGAAGCAGCCGAGCTTTTCTCCCGTCGCCATCTTCGGCAACCAGTTATCTTTCTGCTGCTCCGAACCGAAGGCATAGATGGGATACATGACCAGCGCGGACTGCACGCTGACGAAGCTGCGGATGCCAGAATCTCCGCGCTCGAGTTCCTGCATCAGCAATCCGTATTGGACATTGTTCACGCCCGCACAACCGTAGCCCTCGAGCGTAGCACCATAGAACCCAAGCTCGCCCATAGGACGCACCAACTCGCGGGGGAAGCGACCTTCCCGGTTGCATTGCTCAACGATGGGGATCAGATTGTCTTCGACGAAGGCGCGTGTGCTGGCCCGGACGATAAGCTCGTCATCTGAGAGCTGGGAGTCAAATTGGATGAAATCAACGCCTTGAAACTTGAATGCCATCGCTGTACATTCTAGCCCAGAGTTGCGTCGGCAGCGCTTAACAACCCCCCAGCACAGTGCTACCATCCAACCTTACATTCAGGACAGAGGAGAACCGCTATGACCGGCCCTGCAACCAGTCGTCCAGACGAAGGCATGCGCAAAGGCGCAGTGGAAGATGACATGCCTCATCCTGATACCAACCGCCGGCCCCAACATGGCTCCCTCAGCGGTCAACTAGGCCACCGTGATCAAGACGAGATGTTGAAGGACAACGACACCGACTTCCCTGAACCAGACGCTGAAGCCGAGCACAGCGGCAGCAAGCGGTAGTCCACTGGATGTTCGGTGAGCGGAACTACATCAGCCGCTGCATTACTTCGTCCAACACCGCCTTGCTTGGCCTTACGCGTTCGTCCGGCAACGTGCCGAGCGGTTCTTCCACAAGATTCAACATCTCCGTAAAGCTCGGTTTCTTCGTATCCACGTAAAAGATGCCGGTCAGAACTTCATCCTTTGCGTGTGCGGTCATCAGCGCAGAAATAGCGGCGATACGATTGGTTGGATCGAAGTCCTCATGCAATTTGCGCAAGCGCAAGTGGCTGCCGTCGTGCATCTCCACGTTGATCGTTGTGCCGGGATCGTACTCGACGTCGATCTCCTGGAAATGGGGCACGAAGCCCACCTCGGAGATGGCCTCCTCGTGCTCCTGCATGTATTTGTAGCTTCTGGTCGAGCCCTCGTGATCGTTGAAGGTGACGCAAGGGGAGATCACATCGAGCACCACGGTACCATTATGCGCAATGGCGGCCTTCAGCATCGCAAGCAACTGCTTCTTGTCGCCAGAAAAAGACCGTCCCACGAATGTTGCGCCGAGTTGAATCGCCAAGGAACAGGTATCAATCGGCGGCAGATCGTTGATCACGCCTGTCTTCAGTTTGGAGCCGATGTCGGCGGTTGCGGAGAACTGGCCCTTGGTGAGTCCATACACGCCGTTGTCCTCGATGATGTAGATGATTGGAACGTTGCGCCGCATTAGATGCACGAACTGCCCCACGCCGATGGAGGCGGTGTCACCGTCACCGCTGACGCCCAACGCCTTCATGGTGCGGTTGGCCAACTGTGCTCCAGTTGCGACCGAAGGCATGCGCCCATGCACGCTGTTAAACGAGTGGGAACGACTCATGAAGTAGGCCGGGCTCTTGGATGAACACCCGATGCCGGAGAGCTTCATCAGTCGCTCCGGTTTAACCCCCATCTCATAAAAGGCATCGATGATGCGCTCAGAGATTGCATTGTGGCCACACCCGGCGCAAAGCGTTGTCTTGCCGCCGCGGTAGTCGAGGACCTGAAGACCGATCCGGTTGGTTTTGACGGCTGGCTTGGGCGCTTCCAATGGAGCAGAGCTAGCGGGAGTCGTTGCCATTTAGATTCCTTCCTGCGTGACAAGGTCATCGGTTACGGAGCGCGCGTCGATAGGTAGCCCGTTGAAGTGTCGTATGCTGCGCAACTTCACGACATCTTCCGCCTGCAGATCGAGCTTGAGCAGGCTTAGCATCTGCGCGTCACGGTTCTGCTCGATTACATAGACGCAATCGTGCGAAGCGACAAACTCATGTACTTCGCGCGAGAATGGATAGGCACGCAACCGCAAGTAATCCGTTTCGAGGCTGTATTCCTTGCTCAACTGATTGCGGCTCTCGCGCGTGGCAAAGTCCGAGCTACCGAAGGCAATCAAGCCAACTTTGGACTTGCCTGTTTGCACGACTTCAGGCCGCGGAACGAGCGTGCGGGCGGTCTCAAATTTCTTAGACAGTCGCTCCATATTGTTGAAGTAGTCGTCCGGCCGCTCGGTGTACTGCGCCCGCTCATTATGGCCGGAGCCGCGTGTGAAGTAAGCGGCCAGCGGATGGTCGGTGCCCGGAAGCGTGCGGTATCCCACGCCATCGTCGTCGACATCCTTATAGCGAGCAAATCCGCCGAGCCTCGTCAGATCCTCAGCACTCAAGATTTTGCCGCGATTCAGTGGCTTGTCGGGATAAGCGAATGGCTCAGACATCCAGTTATTCATGCCCAGATCGAGGTCGGACATAACAAAGACCGGCGTCTGCAACTGCTCTGCCAGGTCAAATGCCACTTGCGCCATCTCGTAGCATTCCTGAACACTGCCCGGAATCAGCATGACGTGCTTTGTGTCTCCGTGTGACAGAAAAGCGACAGAGAGCAGGTCGCCCTGCTGATTGCGAGTTGGCATGCCCGTCGATGGGCCGGTGCGCTGCACGTCGAAGATCACCCCCGGCAACTCGGCATAATAGCCGAGGCCGGCGAATTCGGCCATGAGCGAAATCCCAGGACCGGAGGTCGCAGTCATCGCACGCGCACCTGCCCAACCTGCGCCTAATACCGCTCCAATTGCCGCAAGTTCGTCTTCTGCCTGCACGACAGCAAAGGTTGCCTTGCCGTCCTCCTCGATGCGGTAACGTTTCGCATAATCGATGAAGCTCTCCACCAGCGACGAAGATGGCGTAATCGGATACCACATTGCCACGGTGCAACCGGCAAAGATACAGCCAAGCGCAGCCGCAGCGTTTCCATCGATAATGATCTTTCCCGCAGTTGCGTTCATCGCTTCCAGGACGAAGGGATCGTGCTTGGTAAAGTTCGTCGAGGCGTGCTCGTAGCCCGCCTGGACCGCCGCCCAGTTCAAATCAGCTGCCTTAACCTTTTTGGCGAACTGCTTACGGAGGGCAGCTTCGACGGCTCCCATATCCATCTTCAGGAGCTGTGCGGCGATGCCGACGTAGATCATGTTCTTGACCAGCTTGCGCAGCTTCGCCTCTGGGCAAACCGCGGCTGTCAGTTTGTCGAACGGCACCGGATAGCAGGCAACATCGTCGCGAAACTGCCGCAGGTCGGCGGACTCCTCATAGATCGCCGCAGCACCGACGGGGAGCGACAGCATGTCCTCCTTGGAAGTCTCCGGATTCATCGCAATCAGGATGTCGATCTCCTTCTTGCGGGCAACATAACCGTCCTTGCTGGCGCGAATCGTGTACCACGTCGGTAGGCCGGCAATGTTGGAAGGAAACAGGTTCTTGCCGCTGACCGGAATACCCATCCGGAAGATCGACTTCAACAAGACGGAGTTGGCTGATTGCGATCCCGACCCATTCACAGTCGCGATCTGAATGCTGAAATCGTTGACGATGGCCCCTTGCGGAGACTGCTGCTGCGTGTCCAGCTTGCTCAACGTGCCACCCTCGGCACCGGCTGCCAGCGCGACGTTTTCTGTCGCCATGAGTTGTTCTCCCCCTCGGTGAAACTTGCAGTTTCACGAACAAAACACAATACCATATTCAGTCTAGACCAAAGACTCTCTCCATCTAGGCTTCTCATCCTGTCCACGAAGACCAGAACCCAGATAACAACCATGAATCCAATTCATCAAACTTTGACGTGCCTCGACTCCCTTGGTAAGGTGGTCTCGTCGCGAATGGAGGGCATCAGTGAGTACACTCACCCTTCAAAATGTTGGTTTCGCTAAAAAGATCTGCTCCCACAGGCATTTATGAACCAACCGGTAACCGACTCCTACCTGCCCATCGTCGTTCTGGCGATTGCGGCATCAGGTTTTGCCATCGCTCCGTTGGTCTTGGCTCGGCTATGGGCGAAGAAATTTTCGCCGCGCAAGTCCGGGCCGAACAAAAACTCAACGTATGAGTGCGGACTGGAGTCAAAAGACGATGGGCTGATTCAGTTCAGACCGGAATATTACCTGTACGCGATCATCTTTCTGATCTTCGATGTAGAAGTAATCTTCCTGCTGCCATTCGCCGTGGCATTCACAGGTCTAACGATTGGGCCGGGCGTCGCCATGTTGGTCTTTTTGCTTTTGTTAGCGGAAGGACTAGTGTGGGCTTGGCAGAAAGGCGTATTGACCTGGGTATGACGGTGAGTCGAGACCAAACACAGTCGAGCGCTTCAGGCGTCCAACAAGGAAAGCAGAAGGGTTTTCTGGTGGACCAGAATCTGAAGATCGAACTAAGCCAGCAAGGCATCGTGACAACGACCCTTGAAGAACTCTACAACTGGGGCCGGAAGAACTCCGTGTGGCCAATGACCTTTGGGCTGGCTTGCTGCGCCATCGAAATGATCGCGACGACGATGGCACGATACGATCTGGCACGGTTCGGCGCTGAAGTATTCCGCCCCTCGCCGCGGCAGGCAGACTTGATGATTGTCTCCGGCACCGTAACCAAGAAGATGGCCCCTCAGGTTGTACGTCTCTACAACCAGATGGCCGAGCCAAAGTACGTCATCGCAATGGGAGCATGCGCGATTTCGGGTGGTCCGTTTAAACAGGGTTACAACGTTTTGAAAGGTATTGACCGGTATATTCCCGTCGACGTGCACATTCCGGGCTGCCCCCCTCGGCCGGAGGCGCTCATCGATGCGTTCATGACGCTACAAAGGAAGATTGACGGGCAAGCATTAACGGGCCCCGACAAGCCGCGGCACCTGGATCCTCACGCACCGAGCGAGTTCATTGTGCCGCAATACGGCGCACACGACCTCAATCCGCCGAACAACCCCGAAGTGTGGCACATTCTGAATAACGTTGATTCATGTGAAGCAGGTGAGGACGATGCTGGAGAAGGTTAAAGCGGACATCGAAGCTGCCCTTCCAGGCTGTCACCTGGAGATAGTTCTCAACGGTAGCCCGTCAGGCCAGCATTCGCTACTGGTTTCACCTGCGTGCGCAGTAGAAGTGGCTAGATTTTTGCGAGATAGCCCGGACCTCCGTCTGGATTACTGTTCCAATGTCAGCGGTGTGGATTGGCTGGACAGGGAAATCTCTGAAAAGGTGAAAGTTAAAAAGGTTGCAGATGGCGTGGAACAAGAGATCGACGAAATCAGGAAACGCCAGTCTCCAGGACACCTTGAAGCCGTGTATCACCTGTATTCGATGGAGAAAAAGCACGGGCCAGTCATACTCAGACTGCGTTCGGAAAACCGTAGCGACAAGGTCCACCTGCCATCGCTTACACCGGTTTGGCGCAGCGCGGAGTTTCAGGAACGCGAAATCTTTGACCTCTACGGGATCATCTTCGATGGCCATCCCGATCTCCGCCGCATATTAATGTGGGACGAATTTGAAGATCATCCCATGCGCAAAGACTATATCGAGCCAGATGATTACGAGTACGAACCGACAGCGCATGACGACGTCTTGACGAAAGCGAAGCAGCATAACGCATGACAAGGGCAACCACAACACCGGTAGAAAAAGAGATGTCTCCGGATTTCACTGTTGGGGACAGCGAAGATCAACTGCTCGAAATTGCGCTTGGACCGCATCATCCGTCCACGCACGGCGTGTTCCGGATGGACGTAGTTCTGGACGGCGAGCGCGTTGTGAAACTCAAGCCGGTATTCGGTTACTTGCATCGCAACCACGAAAAGATCGCCGAGACGGCAAGCTACCTCTCTTCGATGCCGTACACCGACCGGCTCGACTACATGTGCTCGCTCACGAACAATTGGGCCTACGCGCTTGCCGTCGAAAGGCTCGCCGGCCTTCAGGTGCCCGAACGCGCCGAGTACATTCGCGTGATCACCGCGGAGCTGACCCGCCTACAAAATCACGCCTCGACCATTGGATTTCTGACGCAGGAGATGGGTGCCAGTGGCACGCCCCTGATGTACGCATTTCGCGAGCGGGAAAAGATACTTGACCTCTTCGAGTCCCTCACTGGTTCGCGAATGATGTGCAATTACATGCGCTTTGGCGGCTGTCGTGTGGAGCTGCCTTCCGGTTGGCTTGATCAGACAGAAAAGGTTGTCGAAGAGTTTCCGCGCTTCCTCGACGAATACGAGCGGCTGCTAACGGGGAACGAAATTTTCATGGCGCGCGCGCAAGGTGTTGGTGTGTTGAAGAAAGAACTAGCAATCAACGCCGGCGTCACTGGCCCCATGCTGCGCGCTTCGGGGGTAAACTACGACATTCGCAAAGTGGACAAATATGGTATCTACGACCGGTTCGACTTCAGGATTCCACTCGGCGAACATGGCGACGTCTACGATCGCTACATGATCCGCGTGCTCGAGATGCGCGAGTCACTGAAGATTCTGAATCAGGCGCTGCACGATATTCCACCCGGTCCGATTATGGACGTCAAAGCCAAGATCCGAGGATTCCGTCCCCCCGTCGGCGAGGCATACGGCCGGATCGAATCGCCAAAAGGTGAGCTTGGCTTTTATCTGATCAGCGACGGGTCTCCCAATCCATACCGCTACCGCGTGCGTCCGCCAAGTTTGATCAACCTGACCGTGCTCGAAGATATGTGTCGCGGCTACAGCGTGGCGGACACAATCGTGATCTTTGGCACAGTGGATATTGTGTTGGGCGAGGTGGACCGGTAATAGGATTGGCTGAGGACAGCAACACGGATTAGAAGCGGGGGTTGGGCATGCTTGGTGAAGGTATCGTGAAGGGTCTGGCGGAAACGGCCAGAAATTTCTTGGGCAGTTACGTCAGCAAGGAGCGGTTGACCACCGTCCAGTTTCCGGAAGAGCGCCTGCCCCAAGCGGAAGCGGCCCGTAATTTTCCGTTCCTCGTTTACGATGGTGACGACTGGCAGGAGGGTTTGCGCTGTGTGGCCTGCCAGATTTGCGAAAAAGAATGCCCTCCCAAATGCATCTTCATCGAAAAGAGCAAGGATAAGAAGGCGGACTATCTCGGCAAGCCACAGTTTTATCCCGCAGTATTCAACATCGATGTATCCGTCTGTATGAGTTGCCAGATCTGCGTCGAAGTCTGCCCGTTCGACGCAATCGAAATGGACACTGCATTCGAAC
The DNA here is from genome assembly GCA_963838555.1 of uncultured Acidobacteriaceae bacterium. Lineage (GTDB taxonomy): Bacteria > Acidobacteriota > Terriglobia > Terriglobales > Acidobacteriaceae > Edaphobacter. The sequence goes on along the minus strand of CAWIRK010000004.1, from coordinate 56,613 downwards.
TGAGTACGGACAACCGCTTTAATGGCCTGCTATGGCGCAAAGCGCAGCTGGCCAAGTCGAACGATTATTTCCACGTGATCCATCCCATTGGTGCGGCCGAAGTGGATGAGCGGCTTACCGACGCAAAGGTCAGGGCTGAGGCCAAGGCGAGGTCCGCGGCAGAGGCAAAATCTTCGACATCGCCCATCGTACAAACCAGTACCGCATCCCACACGAGCTGACCGCAAATGGCTGAAATGATGGATCAAATCTTCGTCATACTTAAGCACTGGCTCGTAGCCGGTTTGCCGCTTGCCGTGCAACCCATCTTTGCGGCAACACTTTCCGTCTTGGCGATTATCGTGGTGTTTTCTTCCTTGTTTGCGGTAACAACGATCCTTGAGCGTAAGGGGCTGGGTCGCATCCAGAACCGTTACGGCCCAAATCGAGTTGGACCATATGGGCTGCTCCAGCCGCTGGCAGACGGTTTGAAGTCGCTGACGAAGGAAGACATCGTCCCCCGCTCGGCCGACAAAGTAGTACATCTTCTCGCGCCCTTAGTTCTCGTGGTAGCCGCATTTCTAGGCTACGCCGTTCTGCCGATAGGTCGAAATATGGTGGCCGTCAATCTGGATGCGGGCGTCCTCTACTTCTTTGCTGCGGGCTCCATAGTCGAACTGTCGATCTTCATGGCGGGCTGGTCGAGCAGAAACAAATACTCGCTGCTGGGTGCAATGCGCGCCATTGCGCAGATGATTAGTTACGAGATTCCGCTCATTCTTTCATCGATTGCGGTCATCATGACGGTCGGCTCCCTTTCCACCGTCGCCATTGTGGAGGCACAGGTCGCCTACACCGGAATCTGGCCCCACTGGTTTGTGTTCACGCCATGGGGATTCGCCGGATTCGTGCTATTCATGATTGCCGGGGCTGCTGAATCCAACCGTTCCCCGTTCGATCTCCCCGAGGGCGAATCCGAAATTATCGCGGGCTACTACATCGAATATTCGGGTTTCAAGTTCGCACTATTCTTTCTCGGCGAATATATCGGAATGTTCGCCATCAGCGGGCTAGCAATTACGCTGTTCCTTGGCGGATGGTCAGCCCCCTTTCCATTCCTGAACTCGATCCCATCGTATCTTTGGTTTTTTGCGAAACTCCTTGCCCTGATTGCCATGTTCATATGGGTTCGCAGCACCCTTCCGCGATTGCGCATGGACCAGCTGATGAACTTCGCATGGAAGTTCATGCTGCCGATGGGGCTCCTTAACCTTTTCAATGCCGCGGTCTGGCGCTTCCTGCCGTCTGGACTGTCGCGATGGCTCGTTTGTGCAGTTCTGGTTATCGTTCCTTACATCCTGTTCGGCCGTGGGCTCGTACAGTCAAAGAAGCTGGAAAAGCGAGTCTATCGATTCGCCGACTAAGAGTAGTCGATGTCATTGCGAGATCTTGTTACCCGGTGAAGGGAGATTGATTTGCTACTGGACGCGGGCACACTGACGAATACAATGCCAAGTAATGTGACGATCGAACGGTTAGGCCAATTGATAACGTACCCGGAGAAGTGATTCTGCCATTTTTCATCCTCAGTGTGCTGACGATCGTGGGAGCGGCGGCTGCGCTAACCCTGCGCAATCTTGTGCATTGCGTCCTGGCGCTGATGCTGGTATTCGTTGGCCTGGCAGGGCTCTATCTTCAACTCGATGCGCAATTCCTCGGCTTCGCGCAGATATTGGTTTACATCGGTGCAGTGGCAATTCTCATCGTCTTCGCCATCCTGCTTACACGCGGCGGAGCATCACCTTCGGAGTCAATCGTTTCGCCCTCCTGGGCCATAAGCAGTATCGTCTCCATCGCCGTTTTTGGAGTTCTGGCTTGGACGATCCGCTCCAGCGTAGCCACTCGACGTTCAATACCGCCACAGCCCGAAGTAACCGTAAAGCAGATCGGCAATGCTCTCATGTCTAGATTTGCCTTGCCGCTCGAAGTGGTTGGCCTGCTCCTGACAGCTGCTCTTGTCGGCGCAGTAACCATCGCCATTCAGGACAAGCGGGAGGTGAAATGACTCCGCTGACAAGCTACCTCATTGTCTCCGCACTCCTCTTCTCTATCGGTCTCGCCGGCGCATTGACTCGCCGCAACGCCATCCTCGTTCTCGTTGGAATCGAACTGATGCTCAACGCGGCCAATCTGAATTTCATTGCATTCTGGCGCTATGGCCCGAACCCCGAAGCATTGACGGGGATCATGTTTGCGATCTTCGCGATTGGCGTAGCAGCGGCCGAAGCCGCTGTTGGCCTGGCTCTCATCATCTCCATTTACCGGCACTACAAAACCACCAATCTCGACCAGATAGATTCAATGAGGGGATGACTCGCTGATGAAGGAAAGAGTCCGGCAAAGAAATCTGCTCCCATTACATCGCGGTTATCATTCGATTCACGAGAAAGGAAGTAGTTGTCCCCGGTTGTCCTCGTCAGGCGCCGAACCTTACCCACGTGCTCACCGCGTTGCAATATCGCATTTTTCGCGGTACCACCTCGCACCGTTTCTTGAGACGACATGACCTGGATTGTCCAAAACCTCTGGTTGATTCCCTCGATACCGGTTCTGGCGGCGGGCCTAAGCGCGTTTGCCAGACAACGAAACCGCAAGTTTGCGTCAGCCGTTGCCATCGGTTCCATTTCCTTGTCGTTGCTCCTCTCCCTTGTTGCGTTTGCCCACGTGCTTCACATCAGCGGCAAAGGGATTGATGCGAGGCAAGTCGTTAATGTTCCCTGGTTTCAGGTCGGCGATGAGTGGCTCAAGCTTGGCTGGTTGCTCGACCCGCTAACGGCAGTAATGCTCGTGATGGTCACATTCGTGGGCCTGTTGATCTTCATCTACAGCGTCGGTTACATGGCCCATGACGAAAACTTCACCCGCTTCTTTTGTTTCCTGTCGCTGTTCGCAGGCGCAATGCTGGGCGTGGTCATCGCCAACAGCCTGCTGCTTCTTTTTATCTGCTGGGAGATCGTCGGCCTGACCTCCTACCTGCTCATCGGCTTCTGGTATCACAAGCCGAGTGCGGCAGCAGCAGCGAAGAAGGCATTTATCACCACGCGAATTGGCGACCTCGCATTCCTGCTTGGCATGATTTGGCTGTATTCGAAAGCCGGCACGCTTCTCTTCTACGACGGCGGCAATGGCTGCCTCGAGCATTCCGCTCTCATTAGCTTCCTCGCACAGACTACGAGCGTTGGCATGACAGTTTCGACCGGCATAGCTTTGCTGATCTTTTGCGGCGCTGTTGGAAAGTCAGGCCAGGTTCCATTACATGTCTGGCTGCCGGATGCCATGGAAGGCCCGACGCCCGTAAGCGCGTTGATTCACGCAGCGACAATGGTTGCCGCGGGAGTATTTCTTATCGCGCGAGTTTATCCGTTGATGAGCGCCCACGGCGGAGTCGACATATCGTTCTCGCCGACCACCGCGCTTACAATTGTCACTTGGGTTGGTGCCATTACTGCTGTCTTCGCGGCGAGCATCGCGGTTGCGCAAGATGACATTAAACGCATCCTCGCCTACTCCACTGTCTCGCAACTCGGTTACATGATGGTGGGTCTTGGCACTGGCGGCGTGGCCGTGGGGATGTTTCACCTGATCACGCATGCCTTTTTCAAATCCCTTCTCTTCATGGGCGCGGGATCGGTAATTCACGGCTGCCATGAAGAGCAGGACATTCGCCGGATGGGTGGCCTGCGGAGACTCATGCCCGTAACGTTCGCTACTTATGCAGTCGGCATGCTAGCCCTCTGTGGCTTTCCGCTCTTCTTCTCGGGCTTTTGGAGCAAAGACGGCATCCTGCATGCAGCTTCGACGTGGAGTGTCTCGCAGGTTCCCTTTTATCTGGGCGCAATTGGTGTGCTATTGACTGCTTTCTACATGACTCGCCAGGTCTACTTCGTTTTCTTCGGCAAATCGCGAGAATCCGAAATCCTCGGACACGAACCACACTCTGCCAAAGCCATTGGCGCAACAACTTCACGGGAAAGCCCCGGACTCGTGACGCTTCCCCTGGTGATTCTCGCGGCATTTTCAATGTTGCTAGGACTCATTGGCACGCCAGCGTGGCCATGGTTCACGTCGTTTCTCGAAGGCCGGCAGGTAAACTTCGATCTCCGAGGGTTTGTTGAAAATGGAGTTTTGTCGGTGATGCTTTCGTCAGCGATCGTACTTTTCCTCGGCCTTGGCATCGGCTGGTGGTTCTATGGGCGCAAGCCGATTGAAAGTGCTGGGACACCAGACCCGCTGGAGCTCCTGCAACCGCAACTCTTCCATGTCTTGCGTAACGGGTTTTTTGTCGACAGACTCTACGAATCCACAATCATCCGTTTTAATGGGTTGTGCGCACGTCTCTGCGACTGGCTGGACCGATGGGTGTGGGGTGGCGCAGTACAGCTTGTGACCTATCTGGTATTAGGGGTCTCGGAGTTGAACAGGTCAGTAGATACATTCGTCGTGAATCCCAGCTTCGATCAAGGCTGCCGCAACGTGAGCCGTGGCGGCCACCTTCTCTCGCGCTTACAAAGCGGTCGGACGCAGAATTACTTGCGCGTCGTTGGGATTGCCTTTGCAGCACTCGTCTTATTCCTTATCTGGGGTAAGCACGGATGATCGCTTTTCCGTTGATCACAATCTTGACCGCGATGCCGCTGATCGGAGCATTTGGAGTCCTGGGCCTTGGCGCAAAAAGCAAAAACCTCGCGCGCGGTACGGCGTTAACTTTCAGCTTCATTGCGCTTGCGTTGACGCTGATCCTGTGGCATCGATTTAATCCCGCGTCGGGTGAGCTTCAATTTGAGGAAGTGCACGCCTGGATTCCCGCAATTGGTGCGCAGTACCACACGGGTATCGACGGGCTTGGACTGCTCATGTTGCTGCTGTCGGCAATCGTCGTACCCATGTCGATGGCCGCATCGTGGCATATCCAGGAGGGCACCTCACTTTATTTTTCCCTCATACTCTTTCTGCAGGCAGGATTGTTTGGGACGTTCACCGCATTAAACTTTTTTCACTGGTTCATCTTCTGGGAACTAAGCCTCATCCCTGCGTTCTTCTTGATTCGGCTATGGGGTGGCCCACAACGCGCCGCTGCAGCAACTCAATTCTTCGTCTACACGATGGTCGGAAGTGTCGCGTTGCTTTTAGCGTTTCTGGCCATCTTTCAGTGCACCGGCACATTCGATTTCATCGGTCTCTCCGAGCTAGCGAGAAATGGACAACTCATCCCCGCTCTCGCTGCCAGCCTAGGCTGGCCTCGCTTAGCGCCTCACCAGATCGCGATGATCGTCTTCTGTGGAGCATTTCTAGGTTTCGCGGTGAAGGTACCGTTGATTCCATTTCACACCTGGTTGCCAGAGGCATACGCCGAAGCACCAACAGGCACAACCTTGCTGCTCACCGGCGCAATGTCGAAGATGGGCGTCTACGGCTTCCTGCGAATACTACTGCCAATTTTCCATGTGGAGATGCGGTCCATTCGCACGCCGCTTCTGTGGCTCGCCGTGGCTACGATCATTCTTTCCGCCTATGCAGCGCTCGCACAAACGGATTTGAAACGCATTCTCGCATACTCTTCCATCAATCACCTGGGGTATTGCATGCTCGGGATTTTTTCGGTCGCAGGATTCACCGGCAATAACGCCTTATTAGCATCAGCCAAAGCGGCAGCACTCAACGGCGTGATGCTGCAAATGTTCAATCACGGGCTGACTGCGGCGACGCTGTTTTGGTTTGTGGTCTTGCTCGAGAAACGAAGCGGCGGCCTACGAGGTCTCAATGATTTCGGCGGCCTTCGCAAGGTAGCCCCCATATTCTGCGGACTGATGGGCATCGCCCTTTTTTCATCTCTGGGCCTGCCTGGACTGAACGGCTTCGTCGGCGAATTTCTAATTTTCAGAGGTGCATTCCCGCTGGCGACGTGGGCGACGGCACTCGCAGTCATTGGCCTGCTCGCGACGGCGATTTTCATTCTGACGATTCTTCAGCGTGTTTTCTCTGGACCGCTCAACGTGAGATGGTCAACCATGCATGATCTGACAGTCAGGGAGCAGCTCATCCTGCTGCCTCCAATCGCAATCATGTTCACCCTGGGAATCTATCCGCAGCTCGTGCTCGGCGTCATCAACACTACGGCCATGAAGATCGCCCAACAATTGAGGTAATAGCCAAAGATGAGAGGAGGTAAAGCCGGATCGAAGATGACAGGTTGACGCGGCATAGGAGCACGTGCGACATCTCTGTCTTGGCATCTTGATTATGCTCGCCTGGACTATTTACATCTCGTTTTTCGGCGTGCTGATCTTGCTGCTGCCGAAGGTCAGCGTGAGAGCGTCGCGGATTATCGCAATGTTAACGGCGTTGGGGGGGCTTGCCGTAACGATAGGAGGATTTGCCCACCAGAGTACCGGCGCAACAGCGGCAGTCGTGCGCGTGCCATGGATTCCTTCACTTGGTATCGAATATTATCTCGCGGCAGATGGTATCAGCCTGACGTTGCTGCTGTTGACTGGCATTGTGGCGATCGCAGGCATTCTTTTTTCGTGGAATATCGAACACCGCGTGCAGGAGTTTTTTGCGTTCTACCTTGCGCTCATAGGCGGCGTCTATGGCGTGTTCCTGAGCTTCGATTTATTTCTTCTGTTTGTGTTCTACGAAATCGCCATCATTCCAAAGTACTTTCTCATTGCTATATGGGGTTCGACACGACGCGAGTATGCCGCGATGAAGCTGGCGCTCTACTCATTTGTTGGCAGTGCGATGGTACTCGTCGGATTGATCGCGGCATACGTGGTTGCTGGCGGAAAGACGATGAATCTCGTCACCCTGGCGCAGTTCCCCTTCCCCCTGCATTTTCAGATGTGGGCGTTCCCATTGGTGTTTGTGGGCTTCGGAATTTTGGCCGGCTTATGGCCGTTTCACACCTGGGCCCCGACCGGCCATGTCGCTGCACCGACTGCAGCCTCAATGCTGCTAGCCGGCGTGGTGATGAAACTTGGCGCATACGGTTGTTTACGAGTGGCCATGACGCTGTTTCCACGCGGACTGGATCAGTGGGGATTTCATGTTTTCGGCCTTGGCTCATGGCGCGAGGTATTCGCCTTGCTCGCACTCATCGGCATCGTGTATGGAGCTATGGTTGCTCTGGTGCAAAAGGACTTCAAGTTCGTCGTAGGCTATTCCAGCGTGAGTCACATGGGCTTTGTGTTGTTGGGCCTGATGACGCTGAGCCTGATCGGGCTTAGCGGTGCGGTACTGCAGATGTTTTCGCACGGGATTCTGGCGGGCCTCCTATTCGCCGTCGTCGGACGAATGGTCTACGACAGAACCCACACCCGCGATCTGGACCTGCTCGAGAAGATGGACCTGTACAAAGTCATTCCGTTCGCGGCAGTAACGTTCATCGTCGCGAGCATGGCCTCCATCGGCTTACCGGCGTTCAGTGGGTTTGTGGCGGAACTACAAGTCCTTATTGGTACGTGGCGCGCCTTCCCCGTATACGCGGTCGGTGCAGGGTTCGGCCTTGTGATCGGCGTCGCCTATACTTGGCGCGCCATGCAGAAGGCCTTCATCGGCAACTCCGAAATCGAAGTCAGTGAACCGCATCACCCTCTGCCGCCGATTTCAATTCCCGAACGAATCGGTGCAGTGATTTTGATAGGCGTAAGTTTAGCCGTAGGACTCTATCCACAATTGCTCCTGAACCGAATCATTCCAGCTCTGAGCTCGCCGCTATTCGACGGCCTGCGGAAAGGTAGCTGGCGATGACCGTGGTGGGCTATTCGGCATTGTTCCAATTAGTTGTGCCGGAAGCGATCGTCCTTATCGCTGCGCTGAGTGTTCTAACAGTTGATCTCCTGTTTATGCGCGGCATCGAGACGCGGACCCGCTTCACGATTGGAGCTGTAATTTCTTGCTTCGGCTGTGTAGGCGCGGTCATCTGGATGTTGATTGCGCCGCAGCAGGCAAACGTCTTTGACGGAGTGCTTGTGGTCGGCCCGCAGACCCAGCTGATTCAAATCGCATTACTCGTCTTAACGATTTTTGTGATTTTGCTATCGATAGAGTCGACTTTCACCGCGCACGTCGGCGAATACCTCGCCCTCATTTTGTTTGCGACGATCGGCATGATGTTCCTGGTGAGTTCGCAGAATATTCTGTTGATCTTCATTTCGCTGGAACTGTTGAGTCTGTCGCTTTACATCCTCGCGGCTTTCAATAAAAACAGCGCCCAATCGGCCGAAGCTGCGTTGAAGTATTTTCTCTTCGGTGGAGCGTCTGCGGCATTCACCCTCTTTGGACTCAGTCTTGTCTATGGTTTGTCCGGCTCAACCAACCTCACCCGAATCGCCGATGCGACCGAGGGTCCCTCTCTGGATCCTCTCCTGGCCGTCGCGATTGTAATGACCGTCATCGGATTTGGATTCAAAGTTGCAGCGGTTCCGTTTCATTTTTGGGCGCCAGATGTCTATGAAGGCGCTCCGCCATCCAGCGCTGCGCTGATCGCTTCCAGTGCAAAAGCTGCAGGCATTGTCATCTTCTATCAAGTGATGGTGATCGGTTTTGCGGGAGCGGCAGGCAGCGCCTCGGAAAGCCATCTGCCGGGCTGGGTCCCGGTAATAGCATGTGTCGCCGCACTTTCGATAATCCTGGGAAACCTCGTAGCAATTATGCAAACCAGCGTACGGCGATTGCTCGCCTATTCGGCGATTGCACACGTGGGTTACATGTTGCTTGCACTCGTGTCACATACTGAACAGAGCTTTGGAGCGTTGCTCTACTACGCACTTACCTATGCGCTAACGACCATTGGCGCGTTTGGTGTGGTGGCCGTTGTAGAGACCAAAACCGGCGGCGATAAACTCTCCGATTTCTCCGGACTTAGTCGGCGCGCACCTGTCCTGTCTTTTTGCATGCTGATTTTCTTGCTTTCCCTGGCCGGAATTCCACCACTAGCCGGATTCTTCGGAAAGTTCTATCTGTTCACGTCAATGCTGGCAGCCGAACCTAAAACGCTTGGCCTGCTCTGGCTCGTAATTCTGGCGATCGCGATGAGCGCCGTGTCGCTCTACTATTACCTGCAGGTACTCAAGCGGATATACATTGCCGATTCCCCCATCGAGTCAGTCCAAATACATACGCCCATCGTCAGCCAGGTCGTCATTTGCCTAGTCGCATTTAGCGTCGTTCTGCTTGGCTGCGCGCCGAACATCTTGGTGGCCTGGCTGCAGCGAGCAATCCAAACCGTCAGTTTTCGATAGAAGATTTGAAGAGTAGACTCAGGACTCGTTCTCCGTGATTTCTTGATAGCACTTGGCAATCTTAATAACGCGCGCAAACTCCTCAGCGGTTCGCACGTCCGCTTCGATCTCTCCAATTCTCAATCGAGCGGTACGGCCACGTCGTGCTTGCAACCAGGAACCAACGGGAGCTTTCAGGATCGGCTCCAGCGAAGCGCCCAGCTTGACCCTCCACTCTCCTGAGATTGGCGACGTCTTCCCGGAGCGGACCGGATGGGAGCCCACTTCGCGAATCTCCAGACCGTCTTCCCTAAGAGCGAGCCCGAGTTTGCGAAGCTCCGATTGGTAGTCATCGCTTCTCCACGGGGGATCTTCCGGCGACGGAATCATACTGATCTGAAGTTCCATGGCAAACGAGGCTATCAGGGATTTTCTGTTTAGTACAGTCTCGTCGACTTCGCGTGGGACAAAGCCATCTTCTACCTACATGAAACGGCCACCTGCAACCCGCAAGAAAAGAGAGGCCAGGCATAATCACCGAACCTCTTCGCATTCTTGTTATTGCCATTACACAGATGATCGAGAATCCCCTCCTATTCCTGAGGAGGTGTACTTGGCGGTGTCCCAGTCGCCGGAGGCACAGTCGCATCTGGAGACTTCGGCGCAGGAGGAAGTGTCCCCTCCAACGGAGTCGCTCGATTGGGAGCTTTCGAGGGCGTCTCATCTGGCGGCGTCGGTGGCGGTGTCGGGGCCTTATTCTGCAGCCGCTCCTTGGGAGCGCTCTTATCTTTCGGCTGTTTCTTCTTTTTCTGTGATGTGTCGCCGTTCAATCCGAGCGGGGCAGCTTGAGTCTGTTCAGCAGCTTTCTCCTCAGGGGTAGGGCCGGCAGGCGCAGCAGCTTTTTTCTCGTTCACCTTCTTCAGCTTCGTGGCTTTCTTCTCGGCGCTCACCTGTTTCGCACGAGCACTGTAGCGGGTCTTCCCCTCCGCCGCCGGATGAGCATCCAGCGGATTCGGAGCCGTGTTCGAACTGGAAGAAACTTGACCGCTACCCTCTAACGGCGCGATCGCCGTACCCGGAGCCGCGGAAGCTGCCATCGTTCCACCCGGCGTTACCGCCACAGAAGTCGCTCCCTCTCCCACGTCAGTGCCTGAAGCAGTCTCCTCCGGGCCCGCCGGCAAAGAATTTCGCGGAGCCTGCCCATAACGTACCTTCTCTCGCTTCACTTTTTGCGGCTTCTGCGGTTTGGTTGCCGCCGTAGCCTGTGCTGTCGTCGGAGTTGTTAGAGTCGCTGCGGGAGTCTTCGCGACTGGAGCCGGTGCCACCGCTGGAGCTCCAGGAACCGCGGACTTGGTTGCCGTCGAAAACTTCGTACCCCGGTCAAACCGTTTCTTCTGCTGAGCCGGCTTTTTCTTCACCGCGGGGGGCGTATAGGCAGTGAACACCGGCTTGGTCTCCTTCGGGCTCGCACCCGAATCCACATATCCAGCCCGTATGTCGATGTACGCGTCTTCCCGCAACTTCGTCAGGTAGGCACGCAACGCCGGCTGCATTGCCTCGGCGTACATCCCCTCCTGAACCTGCTGTTCGACGTCCTTCAATGGAGCCACTCCGGCCGGTACATGATCGGTCACCTTCAGGATCACAAACCCCTGGCGGGTCCGGATCGGCGCCGTCCACTCCCCTGACTTCAGCTTGAATGTCTGATCTTCGAGAACCTTGGCCAGCGCCCCGCGCTTGTACATACCCAAGTCACCGCCTTGGGTCGCCGTAGGACCGCCGGAGTTCGCTTTCGCCAAATCTTCGAAATTTTCTCCCGCCTTCAGCTTTGCTTCGATACCGTCAGCTTTTGCCTGCGCCTGAGCAATCGCTGCGTCATTGGCATCTGCAGGCGTCGGAACCAGGATCTCGCTCAGCTTGATCTGCTCCGGCTGAGTAAACTCCTGTTTGTGGGCATCGTAGTATGCCTGCTCCTGGCTCGCCGATAACTGCAATCGGCGGCCCACCTCGTCCCGCACTACCATCTGGGTGATCACGTTATCGCGGATACCTGCCTTAAAGTCTTCATAAGACACGCCTTGCTGCCGCGCCGCCTTCTCCAGATCCTCCAGCGTGTCCATTTTGTTTTGTTTGCGAATCTCATCCAGCCGTCGAATCACCTCGGCATCGGCGTTGATTCCAAGCTCCTTGCCTCGCGATAGCAGAAGCTGCTTATCAATCATGTCCCGCAGCAGGTTCTTCTGCCGCTCGGCAGCCTCTGCAGGAGCGGCTCCTGCCTGCTGGTTTTCCTGCGCCAGCGCCACCTCAGCCCGCTCCACATCGCTCCGGCTGATGATCAGGTCGTTTACATGAACGACCACATCCTCCACCACCGTTCCGTTCGGCGTAATTGCGGGCGTCACCGGCAGCGTAAGTTGTGGCTGCGGAGCGTTTGGTGCGCTCAAAGGACTTTGGTACCGCGGTGCCTGTCCTTGCACCACTCCCGGCAGTGCCAGCAGGCCTAGCCCGCATACCACCGCAAACTGCGAAATTCTCAAGGTCATCGTCACTCGTATTCTTGGTCAAACATCTGCGTCAATATCCGCGACTCGACATCCATCGCCCCAGCACTTCCGCCTAGCCATTGGACTCACCCTGGCATTGGACGGTATCCGTTCCCAATTCTAACTGCCCTCGCCTTAACATGCGAATCCCCCCTTTTGATGGAGGCTGGAGCTCACCCCAGGATGCTATACTCCGTCAAATAGAGGACGTCTGTCCTGGCGCATCTTTGCGCGTCGATCTATCCCTTGAGGTCACCTAAGCCTATGGCTCCCCGCACCCGCCGCGCTCTCTTCTCCGCCAGCCTTTTCCTCGCTACCTGCGCAATCCTCGGCTCACTCATCAATCAGAAGGTTGCCGCGCAGTCGGCTAGCGATGAGTCGACCCTGCGCGACTCGCTCCACTCCTTCACCAACGTCTATTCGCTGGTCGAGCAGAACTACGCCGAGCCGATGAACACCGACAAGACTGACAAGGCCATCTACGATGGTGCCATCCCCGGGATGCTCCACGTCCTCGACCCGCATTCCAACTTCTACGATCCCAAAGCCTACGCGCAGATGCGCGAGGATCAACACGGCAAGTACTACGGCGTCGGCATGACCATCCAGCCTCAGCCTGTCTCCAACGGAAGTGGCAAAACGAAGATCGTCGTCCTATATCCCTTCGAGGGAACGCCCTCATACAAGGCCGGCATTCGGCCCGGCGATGAAATCCTCACTGTCGATGGCAAATCGACCGAGGGCATGGACACTGCCGGCGTAGCCTCGCTCCTCAAGGGTGCGCGCGGCACTCACGTCTCTGTCACCATTAGCCGCGAAGGCGCCGCCCGGCCCATGGTCTTTGACCTAGTCCGCGACGAGATCCCCCGCCCTTCGATCGATCTCGCCTTCCTGATCCGTCCCGGCGTCGGCTACATTCACGTCTCCAGCTTTATTGAGACCACCAGCCGCGAAGTAGGCGATGCGCTCGACAGCTTCGGCGACATCCACGGCCTCGTCCTAGACCTCCGCGGAAACCCCGGCGGTCTCCTCAACGAAGCTGTCAACACTTCCGACAAGTTTCTCCAGAAGGGTCAGGTCGTCGTCTCACAACGCGGCCGCGCCTTCCCCGACCAGATCTACCGTGCCACTCGCGGCGAGGAAGGTCCGAAGTTCCCCATCGTCGTTCTCGTCAATCGCAATACTGCCTCTGCCGCTGAGATCGTCTCTGGTGCCTTGCAGGATCACGATCGCGCCTTGATCGTCGGCGAGACTACGTTCGGCAAAGGTCTCGTCCAGACTGTCTTCACCATCACCGAGAACACCGGCCTCGCTCTCACCACCTACCACTACTACACGCCCTCCGGCCGTCTTATCCAGCGCAACTACGACCACGTCTCGCTCTACGACTACTACTACGTCCGCGACAATGAAAACAAAACCAAGGACAAGAGCAACCTCGAAGTCAAGCTTACCGATTCCGGCCGGACTGTCTACGGCGGTGGCGGCATCACCCCCGACGAGAAGATTGATAACTTGAAGCCTAACCCCTTCCAGGAAAATCTTATCCAGCACTACGCGTTCTTCAACTTCAGCAAGCACTATCTGGCTACCCACACCGTGGCCAAGGACTTCGAAGTCGACGATACGGTGATGCAGCAGTTCAAGGACTTCCTCAAGACCAACCAGATCGACTACAACGACAATGACATCAATCGTGTCAACGACTGGGTCAAGGAGAGCATCAAGAGCGAACTCTTCACCTCGCAGTTCGGACAGCTCGAGGGCCTCAAGGTACGTGCCCAATGGGATCCACAGATCTCTAAGGCCATCTCCTTCCTTCCCGAAGCCCAGAGCCTCGAGGACCACTCCAAACTGGCCCAGAAAACGAACACCGCAAGTCGTTAATTCGGCCTTTTGACTGCACGGAGCCACAAAGAATGGCGCTCAAGCGAATAACTTGAGCGCCATTTCTTGCGGTCTCACGAAAATCTCGACGTGAAAGGGATGCCCCTACGGGGAATTAAGAATCTGGAGCGGGAGACCGGGATCGAACCGGCGACATTCAGCTTGGGAAGCTGACGTTCTGCCACTGAACTACTCCCGCCCTTTTGAAAAAGTATATCGTAATCGGTGCCAGATTCAGGTTCGTACCGGTCCTCCAAGGTCTTTAGTTTGGCAGCCTCGCCAAAAAGCAAACAGCAAGCTCCGTCTCTTGTCGGCAAAGTCTGCTTTGGAGGGTCCCAGATCGAATTCGGAGATGCTGGTTTGCGATTTGATCAGATTTGCACCATTCACCTTCTTTAGCCTCTCAGTGTCATACAGTGCTCAAAGAATCCGCTAGCGGACCGCTGTGACGGACGGTTCACATCGTTTCGGTTGGAATTGTTTACGAAGTTATTGTTGTTGATCGTGATGTTATTGTTTACCGCCCCGCCCCATCCGCAATGGTATCCCCAGCCTCCACCCCATGCCGGCCCCATCGCCATTCCAATACCAAACGAAATAGCCATTCCCGCGACGATGGCTCCGGTAGAAGGAGGCGGAGGCTAGACGATTGGCGGATATGGATAAACTGGCGGGCCGTAGACCACCGTGGGGTTATAGCTGGGAACGTAAATGACCTCAAGTTTCGCCTGCTCTATCACGACGACAGTTTTGTTTTCGACGGTCTTCGTCTCCACTTTCTGCTGCTCGGTGGTTTTAAGGTTTCCCGCACCCTTGGCTTTTATGCGCATGCGTTGAACTGCTTTCATGACGTCATTTTGCTGCGCCAGAAAGGCATTGCCCAGGTCGGTGGTCCACTTGATGTTTTCTGCAAGTTGCTTGACCACGTCAGGCAGCGGAGCTATGCCCTGAACGCTCGGATCCCAATCTTCTTTCTCGAGAGCGTCCACCAGCGCCTTATCTTTCAGGTCCTCGTGCTTGCCCAACCATTGCTCGAGTTGAATGATCTCTAGTGGATAAGTGGACGCGGCAAAAACCTGGGCCAGAAGCGGAGCCGGCTTGACGGCTGCCATCCCCATCATCTTGCCGAGTGATCGGCACAGAAGATCATCGTCATCTGCGACAAGAGGTAAGGATGGTGTGGATCTGTTTCCCAGAACTGATGAGCAATATACGTTCTGGCCCATATTCCGCCTACTAGCATTTTTAATAGCCTCATCGGTGAAACAGAATCAGCAGCGGATTACATGCGAGCGCCGAGTCGGGTCCGGCGGACCGCGCCGTCGGCCAGAGGTTAGTGAGCTGCCATTCCGGATACTGCTCGGACAGGTACAATTGGCCTTCTCCGAAGCATCTGTTCCGCGATTGAGGTTGAAACTCTCGACATGGGTCTCTTAGCGAATTTTAAAATTCGAACCAAAGTTTTCGTGGCCCTGCTGCCGCTGGCTTTGATGGTGATTGTGGCAGCGTTGTACGCGTCGATAGGGATGAACCGAATCGACGCTCGGTATAGCGATCTGATTGATAAAGACATCAAAGCCCTCCACGACCTGACGGTCGCGAGAGTCTTGAGCAACCGGTTTGGATGGCTCCTCTATCAGGAGATTGCAGAGACTGAGTCTGACCGAATGCGAGTGATCGATGCGGATCTCGACGGAACGGCCGCGGACTTTCACTCTTCTGTCGCGTCGGCGAGGACCGAAAGTCCGAGCATGGCTCAAAAGATCGATGCGGCCACCGCACTTTTCGATCAAGCGGTTGCCGATTCCCGCGCGATTCGAGCTGCGACCTTGAACGGCAACAATGACAAGGCCATAAAGCTGACGCGCGACACCTTCGACCCCGAAATGCGTAGTAGCCGTCAAGCTTTGGCCGACCTGGCTGACGAATTGCACACGACAGTTGACGAACAGTCGGACGAGTTGACCGCCAAAACTCACCGCACAATCCTGATCACCTGGATCGTGATTGTTCTTGGCCTCGCAACATCTTTCATCATTGCGCTCTCCATCGTGAATGTTGAAGTTGTAAAGGTTGTGTCGTCATTCAAGACTCGAATTCTGGACGTGGCGGAGGGGCGTCTGGACCTGCCTATCGCAAATCTCGATCGTCGAAATGAAATTGGAGAGATGAGCCGCGCGTTGCAGACTTTGCAGACAGCAGCCCGCGAGCGAGAGACGCTGGGGTGGGTGAAGGCGGAGGTAGCAACTACGACCGAGCGACTGCAGTCGGCCGAGAATTTTTCTGCATTCGCCACCATCCTGCTGTCGCGGATCTCGGGAGCGCTGGATCTGCTATATGGAGCGTTCTACCTGGCCGACGAAAACCGCACACGCTTCTCTCGCGTCGGAGCCTTCGCGATGGAGATCTCCAACGAACCACGAGAATTTGCTGTTGGCGAAGCTCTCGTGGGACAGGCGGCCGCCGAGCGGCGCTCTCTCCGGATCGTTTCTGGTACAGACAAACCGCTCCAGGTCAACACGGGCATTGGTACAGTAACGCCAGCTTGCGTCCTTTTTGTACCCGTGATAAATCAGGACGACGTGCTAGCGGTGATGGAACTGGCACCTTCGGCTCCGGTGTCGAATCGTCAGCAAGCCCTGTTAGATGCGCTGTTACCAACCGTTGCGCTCAACACAAAGATCCTGGCCGGCAAGCTGGTTACCATAAAGCTGCTTGAGCACACCCAGGTACAGGCTGCCGACCTCGCAGTAGCCAAAGAAGCTGCCGAAGCCGCTACCAAAGCCAAGTCCGATTTCCTGGCGAATATGAGCCACGAGATTCGTACTCCGATGAACGCCATCATCGGGATGACGCATCTGGCCCTGAAGACTGATCTCTCTCCAAAACAAGCAGACTACTTGACCAAAGTGAAATTCGCCGCGCATTCGCTGCTTGGAATCATCAACGACATTTTGGACTTCTCCAAGATCGAAGCGGGCAAGCTCGACATTGAAAAGATCGACTTCCGGCTCGAAGACGTACTCGACAATCTATCGACGATCGTCAGCCAAAAGGCGCAAGACAAGAATCTCGAGTTCCTTATCGCTGCGCAGCATGACATCCCCCCGAACCTCATCGGAGATCCACTGCGCCTCGGGCAAATTTTGATCAATCTCGTGAACAACGCGGTTAAGTTCACGGAGCGCGGCGAGGTTCTAGTAACGGTTGCGCTGGAGGAGCAGTTAGCGGATCGAGTAAAAGTGAGGTTCTCCGTCCGCGATAGCGGCATCGGGATGACACCCGAACAGAGCTCGAGGCTATTCCAGGCGTTTGCGCAGGCGGACACTTCGACGACGCGGAAATATGGCGGTACAGGGCTGGGACTCTCGATCTCCAAACGGCTGGTCGAGATGATGGAGGGCTCTATCTGGGCCGAGAGCGAACCCGGCGTGGGCAGTACCTTCCACTTCACCACCTGGTTTGGAATTGGATCAGAAGACAAACACAAACGGTTGATCGCTGATCTGGCGGGCATCCGGGCGTTGGTCGTGGACGACAACGCGCAGGCGCGGGAGATTCTCACCGAGGCGCTCCGCGTCCTTGCGGTCCGTGCCGACTCGGTTTCATCAGGCGAAAATGCAGTTCGCGAAATAGTCGCGGCAGATTCGGTGGATCCGTATCGTCTTGTATTAATGGATTGGCACATGCCCGGAATGGACGGATTGGAGGCCAGTCGCATTATTAAGCGCAATGATCGTCTGCAGCATGTTCCCAAAATAGTGATGGTCACCGCCTTCGGGCGGGAAGAGATCAGAACGCAGGCTGAGGAGATTGGCGTCGAAAGTTATTTGTTGAAGCCGGTCAATCAGTCGCTGCTCTACGACACGTTAGTGGACCTGTTCGGCGTTGCGGCAACAGGCGACCACCGTTCTCGCCAGAAGAGGGACGACGCCACCGTGCATGATGCCACGGGAATCCGCGTCCTGCTGGTCGAAGACAACGAGATGAACCAGCAGGTTGCGACGGAACTTCTGGAAAGCGCCGGAGCAATCGTGACCGTGGCAAACCATGGAGGTGAAGCTGTGAAAATTCTCACCGCCGGAGACCAGGCTCCAGAGTTCGATGTAGTGTTCATGGACCTGCAGATGCCCGAGATGGATGGGTTCACAGCAACTAAGCTGTTGCGGAGTGACCCGCGTTTACAGAAGTTTCCGATTATTGCGATGACAGCGCACGCATTGGTGGAAGAACGCCAACGCTGTCTCGATGCAGGAATGAATGATCATGTGTCGAAACCGATTGACCCCGATAACCTGTTTGCAACTTTGCTGCGATGGGTGAAGCCCAGGCCTAAACAGGCAGTCGACTCCCGGGCATCTGTCTCCAACATAAAGGCGCCCGGCGAAGTGGTTTTGCCAGAGATTGCAGGGGTCAATGTCGCGGATGGCCTGAACCGCGTTGCTGGGAATCGACGGCTCTACCGCGACCTGCTGGGGCAGTTTGCCGCCAAACAAGGCGACGCGGCCGACCAGATTTCAACTGCGCTCGAAACCGGTGACGTAAAGTTGGCGGAACGCGTCGCCCATACCGTGAAGGGTGTCGCCGGTAATCTCGGGATCACGGAGATTCAGTCGGTGGCTCAGAAACTGGAGAAGGCGCTCCGCGACGGTGAGGAAACTGTCTCGACAGTACTCGCTGAGTTCGCGAGCGTGATGGGCGCTCAGGTTCAAGCCATCGAGAAGGCGCTGCACGACTCAACAACCGCGAAGATGGAGGAGATACAGACCGTCGCCCTTCGATGGAAAGACGGCGGCCGCGGCGATTGCGCGGCTCAGGACTTTACTCGAAGCCAGTGACGGCGATGCCGAAGAGTCCTTTCGCAGTTTGCAAGACGCTGTAGCAGGTGTTGTTGAGAAGCCGTATCTGGATGGTCTCAGCGCATCGATCAACGACTTCGATTTTGACGCAGCGCTAGTGAAACTGGATGAGATCGCCGAACGTTGCGCACGACATGGAGACAACAAATGAGCCAGGTTGATCAGAAGAAGACAGTGCTTGTTGGTGGATGACGCTCCCGCCAACATTCAGATCGTCAATTCGATCCTGAAGGACATCTACAAGATTCGCATTGCAACTGGCGGCGCAAAAGCGCTGGAACTTGTGAAAGCTTCGCCTCCGCCCGACCTGATTCTGCTGGACGTCATGATGCCCGAGATGGACGGGTACGAAGTGTGCTCACGGTTAAAATCGGACCCGGAGACGCGGGAAATACCAGTCATATTTCTTACCGGACAGACAGAGGTCGAGGACGAGACGAAGGGCTTCGACGTCGGTGCGGTGGACTACATCCATAAGCCGTTTTCCCCGGCGGTTGTAAAGGCGCGGGTGCAAACCCACCTCGTGCTTCGCGGAATTCGTGAACAGCTCGCACAGCAGTTGCTAACTATCCAGAAAGAGTTGGAAACTGCGCGGCAAATTCAATTGTCGATTCTTCCATCCGCGGTTCCGAAAATCGAAGGTCTGGACATCGCCGCACGCTACATCCCCATGACCTCCGTTGCCGGCGATTTCTACGACTTCATCGTCGTCGATGAAAAGCACATCGGGATTCTTGTTGCCGATGTGTCGGGACACGGAATGCCTGCCGCGCTCATCGCGTCGATGCTAAAGATTGCGCTGTCAGCCCAGGTGGGGCACGCTGCCGATCCGGCGCAGGTGCTGCTGGGTCTGAATCAAGCGCTATGCGGAAAATTCCAACACCATTTCGTCACCGCGGCATACCTGTTCATCGACATGGAGAAGCGAACCCTGACTTACGCAGGCGCCGGTCACCCGCCCCTGCTTTTGTGGGGAGGACCCGAAGGCGTGCGTAGCTGTTGAGGAAAATGGCTTGTTTCTCGGAAAGTTCTCGTTTGCCACTTATTCTTCGCTGGAGTTGCCGCTCAAGGCTGGCGATCGGGTCTTGCTCTACACCGATGGAATTCCGGAAACGACGAACCCCGCCGGAGTCGAGTTTGGCACCGACGCGCTTCAAGCAGTTTCTGGAGACCGAACAGAGCACGTCGGCAGATCATTTCGCCGATCAATTGCTTGGGGAGCTATCACGCTGGTCGGCTCGAGACTCGGCCGAAGATCTGGATGATGATATGACGATCGTAGCTATTCGCGTTGGAGATGACTCTAGAGAAGTGTAGAACAACATATCCAGAAAATAGGTCTCGCGGCCTCGACACTGCATATGATCATAGGCAACTTGCTACAGCGTATCTGAAGGTAAAGGTCAACTATGGCTGTACCAAAACCATTGCAAGAACCACCCGATTTCTCTTTGGTCCTGGGCGGGCCGCTTTATCAGATGCTCAGGCGCGCGCGCTTGACGGGTCCGGCGCTGGAGTTGCTGCGTCGTCGAGTCGTTACATCTGTGCTGTTATGCTGGGTGCCGCTGGCAGTCCTGTCCCTGGCTCAGGCTCACTTTCTGGGCGGAGCAAAGCTTTCCTTCTTTCGCGATATCGAGACGCACGTACGGTTTCTCGATTTCGCTGCCAGTGCTGATCCTGGCTGAGATGATCGTTCATCAACGCATCCGGCCGGTCGTCAAAGGCTTTATCGAACGGCGTGTCGTCACCGAGGAAGAACTGCCGAAGTTTTATGCTGCGATCGACTCCGCCATGCGTATGCGCAACTCAGTCATTCGGAAATTGCGCTTCTTCTGTTCGTGTTCACCGTTGGCACCTGGATCTGGCGGCATCAGGTAGCGCTGGATGTCGCAAGCTGGTACGCCTCGCCTCAGGGTGGCCAAATGCATCTGACGATGGCGGGATATTGGTTTGCGTTTGTCAGCGTACCCGTCTTCCAGTTCATCCTGCTGCGCTGGTATATGCGGATTCTGATCTGGTTCTGGTTTCTGTTTCGGGTTTCGCGTCTCAAATTGCACTTGCTGCCCGCTCATCCGGACCGCGCAGGTGGACTCGGATTCCTAGGTAGATCCAGCTATGCCTTCGTTCCATTATTGTTCGCCCAAGGCGCATTGCTCGCAGGTCAAATCGCCAGCCACATCTTCTACAACGGACAATCGCTGCTTGCATTCAAGATGATTATTGCTGGCCTTGTCGTTTTCTTTGTTGTCGCGGTTCTGGCTCCGTTGTTTTTATTCACGCCACAGCTTGCACGCGCCAAGCGCGAAGGTCTCGCGGAATATGGCGCCTTTGCCTCTTCGTACGTCATGGATTTTGATCAAAAATGGTTGCGAAGCAAAGTCAACGACGAACAACTACTGGGGACTGGTGACATACAGTCACTGGCCGATCTGGGTAACAGCTTTGCAGTCGTCCGCGAGATGCGCAGCCGTTCCTTTTGCGAAGGATGATGTGGTCCGGCTCCTCATTGCCACCGTTGCGCCCATTGTCCCCGTTGTTGCTGACCATCATGCCTTTTGAACAGTTGCTCGGCCAGGTTGTCAAGATAATTTTCTGACACATTTGCCTGGCAGGCGGGGTATCCCATTTGCAACAGCTGCTGGGAAATGTGACTCCTGCGTTTGTCTACGAGCCGGGATCCTGGGGACCGGCCGAAGCGGAAACTATGGCCACCGACATCGGAGGCTGCCACGATCCCCAATAATGCTGTGCTGCGAGCAGAGCTTCTACTCTCAGGTTGATAGGGCAAACTACCGGGCCGATACGATAAGTGAGATCAATCAAGTAAGAACGGGTTGGGCAAACTTTCTTAGTACGAAAGCTAGTAATACTACCAGTCGTTCCGCGCTCTTAGAGTCGGTATAAGCGTTTGTGGGAGTCGGTATAAGAGGAAGCATAGCCGCTTCTGCAGAGATAAGGCGCGACCTATCACGCGAGGAGAAAACGACATGCGAGCGCGACCTGTTATTCAGGGCTTATCCCTGCAGGTGGGGGAGCGAGGACCGTTTCTTTTGCGGGTCCAAAGGGACCGCCGCTTCGACATTGCCACCATGCTTGTGAGCATGTTGTTGCTTCTGGCCGGTACCGGTTGCGAGGAAAAGGAAGCCGCACCCCCGCCGACGCCCCCCGAAGTCGAAGTTAGTGACGTGGTACAGCGAGACGTTCCTATCTATCAGGAATGGGTGGCGCAGCTGAACGGCCAGGTCAATGCGGACATTACTCCTAAAGTGCAGGGATACCTGCTGAAGCGCAACTACTCGGAGGGATTTTTCGTTCACAAAGGGCAATTGCTTTACGAGATTGACCCTCGCCCTTTTGTCGCCAGCCTCGACCAGGCGAAGGCACAGGTAGCGGTTGCCGTTGCACACCAAACCGAGGCGGAAAATAATGTCACGCGAGATCGGCCCCTGGCTGCTCAGAATGCGATACCGCAAAAACAACTGGACACTGACATATCTACCCTGGCGGCCACGACGGCACAGGTCAATGCCGCAAAGGCGAACATGGTGCAGGCCGAGTTGAACTTGTCCTGGACCAAGGTTTTGTCTCCCATCGATGGCCTGGCCGGCGTCTCGAATTCGAACGTCGGCGATTTGGTAGGCACGGCAACCAAGATGACGACTGTCTCTCAGGTCAATCCGATCCGGGCATACTTCAACATCAGCGAGAGCGACTATCTCGGCAAGGCCAAGATGATTGCGCGGCTGGTCCGGGGTGGCAAAGCGCAAGGAAACCCTCTTCCAATCGAGTTCATTCAGACAAACGGGACCACCTTCCCGGCAAGGGGCAAAATTGTTCTGGTAAATAGGGAGATCGCCTCGCAGACGGGCACCATTCAGATCGCAGCAGAGTTTCCCAATAAGGATGGCATCCTGCGCCCCGGCGGTTTTGGCAACGTTCGAATCGAAACCGGTACGACTGAGCATGCACTGCTGGTCCCTCAGGCAGCGGTCATCGAGGTCCAGTCGATGTATCAGGTTGTTGTTGTCAGCCCAGAGAACAAAGCAATGTTTCGTCCGGTCAAGGTGGGAGAGCGAGTCGGGCCGAATTGGATCATCACAGAGGGGTTGAAGCCAGGTGGAGAAGATCATCGTCCAGGGCTTCATGAAGGTCCGCGGAAGGAACACCGGTAATCCCCAAGCCATATGTCGTTGCCTCTGCGGCTGAGGGCAACTGACCATGTCGAAATTTTTTATCAATCGGCCAATCGTCGCGATTGTTATCTCGATCTTGATGGTCATTGCGGGCATTGTCTCGATGTTGGGACTTCCAACATCTCAGTTCCCAAATATTGCCGACCCGCAGATCCAGGTCATCGGCAACTTCACTGGTGCGGACGCCCAGACCGTGGCGCAATCTGTAGCGACGCCGATCGAGCAGCAGATGTCGGGCGTCGACAACATGAACTACATGTACTCGCTGAACGCCAGCAACGGGCAGATGACGCTGACGGTGGACTTCAACATCGACACCGTAGCGAGCACCGACCAAATCCTGACCCAGATGCGCGCCTCACAGGCCAACTCGCAGCTGCCGAGCGCAGTGCTGAATCAAGGCATTACGGTGCAGAAGTCGACTGCGGCGCCGTTGATGCTGATCGACCTAACCTCCCCAAAAGGAACTTATGACAACATCTTTCTGGCGAACTATGCGACGATCAATTTGAACGACGCGCTGACGCGGGTGCCTGGCGTTGCTTCGTATCTGTCTTCGGCGCCGGCCAGTATGCGATGAGGTGCTGGGTCAATCCGGATAAACTGGCGAACCTCAAGATCACCGTTCCGGAGATCATCAACGCCATCCAGGCCCAGAACAATGTGAATCCCGCGGGCCAGATCGGCGGCAATCCTTCTCCGCCAGGACAGCAGTTCACCTATACGGTGCGTGCTCCAGGCCGCCTTCCTTCCGCAGAAGACTTCGGTGAGATCATCGTTCGGGCGAGGGCCGGCGAAGGAATATTGCGCTTGAAAGACGTCGCTCGTGTGGAGTTGGGAGCACAGAACTACAACATGATCGGCCGGCTGAACGGCAAGCCTGCGGCGCTGATAGCCGTCTATCAAGCCCCCGGTGCAAACGCGGTCGCGACCGCCGCCGGGGTCCGCGAGCTGATGCTGGAGTCGAAGACCCGCTTTCCAGAGGACCTTGACTATATAGTTGCGCTCGATACGACGCTCTCGGTCACTGCCGGGATCAAGGAGATCAAACATACCCTCATCGAAGCGCTGGGACTGGTCATCCTTGTGGTCTACATCTTTCTACAGGGATGGAGAGCGACGCTGATCCCGCTTCTGGCGGTTCCGGTCTCGCTCGTCGGAACTTTCATGATCTTTCCTCTGCTGGGATTTTCCATCAATACGCTTTCGCTGTTTGGGCTGGTGTTGGCAATTGGGCTAGTGGTGGACGACGCTATCGTCGTTGTCGAGGCGGTTGAACACCACATTGAACACGGTATGTCGCCGCATGATGCGACGGTGAAGGCGATGGAAGAAGTCGGCGGCCCTGTGATTGCGATCGCGCTGATCCTGGCTGCCGTGTTTGTGCCGACGGCGTTCATTCCCGGCATTACGGGCCGACTCTATCAGCAATTCGCGGTCACCATCGCAGTGTCTGTTATTTTCTCGGCCTTCAATGCATTGACACTGAGCCCGGCCCTGTCGGCCATGCTATTGCGACCAAAGAAAGAGTCTCGAGGTCCGCTGGGGGCTTTTTTTCGCTGGTTCAACCGAGTGTTTGGCAGAGTTACGGACGGATATGTTAATGCTTGCAAACACCTCATCCACAAAGCGGGCATCGCGTTCCTGTTGCTGCTCGCATTCGTAGTTGGCACGGGCTACCTTGGGCACAAGACGCCGGGGGGCTTTCTTCCGGATGAAGATCAGGGCTATATGTACGGCGGACTGCAACTGCCGAACGCATCGTCGCTCGAGCGTACCTCGGAGGCCTCGAAGTTGGTCGAGAAGATCATGCTCGAAACCCCGGGCGTTGAGAACGTCAGCACGGTCATCGGGTACAGCATGTTGAGCGGGGTGAATACCACATACAGCTCCTTCTTCTTTGTCTCCTTCAAAAATTGGGAGGACCGTAAGACCGCCGAGGAGAGCTACATCGGAATCAAAAGGCACCTGATGAGAGCGCTGTCCCGAGTTACTTCAGGGATAGCTTTTGCCTTCCCGCCGCCTGCAATTCCCGGCGTCGGAACATCGGGCGGATTTACGTTTGTTCTTGAAGACCGGTCTGGGAGTCCCATCGAGTTCCTTGCGAAGAACGCCGACGTATTCATGGCGGAGGCCCGTAAACGACCGGAGTTGAATGGAGTGATGACCACCGCACTGTTTGGAGTACCCCAGGTGGGGATCACCGTGGACCAGGAAAAAATTCTCACTCAACAGGTCAACCTGACAAATGTCTACCAGACGCTGCAGACGTTTATGGGTGGATCGCTGGTGAACTATTTCAACCGTTTCGGCCGCCAGTGGCAGGTCTATATCCAGGCGGAGGGCAATTATCGAACCTCGGCAGATAATCTGGGCAAATTTTATGTAACTAACAGCACCGGGGAGATGGTGCCTCTCAGCACGCTGACGGGAAATGTGCCGCGCAGCGGGCCCGAATTCATCATGAAGTACAACCAGTTCCAGTGTGTCCAGATCAACGGCTCTGCGGCTCCTGGCTACAGCTCGGCTCAGGCCATCGCGGCGCTCGAAGATGTCTTCAAAAAGACAATGCCCAACCAAATGGGCTTCGACTACCTGGGCATGTCGTATCAGGAGGTCAAGGCCGCTCAGGGGGTTAGTCCGGCCGTCGTCTTCGGGCTTTCCTTCTTTATCGTGTTCTTGATTATGGCGGCGCAATATGAGAGCTGGACGCTGCCGCTTAGTGTATTGCTGGGCGTTCCAATCGCTGTCTTTGGAGCATTTGCCGCGCTTTACTTTCGGCGGCTCGACAATAACGTCTATGCACAGATCGGCCTGGTGATGCTGATTGGGCTCTCCGCAAAGAACGCCATCCTCATTGTCGAGTTTGCCAAGGCGGAGTACGAGGGCGGCAAGTCGTTGATCGATGCCGCGCTCCTGGGTGCGAAGCTAAGGCTGCGGCCGATCCTGATGACTGCCTTTGCTTTCATCCTTGGCTGCGTTCCCCTGTGGCGGGCTTCCGGTGCGGGCGCTATCTCCAGACAGGTGCTGGGAACCGTGGTCATTGGCGGCATGCTGGCGGCTTCGTTGCTGGCAGTGTTCTTCATATCCTGTTTCCTTCGATGTTGTTGAGAGCCTGGGCAATCGTTTCAGCAAAAAGGAGTCGCCGAAAGCAACGCCTGAACCTGTTTCGAAAGGCACCCCGCTATGATCGGCGTGAGACGATTCGCCGCGATTATGTTGGTACTACTGATAGCCGGCTGTAAGGTTGGGCCGAACTACAAGCGTCCCATCCTGGTGACACCGGATCAATATCGCGGCGTTGCGCCGGACCTAAATCAACCGGCAGCGCAGCCATTTGCCGAGATGCAGTGGGAGACCGTCTTTCAGGACGAGGTATTGCGAGCGCTCATCAAGGAAGCCCTAGCTAACAACTACGACATGCAGATCGCTCGCTTCCCGCATCCTGCAGGCGCAGGACGTAGTAGGGATAACGCGTGCCAACCAGTTGCCCAACATCTCTGGCTCAGGCGGCGTCAACTATCAGCGCAACGCGCTCGTGCCAAACGGTCCGACTGTGGATTCGCTTGGTATTCAACTGAATTACATCGTGGACTTCTGGGGCAAATACCGTCGTGCAACCGAGGCCGCGCGTGCGCAGCTGCTCGCAACCACCTATGGACGCGACATCGTTCAGACAACCTTGATTTCCGACGTGGCGACTGCGTACTTCCGACTACGGCAGTTCGACTATCAACTGGACTTCTCACAGAAAGATGTCGACAACGACACTGATGCCGTCCGGCTGAACACCATCAAATTTAAGGGTGGTGACAGTGCAATTACCGACGTGTACCAGGCTCAGCTGCTGCTGCAACAAGCCCAGGCGCAGGTCATCCTCAGCCAACAGTTCATCGAGCAGTCCGAAAACCAGATCAGCATCTTGCTCGGACGGAACCCGGGACCGATCGCGCGTGGTTTCGCGCTGAACAATCAACCGCATATGGCCGTCGTGCCAACCGGGCTTCCTTCGGCGCTGATTGAACGCCGCCCCGATGTCCGGCAAAGTGAAGCAGCCTTGATGGCGGCGAATGCAAACGTCGGAGTAGCCAAGGCGGCCTTCTTCCCCCAGATATCTTTGACAGGGCTGTTCGGAGCGCAGAGCACAGCCCTGACCAGCTTTCTTCAGGGACCAGCGACCGTCTGGTCGCTCGGTGGCGAAGTGCTCCAGCCGCTCTATGCGGGCGGCGCAATCAGGAGCGCCTATGACCTTGCCTGGGCACAGCGCAATGAATCGGAATTGACCTACAAGCAAACGGTGCTGAACGCCTTCGGCGATGTGTCGAACAGTCTTGTCGGATACAACCAGGCGCGACTCTATCGTATGAAGATCGAAGAGCAGACCAACACTTACCAGGCGACTGCGAATCTTGCCAACGTTCGTTTTGCGGGAGGCGTTACTAGCTTCCTCGAAGTACTGGTTACCCAACAACAATACTTCACATCGCAGGTGACGTTAGCAGCCGCCTGGAATGCAGAGATGCAAAACTACGTCCTGTTGTACCAGGCGCTGGGCGGGGGCTGGCAGCCGTAACGCGATCGGTGGCGCAAGTCACATCTCTTGGACGGGCATTTACCTGCAAAACGAAACCCACGACCCTTTTCGCACCGACTCCACACGCGAACGTATAGACTGTTCTCCGGGCCCCCACAATTTTCCGTTCGTTCACTTGCCATTCTGAGACAGAGAATAAACCGGAGGCACCGATGGCCCTTGTAATCGCCGGCCGTATTATTCCCATGAGCAGCACAGACCCTTCGGCTGTATTTGCCGGCCGCATCTACCTCGGAGACGACGGCTTCGTGGAAGCAGTCACCACCGGAACTGCGGCCGCCCCCGCCGGATTTACTAACGCGCCCGTGATCGATACAGGCGATGCTTTTGTTATCCCCGGCCTCATCGATCTGCACAATCATCTCGGCTACAACGCATTGCCGCTGTGGGTTGAGCCCACCCAGAAAAAACCCTTTCTTCACCATAATGACTGGCCCAATAAGCCCAGCTATAAGCCAAACATCAGTTGGCCCGCATGGATACTGGCTAAAGCGGACCCCGACGCGATGCTCGCCTATGTGCAGGCGAGAGCGCTCGTGGGCGGAACTACGGCGATTCAGGGATGGCCCGCCTTCAATCGCCCGCCACAAATGGTGCTGCGCGACATCGACGATGAAGAAGCCGGCACAACGAATCGAAATCTCGTCTACACCTCGGTAATTACGGAGACGCCGCTGCAACTTGCCCACACAGCCCAACTTATGAGTCGTGGGGCGGGATTTATCTACCACTGTTCAGAAGGGCAGCCTGGTTCCGTAGTCGCTCGCGAGTTCACCGATGTGGCAAACGCCGGCTGCCTGGAGAAAAAACTGGTCGCCATACATTGCAACGCCGTTGCAGATTCAGATTGGCAGCGATGGCAGGCATCTGACGCTGGAGCAGTAGTCTGGTCGCCTTTCTCCAACCTCTGGCTCTACGGAGTGACAACAAACATTCCCGCAGCTCGAAAACAAGGAGTATCAATTTGCCTTGGCTCCGATTGGGGGCCATCTGGAACCAAGCACGTGTTGGGAGAGATCAAGGTAGCCAAGCTGGTGAGTCAGAAACAGAAATTCGGCCTTAGTGATCAGGACCTGGTAGCGATGGTCACCTCCAATCCCGGCGATATCTTAGCGCGCTGCTGGTCGCGGCAGATTGGGCGGCTCGTTCAAGGCAGCCTCGGCGATGTCACTGTCTTGAAGCCGCGCGGGAACGGAGACGTATGGTCGCAGATCGTCAACGCCACCGAACGTGAAGTAATGCTTGTAGTGGTCGGCGGAAAACCACGTTACGGCGACGCCAATGCAATGACCGCAGCCAGCGCCGGTCCCACAACCAGTTTGAGTATCAGCGGCCGGCAGCGCAAATTGGCTATACCTGATCCGAAAGACAATACAAAAGCGTTCCAGTGGACTGACATCGTTTCTCGTCTCACCGCTGTACGCAAAGATCCCGCGGCCGCTGTGAAAAACGCAGAAGGCCGTTCTCGCGCCTTCGCTGGCCCAAGCTCCGCGCCCGATGCCCCGCTGGAGTTGGCCCTGGACATGCCTTCAGGTGAGAGCATGGCTTTTGCGGGACCGCCGCCGGAACCGGCAAAGGTGGTGATCCCGACCTTACCGACCCTCGTCCATGACAAGGAATTCTTCGCTGACATTAAGGGACGCGGATTTCACAACGGCCTTCTCGATGGCCTCGCCAGTTTTTACAAGGAATAACGATGCGGAATGAGCGCATGAAAAAGAAAAGCACAAAGAAGGTCTCTGCGATTGCACACCAGCGTGGCAAAAGTCTGCCCGACGCACTTGGCGAAGTGCCGTCGGATATCGCCGTCCTAAATTGGGGGGAGCGGCTCGACATCATCGACGCCTGGGCGCAGGTGCTGGACGGCGTGTATGCCCACCTGCCGCTCAAGCGTGCCTTGTACGGCTTCGATCCCATTCGAGCCATTGAGTATCTTCGCCAACAAGTGACCTCGCTTACCGATCTTCAGTTTCATCGCGAGCTCACCAGCCTTATTAATCGTCTGCGTGACGCCCACACGCAGTATTCCGGTCCACAGAGCATCGCCGGCGCGGTCGCCACGTTGCCCTTTCTCGTGGAAGCATGGGGTCCCATTGACGATTCTCACTACGTTGTCTCAAAGGTCAGCAACCGCAGACTCATCGACGATCCCAACTTCACCCCAGGTGTCACACTGACGTTCTGGAACGGAGTCCCCTTCGACCGCGCAGTGGACATGCATGCTGACAGTGAGACCGGCGGCAGGCCAGATGCCCGACAGGCTCGAGCCCTGGATTCACTAACCTTTCGCTCGCTCGAGTACGGTCCCCCTCCAGACGAACACTGGGTTGATATCAGCTATATCGATCTCAAAAAGAAAAAGCGCGAAACACGGATGCCCTGGCGTGTGGTCTGCCCCAACCGCGCCCCCAGCGCCAGCAGCCAGGGCGGCTCAGCTCGTATGCGTCGAGGCATTGATCCCGCAGCAGAAGCAGTCCGCAGGGCTAAGAAACTCATGTTCAATGCCACACTCTGGGCAGCGGAGCGGCCAAGCGACAGCAAGCCGGCGCAACACCGGTAGATCTCTGACTGAGAAATATAAGGATTTCCTGACCGCGCGTAAGGTCGATACCTCCAGCGGTAGATTCGGCTATCTGCGCATCTGGAGCTTCGACGTAAACGACGATCAGGAGTTCATCGAAGCCGCCATCAAACTTCTAGCCGGCCTGCCCAATCGCGGACTTATCATCGATCTGCGCGACAACCCAGGCGGTCTCATCTGGGCTGCCGAACGCATGTTGCAACTTTTCACTCCAAACCAGATCGCGCCGACAAAGTTTGGCATGCGCGCAACGCCTCTAACAAATGCGATGGCTGCAGCGCGTTTCAATCAGAGCGAACTCGGGCCCTGGGCCGACTCCATCGCAAGCGCACCTTCAACTGGCGAACCCTACTCGACTCACTTGCCCATCACCACTGTCGAGCAATGTAACAACCTCGGTCAGCATTACGGAGGCCCTGTCGTCGTCATAGTGAATGCCAATACGTATTCGTCAGGAGACTTGTTCGCCGCAGGAATCGTAGATAATCACATCGGTCCCCTGGTCTGTATCGGAGAAGCAACAGGCGCTGGAGGCGCAAATGTCTGGACCTCAGATGACCTGAGTGCTGCCATGAAAGCCGCCGGCTTTCCTCTTCCGGCACTCGCAAAGGGCGCAAACTTTACGATGGCTATGCGTCGAGCTGTCCGCACCGGTGACGCGGAAAGCATGCTGATCGAGGACACCGGTATCGCGGGCCAACCCTACACAATGACGCTACGAGACATTTTCAGAGCAACGCAGATCTCATCGAATATTGCGGCAAGATGCTCTCATCTCAACCCTCG
This sequence comes from uncultured Acidobacteriaceae bacterium, assembly GCA_963838555.1. GTDB lineage: Bacteria > Acidobacteriota > Terriglobia > Terriglobales > Acidobacteriaceae > Edaphobacter. The sequence continues at coordinate 25,910 of CAWIRK010000004.1, read as the reverse complement.
ACACAACTTCAGGTTGTCAGAAGTGGTCGAAGTTTGAAGATCACAACAGCAGCCCTTGATCACCTCGATATCTATGCTGATGGTCATCCCGCTGGCCCTGGATTTCCGCTGAAAGGCAACGGTACCGTCAACATCCCAATTCCCAAAGGCGCCGATGCCATCGAAGTCGTTGGTTTCAGCCAAAAGATCATTCGCCAACGACGTCGACTATCTTCCAACTAACGGAGCCACTGCCCAGCAACGCCGAGCGAATCAAGTGACGATACCCTTCGGAACCGTAATCGTAATGTTCCGACGCTTGGTAGTAGCGTCGATTCCGAGACGCTTAGCCCACCCATCCTGCTCATGCATCCATGAAGGCAGACCGGCCGGCATGTCGGCTTCAGGAATCGCCGGACGGTCACTTGGCCCCCAGGTATCCCCGTACGGCACCAGCGCCGTAGCAGCGTCAGGGTGTTTCACCGAAGGCGAGATCGCCTGCAGTCCAGCGTTCCAGTTTTCGAGCAGCTTCTTGGTCGCCTCAGCCAGCTTTTTCTTGTCGTTTTTCGAAGAGCTCTCGGGCTCCGTCGGATGGGTGACCGGCGCATATGCCACGTTGAAGTTCTGCCCGCTCGGCGTCTGCTTCCACTCCTGCCAAGCGGCGTCTGCAGCCGTTCCCAGCGCGATCACTGCTTCCACATGCTGGCCTATCAATAGCGCATCAAGCCAGCTATCACGATACGCAATCAGTCTGGCGTCCTTGGCAGTTGCGGCTTTAACGCTGCCATACACGCTGTACAAAAAAGTGTTGATGATGACATAGCTCGCTGTAATCCCAAGCTTTCCAAGAAGGCCTTGCAGCCGCTTGCCGGCCTCCCCAACCAGAACCCGGCGCACAATCGTCTCATGCTGAGCCGGGTCCTGCCCGATCACAAGAACACGAGCCGAACCATCCAGCCGGCCGCGATGAAAGATCGGCCCCCACTCCACACGGAACTGGTCCGGAACATAGACATCCGACTCCGGATAATTCCTGCATAAAGTCCGGAACGGCTCAGCGAAGTACCCAGGATCAAACATGTGTGACATGATTGACGCTCCTTTCGGTTGGGACGATCTAGGCCTCGATCCCTGAACAGGTATCAGGTTTTGTTCCCTACAACAATAAGCTCTAATCAGAAACAAAACAGCGTAAATCGATCTAACGCCCCTATTGAGCACGCATGGAGTGGGCAATCGACTCTAACACCCGCTCCGGCGCCATTCCTTCCGGCAGCGGAACCTTCATCTTGGCGCTCATCCGGTCGGCAATCCTGCTTGCAATCTCCGCCCGTTTGTCCAGATCAAGATCCAGCACCCGGCTGAAGAACGTATCGATCACATTCAGGTCGCTTGCGTCCAGCCGGGCCACGCCGTCCGCGGGCACCAGCGAACTCACCGGCTCGCGACCCGCCTCCAGCGGCTGAGGATAAAGAGACGCCGTAAACGTCCGGCTGTTGTGACTCATCAGCGGCTGCGCATCACTGCGCTCATGCACCACAATCGTCCCCGCCACAAGGTCTCCTAGCCGTTTCTGCTCTCGGTTGCACAGCATCGTAATCACACCAACCAGGTAAAACGACGGCAGCATATCGATCACACGAAGCAGATTGCGTGCCAGCGCTTCAAACAACGTGATCTGGCGCCCCGAATCTTTGATCACGCGAATCTTCAATAACCGCTTCCCCGGCGTCTGCCCGTTCCAGAACGCCTCAAACAACGAATAGTACCCCCAGTACAGAAGGAAATAAAACAACACGACTCCAGCGACAAACCACTTCGCCCCCGTACCCGACAACGCAGCAACAGCACCAGGAATCTTCGGGGCGGCGCTCACGATAAGCGCAAAAGCCAGGATCAGGAAAAATAAAGTAACGCCTTGAAGGAAGGAGTCGGTCAAAATCGCGAGAAAGCGGCTGCCGATGCCGGCAATCGGAAAACGCAACTCCACCTGCTCGGGCGTTTCAATGTTAAGCTGGTCCGCATAGCTTTTAGACTCGTACATAATTTCCCTATGATCTCAAATCACTGGATCGCCCTGCGGAAAGAAAGCTGGAGCCGGCTCGAAACCCTGGTCCAGCAGGTCGAAACCGCTAGCCTCAAAACCCTGTCCTCCGCCGACCTTCGCGAGTTTGGCCTGCTCTACCGTCAAGCCGCTGCCGACCTCTCCGCCGTCCGCTCCGACGAGGCCTCACGCACGCTCGAAGCATACCTCAACCGTCTCGTCAGCCTCGCGCACAATCACATCTATTCCGGCGATCGATTGAACCTCTCGAGCGTATGGAACTTCCTCTCGAGCGGATATCCCCGAATCTTCCGCCGCCTCCTGCCTTACACCACCGTCGCCCTCGCCATCTTCCTCGCCGGCGCTCTTCTCGGAACCCTCCTCACAGTCGCCCGCCCACAATTCATGCACGCCATGCTCGGCCCACAGATGGTCGACAAGATTGAGCACCACCAGATGTGGACCGACCCCATCCTCACCGCCAAACCGCAGGAATCCAGCCGCATCATGACCAACAACATCGCCGTCTGCTTTTACACTTACGCAGGGGGTATCCTCGCCGGTCTCGGAACCGTCTTCCTCATGTTCACCAACGGCATGAGCATCGGAGTCATCACCACTGCCTGCACGCAACATCACATGGCCCTCAGCATGTGGAGCTTCGTCGCCGCGCACGGCGCGCTCGAACTCCCCAGCATCTTCATCTCCGGCGGTGCAGGTCTCCGACTCGCCTCCGGCCTCCTCTTCCCTGGAATGCTCCGCCGCCGCGACGCGCTCGCAGTCGCGGGCGCCGAATCCATCCGCCTCCTCTCCGGAACCATCCCCCTGCTAATCATCGCGGGCACCCTCGAAGCCTTCCTTTCCCCCACCCGTGCACCCCTCGCCCTCAAGTTCTCCGTCTCCGCCGTCCTCCTCACCGGACTCTGTCTCTGGCTCAGCGAAGGCGGACGCGAGAAGCCCGCGCCACCCACCACACTCCCGAACCCCGCTCTCGCAGACACCTAGAGCAAACCCTGCGCCTTCACCTCGAGATACTTGCTGATCGCACTCGCCCCCACCTCAGCCGGCGTCGTCTCCACTACCAGCACCCCTTGCTGCCGCAGCCTCACGATCGTCTCCCGACGGCGCTCCAACATCTCCTGCGCCGCGGTGGAAGCGAACATCTCCTCAGCATTCTTCGGCTCCCGCGCCGCCAGGGCATCCAACTCAGGATGCTCCAGCAGCACCAGCACCACCAGATGCCGCCGCACCAGTTCTGCCACGGCGCTCACCACCTCCGGCCGCCCCGCGCTCTCGCCAATCTCCGTAATCCAGATCACCAATCCCCGCCGCCGTTGCAGATTTTTCAATCGCGAAGCCGCCTGCAAATGGTTCGCCTCTGCGCTCTCGCTCCGTATCTGCGACAGCAGGTTGATCATCGTCCGCAGATGCACCGGCCCATTGCCCGGCAGCAACTGCTGCCGTACCCTACGCCCATAGCTCAACAAAGCAAACTTGTCGCCCGAGCCGCCAATCACCTGCGCCAGCATCACCGCCGCGGTCGTCGCCTGATCCAGCTGCGTCACATTCAACATCAGCGTCTCGGCCTTCTCCTGCTCACTCTCACCCGTCGCAACCGGGCGATCCCTGCGTAATTCAAACGCCGTACGCGAAAGCCGTCCCGCATCGAGCACAATCCACACCTGCTGACTGCGCTCCGTCGTGAACTGCCGCGTAATCAACTTCGCGCGCCGCGCAGTAGCCGTCCACGAAATATTCCTCAACTCATCCCCACTCTGATAATCCCGAAGACTTTCGAACTCCCTCCCAATCCCCCTCAGACGAAGCCGCCGCTTCTGCAGTTCAATCTGCCGTGCCCTCATCAGATAGAAAGCAGCCTTATCCCCACTCTGCTCCGATGCCGGAAACACACGCACATCCTCCTCGCCATCGCACACCGCCCAACGCTCCACCAGCCGCAACGCGCCCCGATACCGAAGATAAATCTTTCCAAGCTTGAAATCTCCGCGCCGGCCCGGATAGCACTCCAGCACAGCCCGAACCGCATCTCGCGGATAAGAAACCACAGTCAGCGGTCGCGGTATGGCCATCAGTGACGGATGCAAATCATCTGTGACCGAAACCGTCACAATTCCATTCGATTGCTGCACCACCTCATACTCAACCTCAGTGCGCTCCCCCAACGCCGGAGAATGCAAAAACCGCCGAGTCACTGTAATCGCTGAAGGAGCCGGCAACCTCATCCCATCCAGAACGATCAGCAACACGATCAGCCCATCCCACGCCAGCATCATCCAGATGCGATGGGGATGAAAGAACGCCGGAATCGCCCACAACACACCCGCAATCAGCAGGAGCAAAGCACGCGCCGACAATCCGAAGCCAAACACCCGGCCCGCGCGTCCAGGGTAGCGCGCTCTAGCCGTGATCGGTTGCGGAATCAACGTCTGCATTATTTCGGCAACGCCGTCGCGGCCAGAATATCCGCGACCACGCGATCGGTATCGAATCCCTCAAGCTCAGCCTCCGGCCGCAGCACCAGCCGATGCCGCAACACCGTAACCGCTGCTAGCTTCACATCGTCCGGGATCAGAAAATCGCGCCCGTCCCGCGCGGCGTAAGTCTTCGCCACAAGCATCAGACTCGCGGAAGCACGCGGTGACGCGCCCAGTGAAACCGTTGGCCACTCCCGGGTCCGCCGAATAATCGCCAGCAGATAATCAAACATGAGCGGTTCAACCTTTACCGCCCGAATCTCCCGCCGCGCCGCAGCCAGCAGCGAAAACTCCACCGGCTCAATCGTCATCATCTCCAAATCTTTTGCTTCAAGGCTCACGTGATGTCGCTCCAAAATGCTGCGTTCATCCGCGAGTGCCGGATACCCGACCTTAATCTTAATCAGAAAACGGTCCAACTGCGCCTCCGGCAACGGATACGTCCCTTCAAACTCCAGCGGATTCTGCGTCGCGAACACTGTGAAGTAATCATCCAGCAGATGCGCCTCACCATCCATCGTCACCTGCCGCTCCTCCATACTCTCCAGCAGCGCCGCCTGCGTTCTCGGAGGCATCCGGTTGATCTCATCCGCCAGCAGAAACTGCGTAAATACCGGGCCCTTGTGCAACGAAAACTCACTCGTCTTTGGCGAAAAAACCGTCGTGCCCAGAATATCCGCGGGCATCATATCGGGGGTTCCCTGCACCCTGCGAAACACCAGCGAAAGAAACCGCGCCAGCGTCTTCACCGCAAGCGTCTTCGCCACTCCAGGGACTCCCTCCACCAGCGCATGGCCTCCACACAACAGCGTTAGCAATGCCTGCTCGATCAACTCCTGCTGCCCTGCAATCACTCGCCCAATCTGCTCTCGCCCCTGCTCAAACAACTGCAGCGCCGCTTGAACCTGCTGGACGTCGCCACCAGTACTCCCCAGTTCACTCACTCTAATTTGCTCCCTTCAATATCGCTCGCCCGAAAAGACCGGAGCGTATCCGCTCTGCCAGATCCCGCTGGTCGCGGTCGAGCGCCTTCACCAGCTCCAACGTGCTCACCAGCGTCACAGCATGATGCTCCGCCTCCGAAGCCTGCGTAAGATGCTCTCCAAGCATGCTCCATCTCCCGCCCAGTCTCTCCTCCACCGCCTCCACAATAGCCTGCGGCGTAGACCGAAGCACTTCGCGCGGCACTCCACACTGTTCCTCAAGAAATTTCAGCAACCGCCGCCGCGCCCCATCGACAGCAGCCTGTGTCGCCCCAGCCTTCCCGTACAGGCGCCCCATCGACTCCGCAAACTCCAGCGGCGAACTCCGCGGCAACCGCACCGGCAACCGCAAAGGTCCGTTCCGTCTGCCGAAGCTCAACACCAGCAGCAACGCTACCGCCGCACACTGCCAGGCGATCCGAATGAGCGGAAGACCCTTTGCCGTATCCCACAGCGACGCGCGCTCCCCATGAAAATACTCATCGAACAACACGCTTCGATCTGGCCCTCCCACGCTGGCCAGCAACAGCTTCAAACTCCCATCCTCCTTCAAACCGCGATTGGTCATTGGCAGCGGCGAACTCCACCAGATCGCCTCTCCCCCCGCCATACTTGTAGCTAACAACGACCGCATCGTTTCCACACAACTGTGACACTCGGAATTCCGGCCCCAGAGCGGCCCAACGAACATTGGACGCGAGCGAAATCTTCCCTACCCGAGCCAGCGGGCTCTGTCCCTCTGGCGTCGAAAAACATAGGTTCTGATAGAGCCCGGACGGCGCGTCAGTCTTCCCCCCAGGCAGAAAATAGGCACCCTCTTTTCCCGTCGCCAATACATGGCCGCCGCGTGAGAGAAAGTCGGCGATCTCCGCCTTCACCTGTTTCGAGCCCTCAGTCGGGAAGTTGGGCTCAGCCAGAACCAGCGTAGTTTTGGCGGCATCCACATTCTTCAAATCATCGGGAGACGTCTCCCAACGATGCGCTCCATACCCGAGCTCACCCAGCAGAAGATAAGCCGCCTTCGTCCCAGCCGAACCGCTGTTATACGTAGTCGGCGATGAATCGGTATCGTCATTCGCCGGCGCAAACACGCTGAACGCGACGATCACCACCAGCATTGCCCCAAGAATCCCAAACACAAACCGGCGATCGCGAGACGTGGCCATCAGGCGCTCCTCAGTTCTTCAAACAACACCAGCGCACTGGCATAATCACTCTCCGCCGCAGGCCGCAACCCGTACCAGATGCGCTCAAATAACTGCGTCAGCCGCCGCAACCTCTGCTGCATCACCGATCCGGGTTCCAACAACATCAAATATTCCCGCGGTGTCCGAGCGCGATTCTGCCGCCACAACTTCTTCCCTTCCATCATCACAATCGTCGCCCAGTAAATGCAGTGCACCGCTGCCCGCCAGTCCTGCCTCGCCGCCTCGGCCCGGGCCAGCTCCGCCCAGTTGTCCGACTCGTTCTGCCAGATCTCCGAAGTTGCGCGCGATTCAATCCGAACAGCCAATCGCTGTCGCTGCATCGTTCGAAACACCCACGTCAGCAGACCCGCGCAGGCCAGCGTGATAAAGCTCCACTCCATCAGCGGAACCAGCCATGGCGAGCGCTTTCCAAACCGCGATACGCCGCCAAACATCTCGCCTACCCACTGCCAGAACTTCGCCATCTGGCGTTGCCAATACGAAGCCTCCGTCACCGTCCTAAACTCAGGCCGCGACAACACTTCATCGGCCTGCTTCCTCGCGCGCGAAAACGTGTCCCCAGTTTGGGGCGCAGCTTCACCTGCAAGAACAACATCCTCATCCAACCGTGCAGCAGCCTCTTGCAACTGTGTCTCTCTGTCCGATTGCGTCGCATTATGCGCGCTGGAAATTACCTCCCGTAGCCACGACCAGCGTGTCTGGAATCCAGCCACCTCCACCCGTTCGTCATCGCCAACTTTATTCGCGTCACACTCGGCCGGGTTCTTCTCGCAAGCCTCCACCAACATCTTCAAGCTCTCGAGATGCCCGCGATACTCCGCCGCAGTCACAACCCGAACGCTTGCCGTCTCCTCCGACTTATCCGCCGGCACCTGCCCCGGGGCAGACGCAGAGATCAGCAGAATACCGCCAAGAATCCCCCTGAGCTCAGACCGCATCGGTCTATGCCAACTTCGCAGTTGCATCGCCCGCCGCGGCACTGGCGCCCACCGAGGTTTTGTTCAGCAGAAACTCGATGTCAAAAGCCTCTTTGCGAACCCGCTCGTCAATATAGAAGAGGCACAACGCAATCGCCGCCACCGGTCCAGTCAGTGAACTGCACAAAAAAGCCACGAGCAAGGAAATGATCTGAACCAGAACATGCTCCGCCGATCGCGAGTGAAGGATCAACAGCGCAAACGGTATCTGCATCACTCCCGCGACTATATACAGCGCAAGCATCAGCAGGCCCAGAAGAAAAATCCTACCTTTGCGACCCGCAACCAGAACTTTGCTGCGCCGCATTGCCGCACGAACCTTCAAGTTCTCCATTACGGCAGCAGGAATCGCCAGCGAGTTGCGAATGTAAGCAATAATGCCGTAGACAAAACTGGCCAGCGCGAAGGCCGTCAACACCGCCACCAATCCATTCAAATTCTTCAGACCCAGCATAGGAATAAGCAACGCCGGGGCGATCAACAGCAGAAATATCCAGCCGCCACTCCAACTCTGCCACAACGAGATCAGGCAATAGCGAACCCAATGCCGTCGCACTGCACCAAACGCTGGCCCAATCGAGGTCTCTTCGCCAAGATAAAGAGAAGAAACCGCTGACACCGTCGCGGCATGGGTCACGCTGTAAACAGCAAAATAGAGCAGCAGTCCAACCACCGTGAGGACGCCACTCGCTATCATCGCCTTAGGAGAACTAGGCTGCATAGTCGCATTTAGCCGAAAGTACGCAAGTCTGCCAATCGAAGCCACCGCTGAAGCACCCGCTGCGATAGAGGCAAGTCCAACGTATAACCAGAAGTTCGACCGATACAGAAAGAAGGTGCGGTCTAGAATTTCACCTGTGGTTAAGGGCCGAAGATCATGACGAACAACTGGTTGCGAATTGCCGTACACCTCTGCAGAAAATAGTCCAATTCCCGAATTACTCCCGTTCAGCCAGTCGTGCTCTCCCATCTCGTGTTCTCCCGGCCGCAACCTTTTGTTTGACGGAGATAGTAGCACAGGGCCGGTTGTCTCCAGAGGCAAGGCTAATCGGAGTATTTACAAGAAATTGGGGAAAAGAACAGTAAGCCGAGCGAAGGGAAAGACGCAGATCCCCTAGTTGTCTCTTACTTGGTGGAGCTGAGCGGGATCGAACCGCTGACCTCCTCGTTGCGAACGAGGCGCTCTCCCAGCTGAGCTACAGCCCCCCACCAGACACACATCGCACACCGCTTTCGCAGGCACAACGCCGTCGAACAACCTCTTCGAGTGTACCAGCAAGCTCCCGCAGGCTCAAACCCACACACCTTAGCTATCGATTCACTCGCCCCCTCACCTTCGTACCCGCAGCTAGAGGCTTTTCTACTACATGCCACACCTCGCCCGCAGCATCAATCACCACCCCCAGTACGGGGACCACCAACTTCGCTCCGCTCCGCGCAACCGCCTCCAGCATCCCGATGTCCCCGGCAACGAACTCTGTCTGATCCAACGCCATCTGCCAACGCTGCCTTCCCGCCACCCGCGACTCCTCGCGAATATCCGTCACCACTCCGGAAAATTCGTTCACCTGTCCGCCTCTTACGATCACCTTCCGCTGTTCCTGCTCCTCATCTGTAAACTGTAAGCATCGCCTCAATGCCGACAAAGAGAAAGTGGACAATTCGTCGCCAACATCCGATTGCCGAACACGAGCGGTCAGCGAAGGATGCTTTTGTACAGCAACAAAGGCGGAGACCGATAATTCGCCAGGAGGATTTATGCTCCCCCGGCTTCTGCTTCTTTCCTTGTTGATTTCAACACACGTTGGGCCGGTTGCCGCACAATTCTCAACAGACAAGAGTCCTTTCTCTTTCTAGTCGCCGCAGAATGGATTCCTTCCACCGCAGGGATTTCGTATGCACATTCCTGCCATGTCTCAGGATGAGAAGGCCAGGCACTGCCGTCGCCCCTTCACTGGGACCCACTTAACTTCTCCTACGTCCATTCCTCTCTCCGAAATTCAGCAACCACTCCGTCACCCTCGCCCAGAATGCGGCTCCTTGTTATACGATCCGGAGCTATCGATTCGCTCGCGAAAACTCCAAGTCAGAGTCGACAAGTTTTTATGGGCTATTCCACGTGCCAGCCCGGAAATAAATTTCACAGAAAAGACGCCGTGGATCTGCCTCCGCGATAGAGACGTTCAACGGTTCATTTGCCACGACATTCCACGCTCATCCGGGCCGTGAGCAGCTCGCATAAGAGGATGCTGCGATGACGCACCCTGCATCGAACAAACCTCGATCTGAATTTTCGCGAGTACACTAGTCGCACCCATGCTCAATCGTCGACGCTTCCTTCTCACTTCTGCCGCCACAGCCGCGGTAGCGCCCACGCTCACTCTCGCGCAGCAGCCCCGCCAGCCTGACCACCTCCCAGCCGCCATCACCGCCCTCACCAACCGCCGCGCCGAAGCCGCCCCCATCACTCTCGCCGAACGTGAGCAGCGACTCGAGAGAGCCCGCATCCTCATGCATCAAAACCGTATCGACGCCATCGTCATCGCAACCGGCACCTCCCTCAACTACTTCACCGGACTCCGCTGGGGCCAGTCCGAGCGCTTCTTCGCCTGGACGCTCCCCGCCAAAGGCGCACCCTTCATCGTCTGTCCTGTCTTCGAAGAAGGCCGCGTCCGAGAACGTATGGAAGCCAAGCCCGCAACCCTTCCGTCAGCCAATACGACCCGCGTCTACACCTGGGACGAAGACGAAGACCCATACAAGCTACTCGCCAAAGCCCTCAAAGAATCCGGCATCAGCACGGGCAAGATCGGCATCGAGGAGCGAACCCAATTTGTCTTCGCCGACGGCATCGCCCACGCCAGCCCCACCCTCACCACCACCAGCGCCACTCCCATCACCTTCGGCTGCCGATCCATTAAGACGCCCGCCGAACTCGCCCTGATGCAACTCGCCAACGACATTACACTCTCCGTCTACAGAGCCGCGTACGAATCCGCGCAACCCGGCATGACCAACCGCCAATTCAGTCAACTCATCGATGCTGCTTACTCCCGTTGCGGCGTCACCGGCGACGCCAGTTGTCAGGTAGGCGAGTACTCCGCACTTCCTCACGGTTCCCTGCAACCCCAGGTCATCCGCGAAGGCGAAATCATCCTCATCGACGACGGCTGCACCGTCGAAGGCTATCAGTCCGACATCTCCCGCACCTTCGTCCTCGGCGATACCTCTTCACCCAAACTCGACAAAGCCCGCAAGGTCTTCGACATCGTTCATCAGGCCCAGTCCGCCGCCCTCGCAGCAGCGCGCCCCGGCGTCCAGTGCCAGGCCATCGACACCGCCGCACGCAACATCATCAGCGCCGCCGGCTTTGGCCCCGACTACAAACACTTTACCCACCGCGTCGGCCACGGTATCGGCATGGACGGCCACGAGTGGCCCTACCTCGTTCGCGGCAACACGACACCTCTTGCCCCAGGCATGTGCTTTTCCGACGAGCCCGGCGTCTACATCAATGGCGAATTCGGCGTCCGCCTCGAAGACGACTGGCACGTCACCGAAGACGGCGGTATGATGTTCACCCCGCAGAGTCCCAGCCTCGAGCACCCCTTCGCCACTGCCTGAGCGATAATAATTTGGGTCGACAGCCACCACCAGTCAACGGCGCCGCCCCCGAAGCAACACCGGAGTATCCAACCTCATGACCAGCCTCACCCGCCGCATCCTCCCCCTCCTCTTCTGCGCCTTTACAATCTCAGCCCCAGCACAGACTCAAGACGCCGGCATCTCCATCCCCAACATGGATCCCGCCGTCCGCCCGGGCGACAACTTCTACCTCTACGCCAACGGCACCTACGTCTCCCAGACAAAACTTCCGCCGGATCGCGCTGCACTCGGCGTCTTCAACACCCTCGTCGACCTCAGCTTCAAGCAAGTCGCCAGCATCATCGACGACGCCTCGAAATCCAACGCCCCCGCTGGCTCCGACGAACGCAAAATCGCCGACCTCTACAGGTCCTATATGGACGAAGCCGCCATCGAATCCCATGGCGTCACCACCCTCAAGCCTCACCTCGCCGAAATCGCCGCCATCCATACCCAGCGCGAACTCGCCCACGCCCTCGGCCTGTCCCTCCGCGCCGACGTCGACGCCCTCAACTTCACTAACTTTCACACCGACAACATCTTCGGCCTCTGGGTCGCTCCCAGCTTCAACGACCCCGACCACTACGCCCCCTATCTCCTTCAGGGTGGCACCGAACTTCCTGATCGCGACTACTACCTGGCCGACTCCGACAACATGAAGACCATCCGCGAGAAGTATCAGGCCCACGTCGCCACCATGTTCCGTCTCGCTGGCCTATCCGATCCCGAAGCCCGCGCCGTCCGCGTCCTCGCTCTCGAAACCGCCATCGCCGAAAAACAAATCTCCCTCGCCGACAGCGAAGACATCCACAAAGCCAACAACCCCTGGCACCCCGCCGACTTCGCCGCTAAGGCCCCCGGTCTCGATTGGCCGGAGTTCTTCCGTGCTGCCGGGCTCGACAAACAGAATGTCTTCATCGTCTGGCAACCCTCCGCCTTCACCGGCGAAGCCGTCCTCGTCGCATCACAACCCATCGACGCGTGGAAAGACCTCCTCGCCTACCACCTCATCGAAGACCACGCCTCGGCAATCTCCAAAGCCATCGCCACCGAGCGCTTCGCCTTCTTCGGCACCACGCTCAACGGAACACCCCAGCAGCGTCCTCGCGACTTCCGCGCCCAGGCCCTCGTCTCCAACACACTCGGCGATCCCGTCGGCAAAATATACGCCGGGCGTTTCTTCTCTCCCGAAGCCAAGGCGCAGGTTGAGTCCATGGTCGCCAACCTGATCGCCGCCTTCCACGTCCGCCTCGAAAACATCACCTGGATGGCGCCCGCCACAAAAAAGGAAGCCATCCTCAAACTCGACTCGCTCAAAGTAAGCGTAGGCTACCCCGACCACTTCCGCAGTTACGCCGCCTATCAGGTCTCTCCTGATAATCTCTTCAACAACCTCTGGAACGCGGCGCTCTTCGAATACCACTACTCCCTCAGCCGCATCGGCCAACCCACCGATCGCAACGAGTGGTGCATGGAACCGCAAACCGTAAACGCCGTCAATCTTCCGCTGGACAACGGCCTCAACTTCCCAGCCGCCATCCTGCAACCGCCCTTCTTCGATCCCAAGGCCCCCGCCGCCCACAACTACGGAGCCATCGGCACCGTCATCGGCCACGAGATCAGCCATACCTTCGACTCCGAAGGAGCTGCTTTCGACTCTCAGGGCCGTGTCCGCAACTGGTGGACCCCCGAAGACCTGAAGCACTTCGAGACCGTCACCGCAGCCCTCGCAGCCCAGTACGACACCTACGAACCGTTCCCCGGCGTGCACGTCAAAGGCAAGCAGGTCCTCGGTGAAGCCATCGCCGACGTAGCCGGCCTCGCCGCCGCCTTCGACGCCTTCCACGCCTCGCTCAAAGACACTGCAGCTCCCAAAGTCGCCACCTTCACCGGTGACCAGCAGTTCTTCATCGCCTTCGCCCAGAACTGGGCCTCTGTCACTCGCGACGCCGCCCTCCGCCAGCAGGTCCTCACCGACCCCCACCCGCCAGGCCAGTATCGCGCTCTCACCGTCCGCAACGAAGACGGCTGGTACTCCGCCTTCGGCATTCAACCCACCGACAAACTCTATCTGGTCCCCAAAGACCGCGTCCGGATCTGGTAAACCGGCGACCTGACCATTCTTAAGTTCTCACTTCGATTCTGTTCCTTTTGAATAGCAGAAAGTAAGCCCACGTTCCAAAGAACGAACCAACGCATCCGCTCAACAGATGAAGAACTTCATGGATATAGTGCACCTGAAACATTTGATGAAGCGCCTCTTGGATCATTTTGGCTCCCGATGTTCGCCATCATACTAAGGCGATCTATAGTCTGGCCCTACCCAAAGTCAGTGCTGTGGCACCACCAGCACCTCAACCCCACTAGCTGCATCCGCACTCCGATACACGCTCTCCGTCGCCTTCACAAACTGCTCCGGCTTGGCGAACGGTATATCGACAAACGTCTGCGGATTGCGATCCGCCAGAGGAAACCACGAGCTCTGCACCTGCACCATGATCCGGTGCCCCGCGCGGAACGTGTGGTTCACATCCGGCATCTCCGCATTCACTGAAACCATCTTCCCCGGCGTCAAAGCCGTCGGCTTCTCCCAGCTATCCCGGAACTTCGCCCGCATCGGCTCTCCCCGCACAAGCTGTTCATACCCACCCATCAAAATAGGCGCGCCCCCGATAATCCTCTTCCCCACGGCGTCCGACGGAGGATTCGGATAGTCATCCGGATACACATCGATCAGCTTCACCACAAAGTCCGAGTCCGTTCCCGTCGAAGCCACCTTCAGCTGCGGCCGCACCGGCCCCGCAATCGTCACATCCTCCGTCAACGGCTCCGACTTATACACCAGCACGTCCGGCCGCATCGCCGCGAACCTCTGGTCATCCGCCATGTACCGCTGCGGAACGGTATCGGTCACATAACCCACAAACGGCACCGGATGCGCCGGATCGCTCACATACTCATCCACGCCCGTCTTCTCCACTGGCACGTCGAAGCTCAGCCTCCCGCCCGCATGGAAGTACAGGGTCTTCGCCTGCGCCGTCTTCGGAGGCCACGCGTCATACTTCTTCCAAACATTGCTCCCCGTCTCAAAGACGTAGGCCTTCGGCAGCGGCATGCCCCCGCCTTTGCTGTTCGATCCGTCGTTGCCCTTCAGATAAAACTCAAAAAACGGATACTCAATCTGCGCCCGGTAGAACAGCGAAGTCTTCGCACCAAACGTCACATCGCCCAGACGGTCGCCATCGTTACGCGCCCATCCGCCATGTGTCCACGGCCCCACAACCAGCGTATTCACCGCCCCTGGATTAAACTCATCGATCGCATGAAACGTCTTGAACGGCCCCGACAAATCCTCCGCATCGAACCACCCGCCCACCGTCATCACCGCCGCATGAATGTTCTTCATATGCCGCGACAGGTCGCGCTTCTTCCAGTAATCATCGTAGGTCGTATGCACCAGCTGGTCATGAAACAGAAAGTTCGATCCATTGAAAGCCTTATCCAGATTTCCTGTCGGGCCGGCCTCGAGATAAAACTTGTACGTATCGGCATCCGGAATGCCAGACTCGCGCGTCTTTTCGAGCGGAACCGGATTCTTCTGCGGCTTGAAAAAAATATAAAACCCATGATTGGCCGACAGCATAAACGCCCCGCCGTGATACCCATCGTCGCTAAAAAACAAATTCGTCATCGGAGCCTGCGGGCTCGCCGCCTTGATCGCCGGATGCGAATCGATAATGCTCGCTGACGTATAGAACCCCGGATAGCTGATACCCGCAATCCCCACCCGGCCGTTGTTGTTCGCCACATGCTTCAACAGAAACTCGACCGTGTCATATGTATCGCTCGATTCATCCACCTCACACGTCTTTCCCTTTTCGCACGGCTTCTTGTCGTCGATATGCGGATTCATCTCCTGAAACACGCCTTCACTCTCGTACCGCCCGCGCGCATCCCCACACACAAAGATGTAGCCACTCTCCAGCAACTCCTGGCTCGGCCCCAGCCGCGCCGGCATCTTGTCCTCGCCATAGGGCCCGCAGCTATACGGCGTCCGCGTCATCAAAAACGGATACGGCCCCGCATCCTTGAACGCCCCAGCCTGCGGCGTATACACCGACACAAACAGCTTCACCCCATCCCGCATCGGGATCCGATACTCATACTTCGCATAATGCGTCTTGATGAACTCTTCCTGGCTCGCCCCCGGCGTCTGCCCCTGAGTTGCAAACCCCGCCCCCGCAAACAAACACACCGCCACCAGCCCAAGCCCGATCCTCATTGAGTCCCTCAAAAACTGAAATTTGCAGTACTCGCAGTCTATCCGACCCGGTTCCATAGCCACCCAGGATTTTTGACCAGCCCCGAATCCAACCGGAGATATTTCCGTCCCACATGCGCCAGCCAACTCGCGTTTAATCCGCGTCCATCAGCACTAATCCGCGGTCGATCGGGCTCTCTCGGCTAAGTCAGATCATCCGTATCGAAAGGAGGAACCTTCCGCCCCAGCGCGGAAACATCTCTCCTCCCCCCGACCAGCGTCTTCACCACAACATCAATCTCATCATCGACCTCAGCCGTAGCGGTCATTGCCCCCACTGACTCCGGAATCCCCAAACTCTCCAGCAGCACCGTCGCATGCGCCACTGCCACATGGTCCTGATTCAATCCCTCCGGCGTCTTCGCTTTGATCCCAACCTCGCCCGGCTTCACTCCCAGCAGCGCCGCGACACTCTCCCGCAACTCTCCGGCAATCGGCACAATCTTGGGCTTCGCCATCACCAACACCGAGTCAACGTTGACGATCTTGTATCCGGCCGTCGCCACCTCTTCGAGCGCTGTCTTCAAAAACACACTCGAAGCAGCCCCCTTCCACCGCGGATCGCTCGGCGGAAAGAACGTCCCGATATCCCCCGCGCTCACCGCACCCAGCAGAGCATCCGTAATCGCATGCAGCAAGACATCGCCATCGGAGTGCCCAGCCAGCCCCTCCGGATGGTCAATCGCAAGCCCCCCAATCACCAGCGGCACGCCCGCCTTGAACGCATGCGAATCAAACCCATAACCAATCCTCATACCCATCAACAATCCCTCAATGCTTCGACCGCAGACTCACGCGGAACAATACGGGCCTTCTTCTTATCTTGTTCTAGTATGAACCGCCGAAACTGAGGCATGGGACCGAAGTTCAGCAACAGCCCAACTTCGAACGGTGTAGCTCGAAGGTAATGCAAAACCTGCCCATCGTGTGCAGCGTCAAAACGGGAGATTGCCTTCACTTCAACAAAACACAATCGTTGACGACAGCATCAGCACGAAAGTTCCCCACCACCTCGCCACGAAAATACACCGGAACGGGAACTTCCATCTCAACCCGCATTCCCGCCTGTGTTAACGCAATTCTCAAAGCCTCGTGATAAACACCCTCCAGAAAACCGCCACCAAGCTCGTTATAGACCTCAAAAAACACTCCCAAAACCCTTTCCGTAATCTCAGAATGCAAGCCGCGGAACACCGCATTGCTTGCCCTCTCATCCGCCTTTGTCTTTATATCCGCGTTCATCCGCGAGAATCCGCGGTCGTCCTGCTCAGATAAAACTCCGCCAGCTCAATATCCCCCGGCTGCGTAATCTTGAAATTCCTGGCCGACCCCGACACCACCCAAACCTCAATCCCGGCCCGTTCCAGCAGACTAGCCTCATCGGTCCCCGAAAACTCATCTGCCTCAGCCTCAATAAATGCCCGTCGCAGCAGGCCAAACAACGCCCCCTGCGGTGTCTGCGCCTGCACAATCCTCTCCCGCGGAATCGTCGCCGTTACAATCGCCCCATCCGCTGTCCGTTCAACCTGTTTAATCGTATCCACCGCCGGCAGCGCAACAATCGCCGCACCATGTTTGATGACCGCATCAATGGTCCGCTCAATCGTCGCCGGATCGATCAGTGGCCGCACCGCATCATGCACCAACACCACATCGTCCTCGTCACACTCCAGCGCCGCCAGTGCATTCCCCACCGACTGCTGCCGATGGTCTCCGCCCTCCACCATATGCACCCGCGCCCCCAGGTTGTACTCGAGCATCTGTGCCTCCACCCGTTCCCGCTCCTGCGCCCGCACCGCCACGCAAACCGCATCAACACGCGGCACGGCAAGAAACGCCCGCACCGACCGCACCAGCACCGGCACACCGCCCACCTCAAGAAACTGTTTCGGCGCCGTCGTCGACGTCCCGCCCGCGGCCATCCGCGTACCAATACCCGCTGCTGGAAGAATCACAAAAACTCGCATAACCAACGGAGTATACAAGATAGAGCTCCTCTGCCCTACCCTCCAGTCAGGTACGCCCCAACAAAAAGAATCCACGCCACAGCAAAACTCATCGATCACCTAGATTCTTAGCTCTGGAGTTGTAGCCCCAGGGGGTGCCTCATGGCTTCCGTCCCAATGCTGGCCGATCAAACCGGTTCTCCCTCACAATCGACAGAATTTAATGGAGGATCTGCTCAGGCTGCAGAAAGCTTCACACCGGATCAGCTCCCTTCTCGATCTGGATCAGCTTATCGACCGCATCGTGAACGAGATCGCGAGTTCCTTCGGACTCGTAGAAGCGAACGTCTACCTCTACGAACCGGAACGCGAAGAACTCGTATTGGCATGCGTCCACGGCTGCACCATGTACGAGAAAGGTCACTGCCTGAAGCTGGGCAAGGAAGGACTCGTCGGATACGTCGCGTCCACCGGCCAGATGCGCTATGCGCCCGACGTCCGAGAGGACCCCTACTACCTGCCCTGCGAGGAGTCCACGCTCTCCGAGGTCGCCATCCCGTTGCTCGTAGAGGATCAGCTCGTCGGCGTCTTCACCGCGTCCCATCCGGAGCTGAATGCCTTTCCGCCGCAACAGTTGAAGAACCTCCAGACCCTGAGCAGCCACATCGCCATCGCACTGCAGAACGCACGCCTCTTCCAGCAGGTGCAGCAGGAGCGCGAGGAGATGAATCGCGACGCCCTCGAAGCCCGCGCCATCCAGCAGGCTCTCCTTCCCAAAAGTTCGCCATTCATCCCTGGCTTTGCCGTCTCCGGCCTGTCCGTTCCTGCCGGAGCAGTCGGCGGCGACTGGTTCGACTTCATCCCCATGAAAGAAGGCTGCTGGGGACTGGCCCTCGCCGATGTATCCGGAAAGGGCACCGCTGCGGCTCTCCTCATGGCGGCCACCCGAGGTGTTCTGCGCACACTCGCAGAGGCCAGCTGCACCCCCAGCGAAGTGCTTTCGAAACTCAATCGATTGCTCGTCGAGGATCTCCCGCCTGCGCGCTTTGTCACCATGGTGTTCGCCGTTCTGGATCCAGCAGAGCGCACGTTGACCTTCGCCAGTGCAGGCCATCTGCAGCCTCTCCTCATAGAAGGCCAGCACGCCCGCTTTCTCCATACAGAGACAGGGCTCCCTCTGGGGGTGGGTCCGGGGGAGTATTCCGAAACCGAGATACAACTCACGCCCGGCGCCCGCGTCGTCTTCTACAGCGATGGCATTACCGAGGCCGCCAACCCTGACGAAGAAGAGTACGGCGAGCTTCGCCTGAAAGAACACCTCTTGCAACCCGGCTCCTGCGGAGAGAGTCTTCTCACAGACGTTCGTGCCTTCGTCAACGGATCCGGATTGCACGACGACGCAACCGTCATCACCACCAAGATGCTCGGGTAGCCTGGCGAGCGTACGAGAGTCAACTTCGCGCTCGCCCCGCTAAGATGGAAGCTCATGCCAGCTTCCCTCCCCTTCGACCGCACACAAATCAAACCCGGCGACCGGATCTGCGTAGCCATCTCCGGCGGTGCTGACTCCGTAGCTCTCCTCCTCACCCTCCACGCCGCCAACTCCACCCCGCGCGAATCCCTCGGAGTAGGCCTAAGCGCCGTCCACATCAACCACAACCTCCGCGGCGAAGAATCCAACGCCGACCAGCGCTTCGTCGAAGACCTCTGCATCAGCCTCGACATCCCTCTCCACCTCCACCACGCCAACATTCCCAGCCGCGTCGCCGAAACCCGAGCCAGTGGCAACCCCGAAACCATCGAAGAAGCCGCCCGCAACGCCCGCTACGATTTCTTCACCACCCTCCTCGCCTCCGGCCACGCCGACAGCATCCTCACCGCCCACACCCTCGACGACCAGGCCGAAACCGTTCTCATGAAGCTCCTCCGCGGCGCCTGGACCGAAGGCCTGAGCGCCATCCACCCCCTCATCACCCTCCCCAAAGGAAAAATCCTCCGCCCCTTCCTCCAAACT
Organism: uncultured Acidobacteriaceae bacterium; assembly: GCA_963838555.1. Classification (GTDB taxonomy): domain Bacteria; phylum Acidobacteriota; class Terriglobia; order Terriglobales; family Acidobacteriaceae; genus Edaphobacter. The sequence goes on along the minus strand of CAWIRK010000004.1, from coordinate 6,298 downwards.
CGCCGAGCCGAAATCGAATCCTTCCTCAAATCCATCCACCAACCCTGGCGCGAAGACTCCACCAACACCGACACCGCCTTTACCCGCAACAAGATCCGCCACGAACTCCTCCCTCAGCTCCGCGTCTACAACCCAAATCTCGACCAGACCCTCGCCAACCTCGCCGAACTAGCCCGCGAAGAGGAATCCCGCTGGCAGACCGAACTCAAGCCGCATCCTCCCCCAGCTCCTGCTCCCCGGCAAACCAGTCCGTGGAGGCGGCCGCGCCGTCAGCACCACTCCCGGTCAATCCGCCGTCTCCATCGAACTCGACCGCCTCCGCACCCTCGACCCCGCCCTCCGCCGTCGCGTCCTCCGAGCCGCCGCCCGCCAGTTCGGAGCCCGTCTCAGCTTCGACGAAACCTCCCGCCTCCTCGCCCTCTGTGGATTTCGTCCAGCCTTTGAAACTCCCACCGTCGCCGCCCGCACCGGAGCCTCCCTCCACCTCTCCAACGGTCTCCGTGCCGACCGCTCCCCCCGTGAGCTTCGTCTCTTCCGCGCCCAATAACCCTAACGCCAGCCCCATCACCGTCTATTTTCATCACATCACCCTAAAGTCACATTCCGGTTCCGCTTTTGCCACCCCGATCCTCAGCCAAGAGAGTAGAATCGAGGTACTTGACTGAGGCAGGCCTGTAGTTGGGCATCAAACACTCCCATCATCCAGAACCTTCCTTCATTCTCTAGCGTCTAACAATGTAGGCTTTCGTCCGCTCTGGCGTCCGACAGCCGGGTCTGACAAGCGGTAAGTGGGGTTCCAGCGCCGCTGCAGACCGGAAAATGAGGAAATTCGCTTTGAACTCGACCGTCAAACAAATTCTGATCTGGGTGTTCATGATCACCTGTCTCGTATTCCTATGGCAGGTTGTCGTCAAAACAACTGGCGGCACTCAGGAAAAGAACATCAGTCTCACTCAGCTGCTCAACGACGCCGATCAGGGTAAGATCAGCGACGTCGTCGTCAGCGGCGCCGAAGTCACCGGCCACTATCGCGACGACAAGAATCTCTTCCACACCACCATTCCGGGCAACTACCCCGACATGTACAAGACGCTGCGCGATCACGGCGTCAACATCACCATCAAGGATCAGAGCCAGAACCAGTGGCTCAGCCTCCTGATCTCCATCGCGCCCTTCGCTCTCCTGCTCGGTCTCTGGTTCTTCCTCCTTCGCCAGATGCAGTCCGGCGGCAACAAGGCCATGAGCTTCGGCAAGTCACGCGCCCGCCTGCTCTCCATGCAGCAGAAGAAAATCACCTTCAAGGATGTCGCCGGCGTTGACGAAGCCAAGGAAGAACTCAAGGAGATCATCGAGTTCCTCCGCGAAGCGCAGAAGTTCCAGCGCCTCGGCGGCCGCATCCCCAAGGGCGTCCTTCTCGTCGGACCTCCGGGAACCGGCAAGACCCTCCTCGCCCGCGCAGTAGCCGGCGAAGCCAACGTTCCCTTCTTCTCCATCTCCGGTTCCGACTTCGTCGAAATGTTCGTCGGCGTCGGCGCATCGCGCGTTCGCGACCTCTTCGAACAGGGCAAGAAGAACGCCCCCTGCATCATCTTCATCGACGAAATCGACGCTGTAGGCCGTCACCGTGGCGCAGGCCTCGGCGGCGGACACGACGAGCGCGAGCAGACCCTCAACCAGCTTCTCGTCGAGATGGACGGCTTCGAGTCCAACGACGGCGTCATCCTCGTCGCCGCAACCAATCGCCCCGACGTTCTCGACCCCGCCCTCCTCCGCCCCGGCCGCTTCGATCGTCGCGTCATCGTCGATCGTCCCGACATCCGTGGCCGCGAAGAGGTCCTCAAGGTTCACTCCCGCAAGGTCCCCATGGCAGAAGACGTCAACCTCAACGTCCTCGCTCGTGGCACCCCGGGTTTCAGCGGAGCCGACCTGGCCAACATGGTCAACGAGGCCGCCCTCACCGCCGCCCGCTACAACCGCAAATCGGTCCACATGTACGACTTTGAAGTAGCGAAGGACAAGGTCATGATGGGTGCCGAGCGGAAATCAATGCTCCTCACCGACGAAGAGAAGCGCGTCACCGCCTACCACGAGGCCGGTCACACGCTCGTCTCCGCCCTGCGTGAGCACTCCGACCCGCTCCACAAGGTCACGATCATCCCCCGCGGCATGGCTCTCGGCGTCACCGTCTACCTCCCCGAGGAAGACCAGCACACCGTCACCAAGGACTACCTCGAAACCCGCCTAGCCACCCTCATGGGCGGCCGCTGCGCCGAGGAGATCTTCCTCAAGCAGATGACCACCGGAGCCGGCAACGACATCGAGCGCTCCACCGAACTGGCCCGCAAGATGGTCTGCGAGTTCGGCATGAGCAAACTCGGTCCGATGACCTTCGGCAAAAAGGAAGAGCAGATCTTCCTCGGCCGCGAGATCGCGCAACACCGCGACTTCTCCGACGACACAGCAAAACAGATCGACGCCGAGGTTCGGGCCTTCGTAGACATCGCCTACAAGTCCGCCTACACCATCCTTGAGTCAAACCAGGACATCATGCACCGCATGGCAACTGCCCTGCTCGAGCGCGAGACCTTGGACGCCAACGAGATCAAGCTGATCATCGAAGGCAAGGAACTCCCTGCCATGCGCTCCGCCCTCACCGATCCCGGCAGCGGCGGCGGCGAAACCCAGAAGGTCCTCAAGCCCGAAGGCGGCCGCAAGCCAGGCTTCGGCGAGAACCAGCCTTCCCCCGCCTAAACATCTAACCCAGCATCGAAGTAAAGGCAGCCCCCGTGGCTGCCTTTACTTTTTTGCTGCTGCTTCTTTTTTGTTGTCATCCCGTAGGGATCTGCTGTTGCCCTGGTTTGTTCTCCTCCACCAGCCAACATCTCCGGGTGCCGGGTGCCCCATCCTTCGCGCACTTTGCGAAGGGTGTGATGGTAAGCACTCAACCGGCCTCAACGCCTTCGCCGTTTGTCATTCCGCAGCGCAGCGAAGTAATCCGCTTTCCCTCCCGCGACCCAGCGAACCATCCCCCCAAAAAACCCGTATAAACGATCCATGCTCATCCGCCCCGCCACCCTCCTCCGCACCGAGGAATCTGCCCTCCTCATCCTCACTCTCTACGCCTACCAACACCTCCACTATAGCTGGCTCCTCTTCGCCCTGCTCATCCTCACTCCCGACCTCTTCATGCTGGGCTATCTCGTGAACACCCGCGTCGGCGCAGCGTCCTACAACCTCGTCCACACCATTACCCTACCCCTGGCCCTCCTGCTCCTCAGCTACATCGTCCAGCAGCATCTCGCCACCGAACTCGCCCTCATCTGGACAGCCCACATCGCCCTCGACCGTCTCCTCGGCTACGGCCTCAAATACCCAACCCACTTCAAGGACACCCACCTCCAGCACATCCCCACCGTCAGCGACGCCGCCACCTGATCCTCCTCCCATCCGGCACGGGAAATCCACAGAATTATTTTCAGAAAGTGACAATTTTTCAGTGCCCAAAAACCACCATCCCAATCGCCACAAAAAACCACAAACTCGCCACGAACTCACCACCAAAAAACCATCACAAAGAACTCAAATTCCGCAAAACCCCCCGTAAAAATCAGACTTCCACCACGGCATTTTTTTTTGGGACAAAATCCCGCCAATGCGACAATAGATCCAGCCGATGCGTTTCCGCCTCCTCACGCTGCTCATCATGACCACCCTCACCGGATGCGGCTATCATCAGGCCGGCTCTGCCACCCACATCCCCGCCAACGTCCGCACCCTAGCCGTCCCCATCTTCGCCACCCACGCCCAGGCCTTCCACACTGAGATGGTCTTCACCCAGGCCACCATCCGCGAGCTCAACACGCGCACCAAATACCAGATCATCAACTCCGATTCCCCCGACGCCGACGCCACCTTCCACGGCACCATCCTCACCCAGACCATCGCCCCCCTCACCTACGACGCCACCACCGGCGAATCCTCCAGCTATCTCGTCTCCATCACCGCCAAAGTCGTCCTCACCGCCCACGACGGCCACATCCTCTACCGCAACGACTCCATCCTCTACCGCGAGCAGTTCCAGTCCACCCAGGACCTCAGCGGCTTCATCCAGGAGGACGGTTACGCCGTCCGACGCGTCGCCCGCGAGTTCGCCCACACCATCGTTAGCGATATGCTGGAGTCCTTCTGATGCTCAAAAGGATCGTCCTTTGCGTTGCGCTCTCGCTCTTACTGGCGTGTCTGGTCACTGCCGCGGGCGTCTTCGGCTCGCTTGGCGCTCTCGGCTATATCTTGGAGCCAGGCACATTTTTCTGTCGCAAGTTTCTGAGCAGCCACTTCACTGGCGAAATAGATGGCGATATGATCACAGCCGTCATCTGGCTCAATTTCGCCTTCTACGCCCTCGTTATCTTCGCTATTCTCATTTACGCCCGAGCATTCGGTCGCAGTTCGGAGGAAACGAAAGCGTGACTCCACTAAAGAGCTTCGCCTCCACCGACCGCTTCATCGCCGAAATCGCCACACCATCCCTCAAGCCCGGCTACGTCCTCATCGGCGACGAGGTCTTCCTTTACGACCGCTGCCGGAAAGCCGTCCTCTCCACCCTGACGCCCGAAGACTCCCGCGACTTTAGCCTCCACGACCTCGACCTCGCCGACACCAGCATCTTCGAGATCCTCGACCGCGCCCAGACCCCCTCCCTCATGGCGCCCTTCCAGGTCCTCTTCATTCGCAACTTAAAAACCCTCTACGGCCGCGGATCAAAGAAAGAAGAATTCGCCGCCATCGACGCGTACTTCCGCTCCCCCAACCCACAAGCCCTCATCGTCTTCGTAGCCGACCACCTCCGCATCCCCACCGACCTCCGCAAGATGGACTACCAGGACAAAGACCGCTACGAAAAGATCCGCGAAACCCTCGGCGATTGGTGCGGCCTCGTCGAACTGGCCCGCGTCGATGAAAACGACGCCATCAAATGGGTCACCACCACCGCCGAATCCCGCAACATCAAGTTCGACCCCGACGCCGCCCGCGAACTAGTCGACGCCCTCGGCGCCGACATGATGCTCATCGCCAGCGAGTTCGAAAAACTCCTCCTCTACGTCTCCGCACCAGCACAGAACCGGGTGCCCCACCTTCGCGAAGATAAGGTGGGTGAAGCGGCACAAAATCCCTATAACAGTGTCATCCTGAGCGAAGCGCATCGCGCGGAGTCGAAGGAGCCCGAAGAACTCAACGCCGCCAAAACCGATCGAACCATTCAGCCACAAACCGCGCCCATCACCAAAAACAGGGTCACCCTGGGCGACGTAGAAACCATGGTCCTCGCCGCCAAGCAGCGCAGCCTCTACGAGCTCACCGACGCCATCAGCTCCAAAGACCGCCCCCGAGCCCTCCTCCTCCTCCACGGCCTCCTCAACGCCTCCGACGGAGGCGAAGACGCCGCCATCGGCCATCTCTACATGCTGGCCCGAACCTTCCGCCAGATGCTCATCATCTCGGAAAAAAACGTTCGCGACCCCCGAGCCATCTGGCAGGTCCTCTGGCAGGGCTTCCGCATGCCCCCCTTCGCCGCCGAAGACCTCATCAAGCAAGCCCGCCGCTACAAATCCCGCCGCGAACTCACCCGAGCCATCCGCCTCGTAGCCCGCGCCGACCTCGAACTCCGCAGCTCCCCCGCCAACAAACTCCTCGTCCTCGAGCGCCTCATCCTCGACCTCTCCACCGAACCCAAACCCACCACCTACGAACCCTCCTACCAGTTCGCCATGGAACTCTAAGATTCTGGGGGCGCTTTACTTAGCTGAGAGTTACTCTTAGGGGAGATATGGTTAGCTTAGGAAGCTTCCCCTGTGAGTTTGTGGCCGATGGAATAACGATCAATGAGCCCGCCGAGGTGTTTTCGGATTTCAGTAGAACGCTCGACCTAGTGGTTCGGATTCCATGTTCCCCAAAGGAACGATTTGGAGCGTACATTGGCTCGGCGATGAAACTAAGACTCGCGGGCTCCGACTGGGTTGATTGCATCCCAAGTAATTCTGACGATCAGGATAATTTCATCCAAGTAAATCCACTAAGGTCTCCCATTGTCATTAGTGGAAACGAAACAATCTCGAAGTTGAGTTTTCTACTTGGGGATTTGCCGAATCTAGAACAAAGACTTGAACTAGTTAGCTCAGACTGGTCTCTGGTTCTATCCAAAAAAATGGACGTTTCATCCACGGCGCTGACACACGAGGGCACTCTGGAACATGCTAACGGTCTGCAATTTTCCACTGCAGAAGCCACTCGTTGCGTA